>NZ_JAERRF010000007.1 GCF_016741875.1 Streptomyces coffeae | reverse complement strand
GCAGGCGCTGCTGGCCACCTACGGCCAGGACCGCCCCGCCGACCAGCCCCTGTGGCTCGGCTCGATCAAGTCGAACATCGGTCACACCCAGGCCGCCGCGGGCGTGGCCGGTGTGATCAAGATGGTGATGGCGATGCGGCACGGTGTGCTGCCGCGCACCCTGCACGTCGACGAGCCGTCCCCGCACGTGGACTGGTCCGCCGGTGCGGTGGAGCTGCTCACCGATCAGCGTGAGTGGCCCGCTGCGGACCGGCCCTGGCGAGCCGGTGTGTCGTCGTTCGGATTCAGCGGAACCAACGCCCACACCATCATCGAGCAGGCACCCGCGGTCGAGCAGGACGAAGCTCCGGAGCCGACGTACGACGGGCTGGTGCCGTGGGTGTTGTCGGCCAAGGGGCCCGAGGCGTTGCGGGAGCAGGCCGCGCGGCTCAAGTCCTTTGTGGACGCAACTCCCGAACTGGCCGTGGCGGATGTGGGCCGTGCGCTGGTGTCTTCGCGGTCGGTGCTGGAGCACCGTGCGGTGGTGGTCGCCGCCGACCGGTCGGAGCTGCTGGCGGCTTTGGCGGCTGTGGCCGAGGGTCAGGCGACCAGTGCCGCGGTCACGGGAGTTGCTGACGAGTCTGGCCGGGTGGGTTTCCTGTTCTCGGGCCAGGGGTCGCAGCGGCTGGGCATGGGTCGTGAGCTGGCTGACCGGTTCCCGGTGTTCGCCGAGGCGTTGGATGCGGTGCTGGGCGAGTTCGACCCGGCGGTGCGTGAGGGGCTGTTCGGCGAGGACGCCGATGCCCTGAACGAAACCGGGGTGACCCAGCCCGCGCTGTTCGCGGTCGAGGTGGCGCTGTTCCGCCTTCTGGAGTCCTGGGGCGTCCGACCCGACATGCTGGCGGGCCACTCGATCGGCGAGCTGGCCGCCGCCCACGTGTCCGGCGTGTGGTCGTTGGCCGATGCCGCCAAGGTGGTGTCGGCGCGCGGTGCGCTGATGCAAGCACTGCCTGAGGGTGGTGCGATGATGGCCATCCAAGCCACCGAGGGCGAAGTCGCGCCCGACCTGCCGGACACCGTGGGGATCGCGGCGGTCAACGGGCCGACGTCAGTGGTCGTCTCGGGTATTGCTGCCGATGTCGAGGCGGTCGCGGAACGGTGGCGTGAGGCGGGCCGGAAGGTAACGCGCCTCCGCGTCAGTCACGCGTTCCACTCGCCACTGATGGACCCGATGCTCGACGAGTTCCGCCGAGTGCTGGAGAGCGTGTCCTACGAGGCACCGACGGTCCCGATCGTGTCGACGCTGACGGGTCAGCTGGCCACCGCCGAAGAACTCGCCTTGCCGGAGTACTGGGTGCGGCACGTGCGCGAATCGGTGCGGTTCGCCGACGCCATGAGCACGCTCGTCGACGAGGGCATTGCGTCGTTTGTCGAGGTGGGGCCGGGCGGGACACTGTCCGCGATGGGGCAGGAGTCCGCGCCCGACGCCGGGTTCGTGCCGGTGCTGCGCGGCGATCGGCCAGAGGCCATGGCTGCCACCACGGCCGCGGGCCAGTTGCATGTGCGCGGCGTCCGGGTGGACTGGGAGGCGTTCTTCGCCGGTCCTGGCGCACGGCGGGTGGACCTGCCCACCTACGCGTTCCAGCACGAGCGCTACTGGCCTGAGGTGCTGCCGCTGATCGGTGATGTCTCGGCGGCCGGGCTCGGTCCCGCCGAGCACCCGCTGCTGGGCGCGGCTGTCACCCTCGGCGGCACGGACGGTGTGCTCCTGACCGGCAGGTTGTCGGTCCAGACCCACCCGTGGCTGGCCGATCACGAGGTCATGGGCTCGGTGCTGTTGCCCGGTACGGCGTTCCTCGAGTTGGCGATTCGTGCGGGTGACCAGGTCGGGTGTGACCTGGTGGAGGAGTTGACGCTTGAGGCACCTCTTGTCCTGCCGGAGAACAGCTCGATGCGGGTGCAGGTGTGGATCGGCGCCGAGGACTCCTCCGGCAGGCGCGAACTGACCTTCCACTCCAGCGCGGGCGACATCGACGACGGTCGTTCCTGGACCCGGCACGCCACCGGTGTGCTGGGCGCGGCAGGCCGCTCTGGTGGAGCTTCCCTGGTCGAATGGCCGCCCGCAGGCGCGGAGGTCATGGACCTGGACGGGTTCTACGACCGCATGGCCGACGGCGGTTTCGGCTACGGGCCGGTCTTCCAGGGACTGCGCTCGGCTTGGCGCAGCGGTCACGAGATGTTCGCCGAAGTCGCGCTGCCGGACGGTGTGAAGGCCGAGGGCTTCGGTCTGCACCCGGCCCTGCTGGACGCGACGCTGCACACCATCGGGCTGATGGGCGAGGCCGACGCTCCCGGCAAGCTGCCCTTCTCGTGGTCGGGTGTGCGGCTGCACGCCTCCGGCGCGACGGTGCTGCGGGTGCGGTTGACACCCACAGGTGCGGACGGGGTGTCGTTGGCGGTCGCGGACGGCTCCGGTGCTCCGGTGGCCACGATCGACTCGCTGGTGTTGCGACCGGCCGCGCCGGACCAGGTCGCGGGTGACGATCGGGACGACGCGCTGTTCGGCGTCGACTGGGTGTCGGTGCCGCTGTCTGACGGCGACGCCCCGACAACCGAGTGGACCGACCTGGAGACCCTGACGCGGTCGGCGGAACTGCCCGACTTCGTCATCCTGCCGTGCCCGATCACCTCGGCTTCTGATCCGGTGTCCAGTGCCCATGAAGCGGCGCACTGGGCGCTGACCACGGTCCAGAATTGGCTTGCCGACGAGCAATACGATGCGCCGCGCCTGGCCATCGTGACCAGGGGTGCCATCGCCACCACGCCCGACGAGGACGTGCGGGACATCGCGCAGGCAACGGTGTGGGGCCTGGTGCGGTCCGCTCAGTCGGAGAACCCGGACCGGATCGTGCTGGTCGACCTCGACGACGAAGCGACCTCACTCGATGTGCTGCCGTCCGCCTTGGCCACCGGAGAGCCACAGCTCGCGGTGCGCTCCGGCGCCGCCAGCGCTCCGCGCCTGACCAGGGCCAAGCAGTCCGTGATGGACGACCCCGGCTTCGGTTCAGGTGCGGTGCTGATCACCGGCGCGACAGGCACACTGGGCGGCCTCGTTGCCCGACACCTGGTCACGGAACGAGGCGTACAGAGCCTGCTACTGGTGAGCAGGCGCGGCGCCGCAGCCGAGGGCGCCGACGAACTGCGCGACGAACTCACCGCGCAGGGCGCCGAGGTGACGTTCGCGACGTGTGATGTGGCCGACCGGGAGGCCGTTACGCGGCTGCTGGCCGAGCACCAGGTCTCCGCCGTGGTGCACACCGCGGGCGTACTGGACGACGGCACGATCGGCTCGCTGACCTCGGACCGGATCGACGATGTGTTCCGGCCCAAGGTCGACGCGGCCTGGAACCTCCACGAGCTCACCCACGACCTGTCGGCGTTCGTGCTGTTCTCGTCCGCCGCCGGTGTGTTCGGTGGCGCCGGTCAGGGCAACTACGCGGCGGCCAACGTCTTCCTGGACGCACTCGCCCAGCACCGCCGCGCTGCCGGCCTGCCCGCCACCTCCCTGGCATGGGGCCTGTGGGCCACGGCCGACGGCATGGCAGGCAGCCTCGACGAGACCGACGTACGGCGGATCACCAGCGGCGGCGCGGTCCCGATCGGCGCGGCCGAGGGCCTGGCGCTGTTCGACGCGGCGGGCTCCACGGGACGCGCACTGCTTGCACCGGTGCCCCTCGACCTGACCGTGTTGCAACGGCAGGCGCGTTCCCACCCCGTGCCGCACCTCCTGCGTGGTCTGGTGCATGGCACGGCACGCAGGACCGTCGATCCCGCCGCCACCCGGTCCGCGCTGGCGCAGTCGCTGGCGGGCATGACCGAGGCCGAGCGGGAGAAGGCACTGCTCGACCTTGTCCGTACCCACGCCGCTGTGGTGCTCGGCCACAGCTCGGCGCATGCCATCGCGCCCGACCGCGCGTTCAGGGACCTGGGCTTCGACTCGCTCAGCTCCGTCGAGCTGCGCAACCATCTCAACGCGGCCACCGAGCTGCGCCTGCCTGCCACGCTGGTCTTCGACCACCCGAGCCCCGCCGCGCTCGCCGAGTTCATCGGTGCCGAGTTCGCGGGTGCGCCCGTCGTCGCGGCGCCCACCCGCACGGCCGTGGCCGTGACCGACGAGCCGATCGCCATCGTCGGCATGAGCTGCCGCTACCCCGGCGGGGTGAACTCACCCGAAGACCTGTGGCGACTCGTCCTGGACGGGGTCGACGCCATCAGCGAGTTCCCCACCAACCGCGGCTGGGACATGGACGCGCTGTACAACGAGGACCCCGACCACACGGGTACCTCGTACACCCGCGAGGGCGGCTTCCTGCACGACGCCGACCAGTTCGACCCGGCGTTCTTCGGCATCTCACCGCGCGAGGCGCTGGCGATGGACCCGCAGCAGCGGTTGTTGCTGGAGACCTCCTGGGAGGCGTTCGAGCGGGCTGGTATCGCGCCGGAGTCGGTGCGGGGCAGTGCGACCGGTGTGTTCGCGGGTGTGATGTACCACGACTACGTGGCGCGGCTGCGTGCCGTCTCGGAGGACGTCGAGGGCTACCTCGGCACCGGCGGGTCCGGCAGTGTCGCGTCCGGCCGCGTCGCCTACGCACTGGGCCTGGAGGGGCCCGCCGTCACCGTCGACACCGCGTGCTCCTCGTCGCTGGTCGCCCTGCACTGGGCGTGCCAGGCGCTGCGCCAGGGCGAGTGCACGATGGCGTTGGCCGGTGGTGTCGCCGTGATGGCGACCCCCAGTACGTTCGTCGACTTCAGCCGCCAGCGCGGTCTGTCCGCCGACGGTCGGTGCAAGTCGTTCTCCGACAGCGCCGACGGCACCGGCTGGGGTGAGGGCGTCGGCATGCTGCTGGTCGAGCGGCTGTCGGACGCCCGCCGCAACGGACACCCGGTCCTGGCGGTGATCCGTAGTTCCGCGGTGAACCAGGACGGCGCGTCCAACGGCCTCACCGCGCCGAACGGTCCGTCCCAACAGCGGGTGATCCGGCAGGCGTTGGCGAGCGCCGGGCTGGCGTCGTCCGATGTGGACGCGGTCGAGGCACACGGCACCGGCACCACGCTCGGCGACCCGATCGAGGCACAGGCCCTGCTGGCCACCTACGGCCAGGACCGCACCGGTGAGCCGCTGTGGCTCGGCTCGATCAAGTCGAACCTCGGCCACACCCAGGCCGCGGCCGGTGTCGCGGGTGTGATCAAGATGGTGATGGCGCTGCGGCACGGCGTACTGCCGCCGACCCTGCACGTCGGCGAGCCCTCGTCGAACGTGGACTGGTCCGCGGGCGCCGTCGAGCTGCTGACCGAGGCCCGGCAGTGGCCGGAGACCGGTCGCCTGCGGCGGGCCGGTGTGTCGTCGTTCGGCGTGAGCGGAACGAACGCACACACCATCGTCGAGCACGTGCCGAGCGAGGACCGCGTCCCGGCCCCGGTCGACGGTGTCGTGCCGTGGGTGCTGTCGGGCAGGAGTGCGGAGGCGCTGCGGGAGCAGGCGATCAGGCTGCGGGAGCGCATCGCGGATGAGCCGGAGATCGGCGTACAGGACGTCGCCTACTCGCTGGTGACCACGCGATCGGCCTTTGACCACAGGGCAGTTGTCCTGGGCGACGACCGCACGGCGCTGCTGGAGGGGCTCTCCGCGCTGGTTCAGGGGCAGCCGCTCCCCGGCTTGGTAGCAGGGTCCCCCGCCGTGGGTGGTGTGGGTTTCCTGTTCTCGGGTCAGGGGTCGCAGCGGCTGGGCATGGGCCGTGAGTTGTCCGAGCGGTTCCCGGTGTTCGCCGAGGCGTTGGACGAGGCGCTGGGCGCCTTCGACCCGCAGGTGCGCGAGGTGCTGTTCGGCGAGGACGCCGATGCCCTCAACGAGACCGGGGTGACGCAGCCCGCGTTGTTCGCGGTCGAGGTGGCGCTCTTCCACCTGTTCGAGTCCTGGGGCATCCGGCCGGATGTGCTGGCCGGGCATTCGATCGGCGAACTGGCCGCCGCCCACGTGGCCGGTGTCTGGTCACTCGCCGATGCCGCCAAGGTGGTATCGGCACGGGCCGGGTTGATGCAGGCACTGCCCTCGGGTGGCGCGATGATGGCCATCCAGGCGACCGAAGCCGAGGTCGCGTCGGACCTGCCGGAGACCGTCGGTGTTGCCGCGGTCAACGGCCCGAACTCGCTGGTCATCTCCGGTGTCACCGCCGATGTCGAGACCGTTGCCGAGCGCTGGCGTGAGGAAGGCCGGAAGGTGACCCGGCTGCGGGTCAGCCATGCGTTCCACTCGCCGCTGATGGACCCGATGCTCGACGAGTTCCGCCGAGTGCTGGAAGGGGTGTTGTTCGAGGTACCCGCGATCCCGATCGTGTCCACGCTGACCGGCACGCGGGCAACCGTCGAGGAGCTTGCCTCGCCGGAGTACTGGGTGCGCCATGTGCGGGAGTCGGTGCGGTTCGCCGACGCCATGAGCACATTGCGGGAGGAGGGCATCGCCACGTTTGTCGAGGTGGGGCCGGGCGGAACGCTGTCGGCACTCGGCCAGGAGTCCGCGCCGGACGCCGGGTTCGTACCGGCGCTGCGAGCCGATCAGCCGGAGGAGTCCGCGCTGATATCCGCGGTGGCACAGCTGTGCACACAGGGCGTGCGGCTGGACTGGGAAGCCTTCTTCACCGGTCGTGGCGCACGACGTGTGGACCTGCCCACCTACGCGTTCCAGCGTCAGCGCTACTGGCTGGACGCCGGGGTGGGCGCAAGCGACCTGAACGCCGCGGGGCTCGGCTCGGCCGGCCACCCGCTGCTGGGCGCGATAGTCGACACGGCCGATTCGGACGGGCAGCTCTTCACCGGCCGGTTGTCGGTGGAGTCCCACCCGTGGCTGGCCGATCACGAGGTCCTGGGTGAGGTGCTGCTGCCGGGTACGGCGTTCCTCGAGTTGGCGATCCGTGCGGGTGACCAGGTCGGGTGTGCCTCGGTGGAGGAGCTGACCCTGGAAGCACCGTTGGTGGTACCCGAGCGTGGCGGTGTGCGGGTACAGGTCCAGGTGGGTGTGCCGGATGAGTCGGGTCGTCGCCCGGTGACGGTGCATGCGCGCGGTGACGACAGCGACATATGGGTCCGGCACGCCAGTGGTGTGCTCTCGGATGGTGTTGATACGCCGCCGGTTGAGCTCGGTGCCTGGCCGCCTGCCGGGGCCGAGGCCGTGGACCTGGATGGGTTCTACGACGGTATGGCCGATGGCGGTTTCGCCTACGGGCCGGTGTTCCAGGGGCTGCGGTCGGCCTGGCGCAAGGGCGACGAGATGTTCGCCGAAGTCGCGCTGCCAGAGGGTGCGGAAGCAGGGAGCTTTGGTCTGCATCCGGCGCTGCTGGACGCGACGCTGCACACCATCGGGCTGATGGGCGAGGCCGGTGCTCCCGGCAGGTTGCCGTTCGCATGGTCAGGTGTGCAGTTGCATGCCTCGGGGGCGACGGTACTGCGGGTGCGGTTGGCACCCGCGGGTACGGACGGCGTGTCCTTGACCGTCGCGGACGGCTCCGGTGCTCCGGTGGCCACGATCGACTCGCTGGTGCTGCGCCCGGTGTCGACGACACTGTCGCGACAGGCATGGGAATCACTGTTCCGCCTGGACTGGGTGCCCGCCCCGACCCCGACCGGGAACGCTGGTTCGGTGGCGGAGTTCACGGACTGGGCCGCGATGCGGTCCGCCCTGGACGCGGGGGAATCACTGCCGGAGAACGTCGTGGTCCGGTACACCGAGTCCCATGACGTGGACGCGGTACGCCGCGAGGTGCACACCGCCTTGGAACTGGTGCAGGGCTGGCTGTCCGACGACCGCTGCGCGGCGTCGCGGCTGGTCCTGGTGACCCGCGGCGCCGTGGCGACCGGCTCCGAGGACGACGTGCCGGACCTGGCATCGGCCGCGGTATGGGGTCTGATGCGAACCGCACAGTCGGAGAACCCCGACCGCTTCATGCTGGTGGACGTCGACGTCGACGACGAGGACGGCTGGAGGTCCGCCCTGACGACCGGGGAACCCCAGGTCGTCGTGCGGGACGGACGGGTGTTCGTGGCCCGCTTGGCGCGAGTGCGGCCGGAGCCCGGGACTGAGCCGGCGTTCGGACCGGACAGTTCGGTGCTGGTGACGGGTGCGTCGGGTGCGCTGGGCGGTCTGGTCGCCCGGCACCTCGTCGGCAGCCACGGGGTCGGACGGCTGGTGCTGGTCAGCAGGCGCGGGCCGAGCGCCGACGGTGCCGAGGAGTTGCGCGCGGAGCTGACCGCGCAGGGCGCCGAGGTCACCATGGCGGCCTGTGACGTCGCGGACCGGGACGCGGTGGCCGCGCTGCTGGCCGAGCACCCCGTGACCGCCGTCGTGCACACCGCCGGTGTGCTGGACGACGGCACGATCGGCTCGCTGACCCCGGACCAGGTCGACACCGTGTTCCGGCCCAAGGTCGACGCGGCGTGGCATCTGCACGAGCTGACCCGCGACCTGGACCTGTCGGCGTTCGTGCTGTTCTCCTCGGTGGCGGGCACGCTCGGCGCGCCCGGTCAGGGCAACTACTCCGCGGCCAACGCCTTCCTCGACGGCCTGGCCCACCGCAGGCGCGCCCAAGGGCTGCCCGCGGCGTCGCTCGCGTGGGGCCTGTGGGCCGACGGCATGGGCGCTCGGGTGGCGCAGTCCGACTCGACCGGTCTGTCCGCGGAGGAGGGGGTCGCACTGTTCGACGCCGCGGTCTCCGGGACCGATCCGGTCGTCGTACCGATGCGGCTGGACCTGCGAGCCGTACGGGAACTCCCGCTGATACCACCGGTGTTCAGCGGCCTGGTGCGGACGACGACCCGCAGGGCGGCAGAGAGCGGGGCCGACCCGGCCGGGGCGCTCCGCAATCGGCTGGCGTCGCTGGCCGAGGACGAGCGCGAGCGGGTGCTGCTGGAGCTCGTCCGCACCCAGGCCGCGGTGGTGCTCGGCCACGCCGGGCCGGAGGCGGTCGCGTCCGGCCAGGCGTTCACCGAGCTGGGCTTCGACTCGCTGACCGCCGTCGACCTGCGCAACCGGCTCAACATGGCCACGGGGCTGCGCCTGCCCGCCACGCTGGTCTTCGACTACCCGACCCCCACGGCGCTCGCCACGTTCGTCGGCACCGAGTTCGCGGGCGCGCCCGTCGTCGCGGCGCCCACCGGCACGGCCGTGGCCGTGACCGAGGAACCGATCGCGATCGTCGGCATGAGCTGCCGCTACCCCGGTGGCGTCCGCTCGCCGGAGGACCTGTGGCGGCTGGTCGTCGAAGGCGCCGAGGGCATCACACCGTTCCCGACCGAGCGCGGGTGGGACGTGGACGCGCTCTACGACCCGTCAGGCGAACGGATCGGCAGCTCCTACACCCGCGAGGGCGGCTTCCTGCACGACGCCGACCAGTTCGACCCGGCGTTCTTCGGCATCTCGCCCCGCGAGGCGCTGGCCATGGACCCGCAGCAGCGGCTGCTGCTGGAGACCTCCTGGGAGGCGTTCGAGCGGGCGGGCATCGACCCCAAGTCGGTGCGGGGCAGCGCGACCGGCGTGTTCGCCGGTGTGATGTACCACGACTATGCCGCCCAGCTGCACGGTGTGCCGAAGAACGTCGAGGGCTACCTCGGCACGGGCAACGCGGGCAGCGTCGCGTCCGGCCGCCTGTCCTACACGTTCGGTCTTGAAGGCCCGGCGATGACCGTGGACACGGCGTGCTCGTCGTCGCTCGTCGCGCTGCATCTGGCGGCGCAGGCGCTGCGATCCGGTGAGTGCTCGCTCGCGCTCGCCGGTGGCGCCACCGTCATGGCGACGCCTGCCGCGTTCATCGACTTCAGCCGCCAGCAGGGCCTGTCGCCGGACGGCCGGTGCCGCTCGTTCTCCGCCGATGCCAACGGGACCGGCTGGGGCGAGGGTGTCGGGATGCTCGTACTGGAACGGCTCTCGGACGCTCAGCGCAACGGACACCCGGTGCTTGCGGTGATCCGCGGCTCCGCGGTGAACCAGGACGGCGCCTCCAACGGGCTGACTGCCCCGAACGGTCCGTCGCAACAGCGGGTCATCCGGCAGGCGTTGGCCAACGCGGACCTGGCTCCGTCCGATGTGGACGCGGTCGAGGCACACGGCACCGGTACCACGCTCGGCGACCCGATCGAGGCACAGGCGCTGCTCGCCACCTATGGACGGGAGCGGGCGGGCGACCCGCTGTGGCTGGGCTCGCTGAAGTCCAACATCGGCCACACTCAGGCCGCCGCGGGTGTGGGTGGCGTCATCAAGATGGTGATGGCGCTGCGGCACGGTGTGCTGCCGAAGACGCTGCACATCGGCGAGCCCTCGCCGAACGTCGACTGGTCCGCGGGCGCCGTGGAGCTGCTGACCGAGGCACAGCCGTGGCCTCAGGCGGACCGGCCCCGGCGAGCGGGTGTGTCGTCCTTCGGTTTCAGCGGCACCAACGCCCACGTCATCGTCGAGTCCCCGTCGGACGTCGACGCGCCGCAGACCCCCGAGGTGCCACTCGGTCCGTGGCTGGTGTCCGGCCGCACCGAGAGCGCCTTGCGCGACCAGGCGGTGCGGCTGCGTGACTACCTGACCGCGCGGCCCGACCTCGACCCGGCGCACGTCGCCCACGCGCTCGCGACCTCGCGGGCCGGTTTCGAGCACCGACTCGCCGTCGTCGGCCGGGACTTGACCGACCTGGTGGCCGGACTGACCGACGCCGTCGAAGGGCTGCCTGGTGGCGTGGCTGTGCGTGGTGTCGCCGACGAGCACCGGGTCGGCTTCCTGTTCTCGGGCCAGGGGTCGCAGCGGCTGGGCATGGGCCGTGAGTTGTCCGAGCGGTTCCCGGTGTTCGCCGAGGCGTTGGACGAGGCGCTGGGCGCGTTCGACCCGCAGGTGCGCGAGGTGCTGTTCGGTGAGGACGCTGATGCCCTGAACGAGACCGGGGTGACCCAGCCGGCGCTGTTCGCGGTCGAGGTGGCGCTCTTCCACCTGTTCGAGTCCTGGGGCATCCGGCCGGATGTGCTGGCCGGGCATTCGATCGGCGAACTGGCCGCCGCCCACGTGGCCGGTGTCTGGTCGCTCGCCGATGCCGCCAAGGTGGTATCGGCACGGGCCGGGTTGATGCAGGCACTGCCCTCGGGTGGCGCGATGATGGCCATCCAGGCGACCGAGACCGAGGTCGCGTCCGAGCTACCGGACACCGTGGGAATCGCGGCGGTCAACGGACCGACGTCCGTAGTCGTCTCCGGTGTCACCGCCGATATCGAGACCGTTGCCGAGCGCTGGCGTGAGGAAGGCCGGAAGGTGACCCGGCTCCGGGTCAGCCACGCGTTCCACTCGCCGCTGATGGACCCGATGTTGGACGAGTTCCGCCGGGTGCTGGAAGGCGTGTCCTACGAGGCACCCACGATCCCCATCGTGTCGACGCTGACCGGTGCGCGGGCGACCGCCGAAGAGTTGGTGTCGCCGGAGTACTGGGTGCGGCATGTGCGGGAGTCGGTGCGGTTCGCCGACGCCGTGGTCGACATGGGCACGGACGTCCTCGTCGAGATCGGACCCGGTGGCGTGCTGTCGGCGCTCGGGCAGGAGTCCCTGCCGGACGCGGCTTTCGTCCCGGTGCTGCGCGGCGACCGGCCGGAGGACAGCGCCGTCATGACCGCACTCGCCGAGCTTCATGTGCGAGGTGTGCGCGTCGACTGGGCCGCCTACTTCTCGCGCCGCGGCTACGGCGTTGACCTGCCGACATATGCCTTCCAGTACCAGCGGTTCTGGCCCGACACCAGCGTGCGGCCCGCCACCGACGCGACCGGGCTCGGGCTCGGTTCCGCCGACCACCCGCTGCTGGGCGCCGCGGTCACGCTCGCGGACGAGGACACCGTCCTGTTCACGGGCAGGCTGTCGCTGCGGACACACCCGTGGCTGGCCGAGCACGAGGTCATGGGTTCGGCGCTGCTGCCGGGTACGGCGTTCCTCGAGTTGGCGATCCGTGCGGGTGACCAGGTCGGGTGTGCCTCGGTGGAGGAGCTGACCCTGGAAGCACCGTTGGTGGTGCCCGAGCGTGGCGGTGTGCGGGTACAGGTGCGGGTCGGTGCACCGGAGGAGTCCGGTCGTCGCCCGGTGACGGTGCATGCACGGGATGACAACGGCGATGTATGGGTCCGGCATGCCAGTGGTGTGCTCGCGGATGGTGTTGATACGCCGCCGGTTGAGCTCGGTGCCTGGCCGCCTGCCGAGGCGGAGCCCGTGGACCTGGATGGGTTCTACGACGGTATGGCCGATGGCGGTTTCGCCTACGGGCCGGTGTTCCAGGGGCTGCGGTCGGCCTGGCGCAAGGGCGACGAGATGTTCGCCGAAGTCGCGCTGCCAGAGGGTGCGGAAGCAGGGAGCTTTGGTCTGCATCCGGCGCTGCTGGACGCGACGCTGCACACCATCGGGCTGATGGGCGAGGCCGGTGCTCCCGGCAGGTTGCCGTTCGCATGGTCAGGTGTGCAGTTGCATGCCTCGGGGGCGACGGTACTGCGGGTGCGGTTGGCACCCGCGGGTACGGACGGCGTGTCCTTGACCGTCGCGGACGGCTCCGGTGCTCCGGTGGCCACGATCGACTCGCTGGTGCTGCGCCCGGTGGCCACGACACTGTCGCGACAGGCATGGGAATCACTGTTCCGCCTGGACTGGGTGCCCGCCCCGACCCCGACCGGGAGCACTGGTTCGGTGGCGGAGTTCACGGACTGGGCCGCGATGCGGTCCGCCCTGGACGCAGGGGAATCACTGCCGGAGAACGTCGTGGTCCGGTACACCGAGTCCCACGACGTGGACGCGGTACGCCGCGAGGTGCACACCGCCTTGGAACTGGTGCAGGGCTGGCTGTCCGACGACCGCTGCGCGGCGTCGCGGCTGGTCCTGGTGACCCGCGGTGCCGTGGCGACCGGCTCCGAGGACGACGTGCCGGACCTGGCCTCGGCCGCGGTATGGGGTCTGATGCGAACCGCACAGTCGGAGAACCCCGACCGCTTCATGCTGGTGGACGTCGACGACGAGGACGGCTGGAAGTCGGCCATCGGGAGCTCCGAACCCGAGCTGGCGGTGCGGTCCGGTGAACTGCTCGCGCCCCGGCTGGTGCGGGCTCGTCCCACGGAGTCGGAGGGGCCGGGCTTCGGTGACGGTCCGGTGCTGGTGACCGGTGCCAGCGGCATGCTCGGCGGGTTGGTGGCACGCCACCTGGTGGTACGGCACGGGGTGCGACGGCTGGTGCTGGCGAGCCGGCGCGGCCACGTCGGCGCACTGCACGACGAGTTGACGGAGCTGGGTGCCGAGGTCACCACGGTGGCCTGTGATGTGGCGGACCGGGACGCGGTGGCAGCACTGCTGGCCGAGCACCCCGTAACAGCCGTCGTGCATGTGGCCGGTGTGCTGGACGACGGTGTGATCGGCTCACTCACGCCGGAGCGGATCGACACCGTGTTCCGGCCCAAGGTCGACGCCGCCCGGCATCTGCACGAACTGACCCGCGAGCTGGACCTGTCGGCGTTCGTGCTGTTCTCCTCCGCCGCGGGCACCTTCGGCAACCCCGGCCAGGGCAACTACTCGGCGGCCAACGCCTTCCTCGACGCGCTGGCCCAGCACCGGCACACCCAGGGCCTGCCCGCGACATCGCTGGCGTGGGGCCTGTGGGCCGGGGAGGACGGTATGGGCGCCCGGATGGCCGAGACCGGGGCCGTGGGCCTGTCCGCGGAGGAGGGCCTCGAGCTGTTCGACGCGGCGGCCGTCGGGGCGGACCCGGTCGTCGTACCGATGCGGCTCGACCTGCGGGCCGTACGGGAACTCCCGGTGGTGCCACCGGTGTTCAGCGGCTTGGTGCGGACGACGACCCGCAGGGCGGCGGAGACCGGGGGCGACCCCGCCGCCGCGCTGCGGGACCGGCTGGCGGCGCTGCCGACGGCCGAGCGGCCGTCCGCGCTGGTGGACCTGGTGTGCACACAGGTCGCGGCGGTGCTGGCGTTCTCCGGTCCCGAGGAGGTCGACGAGCGGCGCGCGTTCACCGAGTTGGGCTTCGACTCGCTGACCGCCGTCGACCTGCGCAACCGGCTGAACACCGGCACCGGGCTGCGGCTGCCCGCCACCTTGATTTTCGACTACCCGACCCCGCTCGACCTGGTCGGCTACCTCGCGGACGCGCTCGTCGTCGATGAGCCCGGCGGGGTGGCGCCGCTGCTGGCCGAGTTGAACCGCATCGAGGCGAGCCTCGCCTCGATCAAGCCCGGCGACGACGAGGACGACCAGGTCGGCGCCCGTCTGTCGGCGCTGCTCGCCGCGTGGCGCGACAGTCGTGCCGACGCGCCCGCGCAGGCATCCGACGACCTCGACGCCGCGACGGACGACGAGGTGTTCGACCTGCTCGGCAAAGAGTTCGGCATCTCCTGACCCGCCCGGCCACCCCACTTGCTTGACGTTCCCTGGAGTAGAAACGGCATGGACAACGAGGACAAGCTCCGGTACTTCCTCAAGCGGGTCACCGCTGACCTGCGCGAGACACGTCGCCGGTTGCGCGAGGTCGAGGAGGGCGAGCAGGAGCCGATCGCGATCGTCGGCATGAGCTGCCGCTACCCCGGCGGTGTGCGCTCCCCCGAAGGGCTGTGGGAGCTGGTCGCGAACGGCCGCGACGGCGTGACGGCGTTCCCCACCGACCGAGGATGGGGTGACGTCGAACTGTCCGACCCCGAGGACCCCGACCGGGTGTTCCGCACCGAGGGCGGGTTCCTGCACGACGCGGCCGAGTTCGACCCCGGCGTGTTCGGGATCTCGCCGCGTGAGGCGCTGGCGATGGACCCGCAGCAGCGGTTGCTGCTGGAGACCTCCTGGGAGGCGTTCGAGCGGGCCGGGATCGACGCGTCGTCGCTGCGCGGCAGCAGGACGGGCGTGTTCGCGGGCGTGATGTATCACGACTACACATCGCGGCTGCGATCGGTACCGGAGGGGCTGGACGGCTTCCTCGGCACCGGCAGCTTCGGCAGCGTCGCCTCCGGCCGCGTGTCGTACACGTTCGCCTTGGAGGGGCCCGCCGTCACGGTGGACACCGCCTGCTCGTCCTCTCTGGTCACGCTGCACCTGGCGGCGCAGGCGCTGCGGTCGGGCGAGTGTGCGCTCGCCCTCGCGGGCGGTGTCACCGTGATGGCGACCCCGCACACATTCATCGGCTTCAGCAAGCAGCGCGGCCTCGCCACGGACGGTCGGTGCAAGTCGTTCTCCGAGAGCGCCGACGGCACCGGCTGGGGCGAGGGCGCCGGCATGCTGCTGCTGGAGCGGCTGTCCGACGCCCGGCGCAACGGTCACCCGGTGCTGGCGGTCGTGCGTGGTTCGGCGGTGAACCAGGACGGTGCGTCGAACGGCCTCACCGCGCCCAACGGCCCGTCACAGCAGCGCGTGATCCGCCAGGCGCTGGACAGCGCCGGACTGACCGCGGCCCAGGTCGACGTGGTCGAGGCGCACGGCACCGGCACCACGCTCGGCGACCCGATCGAGGCGCAGGCGCTGCTGGCCACCTACGGCCAGGACCGCGGTGGTGAGCCGTTGTGGCTGGGGTCGGTGAAGTCCAACATCGGTCACACCCAGGCGGCGGCGGGTGTGGCGGGCGTGATCAAGATGGTGATGGCGCTGCGGCACGGTGTGCTGCCGCCGACCCTGCACGTCGGCGAGCGCTCCCGGCACGTCGACTGGTCGGCGGGCGCCGTGGAACTGCTGACCGAGGCGCGGCCGTGGCCGGAGACGGGGCAGCCGCGCAGGACGGCGGTGTCGTCGTTCGGCATCAGCGGCACCAACGCGCACGTCGTCCTCGAGCAGGCCCCGGCCGAGGCCGCCAACGACGTCGAGGACGCCGACGACGAGCAGGGCGAGCCTGTCTCCCCCGTCCTGGCCGACGCGGTGCCGTGGGTGCTGTCCGGCAACGACCCCGCCGCGCTGCGCGAGCGCGCCGCCGCCCTTCTGTCCCACCTGGACGGTGGGGACGCCTCGGCGGTGGACGTCGGCTACTCGCTCGCCGCGAGCAGGACCGCGCTGGAGCACCGGGCCGCCGTTGTCGGCGCGGACCGCGCGGAGTTGCTGCGCGGGCTGGAGGCCCTGGCCGCCGGTGGCGAGGCGCCGAACCTGGTGCGCGGCATGGTGGGTTCGCGCGGCAAGCTCGCGTTCCTGTTCAGTGGACAGGGCAGCCAGCGGGTGGGCATGGGCCGCGCACTGTACCGGGAGTTCCCCGTGTTCGCGCAGGCGCTGGACGAGGTCTGCGCCGGTCTGGACCCGCATCTGGACCGGCCGCTGCGGGACGTGCTCTTCGCCGAGCCCGGCACCGAGGCCGCCGACCTGCTCGACCTGACCACCTACACACAGCCCGCGCTGTTCGCGATCGAGGTGGCGCTGTTCCGCCTCGTCACGGCGTGGGGCCTCGCCCCGCAGTTCCTCGCGGGCCACTCCATCGGGGAGTTGGCGGCGGCGCATGTGTCGGGCGTGTTCTCCCTCGCCGACGCGTGCACGCTGGTCGCCGCCCGCGGCAGGCTGATGGGGGCACTGCCCGAGGGCGGAGCGATGCTGTCGCTGCGCGCGGACGAGGACACCGTCCGGCGCCTGGTCGCCGAGCACGGCGGCGCGGTGGACGTCGCGGCGGTCAACGGACCCGAGTCCACGGTGATCGCGGGCGACGCCGACGCGGTGGCCGCCATCGACAGCGCGTGGCGGGAGCGCGGCGGGAAGACCCGGTATCTGCGGGTCAGCCACGCGTTCCATTCGCCGCACGTGGACGCCGTGCTGGAGGACTTCCGCGCCGTCGCCCGGAGTGTCGCCTACGGGACGCCGGTGATCCCCATCGTGTCCACGCTGACCGGCGCCGTGCTGACCCCGGAGCGGGCGCGCGACCCGGAGCACTGGGTGCGCCATGCCCGCGAGGCGGTGCGGTTCCTCGACGGTGTGCGGTGCCTGCGCGAGCGGGGCGTCACCAACTTCCTGGAGCTGGGCCCCGACGCGGTGCTGACCGCGATGGGCCGCGACTGCGTCGACGAGGGCACGCTGCTGGTGGCCGGGGCGCGCGCGAACCGGCCCGAGGGCGCCACGCTCACCTCGGCGGTCATGGCCCTGCACGTGCGGGGCGTCGCCCTGGACTGGCAGGCGGTGTTCGCGGGACGTGGCGCCCGGCGGATCGACCTGCCCACGTACCCGTTCCAGCGCACCAGGTTCTGGCTGGACGCGGGCGCGCAGGTGTGGGACGTGGCTTCGGTGGGCCTGCGGCCCGCCGACCACCCTCTGCTGGGCGCCGCGGTCACCCTGGCCGACGAGGAGGGTGCCCTGCTCACCGGCAGGCTCTCCCTGGCCACCCACCCGTGGCTGGCCGATCACACCGTCGGGGGCGTGGTGCTCGTGCCGGGCACCGCCCTCGTGGAGCTGGCGATCAGGGCCGGCGACCAGGTCGGTCTCGACCAGGTCGAGGAGTTGACGCTGGCGGCGCCACTGGTCCTGCCGGAGGACGGCGCGGTGCGGCTCCAGGTGTCCGTCGGCGCGCCGGACGAGTCGGGGCGCCGCGCGCTGAGCGCCTACGCGCGGCCCGACGACGCGCCCGACGATCAGCCGTGGACGCGGCACGCCGTCGGCACGCTCGCGGCGGGTGCCGAGGTCCCGGCCGCCGATGGGGAGGTCTGGCCGCCCGCGGGGGCCGAGCGGATCGACACCGAGGGCCGCTACGACGACCTCGCCGCGTCGGGACTCGGCTACGGGCCCGCGTTCCGCGGTCTGCGCGCGGCGTGGCGGCGGGGCGACGAGGTGTTCGTCGAGGTGGAGCTGCCCGACCGGGACACCGCGGGCTCCTTCGGGCTGCACCCCGCGCTGCTCGACTCCGCGTTGCACGCCATCGGGCTCGGCGGCTTCGTGGCCGACGCGGAGCGCCTGCATCTGCCGTACTCCTGGCGCGGGGTGCGGCTGCACAGCGGTGGCGCGTCCGCGCTGCGGGGGCGGCTGTCCCCGGCGGGCGCCTCGGGTGTCGCGATCGCCCTGACCGACGGCACGGGCGCCCCCGTCGCCTCGGTCGAGGCACTGTCGCTGCGGCCCCTGACGGCGGACGGGCTGGGCGGCGACCGGCTGGACTCACTGTTCCGGGTCGACTGGGCGCGGGTGCGGCCCGCCGCCCCGACCCCGGCCCGCTGGGCGGTCCTGGGGGACGGGCTCGGTCAGGCGGACACCTCCGAGCCGGTCCGCGCGTACGCGGACCTGGCCGCGCTGGGGGAGGACGAGGTGCCGGACCTCGTGTTCGCCCCCGTACCCGCGGCCGCGGGCACCGCGGAGGCCGCGTACTGGGCGCTGGCACTGGCCCGGACCTGGCTCGCCGACGATCGGTTCGGCGCGGCGCGGTTGGTGTTCGTCACCACCGGCGCGGTGGCGGCGGGCCCCGACGAGGACGTTCCCGACCTGGCCAACGCGCCGGTGTGGGGCCTGGTGCGCGCGGCGCAGGCCGAACACCCCGGCCGGTTTGTGCTCGTCGACGTCGACCGGGCGGCGGCCGCGATCCACGCGCTGCCGGGCGCCGTCGCGACCGGTGAGCCGCAACTGGCCCTGCGGTCCGGTGAACTGCTGGCGCCGCGGCTGGTGCGGGCCCGTCCCGCGGAGTCGGAGGGGCCGGGCTTCGGTGACGGTCCGGTGCTGGTGACCGGTGCGAGCGGCATGCTCGGCGGGTTGGTGGCACGCCACCTGGTGGTACGGCACGGGGTGCGACGGCTGGTGCTGGCGAGCCGGCGCGGCCACGTCGGCGCACTGCACGACGAGTTGACGGAGCTGGGTGCCGAGGTCACCACGGTGGCCTGTGATGTGGCGGACCGCGACGCGGTGGCGGCACTGCTGGCCGAGCACCCCGTAACAGCCGTCGTGCATGTGGCCGGTGTACTGGACGACGGTGTGATCGGCTCACTCACGCCGGAGCGGATCGACACCGTGTTCCGGCCCAAGGTGGACGCCGCCCGGCATCTGCACGAACTGACCCGCGAGCTGGACCTGTCGGCGTTCGTGCTGTTCTCCTCCGCCGCGGGCACCTTCGGCAACCCCGGCCAGGGCAACTACTCGGCGGCCAACGCCTTCCTCGACGCGCTGGCCCAGCACCGGCACACCCAGGGCCTGCCCGCGACATCGCTGGCGTGGGGCCTGTGGGCGGACACCAGCGGCATGACCGGCGAGCTGGCCGAAACCGACCGCGGCCGCCTGGGCCGGGCCGGTGTCGCCGCCCTGTCCGCCGAAGAGGGGCTGCGGCTGTTCGACGCCGCCATCGCGCTGCCGTCGGCCGTGGCCGTGCCCATTCGGCTGGACCTGGCGCCACTGCGGGCGCGCCCCGAGGCCGTCCCCGCGCTGCTGCGCGCGCTGGTGCGCACGGCGCGCCCCGAGGCCGCCAAGGACGACGGGAGCCTGGCGGCGCGGATCTCGGCGCTGCCGGAGGACGAGCGCCTCCCGGTGCTGCTCGACCTCGTGCGCACGTCCGTCGCCGCCGTGCTCGGTCACGCGTCCGCCGCGGAGGTGGAACCGGAGCGGGCGTTCGGCGAACTCGGCTTTGACTCCCTCACGGCGGTCGAGCTGCGCAACCGGCTCGACGCGGCCACCGGGCTGCGCCTGCCCGCGACGCTGGTCTTCGACTACCCCACGCCCTTGGCGCTCGCGGGTCACCTGCACTCCGCGCTGCTCGGCGGCGACGAGGCACGGACGGCGACCGCCCGCACCACCATCGCCGAGGACGAGCCGATCGCGATCGTCGGCATGAGCTGTCGCTATCCCGGCGGTGTGCGCTCCCCCGAGGAGCTGTGGGAGCTGGTGGCGAACGGCCGTGACGCGATATCCGACTTCCCGGACGACCGGGGCTGGGATGTGGAGTCGCTCTACAGCCCGGACCCCGAGGACACCGGCACCAGCAGCGTCCGGTCGGGTGGTTTCCTCTACGACGCCGCTGAGTTCGACCCGGTGTTCTTCGGCATGTCGCCGCGCGAGGCGCTGGCGGTCGACCCGCAGCAGCGGTTGCTGCTGGAGACGTCGTGGGAGGCGTTGGAGCGGGCCGGTATGGACCCGAAGTCGTTGCGGGGCAGTGCGACCGGCGTGTTCGCGGGCGTGATGTACAACGACTACGCCTCCCGGCTCCGGCGTGCTCCGGAAGGTTTCGAGGGCCAGCTCGGGATCGGCAGCTCGGCCAGCGTCGCTTCCGGCCGGGTGTCCTACGTGTTCGGTCTTGAGGGCCCCGCGATGACCGTGGACACGGCGTGCTCGTCGTCGCTGGTGGCGATGCACCTCGCGGCTCAGGCGCTGCGCTCGGGTGAGTGCTCGCTCGCGCTCGCGGGCGGTGTGACGGTGATGTCCAGCCCCGCGACCTTCGTGGAGTTCAGCAGGCAGCGGGGGCTGGCCCCGGACGGGCGCTGCAAGGCGTTCTCCGACAGCGCCGACGGCACCGGCTGGGGCGAGGGCGTCGGCATGTTGGTGCTGGAGCGGCTGTCGGACGCGCAGCGCAACGGCCACCGGGTGCTGGCGGTCGTACGGGGTTCCGCGGTCAACCAGGACGGTGCGTCGAATGGTCTGACGGCGCCGAACGGGCCCTCGCAGCAGCGGGTGATCCGGCAGGCCTTGGCGAACGCGGGTCTGGCACCGTCCGATGTGGACGCGGTCGAGGCACACGGCACCGGCACCACGCTCGGCGACCCGATCGAGGCGCAGGCGCTGCTGGCCACCTACGGCCAGGACCGCACCGGTGAGCCGTTGTGGCTCGGGGCGCTGAAGTCGAACGTCGGCCACACCCAGGCCGCGGCCGGTGTCGGCGGCGTGATCAAGATGGTGATGGCGATGCGGCACGGTGTGCTGCCGTGCACCCTGCACGTGGATGAGCCGTCGTCGCATGTGGACTGGTCCGCGGGCGCGGTTGACGTACTGACGGAGGCCCGGCCGTGGCCGGAGGTGGGCCGCCCGCGCCGGGCGGGAGTGTCGTCGTTCGGTGTGAGCGGCACGAACGCGCATGTTGTGCTGGAGCAGGCGGCTGACGAGGCCCCGGTCGTTCCGTCGTCGGTGTCGGGGCCGGCTCCTCTGGTTCTGTCCGCGCGTTCGGAGGGCGCGCTGCGTGCCCATGCCGCCCAACTTGCCGGTGCCGGTGCTGCCGAGGGTTTGGTGCCGGTGGAGGTGGCGGACGCTTTGTTGTCACGGTCGGTGTTCGAGCACCGGGCTGTGGTGGTGGCGGGTGGTACGGAGGCGTTGGCGGCGGTGGCTCGGGGGGCCGAGTCGGCCCGCGTGGCGGTCGGGGTCGCGCGACCCGCCGGGAAGGTGGCGTTTGTCTTCCCCGGTCAGGGTTCGCAGTGGCTGGGCATGGGGGCCGCGCTGGCTGAGTCGTCGCCGGTGTTCCGCGCCTCACTCGATGCCTGCGCCGACGCTCTCGCTCCGTATGTGGACTGGTCGTTGGAGGATGTGCTCGGCGATGGTGCCGCGTTGGAGCGGGTGGATGTGGTGCAGCCGGCGCTGTTCGCGGTGATGGTGTCGTTGGCCGCGCTGTGGCGCTCCTACGGTGTCGAGCCGGATGCGGTGGTGGGGCACAGTCAGGGTGAGATCGCCGCCGCGCACGTCGCGGGCGCGCTGTCGCTGGACGATGCGGCCAAGATCGTCGCGTTGCGCAGCAGGGCGTTGTCGGAGTTGTCGGGTCAGGGTGGCATGGTGTCGCTCGCGGCCACGGTCGATGACGCGAGTGAGCGGATCGCGCGGTGGGGCGGGCGGATCTCGGTCGCCGCCGTCAACGGCCCCGGCTCGGTGGTGGTGGCGGGTGACGCCGACGCACTCGACGAGCTGGTCGAGTCGTGTGCCGCCGACGATGTGCGGGCCCGCCGGATCCCCGTCGACTACGCCTCCCACTCGCCGCATGTCGAGCTCATCCAGGAGGCGTTGGCGAGTGCGCTGGCCGGAGTGGAGGCCAAGGCCGCCCAGGTGCCGATGGTGTCCACCGTCACCGGGGAGTGGCTGACCGGGACCGAGGTGGGTGCGGACTACTGGTACCGGAACCTGCGGGAGACGGTGCGGTTCGAGGACGCTACGCGCGGTCTGCTGGACCGGGGTGTCGGTGTGTTCATCGAGTGCAGCCCGCATCCTGTGCTGGCCTTCGGGGTGCGGGAGACTCTGGACGCGACCGGTGGTGACGCCGTGGTCGTCGATACGCTGCGGCGGGACGACGGCGACCTCGACCGGTTCCTGCTCTCCGCCGCCGAGGGGTACGTGGCGGGGCTGCCCTTCGACTGGCGTGCTGTGGTGCCTGCCGGGCGGCGCGTGGACCTGCCGACCTACCCCTTCCAGCGCAAGCGCTACTGGCTGGACGCTCCCCGTGACCTGAGCTTCGACGAAGCGGCCGGTGGTCTCGGCCTGGCGGGCGCGGACCACCCGCTGCTCGGCGCAGCCGTGGACCTCGCCGACGAGCAGGGCCTCGTGTGCACCGGCAGGCTGGGCACGGACACCCACCCGTGGCTCGCCGACCACGCCGTCGCGCAGATGACCCTCCTGCCCGGCACGGCGTTCGCGGAACTCGCGCTCGCCGCGGGCGGCAGGCTCGGCCTGGACGAGGTGGAGGAGCTGACGCTGGCCGCACCGTTGGTGCTGCCCGAACGTGGCGGGGTGCGACTGCGGGTGACGGTCGGCGGCGACGACGGCTCCGGCCGCCGCACGCTGAGCGTCGACTCCTGCCCGGACGCCCCGGTCGCCGACCCCGAGTGGACCCGGCATGCCACCGGTTTCCTCACCACCGGAGCCCCCACCCACCCGGCCGCGATCACGCAGTGGCCGCCCGCCGGAGCCGAGCCCGTCCACATCGACGGCCTCTACGACGGTCTTGAGGAGGCCGGGTTCGGGTACGGGCCCGCCTTCCAGGGCCTCCGGGCGGCATGGCGCGGCGAGGGCGCCGTGTACGCCGAGATCGAGCTGGACGAGGCCCAGCACCGGGACGCCGCGTCGTTCGGGCTCCACCCGGCGCTGCTCGACGCCGCGCTGCACGCGTGCATGCTCGGCGGCCTCGTCGAAGACGCCGGTCGCCCCCGGCTGCCGTTCTCCTGGAGCGGCGTCCGATGGCACGCGACCGGTGCCACCACGGCGCGGGTCCGGCTCACGCCGGCCGGACCCGACGCCGTGACCCTGGAACTGGCCGACGCACAGGGGCACCCCCTGGCGACGGTCGCATCCCTCGTGCTGCGGCCGATCGCCGCGGACCAGTGGGGTGCGCGCCACCGCGAATCGCTGTTCCGGCTGGAGTGGGTGGCCGCACCGACCCGTGCGGCCACCCCCGCTCCTGCCCGCGGTTGCGCTGTTGTCGGCCCGGACGACCTGAAGGCCGGGGCGGGCCTCGCCGCGTCCGGCATCGCCGTCGAGGAGCACCGCGACCTCGCGGCCCTCGCCGAGGCCGGGGTGCCGGAGCTGGTCGTCGTTCCGTGCGCCGAGGACGACTCGGAGCCGGTCTCCGCCGCCCGCACCGCCGCGCTCCGCGCGCTGCGGCTTGCTCAGGAGTGGCTGGCCGACGACCGGTTCCTCGACTCCCGCCTCGTCTTCGTGACCCGCGGGGCCGTCGCGACCGGGCCGGGCGAGGACGTGCCCGACATCGCCAACGCGACGGTGTGGGGCCTGATCCGGTCGGCGCAGTCCGAGAACCCCGACCGGTTCGCGCTGGTCGATGTGGACGCGCAGGACGCGTCCTGGGCGGTGCTGCCCGCCGTTCTCACCGGTTCCGAGCCGCAGTTGGCGGTGCGCGCCGGTGACCCGCTGGTGCCACGTATCGCACGATCCGGGCCGTCCACGACGGAGTCCCCCATCGCGTTCACGCCCGACGGCACCGTCCTCGTCACCGGAGCCACCGGCATGATCGGCGGCCTGGTCACCCGGCACCTGGTGACCGACCACGGCGTCCGGCACCTGGTGCTGGCCAGCCGCAGCGGTGCCGCCGCGCCCGGAGCCGACGACCTGCGTGCGGAACTCGCCGATCTCGGCGCCCATGTCACGCTCGCCGCCTGCGACGTCACCGACCCCGCCGCGCTGGCGGATCTGCTGGCCTCGGTGGCCTCGGACCACCCGCTGACCGGCGTGGTGCACTCGGCGGGCGTGCTGGACGATGGTGTGATCGGCTCGCTGACGCCTGAGCGGATCGGCAGGGTGTTCCGGCCGAAGGTCGACGCGGCGTGGCATCTGCACGAGCTGACCCGCGATCTGGACCTGTCGGCGTTTGTGCTGTTCTCGTCGGTCTCGGGCATCCTCGGCGGCCCCGGCCAGGGCAACTACGCGGCGGCCAACGCGTTCCTCGACGCGCTCGCCCACCACCGCACGTCGGCCGGGCTGCCCGCGACATCGCTGGCGTGGGGCCTGTGGGAGACGGCCAGCGCGATGACCGGCGGAATGGTGGAGACCGACGTGGAGCGGATGTCCCGCACCGGTGTCGCAGGCTTGACCGAGGAGCAGGGCCTCGCGCTGTTCGACCTCGGGTGCGCGGCGGGTGACGCGGTCGTGGTGCCGATGCGGCTCGACGCCGGTGCCTTGCGCGGCGAGCCCGACGAGGTGCCCGCGCTGCTGCGCGGCCTTGTGCGCCCGCGAGCCACCAGGGCGGCCGACGCGGGCGAGGAGCGGTTGGCGCAGCGGCTGGCCGGGCTGACGGAGGAGGAGCAGGAGCGGGAACTGCTGCGGCTCGTCCGGGACCAGACAGCGGCCGTGCTCGGCTTCTCGCCGGACGAGCTCGATGTCTCCGGCGCCCTGACCCAGCTCGGCCTGGACTCCTTGACCGCGCTGCAACTGCGCAACCGGCTCGCGGGCGCGACCGGGCTGCGTCTGCCCACCACCGTCGTGTTCGACCAGCCGACCGGTCCGGCGCTCGCCGGGTATCTGCGGCGCGAACTCGCCGCGGGGACGGGGGACGCGTCTGTCGCGCCCGCCGCCTTGCCGGTCGAGGACACGCTCACCGGCCTGTACCGGCAAGCCTGCGAACTCGGGCTGTACGAGGAGGGGTGGCAGATGGTGAACGCGGCCGCGCTGCTGCGGCCGGTGTTCGGGGCGCCGGAGGAGGTGGCCGCACTGCCGCCGATCACGCTGGCGACCGGGTCGGGAACCCCGCTGCTGTGCTTCCCGCCGACGATGGCGCCCTCCGGCCCGCACTACTTCGGCCGGTTCGCCCCCGTGTTCGCGGGCGAGCGCGACGTGACCGTGCTGCCCAACCCCGGTTTCGCGGCGGGGGAAGCGCTGCCCGCGACCAGGGAGGCGGTCGTCCGCTTCCAGGCCGAGGCCGTCCGGAGGCAGGCGGGCGACCAGCCCTTCGTGCTCCTCGGCTACTCCTCGGGCGGGTGGATGGCCAACGCCGTCGCCGCGCTGCTCGAACGGCAGGGCAGGGCACCGGCGGCGGTGGTACTGGTGGACACCTACACCGCGACCACCTCGTTCGAGGGCCGGCTGGAAGCGGCGTTGAGGAAGCGTGCGTCCACCAGCGAGGCGTTCGAGCTGCTGACCGGTGCGCAGCTGACCGGGCAGGGCGGCTATCTGCGCGTGTTCGGCGACTGGGAGCCCGAGCCGATCGAGGCGCCGACGCTGTATGTGCACGCCACCTTCCCGCCGGGGGAGTCGGCGGCACTGGAGACCGAGGACGCCTGGCAGCCCGAGTGGCCGCACCCGCACGAGGACGCCGACGTCCCCGGCGACCACTTCACGATCCTGGAAGACCACTCGGAGTCGACGGCGCTCGCCGTGCGGGCCTGGCTGAGCGACAGCCGAGGCGACAACCCCCTCTGAGTACAGCAACAACGGGAGAATGGACAATAAACATGGCAGTTGCCGACGCCAGTGACCTCTGGCTCCGCCGGTTCCACCCCACACCGAACGCCCCGGTCCGGCTGGTGTGCTTCCCGCACGCGGGCGGATCGGCGAGCTTCTACTTCCCTGTCTCGGCCGCGCTGGAGAACGACTGCGACGTCGCGACCCTCCAGTACCCCGGCCGCCAGGACCGGCGGACCGAACCGAACCTGGACGACATCGGTGTGCTGGCCGACCGGATCGCGCCGGTGGTGGCGCCGCTGTTCGACCGGCCCGTGGTGTTCTTCGGGCACAGCATGGGCGCGATCATCGCGTTCGAGGTCACGCGCAGGCTCCAGGGGCGTCGCCACACGCCCGCGATGCTGTTCGCCTCCGGCAGGCGCGCACCGTCCACGCACCGCGTGGAGATCGTCCACCAGCGGGACGACGACGGGATCGTGGCCGAGCTGAAGTCCATGAGCGGCACCGATGCCCAGGTGCTCGGTGACGAGGAACTGCTGCGGATGGTGCTGCCCGCCATCCGCAGCGACTACCGCGCCATCGAGACATACGGTCCCGTGGACGCCACCGTCGACTGCCCGGTCACGGCCCTGGTGGGCGATGACGACCCGAAGACGACGGTCCGGGAAGCCGACGCGTGGCGTGCCCACACGACCGCCGCGTTCAATATCCAGGTGTTCCGCGGCGGCCACTTCTACCTCAGCCCGCGCGCGGCTGAGGTGATCGCGGTGATCCGCGAGGCGCTTCGCGGCGCCGTGGCCGCCCGATAGGCACGGGTGAACGGGGGGCCGGACGAGGAGATCGTCCGGCCCCCCGTTTCGCTGCGTGGTCGGTCGTGTCGAAGGTGACGGGCGCTCTATGAGCCCTCCGGAACGGGCGTGATGGAGGCGGGTGTCGGACCGTCCGGGCGGACGGTGATCCCGAAGAAGGCCGAGGCCGGGGTGGTGTGGAAGGAGGGGGTGAAGGCGGGCAGCAGGTGTTCCAGGAGCACGGTCGTCTCGCGCATGGCGAACTGCGCGCCCAGGCAGGCACGGGCGCCGAGCCCGAAGGGGATGTACGCGCCGTGCCGGGAGGAACGGCGGTCCTCGTCCCGCGCGATGAACCGCTCGGGGTCGAACCGCTCGGGCTCGGGCCACAGCGACGGGTCGCGGTGGGTGAGGTACGGGCACACGAAGATGTCGGTTCCGGCCTCGACGCGATAGCCGGCCAGGGTGTCGTCCTCGGTGGCGTGACGGGGCATCAGCCATGCCGGCGGATAGAGCCGCAACGTCTCCGAGGCGAGAGCCCGGATGGCCCTCGCGCGCTCGGGCGAGCCCGCGGCTCCCGCGTCCAGGGCCCGGCGGCGGGCTTCGGGATGACGGTCGAGCAGCAGATACAGCCAGGTCAGCGTGGTGGCAGTGGTCTCGTGACCGGCGGCAAGCAGGGTGACCAGTTCGTCGCGGATCAGCTGGTCGGTGTATGCGGGCCGGGTCTCTCCGGCGTCCACCAGGACGCGCAGCAGGCCGGGGCCCTCCGGTCCCGCCTCTCCTCGACGGGCGGCGGCGATCGCGTGTTCGGCGACGGCGTCGATCCTGGCGAGGTCCGCTGCCACGGCGGCCCGCAGTTCGGCCGCGTCGGCCGACGCGGAGGGGGTGGCCGGAAGGGCGGCGCCCACCGCCTCGACGGCGGCGAGTTCGCGGTTCGTGGTCTCGTCGAGGGGGTGGCCGGTGAGGGAGCGCCAGATGGTGTCCAAGGCGAAGAACCGCATGTCCTCGCCGACATCGGTCGGCGTGCCCGTACGGGCGCACTGTGCCCAGTGGTCGGCGGTGCGGCGCGCGGCGCCGACGATCCGCTGCTCGTAGCGAGCGATCCCCGCGCCGGTGAACTCGGCCTGGAGCAGACGGCGCTGACGCTTCCACGGTTCGCCGGTGGCCGCGAGCACCCCGTCTCCGACCAGCACGCGGGCCCGATGCGAGCGCTTGACGTAGCGGTCGGGATGCAGGGCCAGGACGTGCTGAACCGCCCCCGGGTCGGTGACCAGCACCGTGGGGCGCGAGCCGAGACGCACCGCGCTGACCCCGCCGAGCTCGCGCGCCTGGGCCAGCAGGTCGATCACCGCCCCCGAGGAGGAGCGCCACCGCTTGACGGCCGCCGGGTCGAGCTCCGGAGGCAGGGGCACGGCACCGGGCCCGGGTGACGGGACGGGGGCGCCTTGCGGGGCTGTGGTGGCCACTGTGCTCTCCTGCTCGATGACTGCGTGCGCGGACACGGGGGACGACGAAGGGCGGACCCGGTCAATGACTTCCCACCCGGCCTCCCCCGGCAAGCTACCCGACCGCCGGAAGGGTGCCGCTGCGCAACGCAGTTGAGCAACGAAGGCGTACGGGCGCCGCAGCGCGCGTTCCCTCGTCAGTGACCCGGATCGTCACGCTGCGGCCTCCCGCCCATCACCGTCTCCGGGAGCGGTAGTTCGGTCAGGTACAGGCGGCGGCGGGCGATGCGCCACTGGCCGTCCTCCTTGCGGAGCAGGTCGGCGGCCTGCCCCCGATCAGGACCTGTTCGGCTCCGGGCTGGTGTCGTCCATGTTCGCCATGCAGCTCATCGTCCATCTGGAGCAGGAGTACGGGATCCGGATCGTCGGAAAGGACCTGCGGCTGGACAACTTCCGTACCGTGCGGACGATGTCAGCCCTGGTCCTGCGGCTGCGCGGGGATACGGCGGCCGGGGGCGACGGCACGGGCCATGCCCGATCCACAGGCCGATCCGCGAACGCCATCGGCCGCGCTGGCGGAAGGCCGTGGCGCGGCCCATCAGCGTCACCGGCGGGCGTTGAGCCGGGCGGCCTGGCGCGTCAGGTAATCGCGCTCGGCGAGGTTGGGTGCGTTGTGGGCCGCCTCGGCGTACAGCCGTGCCGCCGTCGCCAGGTCGCCGTCGCGCTCGTGGAGGTACGCCGCCACCGCGGCGTGGCGGGGCACTGAGGGGTCCAGCGCCGCGAGCGCCGCCAGCCCGGCGCGCGGTCCGTCGGCCTCGCCGACGGCCACCGCGCGGTTGAGCCGGACGACCGGGCTGTCGGTCAGGCGCACGAGCTCGTCGTACCACTCGACGATCTGCACCCAGTCCGTCTCCTCGGCGGTGGGCGCGTCGGCGTGGAGTGCCGCGATGGCGGCCTGGGCCTGGAACTCGCCCAGCCGGTCGCGGGCGAGGGCCGCTTGCAGGATCTCGATGCCCTCGGCGATCGGCTTCGTGTCCCACCGGCCGCGGTCCTGTTCGGCGAGCGGTACCAGGCTGCCGTCGGGCGCGGTCCGGGTGGCGCGCCGGGCGTGGTGGAGCAGCATGAGGGCGAGCAGCCCCGCCACTTCGGGGTGGTCGATCGCGGCGGCGAGCTGCCGGGTGAGCCGGATGGCCTCGGCGGCGAGGTCGACGTCGCCGGAGTAGCCCTCGTTGAAGACCAGGTAGAGGACGCGCAGCACGGTGGCGACGTCGCCGGGCTGGTCGAATCGCACGCCGGAGACGGTGCGCTTGGCACGGCTGATGCGCTGCGCCATGGTCGCCTCGGGCACCAGGTAGGCCTGGGCGATCTGGCGGGTGGTGAGCCCGCCGACGGCGCGCAGGGTGAGCGCGACCGCGGACGACGGCGTCAGCGACGGGTGGGCGCACAGGAAGTAGAGCTGGAGCGTGTCGTCCACGGCGGGCGCGGGCCCGGGCGGCGGCTCCTCGTCGACGAGATCCTCACGCCGGCGGCGGGCGGCGTCCGCCCGGGTCGCGTCGAGGAACCGGCGCCAGGCCACGGTGATCAGCCAGCCCTTCGGATCCCGCGGCGGATCGGCGGGCCAGACGCGGACCGCCTCGACCAGCGCGTCCTGCACGGCGTCCTCGGCCGCCGCGAAGTCGGCTCCGCGGCGGACGAGGATGGCGAGCACGCTCGGCGTGAGGCTCCGGAGCAGGGCCTCGTTCATCGATGAGGGCACTCCGTGATGGTGGGCTGCGCGGCCAGGAACGGGCGGACCTCGAGCCACTCGTGAATCGGCTCCCCGCCCGCCCCGGGGGCGGCCGACAGTTCCCCGGCCAGCTCGATGGCGCGCTCGTAGCTGTCGACGTCGATCACCATCCAGCCGGCGATGAGGTCCTTGGTCTCGGCGAACGGACCGTCGGTGACCGGCGGGCGCCCCTCACCGTCGTACCGGACCCACATCCCCTCGGGGGCGAGCGCCTGACCGTCGACGAACTCGCCCGTCTTCTCCAGTTGGGCCGCGAAGTCCTGCATGTACTGCACGTGCGCCGAGATCTCCTCCGGCGTCCACTGATCCATGGGAACGTCGTTCACCGCGGCCGGGGCTCCGCGGTAGTGCTTCAGCAGCAAGTACTTGGCCATCGTGTTTCTCCTCGGTGCGGGTGCGACCCATGGTGGTCGCGTTCACCTCGGGGACGGAGCCGGTCACGGGTTCTCGACATCGCCGCCCGAATTTTTTTGTTGTTCAACGGCATCCATGGGAAACCATCACGGTAGGGCAAAGCCGTCGCCCCCGCACTTGTCGCCATGACAACGGTTCGCCGCAGGTCAGGGGCGTGCCAGACCATGGCCGGCTCGATTGCGGGTCGGCCGAGCTCGGCCTTCCACTCGTCGAGGGCCGCGGGGGCGTCCGCGTGTGACGGCCGAGGCGCGGATAGCCGCCGGGGGCACGAGGGGGTCGCGGGAAGGGACACCCTTCCCGCGACCCCCGGCAGTGCGTTCGGCAGTGCGTGCCAACTCTTTACTGGCCTTGGTTCCGCTGCGCGGAACGCCGCGCCGCAAATATTCGACCCGCTGGTAGAAAAAATCACGTGTCCGGTTCACCGGACCGGACTGTTCATTCGAACACAAAAGGAGCTCGGTATGACTCGCAACCACGTTTCCCTGCTGCGTCCGCGTCTGGACAAGATCAAGACGAAGTGACGCAAGGGCTGCCGCGGGGAGGCAGTTGCCTCCCCGCGGCAGCCCGCACAGCTGAGATCCGCCGGCCAAGGAGACGCCCATGACCATCGACCTGCGGCTGCCCGTGATGGCACTCACCGACGAACGGTTGCAGACCACCAGCTTCTGCCTCGCCGCCGCACACGGAGCCCGGGACGATCCCGCGACCGGCGGTGGCATCGCGCATCTGCTGGAACACCTGCTGATGTCGGCGCCCGTGACCGATGGCATCTCCTTCTGCGAACACGTCGAGCGCCAAGGCGGCCACGCCAACGCGCAGACCGGGCTGGACACCATCCTGTGCTACGCCCAGGTGCACGCGGACGACGCGGACCTCACCGCCGAACTCCTCCAGCGCACGGTGGGTGACCCGCAGTGGTCCCAGGATCTGCTGGACGGCGAGCGGAACGTGGTGTTGCAGGAGCTCACCGCCGCCGCCGCGGACCCCAGTGATGTGGTGCAGGATGCCTTCCTCGCCGATCTGTTCGGAGACCAGGGTCTCGGCCGACCGGTCGGAGGGATACCCGAGGAACTGGCGGCGCTGAGTCTGGATGATGTGCGGGCCGCCTACCATGACGGTTTCCTCACCGCCCCCATGACGCTGGTCGTGGTGGGGCCCCGCGTCCCGGAGCCACTGGTCGGCGCGCCGTCGGCCACCGCCGACGCGGCACGTCCCGCGTCGGCCGTTCCTGTCGCCCCCCGCAAAGAGGTGCCGCGGTGGCCACTCGACGAGGAGTTCTGCTGGGTCTGCTGCGGAGGGCTCGCACCGCGTGCGGGCGACCCGGACCGGCTCTCCTACCGCGTGCTGGCCAAGCTGCTCGGTTCCAGCCCGGCGTCGCTGTTCTACCGCGCCGCGCGCAACGAAAACGGCTTGTCCTACGCCTTCCAGGCGTGGAGCCGCGGTTACGCCGACACCGGGGTGTGGCGACTGCTCGCCGGTGTCGAGCCCCGTCATGCGGGCCAGTTGGTGGGCCTCGTCAAGCAACTACTGGACCAGATGGCCCATGTCGGGCCGACACCGGCCGAACTGGAGATCGCCCGTCGGCAGGCCTGCATGAGCATGGTGCTGGACTGGGAAACACCTCTGGAGCGCGCGAAGCTGGTGGCACAGCGGATCCGCGCGGGGCGCCCGGCCTGGTCGCTCACGCAGGAACTCAAAGAACTCGATTCCGTCACCGTCGACGACGTCCGCCGGGCCGCCGGACGGATCGCGGACGATCTGCGCATCACCGTCCGTCCGGAGCCACGATGACGGCCCCGGACCCTGGCTATCTCAAGGCCGCCGACGCCGCGGGTCTGCTGCACACTCTGGACGGTCACCGCTACGTCGCCGGAGCACACACCGATCCGGTCACCGGAGCGCATCAGACGCTGATCGAGTACGCCGACCGGGCACTGATCGAGGACCCCCGCCTGCTGGCCCGCCTGCGTGGGACGGACTCCTCCCCCGCCACCGCGATGGTGTTGCGGACACCGGCGGACCTGGAGTTGCCCGAGCCGTGGCGCCGGCAGATGACCTATGTGCAGCTGACCACTGTGGCTGAGTCCGCCGAGGACGAGGCCGTGGACGAGGCCGTGCGCGAATCCGACGCGGTGGGGGACGGCCTGGTCCGGGAGTGGCTCGTGCGGGCCTTCCAGACCGCCGGCGCCCAGACCGGGGCGCCCGTCTCCCGGGAGGCGGCCGCCCTGGAGGCCGCGGAGTCGGTGCTGGACCGGCCCGACCGGGTGTCCCTGCTGTACGTCCTGGAGGGGAAACCGATCGGCCATGCCACGCTGCTCACTGACACGGCGGACGAGGTGACCGGTCAGGCATGCAGCGAACTCGTCGATGTCCTGGTCGAACCGGGGCCGGCCCAGCGCGCCGCTCTCGCCGCACTGACCGCGGCGGCGGCGCACCGGGCCCACGCCGCCGGTCTGCCGCTGGTGGGCCACGTGGTCCATGCCGTGGAGGACGCGGAGCGGGACCACGCGACCCATGTGCTGAACTCCCTGGGCCGACGTGGGTGGGTGCCCACACACTGCTTCTGGCGGGCGGACTCGTGACGCTGCACCTGGACACGCTGCGGAGGCTGTACGGCCTCTCCCCCGACGACGGTGTGCGCGCCCTGGTGCGCGGGGCTCGCTCGTTCGCGCAGAGCCATACGCCGCTGGCGATCTCAGCGGCCGCCGCTGCCGGCGTTCCCATGGGCAGCGGCAGCCGGGACGAACTCCACCGCGCTCACCTGCGCGCAGCGGGGTACGCCGAACTGTTCGACGCGATGGCCGACGCGGCCGACATACGGACGATCAAGGGCCCCTCGCTGGCCGCGTACTATCCGGAATCGGTGGTGCGCCCCGTCGGTGATCTGGATGTGATAGCCGCATCCGAAGCGGATCTGTGGGCCGCGGCGCGTGTGGTGTGTGCCCGCAGAGACGTGGATACGATCGATCTGTCGCTCATTCCGCACGCCGACCAGAAACACGTACAACTGGGGCTGCTGTGGCCCACCGACGATCCGATGCTGGAGCGGGACCACAACATCGAGATCGGCACACTGCCGTACGCCGGTGATTTCGGCACGGTCCCGGCCATCCCCGAGCTGCCGTCCGATCCACGCCTTGCCGATCTGCTCGCCCTGGCCGAGGAGCGTTTCCAGCGTCCCTACTCCCCCAAGGACATACTGGACGTGCGTTTCCTGCTGGAGCGCACGGAGCTGGACCCCGTTGTCACCGCACGGCTCATCGCCGGTCACCGGCGTGCCCCGGAGCTGGTCGAACTGCTGGAGCTGGCCCGACCGCACGCCTCCGCGCCGGAGCTCACCGGTCTGCTCGAAGCACTGCGCGAACCGGCCGCACACGAGCGCGCGTTGCGGGAGAACACCCCCATCACCCGCTCCGATCCGCAACCGGTCGATGTCCGCGAACGCCTGGACGAGGGCCTGCCGGTGTACGGAATGGCATTGCGGCCGGACCCCCCGCAGGACCGCTCCGGCTGGCGGGCGGCGCGCCACGAGGTGGTGGACGGCAGCCATCTGCTGTGCACTCCGATCGGCGACTACCTGCTGGTCGGCGAGGCGACCGTGTCACACGAGAGTTACTCCGCCGCCATGGCGGCACTGACCCGGATCGAGGGATGAGCGACGTGGACGGTGTCGGCACCGCGGAGCCCGCGGTGGAGGTACGGGGGCTCGCGCGGGTGTATGACCGTGGCCGGGGCCGGAACTCTCGGCAGATCACCGCACTGGACCGGATCGATCTCACCGTGGCCCGGGGAGAGATACGCGGCCTTCTCGGCCCCAACGGCGCCGGCAAGACCACACTGTGCAAGATCCTTTGCACCGTGCTGCTGCCCTCCGCCGGCAGCGCCAGGGTCCTGGGTCACGATGTGACGGCGGACCCGGTGGCGGTCAAGAAGTCGGTGGGTGTGGTCTTCGGCGGTGACCGCGGGCTCTACGGCAGGCTGGACGCGCGTGCCAACCTCAATCTCTGGGGCGCGCTGCACGGTGTGCACGGTGCCGCGCTGCACCGCCAGGTGGACGCCTTGCTGGAACGGGTCGGCCTGGCCGATCGCGCCGAGGAGCGGGTGGATGGATTCTCGCGCGGCATGAAGCAGCGTCTGCACCTCGCGCGGGGCATGGTCGCCGATCCCCAGGTGCTGCTGCTCGACGAACCCACCAGCGGAATGGACCCGGTCGCCGCGCACGACTTCCGTTCCCTCGTCGAGCAATTGCGCCTCGAGGGGCGTACCGTGTTGCTGACCACCCACGACATGGCCGAGGCCGAGGCGGTGTGCGACCAGGTCACGCTGATGGACAAGGGAACACTGCTGGCAACCGAGCGCCCCAGCGAACTCTCCGCAGGGCTCAGCAGTCTCGAATCGGTGGAGGCGGAGGACGTACCGGAGAGTGCCGTAGGCGAGATCTCCGAACTGTCCGGGGTGGCCGACGTGAAGAGACTGTCGGCGGGACGGCTGCGGGTGGACACCGAGTCGTCCGACGTCACCCGGCAGGTGCTCCAGGTGCTGGTGAATGCCGGAGTCACCTCACTGGGCACGGTGCGGCCCAGTCTCGAGGACGTGTATCTGCACTACATCGGGCGGCGCGGGATGGCGGTGCGCTCATGAGGGTGTTCACCGCGGCGTTCCGGTTCCAGCTGGCGCTGGCCCGTCGTAAACCCGACACCGTTCATGTCCTGGTCACGGCACCGCTGTTCACGCTGGTCTTCGTCTCCATCGGAGTGCATGCGCACCGGCCTGACTTCACGGCGTCCGCGGTGCTCGCGCCCGTTCTGATGTCGCTGTGGTCACTGGCCCTGCTCACCGCCGGCGACCTGATCAGTCAGGACCGCAACCGTGGAACGCTGGAGGCGATCGTGGCGACTCCGGCCCGGTTCGCCACCGTGGTGCTGGGCAGGCTGACCGCGGTCGCCTCGGTCGCCCTGGTCTGTTTCGCCGAGTCGTGGCTGGTGGCGTGGTCGTGTTTCGGGGTGGTGCTGACCATCGCGCATCCGCTGGTGTTCGTGTCGTGTCTGGTGTGTTCGTCGCTGGCCATGGCGGGCACGGCGAGCCTGCTCTCCGCGGCGTTCGTCCTGATGCCCTCCGCCCGCGTGCTCCAGAACACCCTGACCTATCCGTTCTACCTGCTGGGCGGGCTGCTGGTGCCGGTGGCCGAGCTGCCCGGCTGGCTGCGTCCGCTGAGCCGCCTGGTGTTCCTGTCCTGGAGCTCGGATCTGCTGCGTGCCTCGGTTTCCGGTCCTGCCGGACACTGGTGGACGGCTCTGGCCGCCATCGTCGGACTGGGCGTGGCGGGTGCGGTATCGGGAGCGCTGCTGATCGGCGCCATCCTGCGCAGAGTCAGGCGCACCGGCACGCTTGCGCTGACATGAACCTCACCACCGACGAGGAGCCTCGTTGTCCGCATTGACCTCGTCCTTCCACGTGGTCCGCTACAGCGCCGCCAACGCGGTGGCCGACTTCCGCGCCACCTACACATGGCGGAGCTGGACCTTCGGCTGGCTGGGCCGGATGCTGGCTCAGGTCACCTTCTTCGCCACCATGGGCCTGGCCCTCCACTCGTCCGCCTCGGCTCACTACCTGGTCGTCGGCAATTCCGTGATGACCTGCGTGGTGGAGGCCATGACCGTCGTCACTTCCAGTGCCTGGGAGCGCCGGCAGGGAACGCTGCCGCTGCTGGCGGCCTCGCCCGCCCGGCTCATCTGGGTGTTCTTCGGCCGGAGCCTTCAGTGGCCGGTCAGCGGGACCGTCACGTCCCTGGTGGCGCTCCTGGGCCTGGGCCCGCTGTTCGGCGTCACCTGGTCACCGGGGCAGGTGCCGGTGCTGGTCGGGCTGGTCCTGCTCACCGCCGTGTCCACCTACTGCGTAGGGCTGTTCCTGGCCGCGTTCGTGCTGTCCGCGTCCAACGCACGGAACATCGTGTCCAACGTCGGCTACCTGGTGATGATGGCGATCTGCGGTGTGCAGGTGCCGGTGTCGTTCTGGCCCGACTGGGTGGGCGTGGTGGCGCAGTCCCTACCCCTCACCCACACGCTGGCCGCGGTCCGGGGTGTGGCCGCTCACGCCGGTGCGGGTGATATCGCCCTGCGCGCGGGCTGGGCGGTGCTGGCCGGCGCGTGCTGGCTGGGCGCGGCCGCTGTCGCGTTCACCAGGTTGCAGATACACGCCAGGCGGAACGGCCACTTCTCTTTCGCCGAGTGAGTCGACGTCCTGCCGAGTGGATCAAGGGCTCGCCGCCTTCCGGGCCACGCCCGGACGCCCCGGCCGGCCGGGTATGCGAGCCCGGACCGGCGGGGGCGGCGGAGCGTCAGGCCAGTGAGAGCGTGCGGGGCGTACCGCGCCGGAACACCGTCCAGGTGCGGAACCCGATGTCGTGGAGCACCCGGACCACCTCCGGGTACTGGTCGCAGACCCGCTCGGGAACGTGCGCGTCGGAGGCGAAGGTGATGGGCACTCCGAAGTGGTGTGCGCGCTCGAGGAGGTCGTGTTCGGGGTACCAGCCGCCGCACCTCTTGGTGTTGCCGGAGGTGTTGATCTCCATCACGGCGCCGGAGTCGCGGATCGCCCGGAGCATCTCGTCCGCCGCGGCGGGCGCCGGGACGGCCCCGAGCTTCGGGTGGTTGCCCTTGAGAGCGTCCACATGCCCCATGACCTGGAAGAGCCCGGAGCGGGCGCACTCCGCGATGGCGCGGAAGTACCGTCCTTTGACCGCGGCCAGTTCGCCGTCCTCGATGTTCTCCCAGCGGGTGGTGTCGAAGATGTCATGGCCCTCGAACATGTGGACCGAGCCGATCACATAGTCCAGCGGGTAGCTGCCCAGCGCCTTCGAGTAGGGGTCCATACGGCCCTGGAAGAAGTCCGCCTCGGTGGAGACGAGGATCTCGATGCTGTGGGCGAACTCCTCCTTGAGGGCGAGCGCTTCGGCGATGTAGGAGGGGAACTCCGACTTGGGCATCGCCACCGGGGGCAGCGCCTGGTCGGCTTCTTCAGCGAACATGGGGGTGTGGTCGGACAGGCCGAGGACCGTGACCCCCTTGTCCAGAGCGGCGATGACGTAGTCGCGCAGCGAACCGGTGGCGTGTCCGCACCGGTTGTGGTGGGTGTGAAGGTCGATCACCGGCTCACACCGCCAGGTATCCGCCGTCGACGGGCAGGTCCGTTCCCGTGATGAAGCTCGCCTCGGAGGAGAGCAGGAAGGCGATCGGTGCCGCGATCTCCTCGGGGTCGGCGAAGCGCTTCAGCAGGAACTTTCCACCGTGTTCGGGAGCGGCCTCGGCCGTCGCCCGGTCAAGGCCCAGTGCTTCGCGGTGGAATCGCTCGTTGTTGGCGTTCCACACGGTGCCCGGACTGACCGAGTTGACGCGGATCCCGCGCGGGGCGAGTTCCTCGGCCGTGCAACGGGTGAAACCGAGCACGGCGGCCTTTCCGGTGTTGTAGGTCAGATAGCCGCTCTGCGAGATGTGCGCCGATATCGACGCCATGTTCACGATGGCCGCGTCGGCCTCACGCTCCGGGAGACCCGCCACGAACTCACGTGTGACCAGGGAGAGTCCGATGATGGTCGGGTCGAGGGCGGCATGCCAGTCCGCCGCGGTCGCCTCCAGACCCTTGAAGACGAATCCGGCGGCGAGGTTGACCAGGAGCGTCGGCCGCTGCCAGCCCTCCGGGAGGCCGTCGAAGGCCGCCGTGACCGCCGCGGCGTCCATCACGTCGCCGACCACCAGATGGACCTGGTGCCCCTGGGCGGTCCAGGCCGCGACCGAGGCCCGGCCGTGCTCCTCGCTCTTGTCGTAGACCAGCACCCGGCAGCCCTCGGAACACAGTCGCTCCACGACCGCCGCACCGATGCCCTGTGCTCCGCCGGTCACCATCGCGGTGCGTCCGGCGAGTCCACGTGTCCGGCCCCTCATACTGCCCACTCCTTCGCGGTGGTGACCCACTGTCCGACGAGGCGGACGACTTCGTCACGGTCCAGGTGCTCGGTCGCGCCGTGCGGGGCCAGCGTCCGCCCCATGCCATCGGTGAGGTCCCGGTCGGCGGCCAGCGCGGCCACGGCGCCCAGGTTCACACCGGCACCCGCCAGGGACCGGCCCAGGGGGGTGCTGTCCAGGCCGTCCCCGTCCTTGGCGGAGAAGTACCGCCAGTTCTGGAACATTCCTTCCAGGTGGCCCGCCGACAGGTGCACGGCGTTGCGTCCCTCCGACACGGCGATGCCGTGCTCGCGTGCCACGGCGCCCAGGGTGCCGCGCAGTGAGCCGGGGTGGGCCCGCAACGGGTGCAACTCGCCGAGAACGTGGCCACGCAGCTCCGCCACGGGGCGCTCGCTGTGGCACTCCAGCAGGCCGACCAGGGAGTCCGGGGCGCGGTAGCCCTCGCTCAGGGCGGGCAGGAAGCCGTTGAGGACCGTCACCGGCCGGCCGTTCACCTCGGTGACCGAGGCGTACGAGCCCGAACCCAGCTTGTGGATGCCCGCGCCCCGGCAGCGTTCTTCCAGGGCGCGCGGGGACAGGCCCCCGTGGGCCATGGCCTCGTAGGCCGCGAGGACCTGGGCCACGTCCGTGCGCTCCCGCAGGGCGTCGAGTGCGCCGCGGGCGTCGGGGGTCAGGGCGGCGGCTCCGTCCGCGGCCACCCGGTGCAGTCGGGGGTAGTGCAGGAACAGGTCGCCGCGGGCGGCGAAGTCCGCCGCCGGGACCACCGCGCAGCGAAGGACGGCCACATCCTGGCGGCCGAGTGCCCCGACCGCCTCCGCCAGTGTGGCGGCCGCGTGCGGGGCGGTCATGACCTCGGGCTTGACGAGGACCGCGACATGACTGCCGGTCTCGGGGGCCGGTGTGTCCGGTCTGCCGCTGTCGGCGCGGCTCCGGGTGTCCAGCGCCTCGGCCGACAGGAAGCGGGCCCGCTCAGGGGTCACCACAGCGTGACACCCGATTCGATGAGTTCCGTCGTCAGGTCGCCGGAGCTTGCGACCGTTTTCTCCACCAGCTGCTTCAGCGCGGCCTCGTCCGCGTCGGGGGAGGTCACGACCACCTCGTCGGGACGCTCCAGCGGGGCCTCCTTGGAGGTGAAGATGTGCACCTGGGAGGGGCCGCCGAACCGCTCGTGGACCTGTCGGGCCAGCCGCATGGCCATCACGTTGTAGATCTTGCCGGTGTGGTCGAGCGGATTCTTGCCCGCGGGCGCCTCGATGCTCATCGGGCGCATCGGGGTGATGAGACCGTTGACGCGGTTGCCGCGGCCGACGACGCCCACATCGCCGGTGTCGGCCACGGAGCCGATCGCGGTGAGGTACGGACGGCCGTTGCGATCGGTGGCGTTCATGAGCATGCGGCAGTCCTGGATGCCGAGCGAGGCGACGTACGCCTCCAGCTCCTGCTGGATGACCGCCTTGCGGGCCCAGTACTGGTCCATCGACTCGATATCGGCCGCCAGGAAGGGCATGTTGACGACGAGGCTGAACGCGTCCTGACGGCGGCTGCCGAAGACCTTGACGTCCCAGCCGGTGTCGGCGTGGCGCTTCTTGAAGCCGGCGCCGTTGATGAGGTTCTCCAGGCCGAGAACCACGGTCTCCAGGCGCGACAGCGGAGCGTATCCGTGCAGCAGGTTGGTGTCGTTGGAGACGAGTCCGGCGGCGCCCAGCTGCACCAAGTCCTCCGGGGAGGACGGCTGGTAGCGGGAGACACCGCGGCCCGAGCCCTGGTGGTCGACGATGCCCAGCTCGATCACCAGGTGTTGTTCCGGCCGGAAGCCGGTGGTGACCTCGGAGAGGACGTCGGCGGCGGCGCGAAACATGATGTCGCGCACCGGGATCTCGGCGGCGCCGACGCGGTAGGCGCCCTTGCCGAACACCTTGACGCGGTACGGGGAGGTGATCTCACCCCGGCCGAAGTCGATGTCCGCGCCGCCGCCGTACAGCGTGACCTTGTCGAACCAGTGGTGGGCGACGCCACCGAACTCCTTCAGGCAGTACTGGGAGTAGTAGCGGGACATGCGCTCCGCCATGGCGTCGCACATGGTGTCAGGGTGGCCCACCCCCTTGCGCTCGACGAGTTCGTAGGGAAGGTCCTCGACGGTGCGGGAGTCGCGTTCGATCGACAGCATGGCCATCTCTTCCTGTCCTGCTCCGGCGTACGCCGGCGGCTCCTGGTCTGCGGCGGCCGCGCGTCCTCACGCGCCGCACGGGAGGGTGACGGGGTGGTGGAACAAACAGGCCCGCCAGGGACGTGGGGTGACATCGAAGGGACCGCCCGACGACCCGTGGGACCCGGCGCTCCGCGGACCGGGTCAGCCTGCCAAGCGCCCGGGGCCCGGTTCAACGGACGTTCCGGCAGCCGGAACACTGCCTCACGACGCGGTCACCAGCTCGGGATCGCGCTGCATGGCACGGGAGACCGCGGCGCACGCGGTCTTCAGGTGTGCGGCAGCCATGGCCACTTCGAGCCGGGCCCGCGGCCCCGCGACGGCCAGTGCCCCGGCGGCCGCCCCGGCCGCCGTCAGCACCGGGGCGGCGACACCGACCGCGCCGGACGCGCCGCGGACGGCCGCGAAACCCTGGTGCCGCGCCCGGGCCGTCTCGGCATCCCGGTGCACCGCGCGCCCGCGCACCACCGTGTCGTCCTCGGCCCCGAAGGCGTGGAAGATCCTGGTCGCGGCCCGGTCGGAGGCCCGCATCTCCTCCATGGCGAGTCCGTGGCCGGGTCCGTGGTCGGGTCCGTGGGTACGCCGTACGGTGTCCACCAGGACGGCATCCGGCCCGGTGGGGTCGGCGATGAAGACAAAGGCGCTACCACGGGTGATGCGGTGCAGCTGCTTCGCGTAGGGGACGGCGATGTTGCGGAGCATCAGCTGACGGGGGACCCGGGCGCCCAGCATGAACAGGCCCATGCCGAGCCTGAGTCCCCGCTCGCCGCGCTCCAGCATGCCCTCCTTGACCAGCTCGGCGATGATGCGGTGGGCCGTCGCCTTGGGCATCTCGGCCCGCCGGGCGATCTCGGAGAACGGCAGCTCCGGCTCACCCGGCCGGAAGGAGCGGAGGACGCACAGACCGCGCGCGAGCATGGAGCGGGAGCTGTTCTCGACGGACATGAGGACTTCCTCCGTGTCAGGGCGGTGCAGAAGCAGTGATGCGGTGGCGGCGCGGGACGCCGATCGGCCCCGCACCGGCGCCCGGGACCGTGGTGGTGCTTCAAGCCGGTCAGTGCTGTGCGGTGCGGGCGGGGTCCTGGACGGTGAGGGCACCGGCGGCGTACCGGTCGTGCAGTTCCCCTGCGTTGTCCACGACCTTGCGGATGCCTTCGGCCCAGGCGTCCATCAGGTCGCCCCGCTCCTCGGAGTACACGGGCAGCCGCAGCACACGGGAGAGGTAGGCGTCGACACCCGGGAACTCGTCGCCTCGGTAGCGGCGGTAGGTGCTGTCGCCGGGGTGGTACGTGCCGGGATGCCAGGACGCGCTGCGGAAGGCGGCCTCCCGGTGCAGTGGGGGTGAGGTGGGCCGGGTCAGCGGGACGCCCTCGGCCCTGGCGGCGGCGGTGAAGACGTCGATGGGGAGGCCGCCGAGCTCCTCGGCGGCGTAGAGGGGCTGGTAGCTCACGTAGTGGGCGACGCGGTCCACGTGCGCCTGCCGCACCGGAGGGGTGATGCCCGGGATGTCCCTCAGGGGGGCGCCGAGCCGGTCGCAGTTCTTCTCCCGGCCTTCCAACACGGTGTCGAGCCGGGAGAGGGCACCCCGGGCGAGGGCCGAACCGACCGGGTGAATGCGGTAGTTGAGGCCGAAACCCGTCCGGCCGTAGCCACCGTACTCCTCACTGGTGACGTCCTCCTCGCCGCGGTCGAGGCAGTGGCCGAGCAGCACCGCGCGCTCGTAGATCCTGCGGTCGTCGGTGACCAGGATGCCGCCCTCACCCGCCGTGACCTGCTTCTTGGCCTGGAGGCTGAAGGCGGCGACATCGCCGTGGCGGCCGACCGGGCGGCCCGAGCACGCCGCTCCGTGGGCCTGGGAACAGTCCTCCACGACCGCGAGGCCGTGCTCGCACGCGAAATCGGTGATGCGCTCCATGTCGGCGGGGAAGCCCATGAGGTGGGTGACCACGACGGCCCTGGTGCGGGGTGTGAGGTGGGCGGCCAGCCCGTCGGGGTCCAGGATGCCGGTGTCGGGGTCCACATCGGCCAAAACCGGCACCCCGTTGCAGGCGAAGACCGGCATGGCGGTGGCGAGAAAGGTGTAGGCCGGGGCGATGACCTCGTCGCCGGGCCGCAGATCGAGGCCGAAGAAGGCCGAATGCAGGGCGGAAGTACCGGAGTTGACCGCGAGGGCGTGAACCACGCCGAGGCGCTGCCGGTAGCCGTCCTCCAGGGCCCGCACCTCGCCCTCGCTGCCGTTGTAGGAGATCTCGCCGCGCCGCAGCAGGGCGGTCACCGCCTCGATGTCCTTCTCGGTGATGTGCGGCCACACGGGCCGCTCGGCCGGGGTCAGCAGGGGCTGCCCGCCGAGGAGCGCGAGTCGCGTCATACCCGTTCCTTCGTGAGTAGGTCCTGGATGTCGTGCGAGGTCCGCAACCGCAGACAGCGGACGGAACGGGCCCGCATACGCGTGAACAGGGCGGTGTTGGTGCGCCGGACCACGGGAAACTCCCGGTGGGCCCACAGCACGAGCCCTACGGCGCTGCCGGGGCGTTCGCGGTTGCCGTTCCACAGCTCCTCCCGTGTGCGCAGCCGTCGCAGGGTGCGGCGCAGCAGCCGCGCGGTGGTCACGGAGCGGCGCGGGTCGACCCAGACGACGGTGTCGGCGAGCTCCTCCAGCACCGGGTGGGCCGAGGCGTACTGGCCGTCGGCGATCCAGCGGTCGGTGCGGTCCAGGGCGGCGATGCCGGCGAGGAACTCGTCCTCGGGGCGCCGCTGCCAGCCCGGTGCCCAGAACATCGCGTCCAGCTCGTAGTGGGGCAGGCCCCGGGCCTCGGCGAGAGCGCGGGCCACCGTGCTCTTGCCCGCGCCCGACGGGCCGACCACCCACACCCTGTTGCCGGTCAGCGCCACGGCCGCACACCCTTCCCGGCGGCGGGGGCGGCCCCGGCACGGTCCCCTGGGGACATGCTCACGTTCCCTGCCTTTCGAGAGGTGCGGGGGTGTGCCCGGCCAGGAGCCCGGTCAGTGCGCGGGTTCCGTCGTGCAAGGCGGAGAACCGCTGCCGCAGTTCGAAGGCGGGCACCTCCGCCGCGAGACGGGCGAGGAGGCCCCGCCGGCCGGAGGGCGTGACGGAGTCGAAGAACGGCAGCAGGAAGTCGACGTGCTTGACCGGGGTGGGCAACTCGTTGGCCACCAACCGGTCCAGAGTCTCGTCCGGGCCGAGGGGCACCACTTCGGGCTCGGTGTGGAACCGCGGGAAGACCAGGATTCCCACCCGCGCCTCGGCCAGCAACGGTCGGCCGCCCACGGCGTCGCGCACCTCCGACGGGTGGAGCACACGGTCGGTGTCCCCGGGCAGGCCGACGGCGGCGAAGGTGTCCCCCCGGACGGACACCCGTCGCGGCCAGCCGCGTCCGGTCCATCCGCCGTCCGCGTGGACGGAGACGTCGTCGTTGCCGACGAAGTGGTGCCCCGACCGCAGGGCGGATAAGACGGTGGAGGTCTTCCCCGCCCGTTTCGCGCCGAGGACGAGCGCACCGGACCCGCCATGGGCGACCATTCCCGCGTGCAGGAAGACCTCCGGGTCCGCCGTGTGCATCAGTCGCAGCAGGATGCGGGTGAAGCGGACGAAGTTGTACCGCAGGAAGTCGTGCGGCATCGCCGGGTCGAACAGCACCTCGCGGGCCGTTCCGTCGTACCAGAGCCGGGTGAGGGGTTCGGTGGCGCTGGTGATCAACGCCTCCTCCCCCGTCGGCCGCTCCCCGTCCGCGATCCCGATCCGCCAGCGGGCTGCTGACGCCTCGGGCGCGGGAGCGACGGTCACATACGGGGCGAGCAGCTCACGGACGTACGCGGCGGTGTCAGGACTCACGTCCAGCGCCACCGCATGCCGGGGAGTGCGGCATACGTACCGTGTCATCGCTCTGCCCCCCGCGCGGCTGTGGCGATGACGTCCGAGAGGATGCCGCGCACCGATGCGGCGCCCTCGGCCCGCCAGCCCAGGTACCACTCCAAGTGGCCCGGGGTGTGCCGGGTGACCTGCCGGAGGTAGTCGGGCGACGGAACGAAGTTCAGCTCCAGGACGGGTATCAGGGAGTCGAGTTCATCCGGCACAAGCGGCTGGTGAGCCGTCGAGGCGTCGAGCACCGCACGGGCCCGGTCGGACAGGATCTGGAAGCTGCCGCGGGCCCGCCGGGGCAGGAACAGCAGCCCCCGGGCGATGTCGTAGACGCGGGACCGCAGTTGCAGCGCGTCCCAGTCGAGAACGCAGGCCAGCTCCCCGCTGTCGGAGTACAGCAGGTTGGAACCGGCGACCTCGCCGTGCGTGAGGACCTCGGGAAGGCCGGCGTACCCGGCGAGTTCGGTCCGGGCCCGGCACAGCACCGCGGAGAAGGCGCGCCGGGCGGCGGCGCGCACGGCGGCGCTGACATACGGGGCGGCGATCTCGTCCACCTCGTCCAGCACCTCGTGCGGGGGCCGCTCGGTGGCGAGCCAGAACTCCAGGTTCCGGGTGGAGCAGTGACCGTCCGCGGGCAGTCCCTCGACCGGGACGCGGTGCAGCGCCGACAGGAAGGCGCCGACCTGTTCGATATCGCCCGGCCGGGCGGAGTCGAAGGGCCTGCCCCGGCGCCAGGGCCGCAGTTGCCAGACGGAACCGTCGTGGACCACCGAGCCGGCTCCGGTGGCGGTCGGCAGCGGCGGCGCGATGGGGATCCCGGCGGCGGCGATCCGGGGCAGCGCCGCCCCCTCGAAGGCGAGCCACCGCGGAGCGATGTCCCGCCCCAATCGCTTGAGCACGTACTGCCCGTCTGATGTCTCCACGCGCCAGAGGCTGTTGACGCTCTCCCGGTCGAGGGACCACGTCGTGTGGGCGCCGAGGCCGTACTCCCGGGTGAGGACACGGGCGACGGTGGTGTTGTGCCCGGGCAGCCAGGTGGCGGTGTCAGGCACTCCGGTCCACCGCCTGATGGGCGTGGTGCTCCGCCGACTTGCGCACGAACGCCTGGAAGTCGTGCAGCGCCTCGGACTCCCTGGCACCTGTCTTGGGGCTCTTGAAGAGGAAGGCGCAGACCGGGTCGATGACACCGACCATGCCCTGACGGGCGGCGCTGTGCGCGGCGCGGACGGCGTTGGCCAGCACGGCGGCGGCGTTGGGGCTGTCCTCGACCTCCAGGCGCAACTCCATGTGCACGGGGGCGCCGATGATGCTCTCCCCCTCGATGCGCAGGAAACACACCTTGCGGTCGCCGAGGTGCTTGACGAACCCGTTGGGTCCCGCGGCGACCTCGCGGGAGTCGATACCGGCGTTGGCGAGGGCCTTGCGCTTGGAGACCTGCTTCGAGCGGGACCTGGACGGGTCGGAGAGATTCAGGAAGTCGGTATTGCCGCCGACGTTCAGCTGGTAGTTGTCCTTCACTTCGACAGCACGGCTCTGGAACAACTCGATCAGGGCGGTGTGCAACGTGGTGGCCCCGAGGTGACTGCGCAGGTCGTCACCGAGGAGCGCGGCACCGCGCTCGGCGAACAGTGCGGCCAGCTCGGGGTCGTTGGCGACCGGCTCGGGGGTGGCGTTGACGAAGCCCGCCCCCGCCTCGGCAGCGGCCCTGGCATACGTGGCGACGGCCTCGGTGGAGCCGGTGGGCAGCAGACAGACCACGACATCGGGCCGCGCGTCGGCCAGGGCGGCTGCCAGGGACGCCGGGGAGGCGTGGCCGACGTCCGCATGGGTGCTGACGGCATCGCTGAGCGCGCCGTCGAGGCCGTCGAGCAGCGGGCCGGCCTGGACCTTGACGCCCAGGTGCGGCACATCCACGTGGCGGACGGCGGCGGTGCGGCCGGCGTACACGGCTTCGGACAGGTCCCGGCCCACCTTCACGCTGTCGACGTCGAAGGCCGCGACGAATTCCACGTCGCCGAGCCGGTGACCACCGATGTACTCGTGCATCACACCGTTGGCGGGGCCGGGCTGTTCCCGGTCCAGGGCCACGGACTGGACGAAACTGGAGGCGCACGAACCGACGCCGACCAGCGCGACCCTGATCGCGTTGCTACTCAAAGGTTTCCCTCCGGATGTTTGCGTGACGACCAATGCACGGTTGCTCTCGGCGCGTTGAGGCATCGCACGCAGCCGGGACCGAAAAACAGCCGGGCCGTTCTCACCATGTTTATCCACCGGAGCAATCGCGTGACGGGCATAACCGATCCCCCTCTAGGGATTCACCCAGAATCTTCCGGCGCCGGACAACCCGAACCGGGGGCGCAATGGCTGCTATCACGCGAGCATTTGACCGTCCCGTTGCACAAGAATGACCCTGCAAAAGGGTTGTCGGAGCGTGGAGCTAAAACCTTTTCCAAATCCGGAACCGGATGTGTGTGATCGGCATCGGAGTGGCGGCGACAACAGGCGCGCGTTTGCCGGTACGGGGGCCCGGCGCCCTCACCGGGTCGGCGACGCCTGTCCTCCGGTCCCGCGGTCAGCTGCCGACGGCTTCGGGCCCGGCGGGGGCGCCGTCGGTGAGGACGGCGCGCAGCCGCGGCGCCAGGTCGGCGGGCACCAACCGGTCCGCGGTGGCATCCAGCTCGTCCAGCGTCCACCAGCGGTGGCCGGTGACCGTGTCGATCTCTCCCTGACTGAAACCGCTGGTGTCGATGGTGAAGTGGGGCACCCGGCAGAGATAGATGCGCTCGCGGCAGTCGTAGGTGTTCCCTCCCCAGGAGGCCACGGCCTGCCGGTACCAGATCTGGGGACCGATCGCGAGTTCCGTGAAGCCGGTCTCCTCCTCGACCTCGCGGCGGAGGGCGGCCTCGGGGGACTCGCCGTCCTTGATGCCACCGCCCACCGGGTACCAGAAGGTGCCGCCCTCGTCGACGCTGGAGAACAGCAGCAGTTTGCCGTCCTCGTCCAGCAGCAGGGCACGGGCGCTGTAGCGAATCTGAGGGGCCGTCACAGACGGACTCCTGTCGTTTCGGTGGTGTCGTCGGCTGATGTGGTCAGCCAGGCTGTCAGGGTGTCCCTCCCGTAGGTCGCCGGTGTCCACACACCGTGCCGGGCGGGTACGGCAGCGGCCAAGGCGCGGAGCCGTCCCGTGGGGTCGTCGGCCGGCTCGGGGCTCGGGTCGGCCGACAGCCACCGGCTGCGGTAGGCCGTGTCGGGCACGAGGACATGCTCGGCCAGCGCGGTCACGGCCCGCGCCGCGGGCAGCGGCCTGGACAGGGGCCGGGGCGTGCCGGTGTTCTCGAGCACCACGAGCTGGTCGATCCGGGTGGACGCCGCGAACTCGACACCTGCCAGGCGGTGCATCTCCCCGTTGCTGAGGGAGAGTTTGCCCTTGGGATCCGGCCTGCGCACGGCCGCTTCGCCATGTCTGATGAGCGTGTCCCGCTCATCGGGAGCGATACCGAGACCGAGCGCCGCCTCGCGGGTGAGCCGGGTGGACAAGGGCAGGCCGATCACGGTCCATCCCGCGGCGCCGGCCAGCAGCAGGGATCGGTCGGTGGCCACGCAGTAACCACCGGCGCGGGCGATTTGCACGGCCGTGGAGGTCTTGCCCGCGCCGGAGAGCCCCGCGAGGACGAGTCCGGTGCCGTCGGGCATGACGGCCGCCGCACCGTGCAGCATGAGCGCGCCACGGCCGACGAAGTGCTCGCGCACCAACTCCCGAATGGTGCGGGTGACAACGAGCCCCAGCTCGTGCTCCTGGGCGGCGACGATCTCCCACGCGCGGAAGTCCGTGGTGACCAGGGCGTGCGTGAACTCGTGCCCCTCCCCCGAGACGATGACGAACGCCCCGTCCTCGCGCCGGTGGCAGTCGTACCACCATCCCGCGCACGACTCCCGGCGCTCGGTCGCCGGTGGCCCGGTCAGTTCCGCGAGCCGCGACGGAGAACTCACGGCCGAGATGTCGAACCGCGTCACCACCGGGTTCACATCGGTGCGAGCGAGCTGGTGCTGACTGCTGATGTAATCGACAACTCCCGGGCCCTCGGCGCGGACTCGGAACGCCAGATCGTGCCAGACAAATTCGGTTTCACATTCCGATAGCAAGTCCACCACTCTCCGATCCCTTGCACATACCAACCTCACCTGCGGCTAGCCATGATGCCGTCACGGCATGCCCTGCGTCCCACAGAAAGCGGTGGCTGAAAAGCGATGGCTGCTCGTGAGCGGCTATCTCTGTACGGACCGGGTCAGGGCGGCGAAGTAATACGTCCCTGAGGCCGAGCATACACATGACATCGTGGTGCCCGGATTCACTCTCGATTCCCCACGTTGAGCAAACTCGCACACTCTGGCGTGCTACTGACACGCCAACTCCGCAGCGGTTCGACAAGTCTGGGACATCGCCTAGTTTCGGCTCGCCTGTCGGCGTCGCGCAGCACCTGCCCTCCCCAGCTCCGGGCCCGCTCTCGGCTCTGCGTGCCGGGCTCAGAGGCGAACGTCGAGGCTCCGGACCGCTTCGGGGAGTTGGCGTCGCCCGGTGATGTTGAGTTTGCGGAACGAACTGGTGAGGTGGTTTTCCACGGTGCGCTGGGTGATGAACCGTTCCTGGGCGATCTCACGGTTGGTGAGACCTTGGGCGGCCAGGACCACAACCCGGCGTTCGCTTTCGGTCAGGGCCTGGATTCCGACCGTACGCAGGCTGCGGGGGCGGCCCCCGAAAGTCCGCAGCCTGTCGAGGGCCCGGTTGCTCAGTGCCGTCGCACCGCAGTACTGCGCGAGCTGGAGTGAGCGGCGAGCCAGCTCGCGCGCCAGGCGGATATGGCCGGATTCGAACCTCAGGGTGGCCAGGTCGATGAGCGAGCGTGCCTGTTCCAGGGTGGCCCCGGCCTCGTCCAGCAGTCCGACGGACTCCTCCACCAAACGCTGTCCCCGCCCCCCGCGCACAGTGAGCCCGGCGGCGCGCAGGGAGATGCCCACAGCCCGCGGTGTGCCGAAGGCACGTGCCTGGTGGAGCTCCTCCTCCGCGAGGCGTTGGGCGGATGCGTGGTCGCCCATGGCCAGGTGGACGAGGGCAGCTTGGGAGCGCCAGGCCAGCACGGCCGGGTTGTCCCGTCGCCACTCCGTCTGGCGACGTCCGCATGCAAGGAGGTCCGCCAGGGCGTCTTCGAGGTGACCGTGTGCGAGGGAGAGCCGCGCGCGGGCTTCGAGAAGGTGACTGCCGTGCCAGACGCCGTCCAAGCGGTTGCCGTCGGGCACGGCGAGAAGAGGTACGGCCTGGTCGGCCTGGTCGCATTCCACCAGAGCCCGTACCAGGGGGGCCGTGACGAGGGCCAGTCGGTTGTCCCCACGGGAGGAGGACAGCAGCTCCAGACAGGTGCGGCCGGTGTCGATCGCCGTGTGCAGGTCACCGGTGCGCCAGGCGTGCTCGGTTCTGTTCAGCGACGCCCAGATCCGGGCCTGCGGCTCGCCATCGCGCTGGGCATGAGCGGCCAGCCGGTCGATGAACACGGCCGCTTCCTCGTCCTGGCCGCACCAGGTCAGCGCCTGCACGGCCAACCCGGCAACTGTGATCATCACGCCTGGCGAAAGATCACCTTTCAGCGCCCGGCGGGCCTCAGTGGCCATCGCAGCAGCATCCGGTTCCTGGTCCGCTCCACAGCGTGCGCGAAGGGCCGCCGTCCCCCGTTGGACCATCTCATCGTCCGGATACCGTCCCTCGAACTCCGCAACCTCCCGGGCCAGGTGAGGCCGCTTCGCCCGGTCGTCCGCATCGATCAGCAGACGCTGTAGGTGCAGACGCGCGGCCAGGTCATGGCGGGGTGATCCGGTGGTGACGAAGGCATGGGCTTCGCGGTCGAGCACTTCGGTTGCCTGGCATCCACGGCGACAACGGGTCAGAGCATCGGCAAGAACGGTCACCACCTCCAGCCGCCGCGCCGGGTTCTCATGGCCGAGAAGGCTGAGCGCCTCGGTGAGATGACGCACCGCAACCGCCGGATGCAAGCCCGCCTCGATCTGGCCCAGCTCCGCCAGCACAACGGCACGCTCGCCCGGCGACAGCGGCTCGTGCAGAATCCGGCGGAGGTAGTCGGCGGCAACGCCGGGCTCTGCTCGTTCCGTGGCAGCACGGGCAGCGGCCCGGAGCACACTCACCACCCATGGCTCACCGGCCGACTCGGCGGCCAGCAGGTGCCTCGCGATCTCCTCGGGCGGCGCATCCTCATCGTGCAGCGCACGCGCGGCCCGGTACCGCGGACATGACTGCTCACACGGCTCCGTCACAGTGATGACCGTTCCTCCCCACTAGACGCCCCATCAGGTCAGCCCCTCACACGGCAGACCCACCGCACATGCGGCCATCTCCCCGGGGGTGGAACCCGGCGATCCGCACCACCATGGCCGCCCGTCCGGGGCACCGGGCAGGGGAGGAATACGCATCTCACTACTCACACCGCGGATGCTCACCCCACGGCGGCAGGGCCGGCTCTGCCCGCAGAGCCGGCCCTTCACTGCATCGGTGTCACCCGGCGGCTCTCCGCAGTCCGGCCACCTGCAACGCGGCGAAGACCACGACCGCGATGCCGATGAAACCGATATACAGGGTCCCGAGATCAGTCACGGGGAACCAGCCGGCCGTTGCCAGCGCCAGGCAGCCCACTGCCCAGACGACGTTGAGAACCACCGCGCCGACCGCGATCCACCGGATCACCCTCGGCCGGGTGGCGGCGTACCACAGCGCAGCCGCGTAGACCGCCAGGAACCCGCCCTGTGCCCAGTGCAGCCACGCGGGAAGGCCCAGCAACCCGTCCATCGGCCGCGCGCCCAGCAGACTGAGCACGGCAACCGCCCCGGACACCGCCCCGTCCAGCTTCAGAGCCAAACGCAGCAGACTCTGCTCCTTCACCTGCCCGGTTCCCACCGCACCGGTCTGCGCTGCATGCATAACGACCGCCTTCACTTCCTTCACTTCTCGTGCTGAATGGTGGTCACGCGGTGCGGGAGCCGGACCGGGCCGCGGAATCAATCACCTTGGCGACCTGCTCCGGGTGGGACAGCGGCGCGGCATGGCTCGCGGGAACAGACGTGGTGATCGCCTTCATACGCTCGGCCATCCACCGCTGCGCCGCGGGCAGCAGCGCCCGGTCCTCCTCGGCCACCACGTACCACGACGGAACAGACGCCCACGCCGGCTCACCCGAGCGGGTCTCGAAGCAGGCAGGCGCAGCCGGCTTCTGCACACTGGCCAGCACCGCCGCACGGGACGGGTGCAGGTCCGCGGCGAACACCGGCCCGTACTGGTCGGGGTCAAGCCACATCCGGCCCTGCTCATCCTGGCGCAGTGCCTCAGCCACCGGCGAGGGGAAACGGGCCAGAACATCGTTGCCGTTCTCGCCCTTGTCCGGCGCGAACGCCGCGACATACACCAGGGCGGACACATTCGCCGCCCCCTGAGCCGCGTTGGTGATGACCGCGCCGCCGTAGGACCACCCCGCCAGAACCACCGGCCCGGGCAACCGGTCCACCAGCTGCCGGACCAGGGTGATGTCTTCCTCCACCGACGTCAGAGGCAGTTGCACTGCCTGCACCCGGTGCCCAGCTTGGTGGAGCTTGGGGATCACCTCGCTCCAGCTCGAACCGTCCGCCCACAGCCCGTGAACCAGCACAATATCCGTCATTGCCATCAATTCCCTGAACTCGTCGAGGGTCCGCCCGGTGATCAGCGCCGGACGGAACAGACTTGCCGGGGACCAAGACTGGTCAACCGGACGCATCGGCGGATCACGGCATCACCGTGAAGTTTTTCCGCCGCGCGCTGTCTCTCGGGGCGGTGCGGCGGCCGTGGCCTAGGCTGCGACCATGGGCGCTGCCGTGCGAGACGCATCCACCTTGCCTGCGGAAATGAACAGCTTCGTCGGTCGACGCCGGGAAGTGTCTCAAGTCCGGCACTTGCTGTCGTCCGGCCGGCTGGTGACGCTGACCGGCGCGGGCGGTATCGGCAAGACCCGACTGGCCGTGCGTGTCGCCGCCGACGTACACCGTTCTTTCCCGGGCGGCGTGTGGCTGGTGGAGCTGGCCACGCTGGAGGAGGAAACGCTGGTGGCTCAGGCGGTTGCCGCCAAGCTCAGGCTCGGAAACGAGTCGGGGCGCGAGCCGGTGGAGATGCTGGCGGACTACCTGGTGGACCAGCGGCTGCTGCTCATCCTCGACAACTGTGAACACCTGCTCGAGCAGTGTGCATCCCTGGTGGCCACGTTGCTGGGCGCCGCTCGCGATCTGCATGTGCTGGCGACCAGCCGCCAAGCGCTCGGTGTGCACGGGGAGCGTCCGTTGCCTGTGCCGCCGATGTCGCTGCCCGAGCCGGGCGAAGTGTATGCATCCGAGGCGCCGGGACAGTGTGAGGCCGTGCGGTTGTTCACCGACCGTGCCGTCGCCGTCCGTCACGACTTCGTGGTCACCGCGGACAAAGCCCAGGCGATCGCGCAGATCTGCCGACGCTTGGACGGAATGCCACTGGCTATCGAGCTGGCCGCGGCAAGAACGCGCGTCCTGTCGGTCGAAGAGATCCTGCACCGCCTCGATGACCGTTTCCACCTGCTGACCGGCGGATCGCGTAGCGCGCTTCCGCGTCACCGAACCCTGCGCGCGGCGATCGACTGGAGTTTCGAGCTGTGCTCGACGCGTGAGCAACAGTTGTGGTCACGTCTGTCGGTGTTCTCCGACGGTTTCGACCTTCCGTCGGTCGAGGCTGTCTGCTGCGGTGACGGCATCGAACGGTCCGAGGTGCTCGATCTGGTGACGGATCTGGTCGACAAGTCCGTACTGGGGTGTGAAGAGCACGGCGCACGGATGCGGTACTGGCTGCCGGAGACATTGCGCCAGTACGGACTGGAGCGGCTGGCGGCGTCAGGTGAGAAGGACACCCTGCGGGCACGCCATCGGGACTACTACCACGGCCTTGCCGATCAGGCCGAGGCCGAGTGGTTCGGCCCCGGCCAGTTCGAGCGGTTCCGCGTACTGCGCGCCGAGCATCCCAATCTCCGTGCCGCGCTGGCGTTCTGCATGAGTGATCCCGGCCAGGCCCGTAGCGGGTTGGCGCTCGCCGCCGCGATGTGGAGCCACCGGCTCGGCTTCGGCTCGCTCGGGGAGGGGCGCCGCTGGCTGTCCGAGGGACTCACCCTGGACGCGGAGCCCAGCCCTGTCACAGCGAAAGCCCTGTACGTCGACGGCCTGCTCGCGCTCCTCCAGGGTGACGGCGATGGGGCCGCGGCACGGCTGGAGCAGTTTCGCAGCCTGCCCCAGGAGCTGCGGAGCCATCCGGATCTCGCCCGTGCCGCTGTGACCATCGAAGGGCTGAGTGCGCTGTTCCGCGGGCACTTCCGCGATGCGGTCCCGGCGCTGGAAGACGCCTTCAGCCGGCATATGGCCGCAGGTGACCCCGGCTCGGCCGCAGTCACCGCCTTCATGCTGACCACCGCCTTTTTCAACCTCGACGACGCTCGGGCGGCCGAGCATGCCGAGCGATGCCTTGCCTTGTGCGAGACCCACCAGGCGGAGTGGTCCCGCACCCACGCGCGGTGGGCACTGGCCCTGGAGGAATACCGACAGGGCAGCACACGGCGCGCCGCCACACTCGTCCGTCATGCGCTGCGGGAGAAGCCGCTCTCACACGACCAGTACGGCATTGCCCAGTGCTTGGAAGTCCTGGGCTGGTGCGCCATGAAGGAGGGGCGCGGCGCTCGGGCCGCCACGCTGCTCGGTGCCGCACAGGCAACCTGGGAGGTGTCCGGCTCTGCCCTCTCCGGCTTCGGCCATCTGCTCACCGGCCACCAGCGGTGCGAGGCCGCATTGCGCCAGGAGATGGGTGACGAGGCGTTCACGCTCGCCTTTCACGGCGGAAGGCAGCTGACATTGGAGCAAGCGGTCACCTACGCCCTGGAGGAGAAGCAGGCGGCCGCGGTGCCACCACCCGCCGAGGCAGCGTCCGCACCGCTGACCCCCCGCGAACGGCAGGTCGCCGACCTCGTCGCGCAGGGGCTGAGCAACAAGGAGATCGCCGCGAAACTGGTGATCGCACGGCGTACCGCCGAAGGCCATGTCGAGCACATCCTCACCAAGCTCGGCTTCACCTCCCGCTCCCAGATCGCCGCCTGGGCGACACGTCAAGAGGCCGGCTGATCGCCGCTTCAGGAGCAGCTTGCCGCCACATCACACAGCGCGACATCACCTTCACAGATCGTGAACTCATGCGGGTCGGTGAAGAACGTAGGCAGCGCATAGGTATCGGTCCGCGTAGTGTCCCCCTTCTCTCCACGACGAGGCCCTGCGCAGTGTGAGAGGTGTTCCACCGCTGTGCCGTCCACCTCTGGTAAGGACGATGGAAACCACGCAACAGGCCGCACCTGCGATACCCACGCCGACGTGTACCACCGGCGGCAACGGCCTTCGCGACAGGGGCCAGGACGTAGCCCGCCTCGAACGCGATCCCCGTTTCGTCGACCGGACATCGCGTCGGCTGGCGCACGGCCCGGAAGCGGTCGCTCACGCCCGCCGCATCGCCCGGTCCATGCTCAGCACCTGGCAGATCGGCGACGATGCCGCCCATTCGGTGCTGCTCGTGGTGTCCGAGCTGGTCACCAACGCCGTGGAGCACGCCCGGCCGCCGCTCACCCTGCACCTGTCCCGCGAGAACACGGCTCGTCGGGTGTGGGTGGGTATCACCGATGGCGGCCCCGCGACACGGGAGGGGGCCTGGGCGTCGTCCTGTGCCCATGACGAACACGGGCGCGGCCTGGCCATTGTCGAAGCCCTCGCCACCACTCACGGTGCCCGTCGTCACACGGGTGGGACCACGTATTGGGCCCGCCTGCCCTTGGCGCACGGGGCCCGCTGATCATGGTCGATGAGTACGCCGGTTTCCGGCCGGGAGTCGCCCACCTGAGCCTCAGGGGGCCAGGACGCGTCCCGCGGCCAGTACGGAGGCCAGGCTCCCACCGAGTACGACGGCCACGGCGGAGACCATGGGTGCGCGCCGCGTCCACACGTGCAGCGTGGGCGAGTGGGAGGCGCGTGTCAGCAGGGCGTCGCGCCCCCGGAGTACGACCAGGCCGACACCGGTCAGGGTCAGCGCCATACCGCAACCGAATGCCGCCACCATCAGCACCGCGGTCCCGACCTGGCCGGTCAGCAGCCCGCTGAGCAGCACGAGGAACGCCGACGGCGAGGGCAGCAGACCGCCGGAGGTGCCGAGCAGCAGGATGCCGCGCCAGGTGAGCAGGGAACCGGCGGGGGCATGGTGGCTGTGCCCATGGCTGTGCGGGTGTCGGTGCCCATGGTCGTGGCCATGCGCGTGTCCGTGGTCGTGGCCGTGCGCATGGCCCCGGTTGCCCAGGTGGCGCCGGAGCAGGCTCACCCCGACCCCCACCACGACCAGGGCGGCCGTCAGTTGCAGCCAACCCGTCAGCGCCGCGATGTCCGGGGCACTCGCCGCGGCGAGCCACCATCCGACGGCGAGCGTGGCGACGGACGCGGTGTGCATCACGGCGACGATGACGCCCAGCCACACCGCTTCCCGCGCCCGCCCCCGGCCGGCCACGAGGAACCCGGCCGCGAGCGTCTTCCCATGGCCCGGGGCGCAGGCGTGAAAGGCCCCCACCGCGGCCGAGACGAGCAGCGCCAGGGGCAGTACGGCACGGTGTTCCAGCAGTCGGGAAAGGTCAGTGGTCCAGACGCTGAACGGCTCCTGGGGCCCGGCCGCCGCGTCCGGATCGCCTCGGCCGGACGCGCCGGGCGCGAGCGTACGGGTCGGCTCGTCGGCCGTGTGCAGACCGCCGCCGCCCGACTCCGTGACGGATATCGTGCGGTACTTCGGGTCGACATCGTTCAGCGCGGTGATGGTCATGGCGACCGTGGCCACCGGCTCCGGGCAGTGGTAGCGCAGGCGGGCGCCCGCGTCGGCGAGGTGTGCGGTGTCCGCGCGGTCCAGCGGGCAGGACCGCCCGTCCTGGCGCAGCGTGATGTGCGAGCCGAGGTACCGCGCCTGGGACATGCCCGCCCTGTCGGAGACCGTGCGGAGTACGGCCAGGTCGTCCTTGGCGGCCGACCAGACGACCTCGACCGCCTTCCCGTCGGCCTTGATCCTGGCGACCGGAGGGGTACCGAAGGGGTGGGCGTCCGCCGGGCCCGCGAGACCGAGCAGCACCAGCGTGGTGAGCGCGCCGACAAGGAAGAGGCGGCGAGCCGCCCGGGAGCAGTTGTGGCCGAAGGTGTGCACAGTGGTGTTCCGATCAGGAGTGCCCTGCGGGCCGCCTCCCCTGGAGGGGGAGCCGGCCCGCAGGGCGGGAGGGGTGTAACCGGGTGGCTGTCAGCCGCGGCGGTCGCGCCGGGCCGCCAGGGCGTGGATCGTCCCGTCGTCGGTGAGGGCGATCACCCAGTCACCGCTGACGGACAGCGCCGAAGCCACACCGCCGCCGAGGTTGTACTCGGTCAGCCGCTTGCCGGTCGCGCGGTCCAGGACGACCACTCGTCCGTCCCAGGTGCCCGCGTAGAGCCGGTCCTTGGTCACCAGGGCGTGCATCGTGGGGGAACCGGGCCCCGCGCCGGTGCAGCCGACGGCCACCCGCCACTTGTCGTCCATGGGGCTCTCCCCGGGCAGATAGCCGACGGGGGTCTCCCACAGCGGCTTGGCCGGGTCGGCCGCGCTGGTGTCGTAGGCGCGGATGACACCATCACGGTTGGCGATGTAGGCGACGCTGCCCCAGACGGCGGGGCTCGTCAGCGGAGCGCGGCCGGGCTCGCAGTTCGAGGCGTCGTTCGCCGGGGTCTTCCACAGGACCTCACCGGTCTGCGGGTTGTGCCCACGGGCACCGCTGGTGGTCCTTGTCACCACCTGCGGCTCCCCGTTGTCGGGGTCGGTGAGGGCCGGGGAGGAGTGGCTGTCGATACCGCCGTCGGTGTTCTGGGCCCACAGCTGTGTGCAGCTCGCGAGGTCCATCGCGACCAGTGTGTTGCTGGAGTCGGTGTGCAGGTAGGCGGTGTTGGTGCCGGGCTTGCGGACCGCCGTGCTGTGGAACTGCCCCCAGCTGGTCGCTCCGTTGAAGCCACCGAGCAGCTCTCCGCTGGCGGCGTCACGGCACCGGATCTTGTTCCAGTTCTGGTAGACCGCGACCTTGCGGTTGTCGCCCGTCAGGCCGAAGACACTGACCGGACCACCGGCCCGCCCGTGGCGGCGCACGGTGTCGCCGTGCTGCTGCTCGTCCTCGATCGTCTGCCAGACGACATGGCCGTCCTTGGCGTCGAGAGCATAGATCCGGCCGACAGCGGTGGTCAGGTAGACCTTGCCGTCGTGGAGGGTGGGCGCCGATTCGGCGTCGCCGTCCAGATAGGTGCGCCAGACCTCACGGCCGGAGGCGAGGTCGTAGGAGAGCATCATGCTGTACGGGGAGTCGAACGCCCGGGAGCTGACGATGACCTTGCCGTCGGCGACAACCGATCCGTTGAGGTTGAACTGCTCACCGGTACTGGCGGCCCACCGCAGGTCGAGCTTGGTGCCCGGATTGTCCGAGCTCGCGGAGCGCCCCGCCTCGTCGCGGCCCTGACGGGTCCAGTCCTGGCCGCTCCGGGGCTTGGCCAGCTGGCCGTCGGGCACCACCTGGAAAGTGTTCTTGATGGTGGGCCATGCCTTGCCCTTGGTGTCCACGGCGGTCATCTGCGCCGTGTACGTTCCCGGGGTCAGGTCCTGGATACGGTCGCTGACCCGGGTCCAGGAGATACGGGCGTCCGGACAGGGCTCCCGCTCGCCACCGGGCGCCGTGTAGCAGTTCTCGATGCCCGTCGGGTGGTTGCCCGCGCCGAACTTCAGCCCCTTCTCCTGCCGTACCGCGCGGCCACGTCCGTCGCGGACGGTGAGGGTCGCGGTGGCCGGGGTGCGGCCGTCGTCCTCGGCGTACAGCTCGACCGGGATGGGGGCACCGGCGGGGTGGACACTGTCCGCCGCGGGGCTGACCAGCGCGGCATCGTCATCGATGTCGAACTGCCGGTGTGTGCCCTTGATGTAGCCGGTGTCTTCATTGCGCTGGGTGCGCGGGTTGTCGGTGATGTCCTTGAAGTCAAGGATCTTGTAGTCCGGGTGGGCTCCGTCGATGCCGTACTTGCCCTGGTTGTTGACCTCCACCGAGCGGCGGAAGGCGCCACGGCGGTACTCGGCCTGCTGGTTGTGGCCCGCGGCGAACATCCGCACGTCGTACTTGGCCAGCTCGTCGACGGTCGGCTGCATACCGGCGCCGGGTCCCCACACGGTGAACAGGGACCGGTGCGCGAACACGAGCACCTGCTTGCCCACGGCGTGGCGCTTGAGGTCCTCACGCAACCACTCCAGCTGCGGCTTCAGACCACTGGAGTCGTAGTTGTCCTCGAGGACAACGATATGGCGGCCGTTGCGGTCGAAGCTGTACCACTCCGGGCCCATGTTCCTGCGCCAGTACTCCATACTGCCGCCATAGCCCTGGGAGGTGGCGGTGCCACCGAAGTCATGGTTGCCGATCGTCGGGTAGAAGGGCATACCGAGCCGACCGTCGGTCAGCCCCTTGCGCAGCAGGTCGTAGCCACCTTGCCGACGAGGCTCCGCGGCGTAGTCGGTAACCGACAGATCACCTGTCGTGATCACCATCGACGCTCCGTCGACCTCGGACATCGCGTCGACCTGGCCGGTCCACTCCGGGAGGGTGCTGCGCGCGGCCGCGTCCGAGGTGTTGGACACCTCGCCGTCGGAGTCCATCAGCCACTTCTCGGTGGGGTCGGCGGCGCGCTTGTCCGGCACCAGGGCGAAGTCGATGCCGGTGCGCGGACCGCTGTCGGGCACCTTCTGGAAGAACTGCGGGACGTAGTCCTTGCGCAGCGCGGGCGTATAGCCGTTCGGGGAGACGATGTTGATGAGATCGGTCTCCCGGCGGTTCGGGTCGATCCGCAGAGTGTACGAGCCGTCGGCGCCGGTCGTCGTCCAGACCTCGCCGTCGGTGACATCAACACCGGGCATGGGGTCCTCGCCCGGGTCACGTACGCCGTTGTGGTTGGCGTCCTTGAAGACGGTGCCCTCAACGGCCACCCGACCGTCGGTCGGCTCGGCGGCGAACGAGGCACCGGCGGTCACACTGGACACCATCCCCGCCACCAGCGCCGTCCCGGCCGCGACCAGCTGCTTGCGGCGACGCCGGGGGCTGTGCGCCTGCGGCTGGTGCCGACGCCGGTACCGCGCGCCGAGCCGGAGCGCCCATCGGAGGGCCGATAGAGCCACCACGGCGAGACCTATGAGCAACACCACGGGGCGCCAGGGAAAGGCCGAGCCCGCGGGCACCTCATGGGCGCCCGACGCGTCGACCACGGGGGTGGCCGCGGTAGCATCGACCGTGGTGCCGTCGAACTCCACGACGGCCTGCGTCAGTCCGCCGTCCTTCAGCATCGAGGTCAGGTCGAGCTTGTCGACATGGCAGCTCCATGCCAGCTCGACCACCACACCGCCGGGGACGCCGCCACTGTCGCCCGCGACTCCGGAGGCGCTGGTCGGGCAGGATGCGTCAAGAAGGTGCGACGCCCACGCGCCCGCCTTCTCGGGGGACACCACATCCTTGTGAACGATCAGCCGCCCGCTGGTGACGTTCTTGTTGGTGGAGACGATGAGTTCGGCATGCTGCCGCGACACATGGGCCGACGCGGGCTGCGCGCCAAAGGCCAGGCCAAAGGCCAGTACGAAGACCAGCAGCGCCAGTACCGCTCTCGCTGCTGTTCGGATTGTTTTCATGGTCATGAAGATTGGGCCCAACAGGCTGCCGGGGGTAGAACTTCTCGCAAAAAATTACCCTCCCAGCGGCGAACAGCCGTACGAGGCGAAGCCCGGCCGCGCACGCGACGCGGCTCGGACAAACGGCGCGGCGCACGTGCTCATGATCTGAGGAACGCCAGGACGGCCAGCACCCGACGGTGGGTCTCCTCCGCGGGAGGCAGGTCCAGCTTGGCCAGGATGTTGCCGATGTGCTTGCCCACCGCCGCCTCCGTGACGACAAGTTCGCGGGCAATGGCCGCGTTCGACCGTCCTGTCGCGATGAGCGCCAGTACCTCCCGTTCGCGCGGCGTGAGCCGCTGGAGCGGATCGCGGTGGCGGCGCAGCAGCTGCCGTACGACCTCGGAGTCCACGGCCGGCCGCCCTGCCGCCACCCGCTCGACGGACGCCGCGAACTCTTCCACCTCCCCGATGCGGTCCTTCAGCAGGTAGCCGACACCCGAGCCGTCCCCGGACTCCAGCAGCTCGGCGGCGTAGGCGCGTTGTACGTACTGGCTGAGCACCAGCACCGGAAGGCCGGGGTACGACTCGCGCAGGGCGAGCGCAGCGCGCAGGCCCTCGTCGCCGTAGCCGGGCGGCATGCGCACATCGGTCACCACGATGTCGGGCCGGTGTTCCGCCACCGCGGCGGTGAGCGCTTGCGCGTCGCCGACCGCGGCGACCGTCTCGTGGCCGAAGCGCTGGAGCAGGGCGATGAGTCCCTCGCGCAGCAGGACGCTGTCTTCGGCGAGGACTACGCGCAGGGACGGCACGGGATCTCCGCTCGCAGGACGGTGGGCCCGCCGGGCGGGCTGGTCAGCGCCAGTGTGCCAGTGAGGACGGACAGCCGGTCGGCGAGCCCGGTCAGTCCTGTGCCCGCGGAGGGGTCGGCCCCGCCGCGGCCGTCATCGTTCACGGTGAGCGTCAGCCTGCCGTCGTCGTACCGGGCGCTGATGCCCACCCGCGCCGCGCCGCTGTGCTTGGCCGCGTTGGCGAGGGCCTCGCGGACCACGAAGTAGGCGGCGGATTCGACGGCTTCAGGGAAGCGAGGCAGGCTCTGGGTGTCGGCTGTCGCCGGGACGGGGCAGCGGTCGGCGGCGTCGGCGAGCGCGGCGGGCAGGCCATAGTCGGTGAGCACCTGCGGATGGATGCCCTGTACCAGGTCACGGAGTTCGGCCAGGGCTGCCTGCGCCTCGGCGTGGGCGCGGGTGAGTTGGGCGTGCAGCGGGGTGCCGGGTTCGATGTCGAGGCGGGCCAGGCCCAGCGTCATCGACAGGGAGACCAGGCGCTGCTGAGCGCCGTCGTGCAGGTCGCGTTCGATACGGCGGCGCTCGGCTTCGAAGGCGTCGACCAGCCGGGCCCGGGAGCGTGTCAGCTCGCGAACCGTGACCTCGCGGATCTCGGGGGCGAGCAGAACGCGGATGAGCCGGGCACGGGCGGCGGCCAGTGCCCGCAGCGGATGGGAGGCGAGCAGCAGCAGAGCGCATCCGGCCGCGGCGCAGGCGAACGCGACGGGCTGCCCGGTGACCGACCACAGCTTGAGGACCTTCACCTCGGAGCCGTCCATGGCGAGCAGCGGTGGGGTGGCGATGAGCGCACCCGGTAGCGCCACCAGCAGCGTGAGGGCGGCGGCCTCCAGGGGCCACAGTGTGGTGGCCAGCAGGACCGCGTACCCCAACTCGCGCCATGTGGCGCCCTCGGTGAAGCGGTGCCGCGCCCACGGCCACAGCCCCGGGCGGTCCGGCGCGGTGTGCTGGGTCGGCGGTGGCGGTACGTCCAGCAGCCGCATCCGCTGTCGTTCGGCGGCGGCGACCGGGATGCCGGTGAGGGCGGCGAGCGCCAGCAGTGGCACGCCGACGAGCACAGGTGCCAGGGCGGCGCCGGAGGCGGTGAGCAGCAGGAGGGCGAGGAGCGCGGCGGCACCCAGGGGGAGGCCGGCGGCCAGGTAGGCAAGGGCGCGGGCGGTGCGGGCCGGCTGCGCGGAGGGACGCATGCGCTCCACCGTAGAGCGGGGGCGGGCCGCTGACGGTAGGCCCAGCCCTACCTTCGCCCGGGGTCTGGTGGGTGTGTGCCGGGTCGGCGCCCTCGCTGGGATGGGAGGCATGAACCCCATCCGCATGCTGAAGGTCATCCGGCGCTCCGTGGCGGCTCGTTGGGCCACGCTCACCGGCAGCTTCCTCGCGCTCGCGCTCGGCACCGCCCTCATCACCGTCATGTGCCGTGTCCTCTCCGGCGCCGCGGGGCTGCCCGCGAGTGAGGAGCTGACCACCGTCGTCGCCCTGCTCGGCACCGCCGCGGGGGTCACCGGTTTTGTGTCGGTGTTCGTCGTCGCCTCGACCTTCTCGTATGCCGTGGCGCAGCGGCGTCGCGAACTGGGCCTGTTGCGGCTGGCCGGGGCGAGCCGGGCGCAGGTTCGCCGGATGGTGCTGGGGGAGGCCGCGGTGCTGGGCGTGGCGGCGTCCGGTGCGGGATGCGCGCTGGGCGGCTACGCGGCGCCGGACGTGGTGCGCCGGCTGGTCTCCCAGCGGCTCGCGCCGGAGGCGCTGACGGCGGGCAGCGCCGCCTGGCCGTACCACGTCGCCTTCTGGACCGGGCTGACCGTGGCCCTCACGGGAGTGGCCGCCGCGGCCTGCCGCGCGGGCCGGGTCGCGCCCACGGAGGCGCTGCGCGAGGCGGAGGTGGACGAGCGGGTCATGACGCCGGGCCGCTGGGCCGCTGCCGGGACGCTGCTGGCCACGGCGATCGTGCTGCTGGGCTGGCGACTCGCAACCGATCCCGGTGAGTTGCTGCACCGCAAGACCTACACCGTGCAGCCGATGCTGCTGGTCACCGCTGTCGCACTGCTCGCCCCGGTGACCGTCGGGCCGCTGAGCCGCCTCGCCGGGCGGGCGCTGCCCGGCTGGGCGGGACGGGTGGTGCGGGGCAGCGCCGCGGGGTCGGTACGGCGCACGGGTGCGCTCGCCGCGCCGGTGCTGCTCGCGGTGGCGCTCGCCGGATCGCTGCTGGGCACCGCGCAGACCGTCGGCGCGGCGAAGGCGCGGGAGGCCGCGGCGCGGACGCGGGCGGAGTGGGTGGTGACGGGCCCGGTGCGGGCGACCGACGTCGAGCGGGTGCGGCAACTCGCGGGCGCACGGGCCCTGGTGAGCGCGCCGACGGTCGTGGAGTCCACGGAGGACAGCGATCAGCGGATCGCCTGGGAGGCCCGGGCGGTCGACCCACACGCGCTGACCGCGCTCACCGCGCTGCCGGTGACCGCCGGGCGCGTCGGGGACCTGGACGACCGGAGCATCGTCGTCACCGAGGAGTGGCTGCACCACGGCGTCGGCACCACGGTCCCGGTATGGCGCGCGGACGGTACGCACACCGACCTGCGTATCGCCGCCGTCCTGCGCACCGGCACGGGCGACAACGGTGTGTACGTCACCCCGGCCAACGCCCCCGGCGCAACCGCGGACCGGCTGGAGGTGCGCGGCGTCACGGGAGCGGCGCTGCGGGCAGCGGTGGCCGACGGGCCGCCCGCGGCACACGGCCGGACCGAGGAGCCGGGAGCGGAGCGGAAGGGTGCCACGGCGTCCGCGCTCCGGATCCGCACCGCTGAGCAGTGGCTCACCGACACCCACCCCCGAACCAGCCGCGCGACCCGCGCCGGCTTCATCCTCGTCCTGGGTATTGCCCTTCTGTACGGCATGTTGGTGCTGGCCAACACCTTGGTGATGTCCACCACCGACCGAGTGCGCGACCTCGCCGTGCTGCGGCTGGCCGGTGCCACGAAGGGCCTGGTGCTGACCGTGGTCGCCGCGGAGACGCTGCTCGTCGTCACCACCGGCGCGCTCCTGGGTACCGCGGTGGCGGCCGTCAACCTCGCCGGCGTCGCGACGGCCTTGGCCCTCCTGGGCGTTGGGACCACGATCGTGGTCCCGTGGACAACCCTGGCCGCCTTGACCGCCGCGTGCACGGCCGTCGCCCTACCGGCCGCGGTCGTGCCCGCATGGCGGGCGCTTCGGGTGCGGCCGGTGGAACGCTTGAAGGCGGCTTGACGCGCGTCGGACGGCGCTGATTCTGCCGCCGCGAACGCGGAACAGGGGGCCGACGACACCAGTCGTCGGCCCCCTGCCACCGGCCGGATCAGTACTCGCGGATGTACCAGCCCTTCGTCATTTCACCGTCCGGGGAGGCCTTGAAGTACAGGCACTTGAAGTCCGGGCCGGGGTAGCTGCCCTTCTGGACGACGTCGCACTTCGCCTTGGTCGAGAAGGGGCCGGCGACGAGTTTGATGGGAGGAGCGGCGTTGGCCACTGGAGCAGCGGCGAGGGTGGCGGCGACCGCGACCACGGCGGTGCTCAGGAGCTTCTTCACTTGATGATCCCCGTTTCACTCGGGATGCGGGTCGGGCATCCCGTGATCGATTACGGCGATCATGCTACAGAGCGACGGCCCCGGCGGGAAGGACACATGACAGTTGACCACGCCTTGCCGGGCTGGCCTGGTAACCGGCAGCAGTCAGGGTCAGAGCGACAGCCGCGATCGGCTCGGCGATCAGACATGGCTTTCATCTGCGGGAGTTGGCCCACATCTTCGAGGCGTGTAGCCTCGTCTCCACTTCAGAGACAAGGAGACATCATGGCGACACGACTCGAGGCGACGTACGGGGACAACGGGGAACGGGAACATGCCGTCGAGCACTCCGATGCGCTCGCCCGGGCGCTGGTGGCGGCGGTACGCGGGGAGCGAGGGGCAGAACCGCCGGCCGACACGAAACTCATGGAGCTGCTGCGGGACATCGCGCGCGCCAGTCGGCTGATCCAGCACCTGGAGGAGTGGCGAGAGCTGGCCATCGTGCGGGCAGACCAGCTGGATGCCGACGCAAGCCGCGTCAACCTCGGAGTGGCGGCGGGCATGTCGCCGTCGAAGCTGTACAAGCTTCTGGAGAAGCATGGTCGCCCCAAGAGCCGTACGCCTCTTACTCGTTCGGAGATCGTGGAGAGCGCCATCACCACCGAGGGGGGCGAGTGGGACGCGGCCCGTGTCATCGAGACGCTGGAGAGGTACGGCTTCGAGACGGATGACAAGGGTGCGCGGTCGCTGCTGCGAGGCCTGAACCGAGACAAGGTCCTGGAGCGCAAGCCTGGCGCCGGAGGCCGAGCGATTTACCGTGTTCCCGGGGCGGGCCGGGACTGGCTGTACGTCCTGGACCCGGAGCTGAACACCGTGGAAGGGGGGCCGTCGACTCCCGCGCGGGTGTCGCGGCTGGCCCGCGAAGCCGACGGCCCGGGGCACTGGTGGCTGGGCCGAAAGCTCAAGGACATGCGAGCCGGTGACCGGCTGTGGATCTACTTCGCGGCCCCGGAAAGGAAGATCTCCGCCATGGCCGAGGTGTCGTCGGAGCCGTACCCGGCACCCGCCGGTTCGGAAAAGCCCTACCTGGTCAATGCCACACTGCACGCGAGGGCGACCGAGGCCCTGCGGAAGAACCCGGTGAGGCTGGAGCAGTTGGCGAACCAACACCCTCAAGGATGTGTCGGCCTCGCCGACGCGGACCTGGCGCTGGCCCTGAAGAACGCCGGTCTGTAGGACGCGGGCCTGGCGGCGGCCCCCTTGCTGTGCTCAGCCCGCCGACAGGTTGGCGCGCGGGGTCGTTCGTGTTCCGTGATGACAGAGGTTCGCAAGACACCCCGGACCACACCGCGGACGGCACGACCATGGTCGTATGACTGAGCCGGTTGCCGATCCGCGGGAGGCGGCGGGCCGCACCCAATCCCTGCGTGAATTCCTCCATCGCGAATACGGCGAGCGCGAAGGCAACGAATCATGAAGCTACCCACAGCAGGCACCTGGATACGGACGCTGCTCGCGCCCGCGCCGCGGCCCAACCGGGCCGCCAGGCGGGCCGGTCCGCGAGTCGGCCCGCGGGTCGGCGGGGCGGGGCGATCGCCTCGTGCGAGGGGGATCGCCCAGGACGCGGCCTCGCACTCGGCCGATGATGCCGCCCAGTTGACCCAGGGAGTATCCCGATTCGCCGCCGAAGCCTCACAGTTCGCCCGCGACGCCTCCCGCCTCGCCCCGACTGTTTCGCAGTTCGCGCTCGGTGCCTCCCGGTTCGCCCGTGAGACCTCCCGGTTCGGCCTCGTCTACTCCGGGCTCTACTGCCTGACGAATTCCCAGATCGTGCCGTCCCTCCTGGGGGGCGGGCTGGGCCATCGACGGGCCGCGGTCGACGCGTGGTCGAAGGTCTGGGGCATACGGCCAGTGCGCTCCTGGGTGGCCTCGCGGGTGTTCCGCACCGAGGTGGACGATCGCTTCGAGGGCGGCGACAACCGGTACGCGTGGGTGGGGCAGGCCTGCTGGCTGGGGGCCGCCGCCGCGGTCACCTCCGTGTGGTCCGCGCTGGACCGGCGCCAGACGGGCTACGACGCGGCGCGGCCATGGATCGAGCTGGCCGTCCGGCTGTGTCTGGCCGGGCAGATGTTCTACTACGGTGCCGCCAAAACCATCCCGTTGCAGTTCCAGACGCCGCTCTCCCGGCTCGTCGAGCCGCTCGGAAACCTCAGTCCGATGGATCTGCTGTGGGCCCAGTCGGGCTACTCGACGGTGTATCAGATCCTGCTCGGCTGCGCCGAGATCTCCGGGGGTCTGCTGCTGCTCCAGCCGAGGACGGCGTCGCTGGGCGCGCTGCTGTCGGCGTTGGAGCTGGCCCAGGTGTTCATCCTGAACATGACCTTCGACGTCCCGGTGAAGCTCCACTCGTTCCATCTGCTTCTGCTGAGCCTCGTACTGCTGGCACCGGAGTCCGCCCGCCTCGCCCGGTCCCTCCTGGCGGACCAAGAGGTCCCTCTCGCTCCCCGGCCCCGGCTGCTGCACAACGAGCGAGCGAACCGGATCGCCGAGGCCGCGCAGGTCGCCGCGGGACTCTGGCTGCTGGGCGCGCAGCTGCGCAACAACTGGGGATTCTGGAAGAAGTTCGGCGGCGGACGGGAGAAGCCCGCGCTGTACGGCATCTGGCACGTCGACGAGTTCTCGGTCGACGGCGAGCCGCGCCTGCCGCTGACCACCGACCCGCAACGGTGGCGGCACGTCATGTTCGACTCCGGCGACCTCGTCGGCATCCAGCGCATGGACGACTCGCTCGACACCTGTCTCGCGGCCCACGCCCCGGACGGCACGTCGCTGACGCTGCTCAAGATGACCGACCCGGAGTGGAAGGCGACCGTGTCGGTGGAGCGCCCCGCGGACGACCAGCTGACGCTGGACGGCGACGTCGACGGCGCCCATGTGCGGGTACGGCTGCACCGGCTGGATCTCCGGCGGTTCCCCCTCATCGGCCGCGGCTTCCACTGGGTGCAGGAAAGCTCCTCCCTGCGATAGCGGACTCCCTGCGACAGCGGACTCGGAAGGTACCGACCCATGGCTTCGAACTCCGGCAACGAAACCGTCATCGTGGGAGCCGGCCCCGCCGGGCTCACCGCGGCGCTCGCCCTGAGCAGATACCGCCACCCCGTGGTCCTCGTGGACAGCCGGCAGGCACCGCGCAACCACCTGTCGAGCGGCGTGCACGGGCACATCGGTCTGGACGGTGTCCCTCCCGCCGAGATCCGGTCCCGCGCCTTCCGGGAACTCTCCCGGTACGCGACCACCGACATCCTGGAGGCCGATGTCGACGGCGTACGCACCGCGGACGACGGCCGGTTCCGCGTCGCCCTCGGCAACGGGGACACCCTGGAGGCCTCGACCGTCCTGTTCGCCACCGGTGTCATCGACGTCCACCCGGCCGACGTGGACGGGTTCCGCGCCTGCTGGGGCCGCACCGTCATCCACTGCCCGTTCTGCCTCGGCGAGGAGAACGCCGGCCGCCGCTGGGGCCATGTCACGGACAACGCCCAGCTCGCCGCCCTGTCGGCGGTGGCGATGCGCGCGTGGAGCAAGGACACCGTCGTCATCTGCCCCGAATCGATGCCCGGCCTCGACGAAGCCCGCACGACCGCGCGCGGCTTGGGCGGCGACATCGTCGCGGGCACGATCCGCCGCCTGCACCACCACGACGGATCGCTGTACGCGGTCGAGTTCGACGACGGCCGCACCCTGGAGCGCGACACCCTGGTGTGGACGCCGGAACAGCGGCAGCAACCCGTCATCGCACAGGCCGTCGAGGAGCTGAAACTGACCGTCGACGACTGCGGGTTCCTGAGCGTCGACGACACGCAGTGCACCAACATCCCGGGCCTGTACGCGGCCGGGGACGTGGCCTCCCGGTGGAAGCAGTCGTTCACCTCGGCGGCCGCGGCGGGTGCCGCCGCCGCCGAGGCCATGCACGCCTCGGCGGTCTTCAGCGCCATCCAGCACTGACCCCGCCCTCGGACTGTTCCCTTCAGGCCTGCGCCTTCTCCAGCATGTACCCCCGACCCCACACGGTCCGGATCGACAGATCGATCGGCAGGAGCCGGCGGCGGAGCCGCATGATGTGCAGGTCGAGCGAGTTCCTGGTCAGCGTCGGCATCCGCGAGGCCAGACAGTGCACGAACTCATTGCGGTACACCACTTCGTCGAAACGCTCGATGAGCAGCTTCATGAGCTCGGTCTGGGTGGTGGAGATGGTGATCGAGTGACGGCCGAATCTCAGATTTCCTGCCGAGTCGAGGGTCGGTATCCTACGACTGTTGAACCGGTTCTGTAAGGCTCTGACCCGAGCCTCCAGGTCGTCGCGGGAGATCGGTGGCCGGACCCAGTCCTCGACCGGGTCAATGCTCACCGGCGGCTGCGCACCTCCCTCGACGACGAGTAATCGCGGTACTCCTTCCCTACGACATCGGCTCCTCAGGTCCATTTGCACGGGCCACCGGACGAAGATGACGTCGCTCCGAGCTCCCACAGGTAACTCCACCCCCAGTTCGGCGCTTACGCGTAGTCCCTACGGCTCTCGCGATGAGTCCCTCCAAGGTGTTGTGGGCGTCGTTCCCCCGTCGGTCTCACGCGTCCATGGCCTGCTGGAGGCTTCGGGGACGCATATCGGTCCAGTTCTCCTCCACATACGCCAGGCTCTCCGCCCGTCCGGCCGGACCGAAGACCGTGCGCCAGCCGGCGGGGATCTCGGCGAACGCGGGCCAGAGCGAGTGCTGGTCCTCGTCGTTGACCAGCACATGGAACCGGCCGTCCTCGTCATCGAACGGATTGGTGCTCATGCGGCTCCTCCATCCCTTCTTGTCGGTCGGTGCCTCACGGGCGTCGCAGCTCCCGGAGCATCCGGTTGATCACACGGCTGACCTCGGCGGCGTTCCGCGGCCAGTACATCTCGTTGTGCGCGCAGGCCACGTCCACGCGGTGCACCGGCCCGTCGATGTAGCGGTGCCACCGCGCGTCCATCTCCTCGTCGAGTTGGCGCAGGTCACGCGTGTCCAGATCGAGGAGCGCATTGAAGAACACGACGTCGCCGCGGTACCGCGGCGAGGTGTAGCGCTGCATCTGCTCGATGTGCTTCACGAAGATCGACGAAGCGGTTTCGACGAGGAACTCATAGCCCTCCATCCCCTGGAGGTGCTCCATGTAGGCGGCGAGGAAGGGGCGGATCATGTCCTCGTTGAACGTCTCCAGGCCGGAGAAGTAGTTGGCTGGCGCGGCGTCGAGGATCGCGAGGAGCGCCACCTCGTGCCCGCGGCGCTGGAGCTCCGCGGCCACCGCCTGGGCGAGGGTGCCGCCGAACGACCAGCCCAGCACGTGGTACGGGCCCTCCGGCTGGACCTCGAGCACCTGGCCCACATAGTCGTCGATCATCTCCTCGATGGAGGACGACGGCGGGGTGACCCGGTCGAAGCCCCGCGCCTGGATGCCGTAGAGCGGCCACGACGCGTCGATGTGCCGGGCGAAGCTCATGTACGGCCAGCTCAGGCCGCCGCCGGGGTGCAGCCACCACAGCGGGGGGTTCTCTCCCTCGGTGCGGATCGGCAGGACGACGGCGAACGGGTCCTCGAAGGTCGTCACCTCCGTGTCCATGGACAGCTGCTCGGCGAGCTCGGCCACCGTCGGATACTGGAACACCGTCCTGATGGGCGCGTCGATGCCCATCGTCTCGCGGATCTGCCAGACAAGACGGGTCACCCGCAGCGAGTGGCCGCCGCAGGCGAAGAAGTCGTCGTCGATCCCGACCCGGTCCAGGCCCAGCACCTGGGCGAACAGGCCGACGAGGGCCTTCTCTCGCGAGGTGCGCGGGGCGCGGTAGGCGCCACCGCTCGGGTCGGGGTCGGGCAGCGCGGCGCGGTCCACCTTTCCGTGGTCGTTGAGGGGCAGCTCGGTGAGCAGGACGATCTCGCTCGGCATCATGAAGTCGGGCAGCTCCCGGGCCAGTTGCTCGCGCAAGCGCGACGGCAGCCGGGACGCGCCGCGGGACAGCGCGGGCGAGTTCACCAGCCGCCCGGTGCGGCCACGGGTGGGGCGGTAGATTCCGTCGCAGGCGGTGGCGTCCACGTCGGGCACCACGACCGCCTCGAAGCAGTCCGGTGACTCCGCCGACCAGGTGCAGTACACCGCGTAGCCCCGCTCGGCGCCCCATGCCTCCAGGTCGGCCGGGTCGAGTGCGGTGCGGTCGTCGATCTGGCCGCCCCATTCGCCCTTCTCGGTGGCCAGCCGGGCGTTCGGCACCCCGGTCAGGCGGATCTTCCCGCCGTGCCGGGCCAACGCTCCCGCCACGCCCTCCAGTTCATGGACATCGTCGCCCCAGGTTTCCATCGGCAGGGCGGCGAGGTCGAGGGCCTGGACGGGGCCCTTGTGGAGCACCACCTCGTATCGGTGGCGGGTCAGTTCGTTGTGCGCGGTGCCCTGCTTGAGCCGGACGTCGGTGGCGGCGACGTCAGGGTGTGCCTCGGCCCACCGCACGAAGAAGTCCGGGGCGATGACCAGTTCCTTCTCGTCCAGGACCGCGCGCTCGACCGCGGCCTGTACGGCGGCCGCCCGGTTCTCCGGGCGCCGCGCGCGGTGGACGGCCTCGGTGAACGCCCGCAGTGTGTGGTGGCTGCGGACATCGCCGACCACGATCCGCCCGCCCGGGGCCAGGCTGCGCATCGCGACGTCCAGCACCCGCTCGAGATAGCCGGCGTCCGGGAAGTACTGCACCACCGAGTTGAGGATCACCGTGTCGAAGTGCCCGGCGGGAAGGTCACCGGCCTCGTCGGCGCCCTGGACGCGCAGCGTCACCTTCTCCGCGAGCCGGGGCTCGGCGGCGACCTGGGCGCGCAGCCGCTCGACCACCGGGACACAGAAGTCGGTGCCCCAGTACTCCTCCGCCTCGGGCGCGAGCGGCCCCATGAGCAGGCCGGATCCGACGCCGATCTCCAGCACGCGCCGCGGCCGCAGGGCGCGCACCCGGCCCACCGCGGCGTCGCGCCACGCCCGCATCTCCGGCAGCGGGATGGGCTGACCGGTGTAGGAGCTGTTCCAGCCGGTGAAGTCCTCGCCGACCCCGTCCAGGCCCACCTCGGCCTCGCCGTACATGGAGTCGTAGATCTCCTGCCACTCGCCGAGGTGCTGCACGGCCTCGTGGTCGGAGTCGACCGACGCGTCGGGCACCACGTACGCCACCAGACGCCGTTCGCCCAGGCGGTCTTCGCGGACGGTCACGACCGCCTGCACCACGCCTTCGCGCCTGCGCAGCGCCGTGGCGATCTCCCCCGGCTCGACGCGGAAACCGCGCAGCTTCACCTGGTCGTCCACCCGGCCGAGGAACATCAGGTGCCCGGCGGTGTTCCAGCGCACCAGGTCGCCGGTGCGGTACATACGCGCGCCCGGCGCCCCGTACGGGTCGGCGACGAACCGCTCGGCGGTCAGCAGCGGTCGGTTGACATACCCGCGCGCCACGCCCTCGCCCCCGATGTACAGCTCCCCGGCGACACCGGACGGCACGGGCCGCAGGGCGGCGTCGAGCACCCGGAACTCGGTGCTCTGCAAAGGGCCGCCGATGGGCAGCGGGTCGGTGCACTCCGCCAGTGAGGCGATCCGGTGGCCGGAGACGAAGGTGGTGGCCTCCGTCGGGCCGTACGCGTTGACCACGGCGAGGCTGGGGCAGGCGGCCAGGACCTTGCGGACCGCCGACGGCGGCAGCACCTCGCCGCCGGTCCACACCTCGGCGACGTCGGCGAAGCACTCCGGGTGCTGCTCGGCCATCACGACGAACAGCCCGGTGGTCAGCCACAGGCCGGTCACCTTGCGGTCGGCGATGACGCCGGCGAGCTCGGCGGTGTCCAGCCTGCCCGCGGGGGCCAGCACCGCCGCGCCGCCGCTGAACAGGGGCACCCACAGCTCGTAGTTCAGCGGGTCGAAGGTGAACGTGGTGTGGAACAGCACACGGCGGTGCGCGGCGCCCGCCCAGCACGTGTCGAGTACGAAGTCCACGACGTTGCGGTGGGTCACCTCGACGCCCTTGGGGCGGCCGGTGGAGCCGGACGTGAACATCACATACGCGCCGCTCTGCTCCCCGACTCCCTTGATCTCGGGCGCGGAATCCGGGTGACCGGACAGGTCGGTGTCGGCGAGGGTGTGGTCCACGACGACGTCGGGCGCGGCGTCCGCGAGCATGAAGTCGACGCGGTCGGCGGGGTAGCAGGGGTCGACGGGCACAAATGCCGCTCCCGCCTTCAGGACCGCGAGGAGGGCGGCGACCATCAGCGGCGAGCGGTCGAGCCGCACCGCCACGCGGCCGTTCGGGCGGGCACCGCGCTCGCACAGGTGGTGGGCGATGCGGTTGGACCAGCGGTCCAGCTCGGCGTAGGTCCAGCGTTCCGAGCCGTCGGCGGAGATCAGCGCGGTGGCGTCCGGGTCGGCGGCGGCGACGGCGGAGAACCGCTGGTGGACGGTTCCGGCCTCGAGCCGCTCCGCGCGGCCGCAGCCGCCCCACCGGGCCAGCGTCGCGGACTCGCCGCCCATGAGGATGTCCACCGCCCCGATGGGCGTGTCCGGCGCGGCGACCGCCTGCCGCAGGAAGTGCGTCCAGCGGTCGAGCAGTGCGGTGATCGTGCCCGCGTCGAAGAGCTCGGTCGCGTACTCGGCGAAGCCGGAGATGTGCGGCCGGTCCCCCTCGTGTTCGGTGAGGCTGAGGAACAGGTCGAAGCGTGAGACACCCGCGCTGAAGATCTCCTCGGAGAGCGTCAGGCCCGGCAGGGAGTAGTTTCCCGGGGTGTTGTTCTGGAGCGCGAGGTGCACCTGGAACAGCGGGTGGTGGGCGGGCGAGCGCACCGGGTTCAGGACCTCGACCAGGTGCTCGAAGGGGACGTCCTGGTTGTCGTAGGCGGCCAGGCTCCGCTGCCGCACCCGGCCGACGAGGTCGGCGAAGGTGGGGTCGCCGGAGGTGTCGGCCCGCAGCACCCAGGTGTTGACGAAGAAGCCCACCAGGCCGGCCAGCGCATCGTCCGTGCGGCCCGCGATCGGGGCACCGAGCGGCACATCGGTACCCGCGCCCAGCCGGGTGAGGATCGCGGCCAGCCCCGCCTGGAGCACCATCGACACGGTGGCACCGGTCTCCCGCGCCAACGACCTTATGCTGCCCGTGAGTTGCTCGTCGATGTCGATGAAGACCGCGTCGCCCTCGTAGGACGCCACGGCGGGCCGCGCCCGGTCGGTGGGCAGGTCGATGGTGGCCGGCAGGTCCGTCAGCTGGGTGGTCCAGTAGTCCAGCTGGCGCCGGTACACGCTGTCCGGGTCGTCGCTGTCCCCGAGCAGATCACGCTGCCACAGGGTGTAGTCCGCGTACTGCACCGGCAGCGGCTTCCACTCCGGCCGCCCGCCCGCGCACCGGGCCTCGTAGGCCGTGGCGAGGTCCGAGGCGAGCGGGCGCGCCGACCATCCGTCCGCGGCGATGTGGTGCGCGCTGATCAGGAACATCCACTCATGGGCGCCGAGCCGGAACAGCCACGCACGGATGGGGATCTCGTTCGCCAGGTCGAAGGGGCGGCGGGCCGCATCGCGCAGCGCGGCCGGCAGTTCGGCCTCGGTGACCTCGCGTTCCTCCCACCCCACTTCGACCTCGCCCGGCGCGAGGACTCGTTGGTACGGCTGCCCGGCGTCCTCGCCGAAGACCGTGCGCAGCGACTCGTGCCGCTCCACGACGTCGTCCATGGCCTCGCGGAGGGCCGCCGCGTCGAGGTCGCCGCGCATCCGCAGGCCCAGCGGGACGTTGTAGGTGGCCGACGGCCCTTCGAGCCGCTGGATGAACCACAGCCGCCGCTGTGCGAAGGAGACCGGCAGCCGCTCCGGCCTGGTCTGGGGGACCAGCGGCGGCCGGACGGCGGTCGCGGTGGTCAGGTGGACCGCCAGCTCGGCGGGGGTGGAGGCCTGGAACACCAGGCGGATCGGGATCTCCACACCGTGCACCGCGCGGATGCGGCTGACCAGCTTGGTGGCCAGCAGCGAATGCCCGCCGATGGAGAAGAAGTTGTCGTCGGCGCCGACCCGGTCGACGCCGAGCACGGCGGCGAACAGCGTGCACAGCGACTCCTCCTCCGGCGTCGACGGGACCCGTCCGCCGCTGCCGGCGGCGTAGTCGGGCACGGGCAGCGCGCGTCGGTCCGGCTTGCCGTTGTCGGTCAGCGGCACCCCGGCGATCGGCACGATCGCGGCGGGCACCATGTACGCGGGCAGGCTCTCCCGCAGGTGCGCGCGGAGGGCGGGCAGCAGCGCGGCTATCCCGTTCGCGACGGCCGGGTTGTTGACCGGCGCCCGGTCACCCCGGCCGGGCAGGTACACCCCGCTCAGGGTCCGGCCGGCCGCCGGGCCGTCCCGGAAGACGAGCACGTCCACCCCGTCGACCGCGGTGGCTGACAGCGTCACGAGCGCGTCCCAGTTGTGCCGTTCGGCCCAGGCGTGGATCACGGGCGGATCGAGGGCTGGTGGCACCAAGGTGCCGGGCTGCTCCTCGCCGAGCTCCCGGGCGGCGGCGATCTCGTCGGTCAGGCGGGCGTTCGGCACACCGGTGACGCGGACGACCGCCGCGTCCTGTCCGCCCACCCGCGCGGCCAGGCGGTCGAGATCACCGTCCCAGGCCAGGGCGGGAACACCGGCCACGGACCGCGCCGGCTGTGTGCCGCCCGGCTTGTGCAGCACGATCTCATAGCGGTGTCCGGTGAGTTCGTTGTGCGCGTCGCCGTCCTTGACCCGGACGTCGACGGCGGCCCCGCCGGCGTGGTCGGCCCAGCGCAGGAACCACTCGGGGTCGACGACGAGTTCCTTCTCCAGCAGTACGGCCTGGTCCACGGCGCTGTGCAGCACCTCCGGTGTGGCCTCCGGGTGCCTGGCCCGCTGGACGGCGACCTGCAGCACCGGCAGGGAGGCGGCCCGGCGGACGTCGCCGAGGACGATCCGGCCGCCCGGCGCGAGCATGTCCCACGCGGCGTCCAGGACCTGGCGGAGGTAGTGCTCGTTCGGGAAGTACTGCACCACCGAGTTGAGCAGCACGGTGTCGAACTCGCCCCGGGGCAGGCCGGATGTGTCGTGGGCGGCCTGGCAGCGCAGCTCGACGCGGTCGGCCAGGCCGGCCCGTGCCACCTGACGGCGCAGCCGCTCGACGACCGCCGCGGAGAAGTCGGTGGCCCAGTACCGCTCCACCCGGCCCGCCAGATGGGCGAGCAACAGGCCGGAGCCGACGCCGAGTTCGAGGACACACCGGGGCGACTGGTCGAGGACGCGGCGCACCGCGGCGTCCCGCCAGGCGCGCATCTCCTCGATCGGGATCCGGTCGCCGGTGAAGGCGCTGTTCCAGCCGGTGAAGTCCTCGCCGAACGGCACGTCGGGTTCGTCGGCGTACCCCTGGTCGTAGACCTCGTGCCACTCCTCGATCTGCTCCTGTGCCCCGCCCGCGGTGTCCAGGGCGCCGGTGTCCGCGACGATGTAGGCGGCCAGCCGCTTGTCGCCGGGCCGGTCCTCGCGCAGGGTGACGATGGCCTGGCGGACGGCGGGGTGGCGGACCAGGGTGGCTTCGATCTCGCCGGGTTCGACGCGGAAGCCGCGCAGTTTCACCTGGTTGTCGGCGCGGCCCTGGAAACAGATGTTCCCGTCGGGGTAGAAGCTGGCCCGGTCGCCGGTCCAGTAGAGGCGGTCGCCGTCCCGGTGGGGATACGGATCGCGGAGGAAGCGTTCCGCGGTCAGTTCCGGGCGGTTGGCGTATCCGGCGCACAGCACGTCCCCGCCGATGTAGAGGTCGCCTTCGATGCCGACCGGGCACGGCTGCATGCTGTCGTCGAGGATGTAGTAGCGCGCGTTGTCGATGGGCCGGCCGTAGGGAATGCTGCGCCAGGCCGGGTCGATCTCGCGTACGCGGAAGTAGTTGGACCACACCGTGGCCTCGGTCGCCCCGCCGAGGCTGACGATCTCGGCGCGGTCGAACACCGCGCGGATCTCATCCGGAAGGGGCAGCGGGGTGTAGTCGCCGGACAGGAACACCAGGCGCAGCCTGTCGGTCCCCTCCCAGGTGTCCTTCCGGGACAGCAGGGGCGGCAACTGGTTGAGCGTGGTCGGCACCGAGTTCCAGAAGGTGATCGGCTCGGTGAGCAGCAGGTTGAGCAGGAGGGCGGGATCGCGCTGCTGGGCCTCGTCGGCGACGTACAGCGAGCCGCCGCAGCCCAGGAGGCCGAAGATGTCGAAGACCGACAGGTCGAAGCCCAGCGAGGTGAGGCACAGGCCGGTGTCGTCGGGGCCGAAGCCGAAGGTGCGGAAGCACCAGTTGAGCAGGTTGTGCAGCGGCCGGTGGGTCATCACCACGCCCTTGGGCTTACCGGTGCTGCCGGAGGTGAAGATGACGTACGCGGTGGTGTCCGGCCCGGCGGACGGCTCCGGATCGCCCTCGGCGGCGTTGGGCGGCGGGTCCTGCTCACCGGCGACCTCGACGCGGGTGACACCGTCGGGGAGGGCCAGGGGTTCGGTGTCCGCCGTGGTCAGCACGGTGTCCGCCCCGGTGTCGGCGAGCATGCCGGCGACGCGCTCGGCGGGGGACGACGGTTCGAGCGGCAGATAGGCGCCGCCCGCCTTGAGCACGCCGAACACCGCCGCGACCATGACCGGGCCGCGCCGGATGCCGATGCCGACCACCGTCTCCGGGCCGACGCCGTGTTCCTTGAGGTCCCAGGCGATCCGGTTCGCCCGCTGGTTCAGCTCGCGGTAGGTCATGGTGCCGTCGGTCCAGCGCACCGCGATCGCGTCCGGGCGCAGGGCGGCCTGCTCCTCGAACAGCACATGGATCGGCCCGGGACAGGGCACCTCGCGCGCGGTGTCGTTCCACTCGACGAGGATCGTGTGGCGCTCCGCCGCGTCGAGCGGGCGGCGCGCGGCGTCGGGCGCGGGGGCCTCGTCGTCCGTGGTGGTGTGCTCCCCGCCGCCGACGGCCGGTACGTCGACTGCGCCGACGCTGATCTCCGGGTCGGCGACCACCTGTTCCACCACCCGTACGAACCGGGCGGCGATCTCCTCCACGGTCGAGCGGTCGAACAGGTCGGTGGCGTACTCGATCTCGCCCGTCACCGACCCGTCGGACTCGTCCGGCGCCATGTTGAAGAACAGGTCGAACTTCGCGGTGCCGGTCGGGATGGGCTCCATCGACACCGTCACACCGGGTATCTCCAGCTCCGGCGGCGTGTTGTTCTGCCAGGCCAGCACGGTCTGGAACAGCGGGTGGTGGGCGGTGGACCGCTCCGGCCGCAGCAGTTCGAGGAGCCGCTCGAAGGGGACGTCCTGGTTCTCGTACGCCGCGAGCGCCTTGCTCCGCACCTGGTCGAGCACGGACGCGAACGACGCTTCCGCGGACACCTGGACGCGCAGCACCCACGAGTTGACGAAGAATCCCACCAGGTCGTGCAGCGCGTCGTCGGTGCGGCCGGCGATCGGTGAGCCGACCGTCACGTCGTCACCGCCGTCCAGCCGGTGCAGCAGCACCGTCAGCGCCGCCTGGAACATCATCGACACCGTCATGCCGCGGGCGCGGGCCAACTCCTCGACGCGTGCCCGGATCTCGCTCGGCAGGACGAGCGGGACGGATCCGCCGCGGTGGCTCGCCACCTCGGGCCGGGGCCGGTCCAAGGGGAGCGGAAGCGGCGTGGAGACCCCGGCGAGCTCCTCGCGCCAGTACGCCGCCTGGGTCGACAGGACGCTGTCCGGATCGTCCAGGTCTCCGAGCATCTCCCGCTGCCACACCGCGTAGTCCGCGTACTGCACCGGCAGTTCCGCCCACCGGGGCGCGTGTCCGGCCACCCGTGCGCGGTAGGCCGCCGACACATCCCGCGCCAGCGGCGCCAGCGACCCGCCGTCCCCGGCGATGTGGTGGATCACCAGGACCAGCAGGTGTTCGTCGTCGCCGCTCCGGACGAGGCTGCCCCGCAGCGGCGCGTCGGACGACAGGTCGAACCAGCTGCCGATGATCGAGGAGATCACGCCCGGCACCCGGTCGGCGGCCACCCGGCCCCAGTCCGTCCAGGGCAGTTCGACCTCGTCCGGGTCGAGGATGCGCTGGTAGGGCTCGCCGTCCTCCTCGCCGAACACCGTCCGCAGGACCTCGTGCCGCGCCATCACATCGCGGAACGCGGCGCGCAGCGCGCCGGTGTCGAGCGCTCCGGTGAACCGCAGGAGCAGGGGGATGTTGTACGTCGGGGACGGGCCCTCGAAGCGGTTGATGAACCAGAGCCGACGCTGCGCGTACGACAGGGGAATCATGTTCTCGTTCACCTTTCGATCATTCTGCGCAACTGCGTGCGGGCAGGGGCCGACATCTCGTTCCAGCGATCGGACAGCTCGGCGGGGGTCCGTGAGGTGAACAGCGCGCGGATCGGGATCTCCACGCCCAGTTCCGCGCGCACCCGCGCCACCAGCCGGGTGGCCAGCAGGGAATGCCCGCCCAGGGCGAAGAAGTCGTCGTCCATCCCGACGCGTTCGGCACCGAGCACCTCGCCGAACAAGCGGCACAGCGTCGCTTCTCGCCCGGACCGCGGGGCGCGGTAGGCGACTCCCGCGAACTCCGGCGCGGGCAGCGCCGAGCGGTCCAGCTTGCCATTGGGGGTGAGCGGGAATTCCGTCAGCACGACGACGGCCGCGGGCACCATGTACCCGGGCAGCCGCTCGCCCACCAGCGTCCGCAGCCGCTCGGCGGACGGCACCTCGGCGCCGCTCTCCGGCACCACGTACGCCACCAGCCGACGCTCGCCGGGCTGGTCCTCCCTGAGGACGACGGTGGCCTGGCAGATGGCGTCGTGGCCGGCCAGCGTGGCTTCGATCTCGGCGGGTTCGATGCGGAACCCCCGCAGTTTGACCTGGTGGTCGGAGCGGCCGAGGTACTCGACCTCGCCGCTGCCGGTCCAGCGGGCGAGGTCCCCGCTGCGGTACATCCGGGACCCCGCGGGGCCGTACGGGTTCGCCACGAACCGCTCGGCGGTCTGCGCCGACCGGCCGAAGTAGCCGCGAGCCAGACCGTCTCCGGCGATCCAGAGGTCGCCGGTCACCCCCGGCGGCACCGGGCGCAGGCCATGGTCCAGGATCAGGATCCGGTAGTTGGCCACGGGTGCGCCGATGGACGGGGGCAGGCCCGAGGAGCCGGGGCCGAGACGGGCGGCGGTGGCGTAGATGGTCGCTTCGGTGGGGCCGTACAGGTTGGTGGCCTCGGCGGCGTGGCCGCGCAGCTCCTCGGCCAGGGCACGCGGCAGAGCCTCGCCGGTGCTGATCACGCGGAGTCCGGCCAGGCGGGCCGGGTCATGGGCGATCAGCTCCTGCCAGAGCGCCGGGGTGGCCTGCACGAGGGTGACGCCCGCCCGGTCGACGAGGTCGAGCAGCGCCGGGGGCTGGAGGACGTCGTCCTTGCCCGCCAGCACGACCCGCGCCCCGGTCAGCAGCGGCAGGAACAGCTCCAGCGCGGCGATGTCGAACGCGACGGTGGCGACCGCGAGGACCCGGTCGCGAGGGGTGAGCGCGAACCGTTCCCGCATGCCGGTGAGCAGGTTGACCAGCGCGCCCTGCTCGACGACCACGCCTTTCGGCCTGCCGGTGGAGCCGGAGGTGTAGATGGTGTAGGCGGCGTGCCGCGCGGTGACCGGTGTCCGCGGCGCGTCGGCGGGGCAGACGGACAGGTCCGCCCCGGCCAGCCGCTGCGCGTCGAGCACCAGCACCGGGCCGCTGTCCTCGACCACGGAACGCACCCGGGCGGCCGGGTAGTCGGGGTCCACCGGCACATACGCGCCGCCGGCCTTCCCCACCGCGAGCAGCGCGACCACCAGGTCGGTCGAGCGGGGCAGCAGCACCACGACCCGGGCCTCCGGCCGCACGCCCTGCCCGATCAGCCAGTGCGCCAGGCGGTTGGCTCGCTCGTCCAGTTCGCGGTAGGTGAGGGTGTGCCCGTCGTGCTCGACCGCCACCGCGTCCGGTGCCGCCGCCACCTGCCGGGCGAACAGGGCGGCCACGGTCTCCCGGGGGACCTCGGCGGCCGTGTCGTTCCAGCGGTGCAGCACCTGGTCGCGCTCGTCCGCGGTGAGCACGTCGAGGGCGCCGACGGTGGTGTGCGGGTCGGCGGCGATCTGCCGCAGTACCTGGGTCAGCCGGCCGGCGATGGCCTCCACCTCGTGGTGGTCGAAGGCATCGCGCTGGTACTGGAAGGACAGCCGCAGCAGGGGGTCGGCGGCCGCGATGACGGTCAGCGGGTAGTGCGGCGGGGCGTAGGGACGCACGCCGGTCACGGCGAGACCCGGTGCCGCGCTCGCGGCGGACAGACCCGCCCGGTCGACGGGGAACGACTCGAAGACCATGAGGGTGTCGAACAGCGCGCTCAGCCCGGTCGACCGCTGGATATCGGCCAGCCCGAGGTGGTGGTGTTCCACCAGCCCGGCCTGGGCGTCCTGGAGTCGGCCCAGCATGCGCCCGAGGTCCTCGCCCGGTGCGCAGGTGACACGGACGGGCACCGTGTTGATGAAGAGGCCGATCACCCCGTCGGCTCCCGGGAGTTCGGAGGGCCTGCCGGACACGGTGACGCCGAAGAGCACGTCGTCGCGGCCGGTCAGACCGGCCAGCACCATCGACCACGCGCCCTGCACCAGGGCGTTGATGGTGACGCCGAGGCCCGTGGCCCTGCGGGCCAGCGCCGCGGCTTCCTCGCCGGACAGCGCCGCGACGACCTGCCCGCTGCCGGTGCGGTCCGAGCGCGGCCCGGGCGCGAGGAGGGTCGGCTCCGCGACCCCGGCCAGTTCCGCGCTCCACGCCTCGGCCGACCGGGCCGCGTCCTGCCGTGACAGCCAGCGCAGGAAGTCCCGGTAGCCGTGCGCGGGCGGCGGCTCCGGGGCGCCGCCGTGTGCCGCGTACAGCCGTATCAGTTCCCGCTCGATCAGCGGGACCGACCAGCCGTCGAACAGCACGTGGTGGGCGGTGAGGACGAGGTCGGCCAGGTCCGGTCCCCGGGTCACGAGAGTGAAGCGGAGCAGCGGTGGCGCATCGGCGCTGAACGGGGCATCGCGCTCGTCGGTGATGATCCGCTCCAGGCGCTCCTCCGCGTCGGGCTCGCCGGTGAGGTCGACGTGCCGCCAGGGCAGCGGTACGTCCTCCACCACCACCTGTACGGACTCACCGGCCGCGGTCGACACGAAGGCCACGCGCAGGTTCGGATGGCGCTCCAGCAGGGCCTGGCCCGCCGAGCGCAGCCGGTCCGGGTCGACCCGACCGCTGAGCCGGAAGACGAACTGCGTCTGGTAGGCGGCGATCGCGGGGTCCGCGAGCATCGTGTGGAACAGCAGACCGGCCTGGAGCGAGGTCAGCGGCCACACGTCGTCGATCCGGCCGAAGCGCCGCTGCCAGCTGTCCAGTTCGGCCTGGCCGACGGTCACCAGCGGTACGTCGCTGGGGTTGAGTCCGGTCGCGCCTTCGGCGGCCCGTGCCCGCAGTCCGGTGAGGGCGGCGCGCCAGTCGGCAGCCAGTGCGCGGACCTCGTCGGCGCCGAGCACACCGGTGGCGAAGGTGAACAGGGCGGTGAGGCGCGGCCCGTCGTCGGCCCGGGTCACCAGGGCATTGAGCTCCAAGGCGCTCAGCGCGGGCATGTCGGGATCGGGGGCGGCGACGAGTTCGGGGTGCTCCGGCGCGGGGGTCCACCCGTCGCTCCGCCCGGACCGGGGGGTGTCGAAGGAGAAGTGCCCGAGGAAGTTGAAGCCGATCTCGTCGGCCGGGTGGGGGCGCAGGGCCGCCGCGGTCTCGTCGTTGAGGTGGCGCAGCAGTGTGTAGCCGTTGCCGTCGCCCGGCAGGGCGTGGCGCTGTTCCTTCACGCGCTTGAGGGCTTCGCCCGCCGCCGCTCCCCCGGCGATCGCCTCGTCGACGTCGATCCCGGAGAGGTCGAACCGGACGGGGTGGACGCCGGTGAACCAGCCGACGGTGCGGGAGAGGTCCGCGCCGGGGACGAGGTCCTCCTGCCGTCCGTGGCCTTCGAGCCGGACGACCGCGGGGGCCTCGGGCGCGCCGCGCCGGTGCCGGGCCACCGCCAGGACGAGGGCGGTGAGCAGCACGTCGTCGACGCCGGAGCGGAACGCTGCGGGCACCGAGGTGAGCACGGCGTCGGTGAGGTCACCGGGGAGTTCGACGCGCAGTGTGTCCGTGGTGGCCATGACGTCGGCCTTGGGGTCCAGCGGGCGGGAGCCGACCGGCGGGACGGGACCGGCGAGCAGGTCGCGCCACCGCGGCAGTTCCGCCGTCCGGGCCGGTCGCGCCGCCTCCTCGGACAGGGCTCGCAGCCAGCGCCGCAGCGATGTGCCGACCGGCGGCAGGTCCGGTGCCGTGCCCACCCGTATGTGCCGCCATGCCGTGGCGAGGTCGGGGAGCAGCACCCGCCATGACATGCCGTCGACCACCAGGTGGTGCGCGGCGATCAGCAGCCGCCCGGGGCCGCCCGCCTCGGGGCCGAACCATACGAGCCGGAGCATACGGCCCGCCCGGGCGTCGATGGCGCGCAGCGCCGCGTCGGCCTCGGTGCGCAGCAGCTGGAGCCAGGAGGGGGCGTCCCAGTGGCCCGGACAGCCGACCCGGGTGATCAGTCCGGCGGGGTCCACCGCGCCGGGCGGCAGCACCAGCAGGCCGTCGTCGACGAGGCGCGAGCGCAGCACGTCGTGCCGGTCGAGGACGGCGCCGACCGTCGCGGCGAGGCCGTCGCGGTCCACCCCGGCGGGCAGTTCGAGCACCAGCCACTGGGCGAGCCGGTCGAGTCCTGGGCCGCGCTCGGCGATCAGCCGCGCCATCGGCGGCAGCGGCACCAGGCCGACGCCGCCGCCGTCGAGTTCGGCGAGCGCCGGCGCGGCGGTGTCGCGGGTCGCGGCGACGGCCAGCGCGGCGACGGTGCGGCACTCGAACACGGTGCGCGGGGTGAAGGCGAGGCCGCCCGTCCGGGCGCGGGCCACCACCTGGATGGCCCGGATGCTGTCGCCGCCGAGGGCGAGGAAGTCGTCGTCCGCCCCGACCCGGCTCACCCCGAGCACCTGGGCGAAGGCGTCCGCCAACAGCCGCTCCTCGTCGGTGCGGGGCGGCCGGTAGGCGCGGGCGGCGAACTCCGGTTCGGGCAGCGCGCCGCGGTCCAGCTTGCCGTTGGCGCTCAGCGGCAGCCTGTCCAGGATCTCGAAGGCGGCGGGGACCAGGTGGTTCGGCAGCCGGGCCGCGGTGAAGGCGCGTAACTCGGCGATGTCGAGACCGGCGTGGAAGTCCCAGTCCGTGGCCTGTCGGCCGGTGCCGCCGGAGTTCTTGGGCACGACGTACGCGACCAGTTGGGCGGCCCCGTCGGCGCCGCGGCTCTCCCGGGCGACGACCGCGGCGCCGGCCACCCCGGGGTGGGCGGCGAGCACCGCCTCCACCTCCGCGGGCTCGACCCGGAAGCCACGGATCTTCACCTGGTGGTCGGCGCGTCCGGCGAACTCGAGGTCCCCGTCGGCGTTCCAGCGCGCCAGGTCGCCGGTCCGGTACATACGCTGCCCGGCGGGTCCGAACGGGCACGCGACGAACCGCTCCGCGGTGAGGGCCGACCGGCCGAGGTAGCCCCGCGCGAGCCCGGCGCCCACGATGTACAGCTCGCCGCGGACGCCGCGGGGGACCAGCCGGAGCCTGCTGTCGAGCACGAGCAGCGTGGTGTTCTGGATCGGGGTGCCGATCGGGATGGTGGCGGCCTCCGGCCGGCACCGCCACGCGGTGACGTCCACCGCGGCCTCGGTCGGCCCGTACAGGTTGTGCAGGGGCACGCCGAAGAGCCGGTCGAACCGCGCGGCGACGTCGGCGGGCAGCGCCTCGCCGCTGCACACGACCCGGCGCAGACCGGTACAGCGGGCCGCGGTCTCCTCGGCGGTGAACTCGGCGAGCATGGAGGGGACGAAGTGCAGCGTGGTGACCCGGGCCCGTTCGATCACCTCGGCGAGGTAGGCGGGGTCGCGGTGGCCGTCCGGCCGTGCCATCACGAGGGTGGCGCCGGTGATCAGCGGCCAGAAGAACTCCCAGACCGACACGTCGAAGGAGGCCGAGGTCTTCTGGAGCACCCGGTCGGTGCCGTCCAGCCGGAAGTGGTCCTGCATCCACAGCAGCCGGTTGACGATCGCGGCGTGTGTGATGACCGTGCCCTTGGGCCGCCCGGTCGACCCGGATGTGTAGATCATGTACGCCGGGTGGCCGGGGCGGTGGGGTGCTGCCGCGGTGGGCCCGCCGGCCGGGGGGATCTCGTCCACGGCGAGGGCGGGGACGTCCCCGACGGGCAGCTTCCCGGCGCTCTCCCCGGCCACCAGGAGCAGCGCGGGCCGCGCGTCGGCGAGCATGAACTCCACGCGGGCGGCGGGGTATTCCGGGTCGACCGGGACGTAGGCCGCGCCCGCCTTGAGCACCGCGAGCAGCGCCACGACGAGGTCCAGGGAGCGGGGGATGGCCACCGCGACGAAGCGCTCGGGTCCCGCGCCCGCCTCGATCAGCGTGCGGGCGAGGCGGCCGGACCGGTCGGCCAGCTCCCGGTAGGTCAGGCTCTCGTCCTCGAAGGTGACCGCGGTCGCGTCGGGGGTGGCGCGGGCCTGCCGCTCCAGCAGCTCGGTCAGCGTGACGTCCGGGACGTCGACCGCCGGGCCGGAGCAGGCGGCGAGCAGCGCGCGTCGTTCGGCGGCGCCGAGCGGGCTGATGTCCGCCACCCGCTGCGCGGGGTCGGCGAGCGCGGCGCGAAGGAACGGCACAAAGCTGTCGGCCAGACCGGCGAGGTCCTGCTCGCCGTAGTGCGCGGCGGGCGCGTCGAAGCGGACGTACAGATCGCTGTCGGCGGTGCCGTCGGTGTAGAGGGACACCATGATCTCGTCGACCAGGCCGAACGTGCCGCCCGCGAACCGTGCCACGCTGCCCGCGAGGTCGAGCGCCTCGACGAACGGGAAGACGTTGACGATGGTTCCGAACGGGCTGCGCGCCTCGGCGGCGCGCCCGGTGGCCCGCTTGATCAGGGCCAGTTCGTGCCGGGCGTGCCGCAGCACGCCGCGGCGCTCCCGGCCGAGCGCCCCGGCCAGCTCCACGAGACTCGCCTCGGGAGCGGCCTCGGCCCGGATCGGGATCCGGTTGGAGAACAGGCCGAGCGCCTGCCGCGCGGCACCGGTGCGGTGGTTGACGGTGATGGTGTGCAGGGGTGCGGACGCGCCGCACATGAGCTGGAGGTAGGCCGCGGCCGCGGCGGAGAGCAGGTCCGGCACGTTCGTCTTCAGCCGGTGCGCGGCGCCTTCCCATGAGGCGCGTTCGGTGGCCGGAACCGTCGCGGTGCGGGTGGTCATGCCCAGCGGCCCGGTGAGAAAGTCCCAGGGCCCGGGCTCACTCGTGGGTGCCCCCTCGGGCGGGCGTACGCCGGTGGGGAGCCGCGCCGCGGTCGGCTCACCGGCGAGGTAGTCCCGCCAGAACCGCTCGGCGTCGGCGAACCGCCGCGACGACCGGTACGCGGCGTCCGCCGCGACGGCGTCGTCCGCGGGCCGCGAGACGCTCTCGGGGACGTCGGACTTCTCGCACAGCGCCCGGTAGACCTCGGCGATCCGCCGGGACAGCAGCATGAGCACACCGAAGGCGTCGGTGAGGATGTGATGGAAGATCAGGACCACGAGGTGGCGGGCCGGGGCCAAGCTGATGGAGCCGACCCGCAGCAGCGCGTCCCGCGCCAGGTCGAACGGTTCGCTCGTCAGCGAGGCGACAGCGGCACGGGCCGCGTCAACCGGTTCGGGGGCGTCACTGACGTCGAGGTGAAACGGTTCCCACGTGCCCGGGTCACGGGCGATCACCCGGAGCCCGTCAGCACCCCGCCGGAAATTCACCCACAGAGGGTCAGTCTCCGCCATCACCACGCGCAGCGCGGAGGTGAAGAGGGGGACGTCCAGGCCACCGTCGACGTTCCACAGCGTCACCACATTGTTCGGTTGGGTCGGGGCGAACTTCTGTGCGAGCCACATGGCTTCCTGCGCGGCCGTGACGTCGGTCGCCGATGCCATTCAGGCATCCCCCCTGTCGACGTGGTATCCAGAACACAGGGCACTCAACTCACCCCATAGTGACGCAACCCACAGGGTTGGCTACCAAGCTGAAAGAAGTTGGCCAGACACGCACAGTTGCCACCCTGTGTACGGACCGCAGTTTCCGGTCAACACGGTGCCAGGGTCCGATACGGACCCGACAGCGAAGACAGGCTCGTTCGACAACAAGACACCCTCGTCCGGCAAGTGGAGGATTGGATGACCGTGAGGACGACTGCCGACACTCAGCAGACCGAACAGGACTTAGCCGATCAGCACGACCGGATCCGCGTGCACGGCGCGCGGGAGAACAACCTGCGGGACGTGAGTCTGGAGATCCCCAAGCGCCGTCTGACGGTGTTCACCGGCGTCTCCGGATCGGGCAAGAGCTCGCTGGTCTTCAACACGATCGCCGCCGAGTCGCAGCGGCTGATCAACGAGACCTACAGCGCCTTCGTACAGGGGTTCATGCCGTCCATGGCGCGGCCCGAGGTCGAAATGCTGGACGGGCTGACCACCGCGATCATCGTCGACCAGCAGCCGCTGAGCGGCCACCCCCGCTCCACGGTCGGCACCGCCACCGACGCGGGCGCGCTGCTGCGGATCCTGTACAGCCGGCTCGCCAAGCCGTATATCGGCAGCCAGAAGGCGTTCGCCTTCAACGTCGCGTCGGCCGACGCGTCGGGAACCCTGGTGGTGGGCGGAAAGGCCATCGAGAAGCGCGTCAGCGTCGTCGGCGGCATGTGTCTGCGCTGCGAGGGGTTCGGCACGGTCACCGACATCGATCCGGACCAGCTGTACGACGCCGACACGTCGCTGGCCGACGGCGCGATCACCGTCCCCGGCTGGAAGCCCGACGGCTGGGTGGTGCAGTCGTTCATCCAGTCCGGCTTCCTCGACCCGGCCAAGCCGATCCGCGACTACACCGCCGGGGAGATGCACGACTTCCTGCGCCGCGACCCCGTGAAGGTCAAGGTGAAGGGCGTCAACACCACCTACGAGGGCCTGCTCGCCCGGGTGCGGAAGACATTTCTGGCCAAGGACCAAGAGGCTCTTCAGCCGCATATCCGGGCCTTCGTGGATCGGGCGGTGACCTTCACCGCCTGCCCCGACTGCCACGGCACCCGGCTCAGCGAGCTGGCCCGGTCGGCGAAGATCGACGGGGTCAACATCGCCGAGGCCTGCGCGATGCAGATCACCGACCTGTCCGCGTGGGTCCGGAACATCGCCCAGCCGTCGATCGTCACCCTGGCGGCGAACCTGTGTCAGGCCCTCGACGCCTTCGACGACATCGGTCTTGGCTACCTCTCGCTGGACCGGCCCACCGGCACGCTGTCGGGCGGCGAGGCACAGCGCGTCAAGATGGTCCGCCATCTCAGCTCGGCGCTCACCGACGTCACGTATGTCTTCGACGAGCCGACCGTCGGCCTGCACCCGCATGACATCCAGCGGATGAACAGCCTGCTCAGGCGGCTGCGCAACAAGGGCAACACCGTGCTGGTGGTGGAGCACAAGCCAAAGATGATCATGATCGCCGACCATGTCGTCGACATGGGGCCGAAGGCCGGTACCGAGGGCGGCCAGGTGGTCTTCGAAGGCACCATCGACGAGCTGCGGTCCAGCGGGACGCTGACCGGCCGGCATCTGGATGCCGGTGTCTGTCTCAAGCCGTCGGTGCGCACCCCGACGGGCAAGCTCGCGGTGCGCGGCGCCAACGACCACAACCTGCGGAACGTCGATGTCGACATCCCGCTGGGCGTACTCACCGTACTCACCGGAGTGGCTGGTTCCGGCAAGAGCTCGCTCATCCGCGGCTCCGTGGCCGACCGGGAGGGGGTCGTGCTGGTGGACCAGGGCCCCATCAAGGGCTCCCGGCGCAGCAATCCGGCCACCTACACCGGGATGCTGGAGTCGATCCGCAAGACCTTCGCCAAGGCCAACGGTGTCAAGCCCGCCCTGTTCAGCCCCAACTCCGAGGGCGCGTGCCCGCAGTGCAAGGGCGCCGGGGTCGTCTACACCGACCTGGCGATCATGGCGGGCGTCGCCATCACCTGCGACGAGTGCGAGGGCAAGCGGTTCCAGCCGTCGGTCCTCGACTACCGCGTCGGCGGCCGCAACATCAGCGACGTCTTCGAGATGTCGGTGGCCGCGGCCGAGGAGTTCTTCGGCCAGGGCGAGGCGCGCACGCCCGCCGCGCACACCGCCCTGCGGCGGCTCGTGGACGTCGGGCTCGGCTACCTCCCGCTCGGCCAGCCGCTCACCACGCTGTCCGGAGGCGAGCGGCAGCGGCTGAAGCTGGCCACGCACATGAATGAGGACCGCAGCGTCTTCGTCCTGGACGAGCCGACCTCCGGTATGCACCTCGCCGACGTGGAGCAGCTCCTCGCGCTGCTCGACCGGCTGGTGTCCGCGGGCAAGTCGGTCATCGTGATCGAGCACCACCTGGCCGTCATGGCGCACGCCGACTGGATCATCGATCTGGGTCCCGGCGCGGGCCACGACGGCGGCCGGATCGTCTTCGAGGGGACACCGGCCGACCTCGTCGCCGCCCGCTCCACCCTGACGGGCGAGCACCTGGCGGATTACGTGAGCAGCTGACCGACGCCTGACCCACCTGGTGCGCCGCCGGGGCCCGTTGGCCTCGGCGGCGCACCCTTTTCCTGGCCGGTCACGCCGTTTCGCGCCCCAGGATGTCCGACACCAGACCCGCGATGTCGGTGCCCACGTGGAAGTGCCCGCCCGGCCGGACCCGCAGCCTGAACTCGCCCGAGGTGACGTCCGCCCACTCCCCCAGCAGCGCTTCGTCCACCATCGGGTCGCCGACGCCGTGGTAGCAACTCACCGGGCAGGACAGCGGCTTGGTCCCGGAGCAGGGCCGGTAGGTCGCATGCGCCCGCAGGTCCGAGCGCAGCGTCGGCAGCAGCAGCTCGCGCAGCTCCTCGTTCTCGGCAATGCCGGGGTCGATGCCGCCCAGCGCGTACAGGGTCGCCCAGAATTCGTCGTCGGGCGCCGCGTGGACCTCCCGGTTCTTCATATGCCCCGGGGGAAGACAGGCGGAGGCGCACAGCATCCTCGGCTGTTCGCCCATGTCGCGCAGGAGCAGGGCGGACTCGTAGGCCACCAGGGCGCCCAGGCTGTGCCCGAACAGCACGTCGTCGCAGGTGGGCAGCCGGAGCAGCTCCGCCACGGCGTGGCTGGCCATCTCGGCGACGTCGTCAACCAGTTGCTCGACAAAGCGGTCACCGCGTCCGGGGTACTGGACGGCCACGAGTTCGACCTCGGGCGGCAGTGCCGTGGCCCAGTCGGCGAACGCCGACGCCGAGCCCCCGGAATGCGGGAAGCACACCAGTCGGACGGCGGGGGCCTCGACCGTGACCAGTGACCGAATCCAGCCCTGTTCCCGCATCCGGCTCATCGCATCGCCTTTCTCGATAGCCCACCGCTTTCACCAGTTCCATGGTGTCCGCTTCCGCCGCCATCACGGGATTCACGAAAGAACTAGGTAAGACATGGGGGGCGCCGGGCGGTCGGGTCATGACGATTTATCACGGTGCCAGTGAAAGGAGTGTCCGGATGAGTTTGTCACTCGACCTCACGGACCCGGCCACATTCGTCGAGCACGACCCGCACGCGTTCTGGCGGCGGGTGCGCCGGGAGCGGCCCGTCCACTGGCACCCGGCCGCCGCGGGACGCCCCGGTTTCTGGGTCGTCGCCGGGTACGAGGACGTTCTGTCCTGTCACGACGACTGGAAGCGGCTGAGCTCCGCCCGCGGCAACGTCCTGGACGTGCTGCTGCACGGCGGCGACTCGGCGGGCGGGAAGATGCTCGCGGTCACCGACCGCCCCCGGCACCGGCAGTTGCGGAGCATCATGCTGCGCGCCTTCTCCCCCCAGGTGCTGGGCGAGGTGGTGCGCAGGGTCGAGCAGCGCACGGCGGAACTCATCGGGAAGGTCACCGAGCTGGGATCGTTCGACTTCGCCGCGGAGGTCGCCGAGCACATCCCGATGAACACCATCTGCGATCTGCTGTCCGTTCCCGAACAGGACCGCAAGAGCCTGCTCGCGTGGAGCAAGGCGGCGCTGGCATCCGATGCCCCGGGCGGCGCGCAGCTGGACGCGCTGGAGGCCCGCAACGAAATCGTGCTCTATCTGATGGACCTGGCCTTCGAGCGGCGCGCGAACCCGGGCGACGACGTGATCAGCATGATCGCCGGGGCCGAGGTCGACGGCCGGCCACTGACGCCGGAGGAGATCGCGCTCAACTGCTACAGCCTCATCCTCGGAGGGGACGAGTCGTCGCGGATGACCGCGATCAGCTCGGTCCTCGCCTTCACGCAGCACCCCGAGCAGTGGCGGGGTCTGCGCGAGGGGAGCATCTCCGTGGACACCGCGGTGGAGGAACTCCTGCGCTGGGCGACACCGGGTATGCACTTCGCGCGCACGGCCCTGTGCGACTTCACCCTGCGGGGCGAGCGGGTGCGCGCGGGCGACATCGTGACGCTCTGGACCATCTCCGCCAACAACGACGAAACCGTCTTCGCGTCGCCGCGCGACCTCGACCTGTCCCGCGCCCCGAACAAGCACCTCACCTTCGGCCACGGACCGCACTTCTGCGTCGGCGCGGCGCTGGGCCGGGCCTCGGTGAGCGCGCTGGTACGCGGTCTCCTCGCGCACGTGGACAGGATCGAACTCGGCGGGGAGCCGTCCCGGATCTACTCCACCTTCCTTTACGGCCACAGCAGGCTGCCCGTCACCTTCCATCCGCGCTCCTTACGAAAGGCAACGCGATCATGCTTGACGGATTCGTCCCCTGGCCCGGCCACCTCGCGGAGAGCTACCGCCGACGGGGACTGTGGCTGGGGCGGCCGCTCGGCGACCTCCTGCTCGACTCCTGCGAGCGGCACGCCGACCGCGTGGCCGTCGTCTGCGACGAGGAGCGGCTGACCTACGCGGAGCTGGCCCGGCGGGCCGACCGGCTGGCGCGCGGACTGCTCGGGGCGGGACTCAAGCCGCTCGACCGGGTGGTGGTGCAGCTGCCCAACGTCCCCGCGTTCCCCGTCGTGCTCTTCGCGCTGCTGCGCGCCGGGGTGATTCCGGTCCTGGCCCTGCCCGGGCACCGCGCGCTGGAGATTGCCCACCTGAGCGAGCACTCCGGTGCCGTCGCCTACCTCGTGAAGGACGAGTTCGGCGGATTCGACTACCGGCAGCTGGCGCGGGAGATCCCCTCGGTCCCGCGGGTGCTCGTCAGCGGTGACGCCCAGGAGTTCACTTACCTGGACTCGCTGCGCGGCGACGACATCGCCCTGCCCGCGGTGGACCCGGCCGCCCCCGCGCTGTTCCTGCTGTCGGGCGGCACCACCGGACAGCCGAAGCTGATACCCCGCACCCATGACGACTACGGCCTCGTCGTGCGGGCCTCCTCCGAAGCGGTGGGCGCCGACCGGGACTTCACCTATCTCGCCGTCAACCCGGCCGCGCACAACGCGGCGTTGGGATGCCCCGGCATCCTGGGCGCACTGCTGCTCGGCGGCAAGGCGGTACTGACCTCGACGGTGCGGCCCGACACGGTGTTCCCGCTGGTCCGCCGGGAGGGGGTCACCCTGACCACGGTCGTCCCGGCCGTGCTGCGGCTGTGGGCCGACGCGGACCGGGACATGAGCGACCTGGCGGGGCTGACGCTCCAGGTCGGCAGCGCCCCGCTGGACCCGGCACTCGCGCAGCGGGCGGGCAAGGCGCTGAGCCGCGAGGTGATGCGCTGGTACGGCATCAGCGAGGGCTTGCTGACGCACACCAGGTTCGACGACCCGGACGAGGTGAAGACGGGCACCGACGGGCGGCCCATGTGCCCGGAGGACGAGGTGCGCGTCGTCGACAAGTCCGGGGCGGTGGTGCCCGACGGCGAGACCGGCGAGCTGCTCACCCGGGGCCCGTACACGATCCGCGGATACTTCCGGGCTCCCGAGGAGAACGCGCGCTCGTTCACACCCGACGGGTTCTTCCGCACGGGCGACCTGGTGCGACGCTCGGCCGACGGCAACATCGTCGTTGTCGGGAGGGTCAAGGAGATCATCAACCGCGGCGGCGAGAAGGTGTCCGCCCTGGAGGTGGAACGCCAGTTGTGCACCCACCCGGAGGTGCGGGACGCCGCGGTCATCGGCGTGCCGGATGCCTCCCTGGGCGAGCGGACGTACGCGTTCCTGGTGGTCGCCGGGGACGGCTTCCGGGCGGCCGCTATGAAGGAGTTCCTCCGGGGGTGCGGGCTGGCCACGTACAAGATCCCCGACCGGATGGTGCGGCTCGACGAGCTGCCTCGCTCCCCGATGGGCAAGGTCGACAAGAAGGCCCTGCTGTCGCTCGCCACACAACCCGCGAGGTGACCTGTCCGAGCCCCCGGGCGGCGCACAGTCCACATGTTCGGGAGAAACGGAGGACCAGGTCCCATGACACGTGACGTCGACGGGCACGGCGCGGCGCACGGCCGCGCGCCGGACGTGGTGCCGCGCACCGTACCGCGTCTGTTCGAGACGGTCGCCGCGCGGGCGGGCGACCGGACCGCCGTGCTGTTCGAGGACACGGCCGTCAGCTACGCGGAGCTGAACGCGGCGGCCAACCGGCTCGCACGGTGGCTGATCGACCGCGGGGTGGGCCCCGACCGCGCGGTCGCGGTCTCCGCGCCCAAGTCCGAGGACCTGATCACCGTGCTGCTGGCGGTGCTCAAGGCGGGCGGTGCCTACCTCGCGCTCGACCCCGCCTATCCGTCCGAACGACTTGCGCACATGGTGGCGCAGGTCCGGCCGGTGCTGCTGCTCCACACGTCCAAGGACGCGGAACTCGCCACGCCTGGCACCGACATGCCGCGCATCGTCATCAACGACCCCGACGTCCGGGCGGAGTGGGAGACGCGTCCCGGCCACGATGTGACCGACGCGGAACGGCACGCGCCGCTGCGTCCCGACCACCTGATGTACATCGTGTTCACCTCGGGGTCGACCGGCAGGCCCAAGGGTGTCGCGGTGACGCACGGCGGCGTCGCGGGCCTGGTGGCCGGCCAGCGCGAACAGATCGGCACGGGCCCCGGCGACCGCGTGCTCCAGTGGGCGTCGATCAGCTTCGACGCCGCCTTCTGGGACATCTCGCTCGCGCTGATGTCCGGCGCCACCCTGGTGATGGCCGCGGCCGACGACCTGCTTCCCGGCCAGCCGCTGCGGGACACGCTGATCGAGCGGCGGGTGACCCATGCCACCCTGCCGCCGGTCGCCCTGAGCGTCACCGACGCCGACGATGTCCTGCCGGGCGGCACGCTGGTGTCGACCGGCGACGCGGTGTCCCCCTCCCTGGTGCGCACCTGGGCCGAGGACCGGAGGATGTTCAACGGCTACGGCCCCACGGAGGTGACCGTCGGCAGCAGCATCGGGCGCATCTCGGATCCCGACAACATCGGCATCGGCCGGCCGTTCCCCGGCAGCGCGGTGCGCGTCCTCGACGAGCGGCTGTCCCCCGTCGGCAGCGGTGAGGAAGGCGAGCTGTATCTGGCCGGGCCCGGCCTGGCGCGCGGATATCTGAACCATCCCGGGCTGACCGCCACGCGGTTCGTGGCCGACCCGGCGGGCCCGCCCGGCAGCCGGATGTACCGCTCGGGCGACCGGGGGCGGTGCCGCGCGGACGGCGAGCTGTTCTTCACCGGCCGGGTGGACAGCCAGGTCAAGGTCCGCGGCTTCCGGATCGAACTGGGCGAGATCGAGGCGCGGCTGGCCGCGCACCCGGCCGTGGACCTGGCCTGTGTCGTGGTGGAGGGCGATATCGCGACCGCCCGGATCATGGGGTACGTGACCACGTCCACCGGCACGGGCGCCGACGGCGCGGAGCTGCGGCGGTACGTGGCCAGGTCGCTGCCCGAGCACATGGTGCCGTCCACCGTGGTGGTCCTGGACCGCTTCCCCACCGACCCGAACGGCAAGGTCGACCGGGCGGCCCTCACCGCCGCCCGCGCCGGGCACCCGGCGGCGGAGGCGGCCGCCTCCGGGGACATCGACCTCTGCGAGCTCGTCCGGCGGATCCTCGGGGTCCCGCGGGTACGGCCGCAGGACAACTTCTTCGAACTGGGCGGCCACTCGGTCCTCGCGACGATGCTGGCGCGCCAGATCCGCAAGGAATTCGACGTCGTGATCCCGATGCGGAGCATATTCGAGGCCACGACGCTGGCCGAACTGGCGGATCTGGTGGACGCGGCCCGGCAGGGGTGAAGGCCAGGGTCCGGCTGCGCAGAGGGCCGTGCGCACCCGGCACGGCCCTCAGCCGTCGTGCAACTGGCTCCGCAGCCCGCGCAGCTCTGCGAACGGCATGGTGACCCGCCGGGCCAGGAAGTCGACGCCGCTCGTGCCGCCGGTGCCCTGGCGGTTGCCGGCCATCTTCGACATCAGCGCCAGGTGGGTCACTTTCCAGTGCCAGTAGCCGTTGCCGATGTCCATCAGCGCCTCGGCGATGCGGTGCAGGGCCCCGGCTCCCACGCCCTGCCGGCACACCTCGGGAACCGTCCGGCCGTGATACGCGGCCGCCGCCACGAACGCCTGGTACAGACTGCCGGGATGCTGATCGCTACCCAGCAGCCGTGCCAGCTGCCGGAACTGCGCCGACTGGGCGCCGCTCGCCGTGCCCAGGTACGGCCGGAACTCGGCGAAGTACTGGACCGGCAGCTTCTCCAGGGCGAGCAACTGGCCGTGCAGCACACGCAGGATCTCCCCCGTGCGCATCAGGAACTCGACGCCGGACTCCAGGTCGTCGACGTCGCAGGGCGGCGTGAGCGCATCGGCCGCGGCGCCCAGGTCCGCCCCGACTTGCTTCAGCCACAGCTCACACGACTGGTGAGTGATGATGAAGAACTGCTCGGCCAGTACCGCCGCCCGGCCCGCTGTCGCCGGAATCCGGGGCTCCTGCAACGAGAGCAGGGTCTCCATCTGCAAATAGTCGGTATACGTCAGAGTGGTCAAGACACCGCTTCCTCGCTGGTCAATTCCGGTCCCTTCGGGGACCGTTCACGAATAGCCGCCGTGCTCGCTGAGCGTGAGGGACAGGCCCTGACGGCCGCCCTGCACCTGCTGGGCGTCCTCGTCGGCGTCCTCCGCGTCGCGTTTCGCCGCGCGGACGGCGGCGGCGGCCTCCACCTCGTCCCGGGTCAGCCCGATGAAGTGGACGACCTCCTCATGGTTCGTGGACCCGATGAAGTTCTCCGCGCCCTGGCGGTAAAAGAGGTCCACGGTGTGCTCACGGGCCGTCAGGTCCGTCGGTGTGACCTGCCCCGTCCGCAGCGCGACGAGCAGCGCCGCCACGTCGTAACGCATCGTCACGCCGCTGCGCCGCAGATACCGCTCGCCACGGATGGTCTCGGTGTCCAGGCGCTCGGGCCGGCCCGCGGCGTCGGGGTGGTGGTAGTACGGCTGGGTGAGCAGGTCGTACCGGAAGACCTCGTCGAAGAGGTCCCCCCGCTCCGGGGGCAGCAGCGGACGCACCGACTCCGTCCACCAGCGTTCCAGCAGCTCCCGTGCCACCGGGTCGCCGAAGAGGTACTTGATGGCGTCGCCGCAGGCGGTGTTGCTGTTCTCCGCCTCCGCGACCCAGGCCCGCAGCGGCAGCGCCGCCGGATCGTCGACCTGGTGCACGAACGCGTCGAGGTTGGTCAGCACCTGGGACTGGGTGAGGTCGCTCAGATCGCGGATGGCGACCCACGTACCGCGCAGGACGGCGTTCTCCGCCATCACCCGCGCCCAGAACAGGAACCGCTTCATCCGCCGGTTGTCGGCAAAGCTCATTGTGTTATGGGACAGGATGTACTCGAAGTCGTCGACGTTGCCGCGCACGGACACGATGCCGTACTCCGCCTTCTTCTCCGCGTAGTCCGTGTTGGGCAGCAGATGCAGCGGATACACGGCGATCCGCGAGACATGCCGGGACAGCCGGTCGTAGCCCTCCAGGAACGACTCGACCGTCTCCCCCGGGGCACCCCAGATCAGCTCCGCGTAGGCGTCGAGGCCCTCCCGGTTCAGCCAGGCGGCCAGGTCCTCCCAGTCGTTCACCTTCATGTTCTTGCGGTTCATCAGGTGCAGCGCGGTGTCGTCGAGCGTCTGGAGCGCCAGGGTGAAGGAGCTGCGCATGCCGTGCTTCTTCATCTTCCGCACGATGTTGAAGAACACCTTCGACTTGTTCTTCGCCCACGAGGCTTCGACCGCGCGCGGATACCCGTACCGCTCACGGAGGTCGATGACATCGTCGACGAACTCCTCGTCGGCCCGCAGCATCCCGAAGTTCGCGTCGCAGAGCACGATGGTGTGCACCTTGAGCCGGGCGAACAGCTCCAGCTCCGCCCGCAGCCGGGCCCGCGAGAAGCTCTGCACCCGCTGCCCGACGGCACCGCCCCAGTAGCAGAACGAGCACTTGTACGGGCAGCCGCGGTTGGTCTCCATCAGCGCGACGTCGTAGCGGAACCGGTCGTTGTCGTCGAGCAGCGGAATCGCCCCGGTCAGGAACGGCGACGGAATCACGTCCAGGTCCTGAATCCGGGGCCGCGCCGGGGTCGTCACCACGGTGCCTCCGGCGTCCTTGTAGGTGATGCCGGCGATGTCCCCGAGCGCGGTGCGGTCCACTCCGCGCAGATACGCGTCGAGCACATCGGGCAGCACCAGGTCGCCCTCGCCGTTCACGATGACGTCGACGTCGTCGAACATCCGGAACGTGCGCTCGGCCTGGTTCGCCACATGCGTGCCGCCGAACACCACCAGACCGCGCGGGTTGAGCTGCTTGAACGTCTCCGCCAGCGCCCCGAACTCACGGATGTTCCAGCCGAGCACCGAGAACGCCAGCACGTCCGGCGCCCCGTCGGCGAACAGTTCGTTCGCCATCCGCATCAGGGTGACGCCGCCGCGGAAGTTGCGGATCGACACGTCCACGTGGTCGCGGACGCGCTCGTCGGTCTGGACGCAGGCCTTCAGATATCCCGACGCCAGCGGCATCGACTCCAGGGGCATGTCCCACACGCCCTGCTGCACCAGATGGACAGAGAGCCGCCCGAGTTCCTCCATGATGAACACTCCTCGTCGTCCGTGCGAGGCGGCGGGTGTCGTCAGATACGGCGGAACCGGTAGAGCCAGGAGGCCGGTTGGAGGGTCTCCGTCGTCTCGGACGGGAGGATGTAGTGCACCGCGCTGTCGGTGACGGACTCGACCGTCCAGTGCCGGGAGAAGCCGTCCGGGATGTGGTTGAACGTCAAGCTCAGTCCGCCGGCGCCCTCGTCGTCCTTGGGGACCTCCTTGGGGATGCCGTCGATCTCCTCGGCGAGCCGCGCCGTCAGGTCCTCCATCCCGCTCTGGGTGAGGGCGAGGACATACGCGAACGCCCCGGGCCGGCACAGCCGGTGCAGCACCGCCGCGTAGGTCGCCAGCGTTCCGGAGTCGAACATGCGCGCCGTACCGGAGTCGATCACGGTGTCGTAGAGCCCGCTCTTCCCTCCGTCCGCAAGGATGTCGGCGACCTCGAAGGTGACGTCGAGACCGCGCTCCTCGGCCTTGCGCCGTGCCGTGGCGATCGCCGTCGCCGAGAAGTCGACGCCGGTCACCGTGTGGCCCTTGCTCGCCAGATAGAGCGATGTCTCGCCCGTGCCGCAGCCCGGATCAAAGACGTCACCCCGGACGAGTCCCGCCTCCTCGATCGCGACGAAGGCGGGCTGCGGCCTCTCGATCTCCCATGGCGGGCGTTTGCCGTACACGCTTTCACCGCGATAGACGGACTCGAAGAGGTCGGATGAAGTCATGTTCTCTCCCGACTGAGAAAAGTGGGCCAGTCAGATCCGTCTCGGGCGTGAGAGGGCACGGTAAGCGTCATACGCGAGACGGGCACGGTTTTATCGTGATGCGGCCGCCTCTCCCGAGCGTGCTCATTCTTGGTAGCACAACGAGACCTGCCCTTATATCAACTCTGTCAACTGTCCTTCACGAAACTCCGGCGACGCCTGCCCGCTGCGTCATGATGGATTGGCGACGTCATGTAGTGACGCGGAGTCGAACGTCGCGGTGCAATGGCGCAAAAGAGAGGGAGCCTCCAAAGACCCCATGGAACACCCGTGTTCCATGACGCCCACGACACTGAAATGTGGAGGGGGAGCAGTTCGAGTGCATCAGGAAATCGAGGTCCGACGAATTCCGCGAACCGGTGTCTCCGCGGACCTCGCCCAGCGCCGGGCCCGCCGCCGGGCCCGGCTCGCCGAGCAGCTGCGCGACGGCCGACGCCCTGACCGCTGGTTCCCGGTGCTGTCCGTGCTCGCACCGGTCATGACCCAGGCGGAAGGGGAGATCACCTACCCCGGTGACCCCATGTGCCTGTACGCGGCGTTGTCGGTGGCCGTGCACAACGCGGTCCACGACGCCGTGCCGCTGGAGCGGGCGCGGCACTACAACGATCTTGCGCCCCGGTGGACGAGGTTCCCGGACCAGTCCTACCGCCTCTCCGTCGAACACGACGGCTTCCGGGTCCACGGCGACGACCCGAACACCGACGAGACCGTCTACGACCCGCGCGTATGGGACCAGCACGCCAAGAACCGCTGGCTGGAACTGCTGCGCCGGGCGCGGCCGAAGGTGGTGCTGATCTCCAGCGTCTCCCCCGCGCACCGCTACGCGCTGGAGATCGCCGCGATGGCCAAGGCAGAGGTCCCCGGGGTGTTCGTCGTGCTCGGCGGGCGGCACGTGGACGAGACGATCACCTGCCTGCCCGGCAAGGACATGATGATGGTGGCCCCGAGCAGCACGCTGTCGGTGATCCGCACCGGCAAGGTGCCGCACGTCGTGGACGCCACCATCTCCGGAGAGGCCTACTACTCCCTCGACCTGCTGATGCGGGCGATCGCGGCGGCCGTCGACCTGGACACGGACCTGGTCCGGCCGGACGCGGTGCGCAGGTTGCTGGAGGAGTTATTGTCCGAGCAGGAGCCGATGCCCGGCCGCTCCCTGATCACCTTGCTGACCCCCGAGACCACCCTCGCCTACCCGCAGGAGGGCCCGAAAATCGACCTGGCGGCCCTGCCGTCGCCGTACGAGGGTTTCGCGATCCGCTCCCGGTTCCCGATCTTCGTCGACCCGCGCACCGACGAGATCCGGCGCACCGCACATGTGATGGTCTCCAACGCCTGCCCGTACCAGTGCAATTTCTGCTCGGAGACGGCGAAGCTGGCGGGCGGCCTGAAGAGGTTCCGCCAGACCTCCGCGGGCGTCAACCGCGTTGTGGAGTACGTCGGTTATGGCGCGGAGGCGCTGTTCTTCGACGACTCGGTGTTCTGGAGCGGCACCTACCGCGATGTTGTCGACTTCTGCGAGGAGCTGTGCCGGGTCCGCGAGACACCGGCCGGGGAAATGGCGGAGCACCATCGCCGCCTTCTCCCCACCGCCGCCGATGTGGAGCGGCTCGGCCGGCTGGAGTGGGGGGCGCAGCTGACCGTGGACGTCCTGGTCGCCCTGCACTCCCTCGAGGAGTCCCGGCGGACCCTGGAGATCATGCGGGCGGCCGGGTGCAGCTACGTCTACATCGGCATCGAGAGCATGTCCGACCAGGTGATGGACAAGATCCACAAGAATATCCGGCGGGTGGAGGGGCACAGCTGGGCGGAGAAGGTGCGCGCGGCGGTGTCGCTGGTGAAGTCGACGGGACTGCGGGTGGGTACGTCCGTCCTGTTCGGCCTGGAGGGCGAGACCCGGGCCAGCATCGACGAGACGATCGCCGGGGTGAGCAACCTGATCGCCGACAAGCTGATCGATCTGGCCAGCCCCAACATACTGACGTACCACCCGGCGACCCCGATCACGAGGATCCACGGCATGGTCGACAAACTGGACTACCACTCGCCGAATCTCGACAACCGCAAGCCGTACACCTATTTCGAGGAGGCGTTCCCGGGCGTGGTGTCCGTCGCGCTGAGCGAGGAGGACCTCTGGTACATCCACACCGAGACCGACCACCGCTGGGGTACGACACGGAACGACAGCGCGGCGGTCCCGCTCGACCAGGGGCAGGTGGGCGTGTGACCCGACTCGACTCGGTGGACCTGGCCGGATTCCGGGTCAGGGACGGGGAGAAGTGGGGCAGCGTGGCGGACGGAGTGCTGCCCGCGTGGATCGCCGACATGGACTTTCCGGTGGCCCCCGCCGTGCGGGAGGCCGTGCTGCACCGCGTGGACACCGATCTGGGCTATCCGTCGGGGTACGACGAGTCCGACGGCGGCCCGCTGGGGCGCACCTTCGGCGACCGTATGCGGCGTCGCTTCGGGTTCGCCGCCGATCCGACACATGTCCGCACCTTCACCGACATCAATCAGGCAATGCAGGTCGCGCTGCACCTGGGCACGAAGACCGGTGACCCGGTGGTGCTGCACTCCCCCGCCTGCCCGCCCTTCACGGACGTCCTGGTCAAGCTGGGGCGTCCGCCGCGGCCGGTGCCCGTCGTGCACCGCGACGGGGACTGGCAACTGGACCTGGACCGGGTGGCCGACGAGGTGCGGGCCGGGGCCCGCGCGCTGTTCCTGGTCAACCCGCACAATCCGACCGGGCGGGTGTTCCGCCGCGCCGAGCTGGAGGCGCTGGCCGAACTGGCCGTCGCGCACGACCTGTTGGTGATTTCCGACGAGGTCCACGCCGACCTGGTCTTCGACGGCCACCGGCACATCCCGTTCGCCTCGCTCTCCGCGGACGCCGCCGCGCACACCGTCACGCTCACCTCGGGAAGCAAGGCGTTCAACCTGGGCGGGGCACGCTGCGCGGTGGCCCATATCGGGGTGCCGCGGCTGCGCGAGGCCGTCGACGCCCATCGCGGCATCCTGTTCGGCCAGGTCGGGATTCTGGCCATGACGGCGCTGAAGGCGGCGTGGACCTCCGGCGACGGCTGGCTGGACGGCGTCCGCGAGGTGATCGCGCGCAATCGGCTGCGGGTGCACCAGGAGCTGCCCGAGGGCGTGGTGCGCCACCTGCCGGAGGCCACCTTCCTGTCCTGGCTGGACTGCCGTCCGCTCGGCCTGGGCCACGACCCGGCGAGCTTCTTCACGGAGCACGCCCGGGTGATGCTCTTCCGCGGCGGCGACTTCGGCCCCGAGGGGCTGGGCCACGTACGGCTCAACTTCGCCACGACGCCGGACATCCTCGACGAGGTGCTGCGCCGTATGCGGGAGGCGGTGGCGCGGGTGCTGTCCCAGCACTGACGGGTGGGTCCGGGGCGCGGCTTTCGGCCGCGCCCCGACACGTCAACGCGCCGTCAACGACTCGAACTTGCGCATCGACAGCCAGCCGAAGACCACGATCAGCCCGAAGGACCAGGCGACCGTCTGCAGCACGTCGCTCGCCGCGGGCCCGCCGGTGAACAGCGCGCGCAGCGCGTTCACGGCCGTGGTCATGGGGCTGTTGGCCGCGTACACCTGGAGCCATCCCGGCATCGTCTCGGTCGGCACGAACGCCGAGGAGATCAGCACGAACGGGAAGACCCACACGCCGCCCGCCGCCTGGGCGGCCTGCGCGCTGTGCACCGACAGACCGATCCAGGCGCCGAGCCATGACACCGCGTGGCCGAACAGCAGCAACAGCAGCATGCCGCCCAGCGCGGGCAGGAAGCCGTTCTCAAAACGGAAGCCCATGAGCAGACCGATGGGCACCATCACGGCCAGCGAGGCCACGGTGCGGAAGACCTCCGACACCGTACGGCCGAGGAGTACGGCGGTGCGGCTCATCGGCATCGACCGGAAGCGGTCCATCAGCCCCGTGCGCATTTCCGCGGCGACGCCGATGGTGGTGCCGGTGGCCGATCCGTAGAGCGCCATCTGGACAAAAATGCCGGGCAGCAGGAACTGCACATAGTCCCCGCCGACCTCGATCGCGCCGCCGAAGACATACGCGAACAGCAGAATGAACAGCACCGGCTGAAGGAGCGAGTACAGCACCATCTCGGGGCTGCGCACCAGATATCTGATGTTGCGCAGCGTCATTTCCCACAGGTCGGAGAACCACCAGGAGACCCCGCCCTGCGGCCGCGCTGCCACCGCGCTGCTATCGGGCGTCAAGGCCGCGGACGTCATGACCACGTGGTGTCCTCCCCGGTCTTCTCGTCGGTCTCCGGCTCAGCGGAATGCGCGGCATGTCCGGTCACCGCGAGGAACACATCGTCGAGCGTCGGACGGCGTACGGACACATCGCCGATCTGGACGCCGGATTCCCGGAGCGTGTGCAGCAGATCGGCCAGCGAACCGCCGTCGGAGAGCGGCGCCTGCACCCGCAGCGTCTCCGGGTCGGCGGTCAGACCGGCGCCCAGCTGGTCCCGCAGGAGTTCGGTGGTCGTGTCGAAGTCGGCGGTGTCGATCAGGGTCACCACGGCCCAGTCGTTTCCCACCTGCGACTTCAGCTGGTCCGGGGTGCCGCTGGCGATGACCTTGCCTTGGTCGACCACCGACAGCGAGTGGGCGAGCTGGTCGGCCTCTTCCAGATACTGCGTCGTGAGCAGCACGGTGGTGCCCTCCGCGACCAGCTCACGGACGATCCGCCACAGTTCCATCCGGCTGCGCGGGTCGAGGCCGGTGGTCGGCTCGTCGAGGAAGATGAGCCGGGGCCGGGCCATGAGGCTCGCGGCGACGTCGAGCCTGCGCCGCATGCCGCCCGAGTACGTCCGCGCCGGCCGGTCGGCCGCGTCACCGAGGTCGAAGCGCTCCAGCAGTTCGCCGGCGCGGGTCTTCGCGGCCGGCCTGGACAGCCGGAACAGCCGGCCGATCATGACCAGGTTCTCGCGCCCGGTCAGCAATTCGTCGACCGCCGCGTACTGTCCGGTCAGTCCGATGATGCGGCGCACCTGTCGTGGATCCCTGCGCACGTCGACGCCGAATACCTCGGCCCTTCCGTCGTCCGGCGTGAGCAGGGTGCTCAGGACGCGGACGATGGTGGTCTTGCCCGCGCCGTTGGGTCCCAGCAGGCCGTGCACCGTCCCTTCCGGCACGGTGAGTTCGAGGTGATCAAGTGCGGTCACCGAGCCGAAGCTCTTGCATAGTCCAGCCACTTCGATGGCTGTCGGCATTCCGATGGTCCTTCCCGAGATCGACCTGTCGGCGGTGGGAATTCCGGCGCCGCGCATTTCCGCCGCCGACGCCGGGATTCACATGCTTTTGAGCGTACACCTGAAAAGTCGGTTGAAACTTTGACACCGATGGCCGTGAGAATTGGGGGGGAGCTGAGGGTAAAGTTTCAATCCATGAGACATCTGCGCCCGGTCGACCTCGCGCGTGAGCACGGCATCTCCACCCAGGCGGTCCGCAACTACGAGAAGGATGGCTGTGTCCCCCCGGCCGACCGCACCGCGAGCGGTTACCGCACCTACACCGCGTCGCACGCGGCGGCGCTGCGCGCCTATCTGGCGCTCATCCCGGCCCAGGGGTACGCGATGAGCGGGCAGATCATGCGGGCGTTGAACACAGGCCGGATCGACGCGGCGCTGACGGCCATCGACCGCGGCCACGCCCAGCTGCTGCGCGACCGGGGCACGCTCGACGCGGTCGAGGAGGCGCTCCAGGATCTCGCGCCCGCCGAGGGCGCCGCCCTTCAACCTCCCACCGGCGGCGTGGCGTTCAGCATCGGGGAGCTCGCCCGCCGCCTCGGCGTCACCCCGGCGACCCTCCGGAACTGGGAGCAGGCGGGCATCCTCACCCCGCGGCGCGAACCCGTCTCCGGACGCCGCTCGTACGGTCCCGACGACCTGCGCGACGCGGAGCTGACGCTCCTGTTGCGACGCGGCGGTCACGGGCTCGACCACATCCGCACCATCATCGAGCAGATCCGTACGGCCGGGGGCACACAGGCCCTCTACGCCGCCCTCCACGACTGGCGGCAGGGCCTCACCACGCGCGGACTCGCCATGCTGAGCGCGTCCGTCCTGGTCGCGCGGTACGTCGAGCTGCTGGACGTCGGTACGAAGGTCGGTACGAAGGATTTCCGAAAGGCACGCCGAGGTACAGACGCTTCTGGGACAGAGTCGTAGGCAGACGGCCGGCCGCAGGCGAAGCGTCGGGGCAACCACAGGCGAGGAGCGTGCGCGGATGAGTGTGTCCGGCAAGACTGTCGTGGTGACCGGCGCCGGCTCGGGCATCGGCCGTGCGGCGTGCGAGCTGTTGTGCCGGGCGGGCGCGCGGGTGGGGGCGATCGGCCGACGCGAGAAGCTGCTGCACACGCTTGGCGACGAACTGCGCACTGAACCAGGGGAGTTGGTGGCCCTGCCCGCCGATGTCGGCTCCGCGTCCGAGGTCGAGGCCGCGGTGCGGGCCCTGACCGAGCGCTGCGGCCCGGTGACCGGTGTGGTCAACAACGCCGGTCTGGCACGCTTCGCACCGATCGACTCGGCCTCGCTGTCCGACCTGGACGCCATGTTCGCGGTGCACCTCCGGGGCCCGGTGAACACGCTGCGGGCCTGCCTTCCCGCCCTGCGCGCACACCGTGGCGCGGTGGTGAACGTGTCGTCGGTCGGTGGCGCCCTGGCCATGCCGAACCGCTCCCTGTACGGCGCGACGAAGGCCGCCGTCAACAGCCTCACCCGCTCGTGGGCGCGGGAGCTGGCGCCCCGGATCCGGGTGAACGCGATCCTGCCCGGCCCGGTCGACACGCCGATGTACGCCGACCTGGGGCTCACCGACACGCAGACGGAGACGCTGCGCGCGGACCTGCTCGCGTCCACCCCGCTGGGCAGGTTCGGCGAACCCCACGAGGTCGCGAGGTGGATCACGCTGCTGCTCGACGACGACATGTCGGGGTGGATCACCGGCGCGCTCGTACCGGTCGACGGCGGCAGGACGACGTGACACCGGGCGCGGCCGACGCAGCACAGCGGAGGAGCAGTGCGGCGAACGCGCGAACGCGCGAACACACCACGGACGAGGCACAGCACGAACGGGGCCACTCACGGGAAAGGGAGAACACGATGGCAGCATCGGCGCCAGCATCAGCGTCGGCGGAGTTCCCACCGGCGGCCGGAATTCCACCGTCGTGCCTGCACGATGTGTTCCGCGCCGCCGATGCCCTGGAGCGTGAGACCGGCCGCCCGGTGAACCAACTGCACGTCGGCGAGCCCTCGTTCCGCATGCCACCAGAGGTGGCCGAGGGGCTGACCAAGGCGATCACGGACGGCCGCACCACCTATACGTCGGCCGAAGGCATGCCGCGGCTCCGGGAGGCACTGACCGCCAAGCTGGAAACGGAGAACGGGCATCACACCACCCCGGACCGGGTGTTCGTGTCCCCGGGTTCGTGCCAGGGCCTCGCCGCGCTGCTTCAGTCCATCGCCACGCCGGGCGCCGAACTGCTGCTGCCGGAGGTGCACTGGCCGATTCACCTTCAGCAGGCGCTGCTGGCCGGTTTCCGCCCGGTGTTCTATCCGCTCCGGGCCGACCTCGGTGTCGACATCGAGCGGCTCGCGGACGTGTCCGGGCCGCGCACCCGCGCGATCGTGGTGAACACACCCTCGAACCCCACCGGAGCCGTACTGGAGGAAGCCGAACTGCGGCGGCTGCTCGCGCTCGCCGAGGAGCACAACTGGTATGTGATCAGCGACGAGGCGTACGAACACTTCGTCTACGAGGGACAGCATGTGTCGCTGGCCTCGCTGGAGCGGGACCTGCCACCGGACCGGCGGCGGGTGTTCAGCACGTACAGCTTCTCCAAGAGCTACGCGATGACCGGGTGCCGCCTCGGCTATGTCGTCACCCCCAACGACGTCACGGCGAGCGCGCTGCGGGTCGTCCAAGAGGCGAGCATCATCGCCCCGGCGACCCCGGTCCAGTACGCGGGCCTGGCCGCGCTGGACGCGCACGCCGCGGTGCGGCGCCACCGCGAGATGGTCCGGGCGGCGCGGGACGAGGCGCTGCCGATGCTGGTCACGGCGGGACTGCTGGACGCGCTGCCGGCCGGCGGCTGGTACGCACTGCTCGACGTCGGACGCACCGGCATGGACGCGAACACCTTCGCCGAGGGACTGCTCGCAGCGACGGATGTCGCGGTGGCACCCGCGACGGGGTTCGCCCTGCGGCCGGTCGTCGACAACACCGGCCGGGTGACCGAGGTAGGGTCCCTGCCGATGGCGCGGCACTTGGTGCGGGTGGCGATCTGCGGCGATCGCGAGCTGCTGTGCGCGGGCGTGCGGGCGCTGGTGGACTTCGCCTCGCAGCGGTAGCGCGGCAGGGCGCCTGCCGCTCGGTTCGCGACGCGAGGAAACAGAGCGCTCGCTCCTTCGTACGCCCGGCACGGTTACGCACCCGGATTCCGAAGCGCGGCGGACGGCGCGGCGGACGCGAGCGGTCGGTGACCGGCCGCGCCCGCCCCGTGTGGCAGGCTCAGGCGGAATGCCGAGGCGGGGCGGCCTCACCGCTGCCGTGTGACAGGCCCTTCTTCCGGTATTTGAGCCGCAGAGGCTCACTGGCCACCGGCCCGGCGGTGAAACGGAACGCCTCCGAATCCACCCGCACGCCACTGACGGAGTCCACCACCACGGGCTCGACCTCCGCCCCGGTGGCGGCGTCGACCAGGATCAGGCTCCGCTCGTGGGCGGCGAGCCCACGATTGCCCCACGCCGCCATCGCCAGGATGACGGGCCGCAGCGACCACCCGAGCTCCGTCGCCTCGTACCGGCCGTCATCCCGCCGCGCCAGCAGCCCCCGCTCCTCCAGGGCGTCCAGCCGCTCGGCGAGCACCTCGTCGGACAACCCGAGGTTCTCCCGGATCTCATCAGGTTCGGTGAACCCGTCGAACACCTCGTGCAGCAGCTCCAGCGTCCACCACTGCCGTACGGCGAGCACGGTCCTGGCCAGCGGACAGTCCTTGATCCTGGGCTCCACCCCGACCACCTCCGCCCAGGTTCTGACACCGTGGCGGGGCTCCAACACAACTCTGTCCCTAACCTGTTGACGCAGTCGCACACAGTCTGACGCATGCGCGACGTCAGTGGTGTTCCCAACGGTGGGGGTCGGCTTCCAACGTCGCGCGGTCCCAGTGGGCCAGCTCGGCGGTTGCCGCGTAGGTGGTGTGCAGGAATGCGCTCAGGGCCCGGTCCGGATCAGGGGCAGTGGCGACCGCCTCGTAGGGCAGCACGAATTCGCCGGATTCCCGCCGGTAGGACGCGGCGGCGAGGCGGATCGGGTGGTCGGCGAGGCCGGCCGGCTCGGGGTAGGCGTAGGTGTAGAACGTCGGGCCGATTGAGTACCCGTGTCCTGGCGGGTGGAAAACCACCCTGCACTTATGCGGCAAAAGCCCAGGTCAGGCCCCTGAGCTTTGGTCATTCGCGTGGTCCGCCCATAAGGCCGGCCGGGGTCTTCACACGCATCGCGCGCGCCGTTCGGGAGGGGTCCCAGGGCCGGCGGGTTAGAAATGCCCAGCGGGGATCAACCCTTGAAAACAGGAGGTACAACTGATGAATACGGGCATGCGCCGACGAGCCGCGACGACTACCGTGACGCTGACCATGGCGGGCACACTGGGCTTCGGCCTGATGACGCCGGTGGCGTCTGCCGCTGGTAGCGGCCCCTGCTACGACGGGCGGTGCAAGACCACCGTATCGGCGCCCAAAACCATCAAGGTCAACAGCCGCACGTTCGGATTCGGCAAGTTGAAGATCACGCACATCAGGTCCCACTCCGTGAAGATGACGGCCGTCACCACGGGCGGAGCGCACCTGAGTGGCACCACCAGTCCGGGCGGCACCATCACGTTCAACAACCTGGAGATCTGGGTGAAGTCGGTTACCGGCCGCAAGGCCAAGCTCCAGCTGTCCCCCACGTCCTCCTGAGCTGTCGCCGAACCCCGGCGCACATCTCGCGCCGGGGTTCGACGTTCCCGTCTTCACCGTCTGCCACCTCTGGCGCAACGTGGAAGCCACTGCCCGGGCCGGGCGACGTTCACTCCGACGCGGGCGGCCTTCCCTGGCTCACTGGCGTCGAAGGTCGGCGTCGGGCCGTCGTGAGCCGAGCCGATGCCCAGCTCGGCCACTCGGTCGGCCCATTACGGCTGGTCGGCGATCAGGGGACCACCACCTGAGGCGCCCCCGCCCGGGTCGCCGTCGTCGTGGTGCCCGCGCCGCCGTGGTGCACAACGGCGGCCACCCGGCGGAACAGTGCCTGCTGGTTGACCTCGCCGACGACGAAGCGGTCATCGACGTCGTCGATCGGGGCCGGCTCGGCCCAGCCGCGCGCGAGGAGAACGCGGCGGCCGTGCGCGCGGCGCGCACACCCACATCTGCTCGCCCACCGCATACGGCGGTACGTCGGGTGGGTGGCCGAAATCGACGTCGCCCAACGGTCAGAGGTTGGTGAGCAGACCGTCGAGTGGAGCGGGGATGCGGTCGAGGTCGAGGGCCTCGACGAGGACGCGGCCGTAGCGGATCTTGCGCCCCTTCTTCGTGCCGAGGAAGCGCCGCAACTGCTGCTCTGAGGTGCGGCCCCGCTGTGCGGGCTGGCGCAGGAAGGTCTGGAGGGCGCGCAGGTCGCCCTCCGCCCGGACGAGTTCCTCCACCCGTGTCACACCCAGCGCGCGGATGAGCTCGTCTTCCAGATCCGCCGCGCAGACGAAGAACCGTTGCTGCGCCGCACTGGCCCGCGCCAAGCCGCGGGCGTAGTAGCGACGCTCCGCCTCGTCGCACAGTCCCGTGAGGCGGAGGCCCAGCCCCGGTGGCCCGAGGAGGCCGGCGAAGCGCCCGACGCTCATCGCACCGCCCATCGGCAGAACGCAGACCCCTTCGGCCGCCAGGTTCCGGCCGCGGCGCGCGGCCAGCGCACTGACCGCCGCGACGTCACTCGGCCCTTCGAGCAACACGGCCGCCCGGACGGGCAGTCGCGCCGCCAGCTCGCGCGCGGGATCGCCGGGGCCACCGGCCGCCCACGCGGTGACCGCCTCCCGGAACGACCCCATGTCAGCCATGGGACGAGTCTCCGCCCTTTCCGGCGACCTGGGTAGGGGATTTCCGCCGGCGCGTCGATCGTCGGTGAGCCGTCGGGCCCGAGGGTCCGAGGGTCCGAACGAAGGAGGAAGCTGCCACAGCAGCGGTGCCAGGCGCCACCCCATCGGACGCCGCGTCCTGCGCCAAAGCGGCACCATGATGCGCGCCGTCACCCTCGGCCCGGTCGCTGCCCGTCCCCCCGCGGGACAGCAGCCGCGGCCGACCGCCGCCCGGACCCCGCGCCCCGACCCCGTTACGGCGGTCCGCCTGCGCACCCGCCCAGGCGAGCGACCACGTCCCTCAGGTCGTCCGACTTCGCTGCTGAGGCACGTAGGCTGCCCGCGTCGACCATTCGTAACGAAAGGCACAAATTATGCCCTCTCGCCTCAACCCATACATCAGCTTCTCCGGTGAAGCGAAGCAAGCCATGGAGTTCTACAAGGAGGCCCTCGGCGGCGACCTGGCCGTCCACACCTACGGCGCCTTCGGCTCCGAGGCGCCACCCGGATACGCCGACAAGATCATGCACAGCATGCTCGAGACCGCCAGCGGATTCACACTGATGGGCGCCGACAATCCGCCCGGGACCGAACACAAACCCGGGAACAACTTCGCGGTGAGCCTGAGTGGCGACAACGCGGATGAACTGCGCGGCTACTGGGACAAGCTGTCCGACGGCGGCACCGTGTCCGTTCCGCTGGAAAAGCAGAAGTGGGGCGACGTGTTCGGCATGTGCACGGACAAGTTCGGGATCACGTGGATGGTCAACATCAGCGAGCGGCAGACCTGATCCGGACATCCGCGCGTCGGCGACCGACAGGATCGCCGACGCGTTGTCCATGTCAAGCCGCCACCAGTGAGGTTCAGCCGCTGTAAGCGGGGCTCAACGTTCCAGTTAGGCGGACAGGAGAAGTTCGGACTCCGGACCAGCGGGCCAACCACCAACGGCGCGACCGGCGAAGCCACCCGTACCGCCGCGATGGCATGATCGGAGTCTGGACGAGCACCGTCTTCGCCCGTGCTTCACCGGAAAGCCGTACTATCCAGCACGAAGAGTGACCTCTTCACCTCACACCTAACAAATCGGCCAAACAATTGATACCTACAGCATCGCGGGTGTTTTCCCGAATAAGCCGCAAAATGACGTTCGCCACGTGGCGTCAACCACGGACGATCCTGTGGGCCACCGCGGGTGTGGCGGCCCTCGGATTGCTCATCGCGCTGGAGATCGCCGCGCGTCACTACGGCGGCCAACCGGGGCCGATCACCAACCAGGCGCGAGAGGTGATCTTCGCCCCCAAACCGGGGCCGCTGTACGGCGGTCTGGCGTTGATGATGGTGGTGCTCACCTGGCGGCAACGGTTCATCGCGACCGGTGTCGCGATCGGCATCGACGTCGTCTTCGTGCTGGTGCGGTGGGCGGTCGACGCGAAGGTGCCCGACGGCCAATTTTTTGGCAACGGCGCGTTGTGGGTGATGTTGGGCTATGCGGTCATCGCGATCACGCGCCGCACGGGCCAGGAACGTGTTCTGCTGCTGAAGGGCGTCGGGCTGGGCCTGCTGCTGGTGGCAGGCCGCAAGACCGGCGATACCTGGCTGCTCATCACGGCGAAGACCCACCCGACGGTGCTCGACCAGTACGTGGCAACCGCCGATCACGCGCTGGGCAACCCGTCGTGGCTGGTGGGCCGGATCGTCAAGGCCACCGACCCGATCAGCACCGTGGTTCTCGATGACTGGGTCTACGGTGAGCTTGCGGTGGCTGCGATCGTCGTCGCGCTGTACCAGCTGCGCAACGTGGCGGTCGAGCGTCGCTTCCCGAGCCATCACCTGTTGCGCACCTTTCTGGTGATCGGCCTTGTCGGGCCGGGTATCTACATGATCTTCCCCGTGGTCGGTCCGATCTTCGCCTACGGCCCGGGCACCTCCGGCACCGGCGGCGTGCAATGGGCGGCGGCCAACCTGTGGCCGCACACACCGCCGCCGATCAGCATCCCGCACCCGATGCCGTACGACGGGATCACCCCACGCAACTGCATGCCCAGTCTGCACACGGCGTGGGCTACCGCGATCTTCATTCACTCCCGAACGGGCCCACGGATTCTGCGCTTCGCGGGCACGTTCTGGCTGATCGCCACCCTCAGCGCGACGCTGGGCTTCGGCTACCACTACGGCGTGGATCTCATTGCCGGTGTGGTGTTCACGCTCATGATCGAGGCAGCGCTGCGCGCGTTCGACCGTGGCTGGGACCGGTCAGCAATCCAGCTGGTCGCTTACGGCACCACGGTCTTCGCCGCGCTCTTGGTGTCCTATCGCTATCTGCCGATGGAAATGGCCCAGCATCCGTGGGTGTTCGGCCCCCTCCTCCTGCTGGCGATGGCCTCAGTGATCTACGGCTACGTGCGGACCACCAGACTGTGGGAACCGAAGGCCGCACCAGTGCTGCAACCGGAACCGCAACCCGAACTGGTGTGAGTCATGTGGCATCAGGTTGTGGGGGCTCCGCCGCGGCATCTGACGCGCGTGGCCGCTTCATCGGGTCCGCCCGCCGATCCGAAAGTAGTGCCCTAGTTTTGCTCCTGCCCCAGTTTTGCTCCTGCCCCGCATCGGGGGTGTCCGGGGCGCCGGCGGTAGGGGTGCCGGGATCGGCGGACTGCTCGGCCAGTTCGGCGGCCCAGGTGGCCGACCAGTCGACGAGGGGGCTGAGCGCTGTATGAGCCTGTCGTCCCAGCGCGGTGAGGGCGTAGTGGCCGTCCGAGGTTTGGTGCACCAGACGCGCCTCGATCAGCTCGACGAGGCGTTGACGCAGCACGCTGGAGGACATGTCGCCGCAGCGTCCACGGAGGGCACGGAAACCCAGGGCGCCTTCGTGTAGTTCCCACACCACTCGCAGGCTCCATCGCCGACCGAACAGATCGAGCGCGGCCATGAGAGGGCGTCCGGTGGTCGAGCCACGCACCGGCCGTCCTGGTGTCGGTGTGACCATCGCGGTCCTCCTGCGCTCCTACAGATCCACAGCCCCTGGTGCTTCGATTTCCGAAACACTAACATCACGCAGTGATTCGGAAACCGAAGCGCTCTACGTGGGGAGGACGGCATGACGGCGTTGACCACACCTCTGTGTCGGCAGTTGGGGATCGAGGTGCCCGTGGTGCAGGCGCCCATCGGGTCTGCGGTCACAACAGACTTGGTGGCTGCGGTGGCGAACGCGGGCGGGCTCGGCACCCTCGCCCTGACGTGGGTCACCCCAGAGGAGGCGGTGCGCCGGATCCAGGGGGTTCGGCGGTTGACGCCGAAGCCCTTCGCCGTGAACTTGGTGCTGGACTTCCCGGTCGACGAGCTTCTCGACGCCTGCCTGGCGGAAAGTGTGCCGGTCATCTCGACGTTCTGGGGTGATCCCTCGGCTGTCGCCGAACGCACGCATTCGGCCGGCGCCATCCACCTCCACACGGTCGGTTCCGTCACCGAGGCCGAACGCGCCGTTGCCGCAGGCGTCGATGTGATCGTCGCCCAGGGGTGTGAAGCAGGCGGCCACGTGCGCGGGGAGACCACCACGATGGCGCTCGTGCCCGCAGTCGTGGACGCCGTGCACCCGGTGCCCGTCATCGCGGCCGGCGGCATTGCCGACGGGCGCGGGCTCGCCGCCGCACTGGCTCTCGGGGCCCAGGCCGGATGGCTGGGCACCCGATTCCTGACGGCCTACGAGGCGGCCACGCACGAGGTCTACCGCGAAGCCGTGATCCGGGCGGCCCCGCAGGACGCGGTGCACACGCGGTGCTTCGACGGTGGCTGGCCCAACGCCCCGCATCGTGCACTGCGCAACTCCACGCTCAGCGCCTGGGAGGCCGCGGACTGTCCCGCCGCGCCGAACCGTCCCGGAGAAGGCGCCGTGGTGGCCCGCAACGCCGAGGGACGAGCCTGGTCGCGTTACGAGGACATGGTCCCCGTGCCCGGCATGTCGGGCGACCTGGAGGCCCTCGCCCTCTACGCGGGCCAGAGCGCCGGGCTCGTCCACGACGTCGCAGCGGCGGGCCGCATCGTGGCCGACATCGCCGCTGGTGCCGCAGCCCTCTTGGGGTCGAGACTCACCGTCTGACGACCGCGATCGCCCGCACCCGACCGGCGCCGGGCCGGATGCCCGACGCCGAGCCGGCAACCGTGGAGCTCAGTTGGAGTTCGTCTGCCGGTAGCGGATCCATGTCACGACCGTCAGGCAGGCCGTGATCCACATCACGACACTGGCGTTGGCCATGGACTCGACGTACTGCTCATAACCGTCCGCGCGCAACTGGACCGTGAACAAGCCCAGCACGGTCCCAAGACTCGCAATCGCGGTGGACAGAGCGGCGAAGGGAGGCTGTGTCATTCCATCTCCTTTGACCTATGAGTTCAACACAATGATCTTCGAGTCTAATCACGAACTCGTCACTCTGTCGGACGACTTGGCCCGGGACCTCGTCGCAGCCTTCGTACTCGTGGGCCAACCGCCGGGCCCTCTCCCCTGCTGGCGCCCGGAGCTTCCGTGGCTGCCAAAGCAGGTGGGAGATGCCGCATCCCCCAAGCCTCGAGAGGATACGAAGTCCTGCGCATCGACTGCTCAGGGTGTCGTTCTCCTGCGCTTTCTGGTTTCCGAGGCGGCTCGCGCTGTTCGAGGGTGTGTGCGGTTGGACATCGACGACAGTCGAGGACGTGGTGGACCTGTTGCCCGAGAGGGTGCGGGCAGCGGTGGATCCGCTGGGACCACGGATGTTCACGTGGGATGGGGCGGCGGCCCTGAGGGCCGCTGAGGAAGGTCGATGTCGGGGGATGGCAAGGGTGGTTCGGCGGCGGATGGGCCGAAGCCGGGCGATGGCTACCGGGTGGAGATCGATTCGGTACAGAGGGTGCTGACACCGCTGGATGAGTCGGTCGTCGCTGCGCGGAAGATCAAGAAGGACTGGAAGACACTGGCCGACAGCATCCGAACCTCCGCCGCCTTCGACATCTACGACTCCTCGGAGAAGCTGCTGTCCGCCTGTGGGTTCGGTATGGGCCGGGTGGCCGAGCACGCGGACACAGTGGTGGAGACCCTCCGGCAGGTGATCGCCGCCTACCTGCTCGCCGACCTGCTGCGCATCAAGGACTTCGCGCCGACCGAGGACAACATGGCCAAACTCCCCTTCGGCGAATACGGCATGAAGGCGTGGAAGGACGGCTACCGGCCGAAGTTCGATCCACCGCCGCAGATCTACAAGGAGCCCTGGCTCGACGATGACGGCGGCACCTACACCGGAGACGTGCCCACCAACCCGCGGCTTCGCTACGACGGCGGCTGGGAAGTCGACGGCGGTTCCAAGGGAGTGACCGCATGACCCACAAGGACGCGACCGAGGGCGGCACGACCGAGCGCATACCCGCCAACGCCAAACCCTCCGACGTCATCCCCGGCAGCCCCTACGTCGAAGACCTGGCCGTCAAACTCCGCGCCTACGCGGGCGCGTTCCAGGACGGGGTCGAACAACTCGACGTGCTGTCCTTGATGAACTGGACCGGTGCGGCGTCGGAGGGCTTCCAGGGCGCGACGGAGAAGCTGCCCAAGGAACTGGGCTCGGCCAAGACCTACTTCACCTCCGCCGCGAGCGCACTGGACTCGTACGCCGCGAAGCTGCGGTCGGTGCAGAAGCACGTCAAGCCGATCATCGACGACGCCGATGAGGCGCGGGCAGCGTCCAAGAGCCACTGGCAGCGGTGGAAGGATTACAGCGAGGCGGATGACCGCAAGGACGATCCCCTGCCGGAGAAGCCACCGGAGGACGATCCGGGGATGGCAGCGCTGGACGCCTGCTACAAGCGCCTGGACAAGCTGGAGAAGGAACTCAAGCTCGTCGTCGACACCGCCAAGCGCACACTCGACACCGCCAAGGAGAAGGCCCCGGACAAGCCCGCGGCCCCCGAGGGCGTGGACTACCTCAAGCAGAAGTTGGGGGACTTCTTCGGGGGAGCGAAGGACACCGCCCACGGGTGGTACAAGGAATTCGAGTATCTCGTCGAGGACGGGCCCCAGGGGGCTGGGCTGCGGCTCGCGGGCATGGCAGACGGGGCCGCCTACGCCGTCGACCACCCCAAGGAGTTCGCCAAGGCCGTCGTCAACTGGGACGAGTGGCAGCGCAACCCCGCCCGCGCCGCCGGACAACTCACCCCCGACCTCCCCCTGGCACTGGCCACCGGCGGCACCGACGCCATCCGCCGCGGCGGCAACGTGGCTTCTGGCACAAACAAGACACGGAAGACATCGTCTTCTCTTTGCGGCCAGGGGCACACGAGCCACTGATCGTCAAGCCCGACGGCACTATCATGAACGGAAACACCAGGGTCGCCGTGCTGCGGTCACGTGGGTACGACGTGGATTCGCTGCCTCGCGAATCCTATGGTGGAGGCCGGCCGATGACGGACGAAGACTTCTGGGATATGGACCAATGAGTGCTCGCGACCGCGTACTGGCAATTCTGGATTCGCATTCGAGGGAGACATTCCTGATCGCCATGGGCCATCGGCTGGGGGTCTCGGCGCGCGAAGTTTTCACCGGTGAAGGCCCGCATCGGCTCGCGCAGGCTCAAGCCTGCAACGAGATGATGATCTCCATCTGGTCACAGCTGTGGGCCACGAAGGAATCCCAGGACAGCGGCTACCCGGACCCGGAATTCCTCTCGGCCCTGCTGAGCAAAGCCGATGCCGGGGACGCACGCGCACACCTACGACATGCGCTGGAAAGCGCACTGCGAACGGTGGATGACGCTGGGAACACCAACGCGTCCTAGAGGCTCAGGAGGGGTAGCCGTACCGTCCTCGCAAGCGGACGAAATGAGCGGGCGTGAGTATCCGCCGACGCTCCAGCCCCGTCGCGGTGCGCAGAAAGGACACCACCTGGTCCCAGCCACCCGGCCCGACGGGCTGTACGAGGCGACCGCCGAAACGCAGTTGTCCGGTCAGCGGCGCAGGGACCTCCGGGAACGCGGCGGACACGATGACCGCGTCATACGGAGCGCGGTCCGGCACGCCGCCGCTGCCGTCCCCGACGCGCGACTCGACATTCCCGATGCCCTGCCGGGCGAGGTTGCGCCGTGCCTGATGTGCGAGGTCCGGCCACATCTCTATGGTCACGACATCGGCGGCCAACCGGGCGAGCAGTGCGGTCTGGAAGCCGAGGCCGGTACCGATCTCAAGGACGTGTTCATCCCCGCTCAGGTCGAGACCCTCGATCATCATGGCCGAGAGCGAGGGTTGCGTGGTCACCTGTCCGTGCCCGATCGGAATGGGCACGTCGTGATAGGCGTACGGGTGGTGGCCGGTGGGGACGAATGCCGCTCGGGGAGTCGCTCGTACGGCCTGGAGCAGGCGCTCGTCGCTGATGCCTGCAGCTCGGAGAGCCCGTACAAGACCCTCAGGTGGATGGGCGGATTCGGTCATGGCCAAGGCTCACCGCACCACCTGCGCCAGGCACTCCGTCTCCGGCCTCATCACCCCTGCTTTCCCTTCACGCATCCACACGAACGATCCGTGCCTCCATCGTCGTACCGCGGGCTCGTACCCGCGCGTCGGCCTCGTCGGACTGCCCCGGGTGCGGGGCGGTGCGGCCGAGGCGAGAATGGAGTTCGGGCCGCCGTCATGCAGGCTGTCAGTCCTCGGCGGGCGGGCTGCCTGCGGAGGCTTTCTTGATCGCTTCGCGTATCCGGGAGTAGGTGCCGCAGCGGCAGACGTTCTCGATCCGGTCGATGTCGGCATCCGTCGGCCGGGGCGTCTTCTTCAGCAGGGCTGCCGCGGCCATGATCTGTCCTGGCTGGCAGAAGCCGCACTGCGCGACATCGCAGTCGAGCCAGGCCCGCTGTACGGGATGCAGTGTGTCTCCGTCGGCCAGGCCCTCGATCGTGGTGACCGAGCGGTCCGCGCAGTCCGCGACGGGCACGATGCAGGGCTGGACCTCCTCGCCGTCGAGATGACTGGTGCAGGCGCGGCAGACCCCGACGCCGCAGCCGTACTTGGGGCCGGTGACCCCCAGCATGTCGCGCAGCACCCACAGCAGCGGCATGTCGGCCGGTGCCTGGACAGTGACCCGTTCCCCGTTGAGGACGAAGGCGTAGGAGGGCATCGGTACCTCTCAGAAGTTGACCGGGAAACGGCGGGGTCGGGTACCGGTCGCCCGGGCATAGGCGTTGGCGACGGCGCCCGCCGCGGCGGGAACGCCGAGTTCGCCGGCCCCTCCGGGGTCACGCCGGGAGGGCATGATGTGCGCTTCGAAGTGCAGAGGCGCGTGCCGCCCGCGGGCGTAGCGGAAGTCGGAGAAGCTGCTCTCGCGGACCGCGCCACGGTCGATGTGGAGGCCGGCCCGCAGCACGGTGGAGATCCCGTCGATCGCGGTGCCCATGAGCTGCGCCTCGAGGCCCCGCGGGTTGACGGCCGTTCCGACGTCGGCCCCCATCACCACCTTGGTCACCCGGGGGTTCTTCGGATCGGTGGCGTCGATCTCGACCAGGCAGGCCACGCAGGAGCCGTACTCCTCGTGGACAGCCACGCCCTGGGCCTGGCCCGCCGGCATGGTCCGGCCCCAGTTTCCGGCGGTCGCGACCTTGTCGAGTACGGCCTTGACGGCCTTGTTCCGGAGTGTGGTGCGCCGGAACGCGACCGGGTCCTTGCCCAGCCTCTTGGCGACCTCGTCGACGACGATCTCCTCGGCCGTCCTCGTCGTCCCGGAATCCACCGACCGCCAGGCGCCGAGGGGCATCGCCAGCCCGACCCCGCCCGAGTCCTTCGAGACGCGTCCGAAGTTGTACAGTCCATCGTCGCTGGGGAGCGGGCCCGCCGCGGGAGCGCGCGCGGTGCGTGCGGCGGCGGTGGTGGTCACACCGCCCTGCGCGGCCGTGCCCTGCTGTACGGAGGACTCGTTCACCGAGGCCATCGAGTGGGCGAAGGCCACCACCCTGCCCCGCGCGAGGCTGGCCCGGATCCTGTGGTGGCTGGCCGGGCGCATCCTGCCGTGCCGTATGTCGTCGCCCCGGCTCCACATCAGCTTCACCGGCCGGTGTGCCTTTTGGGAGATCAGTGCGGCCTCGATCGCAGCGTCGAAGTTCAGCCGCCGTCCGAACGAACCCCCGCCGCGCACGACGTGCACCCGGACCTTGGACTTCGGCAGTCCGATCGCCTCGGCGATGCTGTCCCGCGCGTCCATCGGCGTCTGCGTGGAGAACCAGAACTCCGCGCGGTGGGCGCGCACATCCGCCACCGCGGTCAGCACCTCCATCGGGGCGTGGCTGACGAAGGCGAACTCGAACTCGGCCTCTGTCTGCGCCGATCCGCGCGGTGGGGTGCCGAGCCGTGGAACAGCGGCCCGCAGTCGGGCCCGGATGGCGGCATCCGACAGGGGCGCGAGCGGGCCCGGGGCCCATGTGATCCGCAGCGCGTCCCTGGCCTTGAAGGCGTGGTGGAAGGTGTCCGCCACCACCGCGACACCTCCGGGGACCCTGACGACGGCGCGGACGCCCTGCATGGCGCGGGCCGCCCTGTCGTCGACCGAGACGACCTTCCCCATGATCGTCGGCGGCCGGGCCACCACGGTCGGCTTCGCTCCGGCCACCGAAAGGTCTCCGGCGTACTTCGCCTTGCCCGTGACGATGTCCCGCGCGTCGATCCGGGTCGTCGGCCGCCCGATCACGCGATGCCGGGACGGAGGCTTGGGCTTGCTCGACACGGCGGGCCGATGGATCCCGGCGGCGCTCGCGGTCAGTGATCCGTAGGTGGCCGTGCGCCCGTCCGGTGCGATGACCATCGTGTCCCGGGTGCGCAGGGTCCGGGCAGGGAGGTGCCACCGTCTGGCAGCCGCGGTCACAAGCCTGGCGCGGGCGGTGGCGGCCAGTTGGCGGGCCGGACCGTACAGTGAGCTGACCGAGCTCGAACCGCCCGTGTACTGGTTGCCCTTGTCCCGGGCGTCGGCGAGCGGGATGTCGACATCGACGAGCCGGGCGTCCAGCTCCTCGGCGATCATCATGGCGACCGCGGTCGTGATGCCCTGGCCGACCTCGACCCGGGGCAGCCGCACGATCACCTTGTTCGTCGCCGTGACCTGGAGGACCAGCATCTCGTCGTCGGCGCCCCTCACCACAACGCCGGACGGTTTGCGCGCAGACTCCGGGCTGCCGTCGGCGCCTTCCGCCGAGGACGTGTCGCAGCCGAGCGGTGCGGCGACCGTCAGGGTGGACGCCGCCAGCGAATAGACGACGAATCGTCGGCGGGACAGCCGGCCGGCCTCACGGGACTGCCGGGACGCTGTCGGCCGTGGCACCTCGTCCCGAGGCGTACCAGTGCCGGCGGCGGAAGACTCGAAACCGTCCAACAGACAACCCTCCCAGTGCGTCGCCCGCTCCTCGCATCGCGCGTCGGGCCCGTCCATGACATGAGTACTCGGGTCCGTCCAACTGGTATGAGGTGTCTTGTTTCTTTTGGGTTGCGTGCCGAAGCGGAATTGCTGCCGCAGGAGTTGATGAGGCGGACCCCCGCCGGATCCGGGCGGTCGCCCGGTCGCGGGGTATCGGTGCGGCCGTCGAGGCATCGCGGTGAGGGCGCGAGCGGTCCCGCAGGCGGCACACCACCACGCCCTGTCCTTCCCGGGTGGAAGTCTCCAGCATGTGCCGTGCCTTCGGGAGGAAGCCCTCCAGTGCACACAACGCTTGGACTTCTGCGTGCAGTTGCACCCTCGGAAAGAGCGATTCAAGCCTGTGTGATGGGGTTCCCCTCGGACCACCGTCCGAAGACGACAGACGACAGACGCAAGGGATACGATCGGTGACATCAGGCTCAGCGACCCGCTACGACCGGAGCGGTGCGCAACTGCTCGCCCTGCTGCTGGCCGGGGCCGCCCCTGGCGATGCCGGGCGGATACGCCGTCGGCTGGGCGAAGCGGAGCCCCGCTACCTCACCTGGGTGCCCCTCACCGCAGAGGCCCGGGCGAACGCGGCCCGCGACCCCGACACATGCGTACGGCGAGCCCTGGCACGAGCCAAGGGGCTCACCGGCGACGACCTGGCCGCGCTGCTCGAACGCCCCGACCCCATCGTCGACCAATGCGTGTACGAGCATGCCGAGGCCCGCCCCTGGATGCGCCGTCTCATCCTCTCCCCCGGGCGGCACCCCGAGCCCACCGCCCTCGCCCCGCTGCTGACCCGGATCCGCGCGACCACCCAGGAAGCGCCCGCGCTCCCGCACTTCGTGGGTGCGGCCGTGGTGAGCGGCACGCCCGAGCTGGTCGAGCACGCCCTGACCACCTGCGGCCGCGCGCTGACCACCGCCGAGCAACTGCGAGCCGTACTCGGGCTGTTCGCGCAACCCGACCGGCTGCGCCTGCTGCTCGACCCCGCGACCGGCCCGGTCCCCCTGCACCCCGCCGTTGCCGACATCGCACGCGGCGCGCTCGACAGCGACGGCGACCCCGGCGGCGACTCCGGCGGTGACCGGCTGCGCGCCGCGGTGGCCGCCACCGAGGGGCCGGAGGGCATGGTGGCCGGACTCCGCGCGGGCGAAGCCGAACCGGCCTGGCGCCGTACCGTCGACTGGGACGCCATCGTGACGGCTCATCGGTCCGCGCCGCTGCCGGAGCCCGCCGTACGCGTCCTCGCGGCCCACTCCGACTGTCCCGAGCGGCTGCTCACCGACCTGTACCGCACCCATCCCGCGGTGGTCGCCGAGGTCGCACCCGCCTGCCCGGCCCTGCTGCGCGCCGCCGTCCACACGCCCGGCCACCCCGAACTCCTCCGGATCGCCGCCGGTCTGGGCCCGTCCGACGACCGCGCGGACCTCAGCGCACTCGTCCTCGACACCATCGCCCCCGCGCGCACAGCGGCCCGGGCTCTGCTCGAACTCGGCCCCACCGCGCCCCTGCGCGTCCTTCTCCACCGACAGCTCGGCGGCGACCCGCGGCGCTGGGCCACCCTGCGCACCTCTCTGTCCCGGTACCTGGGCACCCTCGCCGACCTGTTGGCCGGTATCGCCGACGGCACGGTCCCCGAGCCCGCACCCTCGGTCACGCCACCGGCACTGACCAAGACGTACCGGTTCCTGCTGTACGCCGCCGAACCCGACGATCTGCGCGAGCTGCTCCCGCACCTGCCCGACGAACTGCTGCACGCCCTGCTCGGCAAGGGTTCGCTGCCGTCGCACGCCCTGCCCACCGCGCTCGCGGCGTCCGCCCCCCGCGTGCGGGCCGCCATCGGCGGCAACATCGCCCTCGGCGCAGGCGATTTGCGCCGACTGACCGAGCGCGACGAGCCGCCGGTCAACGCCGCCGTGTACGGCAACCAGAAGACCACCCTGTCCCTGCGCCGCGCGATCGCCTCCGGCGTCCCCCGCACCCCGGGCCGCGCCGAGCCCGTCCCTCTCGACGCCGGGCTGCGTGCTGAACTCCTCGCCACCAAGGACCGGTCCCTTCGCAGCCCGCTGATCACGAGCGGCGACCCCGAACTGGTCCTGCACTCCTGGGCGTGGTGGACGAGCGACGGCGCACGCCACTACTCCGTGGTCCGGGTGTGGGAGCGCGGCGGTCCGGACGCCGTACGCCGACTCCTCGGCCTGGTCCCCGCCGACCCGCCCCCGATCCTCGTCGAGGCGGCCGCCGCGCTGGACCACCCCGACGGCCTGGACAGGTTCAGGGAAGGGCTCGAGCCCTACGAAGACCCCGACGCGCTGCCCCGGGTCTTCGCCGACCCGCGCGGACGCAATGCCACCCGCCGGCTGATGCAGGAGATCGTGCACGAACCCTATGTGTACGACTTCCCGCGCCTGATCGCCGCCCACCGCGAGCACACCTTCCAGCCCGAACCCATCGAGGAGCTTCTGCGCCACGAGGACGTCGACGAGGCGATCCGCCAGGCACTCACCACACCCGCGAGCAACCTCGACTCCGAGCCGGTCGATCATCTGCGCGCCACGTCGTACGACACCACCCTGCACCGCTGGTTCGTCGACACCGTCGAGCGGGACCTGCTGGAACCCGAGCGGCTCGTCGACACCGCCCAGCCGGCCGCGGCGGTCCTCACCCACCTCCACCACGACGCCGTCGGTGCCCGGGTCCACCGGCACGCCGTCGACCTCGTACACGAGCATCTGGCCGGACACTCGGAAGCGTGGGTCATCGCGCTCCACCTGGTCGGAACCTTCGCCGGCTCACTCGCCGAACTGATCACCGCGGCGGCGCAGGTGGCCGGCCCCCGGCCCAACGCCGACGAGCTCGCCCGCCTCGACGCGAACGCCCGGACCACCGGCCCCCCGGACCCGGCCGAGGCACCCGCACCGGCCGCGCCCGCACTCACCCACGCCGAACAGCGGGCGCGGGAACACATCTTGGACCGGGACGCGGCCCTCGCCTCCGCACATCTGCTCCGCACGCTCGTCGCGGGCGCGCCACTGCCCACCGATCCCGGTGTGCTCGACGTCCTCGCCGCTACGTACCCGGTCAGTTTCCCCGGACTCGCCCATCCCGCCTGGCTCGTGGAGGCGTGTGACCGGCACGCCTCGCCCGACACACGCCGGCGCCTCGCCGAGACAACGGCCGACCGGGCAGGGAAGGACGATCTGCTGGCCTGTCGGCAGGGGATCGTCGCACCCAGCGAGATGGTCGCCCGGACGCCCGCACATGAGATGTCCCCGCTGCCAATCGGCTGGTTCATCCGTAGAGTGCCGGCCGCTGCCGCTGTGTGTGCCGCGCGCCGACTGGTCGCCGACCGGCTCGGCACCGACCTCGAGCGGTGGCTGCGCGCGCTCGCCGCGATGGACAGCGACTGGGCCGAGCGGCCTTTCGCCGAGCTGCTCGAGCACGGCAGCGCGGACACCGTCCCCACGGTACTCACCCCGGCAGGCGCCGGACTCCTGCTCCACGCGGGCACCGACGCTCTCGCGGCCGTACTGCCGCGGCTGGACGCGCGGGCCACGCTCACCCTCACCGAGCGCGCGTGCAAGACCAACCACGTGCCCGACGCCCTCCTGGACCATCTGTTCGCCCACGACGACCACGCCGCGCTGCTCCTCCTGGCGCGCAGCTCCCGCCACCGGGACCTGCATCTGCGGCTCCTGGCCGTCGACGACCCCACGATCAACGCGGCGCTGTACGGGGAGGTCCACAGCAGCAGCCCGTCCGTCGAGATCCGCCGGATCATCCTCTCCCGCCGACCCCAGGGCCGCACCGCCGAAGGGCCGGACGACCTCCTCCCGCTTGCCCCGGAGCTCCGCGAACGGCTGCTCGCACGAGACCATTTCGACAAGGGATCAGCGAAGTACCTCCGCCTTCTGGTCGAAGCGGCCGACCCCGAACTCGTGGAGCACGCGCTCGCCTCATGGGGCAAGCGCGTTCCGCTGCCGGACCACCTCCTGGCAGCGCGCAACGCCCTTCGCCACGGCGGCCCCGACTGTCTCCGCTCGCTGATCGACCGGGGCCTGCTCAGTGCGGGCGCCGCCAAGGTCGCCACGAAGGCGCTGTCCGCGCCGGCCCCGGACGCTGTCCTCACCGCCCGCCTCGACAAGGAGCTGAGCACCGATCGCCTGGTCGCCAAGCTCCGCACCTGTGGGGAGTACGAACACGAGGACGTCCTGGACCTCCCCTACACCCGCGACTGGGACGTCCTGATCCGGGCCCACGAACAGGAGCCGTTCCGCTCGCGGGTATGGGGCACCATCGCCCGGCTGCCGGACGCTCCGGACGAGCTCGCGCCGGCGGCGTTCGAGTACTGGTCCTGCTTCATCGACCGCACCCTGACCGACCGTGGCCCCAGCTGGGCCCGTGCGGCCATCGGGAACATCCCGAACCTGTCGATCCCGCGCAACGAGTGGGCCCCCGTCCTCGACGCTCTTCTCGAACGGGGCCTGCTCTCCGGCAAGGAGATCATCCACAGTGGCGCCATGGCCAGCCGCATGCTCCACTACCTCGCGGAAGCCTCCGTGCGCCAGGAACTCCCCACCGCGCTCCGGGCCGCCGTCCAGGAGGCCACGAACGAACTGGCCGCCCTGGCCGGCAAGCTCCTGGGCACGGACGACGAAGCCTGGCAACGCCTCTTCGCCGCCCTGGCGGGCAAGGACCCTCACTGGCCCATGCACGACTCCCACACCACCCCAGCTGCCCTCCTCAACCACGCATCCCGCAGGCCCCTCGTCCCATCGGAGTACTAAGCGGCCTCGCTGAAGTCCGGGGAGGTTCGGTTGCGCCCCGAAGGGGCACGGGGCTGTGTCGATGTGCGGCTCCGCCGCGTGGGCGCGACCAGCCACGACGCTGCCGCGGACAAACGACCCCACCTCGCGGCCCTTCCTGCGGAGCGCTTAAGCGCTCCCCTCGCCTCCGCAGACGCCCGTCTCCCACGCCCATGCGGCGATCTCGACGCGGTTGCGTGCGGCCAGCTTCCGCTGGACGTTCGCCAGGTGGGTCTTGACCGTGGACAGCGTGACGTAGAGCTCCGCGGCCAGTTCGTCGTTGGTGCGGCCGCGGGCGACGAGCCGGACGACGTCCAGTTCGCGCTGGGTCAGCGGCTCGGCCGGCCGGACCGGCCCGTTACCGGTGCCACCGCGCACCGCGGGTGCGGCCGCCGGCCGGTTGCGGTGCGGGGCCATATGCGAGAGCAGCCGGACGGTGATCGACGGCGAGATCAGGGAGTTGCCCGTGGCCGCGGCTCGTACGGCCTCCGTGAGCAGCGCGGGCGCTCCGTCCTTGAGGAGGAATCCGCAGGCGCCGTTGCGCAGCGCGGTGTAGACGTACTCGTCGAGATCGAAGGTGGTGGCGATCAGCACGTTCATCGGGTCCGGCACACCGGGGCCCGCGAGCTGCCGGGTGACTGCGAGACCGTCCAGCTTCGGCATCCGGATGTCGAGCAGGCAGACGTCGGGTCGCAGCCGCCGTGCCTCCTCGAGGGCCGCCGCCCCGTCGGCGGTCTCCGCCACCACCTCGATGTCCGGCTGGGAGTCGAGGATCATACGGAAGGCGGCACGGAGCATGGCCTGGTCGTCGGCGATGAGGACCCGAATCGTCATGGACGACATGATTCCAGGGGGACGCCGGGCGGTCAGTGCGAGGTCAGGGTGTGAGTGGCAGGACCGCGTGGACGCACCAACCACCGCCCGGCCGCTCCCCCGCGCTGATCCGCCCGCCGATCCCCTCGACTCGCTCGGCGAGACCGACGAGACCGTATCCCCCACCGGCCGCGTGGGCGTTCGGCGCCGCATTCTCGCCCGTGGGCCCGCCCTGGTTCCGGCGGCGGCCGTCGTCGGTCACCGACACCTCCAGGCGGTCCGGCGCCTCGGGGTGCGGCGCGACCCGCACCTCGACCTGCGTCGCCCCCTCCGCGTGCTTCCGCGCGTTGGTCAGTGACTCCTGCACGACGCTGTAGACGGTGGTGGCGACCTCCGGTGGCACCGGGCGGTCGGTCAGGTACGGGTCGACGGTCAGCGTCGCGCGCGGCCCCGCGACCGAGAACTTCTCCGTGAGCGTGCGCAGGGCGCCCAGATCGCCCGCGGGGCGGGTCGCCGCGGGAGTCGCGGGATCCCGCAGGACGGAGACCATGGCACGCATCGATCCCAGCGCCTGGGCCCCGGCCTGCTCGATCTGGGCCAGCATCCGGTCCTGGTCCTCGCGGCTCTGGACGTGTCCGGCGTCCGCCGTGAAGCGCGCGGCCTTGGTCTGGGCGACGATCGCCGTGACGTGGTGGGCGACGAAGTCGTGCAGCTCCCGTGCGTACTCCAGGCGTTGGGTCTGGGCCACGGCCTCGAACGCCCGGGCCCGCAGGATGTCGCGCATGCGCAGCGCCAGTCCGAGGATGACCGCGGAGGGTACGGCGAACAAGATGAGAAGGCTGATGAACAGATAGAGGTGGTCGTCCCAGTCCTCCAGGCGCAAGGAGAGGACCACCGCCGCGCAGGAGGCCGCCGCCGAGAGCCCGATCGCCTTCAGGGGCCGGAGGCGCCGCACCGCGCGGGTGACCACCAGCAGCAGCACGGCCAGCTCCACCATCCCGGGCGTGTTCTCGGGACGCTGCCTGAGCTGGGTCTCCACGACCGTCAGGGTGAGGGACGCCGTCGCGGCGGCCGAGACGCACTGCCAGAACCAGCGCTCCGGCGCGAAGAGGGCGAGCAGCGACAGCGCCCCGGTGACGACCGTCGCCGCCACCACGGCGGCGTACGGCGCGTTGCGGCCCTCGAGTACCACCAGGGCGAATAGTCCCGGAACGACCAGGCATATGAAGGCTCGCTGGAGCGGGGAGCGGGCCAGGAACGCGGCAATCATGCAGGTCACGCTACGCCAGGCGGCTCCCCTTCCCCCTCGGCCGTTCGGCCGAGGGAGGTGGCTCGCCGTTCGGCTTTCCGGTGGATCCGCGGAGGCGCCGCGGCCCGGCAGCATCGGAACGGTCCGGTGGGGCGGCTGCGCAGACCGCACCGTCCCGCCACCCGAAACCCATGGATTCCTTCGCCGCCGCGGGGGTCCGGCCGTTCGACCGGTCGTGCCGCTTCGGCCGCGGACCGTCCCGAGAACGTCATGCAGGAGCGATGTGCAATGAGCCAGCGATCGGACGCCCCCGCGTCCTCCCCCAGGTTCGGTGAGGTGGTCGCCGCGGGCCACCACGTGACCAAGGTCTACGGCGAGGGCGAAACCGCGGTGACGGCGCTGGCCGGTGTGTCGGCCCAGTTCGTCTCCGGGGAGTTCACCGCGATCATGGGCCCTTCGGGGTCGGGCAAGTCGACGTTCATGCACTGCCTCGCCGGTCTCGACACACCCACGTCCGGCAGTGCGTGGATCGGCGACACCGAGCTGGGCTCGCTCGACGAGGCCCGGCTCACCAAGCTGCGGCGTGAGCGCATCGGCTTCGTCTTCCAGTCGTTCAACCTCCTCCCCACACTCACGGCGCTGGAGAACATCACCCTCCCCTGCGACCTGGCCGGGATCACTCCCGACCCGGCGTGGCTGCAGGAGCTCGTCAGCACCCTGGGCCTGGCCGACCGGCTCGGTCACCGGCCGGACCAGCTCTCCGGCGGCCAGCAGCAGCGGGTGGCCTGCGCCCGGGCGCTCGCGTCGCGCCCCGCGATCGTCTTCGCCGACGAGCCCACCGGCAATCTCGACTCCCGGGCGGGCGCACAGGTCCTGTCGTTCCTACAGATGTCCGCGGAGATACTCGGGCAGACGGTCGTGATGGTCACCCATGACCCCGTCGCGGCCGCCTACGCCGGTCGCGCCCTCTTCCTGGCCGACGGCCGCCTCGTCCACGAGATGGCGAAGCCCAGCGCCGCCGGGGTGCTGGAGCAGATGAAGGCGTTCGACGCCGGGCAGCAGGCCGTCCGATGAGGGGCGTCCCGCACTCGCCCCGCAGCCGCCCCTCGCCCCGGAGGTTCGCCATGCTCCGTACCACCCTGCGCACCCTGCGCTCGCACCGCCTCCGGTTCGCGCTGCCCGCCCTCGCCGTTGTCCTCGGCGTCGCCTTCGTGACCGGATCCCTGATCTACGGCGACTCCGTCAGCGCCGCCCTGGCCAAGGCCCGCGCCAACTCCCAGCCCGATGTGTCCGTCGCGGTGCGGCCCGCGGAGTCCACGCAGTACTCCACGTCGGACTCCCCCGACGCGGCACCCCGTCTCGACCAGGCGCTGCTGAAACGCCTGCGAGCCCTGCCCGGTGCCGCGGCGGCACGCGGGACGGTCGAGGGCCCTTCGTTCCTGGCGGGTTCGGACGGCGGACTCGTCGGCGACCTGTACCGGTCCGCGGGCGTCAACTACGTCCCGGGCCCCGGGGGCAAGGACCCCCGCTACCCCCTCACCGCCGGACGCGGCCCGCGCGCCTCCGGGGAGATCGCCATCGACAAGGCAGCGGCCGAGCGTTCCGGAACACGGGTCGGCGGCACGGTCCGGATCGTCGTGAACGGCACGGCACGCGACGCCCGCGTCGTCGGCCTCTTCACCGCGGAGGACAGCCGCCTCGCCTCCGGCGGCACGCTCACCGCGTTCGACAACACCACCGCGCTAAGGCAGTTCGCCCCGGATCAGGGCGGCTACACGACGATCACGCTGACCGCCGACGAGGGCACGTCCCAGGCCCAACTGGCCGAGCACGCGCAGGATGTGCTGCCGCGCGGGCTCGAGGCCGTCACCGCGGACCAGCTGCGGGGCGAGGCCACGGCCGCGTCCGACGCCAAGCTCACCACGGTGCTGCTCGGCTTCGCCGGTGTCGCCCTGTTCGTCTCCACCTTCCTCGTCGCCAACACCTTCACGATGCTGAGCGCCGCGCGCGCCCGTGAACACGCCCTGCTCCGCGCCGTCGGAGCCACCCGGCGGTATGTGATGCGCCAGGTGCTGACCGAAGCCGGGGTCGTCGGGGCGGTCGCTTCGGTCGTGGGCTACGCGGCGGGCATCGGCGTCGCGGCGCTGCTGAGCACCCTGTTCGGGGACACGGGCGGCGTCGTCGACGTCCCGTTGCGGATCCTCCAGCCCACGCCCGTGCTGGCCGCCTTCGGCGTCGGTGTCGCGGTCACCATGCTCGCGGCCTACGTCCCGGCCCGTCGTGCGGCGTCAGTCTCCCCCGTGGCGGCACTGCGGACGAGCCGTCCGCCCACGCCCGCGTCGCTGCGCCGCCGCGGTGTCGTCGGCGTGACGGTCACCGGGCTCGGGGTGCTGCTGCTCTGGGCGGCCGCCGGGGACGAGAACATGCTCTACCTCGCCGTACCCGTCCTCCTTGTCGGCCTGATCGTCCTCACCCCGCTCATCGCCCTCGGCGTCACCGGCCTGCTGCGGACGCCACTGCGGCGGCTGGCGGGGATCCGCGGCAAGCTCGCGGTGGAGAACGCGCGCCGCAACCCTCGGCGTACGGCGGCCACCGCGGCGACCCTCATGGTCGGCCTCGCCATGGTCACCGCCGTCACGGTCGTCGTGGCGTCGCTCAGCCGGGTGGACGAGGACGAGGCCGACCAGGCCATGGCCTCCGATCTGCGCATCACGGCCGTCGACTTCGGGGAGATCGGGGCCGATGTCGCTGCCCGCGTCGCACGCCTCCCGGACGCCGCGGCCGTCACCGCCGTCGTCAACACCGACATCCGCATCTCCCGCGAGGACATGCTCCCCGCGGCGGCCGTCACCCCCAGCACGGTGGAACGCCTGGCCCCCATCACCCTCCGCGAGGGGTCGCTGAAGCGTCTCGACCGCGGCATCGCCCTCGAGGAAGAGACCGCCGCGGCGCGCCACTTGAAGCTCGGGAGCCGCGTCACGGGCAGCGTGGCCGGTACGGAGCGGAAGACCGCACTCCCGGTCGTGGCCATCTACGAGGGGAAGGACTTCGCGTCCGCGCTCGTCTCGCGCACCCAACTGCCCCGTACCGCCGACGGCGACCATGCGCGCGTCGCGTCGGTCCTCACCGACGCCGACCCCGGCCGTACGGCCGCGCTCCAGCGCGACATCCGGCGTACGCTCGACAACCCCGCGCTTCTGGTGCAGGACCGTGCCGAGGTGCGGAAGGCGGCGAGCAGCACCTCGGCCGAGTTCCTGAACATCATGTACGCCCTGCTCAGCATCACTGTCCTGATCGGCATCCTGGGCGTGGTCAACACGATGGGCATGGCCGTCTCCGAACGCGTCCGCGAGATCGGCCTGTTGCGCGCGCTCGGACTCGACCGCCGACGGCTCGCCTCGGTCCTGCGCATCGAGTCGGTGACCATCTCGCTGCTCGGGGCGGCCCTCGGCCTCGTCGCGGGCGCGGCGATCGGTGTGGCCGCCGTCCTCACCCAGCCCAGTGTGCCGCTGGTCGTCCCCTGGGACCGGGCGGCCCTGTGCTTCGCCGGCACGGCCGCGATCGGCGTCCTCGCCTCGCTGTGGCCGGGGCGGCAGGCGATGGCGGTCCCGATGCTGAGGGCGGTGGGCACGGACACGGAGTAGGGACGTACACGAAAGGGGCCGGGTACGGCGTGGGCACCACGCGCCGTACCCGGCCCCTGTTCGCAGATCGTGCGGTCCTGGACCACTTGAGTGCCACCCACACCGTCATGCGCTGGGCGCTGAGCACGGCATGTACGTGATGGGCGCCGAGACCCCCCGCCTTCGGCGCCGCCTATCTCGACTACCACCTCCGTGACGGCATCGCCGAACAGATCGCATGCCCCGCTCCGATCTGTGAGGCCGCCGAGGACCTGTTCTTCGCCGGACAGGCCCGGCAGCCCCGGCAGCTCCGGCGTGGACGGTTCGGCGTCGGTCCGCTGCCGTCGATGACCACATCGGCGCTGAGCGGTCCGGCGCTGGTCTCGATGCGCCACCCCTGGGCGCCCTCGTCCCAAGCCGGCTTCAGCAGTGCGGTGTTGAACCGGGTGTGCGGCAGCAGCCCGTGGTCACGTGCGGTCCGGCGCAGATAGTCGCGGATCTCCGGCTGCCTGGGAAAACGACTGCGTCCAGTGGGGGTTGGGCGCGAACGACAGCGAGTACAGGTGCGACGGAATGTCGCAGGCGCAGCCGGGACAGGTGTTGTCGCGCCACACCCCGCCGACCTCGGCCCCGGCGTCGACGACCACGACTACGACCACGACCCGCAGGTGTTCGACCCGCTCCATCCCGGTCATGTATGCGATCTCCCTGAAGCTAACGCGAAGCTAACGCGAGTCGCGTTACAGTTCCAATCGTGTCAGCAGCCGTCGAGACTCCGCATCCCGAACCGCCCGAACGGGCCGACCAGGACCGGCGCCGGCGTCAGCCGGTGCAGGCGCGCAGCCGCGAGACCGTGGAGAGGATTCTGGATGCCACAGCCGCCCTGATCGACGAGGGCGGCGTCGACGCGGTCACCACCAGGGCCGTCGCCCAGCGCGCCGGGATCACCGCCCCCTCGCTGTACCGGTTCTTCGCCGACCGCGAGCAGATCATCGACGAACTCGTCCGACGCCACCTTGTCCGGCTCCAGGCGTTCGTCGCAGTGGCCGAGCAGGACTGGACCCCGTCGTCGCTGCTCGACTTCGTCGAGCACGAACTCGACATATACGTCCGCTACTTCCGGGCTCACCCCAACGCCAACAGGCTGTGGCTCGACGGACGAGTGTCGCCGACGGTGCGCGCCGAAGTGCTGCGCCAGCACCATCACACCGCCGCCCGTATGCAGGCACTGGCCACCGCGGCCGGGCTCAGCAGCCCCGACACCGATCCACTGGTCTTCGTGATGATGGTCGAACTGAGCGACCGGGTGCTCGAACTCGCCTTCCGTGACCGCGACGAGCCCGACCCGCAGAGCATCAGCCACGGCATCACGGCATTGACCGCCTATCTGACGGCCGCACTGCGGCCCTGACCCACCCTCCGCAACGGCGTCGGCAGCCCCGCACCGGGAGTCGGCGCCGTCGTCATCCCCGAGAGCAGGAGAACCCGTGCCGGACCAACTGCCACGCACCGTGCTGCCCCTACCCGACCGGCCCGACACCGGGCCGATCGCGTACGACGTGCACGACCCGGACCACCGCCAGGCTTCGATCACGCCGCTGCGCCCGCCCGCGGGCGCGCCCAATGTGCTCATCGTGCTGCTCGACGACGTCGGCTTCGGCGCCAGCAGCGTCTTCGGCGGCCCCGTGGACACCCCCGTCGCGCAGCGGCTGGCCGACGGCGGCCTGCGCTACAACCGCTTCCACACCACCGCCCTGTGCTCACCGACCCGGCAGGCGCTGCTGACCGGCCGCAACCACCATTCGGTGGGCATGGGCGCGATCACCGAGCTGGCCACCGCGGCGCCCGGCTACCACACGGTGCGGCCCAACACCAAGGCGACGCTGGCCGAGACGCTGCGCCTCAACGGGTACGCCACCGCGCAGTTGGGCAAGTGCCACGAGGTCCCGGTGTGGGAGACCAGCCCGGCCGGGCCGTTCGACCGCTGGCCCACCGGCAGCGGCTTCGAGTACTTCTACGGCTTCGTCGGCGGCGAGACCAGCCAGTACTACCCCACCCTGTACGAGGGCACCACCCCGGTGGAGCCCCCGCGCACCCCCGAGCAGGGCTACCACCTCACCGAGGACCTCGCCGACCGTGCGGTGGACTGGATACGCCGCCAGCACGCCCTCCAGCCGGACCGGCCGTTCTTCATGTACTTCGCCCCGGGCGCCACCCATGCTCCGCACCATGCCCCTCAGGAGTGGGCCGACCAGTACGCCGGGCGCTTCGACGCCGGCTGGGACGCGCTGCGCGAGGAAGTCTTCGAGCGGCAGAAGGCGCTGGGCGTCATCCCCGCCGACGCGCAGCTGACCGCCTTCAACCCCGAGGTGCCTCACTGGGACGACATGCCCGACGACCTCAAGCCCGTGCTGGCACGGCAGATGGAGGTCTATGCCGGGTTCCTGGCCCACACCGACCACCACATCGGCCGGATCGTGCAGTCCCTGGACGATCTGGAACAGCTCGACGACACGCTGATCTTCTACATCGTCGGCGACAACGGCGCCTCGGCCGAGGGCACCCCGCAGGGCAGCTTCAACGAGATGATCAACTTCAACGGGCTCGGCGCCGTGGAGACCACCGAGTTCCTGCGCACCAGGGTCGACGACCTCGGCACCCCCAGCGCCTACAACCACTACGCCGTCGGCTGGGCGCACGCGCTGAGCACGCCGTACCAGTGGACCAAGCAGGTCGCCTCCCACTGGGGCGGCACCCGCAATCCGGCCGTTGTGCACTGGCCCGCCCGGATCACCGCCGCCGGTGGCCTGCGCCAGCAGTTCGCCCACGTCATCGATGTCGCGCCGACCATCCTCGAAGCGGCCGGCCTGCCGGAGCCGGTGACCGTCCACGGCGTCACCCAGGCCCCGATCGAGGGCGTCAGCCTCGGCTACACCTTCGCCGACGCCGAAGCCCTGGACCGCCACCAGACCCAGTACTTCGAGATCACCGGCAACCGCGGCATCTACCACCACGGCTGGACGGCGGTCACCAAGCACCGCACGCCCTGGCAGCTGGTCGGCGCCCAAACCGTCGCCTTCGACGACGATGTGTGGGAGCTGTACGCCCCCGACGACTGGACCCAGTCCCGCGACCTGGCCGCCACCCAGCCACAGATGCTGCACCGGCTCCAGCGGCTGTGGCTGATCGAGGCAACCCGACACGGGGTGCTGCCGCTCGACGACCGCGCCCTCGAACGCGCCGACGCCACCCTGGCCGGCCGCCCACAGCTGATCAAAGGCACCACCCAGGTGCTGTTCCCCGGCATGGGGCACCTCAACGAGAACTCGGTCATCAACATCAAGAACCGCAGTCACGCCGTCACCGCGCAGCTCGTCGTCCCCGACAAGGGCGCGGACGGCGTCATCGTCTCGCAGGGCGGCATGGCCGGCGGCTGGAGCCTGTACGCCCACGACGGCCGGCTGCGCTACTGCTACAACCTGGTCGGTCTGCATCGCTCCTACGTCGCCGGCGACACCGACCTGCCGCCCGGGGAGCACCAGGTGCGCATGGAGTTCGCCTACGACGGGCCGGGCCTGGCCAAGGGCGGTACCGTCACGCTGCATCTGGACGGGGCCGAGGTCGGCCGCGGCACCGTCCCGGCCACCCAGCCGGTGCTGTTCTCCGCCGACGAGGCGACCTGCGTCGGCCGCGAGACCGGCTCCCCGGTCACGCCGGAGTACGCCGAACGCGGCAACGACTTCACCGGGTCCATCCGCTGGGTCCAGATCGACATCGATGCCGCCGCGGACAACCCCGAGCACCTGATCCCGATCGAGGAACGCTGGCGCATCGCCATGGCCCGGCAGTAAGCCCTGGACCGTGTAGGCCGCCGGGCTCGCCCCGGCGGCGTACACGGAAACGCGCCGACGTCACGGAACGCGCTGGCTCGAAGTCGAGGGCGCAGCTGCCGTCCGGACGACGCAACGGAAGCCGACATGGCCGGTCGTCGTGTCGACCGGTTGAGCGAGCCTGGCCGCGGGCCGGTAACGGCGGCAGTAGTTCGGCGCGCACAGGTACGACCCGCCCTTGATCACCCTGCGGGGTATCCGCGCGTGCGGTGGCAGCGCCGCATCGACCGACAGCGCCCGGCTCCCGCCGGTCGGGTTGGCCCGGTCCGCCGCGCCGGCGCAGCACGCCGACGCGGGTGCGGGCTGGTGAGCCGACCACCAGTCGGCGGTCCACTCCCACACGTTGCCGATCATGTCGTGCAACCCGAAGCCGTTGGCCGGGAACGCGCCGACCGGCGAGGTCAAGTACCAGCCATCGGCACGGTCGTTGACGTGCGGGAAGTCACCCTGCCACACGTTGGCCATATGCCGCCCGCCCGGCGTCAGCTCCGTGCCCCAGGCGTACTCACCGCCGACGGCGCCGCCGCGAGCGGCGTACTCCCACTCGGCCTCCGTGGGCAGCGCCTTGCCGGCCCAACGGGCATAAGCCTCGGCGTCGGCGTAGCCGACATGGACCACCGGATGCCCGCCCAGCTCGTCGATCGAGCTGCCGGGCCCCTGCGGGTGACGCCAGTCGGCGCCGGGAACGAGGGACCACCACTGGTAGGCGTCACGCAGGTCCACCTGGTGCGCCGGCGGCGTGAACACCGCGGAGGCTGCCACCAGCAGCGATGCGTCGGCACCGGGGTAGTCGGCCGGATCCGGCACACGCTCGGCGAGGGTCACATGGCCGGTCTCCGCCACGAACGTGGCGAACTGCTCGTTGGTCACCGGATTCCGGTCGATGGAGAAACTGTCCACCGTAACCGGGTGGGCCGGCGCCTCCTCGGGATAGTGGTCATCGGACCCCATCGTGAACCGGCCCGCGGGCACCCGGACCATCGCCGCGGTCACCTCCGACGCAGCACTGCCGGTGATCATGTCGGTCATCGTCTTCCTCGCTGACATGCTGGTTCCCTCTGATTCTCGCCGACGTTACGGGACCGCGACCGGCGAGGCACGGCCCTGCCAACCGGCGCTGGGATGCTCACGGTTCGGGAATCGTCGGGGTCTTGCGGATCGCCGTCTCCGGACGCCTGGGCGAGCCAGGCGATGACGGCCGACTGGTGGCGGTCCAGCTCCCACCCCGACCGCCGGGAGGTACGTGTCGAGTGCCGCACCACGGCGCACCCGTGAGCCGACAGCGGCGGTCAAGCGGAACCTGGCGGTCGCGCCGTCTCCGATCCCGGCGGCAACATACCGTCGGGACGCGGTCCCGCGGCGCCTCGGTCGCGCGCTTTCAGGAATCCTCGTCGCCTCGGTCTCCCGAGGGACCGCTCGTCGAGAACTCCGACGAAGGCCGAGGCAACGAGGGCGACAGCGGGGTCGTCGTCGTGGGCCAGTTGGCGCAGGACCTCCTGCGCGGTGGTCCCCGACAGCTCGACCAGCGCCTGGGTCAGGCGTATCCGCATCGCCGAGTCCGCGGTGGGCGCGGCGAGTTCGTCGACCAGTGCGGCCATGATCCGGTCCGCGCACCCGGGGTCCTGGGACAGCGTTCCCAAGACCTCTGCCGCGTCGACGTCGTTGGCGCCCTCGACCACCATGCCGACGAGTGTCGGCACGGCCGCGGTCACGCCATGCCTGCCCAACGCCAGAGCGGCGTGCCTGCGCACCGTCGCGTCGGGGTCCCCGATCGCGTCCGCAAGCACCGCGGTCGCCCCCGGGGCCTCGGACATCTCGGCGATCGCCAGCACCGCGCGCCGCCGGATGTCGACGTCCTCCGCGTGCATGCCGGCGGCCAGCGTCGCCACGCCGTCGCCGCCCGATCGGGCGAGCGCCCAGCGCAGGGCGCCCGCGACGTTGGGGTCGGATTCGGCCAGAACCGCCCCGGCCAGCAGCTCGGCGGGGACCGAGACGCCCTCCGGCCGGGCCAGGACGGCCTGCTGCCTGCGCGCGGCGCTGGTCGAGTTGAGCCCCTGCATGAGTTCGACGATGTGCAGGACGTCCTGCCAGCCGGTGGGCGCCGACGCATCGATCGCGCGGAGCCGCTCGAGCAGTTCCTGTTCCCGCTCCAAGCGGTCTTCCGTCCATCGGATGAGGTCGCTGACCAGGGTGGACGGCGTGAAGGCCGGGTCCTCCAGCGCGCGCCCAACCTGCTTGAGCGAGAGCCCGAGGGACCGCAGGCTCTCCACGTGGAAGATCCTGCGGACGTCCTCGGCGGAGTACTCGCGGTAGCCGCCGACAGTGCGACCGGTCGGTCGCACCAGCCCGAGGGCGTCGTAGTGCCGGAGCATCCGGGTGCTCACCCCCGAGTGACGGGCCACATCGCCGATCAACAATGCGCGTTCCCCGCAGTCTTCGTGGCCTTGGCAGCCTCCGTCGACTCGGTCGCCTCCGTGGGCTCGGCGGTCTCCGCGGGCTCCGCGGCGCCGGCAGCAGCGGCTCGTTCCGGGCCGAGTGTGACGACTCGCTTCGCCTCGTCGATGGCCGCGTCGAAACCGGTCTCCGGGTTCTGCTGGAGCAGCTCGGTGGCACGGGCGTGTGTGGCCACCGCCGGGTCGGGGTTCGCCGCGGCCTCCTCCAGGGCGGGCTTGGTCACGTCGCCGAGGTCGACGAGAGCCCGGCTCAGGCTCAGCCGCACATTGCGGTCGCCGCGGCCGAGCTGCATGACCAGTTCGTCGACCAGGTCCTTCTTCTCGTCCTCGGGCACGAGGACGACCGCGACGCGCCACGCGGTCCGCGCGACCTCGTCGTCGGCGTCGCGCAGCATGCCGCGCGTGATCCAGGCCCACGCGCTCGTGTCGCCGATCTTGGAGAGCGTGTGCAACGCCTGGCTGCGGGCCTGAGCGCGCTCAGAGTCGAGTTCCTGGCGAATACGGGGCAGGGTGATCTCCGGCGAGAGGCGGGTCAGCGCCCAGGACAGCATGTCTCGCACGAAGAAGTCCGGCTCGACCGCGCACCGCTCGATGAGCGTCTCCAGGAAGCCAGGGTCGGGGTTCGAGCCGACCGCCAGGGCCGCCTGAAGCCGGACCGACGAGTCCTTGGCGCCCAGGGCGTTGGCCACGCGGGTGTTCCGCGGGGTTCCGTTTGTCGCGTTGATCGGGACCACCTCCTGCACCCAGGGGACTCCTTATCACTGTGTCAAGGTCAAGCCCATGACCGGCGGATCAGAAGATCCTGTGCCGCTCGAAAAGCCATCGTTGCATTGCGCGGGCTCAGGCGGGCAGCTTCGTGTCGACAACGAAGCTGATCTCGATGACCTGGCCGGGGAAGGTCAGTTCAGTGACGCCCACGACCGTGCTGGCCGGGCGGTGGTGGCCGAAATACGCCAGGTTGCCCTCCGCCGTCACCGCGGCGTTCTGCTGCAATTCCACTACGTACAGGGCCTGCGAGTCCACCTGGTTCCGGGTGACTCCGTAGTGGTCCAGGACCTTGTCCATGTTGAGGTAGCTCAACTGGAGTTGAGCGGCGAAGTCGTCCGCGTAGACGAACTCGCCCGCCTCGTCGAGCGAGAGCTGACCGGAGACGTGGATCAGCTCGCCAGACTTGATCGCCTGCGAGTAGCCGAAGTCGCTCTCGGCCGGCACGTTGTGGTTGAAGACATCGAACGTGGCCATGGTGCTCGCCCTTCCGAGTTGCTCTCTTGTGGTTACTCAAAAACTGTAGGAGAGTGACAGCTGACCTGGAAGAACGCACTTTTCGGTGACTGAGGAACCTGATGGTGACCAAGCATCTGCTCAAGGGCCTGCCCGAGGACGCCGACCTGAGGCGCGCGGACTCTCTGGCGCGGGAGATCTTCTCGGACGTCGCCAACAAGTGGGCCCTACTGATCATCGAGGCGCTCGGCGAGCGCACCCTGCGCTTCAGCGAGCTTCGGAACGAGGTCGCGGGTGTCAGCCACAAGATGCTCACCCAGAACCTGCGCATGCTGGAACGCAACGGCTTGGTCGACCGCAAGGTGCACCCCACCGTGCCGCCGCGGGTCGAGTACACCCTCACCGAGCCGGGGCGGGCCCTGCGCGCCGCGGTCGACACCATATGCGGCTGGACCCACCAGTACCTCGGTCACATCGAGAACGCGCGCCGTCACTTCGACGCCTGACGGGCGCGCAGCACCACGCCCCCGTTGCGCGCTTCGGCAGGCCGAGGCCGACCCCTGCTGCTTTGCATGGCGTACGGACGTACGGATAGCGTGATCAACTTCTTGATGCTCGCTCCAGAGCATTGAGCCTTGCCATCGACCTTTACGGGGGATCACCCATGCGCATGCGCACATTGGCGGCGGCCGGCATCACCGGAGCCGCTCTGATCACCACCCTGAGCGGTGGAGTCGCCACAGCCGGAACTCCCGGTCCGGCGCAGAACGCTGACGTTACGTCAGTGACCGCCTCCTGCTACAAGCTGACCGCCAGGGAGACGGTCAACATCCGGGCGCACAGGAAGCTGAACGCCACCGTCAACGGCACACTTCCCAAGGGCAAGTCGGGATGCGGGGACGACGACACCGGAACCGGATTGGAGGGCCAGTCCTACCGCCTCTGCGGCAAGTCGAATAATTCCTGGGTCCACCTGACCTACGGGCGAGTCAGCGGCTGGATACCCGCGTACTGCACCACGCAGTGGAACCCGCGGCCGTAACACCTGCCCCCTTCACGCCCCAACACCTCGGTGCGCCACGAGCTTCCGTCCGGCCCGTGGCGCACTGTCGTGTCCGGCTCAATGGCCCTCGAGCGCCCGGCAATTCGAAGGCGCGAGCTCCATGAGCGAGTACGCGGAATCCACCGCCACCATCATCCACGACTGGCTGGTGAGTATGTCGGTTCCGCTCACGCAGCCGGGGGGCACCTGCCGGGGCAGCAACGCGCGTCCGCTGGCTGAGAGTTCTGCACTGTGAGCCATGCACGAGCTCGTTAGGCTGACTCCATGTGGAAAGAAGTCGCAGGCCAGGCATTCCCTGAGGCCGAGTTCAACTCGCCGGTCGACGCAACCCGGGTGGCCGCTGCGGAGCAACGGCTGAAGTACTCGCTGCCGTCCGAGCTCGTGAGTCTGTTGCAGGAGACCGACGGCATCGTGGGGCGCTATGGGGTGGAGACGGTCTGGCCCCTGGAGCGGATCGTCGAGGATAATCTTCGCTTCTGGTCGGACAGCGCGCTTGCCGACTTGTACATGCCGTTCGAACCGCTTCTCTTCTTCGGTGACAACGGGGATGGCGATCAGTACGCCTTCGTCCGGCGGCCCTCGCGAGCCGACATCTTCGTGTGGGAGCACGAGGACGACAGCCGCTGTTGGGTCGCCCGGGACCTTCAGGACTACCTCGGCCGGTCTCTGGCCGCTGAAGGAGATTGCTGGCATCAGTAGCGGAATTCGACCGCTGGCTCACCAGCCACCCGACCCAGCACGTCGTGATCGGTTCCTTCCTCTGCTGGGTATCGGCCCGGCTGATGACCGGCCCTCTCGAACTGCCCACGCGGGGGCGCCCGTTCGCCGTGAACACCGCCGTGATCGAGGCGCAGTCGGCGCGCACTGGCGTCCTTCTCCACAGGTCAGTGGGTCGCTGTCGAGAGGGTGAGCCTTCCGTCGTGGACTTCGGCGATCTGATCGACGGCGGTGAGGTGGGTGCGGTCGTGGGTGACCAGGACGGTGGCGGTGGCCTGCTGGTGGGTGACTTGGTGGATCAGGTCGATGACAGCGGCGCCGCGTTCGTGGTCGAGGGCGCTGGTGGGTTCGTCGACCAGGAGAACGGTGGGGTCGTTCATCAGGGCGCGGGCGATGTTGATGCGCTGGCGTTGGCCGCCGGAGAGCTGGTGGGGGCGGCGGCCGGCCTGGTCGGCCAGGCCGACCACGGCGAGGAGTTCCATGGCCCGGTTTCGGGCGGTGCGGGGCCTGCGGCCGTCGATCTGGGCCATGACCTGGAGCTGTTCGGCGGCGGTGAGGGAGGGCAGCAGGTTGGGCTGCTGGAAGACGATGCCGATCTTGTGGCGGCGCAGCTCGGTCAGCTCGCCTCGGCTCAGGCCGGTGGTGGAGGTGCCGTCGATGGTGACGGTGCCGACGTCGGGCGTGATGAGGGTGGCGGCGACGGCCAGGAGACTGGACTTGCCGGAGCCGGAGGGACCGACCACAGCAGTCAGACTGCCCTGGGGAACCTCCAGGTTGACGCTGTCAAGGGCAGTCAGGCGGGTGTCACCGTCGGGGTAGACGAGGGTGATGTCGTTCAGCTCGAGGCTCATCGGGCGCTCCCCAGGGCGGTCAGCGGGTCGACGGAGGTGATGCGGCGGATGGACAGAGCGGCTCCGAGGGCACCGAGGGCGATCATCACCGCGGCCGGGATCAGGACGGTGCCGGGGGTGAGGACGAACGGCACGGCACTGCCGGCAACGAGGGCTCCCAGGCCGACGGCGATGCCGGTGCCGGTCAAAGTGCCGCCAGCGAGCAGGACCACGGCCTGGCCGAGGGCGTCCTTGAGCAGGGTGGCAGTGGAGGCGCCCAGGGCCTTCAGGACGGCGACGTCGCCGCTGCGCTGAATGGTCCAGACGGTGAAGAAGGCGCCGATGACCAGGGCGGAGATGGCGAACAGGAAGCCGCGCATCAGCTGTAGGGAGCCGTTCTCGGAGGTGTAGGAACCGATCGCGGACAGCGAGTCGTCGGTGGAGACGGTCTGGGTACCGGCCTGCTGGTCGGTGGCCGCCACATCGGCCTTGGAGGTGGTGTTCAGGGCGATGACAGTGGCGGTCTGACCGTCATCGCCGCCGGTGGGCGGCGCGCTCTGCTGCCAGACATCGAGGCTCGTCCAGATGACCGGGGTGTGGCTGAAGTAGGCGTCGCCCCGCACCGCGGCCACCTTCAGCTGCTGCCCGGCCAGGGTGAGGGAGTCGCCGGTGTTCACCCCGAGGTCGTCGGCGGCCGCGGTGGACAGCACCACCGACTGGTCGTCGATCTTGCTGCTTTCCGGGGCGAGGCGGGAGCCGGCCTGGACGCCGAAGGCGGAGACGGCGGTGCGGTTGTCCCCGGCGGTGGCCCTGGTGGTGGTGATTCCCAGCGGTTCGGCGCTTTCGATGCCGGGGGCCTTGGACCACTGCTGCCACTGCTTCTGGGTGACGGTGGAGTTGGCATACGACAGATCCTGACCGCCGGCGGGATCCTGGAAGGCGATCTTGTCGGCGGGCAATCCCGTGATCGCTGAGATGTTCTGCCGGCCCAGTCCGGCCGTCAGCCCGGACAGCAGCCCGACCAGCAGGGTAATCAGCACGATGACGGTTCCCATCAGGGCGAAGCGCCCCTTGGCGAACGTCAGATCTCTCCAGGCGACGAACACAGCCTTGCCTGTCCTCTCCGGCGGTGGAAGCGGTATGCCTTCACCGTCGCCGCCAGCCCTCCGTGTGCGCGTCTGGCGCAGGACGGCACTTCGCCGGCCGGAAGACAGCACGCGGGTTCCAACTTTCGATGGAGGCCCCGAGCACCATGCTTTCGTAGCCTGGGAGGCACTGTGAACGCCGCTGCCCCCACCCTGACCCCGACCACCCGGGCCCTGGCCTGGTGCCTGCACCTGCTCGTCATCGGCCTGCTGGCCCTGGCCGCCGGGCGGGCCGTAGCCGACGGCGAGCCGCATGCCGGGTTGAAGGTCGCCTCCGCGGTGGCGTGCGCTGCGGTGTACGCAACCGGGCCACTCCTGCCCAGCATCCGCTGTTCCCGGCGGGCCGCCGCGCTGTGGCTGGCCGCTGTGGGAGTCGTGTGGCTGGTGCTGCTGGCCCTGTCCCCCGACGCCGTATGGATGGCGTTCCCGCTGTACTTCCTCCAGCTCCACCTGCTGCCGCGCCGCGCCGGGCTTATCGCCGTGGTTGCCACCGCGGCGGCGGCCATCACCGGCTTCGCCGCCCACCAACGCTCCTTCAGCGCGGCCATGGCGATCGGCCCCGCGCTCGGCGCCGCCGTCGCCGTCGCGGTGGTGTGGGGGTACCAGGCCCTGTACCGCGAGAGTGAACAGCGCAGGCGCCTCATTGAGGAGCTCACCGCCACCCGCGCCAATCTGGCCGAAGTCCAGCACACTGCCGGGGTGCTGGCCGAACGCGAACGCCTGGCCCGCGAGATCCACGACACCCTCGCCCAGGGCCTGTCCAGCATCCAGCTGCTGCTGCGCGCCGCCGAACGCGCCCTGCCCGACCGGCCCGATGCCACCGCCCGCCACGTGGAGGCGGCCCGGCAGGCCGCGGTGGACAACCTCGCTGAAGCCCGCCGCTTCGTCGCCGCACTCACCCCGCCCGCCCTGGAAGGCACCACCCTGGCCGGCGCCTTGGCACGCCTGTGCACCACGACCAGCACCCGCCACCGGATCACCGCACGCTTCCACCTCACAGGCGACCCTGTCCCGCTGGCCACCGCGCACGAAGTCGCCCTCCTGCGCATCGCTCAGTCCGCCCTCGCCAACACCGTGCGCCACGCCCACGCCGCTACCGCCGAGATCACCCTCAGCTACCTCGGCCACCACATCGCCCTCGACGTTGTCGACGACGGCACCGGCTTCGATCCCGGCCGACTGCCCGCCCCCGACCCCGAAAACGGCGGCTTCGGCCTGGCGGCCATGCGCGCCCGCATGCACGCCCTCGGCGGCACCCTGACCATCGAATCCACCCCTGGCCACGGCACCGCCCTGGCCGCCCAACTCCCCCTTACCCCGCCCGCCGACACCGCGCCCGAGGCCCGCCCGTGACCGAAGACACCCCCATCCGCCTCCTCTTGGCCGACGACCACCCCGTGGTCCGGGCCGGACTGCGCGCCGTGCTGGAAACCGAGCCCGGTCTCGTCGTCGTGGCCGAGGCCGCCACCGCCGAGAACGCCGTCGCCCGCGCCACCGAGGGCGACATCGACGTCGTGCTCATGGACCTACAGTTCGGCAAGGGCATGGGTGGCGCCGAGGCCACCGCCCAGATCACCGCCCGACCGGACGCCCCCCGCGTTGTGGTCATCACCACCTACGACTCCGACGCCGACACCCTGACCGCCATCGAAGCCGGCGCCACCGGCTACCTCCTCAAGGACGCCCCGCCCGAAGACCTGGCCGCCGCCGTACGCACCGCCGCCGTCGGCCGTACCACCCTGGCCCCCACGGTCGCCGAGAGGCTCATGAACCGGCTGCGCACGCCCGGCACCGCCCTGACCCGACGCGAGACCGAAGTCCTCGCCCTGGTCGCCGACGGCCTGTCCAACCAGGCCATCAGCCACCGCCTCCACCTCACCGAGGGCACCGTCAAATCCCACCTCGCCCGCGTCTACACCAAACTCGGCGTCGGCTCACGCACCGCCGCCGTCGCCACCGCCACCGACCTCGGCCTCATCCGCCGCTGACCCGGCCTCTGGCGATCACCCAGGCGATCCCCTCCAGATCCGGTCCGCCCAGGGGACCCAGCAGTGGCTCCCAAGACAGAAGCCGCACCGCTTCCGGGACTTCCCCGCGACCCGCTGCGCACACAAGGCCGACCGCTTCCTCCCCAGGGTATGGTTGCTGCCCGCGAAAGGCAGCAACCATCTGTCCATCACAGCCCAATGCCGGGCGGCTCAGGATCACCTCGTGTCGTACTCGGCATCCTCCCAGTCGACGCCATACGAGCACTCGGCCTTGGCGTAGCCATAGCGCCAGGCACTGGTGTTGCGCTGCCCGTCTACGCAGGTGATCGTGATGTGCAGGTAGACGCCGGGACACTTCGCGTGGGCCCGGCCGGCGCCGCCGGGCCCGTTGTTGTCGAACCATGTGCTGCAATTGTCGGCCGTCGCCGTGGGGGCCACGACAACGGCATCTCCTTTCCTGGACGGCGTGCCGTTCACCGGAACCGAGCTCGAAGTCAGCGCCGCCGCCACCAACATCATCTTCCACGGGGGCCGCTATCTGGCCCTCCAGGAGGCCAACCTGCCCTGGGAGGTCAGCGCCGACCTCGACACGATCGGCGTCCACGACTTCGGCGGCAAGCTCACCAGCTCGATGACCGCCCACCCCAAAGAAGACCCGGAGACCGGCGAGCTGCACTTCTTCAGCTACAGCCCCTTCCCGCCGTACCTGACCTACTACGTGGCCGACGCCTCCGGCGACATCGTCAAGTCGGAAGTCATCGACGGCTCCGGCCCGTCGCTCATGCACGACTGCGCCATCACCCGCGAGCACGTCGTCTTCATCGACTCGCCGGTGGTCTTCGATCACGCGGAGCCGTCCGGTATCCCCTACCGCTGGCACGACGACGTCCCGCTGCGTATCGGCGTGCTGCCGCGTGCCGGGGGCAAGACCACCTGGTTCGAAGTGGCCGACCAGGCGGCGCTGTTGCACGTCGCCAACGCCTACACCGACGCACAGGGCCGGATCATCCTCGAAGCACCACGCTTCGACCGTTCCGCCTGGGAGAGCTCGTGGAAGTGGTGGTTCGGCGCGCCCGGCTACGGCACCAGCCCCGACGCCGGCTCGACCTTCTACCGGTGGATCATCGACCCGGCCACGGGCAAGGTCACCACTGAGTCCCTCAACGACCTGGCCACCGAGTTCCCGTCGATCAACGACGCCCACACCGGTTCGGCCTACCGCTACAGCTACGCCATCGCCTTCCCCGGCGCGGGCCTGTCGGGCTACCACACCGTCAAGTTCGATACGCAGACCGGCCAGGAGAAGCTGCTCGCGCACGGCGAGGGCCGGATGCCCGGTGAGGCCGTCTTCGCGCCTGCCGAGGGCGGGACCGCCGAGGACGACGGCTACCTGCTCACCATCGTCAGCGACCTCAAGGCCGACGCCTCGGAGTTGCTCGTCCTGGACGCGAGCGACCTGAGCACCGTGGCCGCCGTCGAACTCCCCCGCAGGGTGCCCGCCGGCATCCACGGCCACTGGATCCCCGACTTCGAACTGCCCGCCTGACCCGCCCCAGCCGCCCGGGCCGCCGTTGAATCCCCCGCGACGGTGGCCCGGGCCCCCGACACCGAGGAACCGCCATGCACCGCATCCTGTGGGGCGGTCCCGCGCACGGCATCACCGGCGTGCACGAGTGGACCTTCACCGAGGACGGCGACGGCGTCGTGGTCCGCACCCGGGAGTCCTGGGCGGGCGCGCCGGTCGACGCCGACCGGGACAACCTCGCCGCCGCGCTGGACGACTCGCTCAGCACCTGGCTCGACGCCCTGAAGAAAGCGGCGGAGTAGTGGCCGAGCCTCGGCCACCCGATGGACGACCAGGGCAACAGACGCGTCGATCCCAGCTACGCTGCACTTCTCAATACTGTCGGCGGAATTCCCGTGGCGTCAATCCGTACGTTCTGCGGAAGATCCGGCTGAAGTCGGCGCCGCAAGGGAAGCCGCAGCGCGCCGCGAGGGCGTAGATCGGGGTGTCGTTCAAGGCCGGGTCAGCGAGGTATCGGCGCACGCGTTCCAGGCGTCGCCGGCGGATCCAGGCGGCGAGTGTCTCCTCCTCCTGCTGGAAGACGCGGTGCACGTAGCTGGGGGAGATGTGGTGCGCTTCGGCGATGGATCGCGGTGTGAGCTCGGGATCGTCCAGGTTTTCCTCGATGAAGGCCCGGATCCGCAAGCTCAGAGTCCGCTGGCGAGTCTCCGGCGGCAGGAAGGTTTCCCGGTCCAGGACATGGGCCAACAGAGATGACAGCAGGTCAACAATGATCGAACCCAGCCGGGGGCCGTCCGCGGGGCCGTACGGTCCAGTGTCCTTCGCCAACTGACCCAGCAGCTGTGCCAGTAGGCTTCCGTAGCCTTCATCTCCCGGCAATCGCCGGGTGAGCAGCAGGTCGGCCTTCTCCTTGCGCAAGGGCACCAGTTTCCTCGGCACCTCCAAGCCCACCCCGTGCAGGCGGCTCGTGACGCAGTGGAACGGCTGCGAGGTATCCACCACGTACATCTCACCGGGCCCGTGGACGGCCTCCCGGCCCGCCTGGGTGATGCCGACCGAACCGGTGATCGGGAAGGTGAGGTGGTAGTACTCCGGGTCGGAGTGCCGGATAAGGCGGGGCGTCCTCCGCCAGCTCATGGGCTCCACGGTCGTCGGCCACACGCTGACAGGCTGAAGTTCCAACACCCGTGTCTCCGCCTGGAAGTGCTCCGGGTGTTCGCTGTCAAGGTCCATGGGGCACAGGGTTTTCGACATCAGATCCCGCCAGCAGTCGAACCTGTCAGCCGGGTCCACCTCGCCGGTCCGGAACACCGTCGCTCCCTGCACCAGCCCCTCCTCGCCATGCCCCGTTCCGGCTATTGTCGCCCAGAAGGCTGACACAGCCGCCTCTACGGTTCACAGCGGATCGCCTCCCCGCCCGTGGGATGACCGGAACTCGCTTCCCAGCCATGGCCAATGGGTCGGCGCTGTACGCCGAGGGGCGGTGTGGTGTGCCCCGGCAGAGCGATGCCCGAGGTGCGTCCTATGAGGGCCGAGGGCCCGCCGGCGTGCCTAGGACGAGACGGCCGCGCAGACCGACGCGTCGTCGGCGCGCGGCACCGGCACGGTCGGCTCGTCCGGCGGCAGGAGGGTGGTGAACGGCGGCATCTCCTCGGCGGGGATGCGGAGTTCGAGGACACCGGGAAGGTCCGGGTGCCGCTCGTGGTAGTCGGCGAGGCGGGCGCGCAGCTCCGCGGCCGTGCCCGCGCTGCCGACCCACAGCCGGTCGGACGGGCCCAGACCGCGGGCCACCTGGGCGACGTCCACCGGTGCGTACTGGACGCACTCGATCCGCGCCTCGAAGAATGTCTGCTGGCGGGTGGCGCACATGCCGTGCATGTTGTTGTTGAAGATGACGAAGAGCACCGGGAGCCGCAGATCGACGGCCGTGTGCAGTTCGAGCCCGTTCATCAGGAAGGCGCCGTCACCGCACAGCACAGTGGTGCGGGTGCCGGACGGCGAGCCCAGCTGGGCGCCGACCGCGGCGGCCAGGCTGTAACCCATCCCGCCCATGCCGAGCGCGATCGTCGAGGTGCCGCCGGCCGGCACCTCGGAGAGGTGGATCGCCGCCGACGCGCAGTTGCCGGCGTCGAGCACCACATGACCGTCACGGGGGAGGTACGCCGTCAGCAGCGAGATCGCCTCGCTCTGGAGCAGATCGTCGCCGTCGACGCCGTGCCCGGGCGGCCGGGACGGGACCGGGGGCGCGAGCCGGGGCAGGAACCGGCGCAGCTCGTACGCGCCCGGCGCCGGCACCTCGAAGGGCTCGGCGTCCCACAGCCGCAGCAGATGCTCGAAGGTGACGCCGGCCTCACCCCGTACGACGATCCGCGGGGCGACGGCCCGGACGGCCTCCCCGGGGTCGGGGTTGACCACCGCCACCGCCGCGCCGTTCAACTCCGGCACCGGGCCCCGGGTCATCATGTTCAGCCCGGTGCCTACGGCGACCACCAGGTCCGCGTCGAGCACGGTGTCGACCACGGAGCTGTGGCCGGCCACCCCGAGCACACCGAGGTAGCGCGGATCGTCATTGGGGAACTCGGCCCGCGCGGACATCGTGGTCGCCACGCGAAGCCCCGTGCGCCGGGCGAACCGCACCACGGCCGATGGGTTGTCGCTCCTGCGCACACCGTGCCCCAGCACGAGGACTGGCCGCTTCGCCTGGCGTATCTCGTCGAAGAGCGTGCGCGCCGCCTCACGGTCGAACGTCGGGGGATCCGCCGCCCCCGCGAGCGTCGCGGGGAAGCCGTCGGGACGGTCCCCGACCTCCGCCTCGAAGACGTCACGCGGTACCAGGACCGCCACCGGCCCGGGCCGCCCGCTGAGCGCGGTCCGTACGGCGTCGAGCACATCGCGCCAGAAGGTCTCCGGCGGGCCCAGCTTGACGACCTTCTTGGTGATCGCGCCCAGTATCGCCTCCGCATCGACCGTCCGGCCGATGCCCGACGAGTCCTGGAAGGCGCCGCGGCCCTCCAGGGCGGTGGGCGGCTGGCCGATCAGGGCCAGTACAGGAACGGACTCGGCATACGATTCGGCGAGCCCGACGGCGAGGTTCATCATCGCCCCACCCGACGTCGCACAGCAGACCCCGAGGGTGCGGTGCACCCTCGCCCGGGCATCGGCCATGAACGCCGCACCGTCTTCCCGGCGGGCCATCACCGACCGGAGTTTCCCTTTCCCGAGCCGGTGGATTGCATCATGAAGATGTTCAATGTTCGCTCCGCTGACTCCGAACACATACTTCGTGTCCCAGTCGCGCAAGAGCATGACGAGCGCATCGGAAACGCGCATTCCTCTGATCCCCCGTGTGTGCTTGGTGCGCCCGCTCAGTCGGCGGGCGTAATCGGTGTCCCGACGCCGAAGCGGGTCTCAAGAATGGTCTTCAGATTCCGGGTCTCGATCTTGTGGATCGCATCGAATTGCGGCCAGATGTCGCCGACCCAGTATCGGTCGGTCCTGGCCCGGCCCGCGCGGATGTACTCGGGGACATCCGTGACGGCGCGGTCGTAGTACGGGTGCTTGCAGTTGGTCCACAGGACCACCGTCCCGGGCCGATTGAGTGTACGCGTGGCGTCGATGACGGTGAAGTAGTAGCGCATCCACAGTTCGTGGCCCTGGTCCCAGGCGCACGGGTAGTTGATGAGGCCCTGCTCGGGGCCCTTGAGCGAGTCCGCGCGGACGAAGATCTCGGTGTTCGGCTGGATCGCCTCCCGACCGCGGTACAAACCGCCGCCGACATACGACAGATCCCGGATGCTGAACGTCCACTCCTCAAGGGAGTGCACATTCGCGCAATACTCGAAGACGACGTCGTACGGCACCTCGATGTACTCGGCGAGCGAGCAGTACCGGCCGAATATCTCCTCGTGCGAGTAGCTCTCCTTCGTCATGTCGCGCATCAGCTTTTCGATGTCGCTGCTGCTGGTGTTCTCACAGCGCACCAGATCCAGAGCGGGCAGGTCCGCGCCGTCCAGGGGACGGTTGTGGGACGGTGCTGTCACGAGGTCGTTCTCCTGTCATTCGTCATTCGAGTCTGCGGATTACCGTTCCATCGCACGGTCATCGCACTCACCATGTCGCCCCCGTTGGAGAACGTGCCGAATGCGAGCAGATCGCCCTGCCGGACAAGGCCGTGGTCCAAGGCGTCCGCGAGGGTCACCGGAAGCGACCCGTGAAAGAGATTGCCGTACTTGGCGAGCGTGTCGTGAGCGCGCGGCCTGTCGATACCGCACCGTCGGCGCCACTCCGCGATGTACTCGTCATTGGGCTGGTGGGTGATGAGCAGCGATACGTCCTCGGCCGTCACCCCGGCCTGCTTCAGCGCATGCGCCACGGCCTCCGGCACCAGCGTCAGTGCGTTCTCCCGCAGCAACTCCAGCCGCTCACGGGTGAAATTGACCGTGATGGGACCGCAGCCTCGCTGCCAGTAGTTCCGGAACACGCCGTCCACGAAATCGGGTTCAAAGCGGAGCAGCCCGTAATGCGCGCCGTGCGAGCGCTCGAAGCCGGAGAGAATGGACGGGTCCCCGGGCGTCAACAGGGTCGCCGTGGCTCCGTCGCCGAGCACCCGCGAGCGCGTGGAGCGCTGGAACTCGGGGAGCCGTGAGACGAAGTTGGTCACCGTCAGCACGACAATGTTCCGGTGCTGCCCGGATTCGATGAACGCCTGCGCCGTACGCAGCCCGGAAAGCCACGAACAGCAGCTCGTGTCGACCTGAAGAATCGTCGCCCCGTCCGCGCCGACCCTGCCCTGGACATCCGACCCGATACCTGGCCAGAACGTGTCGTTGAACTGGCAGCTGTAGATGATGAGATCCAGCTCGCCCGCAGACATTCCGGTCCGGTCGAGCAATTTCTGTACGGCGCGCACCCCGAGATCCGCCGAGGAGTACTCCGGCGAGGCGAAGCGACGCTCCGCGACCCCCCGGAAAAAGGCGTGCTCCGCCAATTCGTCGTCATCGTGCGAGTGCTCGCCATTCGAGACCACTCGATCCGGCATAAAGCTGACAACATCGACTATCCGCGCGGATAGCGACATCTCATCCCCCAGGTCAAGAAAGTGTGCTTTTGCTGATGGCTCCCCCGGCAGCCTGCCGCGCCGGACCTACTGCAATCCCCCTGGCCTACGACAATTCCCCCGTTGATCAGCGGAGTTCCCCTTTGCTTACCGCAGTTCCCCCCACTTGCCCTCGGCCGCCGAGCGGTTGACGTACGCCGTGAAATCGGCGGGCTGCCGTCCGAGCGCCTGCTGCACCCTCTCGCTCAGCCGCTCGTCCCACCCGTTCCGGATCACCTCGAACAAGCCCGCGAGCAGCCCCGCGTGCTCGTCCGGCAGCCCGGCCGAGGTGGCGCCGAAGCGGCAGCCCCGCGGGCGTCCCCCCGAGGACGGTCGCGGTATGGGTCATGCCTGGAATCCAACCGGACGCCGGGCCCCCGATGGCATGGCTGAGCGTCCATCGCGCATGTCCGTTCGTCCACGATGCGCACATCCGTTCGTCTACGGTGAACCCGTGGACCTGCTCGCGGACTTACTTCGGCATTCCAGGGCGCGTGGTGCCGCCGTCGCACGGTCGATCGTTCAACCACCGTGGTCCGTCTGCTACTTGGACGCGGCGCCGGTGTCCATACATGCCGTCGTACGAGGCAGCGCCTGGCTGCTCATGGACGGCGAGCCGCCGAGGCGACTACACGCCGGCGATATCGCCATCGTCCGGGGTCCGCAGCCGCACACCCTCGCCGACGACCCCGCCACCCCGGCGCACATCGTCGTCTACGGTCCGAACCGGTACGCGCCGGCCGGCGAACCCCCTGACAGGGCGGGCGACCGCCCGCGGGTCTCGGCGGGCCACACCTACGGCCGGCGGCGCCACGGGGACAGCGAGGGGGACCACCAGGGGGATCGCGACGGGGATACGGCCCTCATCCGGGGCGCCTACCAATGCGCCGACGATGTCTCACCGTGGCTGCTCGAGTCGCTGCCTCCGGTCCTGGTGCTGTCCGGCGCGACCGGTGCACAGAGGATCCTCGAACTCGTCGGCACCGAGGTCGACCGCCCCGAACCCGTCCAGTCCGTGGTCCTGGACCGGCTGCTCGACCTCCTGTTCATGGTCTCGCTGCGCACGTGGTCGGAGCGGCAGGACAGCGACCCGCCACGTTGGCGCCGGGCCATGGCCGACCCCGCCATCGGTCGCGCGCTGCAACTGCTGCACCAGCACCCGTCCCGCCCCTGGACCGTCGGCACACTGGCCGACACCGTCGGACTCTCCCGCTCCGGATTCGCCCGCCGCTTCCACACCCTGGTCGGCCGGCCCCCGATCAGCTACCTGTCCCAGTTGCGCATCACCCTCGCCGCCGAGCTGCTGACCGAGCCGGGCCAGACCCTGGACAGCATCGCCCGCACCGTCGGCTACGCGGACGCGTTCTCGCTCAGCAGCACCTTCAAGCGGGTGCGGGGAGTCAGCCCCAACGAGTACCGGGACGAGTTGGGCGGTGTCGGCGGGCTGTCGTGAAGGAGCCGCCTGCATGCGACCACAACCCCGAGATATGGACGCATGGGAAGGCGTATGGGAAGCGGGCTATGAGGTGGCTTTTCACGCGGAGAGCGGGGTTCAGAGTGTTTCGGTGACGGTGAAGTATCCCTATGTGGGACTTGCGGAGAGCGTGAACTCTCCCCGCGAATATCCGCTCACCCAGTTCCCAGGGCCAATGCGGTGCATCCCCTTGCGCGAAGCGGCATTTCATGGCCTGCTCCAGAGGCCGGTACGGTCGGATTCATGGAGTGGAATTTTCAGACGGCAGAAAAACTCGCGGCTGCCTTGCGTGCCGGTGAAGTGACCTCGGCGGAACTGACCGACGAGGCGATCGCCCGTATCGAGCGGGACGACAAGGCGATCAACGCGATCTGTGTGCCGGACTTCGACCGTGCACGGGCCGCCGCCCGCGGTACCGACCGGGCGCGCGCCCGCGGTGAGGACCGGCCGCTGCTGGGTATTCCGGTGACGGTCAAAGAGTCCTACAACATGGCTGGGCTGCCCACGACCTGGGGCATGCCGCCGCAGGCGAACTTTATGCCGGCCGAGGACGCGGTGCAGGTGTCGCGGCTCAAGGCCGCGGGCGCGGTGGTGCTCGGTAAGACCAATGTGCCGGTGGGGCTGCAGGATATCCAGAGCTTCAACGAGATCTACGGCACCACCAACAATCCGTGGGATCACGGTCGCACCTCGGGTGGGTCCTCGGGCGGATCAGCGGCGGCCCTGGCGTCCGGGTTCGGCGCGCTGTCCATCGGCTCCGACCTCGCCGGCTCGTTGCGCACCCCCGCGCATTTCTGCGGCATCTACGCGCACAAGCCGACACTCGGACTGGTGGCAACCCGCGGCATGGTCGCGCCGCCGGCACCGCCGATGCCGGTCGACCTCGACCTCGCCGTCGTCGGTCCGATGGCGCGCACCGCCCGCGACCTCACGCTCCTGCTCGACGTCATGGCCGGACCGGACCCGCTGACGCACGGTGTGGCGTACGACGTGACGCTGCCGCCCGCGCGCCACGAGCGGCTCGGCGACTTCCGGGTCCTGGTGCTCGAGGAGCATCCGCTCATTCCGACCGGGTCCGCTGTGCGGGCGGGCGTGAACCGGGTGGCCGAAGCGCTTGCCGACGGCGGCGCCCGCGTCGAACGGCACACTCCGCTGCTGCCCGATCTGGCCGAAGCCGGGACGCTCTACACGCAGTTGCTGGTCTCGGGCTCCGTCGCGCGTTTTCCCATCGACGCCTACGAGCAGCTGCAGACCCGCGCCGCCGGACTGAGCGCAGACGACCAGAGTCTCGACGCGGCGCGGCTGCGCGCCATGGTGTTCAGCCACCGCGACTGGATCGAGGTGAACAACCGCCGCGAGCTCCACCGCCACGGCTGGCGGCAGCTCTTCACCGAGTTCGACGCCGTGGTCTGTCCGATCACGCCCACTCCCGCGTTCCCGCACGACCACAACCCCAATCCGCTGGAACGCCGGATCGACATCGACGGCGTCGAGTACCCGTACTTCGACCAGCTCGTCTGGGCCGGTCTGGCCACTATGCCCGGCCTGCCCGCCACCGCCATACCAGCGGGCCGGTCCCCCGAGGGTCTGCCGGTGGGAGTGCAGCTCATCGGCCCGATGTTGGAGGACCGCACCCCGCTGCGGCTGGCCGAACTGCTCGAGCAGAAGATCGGCGGCTTCCAGGCACCGAAGTAGGGCGTACGACCGGGTGTCCGTCGAGCACAACACGCGCCCCGCATCGACGCGTTCGTGGCCGACGGGGAGAACCGGCCCGGCTAGGTATGGGTGGCGCGTCGTACGACCGCGTCCCGTAACGCGCGCAGCCGTACGAGGCCGGGCTGCCTGTCGGCCGCCACCGCTTTCTCCGCGCGATGCTGTGCCTCGGCGACCGTCCGTGCGAGACCGGCTTTCCGCCGGCAGCCCGCGTCCTGCTGGGAGAGCTTCAGCTCGTGGCGAGCGACAGCGCGGAGTGCGGTCCGGTCCGCCGCGGCTCGACGGAGCCGACTCCTGCTTCCCCGGCAGCCGGACATGGACCTGGTGTGCCTTCGTTCCGAGCAGGGCCTCGCGCCACTGGTGTTCACGGGATCGAGCTTTGTTGGGGTCATGGGGCATCCGCTGCAGGTGGCATGCTCAGGATTCATTTCACCAGTGACGACCTGGCACGGATCACCCTGGCGCCAGGAGCTGATCCGCTGTGGGAAGTGCTGCTGAGTTCCTATCGACTGCGGCGCCAAGAAGGAGCCGCGACCTTCGGGCATTGGAAGCGCTCCGTCCTCCGCGAAGCCGGACTGATCACCAGCCAACGCCACCGCAACTCCGTGATTCACACGGTCACTTGCCTGGGCCGGTCGCTCCTCAACGGTCTGGATCCACGCCGCCGCATACGGGCCCACCGTCGACATCAGGATGACTGCGGTCGCTGTAGTCCCTGAAGGAGAAGTTCGACCAAGCGGCGCGGGTCATAGCGTGGGTCGCTGTCACGTCCGATGCAGAGGTTGCCGATGCCGCGCATCAGTTCGTAGGCGTGGATACCGGGCCTGATTTCTCCGGCGTTGACCGCGGCGTCGAGCAACTGCGCGCAGACGGGCAGCAAGCGGTCCAGGAAATAGCTGTGGAGCGCGGCGAAGCCGCTGTTGTCCGATTGTAGTGCGTTGGCGAGTCCATGCTTCGTGACCAGGAAATCCACGAAGAGGTCGATCCACTGACGGAGTGCTGCAAGCGGAGACTCGGCACTGGCCAGCAGGCTCGGGCCCGCCTCGGCGCATGCCTCGACCTGATGGCGGTAGACGGCGCCGACCAAATCCGAGCGGGTCGGGAAGTGGCGGTAGATCGTCCCCATCCCGACGCCCGCCTTGGCCGCGATCTCGCGGATCGGCGCATCGACGCCGGAGGTCACGAACACCTCAGCGGCGGCGGCAAGCAGCGTCTGCTGGTTGCGCAGCGCGTCGGCTCGCTTGCTTCGGGCCGGGACCTCCCCGGACTGGCTTGTCGTGGACACCACGCTCTCCCTTCCCGGGGGCATCGACGAAGCGGAACGGCGTTCCGTTTACAACCGGAGCAGTGTTCCGTATATTAAGTGGAACGGCGCTCCGCTTTCAGCGTAGCTGACGCCGGCCGATCCCGTCCGCCTCATCCGTCACCAGCGGCATGAGATCGACAGCAGACGCCCTCGAAGGGAAAGACGCATCATGAGTGCATCGACGTACGCATCCGGCATCGTCAACTCACCCGCTCCCGTCCTCTCGGTCAGTCCGGTGGCGCTCCCGGCTCCCGGCCGAGCCGTGGACATACAGGTGCGAGTCTCCGCGCCCGTGACCGGAGACAAGCTGCCGATCATCCTCCTCTCGCACGGCCAAGGGCCCTCCAACAACCTCTCCTCGCTCAACGGCTACGCGCCCCTGGCCAACTTCTGGGCAGCGCACGGCTTCGTCGTGATCCAGCCAACTCACCTGAGCTCCAAGACGCTGAGCCAGGTCCTGGATCCCGACACCCCCGGGGCGCCTCTGTACTGGCGTTCGCGGACCGAGGACATGCGGCGCATCCTCGACCGGCTCGACGTGATCGAAGCCGCCGTCCCGCAGCTCCTCGGGCGCCTGGACCCGGACAAGGTCGCCGTAGCCGGGCACTCGATGGGCGGGCACACCGCAAGCCTGCTGCTGGGTGCCCGGCTCACCGATCCGGACGAGGGAACCGAAGTAGACCTGGCGGAGCCCCGAATCAAAGCGGGTGTGTTGCTCGCCGCGCCCGGCAGAGGGGGCGATGCCCTCACCGGGTTCGTGGCCGAGAACTATCCCTTCTTCCTGACCACGGATTTCTCCGAGATGACGACGCCCACGCTGGTGGTCGCCGGCGACAGGGACGCGTCTGCCCATATGACGGTTCGGGGTCCGGACTGGCATACCGATCCGTACGTCCTCTCCCCGGGCCCCAAGTCCTTGCTGACCCTGTTCGGCGCGGAGCACGGGCTCGGCGGTGTCTCGGGATACGACGTCGCTGAGACCACGGACGAACACCCCGATCGAGTGTCCGCGGTCCAGCAACTCAGCTGGGCCTACCTCCGCACCATCCTCTACCCCGGGGATTCCGCTTGGCAGGCGGCGCGTAACGCGCTGACGACCGGTGCGAACCCCCTCGGACGGATCGATTCCAAGTAGCCCTGAGCTGAGCCGCTGTTCAGAAACTCATCACTGCCAGTGAGGCTGCTGCATGCCGGGGTGGACGCTGTCGCCGAACGAGTCGTACGCGATCCGTGTGCTTCCTGACCAGGTCTAGGCGGCGAAGCCGCCGTCGATGGTGAGGCTCGCGCCGGTGACGAACGCGGATTCCGGGCCCGCCAGATAGGCGGTCAAGGCCGCGATCTCATCGGGGGCCGCGAAGCGGCCCAGTGCCATCCACCCCCGCATACTGTCCGCCATCGGGCCGTCCGCGGGGTTGGCCTCGGTGTCGGTGGGGCCGGGCTGCACGTTGTTCACGGTGATGCCACGGGGGCCCAACTCCCGTGCCAGACCGCGGGTCAGCCCCGCGACCGCCGCCTTGGTCATGGCGTAGACGGAGCCGCCGGGGAAGGGAACCCGGTCGGCGTTCACACTGCCGATGGTGATGACGCGCCCGCCCGGGGGCAGATGGCGAAGCGCGGCCCTGATGGCAGTGAGCACGCCGCGGATGTTGACGTCGATCATCGTGTCAACGGTTTCCTGGGGCAGTTCGTCCACGGGCCCGAAGACGCCGCCTCCCGCATTGTTGACGAGGACGTCCAGGCGGCCCAGGTTCTCGGCCGCCTCATCGACGGCGGCCGAAATGGCGGCGGGGTCGGCGCTGTCCGCACGGATGGTCTGTGCATGGCCTCCTCGCCGGCGGATGCCGTCGGCCACTTCCTCTGCGGCGTCCTTGGAGCGGGCGTAGGTGAGCGCTACCGCGGCGCCGTCGGCCGCGAGACGTTCGGCGATGGCGGCGCCGATGCCCCGCGAACCTCCTGTCACCAGGGCCCCTTTGTTCTTCAGAGGGGTTCGGCCGGCGGCTGGTGTGTACGGCATGTGTCTTCTGGGTCCTTTCAGTCGAGGCTGTGACGTGGCAGGAAGAGCGCGGTGACGGTGCCCAGGGCGCAGAGCCCGAGCGTCCACCAGAAGGCGAAGCCGAAGGCGTCGTCGACCGTGGGGTGCACGGAAAGCTGTTGCTGGAGCACCACCGCGAGGAGAGCGGTGCCGACAGAACCGCCCAGCTGGATGGCGGCGATCATGATGCTGCTGGCCCGGCCGACGCTCTCCGGCGCGACGCCGGCGAATCCCGTCGCGAGTGCGGGCGCGAGGGTGACGCCCAGCCCCACTCCTCGGATCAGCAACGTGACGACCAGCAGCGGCAGGTCCTCGCGGGCGTCGCACCAGGTGTAGCTGACGGTGCCGAGGCCCGCGACGGCCATGCCGGAGAACACGACCGCCCGGGGGCCGAAGCGTGCCGTCAACCGTCCGACGACGGGCAGGACCAGCACGGTCCCGAGGCCCTGTGGGGCAAGGAGCAGCCCGGAGGTCCAGGCGTCGAACTCGCCTGCCTGCTGGAAGAAGAGCGGCAGCAGGAACATCGCGCCGTAGACGGACGCGCCGAACAAGAACGCCGCCAGCACACACACCGGGAACCGGCCGGCGGCGAACAGCCGAAGGTCGAGCAGCGGCACCTTGCGGGTGCGGAGCGCGTGCACGGCGTACGCCGCGAGCAGCAGGACACCGCAGGCCAGCGAGAGCGGGACAACGAGGTGCGCGGCTGTGGACGCCGTCCTGCCCGCCGCGCCCTCGCCCGTGCTCGCCGCCTGGGACAGACCGAGCATGAGCGCCGCCAGACCGCCGGACAGCAGCACGAGCCCGGCCACATCAAGGCTCCGGTCGCGGGAGGAGGCGCGCGGCGCGTCCCGGGGCAACAGCCGGTGCGCCAGCGCCGCACAGAGCAGACCCGCGGGAACGTTGCACCAGAACAGCCACCGCCAGTCGAACTGGTCAAGGAGTGCGCCTCCCACCACGGGACCGAAGACCGGGGCCATGGTGATCGGGATCTGAACCAGGCTCATGACCCGTGTGACCCGTCCGGGCCCCGCGGCCCGGGCGAGCATGGCAAGCATGATCGGCTCGAACATCGCGGCGCCGATCCCCTGCACCACACGTGCCGTGATCAGCACACCAACCGTCGGAGCGAGTCCGGCGGCAACGCACCCCACGAGGTAGACGGCGAGTGACGCCTGCCACAGACTCTTCTCTCCGAATCTGTCCATGGCCCAGCCGGCGACCGGAATCGTGACGGCCAGGGCCAGCAGATTGGCGGTGCTCACCCACTGCACGGTGGGCAACCCCGCGGAGAACTCCTGGGCGAGTACGCCCATCCCCACCGACACCAGCGTGGTGCTCAGCAGTGCGAGCACCGCGCCGAGTGACAGCGTCGACCCGAGGGCAAAAAGACTCGTACTCGCGCCTTGGGCCGCACCCCCCTCGTGGCCACCTTCGGCCGGCGGCCGGGCGAGGACGACCTCTTCGCTCTTGCTCACGAGTGCGGACCTTTCCGCCAGATGTCGACCGGAACAGACATCGAGTCTCACGACAGTCGGCCGTGGCTTCTGGCGGAATGCGGACAGCGCGTTCCGGCCCTGCGTCAGCCCCGTACTCGGCACGGGCCGCCGTCAGGGCTTCAAGATCAACTCACTGGCCCCCTTTACCGCGTATCACACCTCAGAAGGAGCAACTCTGCCGTCGGCTCCGGCGTCCTGCCGAGAGCACGAGAAAAGAGGAACGAGGAACTCCGCCATGCCCTTCACGCTGAGCCACGCCGCCGCTGTCCTGCCCCTGCTACGCCCGAACGGTCGGGCGCGGGGACCGCTGATCGCCTCGGCCCTGGTGGCCGGGGCATTGGCACCCGACGTGCCGTACTTTGCCGCCACGGTGGCAGGCGGGGCCATCCGCCTCGGAGACACGACGCACACCATTCTCGGCGCCATGACGGTGGACGTGCTGTTCGCCGCTGGTCTGGTCGGGATCTGGTGGCTGTTGCGCGAACCACTCCTGATGCTCGCGCCACCCGGCCACCGGGCCCGGGCAGCCGCCCTGCTCGCAAGCGGCCGATGGCGCAGCCGTTCTCTGTACCGGCTCGCCGGACCATTCTGGGCATCTGCCGCAGTCGGCGCGGCCACACACGTCCTGTGGGATTCCTTCACCCACCCCGGCCGCGCAGGGGTTCGGCTGTTCCCGTGGCTGGAGACCTACGCAGGCGGCTTTCCCCTCTACACCTGGATGCAATACGGGAGTTCCGCGATGGCTCTTGTAGTGATCGCCGGTTTTCTCCGACGCGCCCTGCGCACGATCCCCACGCCGGTCCCCGTTGCGAGCGACACCAGCAGCCCGCGGATTCCGGGCCAGACCGCCCTGGCTGTCACGGCCATCGCGGGCACCACGCTCGTCGGGGCCGTGCTGCGGTGCGCGCAGAAGCGGGAGTTTCTCGCCCACGCCCCCACTCATCAACTGCTGCCGACGGCGTTGTTCGGGGCGGGCGGCGGTCTGCTGGCCGGCCTGCTGTTGTACGCCCTGCTCGTGCACGCGGTGTGGCAGCTTCGCCCGAGCCACGGTCGCGTCCGCCGGGAGCCCAGCACGAGCCAGGGCAGCAACACAAGGGAGGCGGCCGGGCAACACCCTGAAGGGCCGGCATAGGACAGCATTCACCACAGCATCTCGATGAACTGCTCGCGGCCGACGTCGACTTCGGCGTGCCGGCGGACCGCCGAGCATCGGCGGCCTGCCTTTGCGGGCCGCGCGTCCCGTGGTGGGGTGGGAGTGGCCGGTCAGGCTTCCTGACCGGTGGCGGCGAGGACGATCTCACGGATGGTGACGTTCTGCGGCTGCCGGTAGGCGTAGGCGACCGCCTCGGCCACGGCCTGCGGGTCCAGGGCGCCGCCGGCGGACTTCTTCCATGCCTCGTAGTCCTTCTTGATCTGCTCGTCGCTGGTGTGGGAGAGCAGTTCGGTCTCCACGGCGCCGGGGGCGATGGTCACCACGCGGACGCCGCGGGAGGCGACCTCTTCGCGCAGGTTCTCCGACATGGCGTGGACGGCGAACTTGGTGCCCACATAGGCGGTGTGGTTCGGGAAGGTCTTGCGGCCGGCGATGGAGCTGACGTTGATGATCGTGCCGGTGCCGCGGGCGAGCATGCCGGGCAGGACGGCACGGACGCCGTACAGCACGCCCTTGATGTTCAGGTCGATCATCCGGTCCCACTCCTCGGCGGGCTGGTCGGCGAGACGGCCCAGGAGCATGGCCCCGGCGTTGTTGACGATCGCGTCGGCGGGCCCGAACCGCTCTTCGGCCTCGCGTACCGCGGCCTCGACCGCGTCCCGGTCGGTGACGTCGACCTTGCGGCACAGGGTGTCGGGCAGGCCGAGTTCGTGAAGCTTCTCCAGCCGCCGGGCGAGGAGGAGCAGCGGGTGCCCTTGGGCGGAGAGGAGGCGGGCGGTGGCCGCTCCGATGCCGGAGCTGGCGCCGGTGATGACGATCAGGGGCTTGGACATGGTGATCCCTCGTGAGACGAGTGCGAACAGGGTGCCGGTCTCCACAAGACCATCGGACGGAGGGCGCTGAGCACCGGCAGCGGAGGGAGGGTGTACCGGGGGTCCGCCAGACCCCCCTTCACCGCCCGGCGGCGGGCGCACCCCGCCCTATCCTGGAGCGATGAGCACGTCAGCGGGGCGCGAGCCCAACCGTGAGCTGCGCGGCTTCCTGCACTCACGCAGGGCCCGGGTCAGTCCCGGCGAGGCCGGTCTGGGTCCGGACGCCGCCGGGCGGCGCCGGGTGCCGGGGCTGCGCCGCGAGGAGGTGGCACGGCTGGCCGGGATCAGCGTCGACTACTACGTACGGCTGGAGCGCGGGCGCAACCCGAATGTCTCGGCGTCGGTGCTGGAGGCCGTGGCCCGCGCACTGCGCCTGGATCAGGCCGAGCGGGCCCACCTGTTCGACCTGGCCCGCCCCAGGCCGGGTTCGGGCCGTCGCCGCCCCGTGCCGCCGCAGCGGGTACGCCCCGGACTGCTCCGGCTCCTCGACTCCCTGACCGACACCCCCGCGATGATCATGGGCCACCGGCTGGACGTGCTCGCCGCCAACGCCCTCGCCAAGGCCCTGTACACGGACTTCGACGCACTGCCGCACCGCGACCGCAACCTCGCCCGGTTCCTCTTCCTCGACCCCGCCGCCCGCGACCTGATCGGCGACTGGCAGACCGCTGCCCGTGGCACCGTGGCGGCCCTGCGCCTGTACGCGGGGCGCCACCCGCACGACTCCCGTCTCACCGAGCTGGTGGGCGAGTTGTCCGTGCACGACGAGGACTTCCGCCAGTGGTGGGCCGATCACGACGTGTTTGCGTACACCCACGGCACCAAGCGCTACCGCCACCCCCTCGTCGGCGAACTGGCCCTGGAGTACGAGTCGCTCACGTTGCCGGACGACCCGGACCAGGCCCTCTACCTCTACACGGCCGAGCCCGGCAGCCCCTCCGCGCAGGCCCTGCGCCTGATGGGCAGCTGGTCGGCAGCGGATCTCACGGCCGGGCGGACGCCGCAGCCCACGCCGGACACCGAGGACACCGCCCGCTCCGGCCACCCGAGCCCTGCCGCGGACACACCGCGCAGCGGCACCGGCCGCGACCGCTGACCTCCGGGCCTCGGCTCGCATGCGCGTGCCGGGTGCGCATGGCCTGCGGACCGGGTTCCGATCCGCAGGCCATGCGTCCTCGTCTCCGTCCTCGGCCGCGGCTCAACCGGCTTGGCCCGGATCGAGACTGCGCTCGGCCAGTCCGCGTGACTCCAGCCGGTCGATGATCGCGGTCCTCCTCCGGCATCGGCCTGGCCACCACCGTCGCCGCCGCCGCGCAGAGCGGCTGGCACGTGATCGCCACCATGCGCGACACCACCGAGGCGGGCACGCTGGCCGTCGATGTCCGGGCGCTGTAGGCGCGGGCCACCACGGCACGCTGGTCGCCAGATCGATACCCCGCTTGTCTCAGGCGCGGTGGGTGACGTTGCCGCCGAGCATCGTCAGCGCGATGGGCGCGTCGGCGAGTTCGTCCGCGGGGGCGTGCACCGGGTCCGCGCCGAACACGGTGAGGTCGGCTCGGTAGCCGGGGGCGATACGCCCGGTCGACGCTTGCTCTCCGGCGACTTTCGCGGGGTTCGTGGTCATGCCATGGAGCGCGGCGAGCGCGGCGAGTGCCTGCCCGGGTGCGACCGGGGCGGCGTCAGGACGGCTGGGCAGGCGGCGCAGGCGTGCGGTCGCGAGGACCTCCCGCGGGTCGTAGTGGGCGATGGGCCAGTCGGAGCCGAGGACGAGGGTGGCACCGGTGGCGTGGATGTCGCCGGTGCACCAGGCTCGATTCGCGCGCTGGTTCCCGAGTCGGCGGGACCACTCGTCGGTGTGATCGGCCCGGGTGTAGGCGGCGTGGGTTGGCTGCATCGAGGCGGCGACGCCCAGCTTGGCGAAGCGCCCGGTGTGTTCCAGGGGCAGGGATTCGATGTGCTCGATGCGATGCATGACGGAGCGGGTGTCGACGCCTTCAAGGGTGTCGAGGACGTGGCGGACGCCGGCGTCGCCGGTCGCGTGGGTGGCGGTCTGGACGCCCGCGGCCGCGAGACGGTGCACGGCGCGCGTGTATGCGGAGGGGTCGCGCCAGAAGGATTCGGTGCCCTGCCCGTGGCAGTCGGCGTGTTCGAGCCACGCGGTGCCGCCTTCGACGGTTCCGTCGATGTAGAACTTCACGGCACCGAGCTGCCAGTTCCGGCCGTGCCGGCCGTGGTCGTGGATCAGGCTGTCGAGCTCGTCGTCGGTGGCCCCGGGGCTGCACCACGGCGCCAGGCGCAGCCGCAGTGGCAGCCCGTCTTCCTCCTCGAGTGAGGCGAGCAGGTCGAGGGTGTCGCCTTCGCAGTCCATGACGTGCCCGCCCGTCAGGCCTACGGATGCCATGTCATGGAGGAGGGCGCGCAGTTGGGCGCGGCGCTGGGCCTTGTCGGGGCGGGGGACGATGCGGTGGACGAGTTCCATGGCGGCCGCTTCCAGGAGGTGTCCGGTGGGTCGGCCGTCCGGGTCGCAGACGATGGTGGAGCGCTGGGGGAAGTCGCGGGGGCCGGTGACGCCGGCCAGGTGCAGGGCTGTGGTGGACGCGAGCGCGGAGTGCCCGTCGTACAGCCCCAGTAGCGCGGGGACGTCGCCGAGCGCGTTGTCGATGGCTGTTGCGGTGATGGGGGTGCCGTCGAAGGCGCTGTGTTCGAGGCCGAAGCCGGTGACCCAGCCGCCGCGGGGAGTGGACTGGGCGGCCTTCGCGAGGAGGTCGCGCAGTTGGTCGAGAGTGGCGACGGTGGACAGATCGATACCGGTGGCGAGGTCGAGGCCCATGACGGGGTGGGTGTGGCCGTCGATCAGGCCAGGGGTGAGGTAGCAGTTCTCGAGGTCGATGATCTCGGTGTGCGTGCCGCGCCAGTCGCGGATGTCGTGGTGGTCGCCGACGGCGGTGATCAGGCCGTCGGCGACGGCGACGGCGGTTGCGCCGGGCTTGTCGGGGTCGAGGGTGTGAACGCGGTGGGCGAGGACGATCGTGTCGGCCTGCGGCATGGTGCGGCTCCTCACATCAACGAGGTCGGGGTGGCGGGGCTGGGGCAGCGTGGGGTGGGGGCCGGGTGGCCCGGACCGAAGTGGTGCGGGCTCCGCGGGTCAGCTCGCTGTGCTCGCTGTGTTTGCGGGGGGCTCGGGGGTGAGAGCCCCGCGCGGCTGGGCGAGGTTGTCGTAGGCCTCGCGGCGCTTCGAACGGACCACGGCGGCGACGGCATACCCGGCGACGAGGACGACGGGGACGCAGCCCACCAGGACGCTGTTCACGGTGGCCGACGCGCCGGTGAGGAGGACGATCTTGCTGATCATCAGGTAGAGCGCGCCTGCCATGAGGACCGCGGACACGGCCGGCACCACCGTGGTGCGCACCAGGCTTTCCTTGTAGGCGGTGCGCTTGAAGTACAGCGGGACAGCGAGTGCCGTGAGGGCCTGTAGCAGCACGATTCCGATGACCCCGGGGGTGTTCACCCAGATCAGCAGTTGGAGGTAGGGGTCGGCGTGGGCGATTGCGAACGCGGCGACGACCAGGACGGCGAGTGCGGTCTGCACGGCGCCGGCGGTGTGCGGGGAGCAGTGCTTGGGGTGCGTGCGGCCGAGGCGGGCGGGCAGGATGCCTTCCCGAGCCAGGCTGAAGGTGTACCGGTTGATCGCGTTATGGAAGGCCAGAAGCGCGGCGAACACACTGCTGATGATCAGCACGTACATGGTGTTCGCGGCCCAGCTGCCCACGTACTGGTCGGCCACGTTGAACACCACGGACGTCGGGTCCTTGGCGATGATCTGGACGGCCTGGTCGGCGCCGACCGCCTCGACGATGGTCCAGCAGGTGAAGGCGTAGAAGAGAGCGAGGAATCCGACGGCGATGTAGGTGGCACGGGGGATGGTGCGCTTGGGGTCGCGGGCCTCGTCGCGGTAGATCGCCGTGGACTCGAAGCCGATGAACGCCGCGAACGCGAACGCGAGGAGACTCCCGGTGCCGGGGCTGACCGCGTTCGTGGGGGCGAACGACGACAGCTCCAGGCCATGCGCTCCGCCCTGCACGACGACAGCGGCGTCGGTGAGCGCGAGGATGCCGGTCTCGGCGACGAGCAGGACCCCGAGGAGCTTCGCGCCGAAGTCGATGTTGCGGTAGCCGGCGAGGGCGACCAGGGCAATCGCGGCGAACGCGTAGACCGGCCACGGGATGTCGAGGCCGACAAGGCTCTGGACGGTGGCCTGGGTGGCGGTCGCGAACAGCCCGTACAGGCCGATCTGCAAGGCGTTGTAGGCGAATACGGCCAGGCATGCGGACGCGATGCCGGTCCGCTTGCCGATGCCTCGGGTGATGTAGGCGTAGAACGCACCGCCTGCGTCGACGTTGCGCGCCATCGTGGTGAAGCCGACGGAGAAGACAGCCAGTGCGATACCGGCGAACAGGTAGGCGGCGGGTGCGCCGATGCCTCCGGACATGATCGCGACCGGGGCGATCCCGGCCATGACGGTCAGGGGCGCCGCAGCGGAGATCACGAAGAAGGCGATGTCACCCGTGCCAAGGTTGCCGCGCAGCGCCTGGGGCGGAGCAGCGGCGGTGAGGGAGGAATCAGTCATGGCGACTCCCATCGCAGGGTCAGGGGGGAGGCGGGCGCCCGATCCGCGGGCACATTTATCTAAACCGTTTCGGTTTAGATAACGGAAGCTAACCGGTGCGACACCGGAGGGGAAGAGCCCGGGGGTCTCGAAAACGTCACGTGGTGGACGGACGGGCGGCGCCCAGGCCCCGCACAGCACCGCTGGACCGCGAAACGCCGCTATGGCGATCGTTGACGAGAGACGAGATCGGAGACTTCACCGTGCCCGCGATCGCCCGAGCACTCAACGTGCGGACCACTTCTCGCTACCGCCACGCGCCGCCGCTGTCGAGCCGCCGCGTGACTCAGGGGTCTCGGCGTCGAGGCGGCACCGCAGCTCGTGGCGGTGGCCGTTGTCGATTACCCGGGGCTCCTCATGAGTTCAGCGAGCGGTGCGCGGACGGCTCTTCCGGGTGTCGGGAAGCGCCAGCGTGAACCAGGTGGTCTTGCCGGTGGGGGTGCTGGTGCTTGCCCAGGCTTCAGTGAGCGCGTCGAGTAGTACCGTGCCGCGACCGCCTTCGGCGTCCAAGGCGACGGTGCGGCGTTGCGACCTGGCGGGGTTGGTGTCCTCGACCTCGCACCGCAGGGAGGACCCAAGGACCCGTATGTTGAGCCGGACAGGGCCGGGGGCGTAGCGCAGGGCGTTGGTGACCAGCTCGCTGACCAGGAGCTCCACGGTGTCGGTGAGGTCTTCTTCCAGGCCCCAGTCGTGCAGCTGCGCGGTGACCCGGTGCCGGACGCGACCGACTTCGGCCAGATCGCAGCCCACGGGCCAGGAGGTGTACCGGCCGCCGGCGCGGGTGGCGGCCGGGCGACGCAGCGGCTGCGGGGCTCCGGCGGGCCGAGGGGAATGCGGGTGGGCGACGCGCCTCGAGACGGGGCCGGCGATGCCACCCGTGCCGATGTTGCCGCGCAGCACCTGGTGCGGAGTAGGGGCGGTGTGGGGGGAATCTGTCCTGGTGACGTCCATCGCAGGGTCCAGGGTGAGCGGGCGCCGATCCAAGGGCGCTGGTAACTTTATCTAAATCGTTTCGATTTAGATAAATGCAAGCTAACATATGCAGCAGGGGGAAGGAAGAGTCCACAGAAAAGACCCGCGAGGAGGGGACTGTCGATGGCCAGGCCGCGCGTAGCGCTGTTGGACCGCGAACGCATCGCCAACGCCGCTATGGCGATCGTTGACGAGACGGGGGACTTCACCGTGCCCGCGATCGCCCGATCGCTGAACGTGCAGACCTCTTCCATCTACCACCACGTCGACGGGCGTGCAGGCGTCATCGAACTGCTGCGTGAGAAGGTCGTCGAGGAGATGGACTTCGGCCAATTCGGCGGGCTCGACCAACTCGACCAGCGCCCTTGGCAGGCGAACACGGCCGACTTCGCCCGGTCCTACCGCGCGGCGTTCGCCGCCCATCCGCGCCTCGTGCCCATCCTCGCCACCACCACCGTCCGCGCGCCCCTCACCATCAGTGCGTACGAGCGGGTGATCGCCATGCTGCACGACGCGGGCTTCTCCGACCAGGACTCCCTGAGTGTCGTGACCGCGATCGAGAACTTCATCATCGGCTCCGCGCTGGACCTGGCCGCCCCCGCAGTCATGTGGGAGATCCCCGACGACGCCAAGGCCCCTGAACTGGCCAGGGCCCTGGAGGCGGCACCCCATGGCGCGGAACGCGCGGAACGCGCCTTCGAGGTGGGCCTGGCCGCCCTGCTCGCGGGCTTCACCGAAAGCCTCCTCTCCGGGTGAACCGGCCCGGCATTACCCCGCGCCCGGTGTCCAGGCCCTGGGGCGACCGAGGTGGTGATCGGGCGGTTCGTCGAGGCCGAGCGGGCCGGGCCGGCTGACAACACGGTCATCGCCGATATAGCCGAAGACCTGGAGCAGGTCACAGCCGATCCCGGAGCGGTCAGCCTGCTGTGGTCCCGCACTGCGCGCCGGGGACGGACGCGAGCGCGCTGCCGCCCCAGGCGCGACTGATCGCGCCGGGCCGGATGCGGACGCCGTTCTGGGACGACCGCCCCGGCGGCGCCGACGCCGCGGGCGCGATGATCTCCGCCGAGCACCTGGTGGACACCGTCGTGTGGGCGATCTCCCAGCCACGCGGCGTGGACGTGAACACGCTGGTGGTCCGGCCGATCGGCCAGCCGAACTAGGTATGTCGTCCGCGGACGTTGGTGACAGGCGTCTTGCCGTGAGTGGTGCCACGGCGGCGCGCTCCTGTTCGAGGGCACGGTGAGCCTTCTCCGGCTGCTGCGCCGCGGCGAAGGCGCGTGCGGCGGCATCGGCGGCACAGCCGCGGGCGGCCGGGCCCGGACAGCACGACGCCGAGACACCACAGCCACACCTGTGACCTGCTGAAAGCGTTCCGTCACTACAGCCCCCTGGCCTCGAGATGCCGGATACGGGCACTTACGCTGTCCAGGCTGTTCTTTCAGCGGCTTGTTCTTTGCATGTGACAGGAGTGCACGATGGCCACCGCCACCGATGTGGGGACCCCACCGGAGAACCGCACCGGTGGCCGCCTCCGGTCCTGGCTGCTGGAGGGCCTGACCGACATGGCCAGGCGCCGGCCGGGACCGCACGCCCAGCCCTCCGAGGAGCGCCGGGGGCAGCGATGGTGGCGGGTGATGTGCCTGACCGGTGTGGACTACTTCTCCACGCTCGGCTATCAACCTGGCATCGCCGCCCTGGCCGCCGGGCTCCTCTCCCCCATCGCCACGCTCGTCCTGGTTGCCGTGACGCTGGCCGGGGCGCTGCCGGTGTACCGGAGGGTGGCCAAGGAGAGCCCGCACGGCGAGGGTTCGATCGCGATGCTGGAGCGGCTGTTGTCGTTCTGGAAGGGCAAGCTCTTCGTGCTGACGCTGCTGGGCTTCGCCGCCACGGACTTCCTGATCACGATCACTCTCTCGGCGGCCGACGCCTCCACCCACCTGGTGGAGAACCCGCACTTCACCAGCACGCTGCACGGCCATGAGGTCGCCATCACCATGGGTCTGGTCGCCCTGCTCGGCGCCGTCTTCCTCAAGGGCTTCACCGAGGCCATCGGCGTGGCCGTGGCTCTGGTGGGTGTCTATCTCGCGCTCAACGCGGTGGTGGTGATCGTCGGCCTGTGGCACGTGGCCACCGCCTCCCACGTCGTCACCGACTGGTCACAGGCGCTGACCGCCGAGCACGGCAACCCCCTGATCATGGTCGGTCTGGCGCTGGTGGTCTTCCCCAAGCTCGCCCTCGGCCTGTCCGGATTCGAGACCGGCGTGGCGGTCATGCCTCACGTCCAGGGCGATCCCGGCGACACCGAGGAGCGGCCCACGGGCCGGATCCGGGACACGCGGAAGCTGCTCACCACTGCCGCGGTGATCATGAGCGGCTTCCTGATCTGCACCAGCTTCATTACCACCCTGCTCATCCCGCAGGACGAGTTCAAAGCGGGCGGCCAGGCGAATGGACGCGCCCTGGCCTATCTCGCCCACCACTACCTGGGCTCGGTGTTCGGCAGCGTCTACGATGCCGCGACCGTCGGCATCCTGTGGTTCGCGGGCGCCTCCGCCATGGCCGGACTGCTCAACCTCATGCCGCGCTATCTGCCCCGTTACGGCATGGCACCGCACTGGGCCCGCGCGGTCCGTCCCATGGTGCTCGTCTTCACCCTGATCGGTTTCCTGGTCACCTGGCTCTTCGACGCCGATGTGGACGCCCAGGGCGGCGCCTACGCCACCGGTGTGCTGGTCCTGATGACCTCCGCGGCCGTCGCTGTCACCATCGCCGCCCGGCGCGCCCGGCAGCGGGGCTGGACCATCGCCTTCGGGACCATCTCCGTGGTCTTCCTCTACACCACGGCGGTCAACGTCGTGGAACGCCCCGACGGTGTGAAGATCGGCGCGTGTTTCATCGCGGGCATCATCGCGGTGTCCCTGCTGTCCCGGCTCGCCCGCGCCTTCGAGCTGCGGGTCACCGACATGGAGCTGGATGACATGGCCGAGCGCTTCGTCCGTGACACCGCCACCCGCCGTATACGGTTCATCGCCAACGAGCCCGACAACCGTGACGCGGACGAGTACCGTGACAAGATCCACCAGATACGGGCCGACAACGACATCCCGGCAGCAGAGGACCTCATCTTCGTCGAGGTCACCGTCCGCGACCCCTCCGACTTCGAAACGGCCGTCCGGGTCCGCGGCGAGGTGCTGCACGGCCGCTACCGTGTCCTGACCCTCGACGGCTCCAGCATCCCCAACTCGCTGGCCGCCCTGCTGCTGCACGTGCGGGATGAGACCGGGTGCAGGCCGCACATCTACTTCGAGTGGACCGAGGGCAGTCCCTTCGCCCAGTTCCTGCGGTTCTTCCTGTTCGGCCAGGGCGAGGTCGCCCCCGTGACCCGGGAAGTCCTCCGCGAAGCCGAACCCAACCGAGCCCGTCGGCCTCACGTTCACGTCGGCTGAGCGTCGGCAAACCGTTGACGATGCCCACGGGTGGCGTAGGAGGAACGTCAGGGCCGATGTCGCGGAACCCCACACCCTCCGCGGTGCACAGTGGCTGTGCGGCACGTTCAGGTGTACGCCGACGCGCTGGGTGATCAGTACCGCCAGGCTGCCTGAGCGAGAAGCATCGCCACAGCTCACTTGCGCCGCTCACACGAGCGCGACATGCCCATCAGCGTACGGAAGAGACGACTTCGTCGAGGGTATCGGCGAGTTCGACGGGCCTGGAGAGCATGGGCCAGTGCCCCGTGGGCAGATGGAAGTGCCGCCACGGTGACTGGTTGAGGAAGGCCAGCGTCGGCAGCGCGGCATCCAGCAGAGCCTTGGCGTCGTTGCAGGCGACCACCACACGGTCCACGTCGGGGCCGAACTCAGCGGGGCTGGTGAGCCGCTGCTCGAAGGTGCGGAATGGCTGGGGCGTGGCACGGGCGCGCAGGAGGTCGCGCTGCTCCTCGTCGAGCCCTTCGATGCTGCTGAATGTGCCGAGAAGCCCGAACGGCGGCAACGGGAGCCGCCATCCGCCTCCGTGCTCGGCAACCTGCTCGCGCAGCTGGTCCACGACATCTTCCGGCATGACATCGAGCAGGCGCGTGCCCTCGGTGAAGGGAGCGCTGTCGAGATAGACCACGCGCTCCAGCCGCGGCCCGAGGCGGCCCGCAGCGCCGGTGACGGGGACCGCCGCGTAGCTGTGCGCCACGAGGGTGACGTCCCGCAGGTCCTGTTCCATGACGAACGCGGTGATGTCGTCGATGTGAGTGTCCAGTCCCACCTCCGGGGTGGCAACGTCGGATCGTTCGCCCAGGCCGGTCAGTGTCACCGGCAGCGCCGCGTGGCCTCGCTCGCTCAGCGCACGGGCGGTGTCCTCCCATGCCCAAGCTCCGAGCCAGGCGCCGGGAACGAGTACGAAGGTAGCCATGCGGATTCTCCTTGGATTTAAGGGGTTGAGGCGAGAGTAGAGTCCATACAGGACAGTTTCCGCCCTGAATCCACGAGTGATCCATGTCATACCCCTTGACGCGCGTACTGGCTCTGCTGGAGCTCCTCCAGACACACCCAGGGCTGACCGGCACGCAATTGGCCGACCGTCTGGGGACCGACGTCCGCACCGTGCGGCGCTACGCGGCGCGCCTGCGCGAGCTGGGCATACCCGTGGAGTCCGTCCGAGGCCGATTCGGTGGGTACCGACTGGCCCGCGGCTACCGGATGCCACCTCTGATGCTCACCAACGAAGAAGCCCTCGTGGTCATGCTGGGCCTACTGGCCGGCGAACGTCTGGGCATGAGCACCACCGCCCCAGCCGGCGCCGGCGCCCTCGCCAAGATCGAACGAGTGCTCCCCCACGCGCTGCGTGAACCACTCGCCGCCATGCGCGACACCTTGTCCTTCACCGCCGGCACCGTGCTCGCACAGGCCCCCCAGACAGGCATCTTGCTGACCCTGGCACAGGCATGCCGCTCCGCTCGTACCGTCGGCCTGCACTACCGTTCCTGGCACCAGGAACACACAGAGCGCGACGTCGATCCCTACGGCGTGATCTTCCACGTCGGCTGCTGGTATCTCGTCGGCCACGACCACCTCCGTGACAGCCTGCGCACCTTTCGCATGGACCGGATCGAATCCGCCACTCCCAGCGCCGACACCTTCACCGCCCCCGACGACTTCGACCCGGTTACCTACCTCACCGCATCCCTGGCCCGGACACCCTCCCTATGGCAGGTCGAGGTGCTGATCGATGGCCCTGTCGACGACATCTCGCGCCGGCTGCCGCGCACGATCGCCACCCTCACCGCCACACCCGCCGGGGTACTGCTGCGCGCGCAGGTCCAACGACTGGAGTCCATGGCTCACCTGCTCGCCTCCCTGGAATGGCCCTTCACCATCCGCAGTCCCGATCAACTGCGCCAGTCCCTCAAAGACCTGGCCCAACAGCTCACGATCGCCGCCGAACGCCCCCCCGAGGACACACCGGAGTCAATGCCGTCCACGGCCGCGGTGCGCGACACGACTTCCCGGCGGGCACCAGGCTGAGGCGCCTCCTTGGGGCAGCCCGAGGAGGTACGTGGACTCACCCGGCAGTCCCACTCTTTGGTCGATTCTTCATCCGGAAAATGCCAAGGGCAGCCCAAGACTCCCCATTCAAGCTCAAGGTCTTCCCGCTCCGGCCCGCCCGCGCCTCCTCTTCATCTGCGGTGATATCAGGGCGTGTTCAGGCTGTCACTTCATGCTGGCGGGCTTTGGGTGCCGGGTCCAGATGTAGCCTCCAACAAGTTGTTGATCAAGTGGCGACTCGCCGTGAATTCAGTGAGTGTCGCCGCCTTGAGGTGTTCCCGGACCCTGAACGCGACCTGAAGGAGGAGGCATGCCAACGGATGCAGCTGCGGGGCATCGCCCAGGTCGCGTTGAGCGCGAGCCCGTGGACCGGACTGCTGTTCGCCGTCGGGCTCTTCGCGGGGAACTGGCGGATCGGTGTGTCGGCCGCTCCCGTGATCGAGGAGACCGTGGCGGCCGCGCTCGACAGGGAGTTGGCCGACCTCGGGGGATGCGTCCCCATGGCCGATGTCATGGCCGGCCGCCACGAGCGCGCCGAAGCCCGGCTGTTCGCGAGCTAGTGCGAGCAGTCCGGCCCGGCTCCTGCCCGCCACCACCGCGAGAACACCACTCGCGAAAACACCACTCTGGACAAGGATCATCATGCACGACCCCACACAGGTCCGAGGCTCCCACCACCACGACCACGACGAGTTCACTCAGCGTCCCAAGGACGGCGTGCTGCGCGTCGGCATCGCCGGGCCGGTCGGCTCCGGCAAGACCGCGCTGATCGAGGCACTCGTCCCGGTACTGATCGGACGCGGCCGGACCCCTGCCGTGATCACCAACGACATCTACACCTCCGAGGACGCCGCCCACGTGCGCCGCACCCTGGACGGGATCCTGGCCCCGAACCGGATCGTCGGCGTCGAGACCGGCGCCTGCCCGCACACCGCGGTCCGGGACGACCCGACGATGAACCAGGCCGCGGCCGACGAGATCCTGGAACGCTTCCCCGAGGTGGACACGCTGCTCTTCGAGAGCGGCGGCGACAACCTGACGCTCACCTTCAGCCCGGCGCTCGTCGACCTCTTCCTGTTCGTGCTGGACACCGCCGAGGGCGACAAGATGCCCCGCAAACGGGGCCCGGGCATCACCGAGTGCGAACTGCTGGTCATCAACAAGATCGACATCGCCCAGTACGTACGGTGCGACCTGGCCGTGATGGAGTCGGACGCCCATCACGTCCGGCAGGGGCGTCCGGTGGTGCTCACCAACTCCCTGACCGGAGAGGGCCTGGAGACCATCGCCGACTTCCTCCTGGCCCACGAGGCCGCCCAGCAGGCCGGCCAGGAGGCGACGTCCGTATGACCCAAGCGCCCGCGCGGCTGGACCCCGCACACTACGAACCCCGGCGGGTACCGGCCCGGATACTCGACCTCACCGGCACCCCGGACACCCTGGCCGCCGGGCGCCCCGGCAAGGTCGGCCTGCTCGAACTGCGCTACGCGCGGGTCGGCGACCGCACCGAACTCGTCGACCGCTACCAGAAGTCACCGCTACAGATCATGCGTCCGCTGTACGTGGACCCGCAGCGGCCCGACATGCCGGTGACCTATCTGATGTCCACCGGCGGCGGCATCGTCCAGGCCGACCGCAACCGCATGGACATCGACTGCGGCCCCGACACCGCCGTACACCTGACCACCCAGGCCGCCACCAAGCTGCACCGCGTGGAGTTCGACCACGCCACCCAGGTCGTCCACCTCACCGCCGGAGCCCGCAGCTACGTCGAGTACCTGCCCGACCCGCTGATCCCGTACCGCGACGCACGCTTCTACCAGCACACCTGCGTCACCGCCGACCCCACGGCCACCGTGCTGCTGGGCGAGACGATCGCGGCAGGCCGACTGGGCAGGGGCGAACGGCACGCCTACCGCCTGCTGTTCAGCGACCTGGAGATCACGCGCCCCGACGGTGAGTTGCTGGTGGTGGACACCGTCCGCCTGGATCCGCACGAGCCGGGCTCGGTGACCGGACCGGCGGTGTTCGGCGGCCACGACCTGATGGCAACGCTCTACGCGGTCACCCCGCTGGCCCCCGCGGCGCAGGTCGCCGACACCTTGCACGCGGCTCTGCTCACCACCGGGCTCGCCTGCGGCGTGAGCGTCCTGCCCGACGACTGCGGGGCGTGGGCACGGATCATGGGCAGCGACTCGCCCGCGGTCACCCGCGCCATACGCACCGCCTGGGACGCCCTGCGCCGCCTGCTCATCGGCGTCCCCGCCCCCGACCTGCGCAAGACCTGACATCACGGAATGGAGTCGCGCGCCATGGTCACGGCCGCGTGGAGGGGTGGGGGCCGCCACGCCAAGGCTTCCCGACCCAAACGACCGGGACAACACCGCACCGTACCTTCCATCCGCACCCTGGTGTTACGGCTTGCGCAGGAGAGTTCCAGCTAGCGAACTCGCCGCCGCCATCAAGGTGGCCACCGGCACCGCGTGGAACACCCTCAAGGAGCACGGCACAGACCCAGCACCCGAACGCGACCACACCACGTGAGCGATGTTCTTGCGCGGCCGGGCCCCGCGCGCCACCGTGGCGCTCACCCGTCGCCGTTCGACCAGACCTGACGAGCACCCACCCACGTGGCGCGCACCGGAACGGCCGCCAGGGCGTCGGGGGCGGTGGCGAACAGATCCTGGCCGAGCACGGTGAAGTCAGCCAGGTATCCGGGAGCGATACGGCCCTTGAGGTGGGACTCGCCCGTGGCGCGCGCGGAGCCGGTGGTGTAGACGCCCAGCGCCTCACGGACCGTCAGGGCCCGGTCTGCGCCGAGGACATCGCCCTCGCTGGTACGTCGAGTCACCATCGTCTGGAGGGCGAGCAGCGGCTCAAGGGGACCCGCCGGGTGGTCGGACGAGCCCGCGACGACGACGCCGGCGTCCAGAAAGGAGCGGTGGTCACTGACCCGTGCGGCGCGCGCGTCACCGTAGTAGCGGCGCAGCTTGGAGCCGTGCCCGTGGACGAATGCGCCGAACGGCACCGGGGTGACCTCTGCGGCGCGGATCCGCTGGACCAGCTTCTCGTCGACGAGGGAGCAGTGCTCGATGCGGTGGTTGATCCGCTGCTCGGGGTGAGCGGCGCGGGCCGCCTCAATGGCGTCGAGGACCTGGGAGACGGCCAGGTCGCCGTTGGCGTGGACGCCCACGCGCAGGCCCGCCGCGTGCAGGGCGAGAACTGCGTCGGCGAGCTCGTTCTCGTCCAGGAGCTGGATTCCGTTGTCGGACCCGGTCTCGGCCGGGTAGGGGTCGCGGCACAGGCAGGTGCCCCCGGCCAGCGCGCCATCCATGATGATCTTGGCGCCGACGATGCGCAGCCACGCGTCGCCGAATCCGGCGTGCAGGCCCGCGTGGCGCAGGGCGTCCGCGTAGCGATGCCACAGGAGGACGCCCACCCGCATCGTCAGGCGGCCGCGCTCGCGCATGTGCTGATAGGTGCGCAGTGCGGCCGGGGTGGTCACGGCGTCGCAGACGGAGGTGACGCCGGCCGCGTGGTAGGTGGTGAAAACGTCGGCCAGCGGTTCGAGCAGGGCTTCGGGCGCTGCCTGCGGTAGCAGGGCGGGTTCGCCGGAAGCACGGTAGAGCTGGTCGAACCAGGTCCGCTCGTAGAGCCAGCCGTCCAGTCGGCCCGTGCTGTCGCGGCCCAGGTCGCCGCCGGTCTGGGGGCCGCTGTCGTCGTGCAGACCAGTCAGCGTCAGGGCCGCGGAACCGGCGACCGCCATGTGAAACGAGAAGTGGATCACCAGGACCGGGTGGCGGGTGGTGATCGCGTCGAGCGCGCTGCGGTCGAGGCGGCCTTCGGGGTCGGTGGCGGGGTTGTAGCCCTGGGCGACGATCCATCGGCCCGGCTCGGTGGCGGCCACTCGCGCCGCGAGCCGCTCCCGGGGGGTCCCGTCGCCCGTGCCCAGATCGAGGCGGAGAGCGGCATTGGCCACCTCCATGGGGTGACAGTGCGCGTCGTGGAAACCGGGCACCAGGTGGGCGTCGTCCAGATCGACGGTCTCGGCGCCCGGCAGTGCCGTGTACGCCTCGGCTGCCTCGCCGACTGCGGCGATCCGCTCGCCGACGGTGGCGAGGACCTGAGTGTCGGCCTCGCCGTCCAGGGTGGTGATGCGGCGAGCCCGGACGATGCGAACAGGCGTGGGGGAGGCGGCGGGGCCGTGCTGCCTGTGGGTCGCGGCGGTCATACGTTGGGTCTCCTTCTTGTTCCCCGTTCCCGTGCGGCTGGACAGGTCGGCGAGGACGGCGGCCGGACGGGAACGGGGGGCGGTGCGGTGGTGTGGCGACGTCCGGCGGACGGTCGCTCATGACGGTGTGTCTTCGGGAAGGGACTGCAAGATCAGCGCGCGGGGGTCGGGGCCGGCACCGGGCCCTCCCGCTCCTCCTCGGCGGCACGGCTGCTCCACAGGCGCAAGACCGCCTCGGTCACCACTGCCACCAGGACATTGGCCGCCAGGGAGATGAGACCGCTGCTGACCGGACCGTCGTAGACGCCGCCGAAGGTCAGCCAGATGAGGACGGCCTCACCGGTGACAATGCCCGCCCCCGCCGACGGTGCGCGTAGCAACGGGCGCCTGGTCAGGGCGGCGCCCGTCGCGGGGGCCATCTGGGCGAGGCCGCTGTAGGTGAGCAGGAGCAGGTTGGCGAGAGCGTCAGGCCGGGCGATACCCAGGACGAGAGCGACCCCGACGCCGGCCACCACGGTGGTGTGGTTGACGATGAGCGCGCGACGGCGGTCCTGTACGTGCAGCACATTGCGGGCCACCATGGTCGACATGCCGAGCACGATGGCGGCGGCCGGGACCATGGCAGTGGCGGCCGCTGCGACGGCCACGACGCCCACGAGCCATGCGGGCAGTGCCTCGGAGACCAGGGTGAGCAGGACTCCGTTGTTCCCGTTCACGGGAACCGAGAGCGTGGTGATCGCGACAAAGCCGACGATGATCGGGATGGCCTGGGTGGCGCCGTAGACGGGCATCCAGATGCTGTTCTTGCGCAGGGCGCGCTCGGAGTCGGCGGCCATGACCGCGGGCCAGCCGTGCGGCATCGTCATGAACAGCACGCTGAACAGACTGGTGAGCATCGAGGTGAAGAACCAGACGGTGCCGTGCGGGCCACTGTGCGGGACGCTGAGCAGCTCGCTGTGGTGGTCGCGCAGTTCACCGCCGAGGTTGCCGAGCCCCCCATGAAAGTGGGCGGGGACAGCGACGAGCAGGACGATCAGGACGACCAACATCAGAGCGTCCTTGAAGTACGCGGTCCTGGCGACACCGTGGATGCCGGACCACAACACGAAGGCGACGATGAGCACCGAGGCGAGGATCATCGCGGCGGTGCCGACGTTGTCCTTGCCGGTGGCGAGTTCGACGACCAGGCCGAGTCCGGTGATCTGTAGTTGCAGATAGGGCAGCAGGAAGAGCACGCCGAAGACGGCGGTAACGGTGCCGAGCAGGGGGCTGCGGTAGCGGTCGGCGAAGAAGTCGCCTTGCGTGACATGGCCGTGTTCGCGCCCGATGCGCCACACGATCGGGCTGATGACGTACAGGCCGACGTAGGCGATGGGCAGGTACGGCAGGGCGTAGACGACCGCGACACCGGAGCTGAAGGCGAGGCCCGCGAGGCCCAGGAACGTGAAGGTCGTGTAGATCTCCCCGGCCTGAAGGAACCAGGTGGTCAGGGCTCCGAAGTTACGGCCTCCGACGCTCCACTCCTCAAGATTGGCAGCGGGCTTGCGACGGCCCATCAAGCCGAGTAGGCCGATGACGACTATGCCGACGCCGCAGACGACGAGGACGGTGTTCATCGGCGCTCCTCCTGGAGGTTTCGGGCGCCGGCAGCGAGCGCAGTGTGGCGCCGCTCGACGAAGGCGAGGGCAGGGGTCAGGGCGAGGACCCAGATGACGGACCAGACCAGCAGGGACGGCATGCCGAACCACAAGTGCGGTCCGTTGACGAAAGGCAGCCAGACAGCTGACAGCAGGGCCACCACAGGCACGGCGGTCAGCAACCACGGAAGGAACATGGCGAACTCCGAGACATGTCAGGGTCGGCCGCGGCGGACGGCCGGCAGGCGTTGCCAAATCACACGAGGAGCTTGAAACTCCCGGAGTGCACCCCATGGATTTCTGCACAATTCATTCAGGAGAGATGCCACAGTGACCGATTCCGCCACCGGCTTGCTGGACGAGCTGGATCTGTGCCTGGTCAATGCGCTCCAGGCCGCGCCCCGTGCGCCCTGGGCGCGGGTGGCAAGGGCCATCGAGGTCAGCCCGGTGACGGCGGCCCGGCGCTGGGAACGGCTGCGTGCCCAGGGCCTGGTCTGGGTGACCGCGTACGGCGGAGCCTTCGTCAACCACCACCACTGTGTCGCCATCGTCGGCGTGGACTGCGAACCTGGCCGCATCCCAGCGATCTCGGCCGCGCTTGCCGAGCAACCGCAGATCGCCAGCATCGAGCACACAGCGGGCCACCACGACATGTCCCTCAACGTCATGGTGGACTCGCTGGCCGACCTCTCCCTGCTGCACACCGAGGTTCTCGGGAGACTGCCCGGGGTGCGTGCCACGCACAGCCGGATCGTCACCCGGTTCTTCACCGAGGGCTCCCGCTGGGACATTCGCGCCATCAGCCGCGAGCAGCGCGATGCGGTCCGCTCCGGGGCGCCCCTCGCCATGGGTGACGTCGATCCCGCACCGGCCGAGGCCGACCGGGAACTGCTGCTCGCACTCGGCGCCGACGGGCGCGCCGGATACGGCGAATTGGCCCGGCGTACGGGAATGAGTGAGTCGACGGTGCGGCGCCGGGTGGCGTGGATGGTGCGCACCGGGGCCGCACTGCCGCGCTGCGAGGTGGCCCACACCTACTCGCCGTATCCGGTGTTCGCCACCTTCCACGCGAACGTGCCCTCCGACGCGCTGGCCCGGGTCGGCCCCGCACTGGCCGCGCTGCCGGAGGTGCGGATGTGCGCGGCGACCACCTCGAACCACAACCTGGTGGTCAACAGTTGGGTGCGCTCCATTGCCGATGTGCTGCGCCTGGAGTCGTACATCGCCCAGCGCTTTCCGGAGATCGCTATGGCCGACCGCTCCCTCACGCTCGGCAATCCCAAACGCATGGGCTGGATCCTCGACGAGGCGGGGCGGGCGGTACGGCACGTACCCATCGACCTGTGGCGGCGGCCGGGGGCCGACTGAGCCACCAGCGTCGGCGCCTCTCACGTCGCGACGAGCCAATGGCACCACATCAGCGCCGAGACGGCGGCCACCTGGGCCTGTCCGGTGTCCGGATCGATGTGCTGGGGGACCGACGTGCCGTATGACCGGCAAGGATAAGGTTCTTGGCGCCTACAGGGTCCTGGCTCCGGGGCAGGGCGCGGTTCGTCTTCGTACCCTACAATTCCCGGCCACTGGCGAAAATCGTGTGGTCGAACGCAAGGGCGAGGAGGAGCCGTGATGGCAACGGGGGGATGGGGTCTGCCGAACGACCCCGGGCAGGGAGGCAACCGTTGGGGACCGCCGCCGGCACCCGACCCGTACGGGCCGCCGCCGAACCCCTACGGGCCACCGCCCCCGCCGCCCGGGCCCTACCGGCCGGCGCCCAGGGGCCGACGCTGGTACCGGCGGGTGCCCTTCCTCGTCTGGATGGTCCCCCTGCTCCGCTCGGTGCACCGGGCCGCGCGGAGACTGTTCGACCAGGACGGCGGCGGGCGTGTCCACGATCCCGTGGTCGACCGCGTTCAGATCACCCGCACGGTGCTCGGCGTCCTCGCGACGCTCGCGCTCTACTACACATACGGGTCGGACGACGGCCTGGAGGGCCAGGCCAACCAGAGCCTCGGCCAACTCATCCTGACCCCGATCCTGCTCATCATCGGCGGACCGGTGGTGATCACTCTCTTCATCCGCTACGCGCCTGCGGAGCGGCGGCGGTTGCTGCGCTCCCGGCTCCGCGTCCCGGCCAAGACCGTCGGCTGGTACATCCTGGTCGTGGCCCTCCTCGGCGCCTCGGCGTACGTGGTCTCGGGCACCACGCTGCTGCACGGGCTGCACGGGGTGTGGCTGTTCGTGGCCGCCGTCCCCGCGCTCGCCTTCTTGCTGTGGGGGCTGCCGTTCTTCTTCCTGGCCTCGGCCTACGTCGCCCGCTCCGCCTTCAACACCGCCTATGTGCACGCCGCGCTGCCGGCCGTGCTCACCGTGGTGATGATCTGGATCATCGCCGTCTTCAACCTGACCGGGAGCGGCATGCCCAACGGGCCACTGTGGGCCCAGTTCTGCTCCCTGTTCGGCGGCCCCCTATCGGTGACCGGGCTCTCCCTGTGGGAGCTGCGCCGACTGCGCACGCGCCACGGCGTGACCATACGCGGCTGAGGCATCCCACTCTATTTTCGAGCGGCACAGACGGCGTCTGCATCCCCCCGTTCGCGCCACCGTCCGCCACGCCTGCCGCGCGATTCAGTCCGTGAGGCGCTCCAGGATGCGGTCCATGCCGCTGTTCCAGTTCTCCTTGAGCGCCACGACTGCCTCATCCAGGTCCCCGCGCTGCAGGGACAATGCGATGCGCTCATGCTCCACGGCCGAACGCTCCAGGACGTCCTGGTCGCCGAGGGCCACTCGTTCGTATCGGTGCATCGTGACCTTCAGGGACGTGATCAGCTTCATCAAGCGTTCGTTCGTGCAGCCCGACAGGAGCAGGTCGTGCCATGCGTCGTCGTACCGCTCGATCACGTCGTGTGGGGCCTGCGGGAGGGAGAAGGCGTGCGCCTCCTCCAGGAGCTGCGGTGCGATCTTTGTGAGGTACTCGGGGTCGCTGGACTCCAGCGCCAGCGCCTCAAGGGTCGCAACGATCGCCGTCAGGTCGCGGAACTCCTGGGCACTCAGCGGCGTGAACCGGAAGCCCTTGCCGCGCTCGCTGGTGATGACGCCCTCGCGTTCCAGCGTGATCAGCGCCTCGCGCAACGGCGTTCGGCTGACGCCGAGTTCAGTGGCGAGCTCCACCTCGTTGATCGTCTCGTTCGTCGCGATCGTGCCGCTGCCGAGACGCCTGAGCAGTTCCTCCTTCACCTGCTCACGCAGCGGTCGGTTGTCGATTGGCATGTGTGGCGGCCCTTCCCTTCGGTCCCGCTCGATTATCCGTTACTGGCTGGTCGGCTGGTCAGGCGGTACCCGCGCCGTCGACCGGGGTGATCGCTCCGCTGATGAACGCCGCTGCATCGGAGGACAGGAACGCCACAGTCTGGGCGATGTCGCGGGGCTGCCCGATGCGGCCGACTTCTGGGCAGAGGGCCGGTGGGCGGGGCCAGTGGGTCAAAGGACGTGTGTGCAGCCCTCTTGACGGCCAGCCATGTCATTCAGTGTTCTGAATACAGCATTAGGCATTCAGCTGTCGGGAGGCAAGAGTGTCAACACGACCAGGCAGGCGGGGAGTTGTGGCCGCAGGTCTCGCTGCCTCGGCATCCGCCCTGCTCGGATCCTGCGCCATGGGAGGCGCGGGCGGGGCGGACGGCGACCCGCGCAAGCTGGGCGACGACGAGGACGACTCCGGCAGGAGAGGGGCCAAGAAGCTCACGGGGAAGATCACCGTGTGGTCGTGGGACGTGGCCGCCGCCGCACTCAAGCGGCTGGGCCGTACGTTCCAGGAACGGAACCCGGGCGTCACCGTCGACGTCGTCGACATCGGCTACGACAACGCCTACGACAAGATCACTGTGGGGCTGCGCGGCGGCACCGGGCTCGCCGACATCCTCACCATCGAGGGCAGTTATCTGCCGCAGTACACCGCCAACTTCCCCAGTGCCATCTACGACGTGGCGAACCTCGGCGGTCGCTACGGCGGAGACTTCGCCCGCGCTGCCTGGCGCACCGTCACCGGCCGTACGGGCGGGGAACAGGTCTTCGGGATCCCGTGGGACATCGGACCGTGCGCCCTCTACTACCGCACCGACCACTTCCGGGCCGGGGGTGTCGACCCCACGTCCCTGCAAACCTGGGACGACTATGTCCGCGCCGGCGTGCGTATCAAGAAGGCCACCGGGCACAAGTTGCTCGTCCACGATCCGACCGACTCCGGGATCTTCCCGATGCTGCTTCAGCAGCAGGGGCAGTCCTCATTCCTCGGCGGCCGCATTGCCCTCGAGACCCCGGCGGCCGTCCAGGCCCTGACGCTGATGAAGCGGCTGGCCGAGGAGGAGCTCGTCGACTACGAGAAGAACTGGGACGGACTGGTCACCGCCACCAAAGAGGGCAAGGTCTCCACGACCCCCATCGCCGCCTGGTGGTCGGGCACCCTCACCGATGAAATGCCCGAGCTCAGCGGGAAGTTCCGGGTGGTGCCGCTGCCCGGTTTCACCGCCGACGGGGTGCGTACCTCGAACATCGGCGGGTCCACCCTCTGTATCCCCACGCAGAGCGAACACCCGGAGCTCGCCTGGCAGTTCATCCGCTTCGTGCTGACCGACAAGGACAACCAGGTGTCCATGCTCAAACGCGAGGGACTGTTCCCCGCCTATCTGCCCGCACTCGAGGACGGGTATCTGAGCGAGAAGCAGGAGTACTTCGGCGGGCAGCGCGCCAACGCCGTGTTCACGCGGCTCGCGCAGAACATCCCGCCCGTCGAGTACACAAAGGACGACGCCAAGGAGAAGGACATCGTGATCTCCACCGTCAACGGCGTGATGTTGCACGGCAAAGACCCACGCGCCGCCCTCGCCTCGGCGGCCAGGCAACTCGCCGAGGCAACCGGCCGAAAGCGAGTGGCGGTAGCCCCGTGACCGCCGTGAACACCCACGAGCGCAGCGTCGCTCCTGCCTGCGCACCTGGCACGGTGCGCCGCCCCCGGCGCCGCGGCCACCTGTCGGGGTGGATCTTCGCAGGCCCTGCCGCCGCACTGTTCGCCCTCTTCTTCGCCTACCCCCTCGGCGCGAGCCTGCTCCAGTCGTTCACCACCGAGGACGCCGGCGCCGTGCACTGGGTGGGGCTGGATCAGTACCAGCGGATGCTCCACGACCCGGCGTTCATCCAGTCGCTGCTCAACACCGGGCTCATCCTCGTCGTTCAGGTCCCGGTGATGATCGGCCTCGCGCTGGTCCTCGCCGCACTCCTCAACCAGTCGTGGCTGCGCTTCCGCGGCACCTGGCGGGCGCTTCACTTCCTGCCCGCGGTGACGACGCTGGTCGCGTACGCCGTCGTCTTTCAGGTTCTCCTCAAGACCGACAACGGCCTCGTCAACCAGATCCTCGGTGCCGTCGGGATCAGCCCGGTCGACTGGCTCAATGACCCGACCTGGGCACGCATCTCCCTCATTCTCACACTCACGTGGCGCTGGACCGGCTACAACGCCGTCATCCTCCTCGCCGGCCTCCAGTCCATCGGCAAGGAGCAGTACGAGGCCGCCGCCCTCGACGGCGCCGGCACCTTCACCACGTACACGCGGGTGATCCTGCCGCAGCTGCGGCCCGTGATCCTGTTCTGCGCCGTCACCTCCACCATCGGCACGCTTCAGCTCTTCGACGAGAACTACGTCCTGACCCGAGGCGGCCCCGACAACGCCACCCTCACCCCCGTCGTCTACCTCTACAAAGTCGGCTTCCAGCAGTTCGACTTCGGCTACGCCGCCGCCATCGCGTGGGTGGTCGTCGCACTGATCGCCGCGATCTCCGCGCTCCAGTACCTCGCCTTCGGAAGGGAGCGCCGCCGATGAGCAGCAACCCGGCCGCCGTCCGGCGCCTCGGCCGATTCGCCGTGCGCGCCGTGCTCGTGCTCGGCGGGGTGGTCAGCCTCCTGCCGTTCCTGTGGATGGCGACCGCCGCCACCCACTCCACCGCCGACCTGTTCCACTCGCCGCCGCCACTCTTGCCCGGCGGACAGCTCCTGGACAATCTCGCCCGGCTCCAGGAGTCCATCGGCTTCGGCCGGGTCCTGTTCAACAGTCTCGGCATCGCCGTCGTGCATACCGCGGTCAGCTCCCTCGTCTCCGCGATGTGCGGTTACGGACTCGCCAAGTACCGCTTCCGAGGCCGGGGTGTGCTGCTCGCCGCCGTACTGGCGACCATGATGATCCCCTTCCAGGTGCTACTCGTCCCGCTCTTCCAGATGATGGCGAGCCTCGGCTGGATCGACTCCTACCAGGCGGTGATCCTGCCCTTCCTGGCGAACTCCTTCGGCATCCTCCTGATGCGCCAAGCCTTTGTCGGCTTCACCGACGAACTCATCGAGTCGGCCCGTATCGACGGCTGCGGCGAGCTGCGCACCTTCTACCGCGTCGTGCTGCCATGCGTGCGCCCGCAGCTCGGCGCGCTCGTGACCTTCACGTTCACGGCGGCCTGGAACAGTTTCATCTGGCCCCTCCTCATGCTCAACACCGAGGACAAATACACCGTGCCCGTCGCCCTCAACACCCTCACCGGCCTCTCCCGGGTCGACTACTCCGGCCTGATGCTCGGCTCACTGCTCGCGACGCTCCCGCTCATGGCACTGTTCCTGCTGTTCCAGCGGCAGTTCGTGGCCGGCCTGCTCAGCGGGGCGGTGAAGGGATGAGCACCCACCTGACCGCAGTTCCCGGACTGCTGTACGGCGACGACTACAACCCCGAGCAGTGGCCCGAGGAGACGTGGGCCGAGGATGCCAAGCTGATGCGGGAAGCCGGGATCACCATGGTCGCCGTCGGCGTCTTCTCCTGGGCCAGGCTCCAACCGAAGCCGGAAACCTGGGACTTCGGCCGACTCGACCGGCTCCTCGGCCTGCTGCACTCCCACGACATCGCCGTCGACCTGGCCACCGCCACCGCCTCACCGCCCGCGTGGCCTGAACGACGACCTGATGCGCTCCCTCAAGCGCGGCCAGACCTGGCTGCTGGGGGAACAGACCCCCTCGGCGGTGAGCCGGCGGCCGGTCAACGTCCCCAAGAAGCCCGGCCTGCAACGCCTCTGGTCGCCCCAAGCCGTGGCGGCCCATGGCGCCGACGGAATCATGTACGTCCAGTGGTGGGCCCCCACGCGCCCACGGAAGCGGGCGTCACCTCCTGCGCGCCGGTCCCCGAAGGCGTCGAGGCCACGGTCCGCACCGGCCCCGATGCCTCGTACCTCTTCCTCCTCAACCACGCGGACAAGCCCGTCGAGATCAGTGCCCATGGCACGGACCTGCTGACCGGGGCCCCGGTGAGGGGCGCCGTGCAGCTGGTACCGCTCGGCGCAGCCGTGCTCCGCACCCCTCACTCCCTTGGAGGCAAGCACTCGTGACCAGACCCCGCAGGTCCCCTCTCGCGCTCCTGGCGGCCCTGCTCCTCGCGGGCGGCGCCACCTTGGCCCCGGCGCCGGCAGGCGCGGCCGCCCCGGCACCCGAAGCCTTCCGGGCATCCGGCTACGCCGACGTCCTCGACCTGCACGGCACCCCGACCGCCGCGCTGCCCAGCGACGACAACAACACCAACCGCATCAACGTCTTCGCCGACCAAGGCGCCTGGCACGCCTACTCCCTGCCCAAGGCCGGTGACCCCGGCGCCTACGGAGGATTCAGCGGGCCCCTCTACATCGCCCAGGAATACCCCTGGTGGCTGAGCGCCTCCTTCAGCCGCATCCGGCTCACCGAAGACGGCCACACCCTCGACCTCGCCGCCGGGGGCGCTCCGCGCTTCACCTCGCTGCCCGGCCGACTCGTCCAGTCGTACGACCTCGGACGCGGCCTGCGCCTCACCCTCACACTGCGATTCGCCACCAACCGCAGCGCCCTCATACGCGCCGAGGTCCGCAACACCGGGACCACCCCCCGCGCCCTCGGCGCCGAGTGGACCGGCAGTCTGCTGCGGCCCGACAAGGCGCCGATGCGGGACGCGCCCTCCCTGGCCGCGACCGCCAACGGCGTCGGAGTCGACTTAGCCAAGGTCCGCGAGACCTGGGACTACCTCACCGACGGCACCGAGCGCTTCGAGATCACCCACGCGAAACCCGTGCGCACCACCGTCGACGGCGACTCCTACCGCACCAAGACCACCGCCCCCGTCACCCTGGCGCCCGGCTCCGCGCACCACTTCGACTGGACCGAGTCCTACACGTTCACCGCCGAGGAGCGCGCCAGTGAGTCGCGGCGGGTCCGCGCGGTACTGGCCCGTCCGCAGGCGTACACCTCGGCCACCGACGCCCGCTGGCGCGGCTACGTCGCCAGGGTGATCCGCGGTGTGCCCGCCGACCGGCGCCGCACGGCCGTCAAGTGCCTTCAGACACTGGTCACCAACTGGCGTTCCGCGGCGGGGGAGCTCAAGCACGACGGCATCACGCCGTCCATCTCGTACAAGTGGTTCACCGGCGGCCTGTGGGCCTGGGACACCTGGAAGCAGGCCGTGGGCACCGCCCGCTTCGACCCGGCGCTCGCCACCTCGCAGCTCCGGTCCATGTTCCACTGGCAGATCACCGCCGACTCCAAGACCCGCCCGCAGGACGCCGGCATGATCCCCGATGTTGTCTTCTACAACGACCCCGAGCGGGGCGGCGGCAACTGGAACGAACGCAACTCGAAGCCGCCGCTTGCCAGTTGGGCGGTGTGGAAAGTGTTCCGCAAAAGCGGTGACCGGACCTTCCTACGAGAGATGTACCCAAAGCTCGCCGCCTACCAGGCCTGGTGGTACCGCAACCGGGACCACGACCGCGACGGCCTCGCCGAGTACGGCGCCACCGTCGATCCCGCCAATGATTCCGCCGAGGAGCGCCGCCTGGCCGCCGCCTGGGAGAGCGGCATGGACAACGCGCCCCGTTTTGACGCCGACCTCGGCACCTCCGTCGTGGCCAACCACGCCGCCGACGGCACCCTCCTCGGCTACTCCCTCACTCAGGAGTCCGTCGACCTGAACGCCTATCTCGCCCTGGATCAAGCCTACTTGGCGCGCATCGCGAAGGCATTGGGCAAGAGCTCCGACGCCAAGCACTGGCAGCAAAGGGCCGATGCCACACACACCGCCGTGCGCAGGCAGATGTACGACCCCGACGGCGGCTGGTTCCACGACATCGACCTCAGCACCGGCACCCGGCTCACCTCTCGCGGCCGGGGCGTCGAAGGCGCGGTGCCGCTGTGGACCGGCACCGCGTCACGGGCCCAGGCGCGCGCGGTGCGGGCCCGACTGACCGACCCGGCCGAGTTCGCGACGACGGTGCCGTTCCCGACCGTCGCCAAGTCTTCCCCGTACTTCGACGCGAAAGACTACTGGCGCGGCCCGGTCTGGCTCGACCAGGCCTACTTCGCCCTCGGCGGGCTGCGCCGCTACGGCTACGGCAACGACGCCGATGCCCTCACCGACCGCCTCCTGGCGAACGCGTCGGGTCTGTCCGGAAACGGGCCGGTCATGGAGAACTACAACCCGCTGACCGGTGGCGCACTCAACTCGCCGAACTTCAGCTGGTCGGCGGCACTGCTGCTGCCGCTGCTGAGCCGATCGGACCACTCACGGTAGCGCCGCACTGCGGCTGGGTACGCGTCGCGGCCCGCCCTAGGTCGGGTCGGGTCGCGTCGCCTGCGGAGGGTCGACTCTGCCGGCCCGGAACACTCCCCGATCGGCCGATGTGCATCGAGGTGGAGGAGTGGTGCGCCCTGCCGCTGCTGGACGAGCCGTTGGGCAGTGCGTACCTGTCCCATCAGGGCGCGGTGCCGGTAGAGTTCAGCCCTCCGGGCCCTGTGTCCCGGTGCCGAGCAGCGGATCGGGCAGACAAGTCCAGTGGTCGGCGCCGAGTGCCAGTTCACGGTCGTCAAGTACGGCGGTGTCCAGCGCGGCCCGCAGCCGCTCCTCGCCCAGTTCGGCTCCGGTGAACACGATCTCGTTGCGACGCTCGCCGTAGTAGTCATGCCAGTGCCACGAGGCCAGGGTTCGTCGCTCGGGCGACGCGGCGCGCCACGCGCCCGTATCCCCGTCCTCCAACCAGCTCCCAGCCTGCCGCAGTTCGAGGTGGCGGCCGGCTGACCGCCAGGAGATGACCGCGTCTGGGTGGGTGGCCACCCACAGGTGCCCTCGGCTGCGCACCACCGCGGGCATGATCCGGGGCAGGCATTCCGCCAGCCGCTGGGGGTGCAGTGGGCGCCGGGACCGCCACAGCACCGAGGCCACGCCTCGGTCGATGCCACGGCGGCGTATAGCAGGGGCGATGACGTCGAGCCGGTCGGCCGGTCCGGCCGCGGCCCACCCGGAATCGGGCCGTGTCAAAGGTGTCAGCGAGGCGCTGTCGCGTTCTTCCCCATCGAGGAGGATCATCGCGGACGGGTTGAGATGGGCGAGCAGAGCGCGGGAGCCTTCAAGGCGGCCGTCGTCCTCCGCTCCTCCCTCCCGCAGGACCATCACCTGGGCAGCCTCCACTTGTCGGGCTGCGGCCTCGGCGAGCGTGAAGGGGACGGTGTGCGGATGGTCACCGAAGATGTGGGCGGCGCGGTGCACACAACGCAGGTCGCTCAGCAACCGGCCGGGGTCGACGCCGACGACGAGGGGCGCGAGGTCATAGTGGTCCGACAGCGGAGTCCTGCCCAGTGGGGTCCTCCACAGCTCGGCCAGAAACGGCAGGGTGTCCATGTTGTCAGGGAGCGCTAGCACGACATGCGAGCACGGGGCGGCCCGGGCAATGGCGCCCAGATCCTGACGGATGATCACTGCAGGGTCGCCCGTGGCCGCTTGAGACAACGAGGCTCGCCACCGTCCGTCACCGCCCGCGGCGAAACGCTGCACGAAGGGGTACGGACCCGCCTCGTCGCCATGGACCGAGACCGAGAGCACCAGCGCGTCGGGCGAGGCGCGCCGCAGTAGGTCCAGGACGCGGCCTCGCGCTTCCGGGGTGTTGCCGGACACCAGACCGAGCAAGCTGCGGCCCCTTCCCCCGGCCCTCACTCCGGCCCCCGTCCGATGGCGGTGACGAGCGCATAAGTGGTCTTGCGGATCCGCAACATCACCAACGGCACTTCTCCTCCTGAGTGACGACCTCACAGCAATCAGCACCCTACATGGAAACGGTACCCATTTTCATATAACGTGTGCAGGGACAACACCGAGCAGGAAAGGACGCATACACATGGCCGTGCCCAAGCGGAAGATGTCCCGGAGCAACACCCGCCACCGCCGCGCGCAGTGGAAAGCGAGCACGCCGGAGCTGGTGACGATCACCATCGACGGCCGCGACCACCAGGTGCCGCGGCGGCTCGTCCCCGCCTACCGGCGTGGTCTGCTGCGCCCCGAGGGATGACTTGACCATGGCCGACCACCTTCCGGTGACGGTCCTGTCGGGTTTTCTGGGATCCGGCAAGACCACCCTCCTCAACAACCGCGACGGGCTACGGGTCGCCGTGATCGTCAACGACATGAGCGGGTGCTACCCGCCCCGGTTGATGCGCAGGACGCCGTCGATCATGCCGCGAGCTCCTCACGAGTGCGTTGCTCCGTCTCGATGCCATAGCCTGCGAAAAAGCGGCCGCGTCCTCTTGATCACGCCGCGTGACCACCCCGCTCGCGGAAGGGCAAGGATAGACTTGTATTGATCTTGCCGGAGGCCAGGGTATGAGCCTGGATGCACAGGACGTCATCGCATCGGGGTCGGGCGAGTACAGACTGCTACGCCCCGCACTTGATTCTGCCGTGGCGATACTCAGCGGGCTGGGCGGCATGATCCATTTGGCCACCGTCGACGATGAGCCCATGCTCTTGACCGCGCATACCGGGCTGTCGGATGCGTTCGTCAGGGCGTGGGAGGACGTGGCTCGTGACGAGGCGGTGGCACCTGCCCACGCGGTGCGTACCGGCTCCGTCGCATGGACGTCGGCACACCGGCGACAGGACTCGCGTGCCGGTACCACCCGCCTGCCCGTCGGCACCGGGCTGACCTCGGCCCCGATTCCGGCGCTCGGCGGCCCGGTGGGTGCCCTGTCCGTCCTCACCCCCACAGCCCAGGAGCCGGACGCCGAGGAGGGGCAGGTGCTCGCCGCCATGGCACGGTGCATCGGCGAGCGGCTGAGTGCGGTCCGGACGGCTCCCGGCGCGGCGAAGCCCGGACCGCGCGATGAGCCCGGATCCCCGGAGACCCGCCCGGAATCCGCATGCGGCATCTGGCACTGGGACTTCACCGGCGGCACGGTGAGCTTGGACGCATACGCATTCCGGTTCCTGGGAATCGACGCGGACACCTTCGACGGGCGAATCGACTCGTGGCAGCGGTTGGTTCACCCCGAGGACCTGCATCGCGTCATGACCTGGATGTCCGAGGCGCGCCGCGGCAAGAGCGGGTACGGCGTGGAATACCGGATACGTCAAGGCGATGGGGCATTCCGGTGGGTGGAGTCCCGCAGCCGCAACCGGGGCGATGCGAACGACGAGGAAGCAGGGCTGAGTTGCACCGTCAGGGACGCAACCAGCAGTCGGCTCGCCCAGGAATTCACCGGCCACACGCTGCGGCAGACCAGCGACGGTTTCCTCGTCCTCGACAGCGCATGGCGTGTGACCCGCATCGGCGGCCAGGCCGAGTACCTCCTCGGCTCGCCGGAGCTGCTGCCCGGCCGCAGCCTGTGGGAGGCGATCCCCGCGCTCAGCGGTCTCGGCGTGGCGGAAGCCGGTCTGCGGGCCACCGCTGAGCGGAGGCCACTCAGCGTCGACGTACCCTGGTCCGCCCAGCAGAAGTGGCTGCGTATGCGGCTGGTCCCGGCAACCGACGGTCTGACGGTCTACCTCAACGATGTCACCGGCGTTCGGCGGGGTGGAGCCGGAGAGGATCCGGCGGACACCGTTGCCTCCGGGCACACCTCCCGGATCGTGCCACTGACCCAGGCCCTTGCCGCAGCAGTGACCGGGCAGAATGTGGTGGAGGCGGTGGCCGAGCACATGCTGCCGCTGTTCGGTGCCACAGGAGTCAGCGTCTGGGTCTTCGAGGCCGGTCGCATCTTCCTGGTGGCGTCCGTGGGCGTACCGCAGGAACTCGTGGACCGGGTGGAGGGCCTCCCCGTCGAGGGATCGCCGCCGGTTTTCCAGGCGCTCGTCGACGGCGTTCCCAACTTCATCTCCTCGCCCGAGGAGTTCATCCGCCGCTACCCGGGAGGAGCCGACATCCCGGCCCTGTCCGGCAAAAGTGCCTGGGCGTTCCTGCCGATGATCGTCTCCGGACGGAGGGTCGGAAACTGTGTCATCACCTACGGCCGGCCGCACCAGTTCACCCCCGAGGAACGGACCCTGCTCACGGCACTGAGCGGCCTGGTCGCCCAAGCCATGGAGCGGGCCCGGTTGTACGACGCCGAACACGCTCGCGCCCAGGAACTACAGCGCGGACTGCTCCCCCGCGCCCTGCCCGCTACGCCTGCCCTGGCCACAGCCGCCCGCTATCTGCCCGCCGGGGAAGACATGGCCGTCGGCGGCGACTGGTACGACGTCATCCCGCTGTCCGCGGACCGGTGCGCCCTGGTCATCGGGGACGTGATGGGCCACGGTCTGTCCGAGGCCGCGACCATGGGACGGCTGCGGACCGCCGTCCAAACGCTGGCAGACCTCGAAATGCCCCCGGACGAGCTGTTCTTCCACCTCAATGAACTGGTGGCCGGCCTGGGCGAGGACCTCTACGCCACCTGTCTCTACGCCGAGTACGACCCCGTCGACCACCACTGCACGGTCATCACGGCCGGAAACCCCCCGCCGGCCGTCGTCCGTCCCGACGGCACGGCGTACTATCCCGAACTCCCGGTCAATCCCCCGCTCGGCGCCGCGGCCCCGCCCTTCGAAACGGCCGAGCTGACACTCCCCGAGGGCAGCCTGCTCGTGCTGTACACCGATGGCCTGGTCGAATCGGCCGACCCCGACATCGGCCAGGGGATGGCCAGGCTCCGCCGCTGCCTCAGCACCGCGCCCGACGGCACCCCCGAACTCGACGCCCTGTGCGGGGACCTGATCGCCGCCATGCTGCCCGACCAGCATCGGATGAGCGACGACACGGTCCTCCTGGTCGCCCGCACCCACGCCACGGCCCCGAGGGACATTGCCAGCTGGCGGTTGTCCGACGACCCGAGAGCCGCGGCCAAGGCTCGCCACGACATCCGGGACCAACTCGCCGCCTGGCATCTGCAAGAGCTGACCATGGCCACCGAACTGGTTGTCAGCGAGTTGGTCGGCAATGTGGTGCGGCACGCCAAGGGCCCGATAACGCTACGACTGCTGCGCAGCCAGACCCTGATCTGCGAGGTCACCGACGGCAGCGCGACCATGCCACGCATCCAGCGCGCGGCGGACACTGACGAGGGTGGGCGCGGCCTCCAGCTGATCGCCGCCATGACCGACCGCTGGGGAGCGCGCTACACCCCCACGGGCAAGTGCATCTGGACCGAGCAGGCGCTGCCGTCCGGCCCATAGCCGTACGGTCGGAGAGCCCGGTGCACTCGCCCCGGCCCGCCGTCGTCCGGTGGTTGGATACTTCTCCCGCCACAGCTCGACGGCCTCCGCCAGCCGCTCCGCCTCCCCCCTCTGCCGGTCCCCCGGACCGCGGCCCGTGGGCGAACACCGGTGCCGGCACGCAGGCCCGTACGGCACGCACACCCGTGCCGTGGGCCGCGGCGGTGGCGAAGGCGAACTCGATCGGTACGGCCGACCCCGGCGGATCCTGGATACCGACCACGACGTCGCCCTCCCCGGGCCCGGCCCGCACACCGTCGTTCCGGTGCACCATCACCACCGGGATGCGTCGACAGCGTCAGCACCCGCAGCCCCACGGACCCGAGCAGGAAGCCGCCCACGGCGCCGCGCCCGTGCGAACCGAGCACCCCGGCGGGCCTCGGGGGCCTGGGCGGTACGGGCGGTCTGCGGCGGCAGCATCCAGGCGTGCACCAGCCGCAGCGGGGCACCCTGCCGCGGGACCCTCCCGGTGTGCGCGCGGGAGGCGTCCTCATCGTGTTCATTCGTGGGGGACGACGGCGACGGGGCAGGCCGCGTGATGTACGGCCGCCTGCACCACGGGACCCAGGCGGGGACCGAGGGCGGGTGGATGTCTTCGCCGTCCGACCATCAGCAGATTGCAGTCGGCCGCTGCCCGTACGACGGCTCGGGCCGGGCTCTCCACGTGGACCTCGTCGATGACCCGCACCCGGGGAAACTTCTCCCGCCACGGCCGCAGGACGTCATCCAGTTCCCTACGCACGGACCGCTCGAATTCATCGGTTTCATCGGTCCCCCCAGCACCGGTGTGTTCCCGATCGGGTTTCCTTCCGTGGACGGCGTGCAGGGGCACGCCGCGGGTGAAGGCCGTGACGTAGGCGAACTCCAGGAGGTTGTCCTGCGGGCCGTGCAGACTCAGCCCCACGACAACCCGTCCCCGACGTTCCCCCGTCTCCCGGTCCGCGCGGACCAGTACCACGGGTCGCTCCGCCCGAGTGACCGCGTGCAGCCCGATGTCGCCCAGGAAAAAACGCGCCACCGGGTCCAGCCCCCGTGATCCGAGGACCAGCATCCGGGACCCCGCGGCGGCGTCGAGCAGGGCCTTTTCGGGCTCGCCCGCGACCAGGTCCTCGATGATGGTCAGGTCGGGGTGAAGCCTGGCCAGCTCAGTGTGCGCCTCGTGCACGATGCGCTTCGCCCAGTAGTTCTGGTCGTCCGCCGCAGGGCTGTCGGGAGTGGGCGGCGACAGCAGTATCCAGGCGTGCGTCAAGCGCAGGGCCAGTTCGCGCCGCTTCGCCTCGTCGGCGGCCCAGTGCGCGGCTGCCAGGCTCTCGGCGGTACCGTCGAGGCCCACGGTGACCACTTGTTCCATGGCGTGCCCCATCGTGCGGGAGGCCCCTCCAGGACATGAATACCCCAAAGTCGACCCAACCATCGCGGAGGTCTCAACCGGGTACAGCCGTGCGTACGCTGCACCACCCGCCCAGCCGGGAATTCAGGTGCCGCCCATGACACCTGTGCGGCACCCTGGAGTCATGAACCACCAGCGATCCGTGCGCCTCTCGAAATACCTCGCCAGGCACCTGCGGCACGCTCCGGAACGCATCGGAATCACCCTTGACGATCAGGGCTGGGTACCCGTGGACGAGCTGATTGCCGCTGCCGCACGCCATGGATTCCCCTTTTCCCGAGCTGAGTTGGATGTCGTGGTGGCCGACAATGACAAGCAGCGCTACACCATCGAGGCCGACCGGATCCGCGCCAACCAGGGCCACTCGATCCCGGTGGACCTCGCGCTGCCGCAGGCCGTTCCGCCCGCGTATCTCTTCCACGGAACGGTGACCCGCAACGTCGCCGCCATCAGGCGGGAAGGGTTGCGGCCCATGACGCGGCATGCCGTCCACCTCTCGCCGGACCGCGCCACCGCGACCCGCGTGGGCGCACGGCGCGGCACGCCAGTGGTCCTGGCCGTGGATGCGGCGGCGATGCACCGGGCCGGTCATGTCTTCCACGTCAGCACCAACGGCGTCTGGCTCACCGCCGCTGTGCCGGCTGCGTTCCTGCGCTTCCCGGGCTGAACGGCTCCGAAGGGAACTGCTGGCCTGGCATCGGCAACTCATTGCGCGGAAGTAGACGTTCCCCCAGCAGCGCCGCCCCGGCGGGCCGTCCAACAGGCCAGAAACCTCACGACCGAGTCCTGATCGACAACGAGGACCACCACACCCACGCAGCCCTGACCGAGTACATCCGGCACCGCCCCCACCAACCCCGGCAGCAACTATCCCCGGACGGTGCCGAACCGCCTGTACCAGCCAACGGCACGGACATCCAAGCCCACCGAAACGAACGACGGCCCGTCCTCGGCGGGCTGATCAACGAGTACCGCCAGACTGCCTGCGCAATGGCATCGCCGCAGCTCACAGTACCGAATCGGATGTCCGAGCGGCACAGGCCGGGCGAGTTGCCGGAGCGCGCGGTGGCGTCAAGGCACCCGTAGGCGGCGGCACCGATCGGTGGATCCAGTCAAAGTTTGAGCACAAATTACACACATCATCTCTTCATACTGGTTCCGATGGTCTAGATTGACCGTGCTTCAGCTGTTCGGACACGAGGCGACCAGTAATGATCTAGAGGTCCGGTGCTACGGAAGGCCAGCAGTCGCGTCCCCGGCGCCGGGCGTGGGGGTGATCAATTCTTGGAGCCCGAGAGGGGCCTTGGGTGTGGGGAGCACCCGAGGTTTCGACGAGTTCCCAGCGCACCTCGAGAGTCTGGCAGGACATGCGAGTCTGCTGCCGCCAGGGTGGGTTGTTCACGTAGCTCTGGAATAGCCGGGATGCCATGCGCCGGGGGGCGGGGGCCTCCCGAGGGGAGGAACAGCGCGGCGCGGGGGGCGGGGGCCTCCCGAGGGGAGGAAGAGTGCGGGGGGCGGGGGCCTCCCGGGGGGAGGAACAGTGTTAGGCGAACACGTCGAACCACTGGGGGACCTGGGGGGTTCTGTGCGGCAAGGGGGATTAGTCAGCCCGTTTTCGTCGGAGCGCGGGCGTCTGGCGAACGGGGCAATCAGCCAGCCCGCGATCGACTGGGAGCAGCGGTACCGCCGTACCGTGATCACCAGCGATACCGTGGCCACCGCCTTCGTAGTGGCGGCGATCGGCAACTTCTTCGGGGCCCGGGACGCGGCCAACTGGCACGAGAAGTGGGGGATTCTCGCATTCGGCACCGAGTTGCTGGTGCTGGGGGCACTTGCGGTGAGCCGGTCGTGGGCTCCGGCCGTGCTCGGCCAGGGCGCCGAGGAATTCCGCCGGCTCGGACGCTCACTGTTCACCGCGACCGTCGTACTGGCGCTCGGCGGCATCGCCCTCACCTCGCGCAACATCAAGCTCTGGATCTTCGTCGCGATCCCCGCGATCGCGCTCATCACCATGACCGCGCGGTATCTGCTGCGCCTCTGGCTGCACAAACAGCGGAAGGAAGGACGGTGCCTGCGACCGGTGCTCGCTGCCGGGAGCCTGACCACCGTGCGCGACCTGATCACCCGAACCCGCAAGTTCCCGCACCTCGGCTGGCGGGTGGCTGCGGTGTGCACGACGGACGGCCTCGGGCTCGACGGTGACCAACTGGACGGAGTGCCGGTCGTCGGCCGACTGACGGACGTCGCGGGCCACGTCCGCCACGACGGCTACCGTGTCGTCGCGGTCACACCGGACCCGCACTGGTCGCCGGACCGGCTCCAGCGGCTGGCTTGGAACCTCGAAGGCAGCGAAGCCGAGATGGTCGTGGCCCCCGTGCTGATGGAAGTGGCCGGCCCGCGGCTGCACATCGACGCGGTGCTCGGGATCCCGCTGCTGCGGGTCAGCATGCCGACCTTCACCGGGGGCCGCCGGGCGGTCAAAGGGGTCGTCGACCGGATCGGCGCAGCGATCCTGCTGATGCTGTTCGCGCCGCTGATGGTGTTCGTCGGGCTGCTCGTGCTGGTGGACAGTCGGGGTGGGGCGTTCTACCGCCAGCGCAGGGTCGGCAAGGATGGCCGCGAGTTCACCATTCTCAAGTTCCGCACCATGGTCGCCGGGGCTGACGGGGCACGTGCCGAGCTGGCCGACCGCAACGAAGGCGCGGGCCTGCTGTTCAAGCTCCGCCGGGATCCCCGGGTGACCCGGGTGGGAGCAGTGCTGCGCCGGTACTCGATCGACGAGCTCCCGCAGCTGTTCAACGTGCTCACCGGATCGATGTCGCTCGTCGGTCCGCGGCCTCCGTTACCGGAGGAGTCCGCTGCATACGGCCCGGACATCCGGCGGCGGCTGCTGGTCAAGCCCGGACTCACCGGCCTGTGGCAGATCAGCGGACGCAGCGACCTGTCGTGGGAGGAGGCGGTCCGGCTGGACCTGCGGTACGTGGAGGACTGGTCGCTCGCCCTGGACACAGTGATCTTGTGGAAGACGCTGCGTGCGGTGGTCTACGGGCAGGGGGCCTACTGATGCGCGGGGGGCTGCAACTCAACGGTCCCGTCGGCGCGCGGACCGCAGGCCGGGAGGGCCTGCCTGGGGGGAGGAACGAGTCATGAGAGTCAGTGTTTTCGGGCTCGGCTACGTGGGCTGCGTGTCGGCCGCGTGCCTGGCCGGCATGGGTCACGAGGTCATCGGGGTGGACGTGAACCAGGTGAAGGTCGACCTGGTCAACGACGGCAAGGCCCCGGTGGTCGAGGAGCGTATCGGCGAGCTCATCGCCGAGGTCGTGCGGACCGGAGCGTTACGCGCCACCGGCGACGTCCGCGAGGCGATCATGGGCAGCGAGGTGTCGCTGGTCTGCGTGGGCACGCCGTCGGAGCCCAACGGCAGCCTGTGCACCACGTACTTGGAGCGGGTCACCGAGCAGATCGGCGCCGCGCTGGCCGAGGGGGCCAAGCAGGGGGGCCGGCACACCGTCGTGTTCCGCAGCACCATGCTCCCGGGCACCTGCCTGAACCTGCTGGTACCGATCCTGGAGAAGTACGTCGGCGGCACGGCCGGGGTGGACATCGGGGTCGCGGTCAACCCGGAGTTCCTGCGCGAGGGCACGAGCGTGCGGGACTTCTTCGACCCGCCCAAGACCGTGATCGGCGAGCTCGACCCGGCAAGCGGCGACGTGGTGGCGGCACTGTACGACGGCTTGCCCGGCGAGGTGTTCCGGGTGCCGGTCCCGACGGCCGAGGCGATCAAATATGCGGACAACGCGTTCCACGGCCTCAAGATCGGCTTCGCGAACGAGCTGGGCGCGGTGTGCCAGGCGCTCGGGGTGGACTCGCACCAGGTGATGGACGTGTTCCTGGCCGACCGCAAGCTGAACATCAGCCCCGCCTACCTGCGGCCCGGCTTCGCCTTCGGTGGCTCCTGCCTGCCCAAGGACTTACGCAGCCTGGTCCACGCGGCGCAGCGGGCCGACGTCTCGGTGCCCATCCTCGCCCATGTGCTGCCCTCCAACTCCGACCATCTACAGCGCGCGGTGGAGCTGGTCGAGCGCACCGGCAAGCGCCGGGTGGGTCTGTTCGGGCTGTCCTTCAAACCCGGCACCGACGACCTCCGCGAGAGCCCGCTCGTCGAGCTGGCGGAGCGGCTCTTCGGCAAGGGGTACGACCTGCGGATCTACGACGCCAACGTGAGCCTCTCCCGGCTGCTCGGCGCGAACCGCGAGTACATCGAGACCCGGCTGCCGCACCTCGGGCAGCTGCTCGCGGACTCCGTCGACGAGGTGCTCGAGCACGCCGAGGTGTGCCTGGTCGGGACCAGGGATCCGGCCGTGCTGTCGGCGCTGCCCCATGGCGACGGCCCAGTGATTGTCGACCTCATCCGCCTTCCCGACGCCGAGGCGCGCCAGGCCGAACCGGGGTACATGGGCCTTGCTTGGTGACGCGACCAGGGGCGACCGGCCGGACCGGCGCGCGCTGATTCTGGTGGAGAACCTGTCGGTGCCGTTCGACCGGCGGGTGTGGCAGGAGTGCACGACGCTGCGCGACGCGGGCTGGGAGGTGCACGTCATCTGTCCCCGGGGGGAGAAGCGGGACACGGAGCCGGAGGCGGAGATCGACGGGGTGCGGATTCACCGCTACCCGTTACGCGCGGCCACCGGAGGGCCGGCCGGCTACCTGCGGGAGTACGGATCGGCGTTGTGGCACACGGCTCGGCTGGCCCGCAAGGTCGGCCCGGTCGACGTGGTCCACGCCTGCAACCCGCCCGACCTGCTGTTCCTGCCGGCACTGTGGCTGAAGCGGCGCGGCGCGCGGTTCGTCTTCGACCAGCACGACCTGGTACCCGAGCTGTACCTCTCCCGGTTCGACCGCGGCGAGGACCTGCTCTACCGCGCCGTGTGCGCGCTGGAACGGCGGACCTACCGGGCCGCGGACGTCGTGCTCGCCACGAACGAGAGCTACCGGGACGTCGCGATACGCCGTGGCGGAAAGCGGCCGGAGGACGTCTTCGTGGTGCGCAGCGCGCCCGCGATCGAACGGTTCCAACCGGTGCCGCCCGAGCCGGAGTTGAAGCGCGGCAAGCCTCATCTGTTGTGCTACCTCGGCGTCATGGGCCCGCAGGACGGCGTCGACTACGCCTTGCGGGCCCTCGCGAAGCTGCGCGACGAGCTCGGGCGGACCGACTGGCACGCGGTGTTCGTCGGCTCCGGCGACGCCTTCGACGCGATGGTGGAGCTGTCGCGGCGGCTCGGGCTCTCGGAGCAGGTGCAGTTCACGGGGCGCGTTCCGGACGCCGACCTGGTGCGCTACCTGTCCACCGCGGACGTGTGCCTCTCCCCCGACCCGCGCAATCCGCTCAACGACGTATCGACCATGAACAAGGTCCTGGAGTACATGGCGATGGGCCGGCCGATCGTCTCGTTCGACCTCCGGGAGGCGCGTGTCTCCGCCGGTGACGCCGCCGTCTACGCGGCCGCCAACGACGAGGCCGAGTTCGCCGAGCTCATCACCGTGCTGCTGGACGATCCGGAGAAGCGGGCCCGGATGGGCAAGATCGGCCAGGAGCGGATCGGCGGGCCGCTCTCCTGGCGGAACTCGCAGGCGTCGCTGCTCGCCGCCTACGCCGCTGCCTGCCGTGACCACGCTCCGGTGTCGGCGGGCGACCCGTACCGGGCAGGGCGGAGGCCGCGCCGTTGAGTGAAGACGCAATACGCCTGGTCACGATCGGGCGGATTATCCGTCGGCGCTGGCGGCTTCTCACCATCCTCGCCGTGGTGGGTGCGCTCGTCGGCTACGGCACCTCGTTGCTGTTTCCGCCGCGTTACACGACGTCGGCATCGGTACTGCTGCCGGGGGCGTGGGAGGAGCGCGAGCTGCTGACTCAGGCGGAGATCGCGACCAGTTCGGTGGTGGTCGACCGCGCGGCCGCCACACTCGGCTGGACCGGGGTCAGCGGCAGCGAGCTGCGGGATCGGGTGAGCGCCAAGGCCGCCGACGGGAACATCATCAAGATCTCGGGCACGGCCGACACCCCGGAGCGCGCCCAGCAACTCACCGACCAGATGGTCCAGCAGTTCGTCACATTCGCCGCGCGGATCCTAGGCGACAACACCGACCCCGAAGCGGCGGCGCGGCCCGAGGCACTGCGGCAGATGGTGGTGCAGACCAGCCGCCGCATCACCGAGCTGGCCGATGCGGCCGATCCGGGGCAGACCGTGGAGGGAGTGCAGGCCCGCACCGAGCTCGAGAAGCTGCGCACCGCGCTCCAGGAGGCCATGAAGAAGCTGGACGAGGCCGACCCGGCGACCAACAAGGCCAACATGGTCGTCATGGGGCCGGCGGCCCGGCCGACCGGCGAGGCACCGCCGACGAGGATGCAACTCATCGTCGCCGGGGCGCTGCTGTTCTTCCTGTTCGCGGTCATCGGCCATCTCGCCGCCGCACGGGCCAGCCGCCGACTGCGCACCGAACCGGAGATCGCCGCGGCGCTGGGCTCGGTGCTCCTCGGCACCGTCGACGTGCCGGGAGAAGGGCCCGCGCGCGGGCCAAGAGGCCGTGGCCCGCGGGCCTGGATCCGCTGGCTCCTCGGCGTCGACACCCGGTGGGACCTACCGACCCCACAGCCGTCCGGCGGCGAGGTCGGCAGGCAGAGCCGCTACCGGCAGGTGTGTGCTCGCCTCCGGGACCGGCTGCCGGCCCCCCGGCGGCTGCTGGTTGTCGTCCCGGACGGCGACGAGATCGCCCGCCGGGCCGCCGGGCAGCTCGTCGCCGAGGCCGACAGCGATCCTTCCCCCACCTCTTCGAGCAGGGGCTACCCCATGCTGCGGGTGGTGGAGGTTTCGGTGTCCCGGCCGCTGGTGCCGGACCGCGGCACCGAGTCCGGTGCCCTGGTCGTGCTCAGTGCGGGCAGCTGGACCGCAGGGGAGCTCGCCGGCATCGCCGAGGCGTGTGCGGACGGCAGGCATGAGGTCGTCGGCATCGTCGTCGCCGGCACGGTCCGGGCCCGCCCCACGCGGACTGCCGGCCGTCCCCCGCATCACGCCACGCCGGCGTTCGCGGTGGGCGACGACGCGAGGGGAGGTTCAGTGTGACGACGAGCAAGACGTCGGAGTCGTCGGCCGCCACTCCGCTCTTCGACCTTCAGGCGCTGGTGGTGGCGGTGCGCAGGCGCCGCCGCCTCTGGTGCGCCATGGCGCTGCTGGGGCTGCTGGTCGGCGCGGCGGTGACGGTCCTGATGCCGCCCCCGCCCTCCGCGGTGACCAAGGTGCTGGTCGCGCATCAGGACGACCAGCCGAACGACACCGGAACGCTGATCCGCACCGACGTCGAACTGTTGGGGACCACGCGGATCGCCGGCAAGGCCCTGCGGTCCCTCAAGTCCCCGGAAAACCCGGAAGACTTCATACGGGACTACCGGGGTACCGGCTTGACCAACAACCTGCTCCAGATCGATGTGACTGGTGACAGCGACGCGGAAGCGGTGGCCCGGGCCAAGGCGCTGGCCGACGCGTTCGTCGCGGACCATGTGAAGCGGATGCGGGAAACCGCGAAAGCCGAGGCCAAGGCCCTGCTCGACCAGCGTGACCGCATGCGGGACGAGCTCGCCAAGGTCAACAAGGCGATCGGAGACCGATCGCCGGAGAGCGACCCGAAAGCGTCGGCGAGCATCGAGTCGCTCTTCGCCCGCCGGGCCGAGCTCAACTCGCGGATCGCCGATTTCGACCAGCGCGCCGAGGAGGCGCGCATCGGCACGCCCAAGCTCATCGCCGGCACACAGATCGTGGACGCCCCGCGCGCGGTGCGGCACTCCCTGCCCAGGGCCGCTGCCACCAACGCGGCGATCGGGCTCGTCCTCGGACTGGTCCTCGGGCTCGCGGTGGCCGCGGTCGGCGCGGTGGTGGCGGACCGCCCCGTACTGCGCCGGGAGATCGCGTCGAACCTGGGCGCCTCGGTCATCGCGGAGCTGCGCCGCACGCCCCGCCGGCCGGCCGGGCTGTGGCAGCGCCGACGGACCCGGGCGGCACGCGAACGGCTCACCACGACCCTGGCCCGCGCCGTGCGCGGCTCCGCGGAACCGGTGTCGCTGCTGGAACTGGGCTGTGCGCGCAGCACGAGCGTGATCGCCCTGAACGTCGCCAGGGCACTGGCGGCGGAGGGGCCCGTGGTCATCATCGATGGGCTGCCCGGCCCGCAGCTCGCCAACAGCCGCAAGCAGCCAGGAGACCCGGCCGTGGTCAGCGGCGAGCGTGCCGCGGCCATGCCGCGTCAGGTGCGCCGGCTCGGCGTCGGCTCGGTCGCGCCCGGCACGGCGTGGACCGACCTCCAGTACCTCGGTGACCAGACCGTGCTCGTCGTGCGTGCCGGGCACGGCAGCGCCACATGGCTGCACACCGTGGCGCGGCAGCTCGCGGACCAGCGCATTCCGGTGATCGGTGTGGTGCTGATCGACCCCGATCCGCGTGACCGGACCGACGGCACGCTGTGGGACGGGCTGCACATCGCGCTGCGCGGCCAGAACGAGCGGCTGGCCCGACAGAACGAGATGGGCCGACGGCGGACGGAGCGGCCGCCGATGTGGGCCGCACGAGTCCCCGGCAACGACCAGGAGGCGCGGTAGGACATGTGTGGCATCGCAGGTACGTACCGATGGCCGGACGGGAAGGTCGTGACCGACCGGCTCACCGATACCCTCGCCCACCGCGGTCCGGACGGGGCGGGCCGGTACAGCCACCCCGCCGGTGACGGCGAAGTGCACCTCGGGCACCGCCGGTTGGCCATCATCGACCTGTCCGAGACCGGCGCCCAGCCGATGGTCTCGGGCGGCCTCGCCCTGACGTACAACGGCGAGCTGTACAACGCGCCCGAGCTGCGTTCCGAGCTGGCAGCCGCCGGGGTGCGCTTCCGCGGTACCTCCGACACCGAGGTGCTTCTTGAAGCCTGGCGGCGCTGGGGCACGGACTGCCTGCCCCGGCTGCGCGGCATGTTCGCGTTCGGGATCTTCGACGAGCGAACCGGTGACCTGGTGCTCGCCCGCGACCAGCTCGGCATCAAGCCGCTGTTCCTGCTCCGGCGCGGTGCGGGGCTGGTGTTCGCCTCCGAGCTCAAGGCGCTCGCCGCCGTGACCGGCGGGTCACTGGAGGTGGACCATGCGGCGCTGGTGGCCTCGCTGCTGTACTACTGGGTGCCGGACTCGCGCTGCGCGTTCCGCGAAGCGGAGAAGCTGCCGCCGGGGAGCTGGCTCAGATGCCGGCCCGACGGCCGGGTGGAACGCGGCCGGTACTGGCACCTGAAGGACGTCGCCGCCGAGGCCCGGGAGCGGGCCCCGGACGGCGAGCAGCCGGACGTCACCGCCATCGTCGAGGAGTCGACTCGGCAGCACCTGCTCTCCGACGTACCCGTGGCGACCTTCCTCTCCGGCGGTCTCGACTCCAGCTATCTGACCGCGCTGGCGGCTCGCCACCAACCCGGGATCTCCGCTTACACGATCGGGTTCCGCGCCGAGGACGCCAAGTTCGAGGCGATGCCGGACGACCTGCGCTATGCCCGGCGGGTGGCCGAGCGGTTCGGCGTCGACCTGCACGAGATCGAGATCGCTCCGAATGTGCTCGACCTGCTGCCGCAGATGACGTACCACCTGGACGAGCCGATCGGCGACCCCGCCGCGATCAACACCTTCCTTATCTGCTCGGCCGCCCGGGAGGCCGGGATCAAGGTGATGCTCTCGGGGATGGGCGCCGACGAGCTGTTCGCCGGTTACCGCAAGCACCTGGCCAACCTGCTCGCGCTGCGCTACCAGCGCGTCCCCCGGCCCCTGCGGCGCGGCCTGTCCGCGACCGTGGACCGGCTGCCGGTCGCCACGGCCCGCCGGGGGTACCGGTCGGTGCGCTTCGCGAAGCGGTTCCTCTCCTTCGCCGATCTGCCGGAGGAGACCGCGTTCCGGCGCAGCTACACCATGTACGACCAGGACGAGCTGCTCGCCCTGGTCGATCCGGACTTGGCCGGGACGGTCGAGGACGTGCTGACCGAGCATGCGGACATCTACCAGGACAACGACCTCGACGACTTCGTCAACCGCATGTGCCTGGGCGACGCCCGGATGTTCCTGCCGGGCCTGAACCTTGCGTACACGGACCGGTCGAGCATGGCCGCGTCGACCGAGGTGCGGGTGCCGTACGTGGACGTCGAGGTGGTCAAGGCGGCGTTCGCCGTGCCCGGCAATCGCAAGATCGTCGGACGGCAGGGCAAGGCCGTCCTCAAGGAGGCGGCCACCTCGGTCCTGCCCCGGGAGATCGTGTACCGGCCCAAGGGCCTGTTCAGCGCCCCGCTGCGCGCCTGGATGAGCCGGGATCTGGCGCCGCTGGTGCGTGAGGTGGTGAACGACGGTGTGCTCGTCCGTTCCGGGTTCCTGCGCCGCGACGCGCTGGCACGGCTCGTCGCCGAGGACGCCGCCGGGCAGCGGGACTTCTCCAAGCATCTATGGCATGTGCTGACCCTCGAGTACTGGTATCGCGGCGCGACCTCTGGGTCCGGCCAGAGCACTCGGTTAACGGCTTAGGAATCAGAGGAGTTCGGGTGAAACAGGTTGTGCAGAACTACAAGAGCGGCGAGCTGGCGGTGCTCGACGTGCCGGTGCCGGGGTGCAAGCCGGGCGGTGTGCTGGTCCGCAGCGCCTACTCGCTGATCTCCACCGGGACCGAGCTCATGAAGGTCTCCGAGGCCGGCATGTCGATGCTGGGCAAGGCCCGCTCCCGGCCGGACCAGGTGGCCAAGGTCGTGCAGAGCGTGGCCACCAACGGGCTGCCCGCCACCTACCGCAAGGTGATGGGCAAGCTGGACTCGTACACGCCGCTGGGCTACTCGCTGTGCGGGGTGGTCGAGCAGGTCGGCGCCGGGATCGACGACGTGAAGGTCGGCGACCTGGTGGCCTGCGCCGGCAATGAGCACGCGCTGCACGCCGAGCTGAACTGGGTGCCGAAGAACCTCTACACCCCGGTGCCGGACGGTCTCGCGCCGCGCCACGCGGCCTTCGGCACGGTCGGGTCGATCGCGATGCAGGGCGTCCGCCGCGGCGAGCCGCAACTCGGCGACGTGGCGCTGGTCATCGGCCTCGGGCTGATCGGGCAGTTGGTGGTGCAGCTCCTTGCCGCCTCGGGGGTCCGCGTCATCGGGGTCGACCCCGACCCGGTGCGCTGCGAGCTCGCCGAGCGCCTGGGCGCCGCGGCCTGCGGCGATCCCGCCTCCGCGGCCGTGGAAGCCGCCGTCGCCGAACTCACCGGCGGTCACGGCGTGGACCAGGTGTACCTGGCCGCCGGCGGCGGCAGCAACCAACCCGTCGAGCTGGCCGCCCGGTTGAGCCGGGACCGCGGCCGGGTCGTCGACATCGGCAAGTGCCGCCTGGACCTGCCGTGGAACGCGTACTACGAGAAAGAGCTCGACGTCCGGTTCTCCCGCTCCTACGGCCCCGGGCGCTACGACCCGGAGTACGAGCTCGAGGGCCGGGACTACCCGATCGGCTATGTGCGCTGGACCGAGCGCCGCAATCTGGCGTGTTTCCTCGATCTCCTCGCCCGCGGCCGCGTCGACGTGGAGCCCTTGGTCTCCCACACAGCCGACTTCGATGACGCCGTCGAGACGTACCAGCGCCTGAGGGACGGCGACCTGAAGGCCGTGGCCGTGCTGTTCCGGTATCCCGGGCACCCCGAGCACACAGCCGAAGCGGGGGCCCCGGCGGTGGCCGTGCCCGCGGTGCGACGCAGCGGCGGAGTATCCACCCCGGCCCGGTACGCCAATGCGTCGGTACGGCTGGCGTTCGTCGGCGCGGGAAACTACGCGACGTCGATGCTGCTGCCGCACCTGGAACGGCGCGACGGCGTCGAGCTGGCCACGGTCGTCACCACGACGGCGCTGTCCGCGGCCAACGCGAAGCGGAAGTTCGGCTTCGCCGAGGCGACCACCGATCTCGACGCCGTGCTCGGCGACAAGTCCATCGACGCGGTGTTCGTGGTCACCCGGCACAGCTCGCACGCCGAACTGACCCAAAGGGCGCTGCGGGCCGGCAAGCCGGTGTTCGTGGAGAAGCCGTTGGCGCTTGACCAGGACGAGCTGGCCGGCGTGCTCGCGGCGGTGGAGGAGTCCGGCAACGACCGGCTACAGGTGGGCTTCAACCGCCGGTTCGCGCCGCTGCTGTGGGAGGCCAGGAAGCGGTTCGGCGCCCGGACCGGTCCGGCGAGCGTCCGCTACCTGGTCAACGCGGGCCGCCTTGAGCACGGCAGCTGGTACCTCCAACAGGGCACCGAGGGCTCGCGGTTCGCCGGCGAGGGCGGACACTTCATCGACACGGTGAGCTGGCTGCTCGATGCCGACCCGGTATCGGTGCATGCGGTCGCCACGCCCGGCAACGAGGATCTACAGGTCGTGCTGCGCTATCCGGACGGGTCCACCGCCACGATCAGCTACGTCACCACCGGTCCGTCCAGTTTCCCCAAGGAGACGCTGGACCTCGTCGCGGACGGCAAGGTGCTGCGGCTCGACGACTTCGTCCGTGCCTCGGTCTACGGCCGTAAGCGGTGGGTCAGCTCGCGGCTGCCCAAGGCCCGGGACAAGGGCCAGTCCGCAGAGCTGGCCGCGTTCATCAAGGCCGTGCGGACCGGCGGGCCGATGCCGGTGCCGCTGGAGTCGCTGGTCGCCACCACGGCGGCCACCCTCGCCGTGCAGGCAGGCCTGGTCGGCGGCGCGCCGGTGACGTTGGCGAGGACGCGATGACTGTGAGCTCGGGGAGTCCGGGCTGGTACCTGCGGCGGCTGTCCCGGATGGGACCGCGGGAGGTCGGCGGCCGGGTGGGCGACGCGGTGCGCAGGCGGCGGTGGCGGTCGGCGCTGCCGGACTGCCCGAGCGTGACCGGCACCCGGTTCACCGCGGTACTGCCCGCCGGGACGATCGCCGCGGTGCCGCCGGACGCCACGAAACGTCTCATCGCCGAGGCGGACCGGCTGATGGCCGGGCACGCCGAGTATTTCGGGGTGGACCGCGACGACCTGGCCGACCCGGACTGGTGGTACGACCCGAAGACCGGGCGCCGGGCTCCGTGGGGCTACGCCTTCGACGTGCCGTACCGGAACGAGGACGCGGTCGGGGACATCAAGCAGATCTGGGAGCTGTCCCGGCATCAGTACCTCACCGTGCTCGCCGCCGCCTACGCGATCACCGGGGACGAGCGGTACGCCGAGCGAGTGGCCGAGCACCTGCGGTCGTGGTGGGCGGCCAACGCGCCGCTGCGCGGCGTGCACTGGACCAGCGGCATCGAGCTGGGGATCCGGCTGCTGTCCTGGGTGTGGATCCGCCGGCTGCTCGACGGCTGGCCGGGCGCGGCCGGGCTGTTCGAGGACAACCCGGTGGCGCTGAACCAGATCTGGCACCACCAGCGCTGGCTGGCCGCCTTCCCCAGCCGGGGGTCTTCGGCGAACAACCACGTCATCGCCGAGGCCGCCGGGCAGTTCGCCGCAGCCGTCGCGTTCGGCTGGTTCCCCTCCTCGGCGCGTTGGCGAACCGGCGCGCTGCGGTCGCTGGAGCGGCAGTTGCGCAGCAACACCTTCGGCTCCGGCCTCAACCGCGAGTTGGCCACCGAGTACCACGGACTGGTGCTGGAGCTCGGCCTGACCGCGGTGGCCGAGGCGGATGCCGCCGGCGTGCCGGTCCCCGCGTCGCTCCGGCTGGTGCTGCTGCGGATGACCGACGCGCTCGCGGCCATCGTGGACAGCCGGCTGCGGCCGCCGCGCCAGGGGGACGCGGACGACGGGCACGGTCTGGTCGTGGACGGCGCGGGCACGGACCGCTGGGCCTCGCTGCTGGCCACCGGGGACGCCGTGTTCGGCCGGCTCGCCTGGTGGCCGGCGGTGACCGGCACCGATGTCCGCACCCCGCTGCTTGCCGCGCTCATCCGGCCGTACTCGAAAAATGGAACCGCACCGGCCGTGTCCCGCCCGGCAAGCCGACCGGCCCACTTCGCCGACGCAGGGCTTACCATCCTGCGTGGTCCGGGGGAGATCTGGTGCCGCTGCGACGGTGGTCCGCACGGGTTCCTGTCCATCGCCGCGCATGCCCACGCGGACGCGCTGTCCGTGGAGGTCCGGCACGACGGGGTCGACGTGCTCGCCGACCCGGGGACGTTCTGCTACCACGGGCAGCCCGAATGGCGGCAGTACTTCCGGTCGACCCTCGGCCACAACACCCTGCAAGTGGATGGCGGCGACCAGTCCGTCTCCGGCGGCCCGTTCCTGTGGACCCGGCATGCCCGCAGCCGCGTCCTGGTCGCGGACGCATCCGACGCCTCCGACGGGGGGACCGCCCGCTGGTGCGCCGAACACGACGGTTACCAGCGCTCCGTGCACCGGCGCCGGGTGGAGCTGACGGCCGCAGCCAAGGAGCTGCGGGTGGTTGACGAGGTGCGCGGCGATCGCCGGGCCGTGCGCCTGGCGTTCCACCTCGGCCCGGCGATCGCCGCGGACCTGGTGGGGAACCGGGCGGCGCTCACCTGGACCCGGGACGGCGAGGACCGCTCCGCGGTGCTCGACCTGCCCGGACAGCTGTCCTGGCGGGCGCATCGCGGCGCGACCGACCCACCGCTGGGCTGGTACTCCGCGGGCTTCGGGCGCAAGGAACCCACCACCACGCTGGTCGGCACCGGCTTCGCCGACGGCGTGGAGGGGTTCACCACCGTACTCAGGTTCCGCGGCTAGGGAGGATGTGTGGGGATCAAGTGGCGGCACCGCGCGTTGCCGGCGGCACCGCTGGCGCTGGCGCTGCTGGCGACCGGCTGTGTGGGCACGTCGGGCGCCGGGGCGGAGCCGAAGGCCGGGCCCTCCACGGCCGCGGCCCGATCCGTGGCCCGGGTGTGCGCGAAGCCCGCGGCCGGTCCTGCGAAGGCGCCGGCGGGCGCGGTGACGGTCAACCCCTCGGTGGTCGGCGACCTGGCCGCGAAGACCAAGAGCAGCCCCCCGAACACCACGTTCTGGCTTCGGCCGGGCAAGCACAGGCTCGATCCGGACCGCTACGCCCAGGTCATCCCCAAGAAGGGGAACCGCTACCTCGGCGCACCGGGCGCGGTGCTCGACGGCCGGAAGACCAACCGGTACGCGTTCGGCGGTACGGCCCGCGACGTCACCATCCGCTACCTGACCGTGCAACGTTTCGTGGCGCCGCATAACGAGGGCGTGGTCAACCATGACTCGGCCGACGGGTGGGTGATCGAGCACACGACGATCCAGAACAACTCCGGCGCCGGGCTGATGGCCGGTGCCCGCCAGCGGGTCCGCGCCAGCTGCCTGCGCGGCAACGGTCAGTACGGCATGAACGCGTACAAGGCCACCGGCCGTATCAGCGGCCTGGTGGTCGAGGGCAACGAGATCGTGGGCAACAACACCGGCGACTGGGAGCGGCGGCGGAAGGGCTGCGGCTGTACCGGAGGCGTCAAATTCTGGGCCGTCAACGGCGCCGACGTACGCGGCAACTGGGTGCACGACAACCGCGGAACCGGGTTGTGGGCGGACACCAACAACAACGACTTCCGCATCGAGGACAACGTGCTCGAGGCCAACGACGGTGCCGCGCTGATCTACGAGACCAGCTACAACGCGGTCATCCGGAAGAACACGATCCGGCGGAACAACTGGGTCGAGGGCCGCAGGTACGCCGACCGCGGCGACAGCTTCCCGCTCGCGACCATCTACCTGTCCGAGTCCGGCGGCGAACCACGGATCCGGGCCCGCACGGACAAGATCGAGATCTACCGGAACGTGCTGGAGAACAACTGGTCCGGGATCACCCTGTGGGAAAACGCCGACCGGTTCTGCAACAGCCCGGCCAACACCTCGTCCGGTGACTGCACGTTGCTGGTGAAGGACACCGACCGCTGCGCGCGGCCGGCGATCGCCACCGCACCGCTCTATGCCGACTGCCGGTGGAAGACCCAGCGGGTGGACATCCACGACAACCGCTTCGTGCTGGACAAGTCCGTCGTCGAGTGCACGGTGAAGTGCGACCGGATGGCGGTGCTTGCCAACTACGGCACCTATCCGGACTGGTCGCCCTACCAGGGCGAGCGGGTGGCCGAGGCGATCACCCGCAAGCAGCACAACCGCTGGCACGACAACGTCTACCTCGGACCATGGAATTTCGTGGCCCACGACCCGAGCCGGTTACTCGACTCCGGGCAGTGGCAGGGCACGCCGTACCAGCAGGACGCGGGCAGCACCTTCCGCGCACGGGACGGTGGTTGAGATGAGGTCCGCGGACACCAACACAGACCACTCGTCGAAGATCGTCGGGACGGTCTGGGGGCTGCTGGTCCTCAACACGCTCGGCTCCGCCGGGGCGAAGACCATCATCCCGCTGCCCCGCTCCCTCATCCAGATGGTCACCATGGGCGCGCTGGTCGCCGCGTTCGCGCTGGCGCTCGCGGTCAATCTCCGGCTGCGCATCCGAGCCAGCGCCTTCGTGTTCCTGCTCACCCTGCTGCTGGTGCCGAGCGTGATCTCCAGCGCGAACCTGGAGTCCGGGTTCGGCGCGCTGTTCCGCTGCGCCCGGCTGGCTCTCTTCGTCGGCACGCTGTGGCTGCTCAGCCGCTGGTGGGACGGCAGCCTGACGTTCGTCCGGCACCACATCCGGATGTACTTCGTGGTCCTCGGGTCGGTGGCCGCCGGCGCGGTCATCTCACCGGGCGCCGCCATGCCCGAGCTCTACGGCGGGCGGCTGGTCGGCGCGTTGTGGCCGCTCACCCCGCCGCAGATCGGACAGTACGCCGCGGTGATCATCGGGCTCACCGTGCTGCTCGTACTGGGCCGTCGGACCGACAAGGCCGGCGCGGCGGTGGTCATCGTGCCGTCACTCGTCCTGCTCGCGTTGACCCATACCCGGACGGCCACGCTCGGCCTGTTCATCGGCCTTGCGCTGGCGATCGGTTCACTCATCATGACCAGCGCCGCCGCCCGCCGGTTCTTCGCCTGGGCGGTGCTGTGCGCCACGGTGGCCGCGGTGGTGTTCGCCTCCGCGCTACAGGCGTGGTTCCTGCGCGGGCAGAGCCAGGAGAACTTCTCCAACCTCACCGGTCGGGCCAAGGTCTGGGACGCCCTCCTTGCAGCCCCCCGGACGACCTCGGAGCAGCTGTTCGGCATGGGCCTGGGCGACAAGTCGTTCGGCGGGCTGCCGATCGACAACAGCTGGCTGGCCGTTTACCACGAGCAGGGTATGACCGGCGTCGCCCTGGTGGCCGCGATCATCATCGTGTTGGGCGGCGTCGCGTTGCTGCGGCCACCGTCGCTGTCGAGGGCCTGCGCGATCTTCCTGATCAGCTACTGCGCGATCGCGTCGTACACCGAGGCCGGGCTTGGCGACGCCTCGCCGTATCTGCTGCATCTGGCCGTGGCCGCCTCACTGTTGGCGGCACCTGCCGCGGCCACGCCCCTCTCGACGCCCGACGTCCCTCGACGACGCGTCCCGCGATGGGCCCGGAGATCGGAGGTGATCTGAGCATGCACGTCCTCGTGGTGCACAACCGCTACGCCTCGGCGCAGCCAAGCGGAGAGAACAAGGTCGTCGACCAGGAGGTGGAGCTGCTGCGCGCGGCCGGCCACCGGGTCGAGGTGTTCGAGCGGCGCAGCGACGACATCGCCGCCCGGTCCCTCCTGGGCAAGGCCGCGGTGCCACTGCTGGTGCCGTGGAACCCGGCGGTCCGCGCGGAACTCGCCGCCCGGCTTCGCACCGAGCGGCCGGACGTGGTGCACGTCCACAACGTCTTCCCGCTCCTGTCGCCTGCGGTGCTGGCCGCCTGCGCCGACGCCGGCGTGCCCGCCGTCGCCACGCTGCACAACTACACCCAGGTCTGCCCGCCGGGCACGCTGCAGCGGGACGGCCGGCCGTGCACCGAGTGCGTCGGGTCCGCGCCGCTGCCCGCCGTCCGGCACGGCTGCTACCGGAGCTCCCGGCTGGCGACGGTGCCGCTCGCGGTCAGCCTGTCGGTCAACCGGCGGCGGTGGTGGTCCGGCGTGGAGCGGTTCTTCTGCATCTCCGCGGCGCAGCGCGACGTCCTGGTGCGGTCCGGCATGCCACCCGAGCGGCTGGCGGTGAAGCACAACTTCGTGCCGGACCCGGGCGCCTGCCGAACGGGCGGCGGTGAGCATCTGCTCTATCTCGGCAGGCTCGCGGAGGTCAAGGGCGTGCGGCTGCTCATGGCCGCGTGGGACGAGATCGCCGCGGACGGCGGGGTGGGCGTGCCGCTCGTGGTCGCCGGGGCGGGGCCACTGGAGCGAGAGATGACCGCCTGGGCGGCGGGCCGGGACGACGTGCGGTACGTCGGCCTGTACGACCCGGCGGAGTGCCGGCAGGCCATCGCGCGGTCGGTCGCGGTGGTGGCTCCCTCGACGTGGCTGGAGGCGTTCGGCCTGGTGGTCGTGGAGGCGATGGCGGCGGGGGTTCCGGCTGTCGCCGCCGGTCACGGCGCCTTCGTCGAACTCGTCGAGGACGGGGTGACCGGGCTGCTGCACCGGCCGGGCGAGCCCGCCTCGCTCGCGTCCTGTCTGCGCCAGGTCACAGCCGAGTCGGCCCGCAACCGGGAGATGGGCCAGGCGGCCCGGCGCCGTTACGAGCAGGACTTCAGCCCTGCCGTCGGGCTGGAGCGCCTGGTGGAGGGGTACCGCACCGCGATCGCGGGTCGGTCCGGCGGGGCGGGGACAGCCCGCCGCCGGTAGGGGACACAAGCACTGGCTCGCGACGGGGACACCCACGCGAGCGGGGGGGATGGGGACAGTAGATGACACGATGCCGACTCTGCGGCTCGGAAGCGATGGCGAGCGTCGTCGATCTTGGGGCGACGCCACCATGTGAGAGCTTTCTCGCCGCGGACCAACTGGACCAGCCGGAACCCGCGTACCCGCTGCATCTGCGGGTCTGCACCGACTGCTGGCTGACGCAGATCCCTCCGCTGATCACGCCGGAGGAGACCTTCAAGGAGTACGCGTACTTCTCCTCGTACTCGACCTCCTGGGTGGAGCACGCGCGCACGTTCGTCGCCGACGCCGTACAGCGGGTGGGTCTCGGCCCCGACGCCTTCGTGGTCGAGGTCGCCAGCAACGACGGGTACCTGCTGAGGCACGTGGTGGACCGGGGGATCCGCTGTCTCGGCATCGAGCCGTCGGTGAACGTCGGCGCCGCGGCGCGGGACGCGGGTGTGCCCACGCTCACGGAGTTCCTGGACCCGGCCACCGGCTCGGCCGTCCGCGCCGAGCACGGCCCGGCGGACCTGGTCGTGGCCAACAACGTGTACGCGCACATCCCCGACGTCGTCGGGTTCACCCAGGGGCTGCGCGCCCTGGTCGCCGACGACGGCTGGGTCTCCATCGAGGTGCAGCACCTGCTGACACTGATCGAGGAGAACCAGTACGACACGATCTACCACGAGCACTTCCAGTACTACACGGTCGCGTCCGCGGCCCGGGCGCTGGCGAGCGGCGGACTCACGCTCGTGGACGTCGAGTTGCTGCCCACGCACGGCGGCTCCATCCGGCTGTGGGCCCGGCCGGCCGAGGTGGCCGGCGAGCCGACCAATGGGGTATCCCCTGCTCGAGCGGAGCCGAGAGCTCGGGGAAGGGTGGCCGACGTGCTGGACCGGGAGAAGGCCGCCGGGCTCCAGGAGCTGTCCGGGTACACCGAGTTCTCCGCTCGGGTGGCCACGGTGCGCCGGGACCTGCTGCGGTTCCTCATCGAGGCGGCCGAGCGCGGCGAGACGGTCGTCGGCTACGGCGCCCCGGGCAAGGGCAACACCCTGCTCAACCACTGCGGCATCCGGCCCGACCTGCTCCCGTACACGGTCGACCGCAACCCTTACAAGCACGGCAGGTTCACCCCGGGCACCCGCATCCCGATCCTGTCGCCCGAGCAGATAGCCGCCGACAAGCCGGACTACGTCCTCGTCCTCCCGTGGAACCTGCGGGCCGAGCTGGTCGAGCAACTGTCCTTCGTGCACGACTGGGGCGGCCGCCTCGTCTTTCCCATCCCGGAACTGAGCATTGTCGAGGCCAAGTCATGAAGGTCGTTCTGTTCTGCGGCGGTTACGGGATGCGGATGCGCAACGGAGCCTCCGACGACATGCCCAAGCCGATGGCGATGGTCGGGCCGCGACCGCTGATCTGGCACGTCATGCGCTACTACGCGCACTTCGGGCACACGGAGTTCGTCCTGTGCCTCGGCTACGGCGCCCACCACATCAAGGACTTCTTCCTCAACTACGAGGAGACGACGTCCAACGACTTCGTGCTGCGGGGCGGGAAGACCGAGCTGCTGTCCACCGACATCGCCGACTGGACGATCACGTTCGCGCAGACCGGCATCGAGTCACCGATCGGGGAGCGGCTGCGCCGGGTGCGGCACCACCTGGACGGCGACGAGATGTTCCTCGCCAACTACGCCGACGTGCTCACCGACGCCCCGCTGCCGGAGATGATCGAGAACTTCGCCCGGCGCGACGCCGGTGCGTCGATGATGGTGGTGCCGCCGCAGTCCTCGTTCCACTGCGTGGACCTGGGCGATGACGGCCTGGTGGGGGGCATCACCGCGGTGAGCGAACTGCCGCTGTGGGAGAACGGCGGCTACTTCGTGCTCCGCCAGGAGGTCTTCGACCACATCCCGGAGAACGGGGACCTGGTCGCTGACGGATGCGCCCAACTGGCCAAGCGCGGCCGACTGGTGGCGCACCAGCACCGCGGCTTCTGGAAGCCGACCGACACCGTGAAGGAGCGGGCCGCGCTCGACGACGCCTACGCCCGGGGCGACCGCCCGTGGGCCGTGTGGGAACGGGACAACGCGGGGGTGAGGGCGTGATTCGGCTCGGGGCCGGACCCCTGGACCGGATCGTCGCGGTGGGCGCGCACTGCGACGACATCGCCATCGGCGCCGGCGGCACGCTGCTGACGCTGTGCCTCGCGCGGCCGGGTATCCGCGTGGACGCGCTGGTGCTCTCCGGCGGTGGCAGCGAGCGGGAGCAGGAGGAGCGGGCCGCGCTCGCCGCCTTCTGCCCGGGTGCCGACCTGCGGTTGACCGTGCTCAAGCTGCCGGACGGCCGGATGCCCGCGCACTGGGAGGAGGCCAAGGCCGCGGTCGAGGAGCTGCGCGAGCAGACCGACCCGGATCTGATCCTCGCCCCGCGTACCGATGACGCGCACCAGGATCACCGCGGTCTGGCGCAGCTGCTGCCCACCGCATTCCGCGACCACCTCGTGCTCGGCTACGAGATCGTCAAGTGGGACGGCGATCTCAGCCGTCCGGCGGCGTACCAGCCGCTGTCACCGGAGATCGCCGAAGAGAAGGTGCGGCTGCTGCAGGAGCACTACCCCTCGCAGCGGCACCGGCCCTGGTACGACCGGGAGGCCTTCCTCGGGCTGGCCCGGATCCGCGGCATCGAATGCCATGAGCGCTACGCCGAGGCGTTCGCCGTCACCAAACTTACTCTCAACCTGGGGGGTTGAACCTTGCGCGTACTGCTCACCGGACACCAGGGCTACCTGGGCACCGTGATGGCCCCGGTCCTCGCGGCCGCCGGGCACGAGGTCGTCGGTCTTGACGCCGGCCTGTTCGCGGACTGCGTGCTGGGCCCGCCGCCCGCGGACCCGCCGGGGCCTCGGGTGGACCTGCGCGACGTCACGGCCGAGCACGTGGCCGGGGTGGACGCCGTGATCCACCTGGCCGCCCTGTCCAACGACCCGCTGGGAGCGCTGGCGCCGGAGCTCACCTACGACATCAACCACCACGCGTCCGTGCGGCTGGCCCGGCTGGCCCGCGACGCCGGAGTGCGGCGCTTCCTGTACGCGTCGACCTGCTCGGTCTACGGCGCCGCCGGTGGCGACGACTTGGTGGCAGAGGACGCCCCGCTGCGTCCGGTGACACCGTACGCGGAGTCCAAGGTGCGGGTGGAGGACGACCTGCACGCGCTGGCCGACGACGACTTCAGCCCGGTGTTCATGCGCAACGCCACCGCCTTCGGCTACTCGCCCCGGCTGCGCGCCGACATCGTGCTGAACAACCTGGTGGGCCACGCACTCCTGTCCGGCGAGGTGCTGGTGCTCTCCGACGGCACCCCCTGGCGCCCCCTGGTGCACGCCGCGGACATCGCACGGGCCTTCGCGGCCGCGCTGACCGCGCCGCGCGAATCGGTGCACGACCGGGCGTTCAACATCGGCAGCGAGACCAACAACGTCACGGTCGCCGAGATCGCCGAGCAGGTCGCAGAGGCGGTAGACGGCGCGAAGGTGGTGATCACCGGGGAGACCGGTGCCGATCCGCGGTCGTACCGGGTGGACTTCTCCCGGTTCCGCGCCGCCATCCCCGGCTTCGACTGCGAGTGGTCGGTGAAGCAGGGCGCGCTCGAACTCGCCGACGCCTACCGGAAGTTCGGGCTGACACGGGAGGACTTCGAGCGACGCTTCACCCGCCTCGCCGTGCTGCGCGCGGCGTCCGACGCCGGCACCGTCGACGACACCCTGCGGTGGCGCCGATGACCGAGATCGGCCAGCAGATGCACGCGCTGGTGGAACGGCTGTACCCGCTGTGCCGGAGCATCACCGGCGACGGTGTGCGCGCCACCCTGGAGATCGTCGGCGAGTACGTCCCGCTGCACGTGCACGAGGTGCCGACCGGGACTCAGGTGCTCGACTGGACGGTGCCGCAGGAGTGGAACATCCGGGACGCGTACATCGCCGACACCGCCGGCAACCGGGTCGTCGATTTCGCCGCGTCCAGCCTGCACGTGCTCGGCTACAGCGTGCCGGTGGCGGCGACCATGCCGCTGGCCGAGCTGCGCGGACACCTGCACACCCTGCCGGACCACCCGAGTTGGGTGCCGTACCGCACCAGCTACTACAAGCCGGAATGGGGGTTCTGCCTGGCCCAGGAGACCCTGGACGCGCTGCCGGACGGCGACTACGAGGTACGCATCGACTCCACGCTCGAAGACGGCCACCTCACCTACGCCGAGCATGTGATTCCCGGTCAGGTCCCGGATGAGGTGATCGTCTCCTGCCACGTCTGCCACCCGTCACTGGCCAACGACAACCTGGCCGGCATCGCGGTGGCGACGTTCCTGGCCCGGACGCTGGCACAGCAGACGCCGTACTACACCTACCGGTTCATCTACGCGCCCGGCACCATCGGGGCGATCACCTGGCTGGCCCGCAACGCGGAGCGGGTGGACCGGGTCAAGCACGGGCTGGTGCTGGCCTGCGCCGGCGACTCGGGCCAACTGACGTACAAGCAGAGCAGGCGCGGCGACGCGGAGATCGACCGGGTGATGCGGCACGTGCTGGCCGCCTCCGAACGCCCGTACCGCGTCGCCGAGTTCACTCCGTACGGCTACGACGAGCGGCAGTTCTGCTCGCCCGGGTTCGATCTCGGGGTGGGCTCGCTCAGCCGGACCCCGTACGCCGGGTACCCCGAGTATCACACCTCGGCGGACAACCTGGACTTCGTCTCCCCGGAGGCGATGGCGGACACCCTCGCCGTCTGCCGCGAGGCATTCGCCGTGCTGGACCGCAACCGGCGGTACGTCAACCTCAGCCCCTACGGCGAACCGCAGCTGGGCCGACGTGGGTTGTACGACTCGCTCGGCGGGCGCAGCGACGCGAAGCAGGCCCAGATGGCCATGCTCTGGGTGCTCAGCCTCTCCGACGGCGAGCACAGTCTGCTGGATGTCGCCGAGCGGTCCGGGCTGCCGTTCGACACCGTCGCCGCCGCGGCCGGCGCCCTGCACGGCGCCGGGTTGATCAAGGTATGACGCCGATGACCACCGAGGGGGAGAATCCGCAGACAAAGGCGCCACCGGCCGGATCCGCCAGGCGGGCCCTCGTCGGTCGGCTGTCCTGGGGACTGGCCGACCAGGCGGCCTCCAGCGTGAGCAACTTCGTGGTGGGCATCTACGTGGCCCGCTCGCTGGGGGTGACCGCCTTCGGCGTGTTCAGCCTCGCCTGGGTGACGTACGGCGTGGTGCTCAACGTCTCCCGCGGGCTGGCCACCGATCCGCTCGTGGTGCGCTTCAGCGGCGTGCCGGACGCGTCCTGGCGCGGGGCGGTGGCTCGGTCGACGGGTACCGCACTCGGCGTCGGTGCGGCCATCGGCGCGGCGTGTCTGGTGGCCGGGCTCGGCCTCGGCGGCCGCGTGGGGCCCGCATTCGCCGCCCTTGGTGTCATGTTGCCGGGGCTGCTGCTCCAGGACGCCTGGCGGTTCTCGTTCTTCGCCGCCGGCACCGGGCGGAAGGCGTTCGTCAACGACCTCGTGTGGGGCATCGCGCTCGTCCCGGCCATGGTGGTGGCGGCCCGTGTGGGCAGCGTGGCCGCGTATCTGCTCGCCTGGGGCGCGTCCGCCACGGTGGCGGCGGGGTACGGCTGCCTCCAGTCCGGCATCCGGCCCCGGATGACCGAGGCACGCGGGTGGCTTCGCGAGCAGCGCGATCTCGGCTACCGGTACCTGGTCGAGAACGTCAGCCTCAGTGGCGCGAGCCAGCTGCGGGCGTATGGGCTCGGCGCGATCGTCGGGGTCGGCGCGGTGGGTGCGGTGCGGGGCGCCGAGCTCCTGCTCGGCCCGTTCCTGGCGGTGCTGATGGGGCTTTCACTGGTCACCGTCCCGGAGGCGGCACGGGTGCTACGGCAGGCCCCGCACCGGCTCGGCTCGTTCTGCCTCCTGCTGGGCGGGGGGCAGGCCGCCGGCGCGCTGCTCTGGGGCGCGGCGCTGCTGCTGATGCCTGGTCGGCTCGGCGAGCTGGTGCTCGGCGGTGTCTGGCACTCCGCCTCGGAGCTCATCGTGCCGGTCACCCTCGGCGTCGCGGGCGCGGGCCTCGGCACCGGCGCGGCGGCCGGGCTGCGCGCGCTCGGCGCGGCCCGGCGCAGCCTGCGCTGCCAGCTGTTCGCCTCCGCCTGCTATGTCAGCGGCGGGCTCGGCGGGGCGGCCGCCGCCGGCACGGTCGGCTCGGCCTGGGGCGTCGCCGCCGCAACCGTCAGCGGCTCGGCCGTGTGGTGGCTGCAACTGCGGTCCGCCCTGCGCGAGCGCCACCGCAATCCCATCCCCGAAGTGAGGACCTCATGACCGCCCAACCCAGGCTGAGCATCGGTCTGCCCGTGTACAACGGCGAGGAGTACCTGGCCGAGTCGCTCGACGCCCTGCTCGGCCAGACCTACGAGGACTTCGAGCTGGTCATCTCCGACAACGCCTCGACCGACGGGACCCAGGAGATCTGCCGCACGTACGCCGCGAAGGACTCGCGCATCCGGTACCTCCGGCTGCCCCGGAACATCGGCGCCACGCCGAACCACAACCGTGTGTTCGCCGAGTCCCGCGGCGAGCTGTTCAAGTGGGCCTCGCATGACGACCTGTACGGCCGGGACCTGCTGCGGCGCTGCGTGGAGGCGCTGGACGAGCGGCCGGACGTGATCCTCGCGCACACCGGCCAGGCGGTCATCGACGGCGACGGCCAGGTGAAGGTCCCCTACGAGTACGGGCTCGCCACCGACTCCCCGCACGCGCCGGAGCGCTTCCGCAGTCTGCTGTTCGAGCCGGGTGGCGACGACTTCTACGGGGTGATGCGGGCCGACACGCTGCGCCGGGTGAAACCGATGGACAGCTACCACCACGCGGACCGCACGTACGTCGCCGAGATCACCCTGCACGGGCCCTTCCACCAGGTGCCGGAGCTGCTGTACTTCCGCCGCGACCACCCCACCCGCGCCGAGCGGGCGAACCCTTCCAAGCGCTCCCGGTGCGTCAACCTGGACCCGCGCCGGGCAGGCCCGCTGCACCCGACGCCCCGGCTGCTCGCCGAGTACATCTGGGGCTTCACCTCGGCGATCCGGCGGTCGCCGTTGTCCCCGGCCGACCGGCGCGCGTGCTACCGCCACCTGACCGCATGGATGACCAGCCGGGTCCGGCCGGGCGCCGGTGAGCGGATCGAGGACCGCGCCCCGGTCGATCCGGGCCTGCTCACGGTCTCCGTCGACGCCCTCGTCGCCGGCCGAGAGGGGAGGCAGGCATGACGTCCGCGGACCAAACCCCGGTGCGCGTCGGGGTGTTCGGCCTGCTCGGCTCCGGCAACCTCGGCAACGACGGGTCGCTCGAGGCCGTGCTCGGGTACCTCCGTGCCGAACACCCGGCGGCGGTCGTGGACGCGCTGTGCGGCGGACCCGAGGCCGTGACGACCCGGTTCGGGATCCCCGCGACGCGGCTGCACTGGTACCGCGGGGAGTACCGCACCGCGTCGCGTGCGGGCGCGATCGCGGCGAAGGGTCTGGGCAAACTCGTCGACGCCGTCCGCACCGCTGCCTGGGTACGCCGGCACGACGTGGTGATCGTGCCGGGCATGGGCGTCCTGGAGGCCACGCTGCCGCTGCGGCCGTGGGGCTTCCCGTACTCGCTGTTCCTGCTCTGCGCGACCGGCCGGCTGTTCGGCACCCGGGTCGCGCTGGTCGGCGTCGGCGCCGCCGCGATCGGCAACCGGCCGACCCGAACCCTGGTGCGCTGGTCGGCGCGGCTGGCCGCGTACCGGTCGTACCGGGACGCCCCGTCCCGCGACGCGATGCGGGCGATGGGCGTGGACACCGCGCGCGACGAGGTCTACCCGGACCTCGCATTCGCCCTGCCGACGCCGCGGGCAAGCGCGCCCTCGGACCCGTCGGCCCCGCCGGGCCCGGTCTGCGTCGGCGTCATGGACTTCCACGGCGGCAACGACGACCGCGCCCGGGCCGATGAGATACACCGGCGCTACCTCGACGGGACGATCCGATTCGTCCGCGCGCTCGTCGAGGAGGGCAGGGCTGTCCGGCTGCTCACCGGTGACGCGTGCGACGCGTCGGTGGTCGCCGCGATCCTCGACGCGGTGGACTCGCCGCTGGTCACCGCAGCCGAGCCGTCCTCACTGGCCGACCTGATGAAGGAGATGGCGGCTGCCGACACCGTGGTGGCGATCCGATACCACAACCTGATCTGCGCGCTGAAGACCGGTACGCCGGTGCTCGCTCTCTGCTACGCGGCGAAGAGCGACGCGCTCATGGCGGAGATGGGCCTTGGCGCGTACTGCCACCCGGCGCGGGAGGTCGACGCCGACCGGCTGCTCGAGCAGTTCCGGGCACTGGAGAAGAGATCGGCGGAGCTGCGGCGGACCCTCACCGAGCGGAACCTGGTCGCCGTCCGGCAACTTGAGCACCAGTTCACCGCCTTGACCTCGGCCCTGTTCCCGGCGACCGACGACGCCAACGCCCACGCCCGGCAGGAGGCTTCATGAAAGCGACCGCAGTCCCGGAGATCTCCGGCGCGTACCTGTTCGAGCCGACGCCGTACGCCGACGAGCGCGGCTTCTTCTGCCGCACCTTCGACGCCGACGTGGTCCGCTCGGTGGGCCTCGACCCGGACGCCTTCGTTCAGGACAGCCTGTCCCGCTCGGTCCGGGGCGTGCTGCGCGGCCTGCACCTGCGCTCCGGCGCAGGCGAGGCCAAGCTGGTGCGGTGCTCGTACGGGAGGATCTTCGACGTCGTCGTGGACCTGCGGCCCGAGTCGCCGACCTACCGCAACCGGGCCTTCTTCGAGCTGTCCGGCGAGACGCAGGTGACCCTGTACATCCCGGCGGGGTGCGCGCACGGTTTCCAGGCGCTGACCGAGACCGCCGACACCTCGTACCGGATCGACCGCCCGCACGATCCGGCCGAGGACGTGACGATCGCCTTCGACGACCCGGAGCTCGCCATCCCCTGGCCGCTGCCGGTCACATCGATGTCCGAGCGGGACCGGAAGGCGCCGGGACTCGCCGAGGCCCTGAAGCAGAAAGAGAGCTGAAGTCAGCGTGGACACCGAAGAGTTCCGGCTGCCCCGGTCCCGGACGGCGAACGAGCGGCTGCACGCCATGATCCCCGGGGGCGCGCACACCTACGCCAAGGGCGACGACCAGTATCCCGAGGACCTGGCCCCGGTCATCAGCCACGGCCGCGGTGCCCACGTGTGGGACATCGACGGCAACCGCTACATCGAGTACGGGTCCGGCCTGCGGTCGGTCAGCCTCGGCCACGCCCACCCACGCGTGATCGAGGCGGTACGGCGGGAACTCGACCGCGGCAGCAACTTCGTCCGGCCGTCCATCGTGGAGGTCGAAGCCGCGGAACGCTTCCTGGCCACGGTGCCGACCGCCGAGATGGTGAAGTTCGCGAAGAACGGCTCCGACGCCACCACCGCCGCGGTGCGCCTCGCCCGCGCCGCCACCGGGCGCCCGCGGGTGGCCATCTGCGCCGACCATCCGTTCTTCTCCGTCGACGACTGGTTCATCGGTACCACGCCGATGTCCGCCGGTGTTCCGGCGGCGACCAACGAGCTCACCGTGGCGTTCCCTTACGGGGACCTGGCCGCCACGGAGGAGCTGCTCACCCGGTACCAGGACGAGGTCGCCTGCCTGATCCTCGAACCCGCCACCCACACCGAGCCGCCGCTCGGGTACCTCGCCGGCCTGCGCGAGCTGGCCGACCGGCACGGCTGCGTACTGATCTTCGATGAGATGATCACCGGCTTCCGCTGGTCCGAGGCGGGCGCCCAGGGCCTGTACGGCGTCGTCCCCGACCTCTCCACGTTCGGCAAGGCGCTGGGCAACGGATTCGCCGTCTCCGCGCTGGCCGGGCGCCGCGAACTGATGGAGCGGGGCGGGCTGCGTCACTCCGGCGACCGGGTGTTCCTGCTGTCCACCACGCACGGTGCGGAAACGCACTCCCTGGCAGCCGCGATGGCCGTGCTCACCACCTACGTCGAAGAGGGCGTCACCGCGCGGCTGCACACCCTCGGCGAGCGGTTGGCCGCCGGTGTCCGCGCCGCCGCGGCCGACATGGGCGTCGGCGACCACATCGTCCTCCGGGGCCGGGCCAGCAACCTGGTCTTCGCCACCCTCGACGAGAACCGGCAGCCGTCGCAGCAGTACCGCACCCTGTTCCTGCGCCGACTCCTCGCGGGCGGGGTGCTGGCCCCGTCGTTCGTGGTGAGCAGCGCGCTCGTCGACGCCGACATCGATCACACCGTCGACGTGGTGGCCCAGGCATGTGCGGTGTACCGGAAGGCGCTGGACGCCGCTGACCCCACCCCCTGGCTGGCCGGACGACCGGTGAAGCCCGTATTCCGCCGCTTGGCGTGACGTGACGTGACGTGACGTCAGCGATGCTCCCGCCGACCGGCGTCGGCCGTCCGATGGACCAGCCGGTCAGCCATCCGGTCGACCAGCCACGCGGTCACCGGTACCACTGCCAGCGCGGTGCACCAGCCGCCGAGGACATCGGTCGGATAGTGCGCGCTCAGGGCAACCTGCGCCCAGCCCATGGCGGCGCCGGCAACCAGCGCCGCGGCGAGCACGAGTAACGTGCCGGCCGTCCTGCCGAGGCTGAGCCGGCCGGTCGCGAGCAGCGCCACCACGAGGGCGAGCGCGGTGACGAAGGCGGTGTGCCCGCTCGGGTAGGACAGGTTGTCGGCGCCGTGGATAGTGCGTCCCACCAGGGACTTGAGCAGCGTCGCCGTCACCACGGAGATGCCGGCCCCGGCAACGACGAACACCGCCGCGCGAGGACTCCGAAGCAGCAGGCAGCCTGCCACGGCGGCCACGACCAACATCGCCGCTCCGGCGGGCTCCCCCAAGAAGTCGATGGTCAGAGCGACGTTCCGCCACGGCGGCCGCACACTGTCCGCCGTCGGCTGGATGATCCACCTGTCCACCCTGCCGGGCCGGCTGTGGCCGGCATACAGGACCCCGAGCACGATGACCGCCAGCGTGGCGAGGGCCGCGATCAGCCCGAGCCACGCGCGCAGCGATGGGGGCAGCACCGCGGGCGCCGACCGGCCGGTCACACGCCCACCGCGTCCGGTCGGCCTGCGGTGCTGTGCCGTGATCGGTAGATGGTGTTCCGGATCTTCCTGTCCAGCACTCTGGCCAAAGGCATGTGAAATCAACCTACTTGCCACCCTAACCAACAATGCGGTCGCGGCAAACCGCGCCCCCTTGGCCCCCACGAACACCGTCCCCGCGGACTGCGGCGGTCGGTACAGTGTCCTGGCGGGAGCGCTGCCGTTCGCTCCGGGCCCGAAGGTGGTGGCGGATGGCCGAGGTTCGCGGCGAGCTGGTCCGGGCGCTGCCCGGCGTATTGCGGGCCCACGCGGTGCGACGAGGAGGAAGGACCGCGTTCCAGGATGCCCGGCGGACCGTGACCTACCGCGAGCTGGAGCAGCGCACCGGGCGGCTGGCCGGCCATCTGGCGGCGCTGGGCGTCCGGCGTGGGGACCGGGTGGCGCTCCATCTGGGCAACCGCGTGGAGTCGGTGGAGAGTTGCCTGGCGGTCCTGCGGGCGGGGGCGGTGGGGGTGCCGCTCGACCCGGGGGCGGCGGACGCGGAGCTGGCGTACTTCCTCGACGACAGCGGCGCGGTCGCGGTCGTCACCGAGGAGGCGCTGCTGCCCCAAGTGGCCCGGCTGGCCGCCGGACGACCTCAGTTGCGCATCGTGGTGGTGGCGGGCACGGACGCCGTGCCGAACGGGGCGCCCGCGGGTACGGTCGCGTTCGAGAAGCTGGCCCGGACGGAACCGGACCTTCCGCCCCACGACGACCTCGGCCTGGACGAGCCGGCGTGGATCCACTACACCTCGGGCACCACCGGGGCCAGTAAGGGCGTGGTCTCCTGCCAGCGCGCCTGGCTGTGGTCGGTGGCGGCGGCCTACGTCCCGCTGTGGGGGTTGGGAGCGCAGGACCGGTTGCTGTGGCCGCTGCCGGTGTTCCACGCCTACGCGCACTCGTTGTGTCTGATGGGCGTGGTCACGGTGGGGGCGGGCGCGTACCTCCTCGACCGGGGCGCGAGCGTCGCGGAGGCGCTCGCCGAGCAGCCGTTCACCGTCCTGGCCGGGGTGCCCGCCACGTACCACCTCCTGGTGGAGTCGGTGCGCGAGGGTCGAGGGCCGCTGCCCGGCCTGCGCCTGTGCGTGACGGCGGGCGCGCCGTGCCCGCCGGCACTGCGGGCGGACGTCGAGGAGTTGCTCGGCGCGCCGCTGCTCGACGCCTACGGCTCCACCGAGACCTGCGGGAAGATCGCGGTCAAGGGGCTCGGCGGACCCGGGGGCGACGACTCCAACGGCCCGCCGGTGCCCGGAGTCGAGGTCCGGCTGACCGATCCCGGCAGTGGTGAGGAGGTCGCCGACGGGGACGAGGGAGAGATCTGGGTCCGCGGTCCGAACCTGATGATCGGGTACCACCGCCGCCCGGACGAGACCGCACGGGCGTTCCGGGACGACTGGTACCGCACCGGGGATCTCGGCCGCCAGGTCCACCACGGCCACCTGCGGGTCACCGGCCGCGTCAAGGAACTGATCATCCGCGGGGGCGAGAACATCAACCCGGTCGAGGTCGAGCAGGTGCTGCTGGCCTGCCCCGGCGTCGCGGACTCGGCCGTCGTCGGCAGGCCGCACGACGCGCTGGGCGAGGTACCCGTCGCGTTCGTGGTCCCCGGCCCACACGGCGTCGACACCGATCGGGTACGCGCCCTCTGCCAGGAGCGGCTGTCGGGCTTCAAGGTGCCCGACGAGGTGTACGAGACCGACGCCGTGCCCCGCATGGCCACCGGCAAGACCGACCGCCCTGCGCTGGCCCGGCAGTTGGCCGAACGGCTGGCGGCGGAGCGTGTGGCCGCCGCATCCGCTCTGCGCGGGCGGCTTCTGGACCTGGCACCGTCCAGGCGGTACGACGCCGTACTGCGCATTGTCCTCGACTGCACGGCCCGGACGTGCGGTGAGCCGGCGCGGACCCTGGAGTCCGGCAGACCCTTCACCTCCTTCGGGCTCACCTCTCTCGGGGGCGTCCTGCTGCGCGACCGGCTCGGTGCGGCCACCGGTCTCGACCTGCCCGCGACCTTGGTGTTCGACCACCCGACACCCGCCGCCGTAGCGGAGTTCCTGTCCACCGCGCTGCTTGGCGGCCCGGTCCCGGCAGCCCGTACGAGCGGCACCAGCCCGCGTACGCCCTCCGAGGAGCCGGTGGCCATCGTCGCCATGGCGTGCCGCTACCCGGGGCACCCGGAAGACGTGGCCTCCCCTGAGGACCTGTGGCGGCTGGTCGCTGACGGCACCGACGCGACCTCGGACTTCCCCGCGGACCGCGGCTGGGATCTGGCCGGGCTCTTCGACCCCGACCCGGACCGGCTCGGCACCTCCGTCACCCGCCGCGGCGGCTTCCTGCGCCGGGCGGCCGACTTCGACGCCGCCTTCTTCGGGATGTCGCCGCGGGAGGCGCTGGCCACCGATCCGCAGCAGCGGCTGCTGTTGGAGACCACCTGGGAGCTCTGGGAGCGGGCGGGCATCGACCCGGCGGCGCTGCGCGGCAGCGACACCGGCGTCTTCGTCGGCGTGATGCACACCGACTACGGCGGGCGCCTCCTGCACAGCGGACCGCACGAACTGGAGGCGCATCTCGCGCTGGGCTCGGCGGGCAGCGTGGCGTCGGGCCGTATCGCGTACACCCTGGGCCTGTGCGGGCCCGCCGTCACGGTGGACACCGCGTGCTCGTCGTCGCTGGTGGCGATGGACTCGGCCGCGCGGGCGCTGCGGTCCGGCAGGTGCGCGCTGGCCGTGGCCGGAGGTGTCACGGTGATGGCCACCCCGGCGCCGTTCGTCGCGTTCAGCAGGCTGCGCGGGATGGCGCCGGACGGCCGGTGCAAGCCGTTCTCCGCCACGGCCGACGGCACCGGCTGGGCCGAGGGCGTCGGAATGGTCCTGCTGGAACGGCTCTCCGACGCCCGGCGCAACGGCCACCCGGTGCTGGCGCTGCTGCGCGGCTCGGCCGTCAACTCCGACGGCGCTTCCAACGGGCTGACCGCGCCCAGCGGCCCGGCCCAGCAACAGGTGATCCGCCAGGCCCTGGCAGACGCCGGGCTGTCCCCTGCCGACATCGACGCGGTCGAGGCGCACGGCACCGGTACCGCGCTCGGCGACCCCGTCGAGGCCCAGGCGCTGCTGGCCGTGTACGGGCGCGAACGGCCCGCCGACCGGCCGCTGTGGCTCGGCTCGCTGAAGTCCAACATCGGGCACACGCAGGCTGCCGCCGGGGTCGGCGGTGTCATCAAGACCGTCCTGGCCATGTACCACGGACGGCTCCCGCGCACCCTGCACTGCGAGGAGCCGTCGCCGCGCGTGGACTGGTCCTCGGGCACCGTACGGCTGCTGACACGGGAGCGGGAATGGGGCCCGGCGCCCGGCAGCCCGCGCCGCGCCGCGGTCTCCGCGTTCGGCATCGGCGGGACCAACGCCCACGTCATCCTGGAGCAGGCCGCATCCGAACCAGCCCCCGACGCCCCCGCTCCGTGGAAGGCGGCGCCTCCGCTGCTGCTCTCCGGCGCGGACCCGGAAGCTCTGCGCGCGCAGGCCCGGCAGACCGCGTCCCTGTTGCGGAGGCAGCCCCAACTGTCCCCGTTGGACGTCGCGTTCTCCCTGGCCACGACCCGTGCCGCGCTCGCCCACCGGGCGGCGGTGCCCGTCGGCGACCGCGCGTCGCTGCTGACCGCCTTGGACACATCGGCGGCGACCGGAACCAGCGGCATGCCGGAAACCACCGAGGCGGTCGCGCCCGCCGGGCGGCTGGCCCTGCTGTTCACCGGCCAGGGCGCGCAGCGGCCGGGCATGGGCCGGGAGCTGCACATGGCCTTCCCCGCGTTCGCCGCCGCCTTCGACGCCTTGTGCGACCGGTTCGATGCGTACGACGGGTTCGGCGGCAGCCGCCTGGACCGGCCGCTGCGCGCGGTGCTGTGGGCGGAGAAGGGCACGCGCGAGGCCGCCTCGCTGGACCGGACGGATGTCGCGCAGGCGGGCTTGTTCGTCTTCGAGGTCGCGCTGTTCCGGCTGCTGGAGTCGTGGGGAGTGCGGCCGGACGTGCTGGCCGGGCACTCGGTCGGCGAGCTGGCGGCGGCCCACGCCGCGGGCGTCCTGTCGGAACGGGACGCCGTGGAGCTGATCGCGGCCCGGGGCCGGCTGATGCGTCAACTGCCCGGGAACGGGGCCATGGTGGCCCTGGACGCCACCGAGGACGAGGCGGCGGAAGCACTGGCGGACGTCTCCGATCCGGCGGACCGGGTCGGGGTCGCGGTCGCGGCGGTGAACGGCCCGCGGTCGGTGGTCGTCTCCGGGGAGGAGGCCGCCGTACTCGCCATCGCCGACCGGTTCGCCGAGCGCGGCCGCCGCACGACGCGGCTGCCGGTCGGCCATGCCTTCCACTCGCCCCTGGTGGAGCCGATGCTCGCCGAGTTCGGTCGCGTCGCGTCACGGTTGGTGTACCAGGCGCCGCGCATCCCGGTGATGTCGGCGCTGACCGGGCGTCCGGCTGTCGGGGACGACCTGCGCTCGGCCGCGTACTGGGTGCGGCACGCCCGCGAGACCGTGCGCTTCGGGGACGCGCTGCACCGGCTGGCGTACGACGAGCGGGTCACCGCCTTCGCGGAGGTCGGGCCCGGCGCGCAGCTCACCGCGGCGGCCGTGGCCGACCCCGGCCTGGCCGGGGAGGGCGAGGGGCCGCTGTTCACGGCCGTCGTACGCGCCGGGGAGCCGGAGACGGAGACGGCCCTGACCGCGCTCGCCCGGCTGCATGTACACGGCCTGCCGGTGGACTGGCAGCGGGTGTACGCGGGCAGCGGAGCCCGGCGGGTGGAGCTGCCGACCTACCCCTTCCAGCGGCAGCGCTACTGGCTGGCCCACACCACCGCCCCCGCCCCGGCCGGGGACGGCCGCGGCCACCCGCTGCTGACCCAGACAACCACCGTGCCCGGTACGGAACGCCTGCTGTGCACCGGCCACTTGTCCGACGCGGCCCAACCGTGGCTGCGCGACCACGTCGTCGCGGGGCTGACGCTCGTACCCGGCGCCGTGTTCGCCGAGATGGTGCTCCACGCGGGCGAGGCGTGCGGGCTCGAGGTGCTGGAGGACTTCGCACTGGTGACTCCGCTGGTCCTGCCCGGCTCCGGCCGCCGGGTCCAGGTACAGGTGGTCCTCGGGGAACCGGACGGCGCCGGCCGCCGCACCGCTGACGTCCACACCCGCCCGGAGGAGTCGGGTGCGCTCGGCGCCTGGGCGCACCACGCGACCGGGCGGCTCGGCCCCGCCGCCGGTCGGCGGGGCCAGGACGCCGACACCGCCGCGTGGCCGCCCCCGGGTGCCTCGCCCGTGGACCTCACCGGTGCCTACGAGCGCCTGGCCGGCGCCGGTTACGCGTACGGCCCGGCGTTCCAGGGCGTCGCCGCCGCCTGGCGGCTGGACGAGGAGCTGTTCGCCGAGGTGCGGCTGCCGGAGGCGGCGACGGCCGACGCCCGGCGGTACGCCATCCATCCCGCGCTGCTGGACGCCGCGTTGCACGCCGAAGTGCTCGCCGACCCACCCGCCGGTCCCGCCCGGCTGCCCTTCGCCTGGCGCGGCGCGACCGTCTACGCCACCGGCGCCATGGCGCTGCGCGTACGGCTCCGCGCGACCGGCACGGACACGGTCACGGTGAACCTCGCCGACCACACGGGCAGGCCGGTGGCCCGGGTGGAGTCATTGACCACACGGCCGGTCCCGGAATCCATCGACGCCGTGGCCAGGGGACTGGTCGCGGCCGGAGGGCTGTACCGGCCGCGGTGGACCGGCATTCCGGTCGGCGGGGACGGTCCGGCGCTGACCGTGGCCGTGCCGGACGATATGGGTCTGCGCGCCACGCTGCCCTCCCCGCCCGCCGACGCAGGCGCCGCCCGCGAAACGGTCGTCGTCTCCCTGTCCGCCCCGTCCGCAGCCGCCGAATCCACCGATCCGGCTGCGGACACCCACACCATGACCACGCGCGCCCTGGAGCTGCTGCGAACCCGGCTGTCCGGTCCGGCGGCGCCCGGAGCGCGCCTGGTCGTGGTGACCCGTGGCGCCACCGGCCCGGTGCCGGACCTGCCCGCCGCCGCGGTGTGGGGCCTGATGCGCGCCGCGCAGTCGGAGTATCCCTGCCGCCTCACGGTGGTGGACACGGACGGCAGCCCCGAGTCGCTGCGCCTGCTGCCCGCCGCCATCGCCACGGGCGAACCCCAACTCTCCGTCGCGGAAGGCGCGGTGCGCGTCCCCCGGCTGGCGGTCGCCGAGGCCCTGTCCGGCGTCGGTGACGGTTTCTGTGAGGGCTTCGCGGGCGGCGGCACCGTACTGCTCACGGGCGGCACCGGCGCCCTCGGCAGCCTGCTGGCCCACCACCTGGTCAGTAGGCACAAGGTCCGGCACCTCGTCCTCATCAGCCGTCGCGGCCCACGGGCGGCGGGGGCGCGGCGACTGCGGACCGCGCTGGAACAGGCCGGTGCCCGCGCGGACATGATCGCGTGCGACGCCGCCGACCGCACCCGGCTGGCCACCGTCGTCAGTAAGTACGCGCCCGGCCTGACCGGCGTCGTACACGCCGCCGGGGTTCTGGACGACGGTGTACTGGAGGCGCTGACGCCCGAACGGCTCGCGGCGGTGCTGCGGCCGAAGGCGGACGCTGCCTGGAATCTGCACGAGCTGACGAAACATCTGCCCCTGTCGCACTTCGTGCTGTTCTCCTCGGCGGCCGCCATGCTGGGCCATCCCGGCCAGGCCAACTACGCCGCCGCCAACGCCTTCCTGGACGCTCTCGCGTACCACCGCGCCGCCCTGGGCCTGCCCGCGCTCTCCCTCATCTGGGGGCCGTGGGCGGACCGGGACGGGATGGCGGCCCGCACCGACCGGGCCCGGGCCGGCGTGCTGCGCGCGGTCTCCCCGGAGCAGGGCCTGGCGATGTTCGACGCCGCGCTGGGCAGCGGCGAACCGGTACTCGCCCCGCTGCTGCTCGACCATTCCCGGCCGTTGGCCCCCGCCGGCCCGCCGGTTCCACCGCCGCTGCTCGCCCTGCTGCGCCCGGCCCGCCCGACCGTCCGGTCCGAGGACGACGGCGGCATCAGGGCAACGGGGACCACGGCCGACAATCCGGGGAGCGCGACCGGGACCTGGCGGGAACGGCTGGCGGCGCTGCCCGCACCCGACCGTGCGCCCGCCGTGCTGGAGCTGATCCGCGAGGAGGTCGCCACGGTGCTCGGCCACCCGGACGCGACCGCCGTGGCCCCCGGCCAGCCCTTCACCGCGCTGGGCTTCGACTCCTTGACCGGGGTGCTGCTGCGCAACCGCCTGAGCGCGCTCACCGGCCTACCGCTGCCCGCCACCGTCGTGTTCGACCAGCCCAGCGCCGCGCAGTTGGCCGCCCATCTGTACGAGGAACTGAACGCGGCACTCCCCGAAGGCGCTGCCGCCGAGCCGGAACGGCCCGAGCCCGAGCCTGAGCCCAGGCCCGCGCCCGCGCCCGCGCCCGCGCCACACAGCACGACACGGCCACCGCAGACCCTCGCCTCCCTCTACCGGCGGGTGTGTGAGACGGGCGATGTCATATCGGCGATGCATCTGCTGGTGACCGCCTCGCTCGCGGTGCCCGCCTTCGACCGCGCCGACAGCACCCGGCACACGCTCGCGCCGCTGCGCCTGGCCGAAGGCGCCGGCAATCCCGCGCTCGTGTGCTTCCCCGGCTTCGCCACCAACCTGGGCAGACCCTGGTACGCGGCGATGGCCCCCTTCTTCGGCGGCGAGCGGGACGTCTTCGAGATCCAGCACCCCGGCGTCGACCACGGGGACACCGTCCCGCGCGACTGGGGGACACTTGTGGACCTGCACGCCGCCACCGCGCGGGAGCACCTCGGCGACCGCCCGTATGTCGTCCTCGGCTATTCGATGGGCGGCTACCCCGCCCACTCGGTGGCCGCCCGGCTCGCCGCGACCGGCACGCCGCCGGCCGGCCTCGTCCTCGTCGACACCTACCACGTCACGCCGGACCGCGAGGACGAGCCGTGGCTGCTCGCCCTGCCCGCCCGCCTCCCCCTCCAGATGGGCGAGCGGTTCGACACGGCGGTGGACGACATGTCCATGGCCGCACTGGGCGCCTACACCCGCATGGCCCGCGGCTGGCGACCGGAGCAGACCGACGTCCCCACGCTGCTGGTCCGTGCCACGGAACCGGTGCCGCAGATGCGGACCCACGGCGGGCGCGAGGCACGGGGCGGCGGTGACTGGCGGACCTCCTGGCTGGAGCCCCACGACACCGTGGACGTCCCCGGCAGCCACTGGAGCATGAACGAGGAGCACGCGGGCACGACGGCGGAAGCGATCCGGGCATGGCTCGGCACGCGCGCTGACCGGACGGGCCCTCGCATGCCGGACTGCGGGGGCGGCTGACGGACCGTCTGCTCATCCTCGGCCGTCACCAGCGCCGGGTCCGGCCCGCCGGTGACGCCCGTCATCGGCGGGTGTGCCCGGGCTCACGTCATGGGCATGAATTCGGGCAGGGTGAGGGCCGAATGGGCCGGTCGTCCCTCCGCGGAGGGCATGGCGCTGAGATTGCGCAGCATGTCGTTGCGCTGCTCCAGGGCCCGAGCGGTGGTCGGGAAGAGGGTGGCATCGCCCTCGCCGACCTGCTCCTGGTTCACGGTCACAAACTCACGGGTGTGGTGTTCGTAGGCAGCGAAGCCCGCGGCGTGGTCCCCGTCGGCCAGGGAACCGGCGAGCATGTACGCGCCGACGAGCGCGAGGCTGGAGCCCTGTCCGGTAAGGAACGAGGGCGCGTACGCGGCGTCGCCCACCAGCGCGACCCTGCCGCTGGACCAGCGGGGCATGCGGATCTGGCTGACCCCGTCGAAGAACAGGTCATCCGCGTCGCGCATGGCGGCAAGCATGCCCGGGACCTCCCATCCCGCGTCGGCGAAGGCCGCGGCGACCAGGTCCCGTTGGGCTTCCGGGTTCCGGAACGCGTCGAACGGCGGTTCCGGGTGGGCGAAGTTCAGGAAGGCGTGCACGTCGTCGTTGTCCCCCACGGCGTAGAGCGCCGCGGCCCTGCCCGGGGTGTTCCACATCATGGTCTCGTGGGAGAGCCCGAAGGTGTTGCGCATGGTGAATCCGGCGAAGCAGTAGCCGAGGTATCGGTGGAACCGCTCTTCGGGGCCGAACAGGAACTCGCGGGTACGTGAGTGCAGACCGTCCGCGCCGAACACCATGTCGAACGTACGCCTGCTGCCCCCGCGGAAGGTGACGTCGACGCCGTGGCCGGACTGGTCGAGGGTGTCGATGGAGTCGTTGAACAAGAACTCCACGTCGTCACGGACCGCCGTGTAGAGAGCGCCGGTCAGATCCCCGCGCCGCACCTCCAGGTCCCGTCCCGCGACACCGCCGGTGACGGTGTGCGGGTTGACCGAGGCCACCTCGCTGCCGTCCCCGTCGAGGAAGGTCAGCCGGCGCAGGTCGATGTGCGCGTCCCGCAGCCGCGGCAGGATTCCCATCCTCCGGACGACCTCGAGTGCGGTGCCGCGCACGTCGATGGGGTAACCACCGTCACGAAGTGTGCGCGCCTTCTCGACTACCGTGACCGCGAATCCGTAGCGGTTCAGCCAGAACGCGAGGGCGGGCCCCGCGACGCCGGCCCCGGATATCAGGACCTTGCGCCTCGGCGCGGTACGGATATCCCTCAACAGATCAGTGCGGGTCATTCCTTGACTCCTTTGCTCATGGTGCGGGCGACAAGCAGGGACAGCGCCGTGACGGCGCCGGCTATGACGAAGCCGGTGACGAAGGCCGATTCGGCCGGGACATCCGACCCGGAAGGGGTCCCGGCGGTGAGGAGCGCACCACCGACCTGCGAACCCACGGCGTAGCCGATCACGCGAGTCACCAGGACCAGGCTGGTGGCGATGCCGGTGTCACTCTGATCGACGGAAGTGGCGGTGCTGGTCACCATCGCCGTAACGCACAGGCCGTTGGCGAGCGAGATCATCACCTTGCCGACGATGAGGTGCCAGACCTCGGTGTGCACGGCTGCCAGGGCGATCAGGGCGGCGGCCATGATGAAGATCCCGGTGGTGACCACGGCACGCGAGCCGAAACGCCGCGCCCCGATCCCACTGATCGGCCCGGCCAGCGACGCGGCCACGGCGCCCGGCAGCAGGAAGAAGCCGATCTCGGTGGCGCCGGCCCCGAAACCGTACTCGTCGGCGGACACCGCGAACAGCTGCGGGACGAGATAGACCGCCACCGAGGTACCGACACACATCACGAACGTCAGCACACACGACTTCCACATCGCAGGCCGTGCCAGCATGCGCAGATCGACCATCGGCGAGGCCGCACGACGCTCAACGGCTGTCCATCCGGTCACGAAGGCGGCCAGAACCACGATGAGGGCGCCGAGTACGAGTGGCTGCGAGCCGATGTCGGGCGCCAGCGCGAGCACGAGCATGAGCGTGATCAGCGTCCCGCTCAAGAGAACCAGCCCGGGCCAGTCGACCCCGGCGCCGTCCGACCGGTCCGGCGGATCATGCGGCATCAGCCTGTTCACCAGCACGGTGGACCCGATGACCGCGATCGTCGGCAGCGCGAACATCCAGTGTCGGGACAGCCCTTCCGCCACGGGCCCGGCCGACAGCGTTCCCGCCATCCCGCCCCCCACGAATAACCCGCTGACCACCCCGATGGCCACCTTCGACTCTCCCGCGGGGAGGTGTTTGCGCACCAGGATGAACGACAGGGGCAGCGCGCCCACCATCGCCCCCTGCAGTACCTGACCGAGCAGCAGCACCGGCAGGTTCGGCGCCAGGGCGGACACCAGACCACCGGCACAGACCACGGCCATCAGCCGGATCAGGACCCGTTTCCCGCCGTAGCGGTCGCCGAACTTGCCTGCGACCGGTGTGACGAGCGCGCCGGTGATGAGGAGCACGATGCTGAGTAACGCCCCTTCGGCGGGGCTCATATCCAGCTCGCGTTGCAGGAGCGGGAGCGTCGGCGTCACCACCGACTCCAAGGCACCGGTGGCGACTGCCAGCATGCCGAGGGCCCCGACAGCGGCATTCCCGATGCGGACCGGGGGAGCCAGAGTTGCGGTCATGGTCGTCCTTTCCGTCATTTCCGGGCGAGTAAGGAGTCGGCCGTACGCGTAGCGCCGCCGCCTTGCCGGCCCGGCGCGGACACGGCGGCCATTCACGCGGGGCGCGGCGTGCATGGTGCTTCGTGGACAGGTCCGAGGTCGTCCGGCGGGGTGAACCCGGGGAAGCGGTACCCGAGGTGGCGCATGCACGGCTCCGCCGGGCTGAGCGGGTGTACGAGTGCGGGCCGTGGCAAGCCGATACTACACTACACCGTGCAGTGTAGAACGGTTAAGATGTGCCCATGCCGACCACGAAGACACTGCGCGAGGGGTCCACGCGGAAGCGGGCCGCCATCCTCTCGGCGGCCCGGGAACTGTTCCTCGCCGACGGCTTCGACCGGACCAGCGTCGACGCGGTCGCCGCCCGGGCCGAGGTGTCCAAGCGGACGGTCTACGACTACTTCGGCGACAAACAGACGCTGCTGCAAGCAGTCGTCGACGCCATCGGCCAGTCACTGATCACCACGATCCGGCACACCCTCGACGACACCCTCACCGACCTCACCGAGGTCGCCGACCTCGAGGACGCCCTGGTCACGTTCTCGATGCGCATCGCGACCGACATGCTCGACTCGGCGGAGTACGCAACGCTGCAACGACTGGTCCGGGCGGAATCCGGCCACCTGCCGCACCGGGGCTACAACTCCATGGCCGACACCCCCGACGAGGCACTTGCCGAGCGGTTCGCCGCCTTCGCCGCGGCCGGGCTGCTCGACGTCCCCGACCCCCGACTCGCGGCCGACCAGTTCATCGCGCTGACCTTCGGCGTCGCACTGGACAGGCTCGGTTCCGCGAATGCCGCGGAGGACACCCGCGTCCGGCCACTCGTCGTCGAGGGAGTGCGGACCTTTCTCCGGGCATACCGCACCATGTAGGGCTGGGGCAGCACGAAGGAACAGTGCGCCGTCAGCCCACATTCCTCCCTCTTCTCCTCCCCCTCCGCGAGTATGAGTTCATCTCAGTGGCGCTCGCGCCAGGGCTCGGCGGTCTGGCGTTCACCAGGATTCCGGTCCGGATCGTTGATCGGCGGGGGCCGTGGTCCCAGAGGTGAGCCCTGGGCGAGGACGCGGTGCGGGCGATGGGTGTTGTCCATCACCGATCCGGCTCATGCGCGCACACAAAGAGAGTTGACGTCGCCCAGCAGCTCCCGCGCCGGAATGTGGCAGCCGATTGCCGACGGCGGATGGTCACCGCCCGATTCGGATATGACCCAGTGCCGACGGAGCCTACGGTTTCGAAGAAGTCAGCGCTCTGGAGGCGTACATGAACAGGTGTCGCACTGCGCGGACGGCCGTGATCGTGGGTGCGGGCGTCGCTGGGCTCATAGCGGCCACTGCCCTGGCACGCGCGGGATGGCGGGTTGAGATCGCCGAGGTCAGCCCGTCAAGGGCGACGTCCGGCTGGGGGTTGTGCCTGACCGGTCCTGCGCTGCGCGCGCTGAACGAGCTGGGTCTCGCGGACGCCTGCCTGGCCGCGGGCTACGGCATGACCGGGATCACACACGTCGACGTGCGGGGCGAACCCGCGGGCGAGGTCCCGTTGCCGCGCCTGCTCGGTGCGGGGCAGCCGGGGATGGTCGGCATCGCACGCCCCGTACTGCACCGCGTCCTGCACGCGGAAGCCGAGCGGTGCGGTGTGGTGGTGCGCCACGGACTGACCGTCGTGGCCGTGGACCAGGACGGGGAGCTGGTCCGCGTGCGGTTGTCGGACGGGACGGCCCGGCAGGTGGCGCTGTTGGTGGGCGCGGACGGGATCCGCTCGTCGACACGGAGCCTGCTCGGTCTGAAGACCTCGCTCGACTATCACGGTCAGATGGTCTGGCGGGCACTGGTGCCCCGCCCGCGGTGGGCCACCGGGATCCATCACTTCGCCGGGATGACCGACACCGCGGGCCTCGTGCCCATCTCGACCAGGCAGGCGTACGTGTTCCTGACGGAGAACGGAGTGGAGCAGAGCGTCCTGCCCGAGGCCGACCTCGCCCCACGCCTGCGGCAGTTGCTGGAGCCCTTCCCCGGCCGGGTGGAGGAGATCCGGCCTCTGGTGTCCGGAGCGGAGTCGGGGGCGCCATCGGTGGTGCGGCGTCCGGTGCGGACGACATTTCTGGAGGGCGCCTGGAACCGGGGCAACGGCGTGGTCATCGGTGACGCCGCGCACGCACCCGCGCCACAGATGGCCAGCGGCGCGGCCTTGGCCATCGAGGACGGTCTGCTGCTGGCCCAGGAGCTTGAGCGGCACGAGTCGGCCGGGTCGGGGCTGGAGGCGTTCATGAGCCGGCGCGCGCAGCGGTGCCGCACGCTCGTGGAGACCTCGGTGGCCATCGCGGGCCTGGAACGGGCGCAGCGCCACCACGATGCCCATCCGCTGGTCGATGCCTGTCACCGGCTGATGGCCGAGCCCGCGTGACCATCCGGCGCGAAGAGACGACCGGCAGCGACCGGTGACGGACGAGGAGAGACAGGTGCCCGCCATGAGTTCCATGACTTCCCGCACCCTGCCCGAGGCGCGGCAGTGGCAAGACGGCCCGGATGTTCCCCGGCGGCAACATGGGCGAGGGACCCGTGCTGCCCACTGTCCTCGACTGGCTGACCGAACGACGGAGCTGAACCACTCGCCTGGCCGAGCTGAACCCCGTACCCAAGGGAGTGCCCCATGAGCAACAGCAGTCTGATCACACACCTGCGGCACATCGACGTTGCCATGCCCAACTTCGCCGAACAGCGCCGCTTCTACACCGAGTTGTGGGGCTTGACGGAGACCGCCGCCGACACCGGAGTCTCGTTCCTGGCCGCCGAAGGCTCCCCGGAGCAGTACGTCGTGCGGCTGCGCGACGACGCCCACAAGCGCACCGACCTCATCGCCTTCGGGGCCGCCGGCGCCGACGATGTCGACGCCCTGGCCGTGCAACTGATCGCCCAGGGCGTGACGTTGGTCCATGAGCCGAAGCCGCTGGACACACCCGGAGGCGGCTACGCGGTCCGCTTATTCGACAACGAGGGCCGTGTGGTCGAGGTCTCCGCCGACGTCACCGCGCGTCGGCACCGCAAGGTCGAGGCCCGCGAGTCGGTCCCCGTGCGCCTCTCCCACGTACTGATGAACTCCCCCACCCCCGAGACCACGGTGGCCTGGTACATCAAGCATCTGGGCTTCCGCCTCTCGGACACCATGTGCCTGGGCGATCGCGGCGAGATCATGTGGTTTCTGCGGTGCAACACCTTCCACCACAGCTTCGGCATCGTGCGCGGACCGCACGCGGCCTTCCACCACGCCTCCTTCGAGATGCGCGGAATCGACGAGTTCATGCGCGGCACCGGAAGGATGCGACGCCTGGGGATCGAGCAGCTGTGGGGGCCGGGGCGGCACCGTGCCGGTGACAACTCCTTCAGCTACTTCCTCGACCGGGCGGGCAACACCGTCGAGTACACCACCGAGCTGGAGATCCTGGACGAGGACACCTGGCACCCCCACCTCTACGACCTGCGCGACCCCGCCAACGCGGATCAGTGGGGCACGGCCACACAGATGGACGAGTGCATCGCGGCCAAGTCCCACAACGACGTCGACCCCGGACTGTTCGTCGCCCCACCCATGTGAGCGAAGGTGAACCCGACAGCGTGCCGACGCCCCTGCGCAACCACCTCATCACCACGTCCCAGAACCCCGCCGACCTGCTCAACGCCGCCACCCGTCTGTTCGGCGGCGCGATCACCACATCACCCCTGGACGAGCTGTGCGGTGGAGATCACGAACTGCGCGGCGTCGCCGCTCACGACTTCGCGGTGGGCTACTTCGCCTCGCCGCTCGATGTGCGCGTCGCCTCGGCCAAGGGCCGTGGCCGCGGCTCCTACTTCGTCAATATCGGTGTATCCGGTGCGATCTCGGCAGCGTGCGGCGGCCTGCGGGCGACCCTCGACGAGGCGACGGCAGGCGTCGTCAACCCCGGTGATACCCAGGAGCTGCGGCCTCTGCGCGGCCGGAGGACGCGGTTCTTGGGGCTGCGGATCGACGCCGCCCTGGTCGACGAGGCATTCGCCGCGCTGACCGGGCATCCGCCGGTGTCCACCGTGTGCTTCGATTTCGCCCTCGACCTGGCCGAACCCAAGGGCCGGGCCGTGCGGCTCCTCGTCCGTTCCCTCCTGGAGCAACTCGACTCGGACGACCCCCTGTTCCAGCGCACAGAGCTGCAACGCAGCCAGCTGCGATCCATCGTCACCGCCCTGCTCCTGGCCCAGCCGCACTCACACACCGGCGAGCTGCGGGACGGTCCGCCACCCGGCCATCCGCGCCCTTTGCGCGCGGCCCTCGCGTTCATCGAGGCGAATCTCACCGAGCACATCAGCCTCGGCGACATCGCTCGTGCGGCCACCTGCTCCCCCAGGACCGTCAGTTCCGCATTCCGCGACCGGCTCGGCCTGTCGCCCATGTCGTACGTACGCAACCTGCGGCTCGACCGGATCCGTGCGGACATCCTCGCCTCCACGGACCCCGTCGGCGAGATCGCCTACCGGTGGGGCGTGGTCCACCTCGGCCGCTTCGCCGCCGCATACCGCCACCGCTTCGCCGAACTCCCCTCCGCCACAGCGGCCCGAAGGTGACCCCGGAGGCCTGACAAGGCTGACGCGCGGACGAGTCACATGAAGCGTATGGTCGTATACGGACCTTCGGAGGGTGGATGCCACGCTGCTCCGCTCTCGGTTTCGGGACGGACAGGCGGAGGGCCTGGCGTGTTGCCTTCCAGCCTCCCACCGACATCCGATGGTCGAGAATGGCATGGTGACGGGCGGCGCACCGCCCCCTTCGGGATCGAAGCGCAATGCCCGTTCGCTGCGCTGCTGGAACACCGCGGCTGACGTGCTTTCGCGGCTGCCTTGATCAGAAGACAAGCGCATAACTTGCCGGCTCCGGCCAACTCCTCAGCTGATTACCCCTGTCGCCACGCAGGCGGTCACCACGTCACCAGAGAGGTCACTTCTCGCCATCAGCAAGAACGCCTTCGATGCTGCACCCCAGATCGCCGAGCGGGCACTGCGCCCGCCGGCAGCGAATGGCCGCCGCACCAGTGCAACCGCCGCGAACAACGCCGAGATCCTCGCGCTTCGTCATGAGGTCGCCGTACTCCGCCGACAGGTCGAGCGGCCGCGACTCTCGTGGGCCGATCGTGCCCTGCTCTCCGCTCTCGCTCGGCACCTGCCATCCGCACTTACGCCGCCACCGACTGGTCACCCCGGGCACGCTGCTGGTCTGGCATCGGCGTCTGGTGCGCTGGAAGTGGCGCCACACATCAGCCGGACCTGGCCGGCCACCATTGCCGGAGCGAACGCCGGCTATCTCCACCGGGCCGACGTCAGTCAATACGGTCTTGCTGCGTTTGCCGTTGCGGGAGTTGCCGCCGTTCTTGCCTGCCGGGTCGTGCTTGTCGTAGCCGAGGTGGTCGGTGATCTCGCCCTCGAGAGCGGACTCCAGCAGCCGCTTGGTCAGTTGCTGGAGCAGCCCGCCCTCGCCGGTCAACTGAAGGCGAAAGCCCTCAAGATCCCCACGCGTTGGGTTACGCCACCGGCGCGCAGCGTGATTTGGATGTGCCCTAACTCTGCCCTGTACCGGACATGCACGGGCCTTAACCAGCGCGAAGAGAGTCTGGAACCACTCCGCACAGCACGGCACGCGGAGCAGGAGAAAGACAGATCACGCGAAACTGGAGACAGTGATGACCCGTCGTTCCATATCCAAGCGCGCAGCCGTCGTGACCGCCGCGGCCGTCGTCACCGTGGGGACCGTCGCTGTCGGCGTCAGCCTGGCCGGGCCGCAGTCCGCAGGGAACCGGCCCACCCAGAAGCAGATTGCTTCGCTGTTCGACGACTGGAACGCCGCGCTGCAGACGGGCGACTCGGCCAGGGTGGCGGACCTGTACACGCAGGACGCAGTCCTGCTGCCCACCGTCTCCAACGAGGTACGCACCGACCGCGCAGGCATCGTCGACTACTTCGACCACTTCCAGCAGGGCAAGCCGGTCGGCAAGAAGGTCCAGACGATTGTCAAGGTTCTCGACCGCAACTCCGCGATCGACACGGGCGTGTACGCGTTCAGCCTCACCGACCCGAAGACGGGCAAGGAGCGGGTCGTCGAGGCCCGGTACACCTACGAGTACGAGAAGATCGACGGCGAGTGGCTGATCACGAACCACCACTCCTCGGCGATGCCGGAGGGCTGACCGCCGGGCCGGTCAGCCGCCGGCCCGCAGGCGAATCCTCACTTCCAACCCCCCGCCGGGAGCGTCCCGGAGCGTCACGGATCCGCCGTCGTCCATCACCAACTGCCGGACGACGGCGAGGCCGAGCCCGGAGCCGCCCCGGCCGGTGAGGCCCTGGCCGCGCCAGAAGCGGTCGAAGGCGCGGGACTTCTCCGGGCCGGACATGCCCGGCCCCTCGTCCAGCACCGAGAGCACCACTTCGTTGCCCTGCGCGTCTGCCCTCACGGTGATGGTGCCGTCGTCGGGAGACACCTCCAAGGCGTTCGAAAGCACGTTGTCCAGGACTTGTTCCAGGTGTCCGGGGCTGGTCAGCACCAGTTGCCGGCCGCCGACGCTCTTCCTGAGCACGATGGTCACCCCGCGCTCGTCGGCGGCCGGCCGCCACACCGCGAGCCGCTCCTCCACGATGTCCCGCAGCGACAGCGGCTCCGCGGCCGTCCCCTTGGCCTCGGCCCGGGCCAGCACCAGCAGGCCGTTGACGAGGCGGCTCATCCGGACCACCTCGGCGGTGGCCTGCTCCACGTCCTCCCGTACGAACTCGTCGTCCACACCGTCTGCGATGTTGTCCAGCGACAGCCGCAGCGCTGTGAGGGGAGTGCGCAGCTGGTGCGAAGCGTCCGCCACGAAGATGCGCTGTGCGGCGACGAGCGTGTCAAGGCGTTCCGCGCCCTGGTTGAGCGTGCGCGCCAACGTCTGGGTCTCCGGCGGCCCCGTCACCGGGGACCGTGCGGTGAGGTCCCCGTCGCTGAATCTGCTTGCCATGCGATTCAGTTCGCGCAGCGGCCGGGTGATCCGGCGGGCGACCACCGCCCCGATCGCGGCAGCCGCCGCGAGGACGAGCGCCGCGAGCCCGGCGCGGAAGCCCCAGATCAGCCACAGCCGGTCGGTCATGTCCGAGGTGGCGTACACGACCCGGACGGCACCGACCACGGGCCCGGCTCCGGGCTCCTCCCCGGCCTGCCGTCCGGCGGCGGGCTGCCCGTGCGCGGGGACCGTGACCACCAGGTGCTTTCCCCAGATGAAATCGGACCCCCAGTCGTTCGCGGGCGTGCCCTCCCGCAGGGCCCGGGTCAGGTCCGTGCCCGCCGCCGGCGCCGGGAGGCCGGGGTGGCAGGCACCCACGGGGGTCACCTGCACCTTGCCGGGGGTCTCGCGTCCGTAGGCCCGGGCCATCCGCTCCAGCGCGTCACACGACGTGCGGTCGCCGTTGCCCAGCAGCAGCGCCATGGTCTTCGCCTCGCGCTGCACGGACAGCAGCGTGTCCCCCCGCAGCTGGCTCGTCAGCGTGAACGCCACCGGCACGGTGAACAGGAAGATGGCCACCGCGACGAGCAGGATGTAGCTGCGGATCAGCTGGCGGTTCACGGGGCGTCGTCACCGCTTCCGCCGGGCACGACCTCCAGCCGGAAACCCACTCCGCGCACGGCGTCAATGATGATCGCGTCCTTCAGTTTCCGCCGCAGCGCCGACACATGGACGTCCAGCGTCTTCGTCGGGCCGAACCAGTTCGCGTCCCAGACCGCCTCCATGATCTGCTCGCGGGATATCAGCGCGCCGGGCTCCTCGGCGAGGAAGGCCAGCAGGTCGTACTCCTTCGGCGCGAGCACCACCTCCTCACCGCCCAGGTAGACGCGGGCGGCCTTTCGGTCGATGGTGAGGCGGGGGCCGTAGCGGTCCGGGCCCTTTTCCGCTTCCGCCCCGATGGGGCGGGCCTGCGCGCGCCGCATTACCGCCCGTATCCGCGCGATGACCTCGCGCACCCCGAACGGCTTGGACACGTAGTCGTCAGCCCCGAGTTCCAGCCCGACCACCCGGTCCGTCTCGTCACTCCGCGCGCTGATCACGATGATCGGCACGGTGCCTTGCTCCCGCAGAGCCCGGCACACGTCCAGGCCGTCTGTGTCGGGCAGGCCGAGGTCGAGGAGCACGACGTCGTAGGGTTCGCAGTGTTCCAGGGCGGCGGCACCCGTCGTGACCCAGGCAACCTCGAAGCCGTAGCGACTCAGGCCCCGCCGCAGGGACTGAGCCACCGGTTCATCGTCCTCAACCAGAAGTACGCGCACGGACGCACTTTAGCTATAGCTAAGCCAGGGCGACCACAGCAACCGGAAGCATCCCCCGCCTCGCCCCGCCAGAGCTTCCACAGGCCGTAGATGACGGGTGGTCGGCGTGGGTGCTCGGCGGAGTGTAGTGGTAGATGCGTGCGAGGATCGCCCAGGCATGCGATGCGCGTGACCACCGGTGGCCAGGGTATGCCCTCGCGGATGGAGCTCTCTCAGATCCCGGTCGCCTTCTTGATCCAGTCCCGGTTGATGGCTCCGTTGCTGTCGGTGCTCCAGATGGTGGGGCCACCCGCGAACCACATGCACAAGTCGCCTTCCGTGTAGACGGTGCCACCGCTCACGACGCCGATCAGCGTCAGACCGCTCTTGCCGTCTGAGCGGAGGACAGGCCCGCCGGACTCGCCTACGAAGGCGACGGCTTTGCCGAGGGCAGATGCCGACCCGGTCATGCCGTAGCTGCCATCGGGGCCGTACGAGGTGATCTGCTGTTCGGCGACGACTCCCAGCCCTCCCCGGCCGTAGCCCATGGCATACACGACATCGCCGGCTTGGGGCGGCGGGTCGGTGCCGGCGGCCAGCTGGACGTACCCGTCGATCACGCTCCCGGTCTTTGCTCCGTCCAGAGGCGAGGCAAGGTGAAGCAGCGCCATGTCGCCGGCCGGAGCCTTGTACTGCTGGTCGACTCGGACGCTCTTCCCGTCACCCCGCTCGACGCTGTACCCCGTGTCCCCAAGGCAGGGGTTGGCGGTCAGTACCCAGCGCGAGCCGATCAGGGCTCCCGAGAACCTGTAGCCATCGTCGGCACCGATGCCTACGACAGAGCTGGGGACGGGCTGCGAGTTGAGGCTGCCGCGGGGTGCATACGCAGTCTCGGTGGAAGCCATCGGGACGGCGTCGGCTCCGGCTGCTGCCGGCGCAGCCCCTCGTGCTGCTCGCCTTGTCCTTCGCGGTGGCGGTGTCATGTGTCTGTTCCTTCCAACGTGCTCTACCACTCCTCGAGTCGAGGGGAACTGGCGGAGCGCTGGGCGTGTTGAGTCCGGTCAGTTCGATGTCGTCGATCCTGGCGGAGCCGCCGGAGATCAACGGACGTCGGCGGACCTTTCCAGCGTGGGTCGGGGACCGAGCCGTCCGGTCATACCCGGGAGGGAGATGACCTGACGCTGTGTCCGTTTCGGGTCGGCGGTGACCGGCTCCTTACCGGCACATCCGGCTCATCCGGCTCATGGGGCAAGCCCGACCGGTTTCGGCACCTGTCTGGTGCTCCATGCCGTCGGCCCGCGTCCGCGGCCGTCACTCGCCACCTGTACCGCGCGGCACGTGGGATGTGTGGCACCAAGAGTGCTCTGTGTTGTGAGGTCCGGATAGCGTAGAACTACGCGCATCTGTGCGGTATTTGCGCCAGACCGGCAATCGGCGTTCTACGGAAGGGCGGCCGAGATGACGCCGACGATGCGCGCGGGGCGGCGCTGTCGGGACAGGGCGCGGGGCAGGGAAAGGAGGGGCAGGGGATTTCACCGCCATCGCGATGCCCAGGAGGGCGCCCCGGCGGGACCCGGTGGTGACGGTGCCGACGGCGAGGACGGTGAACAGGACGCCGGGGGTGTGGATGTGGGCGTTGTTGACGGCTTCGAAGGAGACGGCGGGCTCGGCCGTTGCCGTGCGGTGGGGAGTTGGGGCAGGGTGACGTGGATCTCCAGACCGCCGCCGCTGGGGTTGGGGCGCGCGGTGACCGTTCCGGCGTGGGCTTGGACGATGGAGCGGACGATGGACAGGCCGAGACCGGCGCCTTCGGCGGAATCGATGCGTTCGGTTCCCATCCGCCGGAACGGCTCGAACAGGTTCGGTATCGCCTCTGCCGGCACCAGTGGTCCGGTGTTGCGGATGACCAGTCCGGCGCGTGCGGAGGTGTGCAGGTGTATGTCGCCGCCGGGGCGGTTGTGTCGGCCGGCGTTCTGGATGAGGTTGGTCAGGAGCTGGGTGAGGAGTACGGGGTCGCCCAGGACGGTGACCGCGTGCAGGTCCAGGTGGAGCGTGATGTCGGCGGCTTTGGCGTCGGCCGCGTGCTGGTCGGCCACCGCCTCCGCCATCTCCCGCAACGCCACCGGTTCGCGATGGAGAAGGCCCCGGTCGCTCTGTGCGAGCAGCAGGAGCCCGTCGATGAGCCGCTCGGCGCGGCGGTTGGCGTCGAGGAGTTGTTGGCGGACCGTGGCGAGTTTCTCGGGGGAGGTGGTGGCACCGCCCAGTCCGATCTGAAGGGTGGCGCGTTGGATGGTCAGGGGGGTGCGCAGCTCGTGGGAGGCGTTGGCGATGAATCGGCGTTGACTGTCGAAGGCGCGTTCCAGCCGGGCGAGCAGCGCGTCGAAGGTGTCGGCGAGTTCCTTGAACTCGCCGCGGGGGCCGGGCAGTGCAATCCGTTCGTGCAGGTTCTCCCAGGAGAGCCGCTGGGCGGTGGTGGTGATGCGGTGCACCGGGCGCAAGACGTGGCCTGAGAGCCACCAGCCCACCAGGACCGCGGTCAGGGCCAGGACGACCACTGCGATGACGGAGATGGTGAGCAGCTCTGCCAGCATGGCGTCCTGGGCCCGGGAGACGGCCTTCTCCAGCTCGGGCGGCAGTTTGTCGGTCACCCCTGTGCTGGGTGGCCCGGTGCCGGCGGGGGGCTGGGCGCCGGGCGGCAGTATTCTGTCGCCACCGGTGACGGTGACAGGCTGGCCCATGCTCTGCCGGGTCCACAGGTAGGTGACGGTGAGCAGGATCGTGCCGGAGAGCAGGAGCAGCCCGCCGTAGAGAGCGGTCAGCCGGACCCGCACGGTGGGCGGCAGTCGGCGGGAGCGTGGGCCGGCGGGGTGCATGGATGGGCGCTCCTGGTCAGATGCGGTAGCCGACGCCGGGCAAGGTTTCGATCACCGGAGGCCGGCCGAGTTTGGCGCGCAACCGGGAGATGGTGATGCGGACCACGTTGGAGAACGGATCCGCGTTCTCGTCCCAGGCACGTTCCAGCAGTTCCTCGGCGCTGACCACGGCGCCGCGGGCGCTCATGAGGACGTGCAGGACGGCGAATTCCTTGCGAGACAGCAACAGGTACCGTCCGTTGCGGTGTGCCTGCCGCTTGGGAAGGTCGATCACGATGCCGTTGCTTTCCAGGACCGGCGGCAGGGCCGGGTGGGCACGGCGGGCGAGTGCCTGGATGCGTGCGACGAGTTCGTCGTACTCGAACGGCTTGGGCAAGTAGTCGTCGGCGCCGAGGTGCAGGCCCTCGACCCGGTCGGTCAACGAGGCGGCGGCGGTGAGCATGAGGATGCGGGTACGCACCCCGGCCTCGGCCAGTTCCCGGCAGATCTGGTCGCCGTGAACGCCAGGAAGATCCCGGTCCAGTACCAGGACGTCGTAGTCATTGACCGCCAGGCGCTGCTGTGCGGCGGGGCCGTCGTAGGCAACGTCGACCGCCATCGCGTGGTCGCGCAGGCCGACGGCGACCAGATCGGCGAGGACCCGTTCGTCCTCGGCCACCAGTACGCGCATCCTGGCTCCTTTTTTCGTGCCCGGCGATTTTTTTCGTGCCCGGCGATCCCCGATCGTTCCAGGAGTACCTGAGACGTGCTTTCACGGGCGTAACAGCATTCTGTGACGCCCGTGAAAGGCCGGGCCGCGTACTTCTGGATGCCCGGCGGCCGACACCGGCCGCCAGGCGAGAAGGGTACGAAACTGTGAAGAACGATGCATTCAGTCGCCTCGGCCGCCCAACACCACGCATCCGCCGGCCAGTCCTGGCCGGTGCGGGGGCGGCCGTGGCGATCGCCCTGCTGGCCTCCTGCGGCGGGGCGGAGTCCACGAGCTCGACGGGCGCGAAGTCCGCGGACTCCGATGATCAGAGCCTCAAGCACACCCGCTGCATGCGTGAACATGGCGTGGACATGCCCGACGACCCGGCCAATCAAGGCTCGGCGAGCACCCTGAGCGGAGACAAGGACACGATCGAGGCGGCCCTCAAGGCATGCCAGAAGTACGCGCAGCCGTCCGGCATGGACCCCAACGATCCGAAGCTCAAGGACGATCAGCTCAAGTTGGCCCGCTGCATGCGTGAACATGGCGTGGACATGCCCGACCCGGGCCCCGACGGCGGGGTGAGCTTCAAGGACACCGACAAGGAGAAGGTCGACACGGCGCTCAAGGCATGCAACAAGCCGGCCAAGGTCGGCAAGAGCGGCCAGAGCGACGAGGGTGCCGGATGAACAGGGGACCTGCAACGGACAGCACACAAGAGGTTCACGACGAGCTTGGGGGTGCCCGGTCTGCGGACGGGCTCCAAGCCGGCAGCCGGGGACCGCGGGACGAGACGTCCGGAGCCGGTGCGGCATCCCGGGCGCCGGCGCGTTCGCGGCGACGGGTCCGGGGCTGGCTGATCGGCGGTACTGCCCTGGTCGTCACCGGCGGCTGCACGGTGGCGCTGCTCACCTTTGCGCGCCAGGAGCCCGAACACGCCGTCCAGACCACCGGCAGGGCGACCGCTCCGGTCACCCGGACCGACCTGGTGGAGCAGGAGAAGGCCGATGGAAAGCTCGGCTTCGCCGGCTCCCGCACCATCACCGCCGGCTCCTCGTCGTCCGGCGCCTCCTCGTCCGACTCCTCCAGCAGGACCAGCCAGGCGGGATCCCAGGCCACACCGAGTGGTACGGCCGGCACCGGGAAGGACAACGCCTCCCAGGGGGGCGCCAACATCCTCACCTGGCTGCCGTCGGACGGGCAGACGATCAGGCGTGGCAAGCAGGTCTACGGCCGTGACGGCCGGCCCGTCCCGCTGTTCTACGGCTCCACCCCGTTCTGGCGCGAGCTGAAAAGCGGCATGACCGACGGAGTCGACGTGCAGCAACTGGAGAAGAACCTTCAGGCCCTCGGGTACGGCACCGGCCTCACGGTTGACAAGCACTTCAGCGATGCCACATCCCAGGCCGTCAAACGCTGGCAGAAGGCACAGGGCCTGGCCAGAACCGGGGTGGTCACCCCGGGTGACGTGGTGGTCCAGCCCTCCGCCATCCGGATCACCAAGGTCGAGGCCGCCCTCGGCGCGACCGCGGAGGGCAGCATCCTGCAAGCCACCGGCACCGGTCGGTTGGTCACCGTCGAACTGGCGGCGAACCAGGCGACGCTGGCCAAGCGGGGCGCCTCGGTCGAGGTGCAGCTGCCGGGTGGAAAGACCACCTCCGGCCACGTGAGCCATGTCGGCACGGTCGCCAAGGCGGACAGCGACACCGGTGGTCAATCCGGCAACGATCCCGGTGCCACGACGGACAAAGCCACCATCACCGTAAAGGTGACCCTCGACACACCGCAGGAGGCAGGCAAGCTCGACGGGGCACCGGTCACCGTTCTGTTCACCAGCGCCGAGCACAAGGGGGTGCTGGCCGTCCCCATCACCGCGCTGCTCGCCACACCCCAGGGCCCCTACGCCGTCCAGGTTGTGCGCGAGGACGACACCACCCGTATGGTCACCGTCGAGCTCGGCGCCTTCGCCAACGGCAAGGTGGCCGTCTCCAGCCCCCACCTGCGCGAAGGCATGAAGGTGCAGGTGCCCTCGTCATGATCCCCGTCATCGAGATGGACGGCGTCGGCAAGTCCTACCCGGGAGGCGTTCACGCGCTGAGGGAGGTCTCACTGCGGGTGTGGCCCGGAGAACTGCTGGCCGTGGTCGGCCCCTCCGGATCCGGCAAGTCCACGATGTTGCAGCTGATGGGCACATTGGACCGGCCCTCCACCGGAACCGTCCGGCTACGCGGCCATGACATCGCCCAGCTGGCCGACCGCGACCTGTCAGCCATACGCAGTCGGTGGATCGGCTTCGTCTTCCAGCAGTTCTTCCTCACCAGGCACCTGTCGGCGCTGGAGAACGTCGCCACCGGTCTGCTCTACCACGGTGTGCCCCTGCGGCAACGCCGACAGCTCGCCGCGGAGGCACTGAACCGTGTCGGACTGGGCCACCGGCTCACCCACCGGCCACACCAACTCTCCGGCGGCGAACGCCAGCGGGTGGCCATCGCCCGCGCTCTGGTGGCGAAGCCGGCGATCGTCCTGGCCGACGAGCCCACCGGCGCGCTGGACTCCCACTCCGGCACCGGGGTGATGCGACTCCTGCGCGAACTCAACGCCGAGGGCACCACGATCGCCGTCATCACCCACGACCGCGCCATCGCCCGCTCGCTCCCGCGCCGGGTGGAGATCCTCGACGGCCGTATCCAGTACGACACCGGACCGGTCACCCAGGGGCCCGCCGACACTCCGCGGCTGCCGGTCGGAGCCGGAGCTGAGGAGGGACCGTGACCATCACCAGCAATGCCCCCACCCGAACACCGGCCCGGCTGCCGCGGCCGACCCGTCTGACCCCCGGCGACGTGATGCGGGTCGGCCTGGTCGGCGTACGCGGGCGGCCCCTTCGGGCCTGCCTGTCGGCCCTGGGCATCGCCATCGGGATCGCCGCCATGGTCGCCATCTTCGGCATCGCCGCCGGCAGCAAGGCAGAGGTAAGAGCCCAACTCGCGAAGGTCGGCACCAACCTGCTCACCGTCAGCGCCGGACAGAGCCTGTTCGGGAACCAGTCCAAACTGCCCGCCGAATCCGTGGAGATGGTCCGCCGGGTTGCGCAGGTGCAATCCGTCTCCGCCGTCGGCAGCGTCTCCGGAGCCACCGTGCACCGCACCGACAAGACCGACCAGCGTGACACCGGCGGTATCACGGTCCAGGCCACCCGGCTCGACCTGCCCACCACGATCGGCGCCACCGTCGGCAAGGGCACCTGGCTGAACAAAGCCACCGCGAAATATCCAGCGGTCGTCCTCGGAAGCGTCGCGGCCGACCGGCTCGGCATCGACACCCCCGGCACCCCGGTCTACCTCGGCGGACAGTGGTTCACCGTGGCCGGCATTCTCCAACCCGTCCCCCTGGCACCGGAGATCGACCGCTCGGCCCTGGTGGGCTGGGAAGCGGCGGCCACCCGGCTCCACTTCGACCGCCACCCGACCACGATCTACACCCGGTCGGCCGATGAGGCGGTCACCGATGTCCGCGCCCTCCTGGGCCGTACAGCCAACCCCGCTCACCCGGAGGAAGTACAGGTCAGCCGTCCCTCCGACACACTGGATCTCAAGCAGGAGATCGACTCCACCCTGGAGAACCTGCTCCTCGGCCTGGGAGGGGTGGCCCTGTTGGTCGGCGGCGTCGGCGTCGCCAACACCATGGTGATCTCCGTACTGGAGCGACGATCGGAGATCGGGCTGCGCCGCGCCCTGGGGTCCAGCAGCGGCCAGATCCGACTGCAGTTCCTCACCGAATCGGTCGTGCTGTCCGGCCTCGGCGGGCTGACCGGGGTGGCACTCGGCCTGACCGTCAGCGTCGGCTGGGCACTGGACCGGAACTGGCCGGTCACACTCCCGGCCCAGGCCGTCCTCGCAGGCGTCGCCGCAGCAGCAGCGACGGGAGCATGCGCCGGCCTGTATCCAGCGGCCCGAGCCGCCCGCACCCCACCGGCCGAAGCCCTCGCATCCGCCTGACACACCGCCCACAACCGAACACCGATCAAAGGTCCCGCCGTGCGGACTGACCGAGGCTCAGCAGCATCTCATCCACAACGTCGACGCTGCCGCTTCTGCCCAAACGGGGAAGGTCGACCGCGTACCGTCCACTCCATCAGGACCCTGGTACTGCGTCTGGCCAAAGAGAATCCGAACTGGGTGCCATCGGCGCATGTCACGCATGAAAGCACGTACTTCTACCCTATGCATCGTAGTTCTCATGAAGCACCCTGGAAGTGGACGCCATGTCAGTTCCTCTCCGAGGCGAAGCAGCGTTGATGACGCGCTACAGAACTATCCCTTGTCCCTTGCCGAAAGCCTCAAGACGAGCTCTCGGGTGCCACGACTCAACGACTCAGTCAGATCCAATGCCCCACGCTCGTGTGCAACGCCGCCGAGGATGACCTTGTGTGAGGGAGACTTCACCCGCACCCAGGCGCAAGGCGTATATGACCGACCAGGATAAAGAATTTCCCACTTGTGGACCTGTAAAGGGCACAGTCAGCAGCTTCGCTGGAATGGAAGGGGGACCGATGAGCAACTCGGCGTCGCACCTTCTGGATCGAAATGCTGAGCTGACTCGAGTGGAGAGTCTCCTGGACAATACCGCTCGCGGAGTCTCCGGTCTGCTCGTCGTCCGGGGGCTCGCCGGTACCGGGCGGACCACCGTGCTGAGCAGAGGCTGCCAATCGGCACGCGATCGAGGTTTTGTGGTCCTGTCGGCGTGCGCCAGCCCGTGCGATCGTGACTTCGCTCTTGGTATCGTCCGGCAGCTCTTGGAACCGGTGTGCTACGCCCCCTCGGGGCCGGACCGGGACGCGCAGCTGGGGGAAACGGTCGCCGAGGCGATACAGGTGCTCGAGGCAGAGAGCCTGGATGGCAAGGGAGACGCGAGCCGTGGCGAGTTGCAGACGTTGCTTCGCTTGGTGGCCATGGTCGCTGTGCGCCGGCCTGTGCTCGTCGCGGTCGATGATCTGCAATGGGCCGACGTGCCGTCGTTGCATTGGCTGAATTGGTTGCTCTGCCCGGGCAAGGACCTGCCTGTCGCCGGGCTGATCAGTATCAGCGAAAGTGAACGGAGCGCCGATACCTCTGTGATCGACGAGATCCTGAGCTGCGCCCAGCAGCTGCGGCTGGGTCCGTTGACCGAGGTAAGTACTGGGTCCCTGGCAGAGGCTTTCCTGGGCGCTGCCCCCGACGAGGCGTTCGCGCGGGCCTGTCACGTGGCAACGGGCGGCAACCCGGCCACCGTCCGCACGCTGCTCGCCGCGCTGGCTGATGACGGGGTGAAGCCGACGGCCGCGGTGGCGCCCACGCTTCGGGATCTTGATGTACCCCAGTTGCTTCCTTCGCTGTACTCCCGAATGCGTCGTGTATCGCCGTATGCCCCGAGTCTGGCCAGGGCGGTTGCGGTGCTGGGCGATCAAGCCCGTCTCGATTGGGCTGCGGCGATAGCGGGTGTGGAGGGCGCCGTCGCGGCAGAGGTGGTGTCTTCGCTGACCCGGGCGGGTGTGCTCAGTGGCACACCTGATGCGCTGACCTTCACCTGCGCATTGGCGAGAACAGCACTGCTGGGTGACTTCGCGGAAGTCGACAGGGCCGTTGCCCATTCGCGTGCGGCCTGCCTGCTGTACCAGGACGCGGCATCGGCGGAGAGTGTCGCCTCCCACCTCCTCCAGAGCCCGGCATTGGATGCCCCCTGGGCCTGCGACGTCCTCCATGCCGCGGCCCGGACAGCAATGATCGAGGGCAGGCAGCGGACCGCCGTCTCGTACCTTCGCCGGTTGCTCCGCGGTTCGCTCGACAACAATCGTCGTGCGACCGCTCTGATCTCGCTCGGCCGTACGGAGCTGGGAGTCGAGGTTCCCTCAGCTGTGGAGCACCTCGTGAGCGGTCTGGAAAAGCTGGACGACCCACGTATGTGGGTCGAGACCGCCCGCACGGCTTCCCAGGCGCTGGGGCTGACCGCCGGATACGACACGGGTATCGCTCTGCTGAAAGAAGCAAGGGCCAAGATCGGGCAGGAACACCCGAGCCAGGCGGCCGTCGATTGTGAGAGCGACCTCGTCGCCCTCGAGGTCTCTCAGATCTCCAGCGCTGGGGACGGGTGTGCACGGCTGGCCAACCTTGAGTCGGTGGACCGCGCCGGGGAGCCTGCACAGACTGTCACTGCCTTGCGCAGCTATCAGGCAAGCCAGCTCGGTGAGTCGGCTGAGACGACGGTACATCTTGCTGAACTGGCCCTGGCCGGAGGGGACTTGGGCGACGGAGCCCTGCCGCCCACTCTCGCCTTGCTCGCGCTGATCCGCGCGGACGCGCTGGCGTCGGCTCTGCGCCATTGCGACGACGGTCTTCGGGACGCTCAGTGCGCGGCGTTTCCCCCGATGCTCGCCGTGATGCGGTCCCTGCGTGCGCAGGTCGCGCTGCGGCTCGGCCGGGTAACGGACGCATGGGCCGACGCTCAAACGGCCGTGGAGTGTTTCGACAGCTTGGGACTGGGATTCGTGCCCGGCGCGGTCAGCTGGGCCGTTGCTCCCCTTGTGGAAGCTCTTGCCGAACGAGGCGAGTTCTCCAACGCCCTCGCATTGCTCCAGGCCAGAGGGCTCGCCGGACCCCTGCCCGAATCGTTGCCGTCCACCTACGTGCTCTACAGCCGAGGCCGGCTGCATGCGGCCCTGGGAGACGCTCGGCGGGGCCGCGAAGATCTGCTGCTGTGCGGGAGGTGGTGGCACGCGTTGGGGGCACGCAGTCCCTCGGTCGGCCCCTGGCGTTCGGAGGCAGCCCTGGCTGTCGCGGCGCTTGGTGACGGCCCGGAAGCCTGTCGGCTGGCTGAGGAGGAACTGGAGCTTGCGCGGCGATGGGGGACACCCGGAGTGGTTGGCAGGGCCATGCGTGCCGTCGGCGCTCTGACCGGTGGACGCATGGGCATTGAATTGCTGACGGCGTCGGTGGACGTGCTGGAGGGCTCTCCTGCCCGGCTCGAGCTGGCCCGCGCGCTCGGCGACCTCGGCGCGGCCCTCCGCCATGCGGGAAGGAACTCACACGCTCGCGAGCGGAGCGGCTCCACTCTGCGCTCGACCTCGCCCGCGGCTGCGGGGCCGACGCACTCAGCGATCGACTCCGCGACGAGCTACGCGCCGCCGGCGGCCGTAGCCGTTGCGCCCAGGGGGCACGCGCGGCCGGGCTGACCCCGGCCGAGACCCGTGTCGCCATGCTGGCGGCGCGGGGACATACCAACCGGGACATCGCCAAAGCCCTCCACATCACCCAGCGAGCCGTTGAATTCCATCTCACCAACGTCTACCGAAAGATGCGCATCGGCGGGCGCTCCGAACTTGGCGCGCTGGGCACATCCGTAGATTGACTCCGGGACACCGCCGGCCGACACCTCCGACCTCAGGGCCGCGGCCAGGTGGACGGTGTCCTCGGCGAACCCGAACCGGTGCCCCACGACCGCCCGCGGGTTGTCATCGCCGCCGATGCCGGTCAGTCCGGCCGTGAAGAGGTGCCGCTGCGCGGTGCGTTCGGTGGGCGACCACGATCGCTCAGCCTATGGACAGCCCACCTCGCGACAGCGCGACGTTAAGTCTTCGGTGCCGTCCGTAGGGCCACATCGCCTCACTGCTATCTCATCACCCTTGGAGCGTCGGGCCTGTCTGGGGGTGTCCGCTACTACGACCCGGACGAGCACGCACTGGTGACGTTGACAGAGTTCAGCCGCGAGAAGGTGTGCCAGACGCGTCAGGCGCTCGGCACGGCGGAAGACATGTTGGTCGTCCTGACCGGGGAAATGACCCACGTCAGACCGGACGGGCTCGCGCCCGCCCTGCGCACGGGCATGATCGATGCGGGGGCGGCGGTGCACCGCATCGCACGGACGGCTGCCTCCGTGGGGTGGCGGGCTACGCTCAGTGAGCAGGCTCCCTTCCTCAGGGTGAGTCGACTGCTGGGGATGGACCCTGCCCGCGAACCGGTCCTGGCCGTCGTGGGCCTGGCCGGTACCGAGCAGCCGTCAGTGGCGGTGGCGCCCGGCGGCAGCACCAGGAATCTCAGCGGCGGTGCCGATGCGGCGGACGGTGCGGACGAGTGGGCCGAACGCCCGGTGGAGGCGGATCCGCAGAGTCTCAGTGCACTGGTCACCGATCTCCTGACCGAGCTGCATGAGAACGCACCCGCACCGACGCCGGAAGCTCCCGGGCCATTGCTCGGCATGTCTCTCCTGCCCCGCGAGGTGACCGTCGGGAGGCGGCGGCAGCCCGCCCGTCACCGAACCGGATCGGTTGCCCTGACGGGCGAGGTGCTGGTGGGCATGCTGGCGAGGGCCTCTCAGGCGTCCAGCCAGGGCTGGCCGGACGCCGAACAAGTCCCGTTGTCCTTCGTCGTGCTGGTGTACTGCGTCGCCGGGCTCGAATCCGGGGTCTACCGTTACGGCCCCCTCCCCACCGAGCGACTTCTGCGGGTGCCCGGTGCTCTTCCTCCCACCACCCTGGCGCCATGGACCGGCCGTGCCGACGCATCCGCGCTCGTGACGGTTTTGGGACCGTTGCCCCGAGCCGTCAGCCGGGACGGCGCCCACGGATACCGGCGATTGCTGCTGCGCAGCTCGGCAGCTGTGGCGGAGGCGTCACTCGTAGCGGCTGAACGAGATCTGACGGGCTATCACGTGGCCGCTGCGCCGCCCGAGTACGTCCGGCAGTGGGCAGGAATCGACCCGGGCACGGCCGTCCCACTGACCGCCCTGGCGGTCGGCCCTCCGCTGAGGAACGGGGGAACGCACCGTGAAACGGCAGATGGCGGCAACTGACGACGGACAGCTCGACGAAAGGGGCATCCGATGAAGACCAACTCCGCCGCCACGCAGGTAGCCACGGCGACGTCCGCCACGGGGCCGTCCCGATTGCTGGCCTTCCGGAACGGTGTCGAGGTCGTCCCGGAGGAGAAGGGGGTGAAGCTCGTCGGCGCGGTTGAAGTGGTGCGGACGACGCGGGCCGGTACGGCGCTCCGCACGGTCCTCCGAGCCCTCGCTGCCGGTCCGGTGGCGATCAGCGAGCTGACGGACACGCTCCGCACCCGCGACGGGAAGGGCGACGACAGCGAGAACGACGAGATCCAGTTCGCCTCGTTGCTGAAGCGGCATGCTCATCTGTTCGCCTGGTCCGTGGCTTGCGACGCAGCCCCGTTGGTCACGGTCGAGCCGATCAGCAGATGGAGCCGCTTCGACCTGCAGTTGCCGGATGACACCCTTCCCCTGCGGCTGTCCCGGTTCGCCTACGCGCGGCGCCAGGGCGACCAGTTGGTCGTGGAATCGCCGCTGTCGCTCTTCCGGGTGCGGCTGCAGTCACCGCTGGCACGAGAGGTGGTGTCGGCCCTGGGGGAGGTCACCTCGGTCACAAGGCTCGCCGCTGGGCAGGCATCCGGTCCGGGATTCGAAGCCGTGCGCATGGTTGTGGGGCACCTCGTTGCCGCGAAGGTGGTCGATGTCGGCACGAAGTCCGGCGTCGGCGCCGGTGGGGAAGTCGGTGAGCACAAGGCCAGGTTCGCGGAAGACGGGGACGATGTTCTGCGCCAGTGGGCGTTCCATGATCTGCTGTTCCACGCACGGAGCCGCTTCGGACGACACGACGAGCCGTTCGGCGCCACGTTCTCCTTCATCGGCGACATCGAGCACGAACCTCCGGTGAAGCAGCGCCCCGTCGGTCCCACGACGCCGCTGTACCGCCCGGATCTGGACGACATCCTCGCGCACGATCCTCGGTTCACCGCAGTCATGGAGTCACGGCAATCCATCCGAGCCTACGACGAGCAGCCCATGACGGCGCGGCAACTCGGGGAATTCTTGTACCGGGTTCAGCGCGTGCGCGCGATCTATGGGCCGGACGAGCTATCGGGAGTTCCCTACCAAGGAGTGGACCGGCCCTATCCGACCGGCGGCGCCACAGGTGACCTCGATGTCTACGTCACCGTCAACCGGTGTGCGGACCTTCCTCGCGGGGTCTACTACTACGACTCCGCCGCTCATCAGCTCGTTCTGATCGACAAAGAAGAGAAGGCGCTGCAGACGATGCTGGGGATGGCGTACCGGGCCTGCGCGGGCGCGGTCGTCCCGGACGTCCTCCTGACGATCACTGCCCGGTTCCAGCGCATGGCGTGGAAGTACAGCAACATCGCCTATGCGAGCACTCTCAAGCACGTCGGGGTTCTCTATCAGACGCTGTACCTGGTTGCCACGGCCATGCAGCTGGCTCCGTGCGGTCTGGGCTCCGGTGACATCCAGACTTCTGCCGACATCTTCGGTCTGGACTGGCGCCGCGAGTCCTCGGTCGGCGAATGCATGCTCGGCAGCCGTCCTGCCGAGTACGGCTCTCGTGGTGCGAGGAGGGTTGAGTTCGCTGGATGGCAGCACATGAACGATCCTCAGTGGGCGACCGAGGCCCTCCGAGACGTCTGAATCGGCGACCGACGAGACGGACTTCTTCGGTACGGTACTTGCGCCAAACGGCAATCGGGGTTCTACGGCGCTTGGACGAGGTGGGCCATAGCCCAGGTGGCGACCTGTGTGCGGGTGGAGACGCCGAGTTTGGCCAGGATGCGGTGGACGTGCCCTTGGGCGGTGCGGGGGGAGATCACCAGCTTGGCGGCGATTTCCTTGTCGGTCAGGCCGCGGGCGAGCAGTGCGGTGACTTGTTGTTCCCGCCGTGTCAGGCGGGGCCCCGCGGGTTCGGCAGGTGGTGTGGCTGCCTGGGTGCGGCCGAGCGCGTACGCAGCCGCCTGGCTCAGGCTCAGCTCTTCGCCCGCCCCTACGGCGGTGGCGTATGCGGCGTCACCCAGAGCGTGCCGCAGCCGCCCCTCGCACGCCGTGTGATATCCCATCAGGCGGCCCAGGCCGGGGAAAGCGATCCCCACCGAACGCCAACGCGCCTGGGCGGCCCCGAGAAGGGTGGCGGCCGGTTCCCAGCGTTCTTCACTGGCCGCGGCCCAGGCCAGAACTTCCAGACACTGGGCAGCGCTCAAAAGGTCGCGCGAGGTCCGGGCCAGGCGGAGGCCGTCATGAAGGAGGGGGATCGCGCGGGCGGAGTCCCCGTCGAGCCAGTGGTGCAGGCCCAGCAGCCACAGCGCGTAGGACCGCGACCAGCGGGCATCGTGGGCATCGCACCGAGCGAGGCAGTCCTCGGCTGCCGCGCGGGCCTGGGAGCTGCCGGCCAGGGCGAGCAGGGAGGCCGCCGCCTCCAGGTCGTCTTCGAAGAGCGCCAGCAGGCCGCTGGACTGTACCGTGTGCGCCACTGCTTCCGGGCTGCCGAGGTGTTCTGCGAGTGCCCGGCATTCGGCCGGCCGGCCTCTGCCGGTGGTGGTTTCACCTCGCAGAAGCGCCAGCCATCCGTCGATCCACAGGGCCTTGGCTCTGGCCGGGCTCGGTTGGTGGTCCAGCGCGAGGGCCTGGCGGAGCCAGGGGCGTTGCTCCTCCAGGTTGCCCGTGCTCAGTACGTAGTTCCACAACGAGGTGAGCAGTTGCAGGCCGGCGCGTGCCGGTAGGTAGTCGCGGTGGCGGCGGCGCAACGCGGTCTCCTCGGCCTCCTCCCGTAGATGTGCCCGCCCGTACTGGCGTATGGTCTCCAGCATGCGGTAGCGCGCCGTGTCGTGATGTTCCTCCCGGGTCAGGATCGACTTGTCCACCAGCCCGGTGATCAGTTCCAGGACGTGGCCATCGGCGTGGTTCTCTTGGCCGCAGATGGCTTCCGCCGCCGCCAGGTCGAAACCACCGCCGAACACCGAGAGTCGGTCCCATCCCTGCTGCTCGTCGGCCGTGCACAGGCCGTAGCTCCAGTCGATCGCCGCGCGAAGGGTCTGCCGGCGCTTCGGCGCGGCCCGGCTGCCCCGGTTCAGCAGCGCGAAATGGTCGTCGAGACGGTCGAGGATCTGCTGCGGGCACAGCACCCGGATCCGAGCCGCGGCCAGCTCGATCGCCAGCGGGATCCCGTCCAGCCGCCGGCAGATATGGGCGATGACGCGATGGTTGTCCTCGTTGAGCGCGAAACCGCCGATCACCGCTGAGGCCCGGTCCACGAACAGTTGCACCGCCTCATAACGCGCCGTCATCTCCACGGACGGCGGTTGGCCGGCATAGGGAGACCTCAGCGGCGGCACGGTCATCAGTCGCTCGCCCTCAACCGTCAGGACCTGCCGGCTGGTCGCGAGCACCCGCAGGCCCGGCGCCACGGCCAGCAACGTCCGGGTCAGCGCCGCGCATTCGTCGAGGAGATGTTCGCAGTTGTCCAGCACCAGCAGCAGCCGCTGGTCCGCAAGGTGATGGGCCAGCACGGACTGCGGTGGCCACCCTGCGCGCTGATCGCGCCCCAACGCCGCCAGCACCGTCTGGGCGAGCAGAGCGCCATCCCCCACCGCGCTCAGATCCACCACCCAGACCCCGCCGGGGAAGGAACGCCGCACCTCACCGGCGATTCTGAGGGCCAGCCGGGTCTTGCCGATACCGCCGGCGCCAGTCAACGTCAGCAGCCTCGTCCGAGCCAGTATCCGCCGGGCCTCAGCCACCTCGTGCCGTCGCCCCACGAAGTGCGTCACCTCAGCCGGTACATACCCGCTACCGCGCTTAGAACCTGCCATGACCCCGTCCTGTCCCCCGGACTCTCCGTGCTCGATCACCAACGACGTGCATACGACCAGCCGTGTTGCCCCATCGGGGCGACGCTCGCGCTCTCCCCCGAGTCGCGAACCCGGGCGTTGCTGCGCTGCAAGCGGCCCGGCGAGCCTTGGACGGCACCCTTCCGGATCCGCTCCCGCACCTCCCGGCGAAGGTCAGCACGCCGCGCTGCGAACCGTAGCGCCACAGTCAGAGCAGCGGCGCCGTAAGCCCGTGCCTGCGGGGGGGAGCCCGGAGTGACATCACGATGAGGAACTCCTGCCTACCTGGTCGTTGTCCTGGTCCTGGTCTGCGCGCTGGTAGCCACTCGGTCAGGCGATCAGGCGGAGGCGGCGGACGGCCAGGTAGAGCAGGAGCGCGGCCAGGGCGAGGAAGGCGACAGTTTCGATGGTCTGGAAGGCCCAGAAGCGATCGGCGGGCTGGTACTGGATCCAGTTCTTGAACGGCGCGGGGCCCAGACCCTGCTGGACGAGGTTGCTCCCGCACGATGCGGCTCCGTGGGAGGCGTGTGCGCTTCCAGGAGGGGCGCCGCAGGTGTATGTGGTGTTGGGTACGACGAGTTTGCCGTTGGCGTTGATGACGCCCTGGGAGTAGATCCAGTCGCCGGAGAGGGTGTTGAACTGCTGGTTGCTGGTGATGGGAACGCTCAGTGTTCTGGGGGCCAGGTAGCGGGGCCGGGCCAGGGTCTCGATCAGGATGCGCACGAGGGCGTATCCGGCGAGGGTGACGCCCATGGCGGGCAGGACCTTGCGGCAGACGGTTCCGGCGAAGATACCCAGGGCCAGGGCGAACAGGGAGTAGCCGATCGGTGCGATTCCCTGTATGTCGAAGGCGGTGTAGGACAGGCGTCCACCGCCGGCGGCGGCCAGGGGCGCGAACCACCAGGACACCCCGAGCGCGTAGACCACGGCGAGGACGGTGACGAAGGTGCCGACCAGTCCGAACGTGACCAGCGCCCAGCGCAGGCGGGTGACGCCCTGGGTCCATATCAGCCGGTGGGTGCCGTGCTCGAATTCGCGGGCGAACAGGGGGGCGCCGAAGAACATGCCGACCAGCAGCGGCAGGAAGACGAACAGGATGCCGACGTAGGTCATGCCCTGGTACTGGTTATCGAACTTCTGGCCGAGGGTGACGCAGGCGTCCATCGACGTCAGTGTGGAGGTGCCGAGCTTGTCCAGGCAGGCGGCCAGGCCGGAGTCGGTGAACGTGCGGTGCATCGCCACTCCGGTGGGCACCGTGACCGCGGCCAACGCGGCCAGGGCTATGACGGTGACCAGGGCCTGCTTGCGGTGCTGGCGCCAGGTGAGCCAGATCATGCCGTCACTTCCCCATACAGGTGGGGGCTGTGGGAGTGTCGGCGGCGGCGAGGTAGGCCAGGACGAGGTCTTCGAGGGTCACCTCGTGCTGCGCCCACGCCGGGTTCTCGATGGGGCGCGCGATGCGCGCGAGCAGGGTGGACTGCCGGTCGGTGTGGCTGGCGCGGATGACCTGTGCGCCGCCGGGGAGCGCGCCGGATGCGGTGCGGGGGCCGACCAGGGTGCGGTGTTCGGCGAGCAGGTCGTCGACCGCGCCCGCGAGCTGGACGTGGCCGGTTTGCAGCACGATCAGGTAGTCGCAGACCCGCTCCAGGTCGGCCATCAGGTGAGAGGAGAGCAGGACGGTGGCACCGGTATCACCGACGGCGCCCATCAAGGTTTGGAGGAACTCGCGGCGCGCCAGGGGGTCCAAGGCGGCGGCCGGCTCGTCGAGCAGCAGCAGGCGGGGGCGTTTGGCCAGTGCGAGGGCGAGTGCGACTTGGGCGCGTTGCCCACTGGAGAGCTTGCCGACCGGCCTGTCGGCGGGGATGCCGAGCTGGGCGAGCCGGCTGCGGGCGAGCTCGACGTCCCAGCGCTGGTTGAGCTTGCCGCCCAAGGTGATCAGCTCGGTGGCGGTGAAGTCCCGGTACAGCGGGGTCTCCTGGGCCACGAACCCGATGTCGGTCAACACCGCGGTGCGCGGGTCCTGGCCGAAGATGCGCACCTTTCCCTCGTCCGGCCTTAGCAGGCCCACGGCCAGGTGCAGCAGCGTGGACTTGCCTGCACCATTCGGGCCGACCAGCCCGGCAATCTGCCCGGCCGGCAGGTGCAGCGTGCATCCCCGCAGCGCCCAGGTGCGCCCGTAGCGTTTGCCGAGCGCGCCGGTTTCCAGTGCTATGCCTGTCATGTGTGCTCCCGCGCTGTTCACAGGATGTGCTTCACCGCTGGACTGTCGAGGGTGGCCCGCACGGTGGTGTCGATCAGGGCTGTGATGTCCTCCGGAGCGAGCCCGGCGACCTGAGCCTTGTGCAGCCAGGCCACCAGTTGCTCACGCAGCTCGGCCTGATTCGCCAGCGACGGGCCGGCGAGGGTGCCCACGAGGAAGGTGCCCACCCCCGGTCGGCCTTCGGCAAGGCCCTCGATCTCCAGTACCCGGTAGGCCTTGAGGACCGTGTTCGGGTTGATCGCCAACGTCTGTGCCACGTCACGCACCTTGGGCAGCTGGTCACCGGGCTGCGCTAGACCGACCCGCAGCGCCTGTTTGACCTGCAGCACCAGCTGCGTATAGGTGGCCCCCTTTGAGCGGCCGTCGAGCACGAACTCGATCATCTCTCATCTCCTACTGTCCTAGGACAGTAGGACAACTGTGTGTGGCACTGGCCAGCCTGTCAAGACCAACCGGCCTGCCCGCTGTGCAAGGGTTCGACCGAGGCGGCATGATCGACGAGTACAGATACGCTGCCTGACCACCAGCGACGGGTTTCCGAACAGCACAGGCTCGGCCGCCCTCGCCCGCGGCAGCAGCACAGCCGCCTCCCCCGTCCACAGCGGCGCCGCCGTTCAACGCCACCTGCTCCCAGACCGTCGCCGTCAAGCCCGGCTCGACCTACCGGCTCAGCGCGTACGTCCAGGTGATGCCCTCTGCTGAGGGGATACGAAGAGGTCGATCGCCCAGAGTGTCGCTTGCCCGTGCGAAACTTGCTGTCATGTGCAGGGGAGGGGGGGACACCTTGGGTACGTCAGAGCGCGACGGCAGGCCGACGCTGGTCGACTTAGCGTGGCAGGAAACCGCAACGCAGGTGTCAGAGCGGGAAAAGCCGGCGGGGTTGGCTTCCGCGCGTCTGTAACTTCGAGCGGCCGGACGAACTGGGCTTTCTGGTCTCCGAGACAGAATGGGGCCCGGTGGTGCCGGTCTTCACCTCAGTGGAGCGGCTTGCTCTGTTCGCGGGTGTGTGCGCGTGGGCGTCGACGACGGTCGAGGACCTCGTCCAGCTGTTGCCCGCGGGAGCGCGTGCGTTGGTGGATCCGCTGGGGCCACGGATGTTCATGCTGGATGCGGTGGCCCTGAGGGCCGCCGGGAAAGCGGGGGAAAAGCATGTCGGGGGATGACAAGGGTGGTTCGGCGGCGGATGGGCCGAAGCCCGGTGATGGCTACCGGGTCGAGATCGCTTCGGTGCGGAAGGTGCTGGCGCCGCTGGAGGAGTCAGTCGTAGCCGCACGGAAGATCAAGAAGGACTGGAAGACACTGGCCGACAGCATCGGGAACTCCGCGGACTTCGACATCTACGACTCCTCGGAGAAGCTGCTCTCGGCCTGGGGGTTCGGTATGGGCCGGGTGGCCGACCACGCCGGCGTCGTGGTGGAGACACTGCGGCAGGTGATCGCCGCCTACATGCTCGCCGATCTGCTGCGCATCAAGGACTTTGCGCCGACCGAGGACAACATGGCCAAACTCCCCTTCGGCGAACACGGCCTGAAGGCGTGGAAGGACGGCTACCGGCCGAAGTTCGACCCGCCACCGGAGATCTACCGGGAACCCTGGCTCGACGACGATGACGGCGGCACCTACACCGGAGACGTGCCCACCAACCCGCGGCTTCGCTACGACGGCGGCTGGGAAGTCGACGGCGGTTCCAAGGGAGTGACCGCATGACCCAGAAGGACGCGACCGAGGGCGGCACGACCGAGCGCATACCCGCCAACGCCAAACCCTCCGACGTCATCCCCGGCAGCCCCACCAGTATCGAGGACTTGGCGGTCAAACTCCGCGCGTACGCGGGGGCGTTCCAGGACGGGGTGGACCAGCTCGACGTCCTGTCCCTGATGAACTGGACCGGCGCCGCGTCGGAGGGCTTCCAGGGCGCGACGGAGAAGCTGCCCAAGGAACTGGGCTCGGCCAGGACCTACTTCACCTCCGCCGCGAGCGCACTGGACTCGTACGCCGCGAAGCTGCGGTCGGTGCAGAAGCGCGTCAAGCCGATCATCGACGACGCCGATGAGGCGCGGGCGGCGTCCAAGCGCCACTGGCAGCGGTGGAAGGATTACAGCGAGGCGGATGACCGCAAGGACGATCCCCTGCCGGAGAAGCCACCGGAGGACGATCCGGGGATGGCAGCGCTGGACGCCTGCTACAAGCGCCTGGACAAGCTGGAGAAGGAACTCAAGCTCGTCGTCGACACCGCCAAGCGCACACTCGACACCGCCAAGGAGAAGGCCCCGGACAAGCCCGCGGCCCCCGAGGGCGTGGACTACCTCAAGCAGAAGTGGGGGGACTTCTTCGGGGGAGCGAAGGACACCGCCCACGGTTGGTACAAGGAGTTCGAGTATCTCGTCGAGGACGGGCCCCAGGGGGCTGGGCTGCGGCTCGCGGGCATGGCGGACGGTGTCGCCTACGCCGTCGACCACCCCAAGGAGTTCGCCAAGGCCGTCGTCAACTGGGACGAGTGGCAGCGCAACCCCGCCCGCGCCGCCGGACAACTCACCCCCGACCTCCTCCTGGCACTGGCCACCGGCGGCACCGGCGCCATCCGCCGCGGCGGCAACGTGGCCAAGAACGCCGCGCAACGCCTCCTCAACCGCGAACGCGCCCTCGGTCGCGACGGCAGCGCCCGCAAACGCACGGACAGCGACCCGGACAACAACAACACCCCCAACGGCGAGCGCCCCAAAAAGGGTGAACCGATCGACGTCGCCACCGGCGAGATGGTCATGTCCGCCACCGACGTCACCCTGCCCGGACTGCTCCCGCTGGTCCTGGAGCGGCACTACGTCTCCGGGCACCCCTGCGGTGGCTGGCTCGGCCGCACGTGGGCGGGCACCCTCGACCAGCGCCTGGAGATCGACGACGCCGGCGTCATCTACATCACCGACGACGGCATGCTCCTGGCCTACCCGATCCCCGAGCCCGACATCCCCACCCTGCCGGTCTCCGGGCCGCGCTGGCCGCTGTGCTGGGACGGCAAACCGGACAGCACGTTCACCATCACCGCACCGGAACACAACCGCACCCTGCACTTCGCGCCACTCCCGGCGGGCGGTCGAGAGCTGGTCCTGACGGCGATCACCGACCGCACCGGCGAAGGCGACCGCATCTCCATCGCCTATGACGCACAAGGTGCACCGGCGGAGATCAGCCACTCCGGCGGCTACCGCATCGCCATCGACACTGATCCGCAGGCGCTGCGCATCACCGCCCTACGGCTGCTCCACGGCGCAGGGCACCAGCGCAGCACCACCTTGATCTCCTACGACTACAGCGAAGCCGGAGACCTGAGCAAGGTCATCAACTCCACGGGAATGCCACTGCGTTTCCAGTACGACGACGCCCACCGCATCACGTCCTGGACCGACCGCAACGGCACCTCCTACGCCTACGTCTACGATCACCGTGGCCGTGTTCTGCGTGGCATCGGCCCGGACGGCATCCTGTCCGGCCGTATGCACTACGACAACGAGACCCGCACCAACCGCTACACCGACTCCCAGGGCAACACCACCACCTACGTCTGCAACGAGGCATACCGGGTCATCGCAGAGACCGACCCACTGGGCAACACCACCCACACCGAGTGGGATGCCAACAACCGCCATCCCATCGCGGTCACGAACCCGTTGGGCCACACCACCCGCTACCGCTACGACGATCAAGACCGCCTGATCGCCATCGAACGCCCCGACGGAAGCGTGACGGAGGCGGCTTACGACGACCAGGACCTCCCCCTGGAGATCCGCGAGCCGAACGGCGCCCTATGGCGCCACACCTATGACGACCGCGGTGCGCGCACCTCGACCACTGATCCCAACGGCTCCACCACCCGCTACACCTACAACGCGTCAGGGCATCTCTCGACGATCACCAACTCTCTCGGCCACACCACGCAGGTCACCACCAACGCGGCCGGCCTCCCCATGGCCATCACCGATGCCCTGGGCAACACCACCCGTGCCCGCCGCGGTCCACATGGCCGCGTCATCGCCATCACCGACCCCTTGGGCAACACCACCCGACAGGGCTGGACCATCGAAGGCCAACCAGCCTGGCGTGAGGGCCCCGGTGGTGCCCGTGAGGTGTGGCGGTGGGACACCGAAGGCAACCTCGCCCGCCACACCGACCGGGCCGGACACACCACCGCCTACACGCACACCCACTTCGACCAGCCCGCCACCCGCACCGACCCCGACGGCGCCCACTACACCTTCGCCTACGACACCGAACTGCGCCTGACCGAAGTCACCAATCCCCAGGGCAGGCAATGGCACTACACGTACGACGCTGCGGGCCGTCCGACCGCGGAAACCGACTTCAACGGCGCCAGGCGCACCTACGAACGCGACACGGCGGGCCGCCTCACCGCCCGGACCAACGCACTCGGGGAAACACTGCGCTACACCCTGGACACAGCGGGGCGCGTGGTCGCCCAGCACGACGAGTCCACCGGCGAGGTGGCGAACTACACCTACGACGCGAACGGCGCCCTGTCCCAGGCGTCGAACGTGGGCACGGAGCTGACCGTAGAGCGCGATCCACTCGGACGCATCATCGCTGAGACGGTCAACGGCCGTACATCCACGTATGTTTATGATTCAGTGGGCAATCAAACCCACCGCACCACCCCGTCCGGTCTCACTTCCGCCTGGACCTACGACGCGACGGGCCGCCCATCCACCCTTGCCACGGCCGGCCACACCCTCACTTTCACCCATGATGCGGCGGGCCGGGCAATCCAGCGTGTCACAGGAGACGTCGCCCTCACCCAGGACTGGGACGAGGCGGGCCGTCTGGCAACCCAGACTCTCACCGCCTCCTCCGAGGAGCACCTGCTCCAGCACCGCGCCTACACCTATCGTCCCGACGGCTATGTCACCCAGATCCGCGAACTCACCACCGGAACCCGCCGGTTCACTCTCGACACCATGGGGCGGGTGACGGGCGTTCAGGCACATGGCTGGACGGAGAAGTACACCTACGACCCAGTGGGCAACCAGAACCATGCCGCAGCGCCGGACCACCCCGCGGCGGGTGAGCGCACCTGCGACGGCACCCTCATCCGCCACGCCGGCCGGACCAGGTACCAGCACGACGCGGCAGGCCGCCTGATCCGCAAGACCCGCAAACTCCTCAACGGTCAGACCCGCACCTGGACCTATACCTGGGACGCCGAAGACCGCCTCACCAGAGCCACTACTCCGGACGGCCAGGAGTGGACCTACACCTACGATCCACTCGGCCGCCGCACAGCGAAGAGCAGCCAGGGCAAAGTCGCCCTCACCTTTACCTGGGACACCAGCCGCCTGACCGAACAGACCACCCACGACGGCCTGACGACGAGCTGGGACTACTCCCCCGACACCCACCGCCCTCTGACCCAGGCCGACCAGGAACTGGGGTCGACCCGCTTCCACGCCATCGTCACGGACCCGATCGGCACACCCACTGAACTCATCACCCCCGACGGCGACCTGACCTGGCAGCACCGCACCACCCTCTGGGGCACTCCCCTCCCCGGCCCACCCGGCACCGCCACCTGCCCCCTCCGCTTCCCCGGCCAGTACGCTGACCCCGAAACCGGCCTGAACTACAACCATCACCGCTACTACGACCCCGAAACCGCTCACTACCTCACGCCCGACCCCCTCGGCCTCGCCCCAGCACCAAGCCCCCACGCCTATGTGCACAACCCCCAGACCTGGCGGGACCCACTCGGTCTCGAAGGCTGCTCCGAGGATTCCTACTCCATCGAAGATCACGTCATTCCTCGTCATACGAGAGGCGGTGCCGAAGCAGATGCAACGAAGTCTCTCTTTGAGGATGGCGCAGACCTCGCGGAGTTGGCCACGGGGAGTGCCGGGCAGATCGGCCATTATCAAGCCGCCACGGGAAACATTCGGTACTTCATTACCGCCAGAGAGATCGTAGGGACCGACCGGCACGGTCTCGCGACGAAGACCTATACAATCATTCGTGATGGCATAGATGGAGAATTGATCACCATGCATCCAGGACTCCCTCGTGACTTGGACCCCTGATGATTAGGGTCGACGTAAGGTCAGGCAAAGGGGATCTCGTGACATCCGTTGCCGCAGACCCAGAATTTGATCCAGTTCTCAGTGGTGTGGATCGTAAGAGGTACCCGATGCTGGGTCACTTGGATCCGTATGGGGATACGGTACTGAACCGGCTCCAGGTGAAATCCTTGCTGGAAGAGCTTTCCGAAGTGAGATCCAATCCGGAAATCGTGTCGGAGGAGTTTGCAGACACGCTAGTGATGTTGTGTCACGAGTGCCTGCTGCGAGCCCATCGATTTCTGCGGTTTGTAGGAGAGTAAGAATCAGAGATTGACGTGCAGCAGCCCTGCCAAGATTCGCTTGGCGGGGCTGCGTGTCGCGGGCGTCATGGGGAACACGTTCGCCCACCGGCACCGGGGGATCAGCGACGACAGCGCCGCGAACCACAGCCGATCCGCCGGCTCGTACCGCACAGGCCTCGTGAGATGCAGCAACGCCGGGAACGCAAGTAGCTTCCCAGCCACTTGGTACACCAGAGAGACGATCATCCGGACAAGGTTCCAGCAGACCGTGATGGACCGCCAGACCCGCTCCGAGCAGCAGCGATGAGTTTCCGAACGGCACAGGTGCGGCGCAGCTCGCCGCTCCGGCCCGGTACCGGATACTCGGCCACGGTCATGCCGGCCGCCACCCTCAGCTCGGCGTCCCGCTTCGTACACAGCGCCTCCGCGCCGGTCAACAGCCCCTCCAGCTCCCGCAGGCCCCCCTGAGCCCAGCCCGTCACGTTTCGGTAACCTGGCCGAAGCCCTTGACGTTCCTCATGGCTGGTTCCTAATCTCGCTGCACCGCGTAGTTGGCAGTTCCAGCAGTTCACGTGCTGCGGCGCTTTCCGCAGTGTTTTGGCAGGCACAGACATAGACCACCTGTCGGTGGCTTCGTCGTGCCCTTTTCTGTGCTCCCCGTGCCGCCGGTAGGTCTTCCTCGAAGGCGGATTCATGGCACAACGTCCGAGCGTCAGAGGCGTCGCCGACGTCGTTGCGCTCATCGATGGGCTGGGAAAGATCACCGGCCGGGCGCAGATCATCTGGTTCCTCGTGTTCGGCGGGCTGTTCCTCGACGCCTACTCGAACGCGGCGCTGAGCGCCGGTCTGGGGCCCATGACGACCCAGATGGAGCTCACCACCACCCAAGTCTCGATCCTCACGGCCACCGCTCCGGCGCTGGCCATCATCTTCAACCCCCTCGGTGGCTGGCTCGCCACCCGCATCGGCCGGGTTCCCCCGCTGCTCATCGCCAAGGTGTTCGCGATCGCGGGTGGCCTGCTCGCCGCGTTCGCCGGTGACTTCACCGTCGTGTGGCTCGGCCGGGTCCTGGTGGGCGTCGCGTACGGCATCGACTTCGCGGTCGCCATGGCGCTGCTCGCCGAGTACACGCCCGCGAAGCTGGGCGGCCGGCTCAACCTGTGGCAAGCCGTCTGGTACATCGCCACCACCAGCAACCTCGCCCTGGCCCTGGTCTTCTTCAACCTGGACGTCGGCGCCGACATCTGGCGCTGGTCGGTCGGCTCGGCCGCGGTCATCGCCGTCGCGCTGCTGCTGAGCCAGGCGCTGATGCTCAAGGAGAGCCCCACCTGGCTGGCCAGCAAGGGCCGACTGGACGAGTCCGTCGCCAACCTGGACCGGATCTACGGGATCGAGGCCGTCGTCGGTACGCCCGACGCGATGACCCGCACCGTGGCTGAGGCACCGGTCATCGGGTTCCGCCAGACCGGGCTTCTGTTCAAGGGCGCGTACCTGCCGCGCACGATCCTCTCATCGGTGATCTCGCTCGCGCAGGCGATGCAGTACTTCGCCGTCGGCTGGTACCTCCCGCTGATCAGCCTGACGATCTTCGGCGAGAGCTTCGAGAAGGCCACCATCGGCTCGATGGTGTTCAACGCCTTCGGTATCGCGGGCGGGCTGCTGTCCGCATACTTCGGCCGCCGCCTCGGGCTGCGGCTCAGCTCCGCCGCCGGTTTTGCCGGGGTCTTCGTGGCCCTGGTGGCGATGGGGCTAACCTTTGAGAAGGTGCCCACGGCCGTGGCGTTCCTGCTGCCGGTGCTGTTCATCCTCTGCCATTCGGCGGGCCCCGGCGCCAACGGCAAGTCCATCGCCGCGCTCTCCTACACCAGTGACGTCCGCGCCCTGGGCACCGGTGTCACCGGGATGGTCGGCAGCTTCGGCAGTGTCGCCGGCCTGTATGTGTTTCCGCAGATCAAGGACTCGCTCGGACTCGCCGACACCTTCCTGACGCTGTCCGTCGTGCCGCTGCTCGGCCTGATCACCTGCCTGGTGATCAAATGGGATCCGATGAAGGCCGCCTCGCCCGACGAGGTCGCCGGACAGGACCGCGACGCCACTGCGGCGCCCTCCGTGCCCGCGCACTGACCCGCCGCCGGACCTGGCGCACCGCGCAGTGGTCCCCTCCCCTGCGTGTGCGTCCTTCCGTATCCGTCCCTCCGCATCCGTCCCCTCCCTATCCCTCCGCACGGCTCGCTCGCGGTGCTCGAATGAAAGGGCTGCCATGACGCAGACGTTCCCCGGCGCCTTCCCACGGCGCGGTGTGCTGTCCATCGACGAGGGCACCACGGGCACCCGGGCCGGAGTCGTGCTCGACTCGGGCGCCACCTACGAGGTGTTCTACCGGCCGATCAAGGTCAGCCATCCGAATGACCTCTCGGTCGAGCAGGACCCGATGGAGATCTGGACCGCCACCCTCGAAGTGGCGCGCCGGGCCGTCGGCGGGGCACGCGAGGACGGCATCGAGATCACCTCGGTCGCGCTGTCCACACAGCGCGCCACGGCGATGCTGTGGGACCGGGTCACCGGGCAGCCGCTCCTGCCCGCGGTGGTGTGGCAGGACCGCCGGTATGCCCATGAGCTCACCGCCTACGAGGCGGAGTGGGACGCCGTCCTGCTGGCCCGGCAGGGCCGGCCGGTCGGCGCCCGCGCCCCGTTCCTCTGGGCCGCCCGGCAGATCGCCGAGCACCCCGAGGTGGCCGCCGCGTACCGCCAGGGCCGGCTGCTCTTCGGCACCGTCGACACCTGGCTGATCTGGCGCCTCACCGGCGGCGCCGTCTACGCCACCACGCCGACCAACGCCGCGTCCACCGGTGGCTATCTGCTGGAGCGGCACGCCTGGGACGAGGCATGGATCAGCCACCTCGGTTTCCCCCTCGACCTGCTGCCGGAACTCCGCTCCGACGACACCGGATTCGGTACCACCGACCCGGCCACCCTCGGGATCGCCGTCCCGCTGGCCGCCTCCATGGGCGACCAGCACGCCGCACTCGTCGCGCTCGGCGGTCTCGCCGCCGGGCAGGGCATGTGCATGTACGGGACCGGCGCCTTCGTCGACGCGGCGACCGGCACCACGCCCGCCCTGCCCCGGCCGGACATCTCCGGGGTGCTCGCCCAGCCCGGCCGGCGGCAGGGCGACATCAGCCACTACAGCCTGGAGGCATACACCTCCACCGTGGGTTCGGCGCTGCGCTGGCTCTGTGACGATCTGGGCCTGTTCGCGTCGCCGAAGGAGCTCGGTGAGGAAGCGGGCCGGGTCCCCACCCGGCCAGGCCGCACCCCGCGTTTCGTCCCGGCGCTCGCCGGGGTCCGTACGCCGGTCTGGCACCCGGAGGCCACCGCGTCCCTCACCGGGCTCACTCTCGCCACCACTCGCGCCGATCTCGCCCGCGCCGTGCTCGACGGGATCGCGCACTCGGTGTGCGACCTGATCGACGGGGTCGCCGACACCATGGGCACCCCGTTCACCCGGCTCCGGCTCGGCGGCGGCGTCTCCGGCAGCGACCCACTGATGCAGATCCAGGCCGACCTGACCGGCCTGCCGCTGGAGCGGGTCGCCGACTCCGCCACCGCGAGCCTGCGCGGCACCGCCTATCTGGCGGGTGTCGCCCAGGGCCTGTGGCCCTCGCTCGAAGAGGTCGTCGAGGCGCAGCCACAGGGCCGGGTATTCGAGCCGTCGATCACGTCGGCCGAGCGCACCGAACTGCGCACCGCCTGGCGCGATGTGCTGATCGCCCATCTGAACGACCCCGCGCTGCTCCCCCTGCGGGAGGGTCCGCCCGAACCTCACACCCCCCACTGACGGCGCACTGACCGTCGCACTGGCGGCCCGCCGACCACGCGGCCGCCGTACCGAAACACCAGGAGTTGATGTTGTGATCACCATGCCCGCCCGGAAACCGCGGCGCACCGCCGCGGCGACCCGTCGGACGCCGCTGCTGCTCGACCGGGCCGCCATCAAGCGCCAACTGGCCGACGACACCTACGACGTGCTCGTCATCGGCGGCGGCATCACCGGGGCGTACGCCGTGCTCGACGCCGCCTCGCGCGGGCTGCGCGCAGCCCTGATCGAGAAGGACGACTTCGCCTCCGGCACCTCGTCGAAGTCGTCGAAGATGGTGCACGGCGGCCTGCGCTACATCGAGCAGGGCAACGTCAATCTGGTCCGCCACTCGCTCCTGGAACGCCACCGCTTCCGGAAGAACGCCCCGCACCTGGTGCACCGGCTGCCCTTCCTCTTCCCGATCCTGGAGAAGGAGGGTGTCTTCGACGCCCGCCTCGCCAAGGGCTTCGAGGGCCTGCTGTGGACGTACGACCTGGTCGGCGGATGGCGGATCGGCAAGCTCCACCAGCGGCTCACCGTTCCCGAGGTGCTCGCCCAGGCTCCGACGCTGCGCGCCGAGAACCTCAAGGGCGGGCTGATGTACTTCGACGCCCGCACCGACGACGCCCGGCTGGTCCTCACCATCGTCCGCACCGCCGCCGCGCTCGGCGCGACGGTCCTCAACGGGGCCAGGGCAGAAGGCCTGCTGATGCAGACGGGCAAGGTGTCCGGTGCCCGGGTCTCGGCGGACGGCGACACCATCGACATCCGCGCGCGGGCCGTCGTCAACGCCACCGGGGTGTGGACCGACGAGCTGGACGCGAAGGCGGATGAAGGTCACCGGCCGCAGGTCCGGCCCGCCAAGGGCGTCCATATCGTGGTGCCGTGGGACAAGGTGCGGATCAACTGCACCGTCACCGTGCCGATCCCCGGCCGGGCCCGCCGCGCGACCTGCACCCGCTGGGGCAACAATGTCGTGCTGGGCACCACCGACGAGGACTACCAGGGCTCCCCGGACGATGTGCACTGCACCCGCGAGGAGATGGGCTTCCTGCTGGAGGGTGCCAACACCGCCTTCGACGGAAAGCTCACCGCGGACGATGTGGTCGGCTCCATCGGCGGTCTGCGCCCGCTGGTCGGCGGCAAGGAGGGCGCCACCCTCGATATGCGCCGCGACCACCACATCACCGTCGGCCGCACCGGCATGGTGACGGTGACCGGCGGGAAGCTCACCACCAGCCGGCACATGGGCGAACTCGTCATCGACAAGGTGATGACGGTCCTCGGCCGCAGAGGGAAGAGCCGCACCACCGACCTCCCGCTCCTCGGCGGCGCAGGTTACGACGCCGAAGCCGTCGCCGCGTCCGGTGGCATCGCCGCCCACCTGGGCGAGCGCTTCGGCACCGAGGCCCGCTTCGTCGGCGACCTCATCCAGGACGACCCGTCGCTGGCCGAGCCGATCGTCGCCGGACTCCCGTACACCAAGGCGGAGGTCGTGTACGCGGCCCGTTCCGAGCTGGCCCGGTCGGTCGACGACGTCCTCTCCCGCCGCACGCGCGCCCGGCTGTTCGCCCGGGACGCCTCCGTCGACGCCGCCGAGGCCGTCGGCGCGCTCCTCGGCCAGGAACTGAACCTCACGGAGGCGGAGGTCGAGCGCTCGGTCGCCGAGTACCTCTCAGCCGTCCGTCACGAAAAGTCCGTACTCCTCGAAGGGGCAGCAGCATGATCAGCCGTCAGACCATCACCCACCCGTTCAACCGGGGTAACTACACCGTCGGCGCCCCCAGCTTCGCCACGTGGGCGCGGAACACCCCGATCGGTGACGGCGAGGCCGCGCTCCAGGTGAACCCGGTCGAGGTCCCCGAGTCCGTGGTCGAGGCGCTGCGCGAGGCCGCGCACGCGGTGCACACCTCCCGCGACGAGGTGGTCACCCGGACCCGTGACTGGTGGGCCGGTTCGATGATCGGCGAGACCGAGGGCCGTCCCGCCACCCCGAACGCCGTGATCGTCGAGGCCGCCGACGCGGAACAGGTCGCGGCCGTGCTGCGGATCTGCCACGAGGCCGGCATCCCTGTCACCCCGTCCGCGGGCCGCTCCAACGTCACCGGTGCCGCGCTCCCCGTCTTCGGCGGCGTCGTCCTGGACGTCTGCGGGATGAACCAGATCACCGGCTTCGACGCCGAGTCGAACATCGTGGACGTCCAGGCCGGCATGTTCGGCGACCTCTTCGAGAAGCAACTCCAGGAGGAGTACGGCGTCACCACCGGCCACTGGCCGTCCGCGTTCGCCGTCTCCACCGTCGGCGGCTGGATCGCCTGCCGCGGCGCCGGTCAGCTCTCCACGCGTTACGGCAAGATCGAGGACATGGTCATCGGCGTCGACGTCGTCCACGCGGACGGCACCCGGGCCACGTACGGCGACTACGCCCGCGCCGCGGTCGGCCCGGACCTGCGCCAGCTGTTCGTCGGCTCCGAGGGCACCCTCGGTGTCATCGTCTCGGCCCGGCTGCGGGTCCACCCGCTGCCGGAGTATGCGAGCGCCGTCGCGTACGGCTTCACGACCTTCGCGGAGGGCCTGGAGGCCTGCCGCAGGATCATGCAGCGCGGCGCCACCCCGGCCGTCCTGCGCCTGTACGACGCTCTGGAGTCGGGCAACCACTTCGGCCACCCGGAGACCAACCTCCTGCTGATCGCCGACGAGGGCGACCCGGTCATCGTCGACGCGTCGATCGAGGTGGCGAAGGAGGTCTGCGAGGAGTACGGCCCCGAGCTGGACAGCCAGGCCGTCTTCGAGCGCTGGCTGGACGAGCGGATGCTGGTCGGCAAGTCCGCCGAAGGCTTCAAGCCGGGTCCGGGCTTCGTCGCCGACACCCTGGAGATGGCCGCGTCCTGGACCGACCTCCCGGTGATCTACGACAAGGTGGTCGCCGCGATCCAGGCGGTGGACGGCACCCTGGCCGCCTCGGCCCACCAGTCCCACGCGTACACCGACGGCGCCTGCGTCTACTTCTCCCTCCGCGGAAACGTGGCGCCCGAGTCGCGCCGCGACTGGTACCGCGCGGTGTGGGACGCGGCCAACTCCGTACTCATCAAGCACGCCGCGGCGCTCAGCCACCACCACGGCTGCGGTCTGCTGCGCGGCCCCTACCTGGAGGAATCCCTCGGGGCGGGCTTCCCGACGTTCGTCGCGGTGAAGAAGGCCCTGGACCCGGCCGGCATCCTCAACCCTGGCAAGCTGGGCCTTCCCAGCCGCTTCGGTACGTCTCCGCTGAGCTGACCTCAGCAGCCACAGACCCTTGACCCCAGGTAGGTCCTTGCCATGACTCCTTCGCCGTCCCGGTCCGGCGCCCCACTCGATGCCCGGCTGGCCTCCGCGCTGGCCGAGGTCCCGGTCATCGCGTCGGTCGTCACCACCCAGCCGCTGCGGCAGTTCCTGACCGCACCGGCCAAGGTGTGCATCGTCGCGTCGCTCACGGTGGGGCAGCTGCCCCAGGTCGTGCCGGCGCTGGTCCGGGCGGGGAAGACCGTGTTCGTGAACGTGGACAGCAGCCCCGGTCTGGCCCAGGACCGGGGCGCGCTGGAGTTCATCAAGAACATGGGCGCGCACGGCGTGGTCAGCACCCGGCTCTCGCTGATCGAGAAGGGCCGGCCGCTCGGCCTGCTGACGATGATGAAGGTGTTCGTCACCGACCGGTCCAATCTGCGCCGCTCCACGGACGCGGTCTCGCGCGGGGCGCCGGACCTGGTCGAGATCATGCCTGCCCCGATCGTCGCCCGGATGAACGAGCAGGCACAGCGTGCGATGTCACCGTCGGTCGCCGCGGGCTTCGTGGAGACCCCCGCGGACGTGGCGCTCGCGCTGGCCCTCGGGTCCGTTGCCGCCGCCACGTCCGACCCCCGCCTCTGGCACCTGCGCCGGGACCAACTGCCGCCAGTTCCGCCCGCCGCACGGAAGCGACCTGCCGCACCCTCCCAGGAGTAAGCCCCCATGTCATACGTCGTCGTCGCCCGCTACCGCACCAAGGAGGGCGCGGAGAACACCGTCCTCCCCCTGCTCGACACGATGGCCGCCGCGTCCCGCCAGGAGCCGGGCAACCTCGCCTACCGCGTCCACCAGGGCACCGAGGACCCGCGGACGATCGTGCTGTACGAGGAGTACGTCTCCGAAGCCGACTTCACCGCGCACTGCGCCACCCCGCACTTCCAGGAGATCGTGCTCGGCACGGTCGTCCCGCTGCTGGAGAGCCGTGACGTGCTGCGCTGCGCCCCGCGTCCGGAGGTGCGGGCATGAAGACCCGTGCGGTGGTGCTGCGCGGCATATCGACCGCCCGCCCCTACTCCGAGACCCGCCCGGTCGAGGTGGAGGAGCTGGAGCTGGGCGCCCCGCGCGAGGGCGAGGTGCTGGTCCGGATCGCGGCCGCCTCGCTCTGCCACTCGGACCTGTCGGTGGTCAACGGCGACCGGGTCCGCCCGCTGCCGATGGCGCTGGGGCACGAGGCGGTGGGCATCGTGCAGGAGACCGGACCGGGCGTCGCCCGGGTCCGCCCCGGTGACCACGTGGCCCTGGTCTTCGTGCCCAGCTGCGGCTTCTGCGCCGACTGCGCGGCCGGCCGGCCCGCCCTGTGTGCACAGGCCGCCGCGGCGAACGGGTCGGGAGCACTGCTGCACGGCCCGTCCCTGCTGACCGACGCCTCCGGCAACCCGGTCCACCACCAGCTGGGCGTCTCCGCGTTCTCCGAACGCGCGGTGCTGGCCCAGGAGTCGGTGGTACCGATACCGCAGGACATCCCGTTCACGGTGGCCTCGATGTTCGGCTGTGCGGTCCTGACCGGCGCCGGAGCCGTCATCAATACGGCGTCCCTGCGCCCCGGCCAGTCGACGGTGGTCTACGGCCTGGGCGGCGTGGGCCTGGCCGCGGTGCTGGGTGCCCGCGCGGCGGGCGCGTACCCGGTCATCGCGGTCGACCCGGTACCGGAGAAGCGCGAGCTGGCCCTCCATCTGGGCGCAACCCACACGTACGCCCCCGGCGAGGCGGTCGAGGCGATTCATGACCTCACTTCCGGTGGTGCCGAGCTGGCGGTCGAGGCAGTGGGCAGCCCGAAAGTGATGGCCGAATGCCTGACGGCCGTGGCCCGGGGCGGCACGGCCGTCTCGGTGGGCCTGCCCGCCCCCGACCGGGCGCTGGAGGTCCCGGCGCTGACGTTCGCGGGCGAGGGCAAGTCCCTGCTGGGCTCGTACATGGGCGACGCGGTGCCACGCCGCGACATTCCCCGGTTCCTGGACCTGTGGCGGGCGGGCCAGCTGCCGGTGGAGCGGATGCACACCGGCACCCTGCCGCTGACCGGAATCAATACGGCGATGGAGGAGCTGGCCTCGGGCCGGGCGATCCGTCAGGTCATCGACACATCGGGAATGCTGGACGGCTGACCCCACCCGCCGCGCCGACAGAACGCCCGACGGCGCCCCTGCCCAGTTGTGGGAGGGGCGCCGTCACCGGTCCGAAGAGTCAGACGGGAATGCGCTGGAGGTCGTGCGCCACGACGATCTCCCCGTCGAAGGTCCGTGCGGCCTGGGCGGCGTACTCCTCGTCGGAGAGCTGCCACGGGATCAGGTGCCACAGGACGAGGGTGCGCACTCCGGCCTCGGCGGCGACCCGGCCCGCGTCCTCGGCGCTGGTGTGGGCCTGCGCGAAGTGCTGTCGCAGGCGCTCGATCTTGGTGTTGGAGCCTGCCATGAACTCGCCGAGGTGGTCCGGGGAGTACGCCTCGTGGACGAGGACGTCGGCGCCCCGGGAGAGTTCGACCACCTCGTCGCAGCGGGCGGTGTCGCCGGAGACGACCACGGAGCGTCCGTGAGCGTCGACGCGGTAGGAGAACGAGGGCATCGGCGGATGTGTGGCAACGGCGGCGCTGATCCGTACGCCGTCGGCCTCGTGGACGGTGCCGGGCCCGGCGACCTCATGGGGCCGGAAGACACCGGCCAGGGCCGGCCGGCCGAGGCCCTCGCGGTGGCTGATGTCGGGCTCGTTGAGCTCGAGGTACTGCTTGATCATCGACTCCAGCGGGGCGGGCCCGTAGACGTCGACCGGCTCGCACCGGGCCGCGGTCCATGCCAGGTGGACCAGGGCGCCGAGGTCGGCGTTGTGGTCGACATGGTGGTGGGTGACGAGGACCGACCGCAGATCGGTCAGCTCCAGGCCGGCCGAGACGATCTGCCGTCCCACACCATTGCCGCAGTCGATGACGTGGATGTCGCCGTCGACGACGACCGCGGTGGCCGGGGCAGCCTTGCCGGGATGCGGCTGTGGGCCGCCGGCGCTGCCCAGAATGACAAGCTCCATGATTGCCCTTTCTTCTGCCTCAGGGGCTGGTCCGTCCGCCGTACCCCGATGGTCGCCCACCGGGGTACGGCGCCCCTGGCGGCCATCAGACCTTTTGCGGCTGCAGTTTCTGCTCGGCGGCGCTGACGCCCTCGCCGACGTCGTCCCTGGACAGCCCCTTGGTGGCGGCGAGGCTGATCAGACCGACGGCCAGGAGGTACAGGGTGATGCTCATCGAGGTACCGGTGGCTTTCATCAGGGAGGCGGCGACGAGCGGGGTGATGCCGCCGCCGAGCAGCGAGCCGATCTGGTAGGCGGCGGAGGAACCGGTGTAACGGATCTTCAGCGGGAACATGGTGGCCGTCATCACGCCCACCGAGGCGTGGGTCATCGACAGGACCACGCCCATCGACAGCATGAACACGAAGATCAGCGGCTTGTTCCCGGTGTCCACGACCGGCAGGAACGCCAGCGCCCACGCGACCCGGACGAACCCGCCGATCAGGAACAGCCTGCGCAGTCCCCACCGGTCGCCGAGGCGTCCCCAGAACGGGGCCGAGACCAGCCACATCACGGCACCGCCGGTCACGCTCAGCAGCAGGAAGGTCGCGTCGATGTGCAGGGTCTGCTTGCCGTAGGACAGCACGTAGGTCATGAAGACGTACGCCACGCTGGAGTTGCCGACGATGACGAAGCAGGCGCGCAGGACCGAGCGCCAGTGTTCCTGAAGGACTTCGGCGACCGGGAGCTTCTTCTGCGTTTCGGGCTCGGCGAGTTCGCTGTAGGCGCGGCTCTCCTCGATACGCAGCCGCAGGTACATGCCGACAGCGACCAGAAGGAGGCTGAGCAGGAAGGGAATGCGCCAGCCCCAGGAGTTGAAGGCGTCCTCGCCCAGAGCGCGGGTGAGCCCCAGCACTGCGAGGTTGGCGGCGATCAGGCCTGCGGGCACACCCATCTGCGGGGCCGCGCCGTAGAGGCCGCGACGGTTCTCCGGTGCGTGCTCGAGGGTCATCACGACCGCTCCGCCCCATTCGCCACCGAGGCCGATGCCCTGGATCACCCGCATCAGCGTGAGCAGGATCGGCGCGGCCACGCCGATGCCCGCGTAGGTGGGTAGCAGGCCGATGGCGGCCGTGCACAGACCCATGATCAGCAGAGAGGCGATCAGGGTGTTCTTGCGTCCATAGCGGTCACCGAAGTGGCCCATGACCAGACCGCCGAGCGGCCGGGAGACGAAGCCGGCGGCGAGCGTGCCGAAGGCGGCAATGGAGCCCACGGCCGGGTCCGCGGTCGGGAAGAACTGCACGTTGAAGACCAGCGCCGCGGCGGTGGCGTAGAGAAAGAAGTCGTACCACTCAATGGTGCTTCCGATGAAGGCGGCCCAGGCGACACGTCTCGCCTGAGATGTACCGGAAGTTCTGCTGTCGGTCGGAGTCATGTGGGCTTCACCTCGGGGGACGGGCACCCGCCCGTGGGGCGGGGTGCGGCGAGATGTGGGGGGCTTACTGCGACTCGGACTTACCTGCTGCGAGGTCGAGAGCGATGTCGGTGATCATGTCTTCCTGACCGCCGACCATGCCACGGCGGCCGACCTCGACGAGAATCGATCGGGTGTCGAGGCCGTACCGTGCGGCGGCCGTCTCGGCGTGCCGCAGGAAGCTGGAGTGCACCTCGTCGTGACGGCGGTGGGCGCCGGCCGAGGTGGCGTCGAAGACGATGTCGACATCGGCGAACTCGTCCACGTTGCCGGACCCGATGATCGCGGCTTTGGTCTTGCTCATGCTTGCGTCTCCGTCATGCCGTCGCGGGGGCCGCCGATACCGAAGAACTTCAGGGCGTTCCGACCGAGGATCAGGTCACGGTCCGCACGGGACAGATCGCTGCCGCGCACGAGGGCGCCGTGCTCCTCCTCGCCGAGGGGGAAGGGGTAGTCGGTGCCGAGCATGATCCGCTCGGGGCTCATCACGTCGACCAGGAGCCTGAAGGCGCCGGGGTCGAAGACGGCCGAGTCCAGGTAGAACCGGTCGAGGTAGGCCGACGGCGGTTGGGGCGAGTCCGTGCGGACGATGTCACGCCGGTGCCAGGCGTTGTCGGCCCGGCCGAGCAGGTACGGGAAGCTGCCGCCGCCGTGGGCGAAGCAGAGCCGGAGGTTCTGCGGCAGTTCCTCGAAGGCGCCGGAGAGGATCAGTCCGAGGATGCTCAGCTGGGTCTCCGCTGCCATGCCTACGAGCCACGGCAGCATGTACTTCGGCATCCGCTCCGGGGCGAGCATGTCCCAGGGGTGGACGAACACCGCGGCATTCTCGCGGGCGCAGTGCGCGAGGAATTCACGGAGTGCGCCGTCGTCGAGATTCCGGTCGCCGACGTGGTTGCCGATGTGAACGCCCGCGTGGCCCTTGGCCATCGCCCGGGTGACCTCCTCGCAGGCCGCCTCGGTATCCTGCAACGGCACCTGGCACAGCGGCACGAGCCGGTCGGGGGCGTAGGAACAGAGGCCGAGAATACGGTCGTTGACGAGTTGGCACCATTCGGCGGCCCGGGACACGTCGGCGTTGTAGCCGAACATCAGCGGGGTCGAGGACACCACCTGGATGTCGACGCCCTGGCGGTCCATCTGCCCGATCCGCGTTGCGGCGTCCCACAGTTCGACGCGGACCGGGCGGTAGTCGGTGGTCCCGCTCATCATCATCCCGGCCCCGCCCTCGTCCTCGCGCAGCCAGGGGCCGTTCTCGGCGTCCAGGATGCGGGACTCGGTGCGGGAGATGCGCGGGAAGACATGCGCGTGGACATCGACGACGGTCACTGGTGCTCCGTTCAGTCTCAATAAATGGTGGGGGGTGGTGGTCACCGCTCTGGGGCGCGCGGCACGGGACGCATGCGCTCGGGCCATTCCTTGCCGGGGTGCAGGGCCCCGCAATGCCCGCAGGTACGGAGCTTCTCGTCGCCGTAGAACGCGGCGAACACCGGCGGCAGGTCCTCGACGATGGAGGTCAGCGCGATCTCGGAGCGGTGTACCAGGTGGTGGCACTCGGTGCAGTACCACTCGGAGCCGTCCAGCGCGCCCTCGGGGCGGGTCTGCTCGACGACGAGGCCGATGCTGCCCGGCTCGGGACGCTGCGGGGAGTGCCGCACGTGTGCGGGGAGCATGAAGACGTCGCCCTCACGGATCTGCACATCGACGGGGGGCTTGCCTTCCTCCTCCATCACCCGCAGCACCATGTTGCCCTTGAGCTGGTAGAAGAACTCCTCGATCGGATCGTCGTGGAAGTCGGTGCGCTGGTTGGGACCGCCGACGATGGTGACCATCAGGTCGGCGTCCTCCCAGATCTGGACGTTGCCGACGGGTGGCTTGAGCAGGTCCTGGTGATCGTCGATCCACTGCTGGAGGTTGAACGGCTTGAGGACGTTCTTGGAGACCATGTGTCAGCCTTCCGTGCGGGTGTGGGGCAGGTACGCAACGCAGGAGATCTCGATGAGGAGGTGGGGGTGGGGAAGCTGGTGGACGGCCACGGTGGTGCGGGTGGGGCCGTTCTCGTCGAAGAACTCGGCGTAGACCTCGTTGTAGCCGCCGAAGTCGTTCATGTTGACGAGGTACGTGGTCACGTTGACCACGCCGGCGAGACTCCCGCCGGCGGCTTCGAGGAGGTCGCCGATGTTCTCGATGACCGCGCGGGTCTGGGCGGCGATGTCCAGCCGGGCGGTGCCGAGTTCGTCGACCTCGACGCCGACGAAGGTGTTGTCCGGGCGGCGTGAGCTCGTCCCGGAGACATAGACGAAGTCTCCGGCGCGGCGCACATGCGGGAAGCGTCCGCGGGGGCGGGCCTTGCCGGTCACGGTGATGGCGCCGGTGGACGCGGTGTTCTGCTCGCTCATCGGCCCTGCTCCTCCTCGGTGGTGATGTCGACAGATCCCAGTCGCCCCGCGTTCACCCTCACGTGACGGCCGGCTTCCAGGGGCACGGCGGCGGTGGCGGCTCCGGCGAGCACGACCCAGCCCTTCTCCAGCACGAGGCCGGCGTCCGCGGCCAGCCGGGCGGCGGCGGTGATCGAGCGCAGCGGATGGCCGAGGATGGCGGCGGAACTGCCGGTCTCAACGGCGCGTCCGTCGACCTCGAGGGTCATGCCGAGATGGGCGAGGCCGGTCACGAGGTCGAAGGAGCGCACGTCGCGCCAGGGTCCGACGCCAAAGCCAGAGGAGGAGGAGTTGTCGGCGACGACGTCCGGCAGGGAGAAGCGGAACCCCTCGTAGCGGGAGTCGATGATCTCGTACGCGGGCGCCACGGCCGTCACGGCGGCGACCGCCTCCTCGCCGGAGATGTCGCCGGTGAGCGGCCTGCCGAGCAGGAAGGCGATCTCCGGCTCGATGCGCGGGTGGACGAACCGGTCCAGACGGACGGTGGCACCGTCGGGGAAGCGCATCGCGTCGGTGAGCCGACCCCAGATCAGATCGTCCACACCCATCTGGCGCATCTTGGCCTTGCTGGTGAAACCGAGCTTGATACCGGCCATCCGCTCGCCGCGGGCCAGACGCCGCTCGACCAGGGCGCGCTGCACGGCGTACCCGGCCTCGACGTCGAGGTCGGCCGTGTCGGTCAGGCGGGGGACGGCACGCGCCCGCAGGGCCGCGTCGTCAAGAGTGCGCGCCAGGGCGGCCACGTCCGGTGTCACGGTGCTCATCAGCTCTCCTCCCAGGCGAAGGCGGCGCGTACGCTGCCGAGCCCCTCGATGTGGGCTTCCAGAACGTCTCCGGCGGTGACCGGCACCATCGGGCCGAGCGCGCCGGTCAACACGGTGTCGCCCGCGAGCAGGGGGCGCCCGAGGCGTACCAGCGTGTCAGCGAGCCAGAGCGCGGCGTTCAGGGGGTGTCCGAGGCAGGCCGCCCCGGTGCCGGTGGAGACCTGGTCGCCCCGGCGGTCCATGATCATTCCGGCGGTGCGCAGGTCACCGGCGCGTTCCAGCGGGGTGGGTGTGGCGCCGAGGACGTACAGGCCGCAGGAGGCGTTGTCGGCGACGGTGTCGGCGAGGGTGATGTCCCAGTCGCGGATGCGGCTGCCGACGACCTCGATGGCGGGGACCACGTAGGCGACCGCGCGGAACAGGTCGGCGACGGTGTGCCGCTCGTGCGTGAGGTCGGAGCCGAGGACGAGCGCGATCTCGGCCTCCGCCTTGGGCTGTAGCACCGCGCCGGCTGGGATCTCGGCGCCGTCGGGGACCGCCATGTCGGCGAAGAGCATCCCGAAGTCGGGTGAATCCACGCCAAGTTGGCGTTGTACGGCGGTAGAGGTGAGGCCGATCTTGCGTCCCACCAGACGGCGGCCCTCGCCGAGCCAGCGGTGAGTCAGCCTGTCCTGCACCCGATAGGCGGCGTCGACGTCGGTGACGAGGTCGCGTACCGGTTCGACGGGAACGCCGTCGGCATGGGCGCGGGCGAGGCGATCGGCCGCCGCCCGCACCGCGTCGGTCCTCGTGTTCTCGGCGGTCATCAGAGCTTCACACACACATTCACGGGCTCGGAGAAGAAGTCGAGGGAGTGCTCGCCGCCCTCGCGGCCGATGCCGGACGCCTTGACACCGCCGAAGGGAGTCCTGAGGTCACGCAGGTTCCAGCAGTTCACCCAGACGACTCCGGAGTGCAGGCGGGGCGCTACGCGGTGGGCGCGGGAGAGCGAGGTTGTCCACACGGTGGCGGCGAGCCCGTAGGGGCTGTCGTTGGCCAGGCGTACGGCCTCGGCCTCGTCGTCGAAGGGTGCGATGTGGCAGACGGGGCCGAAGATCTCCTCGCGGACGACGCGAGCGTCCTGGCCGAGGCCGGTGAGCACGGTGGGCTCCACGAAGAAGCCCCCGTCGCGTTCGTCGCCGAAGGCCGGCACGCCGCCGCCGGCATGGATCTTCGCGCCCTCCTCCGTGGCGAGGCGGTAGTAGCCGAGGACCTTGTCCCGGTGGAGCGCGGAGACCAGCGGGCCCATCTGGGTGTCGTCCTCGTAGGGCAGGCCCAGCCGCAGCTCGCGGGTACGCTCGGCGACCGCCTGGACGAAGTCGTCGTAGATGCCGCGTTCGACGTAGACCCGCTCAGTGCACAGGCAGACCTGGCCGGCGTTGGTGAAGGACGAGCGGACCGTCCCCTCGACGGCGGCCTCGAAGTCCGCGTCGGCGAAGACGATACCGGCGTTCTTTCCTCCGAGTTCGAAAGAGACGGGGGCGAGGCGTTCGGCGGTGGCCCGCATGATGGCGGTACCGGTGGCGGACTCCCCGGTGAAGGCGACCGCGTCCACGTCGGGGTGGGCGGTCAGGAAGGCGCCCGCGCTGTTCTCGCCGAAGCCGTGGACCAGGTTGAAGGCGCCCGCGGGGACGCCGACCTCATCCATGACCTCGGCCAGCAGGGTGGCGGTGGAGGGGGTGAGTTCGGAGGGCTTGGCGACGACCGCGTTGCCCGCCGCGAGCGCGGGGGCGACCTTCCAGGTCAGCAGCAGCAGCGGAAGATTCCACGGCGAGACCACGGCGACCACGCCGAGGGGGCGGCGCACCGTGTAGTTCAGGGCGCCCGCGCCGTCCGGGGTCGGCGTGGCAAACGACTGCTCGGGGCGGCCCCAGGCCAGGTCGGCGTAGGCGCGGAAGTTGGCGATGCCGCGGGGGATGTCGACACTGCGGGCGAGTGAGGCGGGCTTGCCGGTGTCGGCGACCTCGGCGGCGACGAACTCCTCAAAACGAGCTTCCATGCCGTCGGCGATACGACGCAGTACGGCGCACCGCTCCTCGGCCGTGGTGTCGCCCCACGGGCCGGCAAGAGCCTCACGTGCAGCACGGACAGCGCGGTCGACGGTAACGGAATCGGCCTCCGGGACGGAGCCGATCACTGTTCCGTCGGCCGGTGACACGAGCGGGAAGCGGGCTCCCGAGTCGTCGAACCGTCCGCCGACATAGTGCGCGGGCCCTTGCCCCTGCCGGGGTGCGGGCTGTACGTCGTTCATGTACCGATGACCTCCAAGCGTTCGCCGTCGGCTGCGCCTTCCGGTGAACAGAGCATTGCCGGAACGCGACATGCCTGGATAATGCCTATTCGGCTCGGAGGTATGCCCGACTGATATAGGTGCTGGTCACGAGGGCGAGGAAGACACCTATGCAGCCCGACGACCTACTCACGGGGAGGCTGAAGCTGCGCCACGTCGTCATGCTCACCGCGATCGACGACCAGGGCAGCCTGATGCGCGCCGCGGAGCGTCTGCACGTGACGCAGCCGGTGCTCACCCGCAGCCTGCGCGCGGCATGACGCCGACGCCCAGACGGTCGGGGTGACCGCACCCGTCGGGCCGAATCCCCACGTCGACCGCCCGGTTCGCCCTGCACCACCTGCGGACGGCTGCGGCCCGGATCCGGGAGTCGCTGGACACAGCGGTGTGAGCGAGAGCGATAGCGGAGAAGTTGTTGACGGTGCTGGTTGCCAACAACAGCAGCACCGCCGACACCGAGGCCGTCCCGGATCCGCGCGGTACGGACGCGCAGTCGACGCCCCAGGGTGCGGCGAAGTACGGCCGCCGGCGCGACCCGCGCCGGCGCTCACCTGCGGAGTGGGTCCCAGGTGTCAACGGGCGAGCGCACACCTTCCACGGATCCCGCCGCGGTCGCGAGCCATCGCAGGGCCGTGGGCAACCCGAGTCGCCCCCCGACCGGTTCTTTGAGTACCACTCACCGTTTTCGGGGCGGTTGAAGGTCGCCGCCCGGGAGGAGCTACTCCATGACAAAACCGCGTAGCCGACGACGCAGTAGCCGACGACGAACAGCGCTGGTGATAGCGCCGCTGCTGGCCATAGGTCTGGGCGGGATCGCCGCGCCGGCCCTCGGCGCACTGGTTGACTCAGACGCCCCGGCCGTCCGTCGTGTACCGGGTGGATTCCCCGAGGCGGATATCACCCACGCGTTCGGGAGTGCCAAGGTCGGCGGCCGGGTCGATCCCAAGAAGGAGGTGGAGTTCCGGGTCTATCTCGCCGGGCGGGACAAGGACGGGCTGGAGCGGTACGCGCGTCAGGTGTCGGATCCGCATGACACGGCGCACTACAAGAAGTATCTGACGGCAGCCCAGGCGCGGGAACGCTTCGGCGTCGATGACGCGCAGGTGAAGCGCGTGCGGGACTGGCTCCGCGGGGCCGGTCTCAAGCCCGGCTCCCCGACCGCCCATTACCTACCGGTCTCCGGTCCGGCACAGCAGGTGGAGAAGGCGCTGGGCACAGTCCTCAAGGACGTCAGGAACGGCCGGGAGAAGCCGGTACACGTCCCCACGGCCGTCACACCCGTGACCGTGCCGAATGCCGTTGCCCCGTCAGTGCTGGCAGTCGGCGGGCTCGCACCCGTCGCCTTCCAAGGCGACGCGTTCGAGGACGACCCTTCCGCTCCCGCCCGCGCTCACGCGCCCGCGCAGGCGTCCCGCGAGCCCGGGGCCGACCCGGTACGTCGTCCTGTCAGGGCCGTGGGAAGCAGCAGCGGGGACCAGTACTGCTCGGCGTCGTTCGGGGAGAAGCCGGCCACCGTCGTCAAGCCGTACGGGCAGACGTTCCCCTGGGCGATGTGCGACGGATACACCCCGCAGCAGATGCGCAAGGCGTACGGGCTGGACACCGCCTCCGCCACGGGCAAGGGCCAGACCGTCGCGGTGGTCCTGAATGGTGCCCGCAAGAACGCGGCCGCGGACCTGGACGCCTGGGCCCGCCACGAGGGCGTTGCCCCGCTGCGTGCGGGCCAGTACAAGGAGTACCTGCCGAACCCGCCGGCGCGGGAGACCCCGGACGGGGAAACGGAGCAGATCCTGGATCTGGAGTCCGTGCGCGCGATGGCTCCGGATGCTGATCTGGTCTATGTGGCGGCGTCGAAGGCGAGCCCCACCCCGGGGCCGATGTTCGACGCGACGGCGAAGGTGGTCGACGGCCGTCTGGCGGACGTCGTCTCCAACTCCTGGTATCTGGGGGTGGAATCGCAGATGTCGGGTGACGTGACGGCGAGCATGCACCACCTCTTCGCCCTGGGCGCGGTGGAGGGCATCGGGTTCACCTTCGGCTCCGGCGACGAGGGCAATTCGACGGGCCCCCGGGGCGACATCCCGCACGACCGTCCGGCCGTCGAGTACCCCGCATCGGATCCGATGGTGACCTCCGTCGGCGGTACGAGCCTGATCCTCGACCGGAACGGACGCTACCGATATGAGACCGGCTGGGGAACCACCATGAGCTGGTACGACATCAAGGCGGGCACCTGGGACCCCAAACTGCCGGGCCTCCACGACGGCGGCGCGGGAGGGGGCACCAGCGAACTCTTCCATCGGCCGTCCTACCAGGACGGGATCACCCCGGCCGGTGGCCGCTCAATGCCCGACATCAGCGCCGACGCCGACCCGCAGACCTCGATGAACATCGGTTACCTCAACACCTCGGACGCACCGGGGCGTTACGAGCCCGACCAGGCCGGCGGCACCAGCGCCTCGGCACCGCTCACCGCCGGAATGCTGGCCGTCTTGAACGAGCGGAACCATGCGCCCACGGGCTTCGCCAACCCCTACCTCTACTCGCTGCACGGCGGTCCCGAGCTGCGCGACGTCACCGACACCCCGCTCGGCCCCGGCGAAGAGACCGGCGTACTGGTGCACGTGGATGACACCCCCGGGAAGGTCATGGCGCGCACCTTCGGGAAGGACCTCGGACTGTCCGCGACGCGCGGTTACGACCACGTCACGGGCCTGGGTTCGCCCACGTCCGCGCTCTTCTCGGGAGCCAGGCGGCGCTGAGGCACCTGCTTCGTCCCGGGTAACGCCGTACGCAGGGGGCGCTCCCCTGACGGCTCCGCTCCGGCCCCCCAGGGGCGGGGCGTCAGGCCCGGAACCCTCGCCGTCCTCGCCGCCCTCGCCGAAAAATCCGCCCGGGTGAGGCAACCGCGTAGGCACACCACCCGGTTTCCCCTGTGTGACAGGTAGGAAATCGACGGGAATCCCATGGCAAGGACACAAGAGTGACGGGTGCAACGCCGGGCTTCGAGGAATTCGTGGCTGCCCGCGGGCCGCGGCTGCTGCGGATCGCATGGCTGCTGACCGGCGACGCCCACCAGGCGGAAGACCTTCTCCAGACCGTCTTCGCCAAGGTATGGCCCAAGTGGCGGCGCATAGCGGCGGGCCATCCGGAGGCGTACATCCGCAAGGCCCTGGTGAACACGCACGCGTCGTGGTGGCAACGCCGGTGGCGCGGCGAGGTCCCGTGTGGGGAGCTGCCGGATCGGCCGGCCTCATCGGACCCCTTCGGCGAAGTCGACCTGGAGAGGGCACTGGGGGCGGTGGTGCGGCGGCTTCCGCCACGTCAGCGCGCGGTCATCGTGCTGCGCTACTTCGAGGACCTGAGCGTCGAACAGACCGCCGCGACCCTCGGATGCCAGCCGGGAACGGTCAAGAGTCAGGCGGCGAAAGCCCTCCGCTCTCTCCAAGCGGAGCTGGGGACGTCCAAGATGCCGATCCGGACAGGGGCGGACCGTGAACAGTACTGACGACGAACAGGAATGGCGCACGCTACTGGAGCGGGCCGTCCCGGACCTGCCCGCGCCCGACGACCGGCTCCGGCAGGTCCGGTGGCGGATCCGACGCCGGCGGCGCCAGAGGGCGGCTGCCTGCTTGGGAGCGCTGGCCGTGGCCGCCGTGGCGACGATGGTGTCGCTCATCCGCATGCCCGCCGCACCCGACCGGCCGACCGCACCCCGCCCCGCGGTGTCGCACGACAGCCGGACCACGCACTACCGCGAGCTGTCCGGCCTGACCGTGCGACTGCCGCAGGGATGGAGCGCCAGGAGCGCGGAGGACCCCTCGACCGGCGAAGCGCTCGGTTTCGCCTCCACACAGCCGATGGCCGGAGAGCTCACCTGCTCCAAGGACCGGCCGAAGGACTCACCGTGCGCTCCCCTGGCGGCGTTGGGCCGGGGCGACGCGTTGATCGTCTTCCGCACGGGGGCTCCCGCGGACGCCACGGCCACCGACGGGCCCCGGCTCCGCAGGTCCAAGACGCTCGGCAGCCTCTGCCGGACGCTCGGCGCGACACAGCAGTGGGACGTCGGCCGCCCGCTCTCCCCGGGTGGTGGCCGCAAGCCGGTGACGGTGCATGCCTCGGTGTGCCTGCGCGACGCCCCGGCCGAAGTCCGCACCGCGGCCGAGGAGATCACCAGCTCCGCGCGCCTCGGAGACGATTCCCGCACAGCCGGCCCGAGCACCGCCCGCTGACCCCACGGGACGGGCACTCGCACTCCGTCCTGCACGTACCCCCCACAGAAAGGACGCCGACGGTGCGCATGGGCAACCGCCGCGCAGTTCTGACCGCAGCGGTGTTGACCGCTCTCGTGACGACCGGCGGATGCGGTACCTCCGCCGAGCCCCGGACCACGAAAGTGTCCGTTCCCCGGGCCGGAGGGGAGACCTCGCACACCACAACCGCGGGCGACCGCGCTCCCGGGGAACAGCGGGACGTGCTTCCCGGCCTGGGGTCCCGGACCCGCGCCGAAGTCCCGGACGACACCCGGCAAGCGCTCGTCGTCACGGGATCGGGCAGGAACTCCTCGACGTCCAAGGCCGTCCTGTACGAACGGACGGCCACCGGTTGGCAGGCCAAAGCCTCCTGGCCGGCGCGCAACGCCCTGCGCGGCTGGACCGCCGGCCACCGGGCCGGCGACCTCCGCTCCCCCATCGGCGTCTTCACCCTCAGCGACGCGGGCGGACGGCTCGCCGATCCCGGCAGCGCACTCCCGTACAGCCAGTCGCCCAACTTCCGGATCGGTGGCACGGGCTTCGCCGGCGAACCGCTGGTCGGCTCGTTCGACTACGTCATAGCCATCGACTACAACCGCGAGCGGGGCACCTCCCCGCTCGATGCCACCAAGCCCCTGGGCGCAGCGAAGGGCGGGGGAATCTGGATCCACGTCGACCACGGCGGTCCCACCCACGGCTGCATCGGCCTCGCGCGCCCGCACGTGGAGCGGCTGCTCCGCGTCCTCGACCCGGCGCGCCATCCGGTCGTCGTCATGGGCGATGCCGCGTCGCTGGCCACCTGAGCGGCCGGGCCCCGCCGTCCGCAATCGCCCCCTGGGCCGCACACTCCTCTTCCACGACCACCTCACGTCGGTCCTCCTACGGGACCGCGAGCCCCAGTACGTGAAGTGGGAAGGCACCACCTGGCACAGCACACGCACCGACGACCAGATGAAGGAACAAGTCGCGAAAGTACGCCGAGCACTGGAACGAACAGACCCTCCTCAACGTTTGTCATCCAGCTCATCACCATCTCTGTCGAAAGGCAGAGTCCCGGATCGGTCCTGAGGCCCACGTCCGCCCGCCCGACGCGATCGATACTGGACCATGTGCCTCTCCTCAGCCGTTTCCGTCGTTGCGTCCAACCCGGGCGGGATGCTCCGGCGCGTCCAAGCGGATGTGGCAGGGGCGTTGGAGAGACGGCCGGTGTGGCGGTGGCCGCCCTGTGTCTGTGGGCGGTCGCCCTGCGGCTATGGGACCTGCCGCACGCCACGTTCCAACTCTTCGTGATCCCGGTCGCCCTCGCGATCTTCCCGCTGCGGCGGCGTTGGCCCGAGGCCACGCTCCTGGTCCTCGCTGTCCTGGCCGGGGCGGCGCCCGTCGTCGGCCCGGTGACGGCAGCCGCCGCGTACACGGTGGCGATCGGTACGGTCCGTCCGCGCCATCGTGTCCGGCTGCTGGGCGGCGCGAGTCTGCTGATCATGGCGTCCGCGACCGCGGCCGGCCCCTCACTCGGCGGCGGTTCGGCCGCTTACGGGCTGGAGCTGGGGTTGGTCCTGGCAGTGACCGCCGTGGTCGTACCCGGCCTGGTCGGGACGGTGTACGGGCAGCAGGCCCGGCTGCTGCGGGCGCTGCGCGAACGCGGGGACGCGGCCGAGCGAGCCCGTCGGTTCGCGGACAGCGAGGCCCGCACCCACGAGCGGTCCAGGATCGCCGCGGAGATGCACGACCTGGTGGGCCACCGACTCAGCCTCATCTCGCTGCACGCCGGCGGTCTGGAACTCGCCCTCGACAAAGCCGACTCCGAGTTGTGCGAGGAGGCCGTCCTTGTCCGGCGCACCACCGGGGACGCGATGCGCGAACTGCGTCAGGCGCTCGGGGTTCTCGGTCCGCTCGGCCGGGACACCGGGCCGGACGCGTTCACCGACGCCACCGGCACCCGGGCCGACGTCGAGGCGCTGGTCGCGGAGTCACGCGACGTCGGGATCGCCGTGCGGCTGGAATGGAGCGGCCCCGACCTCGACCTGCGCCCGGCGCAGGTGCGGCGCGCGGTGCACCGGGTGGTGCGGGAGGCCCTGACAAACGTGCACCGGTACGCGGCGGCCTCCCATGTCACCGTGCGGGTCGAGCACGACGACCGGACCGTGCGTGTGACGGTCCGCAACGGCGCGTCCCCCGCCCCGGCCACGACGCCGCGCGAGGCCGGGACGGGGCGCGGCCTGCCGGGCCTGCGCGAACGGGTCGAGCTGCTCGGCGGCACCTTCGAGGCAGGCGCGCTGCCGTCCGGCGGGTTCCAGGTGGTGGCGGCCGTCCCTGCGGAACCAGCCGACGCCGTCGCGAGGAAACCGGCCGCAGGCGACATGGCAGCCTCCCCGGCGGACGGGTTCGACGATGACGCGGCGGCGCTGTCGCGCGGTCCGCGAACCGCCAGGGCGTTGACGTTCGGTCTCGGGGCGGCGGCACTGTGGGTGCTGATGACGCTCGCGATCGCCATGGTCTACAGCCAGCCGAGGGACACGGTCCCGCCTCCCGAGCCGCGCCTCGGCATGAGGTACCAGGACTTGAAGGGGGTCTTCGACATGCCGGCCGAGCGCGCCGCGGCCACCGGACACGAACCGCCGCGCCCCGCCGGCACGGTGGGCTGCGTCTACCCAGCCGCCGGCCGTGGCCCCCGGCCCGGCGTCTTTGCCATCACCCGCTACTGTTTCGACGCCTCGCAGCGCCTGATCTCCATCGACCGCTTCACCGTCCCGTCCGTACGGGACGCCCCGCCCTGGGAGGACCGATGACCCAGCCCACCGAGCCGATCCGTGTCCTGCTCGCCGACGACGAGGCGATGATCCGGTACGGGGTCCGCCTGATCCTGCGGCACGCCGAGGGCATCGATGTGGTCGCCGAAGCCGCCGACGGCCACGCGGCGGTCGAGGAGGCCGCCGCGCACCATCCGGATGTGGCGCTGGTGGACATCCGGATGCCGGTGTGCGACGGGCCGGCCGCGATCGCGCCGCTGCTCGCTCTCGACCCCGCGCCGCGTGTGGTGATGCTGACGACCTTCGGTGATGACGACAACGTGGTGCGGGCGCTGCGGGAGGGTGCCGCCGGGTTCCTGTTGAAGGACGAGGGGCCGCAGGAGCTCATCAGCGCGGTACGGGCGGCCGCTGCCGGTGACGCGGTGCTTTCGCCGGGCGTGACCGGGACGGTGATCTCCCGGATGCTGCGTTCCGGTACTCCGCAGGGCGCCGGGGGTGCGCTCACGGACGAGCGGATCGCCCGGCTCACCGGCCGGGAGCGGGAGGTCCTGGCGATGCTCGGCCAGGGTCTTTCGAACCAGAACATCGCCGGGCGGCTCGGTATCGGGGTCGGCACGGTGAAGACCCACGTGGGCGCGATCCTGGACAAGACCGGTTCGGCGAGCCGGGTCCAGGCCGCACTGCTGGCTCACCGCACCGGCCTGGCCTCCTGACGCAACCGCCCACCGGGCCATCTCGCATCCACGCCCGGGGCGCCGGTGACGTTCCCGCTCCGTTCCTCCCCCAAGGCAGAGCTCCCCCGGCCGGGTCCCTGACCTTTGGCAGAGAAAGGCCAGGGGAAGCCGGCCCTTCGACAGAGGCCAACTCCCGCCTCCAGCACGACGTTTGCGCAGTTCAGGCCCGTGAGGATGGATACGTCCACCGGCTCGCCGAACTCCTCGCGGGCCGTCGCACTCCATGCGGAGCTTCCATGTCACACGCGTTCCCTTCCCCCAGCGCAACCCTCGCCGAGCCGGCCGCCCGCGCGTCCGGCCTGACCAAGACGTACGGAAAGGGGGAGACCCGGGTCACCGCGCTGGACGCGGTGTCCGTGGAGTTCGCGCGGGGCCGGTTCACCGCCGTCATGGGCCCCTCCGGCTCCGGCAAGTCCACGCTGATGCACTGCATGGCCGGCCTGGACCCGGTGACCTCGGGATCGGCCCGGATCGGCGGTGTCGAACTGTCCGCCCTGAACGACCGGCAGCTCACCGAACTGCGGCGGGAGAAGGTCGGCTTCGTCTTCCAGGGCTTCAACCTGCTGCCCACCTTGACCGCGCTGGAGAACATCACCCTGCCGCTACGGCTGGCCGGCCAGCGGCCCGACGCGGCGTGGCTGGACACCGTCGTCGCCACCGTCGGCCTCGCGGGCCGGCTTGAGCACCGCCCGACCGAGCTCTCCGGCGGCCAGCAGCAGCGCGTCGCCGTGGCCCGCGCCCTGGTCTCCCGCCCGGAGATCGTCTTCGCCGACGAGCCGACCGGCAACCTCGACTCCCGTTCCGGTGCGGAGGTGCTGGGCTTCCTGCGCGGCTCGGTGTGGGAACTGGGCCAGACCGTGGTGATGGTGACCCACGACCCCGTGGCCGCCGCCTACGCGGACCGGGTGGTCTTCCTGGCCGACGGCCGGCTCGTGGACGAGCTGGACGGCCCGACCGCCGATGCCGTACTCGAGCGGATGCTCGCGTTCGAGGCCCAGGGCCGCGCCACCTGACCGTATCCATCAGCCCACCACCGCCCTCCCCCACCACCCTTCGAAAGCTCACCATGCTGCTGATAGCTCTGCGCAACGTCCTCGCGCACAAAGCCCGTCTGATCATGACCGTGCTCGCGGTCTGCATCGGCGTCGCGTTCATCACCGGCTCCCTGGTCTTCGCCGACTCCACCACCGCCGCCTACCGCGCCGCCATGTCCCGCAACTATGCGGACATCGCCGTCAGCGTGACTCCGAAATCCCTTCCGGGCGCCTCCGGCAAGGAGCAGTACGGCGCCTTGGACGACGCCCTGGTACGAAAGCTGTCCACCGTTCCAGGCGTCGCCTCCGTCCGCCCGGCAGCCGACAGTTCGGTCACCTTGTCCGCCAAGGACGGCACACCGATGCGGGCCGACAGCATGATGGGCAAGTTCGGTGCCACCTACGTCCCGGGTGCCGACGGCAAGGACAGCCGCTACCCGCTGACGGCCGGCCGCGCCCCCCGCAACAGCGGCGAGGTCGCGCTGAACAGGGGCACCGCGGCCGCCGGCGGCTACGCACTCGGCGACACCGTCACCCTCGCCAAGGACGGACCGGTCCTCAAGAAGCGCCTGGTGGGCCTGGTGTCCACCAACGACAGCCGAGTGAACGCCGGCGGCACCCTGGCCGTGTTCGACAAGACCACCGCCCAGAAGCTGTTCGCCGCCCCGGAGCACTACAACCAGATCGACCTGACCGCCACGCCGGGCACCAGCCAGTTCGAACTCGCCGACCGGGTCACCGCCGTCCTGCCCGCCGACCGCGCCGAGGCCACCACCGGTAGCGCCCAGGCCGACCAGCAGTCCGTCTTCATCAACTCCAGGACCCACAGCTACGAGCGGCTGCCCCTGCTCTTTGCCGCCGTCTCGCTGTTCATCGGCACGTTCCTCATCATCAACACCTTCACCATGCTCATAGCACGCCGCAGCCGCGAGATCGCCCTGCTGCGGGCGATCGGCGCCACCCGGCGCCAGGTGGTCCGCTCGGTCCTCGCCGAGGCGGCCCTGGTCGGTCTCGCCGCGTCCGTTCTCGGGTTCCTGCTGGGTCTGGGAGTGGCCACGGTGCTGCCGAGCGTGCTGGACACCTCCGGTGACCTGCTGCCCAGCGGGCCGCTGGTGATCGGCCCGATCACGATCCTCGCCGCGCTCGCCGTGGGTGTCGGCGTCACCGCGCTCGCCGCCTGGCTGCCCTCGCGCCGCGCGGCGCGGATCGCCCCGATCGAGGCGATGCGCACGGCCGAGCAGCCACCCTCCGCCACGGTCTCCCGCGTCCGCGGCATCGTCGGCCTGGCCATGACCGTCCTCGGTGCCGGCTTGTTGTTCTCGCTGAGCGACGCGACCAGCGCCACCGACGACAACCTGCAGACCGCGCTGTTCGGGGCCGGTATCCTCGTGGTCGGCCTGATCGTGCTGGCCCCGCTGCTCGCCGGTCCGGTGATCCGCCTGCTCGGCAAACTCACCGCCCGCTTCGGCGTCGTGGGCGAACTCGCCCGCGAGAACACCCTGCGCGACCCGCGCCGTACCGCCGCCACCGCCGTCGCACTGATGATCAGCACCGCGTTGGTCTCCGGTCTCGCGGTCATCAACCAGTCCACGAGCCAGGCCCTGGATGCCCAGGCTGCCGCCGGACTGAGCGCCGACTACGTCATCAGCACCCGCGACGACACCACGACCGCCATCGATGCCGCCGCCATCCAGCGCGTCGCCGACGTGCCCGGTGTGCGGACCACTTCCGCCGTGGCGGACTCCACCATCGCTGCCGGCCCCAGCGCCCTGTCGATCTCCGGGGTCGACCCGAAGACTGTGGACGACGTGATGAAGCTCCACTTCCTCAGCGGTTCCGCCAAGGACCTCGGCCCCGGCAGGGTCGCCGTCTCCCACAGCTTCGCCCGCGACCACCGCGTCACCACGGGCGAGCAGATCAAGGCGAACATCGGCCCCGGAACCGGCGACCGCGGCCGGCCCTACACCGTCGTCGGCGTCTACCAGGACAACCCCACCGCCCAGGACGTCCTCGGCTACCGCACCGAGGTGCAGAAACACAGTTACCTGCGCGACTCCGTGCAACGCATCCTGGTCCGCACCGCCGACGGCGCCGTATCCAAGGACCTGGAGAAGCACCTGCGCGCCGCCGTGAGCGACAGCCCGCTGCTGAAGGTCCAAGACCGCGACCAACTCGTCCAGGAGCAGGCCGGCGTCGCCGGCGAGTTGATGACCATGGTGTTCGGGCTGCTCGCCATCGGCGTACTGATCTCCGCACTCGGCATGATCAACACCCTCGCCATGTCGGTCTCGGAACGCACCCGTGAGATCGGTGTCCTGCGCGCCATCGGCATGGACCGCTCCGGCATCCGCCGCATGATCCGCCTGGAGGCCGTCTGCGTCGCCGCCTTCGGCACCCTGCTCGGACTGGCCGGCGGGCTGTTCGGGGCGTGGAAAGTCAGCGGACTGACCAACGGCGCGATCCCGCAGTACTCCTTCTCCTTGCCCTGGTCCACCCTCACCCTCGTGGTCCTGCTCTCCCTCGCCGTCGGCGCGGTCGCGGCCGCCTTGCCCGCCCGACGAGCCGCCGCGCTCACCCCCCTGCGAGCCGTCGCCGACGCCTAGCGCGCGTCATGCCAGTCATGGACATTCGCTCCGCGTAAGCCGCCCCCGCCTCGGCGGGAGCGGCCCGCTCAGCGCGCCAGGGGCGGCCTCGTCGGCGGCCATGAACTTGTCGAATATCGATATGCTGCTCTAGGCTCGGGCATATCGATAATCGATGGGAAGGGATGCGGTGAACACGCGACTCACGAGGACCCTGGCCTCGGTGACCTTTGTGCTGGCGGTGCTCTGCGGGCTCGCCTTCATCGGCACGGGGGTCACGCACGTGCTCGACGACGGGGCGGTCTGCGCGCAGACGGGCTTCTGGCGCAATGCCTCACTGGCGCCGGACAACCTGCCGGTTGGCAAGGGCGTGGAAGCGTCCAGCAGTGCCACGCGTCTCTGCCAGGACAGTCCCTCGGTGGGGCAGCGCGCTGCCGACCTCGGGGGCGAACTGCCGTGGCTGCTGTTCGGTTCCCTCGCGCTGTTGCTCTTCTCCCGGCTGCTGAAGGCCGTCCTGCTGCAGGGGCCGTTCACCGATGCGGTGTCGCAACGGCTCTCCGTTCTCGGCTGGTTCGTCGCCGTCGGCACGCCGCTGGCCGGCCTCGTCGTCGGCTGGTCGCAGTCCTGGCTCGTCGGGAGCATGGCGCCGGTCGCGGGTTCTGGGCCGACGGTCTCCGGGCCGCAGGTGCTCGTCCTCGCCGGCCTCGCCGCAGTGATTATGGGGAAGATCATGCGCGAGGGTGTGCGGATGCGAGAGGACCTCGAAGGGACCATCTGATGCCCGATGAGGAACTGCATGCGATCCGGATCCACCTCGACCGGCTTCTTGCCGAGCGCGGTATGACGCTCACCGAACTGTCCGCGCGAGTGGACATCACCGTCGTCAACCTGTCCGTGCTCAAGAACGGGCGGGCCAAGGCCATCCGCTTCTCGACCCTGTCGAGGATCTGCGATGTCCTCCAGTGTCAGCCAGGAGACCTGATCACCCATGACCCCGCCGGGCCGGCCTAGCCACTTGCTCCTGTCATGAGTGCCCGACTGCTCACCGGCTCCCACCCACCCGAATACTCGACGGCGTGATCAACGAGTACAGATACGCTGCCTGACCACCAGCGACGGGTCTCCGAACGGCACAGGCAATGAGGCCGAGGGGAAGGTCAGGACCGCTCGCGCTCGTGGTAGGTGCGGCGGGTGTGCTCAGTGTGGGCGCGCATGACGGCCGTGGCGCGCTGTTCATCACCGGCGGTGATGGCCGCGATCAGCTCGCGGTGCTCGGTCCAGGACTGCTTGCCGCGCTGCCGGGCGACCGGGGTGTAGTACCAGCGGACCCTTCGGTCCACCTGGGCAGCGAGCTCGGACAGGACCGCGTTTCCGGCGAGCTCCATGACCTTGGCGTGGAATTCGGCGTTCGCCGCGACCGCGCCGTCCACATCGTCGTCCAGCACCGCACGCTCGCCCTTCGCGCACAGGTCCTCCAGCGCCGCGACCCCGGCCTCATGGAACCCGGCGGCGGCCAGGCGGGCGGCCTCGGCCTCCAGGAGGGTGCGCACCGTAAGGAGCTGATCGGCCTCCTCCTCGGTGGGCTCGTGGACGAACGCGCCCTGCGCGGGCCGCAGATCGACCCAGCCCTCGGTGTTGAGCCGCTGGAGGGCCTCGCGGACCGGCTGGCGGGAGACGCCGAGATGACCGGCGAGCTCGCTCTCCACCAGGTGCTGGCCGGGGCGGAGGGCGCGAGTGGTGATGAGTTCGAGCAGCGCCTCGTAGACGCGCTCGCGGAGCGGACCGGGCCGCTCCAGCTTCGGCACCGCGCCCTGCGGCAGACCTCTGGACAGCATCGCGCCCCCCTTGGCTGGCCTTCACCGGATTCTTGAATTGGTTATTGTCTACAGTTTACCCATACTGTCCACGCACCGGGCGCATCCAAGCCGCGGCCCGCGCTGGGCGATGTTCGTCTCCCTGGTCCGCTTCTCCTCCGGCTTCCTCATCGCCTCGCCCGGCGCCGCCACCGACGGGAAGTTCGGGGGCGCGGAGGATGTCTGGGACGAGCTGCGCGCCGTCTCCAGTGGCCCTGCCCCAGCACCGACCGCCTCGAACCCAGCTCTCTGCACGGCCGCCTCTGGGAGGGCGATCCGGCGCGGCGCCCTCGCGCTCTTCGGCCCGGTGAAACACGATCCGCCGGTCGATCTGACCGATGACACCTATCCGCTCCGGCTCACCACCGTGCGGCGCCTGGACTCGTACAACACCAGGGTGCAGAGCGGTGGTTTCGCCGCGCCTGATGTCCGTACAGGTCCAGTGCCAGCTCTCTGATGGCCCGTCATCAGCGTTTGAGGGCTGGCTCGAACGAGTCGCGCACGCCCCCTGGACACCGCTCCTCCGACGGTGGGATAAAAGTTCATACAGGATAACGTCGACTGTATGCAATCCAAGCGAGACCGCACCGACCCCTACGAAGGGACGCGATTCGCCATGCCCGACGACAGCCAAGGCCTCATATCCGGCGGGCACTTGGTCGCCAAAGCACTCAAGGCAGAAGGCGTCGAGGTCATCTACACCCTCTGCGGCGGCCACATCATCGATATCTACGACGGCTGTGTCGACGAGGGCATCGATGTCATCGATGTACGCCACGAACAGGTCGCGGCCCACGCCGCCGACGGCTACGCCCGGATCACCGGCAAGCCCGGCTGTGCCGTCGTCACCGCCGGCCCCGGCACCACCGACGCGGTCACCGGCGTCGCCAACGCCTTCCGCGCCGAGTCACCCATGCTGCTCATCGGCGGCCAAGGCGCCCACACCCAGCACAAGATGGGGTCCCTCCAGGACCTTCCGCACGTCGACATGATGGCGCCGATCACCAAGTTCGCCGCCACCGTCCCGGACACCGCCCGCGCCGCCGACATGGTCTCCATGGCCTTCCGCGAGTGCTTCCACGGCGCTCCCGGCCCCTCCTTCCTGGAGATCCCGCGCGATGTGCTGGACGCCAAGGTGCCGGTGGACACCGCGCGCGTCCCCCGGGCGGGGCACTACCGCGCCTCCACCCGCGCCGCCGGCGACCCCGAGTCCGTCCAGAAGCTGGCCGATCTGCTGGTCCAGGCCGAGAAGCCCGCGATCCTGCTGGGCAGTCAGGTGTGGACGACTCGCGCCACCGGCGCGGCCATCGAGCTGGTGCGCACCCTCAACGTGCCCGCGTACATGAACGGCGCGGGGCGCGGCACACTGCCGCCCGGCGATCCGCACCACTTCCAGCTCTCCCGCCGATACGCCTTCTCCAACGCCGATCTCATCGTCATCGTCGGCACACCCTTCGACTTCCGGATGGGCTACGGCAAGCGGCTCTCCCCCGACGCCACCGTGGTCCAGATCGACCTCGACTACCGCACGGTCGGCAAGAACCGGGACATCGACCTCGGCATCGTGGGCGACGCGGGGCTGATCCTCTCCGCCGTCACCCAGGCCGCCTCTGGCAGCATCAATGGCGGCGCGGGCAAGCGCAAGGAGTGGCTGGACGAGCTGCGGGCCGCCGAGCAGAAGGCGATCGAGAAGCGGCTGCCCAACCTCCGGTCCGACGCCTCCCCCATCCATCCGTACCGCCTGGTCAGCGAGATCAACGACTTCCTCACCGAGGACTCGATCTACATCGGCGACGGCGGCGACATCGTCACCTTCTCCGGTCAGGTGGTCCAGCCCAAGTCGCCCGGCCACTGGATGGACCCGGGCCCGCTGGGGACGCTCGGCGTCGGCGTGCCGTTCGTGATGGCTGCCAAGCAGGCCCGTCCCGACAAGGAGGTGGTGGCGCTCTTCGGCGACGGCGCGTTCTCCCTGACCGGCTGGGACTTCGAGACGCTGGTCCGCTTCGACCTGCCGTTCGTCGGGATCGTCGGCAACAACTCCTCGATGAACCAGATCCGTTACGGCCAGAAGGCCAAGTACGGCGAGAAGCGCGAGCGGGTCGGCAACACCCTGGGCGATGTGCCCTACGACCAGTTCGCGCGGATGCTCGGCGGCCACGGCGAGGAGGTCCGCGACCCGGCGGACATCGGCCCGGCACTGCGCCGCGCCCGGGAGTCCGGCAAGCCGTCGCTGATCAACGTCTGGGTGGACCCGGACGCCTACGCCCCCGGAACCATGAACCAGACCATGTACAAGTAGGGAGCCGCCACCATGTCCCAGGCTCTTGAGGCCAATCAAGCTCTGACGGGCATTCGCGTCCTCGACATGACGCATGTGCAGTCCGGTCCCTCCGCCACCCAGCTGCTCGCCTGGCTCGGCGCGGATGTGATCAAGCTGGAGAACGTCACCGGCGACATCACCCGCAAGCAGCTGCGCGATCTCCCGGACGTGGACTCGCTCTACTTCACGATGCTCAACTGCAACAAGCGAAGCATCACCCTCAACACCAAGAGCGAGCGCGGCAAGGAGATCCTGACCGAGCTCATCCGCCGCAGCGATGTGCTGGTGGAGAACTTCGGTCCGGGCGCCGTGGACCGCATGGGATTCACCTGGGAGCACATCCAGGAGATCAACCCGCGGCTGGTCTACGCCTCGATCAAGGGGTTCGGCGAGGGCCCGTACACCAAGTTCAAGGCGTACGAGGTGGTCGCGCAGGCCATGGGCGGGTCGATGTCCACGACCGGCTTCGAGGACGGACCGCCACTGGCCACCGGCGCCCAGATCGGCGACTCCGGCACCGGGGTGCACTGCGTGGCGGGCATCCTCGCCGCGCTCTACCAGCGCACCCACACCGGACGCGGCCAGCGGGTCAATGTGGCGATGCAGCACGCGGTGCTCAACCTGTGCCGGGTCAAGCTGCGCGACCAGCAGCGGCTGGAGCACGGGCCGCTGGCCGAATACCCGAACGAGGACTTCGGCGACGAGGTGCCGCGCAGCGGCAACGCCAGCGGTGGCGGCCAGCCCGGCTGGGCGGTCAAGTGCGCGCCCGGCGGGCCCAACGACTACGTCTACGTCATCGTGCAGCCGGTCGGCTGGGAGCCCATCACCCGGCTCATCGGCCGCCCCGAACTGACCGAGGACCCGGAGTGGGCCGCGCCCGAGGCGCGGCTGCCGAAGCTGGCCAAGATGTTCCAACTGATCGAGGAATGGAGCAGCACCCTGCCGAAGTGGGAGGTGCTGGAGCAGCTCACGGCCCACAACATCCCGTGCGGGCCGATCCTGTCCACCAAGGAGATCGTCGAGGACGCGTCGCTCGCGGCCAACGAGATGATCGTCGAGGTCGACCACCCCGAGCGCGGCTCCTTCACCACGGTCGGCTCCCCGCTGAAGCTCTCCGACTCCCCGGTCCGGGTCGAGCGCTCCCCGCTACTGGGTGAGCACAACGAAGAGGTGTACGTCGGCGAGTTGGGGCTCGGCGACGAGGACGTGCGGCTGCTCAAGACGAACGGAGTGATCTGACGGTGACGTATGACAACGATGCCGTGCGCGTGGTGCTGGACGCAGCCCGCGCCGAGGGGCGCACGGCACTGACCGCTCCCGAGGGGAAGCGGATCACCGACGCGTACGGCATCCCGACCCCGGCCGAGGGGCTGGCGGAGTCCGCCGACGAGGCGGTGGCGCTCGCCGACCGGATCGGCTTCCCCGTCGTCCTCAAGATCGTGTCCCCGGACATCCTGCACAAGACCGACGCGGGCGGGGTCCGGGTGGGGCTGACGTCCTGCGCCGAGGTGCGGGGCGCGTTCACCGCGATCGTCGACAACGCCCGTTCGTACAACGCCGAGGCCCGGATCCAGGGCGTCCAGGTGCAGCAGATGATCCCGGACGGCGGCCAGGAGGTCATCGTCGGCGCGGTCACCGACCCCACCTTCGGCAAGGTGGTGGCGTTCGGGCTCGGCGGGGTGCTGGTGGAGGTGTTGAAGGACATCACCTTCCGGCTGGCCCCGGCCACCGAGGACGAGGCGCTGTCGATGCTGGACGGGATCCGCGCCGCCGAGGTGCTGCGCGGGGTGCGCGGCGGGGAGGCGGTGGACCGCACGGCGCTGGCCGGCCTGATCGTGCGGATCTCCCGGCTGGTGACGGACTTCCCGGAGATCACGGAGGTCGATCTCAACCCGGTGTTCGCCACCGCGAGCGGGGTGCTCGCCGCCGATGTGCGACTGCTGATCGGGGACCCCGCCCCGCAGGAGCGCCGCCGCTACTCGCGCGAGGAGATCCTGCGCGCGATGCGCCGGCTGATGCAGCCGCGCTCGGTGGCGGTGGTGGGCGCCTCCAACGAGCAGGGCAAGATCGGCAATTCGGTGATGCGCAACCTCATCGACGGCGGCTTCTCCGGGGAGATCCACCCGGTGAACCCCAAAGCCGATGACATCCTGGGCCGTAAGGCGTACAAGAGCGTCACGGACGTCCCCGGCGAGGTGGATGTGGCGGTCTTCGCGATCCCCGCGAAGTTCGTGCCCGCCACGCTGGAGGAGGTCGGCCGCAAGGGCATCCCGAACGCCGTGCTGATCCCGTCCGGCTTCGCCGAGACCGGTGAACACGAGCTTCAGCGGCGGATCGTGGAGATCGCCGAGGAGCACGGGGTGCGGCTGCTGGGGCCGAACATCTACGGCTACTACTCCACCTGGCAGGACCTGTGTGCCACCTTCTGCACCCCGTACGACGTGAAGGGGCCGGTGGCGCTCACCTCGCAGTCCGGTGGCATCGGGATGGCGATCCTGGGCTTTGCCCGGACGACCAAGACCGGTGTCTCGGCGATCGTCGGCCTCGGCAACAAGTCGGATGTGGACGAGGACGACCTGCTCACCTGGTTCGGCGAGGACGACCGCACCCAGTGCATCGCGATGCACCTGGAGGACCTCAAGGACGGCCGCGCCTTCGTGGAGGCGGCGCGGGCCACGGTGCCCAGGAAGCCGGTGGTGGTCCTCAAGGCGGGCCGTACGGCGGCGGGCGCCAAGGCGGCCGGCTCCCACACCGGCGCGCTGGCCGGGGATGACGCGGTCTACGACGACATCCTGCGGCAGGCCGGGGTGATCCGGGCGCCCGGTCTCAACGAGATGCTGGAGTACGCGCGGGCGCTGCCCGTGCTGCCCACACCACAGGGCGACAACGTTGTCGTCATCACCGGCGCCGGGGGCTCGGGGGTGCTGCTGTCAGACGCGATCGTCGACAACGGGCTGTCCCTGATGGAGATCCCCGCGGACCTGGACGCCGCCTTCCGCCGCTTCATCCCGCCGTTCGGCGCGGCCGGGAACCCGGTGGACATCACCGGCGGCGAACCGCCGTCCACCTACGAGGCGACCATCCGGCTGGGCCTGGCGGATCCGCGGATCCACGCCCTGGTCCTGGGCTACTGGCACACCATCGTCACCCCGCCGATGGTGTTCGCCGAGCTGACCGCGCGGGTCGTCGAAGAGTTCCGCGCGCAGGGCATCGCCAAGCCGGTGGTGGCCTCGCTCGCGGGCGACACCGAGGTCGAGGAAGCGTGCGCATACCTCTTCGAGCGCGGGGTCGTGGCGTATCCGTACACCACCGAGAAGCCGGTGGCCGTCCTGGGCGCCAAGTACCGCTGGGCCAGGTCCGCGGGGCTGCTCACATAGCCACCCACGTTTCCCGGAGCACGAAGAGATTGGACAGGGGGCGCTGGCCGGGCTCCTTCGAAGCCAAGGGGACGACATGAGCACAGCAGAACAACCGGAAGGGGTCCTCCCCTTCCGTGAAGTGCAGGACAGCAAGGGGCGCACGTACCGCATCGGCGAGACCGACCGCGACATCCTGGGCCATAGCCGGAAGCTGATGGTCTATCTGCCGTGGATCGCGATGATGGCCATCAGCGTGTCCGAGTACGCGTACGGCTCGGCGGAGGACACGCTCTCGGAGGCACACGGCTGGACCCAGAGCAACACCTTCTGGATCCTGAGCGTCTGGGTGTTCTTCCAGGCAGGCATCGCCTTCCCCGCCGGGTGGCTGCGGGAGAAGGGGATCCTGACCGCCCGCAGAGCGATGTTCCTGGGAGCCGGACTGTGTCTGATCGGCTTCCTGGCCCTCTCCCACGTCGACAACGTCTTCGGGGCGATCCTCGGCTTCGGCGTCGTCGGCGGGCTCGGATCCGGGTTCGTCTACGCCACCTGCATCAACATGGTGGGCAAGTGGTTCCCGGAGCGGCGCGGGGCGAAGACGGGGTTCGTCAACGGAGGGTTCGCCTACGGCGCGTTACCGTTCATCTTCATCTTCAACTACTGGTTCGACACGGGGAACTTCGACGAGGTGCTCGACCTCATCGGGGTCTATGTGCTGATCATCGTGGCGGGCTGCGCCTGGTTCTTCAAGGACCCGCCGAAGAACTGGTGGCCCGCCGGCATCGACCCACTGAGCTACAACGGCAACGCCAAGAGCGCGGCGAGCCTGACGAAGAACCCGCCGGCGGTGCGGCAGTACACGCCCAAGGAGGCCATCAAGACCGGGATGTTGCCACTGATGTGGGTCTCCCTGGTGCTCACCGCCGGGGTGTCGATCTTCGGGATCTCCTTCCAGGTCGACTACGCCAAGGACGTGGGCTTCGGCCCGCTGGTCGCGGCCTCGTCCATGGGCATCATGTCCGTCATCAACGGTGTCGGACGCGGTGTGGTGGGCTGGCTGTCGGACCTGTGGGGCCGGAAGAGGACCCTGGTGTTCGTCATCGTGGTGCTGGGCCTGGCCCAGTTCGGGGTGATCTGGGCCGGCAACATCCACAACGAGGCGCTGTTCCTCTTCTTCGCCTTCCTCTCCGGATTCGGCGGCGGCGCCTTCTATCCGATGTTCGCGGCGCTGACCCCGGACTACTTCGGTGAGAACTACAACGCCACCAACTACGGCCTGGTGTACAGCGGAAAGCTGATCAGCGGGCTGTTCGGCGGCGGCCTCGGCTCAATGGTGGTCGACGCCTGGGGCTACGACGGCGCGTACGCGCTGGCCGGCGGCATCTCCATGGTGGCGGCCGCGGTGGCCCTGCTGCTGCGGCAGCCCGGCCGGCCGCGGATCCAGGACATCGCCCCGAACCCGCAGCCGATCAGCCGCGAGGCCGTCTAGCCCCGCCGCGAGGGGCCCTCGCTCGGCCTCGTCCGCCGCACCGCCGCGACCGCAGACAGCGGGCGGAGCGGCGGGCGGTGGTCAGCAAACCGGCGGGCTCGTCGTGCTCCACCAGCCAGTGGTGGTCACGGCGGACGCCGTGGGTCCTGCCGACCGCGGTCAAGAAGCGGCGGTAGTCCATGCGACCGTCCCCGACGTCCACCATGGGGTAGCCGTCGGGGACGGTCTCGTCGTGTTCGCCGTCCTTGACGTGGAAGGGCCGGCCATCCGGCCGGTCAGCGGCTCGGCCCAGGCGACATCGAGTTGACCCACGAAGCCTTCCGTCATCTCCTGCCTTGGCGGGCAGCCGCCCTCCTGCGGGAACTCCTCATGACCTGCGGCCACTGGCGGTCACCACCAGGCTGGCCCCTCGGAGAACTGGTGACAGTTGACGCGAGCCCACCAGTGTCACGCCCGGAGATGGGAGCGGGGCCTATGCCGGAGAGGGCCAGCCCAAGCTGGATGTCAGAACACGATCGAGCGCCGCCCGGCCTGCGGGTCCCCATGTCGGCTTGCCGCCAGGAAGGCCCCGTTCCCCGTTCTGGCCCATAAGGATGAGGAAGAGGCTTTTCAGAGCAGCCAACCCTCGGGCGCGCCGGATCGTCGCCTCGTCCGTATGCGCGTACACCTCGAAGAACCGTGAGGCCGCGCCCGCGGGAAGGAGCAGCCACGCGGCCGCGAGGTCCCACGCCGGATCGCCGGCGAACATGTCACCGAAATCGATCACGCCCGAGAGCGTCCCGTCCGAGACGACGACATTCGCGGCATGGAGGTCACCGTGCAGCCATACCGGCGGGCCCTCCCACTCGGGAGCCGCAACGGCATCGTCCCAGACGGCCCGGACGGCCCGGACGTCGGCGACCATGCCGCCAGGGGCAACGGCTTGCAAGAACTTCTCGAAGCCGTCCGTGCACTTCTTGGGGTGAGCGCCGCGGTCCGAACTGGTCGGCGCCTCGGCGGGCGCCTCCACATGGAGCGCCCTGAGGAAGCCCGCCAGAGTGTCGGCCGCGTGCTCGCCGCGACTGATCGAGGCGTAGTCGAGTGGCTCGCCGGGAACCCACGTCATAATGCTCCAGGGCCTCGGGAAACGCGCTGACGGTTCGCCGATCCGCACAGGGGTCGGAACCGGGAGCGGAAGGCGCGGGGCCAGAACGGGCAGCCACCGGCGCTCCTTGCGCTGGAGATCCGGGGCACGTTCCGTGCGCGGCATGCGCACGACCAACTCATCCCCAAGCCGCCACATTTGGTTGTCCCAGCCGCCCGTTACCTCGCGGATAGCCAACCCTGCAAGGTCCGGATGCTGGCCCTTGAGAAGATCGTGTACCAGCTCTGCGGTGATCTCGATCTCGGAGTCGGTCATGCGAAGCCACAGTACGTGAGACAGGCGGAACCGACTCTCACGCTCCGGAATGCCCACCGCCACGCCCGTTCCGTCAGCGGGCCTCTCCAGAGCAAAAGGACGTCACGCTACCCGCAGCCTGCTTCGCGGCTGGTGTCTGAGTCAGGGCACCGGGCTCCCAGTTCGGGAACGGCAAAGACCGGCGGGTTGTTTATGAGCGTCGGGTGGTAGCTGGTTGCGGGCCTGGTGAGAAGCGCCAGGACTCGATCGGGAGTCTGTGCTCCGGCTACGGCGGCCCGGACCTCGGGGTCCACGCCGCCCTGGCGGCACCCTTGCCTGGCACGCCGAGACCGATTCGTGGCGTCCCGGATCCAGTCCCACCACTGACCGACCGTGCCCAACCTCGGCGACATCACTGCCGTAAAGGCCCGTTTCTCCTGTAGCTACGGCGGTCAGTCACCCGTCACGCCGGTCAGGGAGCGGGCCAGCGCGGCTCGACCAGCCACCACAGCTGCTCGGCCTCGGCGATGGTGGCCTCCGTGCGGTGGGCCAAGCGCGGGTCGACTTCGATGGATACCCAGCCGTCCCGCCCGCGGGTGGCCTCGTACACCGGGCGCAGGATGTCGCACGCCGCGCGTACGTCCGCGGTGGTGATGGCAGCCTGGAAGATGGAGGGGTTGGTGGTGACTCCGGTGACGTTCTTGGCCACCATCAGCTCGGCGAGGTTGCCGGAGGTGATGCGGTCGCGGGACAGGTCGTCCAGCCAGATGGAGAGCGCGTGGTCGCATAGGCGGTCGAGTGCGTCGTTCACGGGGTTGCTCCTTCAGCTTCCGGCGGCGGCGAGGGAGGCTCGGGCAGCGTCGGCCACGGCCTGGGCGGTGATGCCGAACTGCTCGTACAGGAACCGGTGGTCCGCGGAGGCGCCGAAGCGCTCCAGGCTCACGCTGCGTCCGGCGTCGCCGATGTAGTCGCGCCAGCCCTGGGCGACGCCGGCCTCGACCGAGACCCTGGCCCGGGCCGACGGCGGCAGCACACGGTCGCGCCACTCCTGGTCCTGCTCCTCGAACCACTCCCGGCAGGGCATCGACACCACGCGCGCGGGGATGCCGTCGGCCTGGAGCTCGGCGCGGGCGGTGACGGCCAACTGCACCTCCGAGCCGGTCGCGATGAGGATGACCTGCGGCGCGCCGCCCTCGGCTTCGAGCAGGACGTAACCGCCCCTGGCCGCCTCCTCGTTCGCCCCGTGGATCGGTACGCTCTGGCGGGTCAGGCACAGTCCGTGCGGGGCGGGGCGGGCGCTGTGGCGACGTACGATCTCGGCCCAGACGATGGCGGTCTCGTTGGCGTCGGCCGGGCGGACCACGTTGAGTCCGGGGATGGCACGCAGGGACGCCAGGTGCTCGACCGGCTGGTGGGTCGGGCCGTCCTCGCCGAGGCCGATGGAGTCATGCGTCCACACATAGGTCACGGGCAGCCGCATCAGCGCGGCCATCCGCACCGCCGGGCGCATGTAGTCGGAGAAGACGAGGAAGGTGCCGCCGTAGATGCGGGTGTTGCCATGCAGCACGATGCCGTTCATGGCCGCGCCCATGGCGTGCTCGCGGATGCCGAAGTGGATCGTGCGGCCGTACGGGTCGGCGGTCGGCAGCGGGTTGTCTGCTGGGAGGAAGGACGACAAGGCGTCGATGGTGGTGTTGTTGGAGCCCGCGAGGTCTGCGGAGCCACCCCACAGCTCGGGCAGGACGGGCCCGAGGGCTTTCAGGACCTCGCCGGACGCCTTGCGGGTCGCCATGGCACCACCGGCTGGGAACCGGGGAATCGCCGCCGCCCAGTCGGTCGGCAGCTCTCCCGCTCGTATGCGCTCGAACTCGGCGGCGCGCCTGGGGTGTTCGGACTGCCACTGCTGGAGCTGCCGCTCCCAGTCAGCGCGTGCTGCGTGGCCGCGCCGACCGATGTCCCGGGTGTGTGCCAGTACCTCCTCGGCCACCTCGAAGCTGTGCTGCGGCTGGAATCCGAGGAGCTTCTTGGTGGCGGCGACCTCGTCGGAGCCGAGCGCGGAGCCGTGGGAGGCGGCAGTGTTGCGGGCGTTCGGCGCGGGCCAGGCGATCACGGTGCGCACGGCGACGAGGGAGGGCCTGCCGGTCTCCGCACGCGCGGTCTCCAGGGCCTCGTGCAGGGCCGTTTCGTCGACATCGCCGTCTGGCCGGGCAGCAACGTACTGGACGTGCCAGCCGTACGCCTCGTAGCGTGCGAGGACGTTCTCGCTGGTGGCGGTGTGCGTGTCGCCCTCGATGGTGATGCGGTTGTCGTCCCAGATCAGGACCAGGTTGCCCAGCTGCTGATGGCCGGCGAGCGCGCTGGCCTCGGCGGCCACGCCCTCGGCGAGACAGCCGTCGCCCGCCAGAGTCCAGACGGTGTGGTCGAAGGGCGAAGCGCCCTCAGGCGCCTCGGGGTCGAACAGCCCACGCTCGTAGCGGGCCGCCATTGCCATGCCCACCGCGTTGGCAACCCCCTGACCGAGCGGGCCGGTGGTCGTCTCCACGCCGGCGGTGTGGCCGTATTCGGGGTGGCCCGGGGTGCGGCTGCCCGCCTGTCGGAAGGACTTCAGGTCGTCCAGGGTGAGGCCGTAGCCGGACAGGAACAGTTGGATGTAGAGAGTCAGACTGGAGTGGCCGGCGGACAGCACGAAGCGGTCCCGGCCGGACCACTCCGGGTCCGCCGGGTCGTGGCGCATGAGCTTTTGGTGCAGCAGATACGCCACGGGTGCCAGGGCCATGGCGGTGCCGGGGTGTCCGTGGCCGGCGCGCTGGACGGCGTCCATGGCCAGGACGCGGCCGGTGTCGATGGCTCGGCGGTCCAGATCGGACCAGATGAAGGGCTTCGGGGCGGTGGTCGGGGTGCTCACCGGTGACGCGGTTCCTTCCGGATGCGGGGCGGGTCGTGGGGGTCCGGCGCCGTGCGCGGCAACCGCATACGGCGGCGCGGCGTGGCTCGGTGCGGTGACGTCGGTCAGGCGGTACGCCGCAGGTTGCGCGTCTCGACCTCCCGGATCTTGTCGACCTTGCGGGTGGAGCCGCCGCCGGCGAAGTCGGAGACGAGCCAGTGGTCGAGGCAGACGAGGGCCGCCTCGATGCCCATGGTGCGGTTCCCGAAGCAGGCGATCTGGGCGTCGTTGGACTTGCGGGCCCGCTCGGCGCTGTAGCTGTCCGGGATCTGCGCGGCCCGGATGCCGGGCACCTTGTTCGCGGCGATGGCCATGCCGATGCCGGTGCCGCAGATGAGGACGCCGCGGACGTGCTCGCCGCGCGCGACGCTGTGCGCGACGCGCTCGGCGACGTCCGGGTAGTCCTCCTCGTCGGCGGCGCTCAGATCGGTGACGCGAAGGCCGCGCTCGGTGAGGTGGTGGATCATCGCGTCCTTCATGGCGATGCCGGCGTCGTCGCATCCGATGGCGATGCTGAGGGGCTGCTGCATGGTCGTCTCCTCGGATTCTCTGGGGAACTTCTCGGGGCGCTTCGATGGTGCTGAGGCTGCGTCAGGTGGCGCTGAGGCCGCGTCAGGAGGCGGTCGTCGCCTTGGGCCAGAACCCTGCGACTTCGTCAAGGATCTTGCGCAGGTTGGCGGGGTCGTGCGCGAGCCGGCCGAGGAACAGGCCGTCGAGGCCGGTCCAGCGACCGCCGTCGGTCAACTCTGTGAAGGTTCCGGGACCGGCCGTGCCGCCGTAGATGATCCGGCCCTGGACGTCGTATGCGCGCAAGGTCTCGCCCATGGCCTCGACGACTGCGCGGACGTGCGGAGCGGGCGCCGGGGTGTCGGCGCCGATCGCCCAGACCGGTTCGTAGGCGATCACCACGTCGCTGCCGGGCTCGGCCCCGCGCAGCGCACTGTCCACCTGCACGAGAGTCTCCTCGACCGCGCGGCCGAGGTCTTCGCCGTGCTGCTCGCCTACGCAGATGACGGGGGTGAGGCCGGCGCGGGTGGCGGCGCGGGCCTTGGCAGCGACCGCGGCGTCGTCCTCGCCGAAATGGAGGCGGCGCTCAGCGTGGCCGATCTCCGCGTAGTGGGCTCCGGCCTCGACGAGCATCGATGCCGAGACCGCGCCGGTCCACGCGCCCTTTCCGGCCCAGTGCACATCCTGAGCACCGAAGGTGATGCCGCTCCCCGCGAGCAGAGAGCGGGCTTCGGCCAGCGCGGGGAAGGACGGCAGGACGGCCACGTCGACCGGGCGGGGCAGGGCGCTCAGGTGGTCGGCCAGCGCGGCAACTTCGGCGAGCCAGCACCGGGTCTCCGCCAGACCGAAGTAGAGCTTCAGGGAGACTCCGACGAAGGGCGTCCGGAGGGCCGGAGCAGGCCGCGGCTCCTCGTGCATCACATGCGGCATGAAATTCTTCCAACAGGGTTTCTGTGGATTCCCCGGTGCAAGCCGTGAATCCTCGTGGATCGGGAACGTGTCCAGCGGTCGCCGCAGCCCGGGGGCGGTCGGGGTGTCCCCCGGGCTGCGGGACCCCGTGACGGCTCGTGGGATTCCGCCGCACGGAGACAGGCCGGGGACGGTCAGATGCGAGCGCTGTCGACGGGCCCCGGGACCTCGGCCTCCTCCGCGGGCGCCGACACAGCCGGGGAGGACTCCTCCGGAAGCTTGAGGAAGAGGGTCAACAGGGCGGCGACCACGTACAGCCCGGCGAAAATGACGACCACGCCGCCCGGGCCGAGCGGGCCGAGGAAGACGCTGACGATGGCGGGGCCGATGAACGCGGCGCCGCCCGCACCCAGGTTGAGCAGGGCCATCGCGCCGCCTTTGTTCTCCGGGGCGAGCGAGGGGATGAGCGCGGAGATGGGGACGAACCCGGCCAGGGTGATGCCGTAGAGCATGCCGACGACGACCGCGACCCAGTAGTGGTCGCCGACGGCCAGCGGCACGAAGTACAGCAGGAGGATCGTCAAGGCGCACCCGAGCCCGCCGAAGGTCGCGATGGTCTTCTGCCAGCCGATGCGGTCGCCGATCGCGCCGAACACCACGTTGAACATCACGTTGGTGCCGAAGATGATCGCTACCAGGGTCAGCCAGCCGCCCTCTCCGAAGCCGATCTCCTCGGCGAAGATGGTTGGGAAGAAGACGAGGAAGCCGAACATCGGAGCGGTGTTGATGATGCGAACGACGCAGCCGACACCGATCTTGGGGTTGCGCCAGGCGATCGACAGGCTGGCAAGCAGGCTCTGGACCGGCTTGACCTCCGGGGGCGCCAGGCGGGCGTAGCCGGTGCGCTCGCGCACGCCGAGCAGGCAGAGCGCGCCGCCCGCGAGGATCATGCCGAGCGCCACCCACAGGGTGCCGAAATGACCGAACAGAGGGTTGGCGAAGCTGGCAACCAAGGACCCGAGGGTGGGAAGTCCGCCGGTGAAGGCGACGTAGAACCACCCGACGGCCGTGCCGAGGCGGGCGAACGACGCCGTGGCGGTGATCCACACCAGGAAGCCGAAGGCGAACAGCGGGTAGCCGAAGCCCCGGATGCCGTAGAAGACGAGCATCAATACGTAATTGCCGGGTGCGAGGGCGAGGACCAGGTAGAGGACATCGAAGACGGCCCAGATCGCGAGCCCCAGCTGCATGACACGGCGCGGCCCCCACAGCTGGGACAGGGCTCCCGACAGCCAGGACGCCAGCATGACGGCGACGCCATAGACGGTGATCACATACGAGGCGCGGAGTTCGGTGCCGGCGCCGTGATGCGCCATGTACGGCGCGATGAACCCCGACTCGACGCCGTCGCCGACCATGAACAGCAACAGTCCGACGTAGCCGAACACGAGGGGTCTGGGGATTCCCATGCGGTCGAGGAGCGACCGATGGGTGCCTGCAGGTGCCTGGATATGGGCCATGGCGGCCTCCAGTGGTGCGGTGGGCGGGGGAACGCCATCATCATGTTGGATGTGGAATCCACACGCAAGATGTGATTGAAAGATTCCTCAGCCGGACCCATCCGTCGCCTGCGAATCGACTGGCCCATACCTTCCTACCGGCAAATGCGCAGCTCAGATGCGCCATGAGTCTCTTTCCGAGTCCACGGAAGCCGGTCTTGGCGTCACCAAATTTGCAACAGGGGAGTGACAGATTCCGCATCCAGATGTTAAATCAAACAGGGACGACGTCTAGGAGTGAGACCCGATGATCAATTTGTCCACCGGCCCCTCCCACTGCGCCTCCACATTCCGTGAGGACTGGATCGAAGGCTTGGCCACCGCGTATGCGCGCACGGTGCGCAGGGTCCCCGGGGCCTTCGGGGTCGTCCGCCGCAACGCTCCCCACCCCGGCAAGGTGGCCGTGGTCATCGGCGGCGGCTCCGGGCACTACCCCGCCTTCGCCGGCCTGGTAGGACCAGGTCTGGCCGACGCGGCCGCGATCGGTGACGTGTTCGCCAGCCCGAGCGCCGAGCAGGTCTACCGCACCGCCCGAGCCGCCGACAGCGGCGCCGGGGTGCTGTTCAGCTACGGCAACTACGCAGGCGACGTCATGCACTTCGGCCTCGCCGCCCGCCGCCTGGCCGCCGAGGGCGTCGAGACGCGCACCGTCATCGTCACCGACGACGTGGCCAGCGGGCCCGCCCCGGTGGAGGGTGCGCGCGTCGACCCCTCCCGCGACCGCCGCGGTGTGGCCGGTGACTTCTTCGTGTTCAAGGTCGCGGGCGCGGCCGCCGAGCGGGGCGACGACCTCGAAGGCGTCGCTCGCGCCGCGCAGCACGCCAACGCCATGACTCGCACCTTCGGCGCAGCCTTCGCCGGCTGCACCCTCCCCGGCGCGAGCGAGCCGCTGTTCACGGTCAACGAGGGCACGATGGAGCTGGGGATGGGCATCCACGGCGAGCCCGGCCTGCGGGCGACGAAGCGCCTGAACGCCGTGGAGCTGGCCGACGAGCTGGTGGACAACCTGCTGCCGGAACTCCCACAGACAGCGGACGGTCGCGTTGCCGTCCTGCTCAACGGCCTCGGCCGGACCAAGTACGAAGAGCTGTTCGCCTGTTACCGGCATGTGCACCGGCGGCTGCTGGACGCGGGGCTCCGGCCGCACCGACCGGAGGTCGGCGAGTTCGTCACCTCCTTCGACATGGCCGGCCTGTCCCTGTCCGTGATGGTCCTCGACGACGAACTGGCCGATCTGTACGACGCCCCCTGTGACACCCCGGCCTTCCGCAGCCTGCCTGCCCCGAGCACCGACGCCGTCGCCCACGACGTCCGGCCGGCAATCGACGAGCACGCCGCTGAGCAGCCGGACAGCGCCCGGCCCTCGGGCGAGGACCTCCCGGTCACCGCCGCCCTCCAGGCCGCCTTGGAGCTGGTCACCGCCAACGAGGAAGAGCTCGGCCGGCTCGACGCGGTTGCCGGTGACGGCGACCACGGCATCGGCATAGTCCGCGGCCTGCGCGCTGCCGTCGCCACCGCCCGCTCCACCGAGCCCAGTCATGCGAAGCCGGGCAGTCCGTCCGCCGTGGGCACCACCCTGCTGTCAGCCGGTCTGGCCCTCGCCGACGCCTCCGGCGGCGCCTCCGGAGCGCTCTACGGTGCCCTGCTGACCGAAAGCGGCGCTGGACTCATCAGGGCCGCCCGCACCGGACAGCAGCAGGTGACCCCGCTCCTGCTCGCCGACGCCGTCGACGGCGCCTTCGACGCGATCGTCGAGCTTGGCGGCGCCCGCGTCGGGGAGAAGACCCTGCTCGACGCCCTCGACCCGTTCCGCAAGGAGCTCCACCACCAGTCCGGCACCGGCACCGGCACCGACCTCGTCACCGCCTGGTCGGCCGCCGCCAGTGTCGCCACCCGGGCAGCCGCTGACACCGCCGGGCTCACCCCCGCCCGCGGCCGCGCCGCCCGGATGGGAAACCTCGGCTACGGCCACCCCGACGCCGGCGCCGCCTCCCTCGCCCTCATCCTCACGGCGGTCGGCGAGTCGCTGACCGCCTGCCGATGACCACATTCCGCCCGGCCCTCCCCCTTTCGAAAGGCAGGCACACGCCATGCGAGCCGTCGTCATTGAAGCCCCCGGCAAGCTGAACGTCACCACCCTTCCCTACCCGAACCCCGGCCCCGACGAGGTCGTCGTGCGCGTCGCCGCCGTGGGCCTGTGCGGCACGGATGTGCACATGCTGGCTGGTGAGTTCGGCCCGACCCGCTACCCGGTCGTACCCGGCCACGAGTTCTCCGGCGAGATCGTCGAGCTCGGCTCCCACGTCACCGGCCTGGCCACCGGCGAACTCGTCGGTGCTGACCCGGCCATCTACTGCGAGGCCTGCCACTACTGCGCCATGGGCCGCGGCAACCTCTGCGAGAACTGGCGCACCATAGGCATCACCGAGAACGGCGCCTGCGCCGAATACGTCAAGGTCCCCACCAAGAACCTCTACCGGCTGCCGGCCGGCCTGGAACCCCGGCACGGCACTCTGATCGAGCCGCTGTCGACCATCGTCCACGGCCTCGACATCGTCCGTCCCCGCCTCGGCGACAACTTCCTCATCTACGGCGCCGGCACCATGGGTCTGCTCTACCTGCAGACCGCCAAGCGGGCGGGCGCCGCGTCCGTGGAGGTCGTCGACCTCAACGAGGGCCGGCTCGCGGTCGCCGGCAAGCTTGGCGCGGACAACGTCGCCACCAGCGCCGACGACCTGCCGCGGGCCCAGCGCGGCGGCTGGGAAGTGGTCGTGGACTGCACAGGTGCGGTCCCCGCGATCGAGGACGGTCTGGGGCGCGTACGCCGCGGCGGCACCTTCCAGCAGTTCGGTTGCGCCCCCGACCAGGACACGGCCTCCTTCTCCCCGTTCCGGATCTACAACGACGAGATCACCGTCGTCGGCAGCATGGCCATCCTGCAGAGCTACGGGCGGGCCCTGGAACTCGTGGGCCACGGCGTCATCGACTGCGACACCATGATCACGCACGGTTTCTCCCTGGACGAGTACGAGCAGGCTCTGGAGACCTTCCGCAAGGGCACGGGACGCAAGATCCAGATCCTGCCCGGCGGCGCCGGCTGAACCGCCGTCCCGCCCGCCCTCGGCTGACGGGGCGGGCGGGACGACACGCCGCCGTAGACTCGGCATGTCGTCCCCGACCAGGGAAGGAAGAAAAGGTGACCGACACCAGCGGAGCGCCGGACCGCCGGGGCGACGGCGACCGGGCACCATCGAAGCTCAGCCCCAAGGGCCGCCGTGAGAAGATCGCGGACCAGGTGTTCCAGCAGGGCCAAGTCTCGATCGAGGACCTGGTACAGGACCTCGCGGTCAGTCAGATGACCGTCTACCGCGACCTGGACATCCTGGAGCGGCAGGGGTTCCTCCGCAAGGTCCGCGGCGGCGCCACGGCCGCGCCCAGCGCCCTGTTCGAGAGCAACCTGCGCTGGCGCAGCAGCACCATGCTCGAGGAGAAGCAGGCCATCTGCGAGGCGGCGCTGGAGGAAGTCGAACCCGGCCAGGCCATCATCGTCGACGACTCGAGCACCGTGCTGCCGTTCATCACCGAACTCCCCTCCCGCGGTTCGTTCACCGTGATCAGCAACTCCCTCCAGGTCATCAACAAGCTCGCCGACGAGCCAGAGGTCCAGGTGATCGCCCTGGGCGGGGTCTACCAGGCATCCTTCAACGCCTTTGTCGGGATGTTCACCGCCGACATGGCCCGTTCCCTGCGGGCCGACGTCGCCTACATCTCCGTCTCCGCCGTCGACAGCGGCCACTGCTACCACCAGTCCCAGGAAGAGGCCCTCGTCAAGCGCGCCCTGCTCGCAGCGGCGCGCCGCAAGGTCCTCCTCGTCGACCACACCAAGTTCGGCCGCCAAGCCCTCTACCAGCTCGGCCCGCTCTCCGACTTCGACCTGGTCATCTCCGACCGCAAACTCCCCAAGGACGAACAGGACGCCCTGCACGCAATGGGCGTACGGCTGCAGTTGGCCCCCGCGGAATCGTCGGAGTAGGCCGCCGGTCCCTCACGGACGGCCTGACGCGGCCGTCAAGGACGGCCGTGGGGAAGGGCCTGCTCGGTCCAGATACGCCACCGTTTCCGGCACCCACAGGGTGGGCAGATCCTCATCGGTTACTTCGGCCGGTACACGAGGAGCACCATGGCGAGCCAGTCCGAGGCGATCAGCACCGTCGACTACCACACCGGCGGCGAACCGTTCCGCATCGTTCCCCGTCCTCCTGTCGCCATCGAAGGGGCCACCGTCGCCGGACGCCGCATGTTCGCCATCAGCAACCCCGACGTGGACGACCTGCGCAAGCTGCTGTGCTGCGAACCCCGCGGACACGCCGACATGTACGGCGGGTTCATCACCCCGCCCGACGACGAGGGCGCCCACTTCGGCGTGCTGTTCTGGCACAAGGACGGCTTTTCGACCGCCTGCGGCCACGGCTCCATCGCGCTCGCCATCTGGGCCGTGCAGACCGGCCGCGTCGCCCGCGACCCATCCGGCAGCACCACGGTCGTCATCGACGTCCCCTCGGGACGGGTCACCCTGCGCGTGCACACGGCCGGCCAACGGATCTGCGGCGTGGACTTCGTCAATGTCCCCAGCTACCGGCTCGCCGAGCGCGTCACCGTCGCCACCTCGCGCGGGGACGTCGTCGTCGACATCGGCTACGGCGGCGCCATCTACGCCCATCTGAAAGCAGCAAGCGTCGGGCTGACCGTCACACCCGAGCACTACTCCGACCTCATCGTGATCGGGCGCGAGGTCAAGTGGGCGCTGAACGAAACCGAGTACGCCCGTCACCCCGTCGACGACCGCCTCAGCGGCATCTACGGCACCATCCTGTACGACGACCTGGGCACCGACGAGAACGGCAACCCGCACCAGCGCAATGTCACCGTCTTCGCCGACGGCCAGGTCGACCGCTCCCCGTGCGGCTCCGGTACCTGCTCACGCGTTGCCGTGCTCGCGGCTGCCGGTCACCTCAAGCCGGGGCAGACCCTCGTCCACGACTCGATCGTCGGCACCCGCTTCCACGCGCGGATCATCGAGGAGTTGACAGCCGACGGCTTCCCGGCCGTCGTTCCCGAGGTGACGGGAACGGCGTACCGGACCGGTGAGCACCGCTTCGAGCTCGATCCGGTGGACGACCTCGGCACCGGGTTCGTCCTGCGCTGACCGTCCTGCCGGCCCCGGCGTCCGGTCAGTGGGTGGCGAGGAACTCGAGCGTGTCGATCACGCGGTTCGAGAAGCCCCACTCGTTGTCGTACCACGCGACCACCTTGACGTGGCGGCCGTCGACGCGGGTGAGGGCCGAGTCAAAGATCGATGATGCAGGATTGCCCGTGATGTCGGACGACACGAGCGGGTCGTCCGAGTACTCGAGGATGCCGGCGAGCGGTCCCTCCGCTGCGGCGCGGTACGCCGCCAGCACGTCGTCGCGCGTCACGTCGCGGGCGACGGTCGTGTTGAGTTCGACGATCGAGCCCACCGGCACCGGTACGCGGATCGAGTCGCCCGACAGCTTGCCGTCGAGTTTCGGCAGCACCAGGCCGATCGCCTTGGCGGCGCCGGTCGTGGTCGGCACGATGTTGACGCCGGCGGCCCGGGCGCGACGGGCGTCGCGGTGCGGACCGTCCTGCAGGTTCTGCTCCTGCGTGTAGGCGTGTACCGTCGTCATGAACCCGTGCTCGATACCGGCGAGTTCGTCGAGGACCGCGGCCAGCGGCGCGAGCGCGTTGGTGGTGCAGGAGGCGTTCGAGACGATCGTGTGCATGGCCGGGTCGTAGGCGTCGGTGTTGACCCCGAACGCGAGCGTGACGTCGGCGCCGTCTGATGGCGCGCTGACGAGTACCTTCTTCGCGCCCGCGTCGAGGTGGGCGCGGGCGGCCTTGGCCGAGGTGAAGCGGCCGGTGGCTTCCAGGACGATGTCGACGCCGAGTTCGGCCCACGGCAGCTGCGCCGGTTCGCGCTCGGCCAGCACCGTGATCCGACGGCCGTCGACGACGAGGGCGTCCCCGTCGACGGTCACCGGGCGCCCGAGCCGGCCGGCCGTGCTGTCGTAGGCGAGCAGCCGGGCGAGAGTGGCGGGCTCCGTCAGGTCGTTGATGGCGACGACCTCGAGGGCGCTGTCGCGCTCCAGCAGTGCGCGCAGCACATTGCGTCCGATGCGGCCGAATCCGTTGATGGCGATGCGAGTCATGAGTGATGTCCCTTCCCTTCCGCACCAGGCTCGCCCGCGGCTGGCGCCGCTGACAGTGGCGGGATCGCCATGGTTCAAAAGGATCCCGCCACGCGGGGCCGGGCGGGGCTATTCGCCCCGGGTGAAGGTGCGCCGGTACTCGCTCGGTGTGGTGCCGAGGATGCGCTGGAAGTGCAGGCGCAGGTTCGCACCGGTGCCGAGCCCGACATCGGCGGCGATCTGTTCGACGCTGCGCTGTGAGCGCTCGAGCAGTTCGCGGGCCAGGTCGATGCGGGCGCGCATCACCCACTGCATCGGCGTGTAGCCGGTCTCCTCGACGAAGCGCCGGGAGAACGTGCGCGGCGAGACCTCGGCCTGCCGCGCCAGTGTGTCGAGGGTGAGGGGCTCGCCGAGCCGGTGCAGCGCCCACTCGCGGGTGGCGGCGAACCGCTCGCCGAGTGGCTCGGGGACGCTGCGCGGCACGTACTGGGCCTGGCCGCCGCTGCGGTAGGGGGCGGCAACCAGACGCCGGGCCGCGTGGTTGGACGCGGCCACTCCGAGGTCGCCGCGCAAGATGTGCAGGCACAGGTCGATGCCGGAGGCGGCGCCGGCCGAGGTGAGCACGCTGCCCTCGTCGACGAAGAGCACGTTCTCATCGACCTGGATGAGCGGGTGCCTGGCCACGAGTGCCCGCGTGTAGTGCCAGTGCGTCGTGGCGCGCCTGCCGTCGAGCAGGCCCGTGGCGGCGAGCGCGAAGGCGCCCGTCGAGATGGCGGCGAGCCGCGCGCCCCGGGCGTGGGCGGCGATCAGTGCGTCGACGACGGCCTGCGGCGGGTCGTCGCGGTCCGGGAACCGGTAGCCGGGGACGAAGACGATGTCGGCCCACGCAAGGGCGTCGAGGCCGTGGTCGACGTAGTACGCCAGGCCATCGCCGCCGGTCACAAGACCGGGTGTCACCCCGCACACCCGCACCTCGTACGGCATGCTCGCGCGGGTCGTGAAAACCTGCGCGGGAATTCCGACATCGAGCGGCTTCGCACCCTCGAGCACGAGGACGGCGACGCGATGCAGGCGGGAGGCTGGCACAGGAAGAGGTTACGTGGGGCGCCGGCTTGCGCGAGAGACGACTACCTCATCCCGTCGTGACTGTGCGTGACTGGCTCGCTACATCGCGAGCGTCGTTACCTTCCGCCCGGCTCACCGCACGCCACGACCACGCCGCACAGGTTAAAGATCAAGCTAAAGCAGGCTCCATTTGACGGCTTACCAGTGTTCAGCGGCCACGATGTTCAACGTGAGCAAGCCGACGGTCGATGTAGCAAGTTCGAGCAGTGCGGGTGCCGATACATCATCCATGCAGGTGGGGGCTTGATCAGTAAGTGAGCGTGCCTCCCCCTCGATGCGTTCACACACTCACAGGGTGCGCCGGACGCCCGCCTGACGTTCGAGGTTGCGCAGCTGCACGGCCAGGTCCCCTTCCACTGCGTCGTACGCCGGGCCCCGACGTCCGACGGGTAGGACCTCCTCGCCCCTCATGTCCTCCAGCATGAGCGCGAACGCGGCATACATGGCCACACCCGCGAGGAGCAGTCCGAGGGCCCCGGACACGTAGCCGAGCCAGGCGACACCGGTGAAGTTGAAGAGCGCCGCGACCGCGAAACGCGGCACGGCCACGCACAGCACGAACCACATCACGCGCTTGCGGTGCGCGACGGTCGCCATCAGCAGGGCGAAGACGGCGAACACGAGGTTGAGCAAGCCGAGCACCTCGATGCCCGACGGCGGTTCGAGGCCCAGCACCAGGGAGTTCGCCAGCCAGGTTCCGGAGAAACACGCCATGAGCGTCGCAGCGAGCACGTCCCTCGCACCGAACGCCAGGATGCTGACGATCAGTTGCAGGATGAAGGCCGGCAGGATCGTCAGGGCGACCGCCCGATGGGCGCCGTCACCGAAGAAGCCCAGTTGCAGCCCTCCGGCGATGACGGAGGCGATTGCCACCGCGAAGAAGCCGACCGGCATCGGCGAGGCGATGGGGCGGAGATTGATGCGGGTCATCGCACGCAGGTCCGGTTCGAAGTGCCGGCCCGTCGGCTCGGCCCGCTCCGGGGATGATTCGGGACTGGTGCTCATGGTGAACTCTCCTGTGAGTCGGGCTTGCAAGGGGGCAGAGGGGCGAGCCGGGTCCTGGTGTAGGCCTTGGCGCTCTCAGTCGACGCGCAGATCGGAGAGCTGCTTCTCGAACGAGGTGATGTCGTCTTCGGGTCCCGGATCGGCGGCCCTGGCGGCCAGGAGCGTGGCCAATTCCCCGCCTGCCCGGCGTATGCGTGCGGGCAGGCCCTGCGTGTATGCGTCGCCGCCGGAGCCCCAGTCCTCGGACGCGGCGTAGACCGCCGTGGGGACGACGACGGCGCGCAGGTAGGTGAACAGCGGGCGCAGGGCGTGTTCCAGGACCAGCGAGTGGCGGGCCGTGCCACCCGTTGCTGCGATCAGGACCGGCTTGCCGGTGAGGGCCTCCGGATCGATCAGGTCGAAGAAGGACTTGAACAGCCCGCTGTACGAGGCGGTGAACACCGGAGTCACGGCGACCAGGCCGTCGGCGCCCGTGACCGATTCGATCACGGTGGCCAGCTGTGGCGGGGGGAAACCGGTCACGAGGTTGTTGGCGACGGCGACGGCCAGGGCCCGCAGCTCGATGACGTCGACCTCCACCGTGTGGCCCCGGTCGGCGAGGTCATCGCGGACCGCATCGGTGAGCCGGTCGGCGAGCAGCCGCGTGGAGGACGGGACGCTCAGCCCCGCCGAGACGGCAACGAGCTTCATGTGGCGGTCACCTTCTCCGGTTCCGAGGCGGCGGCGAGCAGGGACTCATGGGTGGGCCCGTCCGGCACCCCGGCCGCGCGCCCCTTGGCGAACTCCTCGCGCAGCACGGGCACGACCTCCTCGCCGAGCATGTCGATCTGCTCCAGGACGGTCTTCAGCGGCAGTCCGGCATGGTCCATCAGGAACAGCTGGCGCTGGTAGTTGCCCGCGTACTCCCGGAAGGACAGCGTCTTCTCGATCACCTGCTGGGGGGAGCCGACGGTCAGTGGCGTCTGATCGGTGAAGTCCTCGAGGGACGGCCCGTGCCCGTACACGGGCGCGTTGTCGAAGTACGGCCGGAACTCGCGCACCGCGTCCTGGGAGTTCTTCCGCATGAACACCTGCCCACCCAGGCCGACGATCGCCTGCTCGGGCGTGCCGTGCCCGTGGTGCGCGTACCGGGTGCGGTAGAGCTCGACCATGCGCTTGGTGTGGTCGGCCGGCCAGAAAATATTGTTGTGGAAGAAGCCGTCGCCGTAGAAAGCGGCCTGTTCGGCGACCTCCGGCGAGCGGATCGAGCCGTGCCAGACGAACGGCGGGACCCCGTCCAGCGGCCGAGGCGTGGAAGTGAAGCCCTGCAACGGGGTCCGGAACTTCCCCTCCCAGTTCACGACGTCCTCGCGCCACAGCCGGTGCAGCAGCGCGTAGTTCTCGATCGTCAGGTTGATGCCTTGCCGGATGTCCTGCCCGAACCAGGGGTAGACCGGGCCGGTGTTGCCGCGCCCCAGCATCACGTCGACCCGGCCGTCCGCGAGGTGCTGGAGCATTGCGAAGTCCTCGGCGATCTTCACCGGGTCGTTGGTGGTGATGAGGGTGGTGGAGGTGGAGAGGACCAGCTTCTCCGTCCGCGCCGCGATGTAGCCGAGCATCGTGGTCGGCGAGGAGGGCACGAAGGGCGGGTTGTGGTGCTCGCCGGTCGCGAAGACGTCGAGGGCGACCTCCTCGGCCTTCAGCGCGATGGCGACCATGGCCTTGATGCGCTCGCGTTCGGTCGGCGTACGGCCCGTGGTGGGGTCCGGTGTGACGTCGCCGACGCTGAAGATCCCGAATTGCAAGGTTCCTCCAGTTATCAGGTCATTGAGTGCTTCTCGAACGGTAGGAGTCCACGGCATGACTGGGATGACTGTGCGTGCACGGGAAGTGGTCCCACAGCGTTCTGCTCTCCTGCCCTGGTCATCGGCGGGAGGTTCCGCATCGCATGCCGTGCGTTGCGACAAGCGAAGGCAGCTGCCCGGATGGCCGAGAGGCGCCCGGTCGCCGTCAGGTGATGACGTGCCGTAGCAGCGCGGCGACCACCGGGGGTGCCTCGCCGGGAGGTCTGCCATTCTTCACGCGCGGACCAGCGGGGTGTCGACCAGATGCTCGGCCAGGAACCACGCCTGCCGTTCACCGGTCCGGATCACCTGTGACACCAGCAGGTCGATGGTGCCGTCGTCACCCCACTCGGCGGTTCGGGCGGCGGCGTCGTGCGCGGCGATGAGGATGGCCTCATGGGCCGCCAGCAGCCGTGACAGCATGGCCGGCACCTCCTCCACCCCGTCCGGGGGCCGCGGAATCGACGTGATCTCCGCGACGTGCCGGGGGTCCCCCACCGCGACGCCGCCCAGGGACTGGACGCGTTCGGCGATGGTGTCGACGATTTCGAGCTGCTCCCCCGCGTGCTTGTCCAGTACCAGGTGCAGCTGATAGAAGGTCGCGCCGCGCATCAGCCAGTGATGCTTCTTGTAGAGGCCGTAGAGGATCTGCGTATCCGCGAGGACCTTGTTCAGGCGCTGGCACGAGTACATCCGTGCCTCGTAGGTCAGGCCGACCGGGAACTGCTTGACGGTCCCGAACTCCTGGATCACCTCGCCCTTCTGGTGCAGCCATGGCTGGCTGCTTTTCACGGGCTTGGAACTAGTGGTCATGGTCCGCCTCCTTGCGGTGCCGTGCTGTGCGTACCCCGATGACGCTAGGTGCCCGGTCGGGGGACGGCTTGACCGGCAGCGCATGCGGTGGTGCCCGCCAGCGCACTGTGTCCGGTGCCCATGCCCGGCGTTCGCTCTTGGACAAGCCTCCGTGCGCTGGCGGACTCGGGCCGTCGTCCGGTCGCTCTAGCCTCGGCGGGACAGTCCATGCCCGGAGAGCCGGCGGAACGAGGAGAGGCATGAGCACGAACGAGCAGGCGGATGTGGTGGTTGTCGGGCTGGGGCCGGGCGGCGAGTACATCGCCGGCACGCTGGCCGAAGCGGGACTGGACGTGGTGGGGGTCGAGGCGGAACTCGTGGGAGGGGAGTGTCCGTACTGGGGGTGCGTGCCGAGCAAGATGATGATCCGGGCGGGGAACCTGCTCGCCGAGGCGGGCCGTGTGCCCACCCTCGCAGGTGACGCGGTCGCGACTCCGGACTGGGGCAGGGTCGCCGGGCGTATCCGCGGCGAGGCCACCGACGACTGGAACGACCAGATGGCCGCCGACCGGCTCGCGGCCAAGGGCGGTCGGCTCATCCGGGGGAGAGGACGCCTCGCCGGGCCGCGCCGGGTGACGGTCGGTGACCGTACGTTCGAGGCCCGGCGAGGTGTCGTGCTGGCCACTGGTACCCGCCCTCGGATCCCCCCGGTGCCGGGTTTGGAAGGAACGCCGTACTGGACCAATCGGGACGCCGTGGCTGCCAAGGAGCCGCCGGCGTCGATGGTGGTGCTCGGCGGGGGCGCCATCGGCGTCGAACTTGCCCAGGTCTTCGCCCGTTTCACGTGCGCGGTCACAGTGATCGAGGGGCAGGACCGGCTGCTGGCGCAGGAGGAGCCGGCGGCAGGGGAGTTGGCCGCGCAGGTTCTGCGCGCGGACGGTGTCACCGTTCTCACGGGTGCCCGGGCGCGGCAGGTCAGCCATGACGGCACCGAGTTCACCGTCCGCCTTGAGGGCAATGAGCAGATGCTGAGTGCTGAGCGGCTCCTGGTCGCCACCGGACGTCACACCGACCTGACCACGCTGGCGGTCGACACGGTGGGGCTCGATCCGACGGCGGCAGTCGTGCCCACGGACGGGCAGATGCGGGCCGGGGAAGGGCTGTGGGCGGTCGGCGACATCACCGGCCGTGGCGCCTTCACCCACGTGTCGATGTATCAGGCGGAGATCGCCGTCCGGGACATCCTCGGGCAGCCCGGCCCCGATGCCGACTACCGGGCGCTGCCCCGCGTCACGTTCACCGATCCGGAGATCGGGTCCGTGGGGTTGACGGAGCGTCAGGCACGGGAGCGAGGACTGCGGGTGCGCACCAGCATGGTGACCATCCCTTCCTCCACGCGCGGCTGGATCCATGGGCCGGGCAACCAAGGGTTCATCAAACTCGTCGAGGACGCCGACCGCGGCGTGCTGATCGGCGCGACCTCGGCGGGGCCGGCGGGAGGCGAGGTGCTCTACGGGCTGAACGTGGCCATCCATGCCGAGGTCCCCGTCGACCGGCTTCAGCACATGATCTACACCTATCCCACCTTCCACCGGACGATCGAGGCGGCCCTGGGAGCCCTCCGCTGAGCCACGTCCCGATCACGAGCACGGGCCCGGCCGTCCGGCGGTGGCGCGGCATGGTGGGCCGCGACCCCGGCGAGCCGCACCGGGCCGCCACCTCGCTGGAGCTCTTCTTCGACCTGTGCTTCGTGATCGCGGTGGCGCAGGCGTCCGGGAGTCTGCGCGGGGCACTGACAGACGGGAACTACGCCACCGGCTCGCTGCGCTTTGCGCTGGTCTTCTTCACCATCTGGTGGGCGTGGATGAACTTCACCTGGTTCGCCTCCGCCTACGACCCGGACGACGTCCCGTACCGGCTGACGGTGTTCGCCCAGATCACGGGCTCGCTCGTGCTCGCCGCCGGCGTTCGCCGCGCGTTCGAGGACGGCGATCTGCGCGTCATCACGCTCGGATACGTCGTGTTGCGTACGGCGTTGGCCGGGCTGTGGCTGCGCGCCGCACTGTCCGATCCCGCCCGGCGGAGAACCACGCTGCGTTTCGCCACCGGGGTTACGGTGTGCCAACTCGGATGGGTTGGCCTGCTCTTCCTCCCCGCCACCCTGCGGCTGCCCGGTATCGTGGTGATGATCGTGGCCGAGCTCTCAGTCCCTGTGTGGGCGCAGTCCGCTGGGATGACGCCATGGCATCCGCACCACATCGCGGAGCGCTACGAGCTGTTCACCCTTATCGTGCTCGGTGAGTCCGCCGCGGCCGCCACCGTCGCTGTCCGGAACGCCTTCGACCGGCACCATGCCACCGGTTCGCTCTACGCGGTAGCGGCCGGCGGCCTGCTCATGGCCTACGCCATGTGGTGGCTGTACTTCGCCAGGCCCGCGCACACCCTGCTCGCGACCACGCACCAGGCCCATCGCAGGAGATTCCCCTGGGCCTACGGCCACTACCTGATCTTCGCCTCGGCGACCGCCGAGGGAGCCGGCCTGGCCGCGTACGCCGATCACGTCACGCGTCACTCCGGCGCCTCGTCGCCGGCCGCCGGTGCGGCGGTCTCCGTCCCGGCGGCCGTCTTCCTGATCACGCTGTGGGCCGTGCACCTCCGGCCCCACCAAAAGAGCGCGGCCGAGCGGATTCCGTACCCCGTCGCCGCGGTGGGCATCCTGCTGGCTGCCTGGTCCCCGGCGCCTGCCCTGGCCGCTGGTGCGCTGCTGGCGGTCCTGGTCGCGGTGGTCACGGTGCGGCGCCGGTGAAGAGGCCCGCCCGGGACGGACGAGCCGCGCGGACGACCCCGTACGGGGAGTTCGTTCGCGCGGCTGTGCACGCTGCCGCTCGCCGCCTTGGCACCGAAGCGCTGGACCCCGGGGTTGATCGCCTCGTCGGCGCCGGCCACGAGCGCCGGCTGCGCGGAGCGCGGTGTCAGCCGGCGTGGAGCACGGTGCGCAGGGTGCCGGTGGCCAGCGTGATGGCGGCCTCGGCGGCGTGCGTGCCGCGCAGAGAGTTGAGCATCACGAAGTCGTGGATGATGCCCTGGAAGCGCACGGCGGTGACCGGGACGCCGGCCTCGCGCAGCTTGTTGGCGTACGCCTCGCCCTCGTCCCGCAGCACGTCGGCCTCGCCGGTGACGACCAGGGCCGGCGGCAGATCCCGCAGCTGCTCAGTGGTGGCCCGCAGTGGGGAGGCGGTGATCTGGGCGCGCTCGGCCTCGTCGGTCGTGTACTGGTCCCAGAACCACTGCATGCCGTCGCGCCGCAGGAAGTAGCCGGTGGCGAACTGGTGGTAGGAGCCGGTGTCGAAGCTCGCGTCGGTGACCGGGTAGAACAGCACCTGCTGCACCAGTGGGACGTCGCCGCGCTCCTTGGCCATCAGCGTCAGCGCGGCGGCCATGTTCCCGCCGACGGAGTCACCGGCCACCGCCAGCCGCGAGCCGTCCAGGTCCTTGGACGCGCCCTGCTCCACGACCCACCGGGCCACCGCGTAGTTCTGCTCGATGGCGACCGGATAACGGACCTCGGGAGAGAGGTCGTACTCCGGGAACACCACGGCGGCATTTGCGCCGGCGGCGAGCTCGCGCACCAGGCGGTCGTGGGTGTGAGCGTTGCCGAACACCCAGCCCGCGCCATGGATGTAGAGAACAACGGGAAGGGTGCCCTCGGCGCCGGCGGGCTTGACGATGCGTGCCCGGACGCTGCCGGTCGGGCCGCCCGAGATGGTGATCCACTCCTCGTCGATCTGCGGCTTGGCGATCTCGCCGGACTGCACCTCGTCGACCGCCTTGCGGCCCTCGGCGGGCGGCAGGTCGAAGAGGTAGGGCGGGTTGGCGGTGGCCTCGGCGAACGCGGCTGCCGCCGGCTCCAGGACCGGCTGGACCGGCTCGACGGCGTCGGACATGTGATTCTCCCGAGTTTCCTGTGCTGCGCCGGTCTCTCCGGCGAGGGAAGGCGACTCCGGGCCAGACGCAGCGATCTGCGGAGTCGTCGGTCACCACGCTAAAACCGCGCAGGCGACGGAAATTGACCGCCAGCGCACCGGCGCTGACCTCGCAGTGCACGGAAAGGGAGGCAGTGCACTGTCGGAACATATCCGGTGCACTGCCGGGATACACAGCTGCTTCGGCTCGAAATAGCCTGGCGGCGAAGCAGTCGCGGGTCGCCGGGGTTCGGGTCTGTGCATCGCACAAAAGCCCACTCGGAATGAAGTTCGATGGAGTGCCGGAGCGCAGCGCGTACCCCACGCCTCCCCACCAGCCACGGTCGACGCACAGGGAAGTCGATCCAGATCGAACTCGACGCTGTTCACACCGAAGGAGGTTGTCGAAAGGTGTCCACCATGCCGGTCGGTGGGCTGGTTCCCAGCTCCACCGACAACGCCGCGGACCTCGTGGTCCGCAACGCGAAAATCCATACCGGAGACCCGGGCCTCCCGCAGGCCGAGGCGATCGCCATCCGCGACGGTGTCATCACCGTCGTCGGTGACGACAAGGACGTGGCCCCTCATGTCGGCCCGGCCACGAAGGTGGTCGACGCCCTCGGCCGCCGGATGGTCCCCGGCCTCAACGACTCCCATCTGCACGTCATCCGGGGTGGGCTCAACTACGTACTGGAGCTGCGCTGGGACGGCGTCCCCACACTGCGTCAGGGCCTGGCGATGCTGCGCGAGCAGGCCGCCCGCACGCCGAAAGGACAGTGGGTTCGGGTGGTCGGTGGTTGGTCGGCCGAGCAGTTCGCCGAACGGCGGCTGCCGACCGTCGCCGAGCTGAACGCCGCCGCGCCGGACACCCCGGTCTTCGTGCTGCATCTGTACCAGTCGGCCATCCTCAACCGGGCGGCGCTCAAGGCCGCCGGATTCACCAGGGACACCCCCGACCCCAAGGGCGGCCAGATCGTGCGGGGCCGGGACAGTGAGCCCACGGGCATGCTGCTGGCCGCCCCCAGCGCCCTGATCCTCTACTCGACCCTGGCCAAGGCGCCCGTACTGGAGGGTCAGGACAAGAAGACCTCGACCCGTCACTTCCTTCGGGAACTGAACAGGTTCGGACTCACCTCGGCGATCGACGCGGCCGGGGGATTCCAGAACTTCCCCGACAACTACAGCACGGTCGTCGAACTGGCCAAGGCCGGCCAACTGTCGCTGCGTATCGCCTATCACCTCTTCCCGCAGACAGCGGGCCAGGAAATCGATGACCTGGCCCGCTGGATCGAAATGGCCCGCCCCGAGGACGGAGACGAATGGCTGCGACTCAACGGCGCCGGCGAGAATCTCACCTGGGCGGCGGCGGATTTCGAGAATTTCGCCGAGCCGCGCCCGGAACTCGCCGACTACGAAGCGGAATTCGAGAAGGCGGTACGTCTCCTCATGGAGAACGGCTGGGGATTCCGGCTGCATGCCACCTATGACGAGACCATCCGCCGCGATCTCGGCGTATTCGAGAAGCTGGCCGCGGAAGGACTCTTCCCGGCCGGGAACCGGTGGTTGTTCGACCATGCGGAGACGGTCTCCGCGGACAGCCTCGACCGCATAGCCGCCCTCGGCGGCGCCATGTCCGTGCAGAACCGGCTGTCCTTCCAGGGCGAGGCGTTCGTACGCCGCTACGGCCCCGGTGCCGCCGCAGACGCCCCTCCCATCCGGGCCATGCTGGGGCGCGGCCTGACGGTCGGCGCCGGCACCGACGCCACCCGGGTCTCCAGCTACAACCCGTGGGTCGCCCTGCACTGGCTGGTCACCGGCCGCACCATCGGAGACCTGGTCGTCCGCCCGCCGCAGAACCGCGTCGACCGGCGTACGGCGCTCGCGATGTTCACTGAGGCGGGTGCCGCGCTGACCGGCGAGCAGGGCGTCAAGGGAGTTCTGCGCCCGGGCTTTCTCGGCGACCTCGCGGTCCTGTCCGAGGACTACTTCACCGTCCCTGAGCCGGACATCGCGCATATCGAGTCCCAACTGACGGTCGTCGGCGGCCGGATCGTCTATGCCGCCGCCGAGTACGAGGGCCTTGACGAGGAACTGCCGCCGATCAGCCCCCAGTGGAGCCCGGTGGCGCACTTCGGCGGCTACCAGGCCACGCCCGGCACCGGCCTTTCGGGTGCCCGCCAGGCCGAGTTGCTCGGCCAGGCCGTCGCCGAGTCGGAACAGCACCGCCAGTGGCGCGCGCGACGCGGCCTCGCCCCCGAATCCGCGAGCACGTTCTTCGACCCCTGCTTCTCCCTCTGATCTCCAGGGAGGGGCCCGGTCACGAGCCGCCCCTCCCTGGACAGCACCCCCCTCGCGCCGTCCACCCGACGGCTGATGTCAACAGCGGACATCCGTCCGTGATCACCACACACATGGAAAGGCTCTCTCATGGTCAACATCTCCGAGGTCACCGCGGCCCCCAGCCCCGACCTGCTGACCCCCGACAACTGCGCAGTGCTCTTTGTGGACCACCAGCCGCAGATGTTCTTCGGCACGGGCAGCGGCGACCGTACCGCGATCATCAACTCCACTGTGGGCCTGGCCAAGGCCGCGAAGGCGTTCGACGTCCCGGCCGTGCTGAGCACTGTGGCCGCCGAGTCCTTCTCCGGCCCGATCATGCCGCAGCTCGCGGACGTCTTCCCCGACAACAAGATCATCGACCGCACCACGATGAACGCATGGGAGGACCCCGCCCTCGTCGAGGCCGTCAAGGCCACCGGTCGCAAGAAGCTCGTCCTGGCCGGTCTGTGGACCGAGGTCTGCGTCGTACTGCCCGCCCTCTCGGCCCTCGCCCAGGGCTATGAGGTCTACGTGGTCACCGACGCCTCTGGCGGCGTCAGCCCGCAGGCCCACGAACACGCTGTCCAGCGCATGATCCAGGCCGGGGCCGTCCCGGTGACCTGGGTTCAGGTGCTGCTCGAGCTCCAGCGGGACTGGGCCCGAGGCGAGACCTACGGGGCCGTCATGGAGGTGGTGAAGGAGCACGCCGGCGCCTACGGCCTCGGCGTCGTCTACGCGCAGGCCGTCATCGGCGCCCACGCCGCCGGCTGATCTCTTCACACGGTCATCGACGGAACGTCAGGAACAGGTAGGAACAGCATGGACTCCGGACTGTTGGTCCTCCGGCTGGTGGCGGGCCTTCTCATCGCCGGGCATGGAGTGCAGAAGGTCAGTTTCCGGCTGGGGGGCAACGGCTTGGCGGGCGGAACCGAGGAGTTCCGGCATGACGGTTTCCGCGGCGGCCGGCTCACCGCGCTCGCCGCGGGCGGCAGCCAGATCGGCGCCGGTCTGTTCCTGGCGGCCGGCCTGCTCACGCCCGCGGCGGCGATGGCCGCGATGGGGGTGATGACGGTCGCGAGCACCGTCAAGTGGCGCAATGGGCTGTGGGTCCAGAACGACGGTTACGAGTATCCGTTGGTCCTCGTCATCGTCTGCGCGGTGCTGGCGCTGACCGGTCCCGGCCACTGGTCGGCCGACCACGCCCTCGGGCTGACCCCCTGGCCGCTGTGGGTCTCCGTTGCGGCCATCGTGCTCGGCCCGGCCAGCGGACTGCTCACCCGAGTGGTACTGCACCGCCCGCCCGCTCCCGGCGGGAGGACTGCCTGTGCACAAGCCACTGACTGACGCGGCCCGTACCGTGGCCCCGTCCAGGGGAGACCGGCACGGCCCTCTGCCGCCGCTCATGCTGACGCTGACGGTGGTGACCGGCCTGGTCGACGCCGTGAGCTATCTGTCGCTGGGGCACGTCTTCGTCGCCAACATGACCGGCAACGTCGTCTTCCTCGGGTTCGCCCTGGCCGGCGCCGACGGGCTGTCCGCGCCTGCCTCGGTCGTATCGATGGTCGCGTTTCTCGCCGGTGCGCTGGCGGGAGGGCGGTTCGGCACCCGGTTCGCGGCACACCGCGGGCGGCTGCTGACCCTTGCCACAGCGCTCGAGGCGGTGCTCGTCGCCGGGGCGGTCATCGCGGTCGCGGCCTCGCACGGAAGGGTGACCACCACGGTCCAGTACGCCCTGATCGTGCTCCTCGGCTTCGCCATGGGTCTGCAGAACGCGGTCGCCCGGCGCCTCGGCGTCCCGGACCTGACCACGACCGTACTGACTCTGACCCTGACGGGACTGGCCGCGGACTCCACCCCGGCCGGTGGGTCGGCCCCGCGGCCCGGACGGCGGATCCTGTCCGTGCTGGCCATGTTCCTCGGAGCCCTCGTCGGTGCGGCGCTGCTGCTGCACGCCGAACTGGCCCTCACCCTGGGCCTGGCGCTGGTGTTGCTCGCGGTGACCTCCATAGTCACCCATCGCCTCTCGGCATCCGACGGCGCCTGGATCAGGCCGCAGTCCTGAACGTGGCGTCGGCCCCTCATGCAGATCGCGGGTGAGGGGCCGGCGCTTTCCACCGGCCGCGAGGCCGCGCACCGGCTTCCGCCGACCGCCCGCAGAATGGCCATCGACTATGCCCGCACGGCACCTGAAAGACACTGCCGGATGCAAGGTGCGCGCGCCCTCCTTCCGGCATGGACCAGCATGAGTGCCACACCACCACCCAAAGACCCCCGCCCCGCGCCGGATTCGGCCTGGGCCCCGCTCGCGGCGCGCGTCTTCCGCGCGCTGTGGATCGCGCAACTGGTCTCCAACATCGGCAGCTGGATGCAGACCGTGGGCGCCCAGTGGCTGCTGATCGGGCACGACGCTGCCCTGGTGACGCTTGTGCAGACCGCCTCCAGCCTCCCCGTCGTGCTGCTGGCCCTGCCCTCGGGCGTGCTGGCTGACCGTTACGACCGCCGTAGGGTGCTGCTGGCCGCGCAGTTCGCCATGCTCGCCGTCTCCACCGGGCTGACCGTGCTGGCGTTCGCGGACGCGCTCACTCCCCAACTGCTGCTCGGCCTCACCTTCCTGCTGGGATGTGGCACCGCTCTGATGGGTCCGGCCTGGCAGGCGATCCAGCCGGAGCTCCTGGAACGCCGCCAGTTGGGACAGGCGGCCGCGCTCGGCGCCGTGAACATGAACCTGGCCCGCGCCCTCGGCCCGGCACTCGGCGGAGCGGTGGTCGCGGCAGCGGGCGCAGGCTGGGTCTTCGCCTTCAACGCCGCGTCCTACCTCGGCATCGCAGCCGTTCTCACGCTCTGGAGGCGGCCCCCGACCCAGGCGCCCACGGCTCAGGGCGAGAAGCTCCTGACGGCTCTGCACGACGGCCGCCGCTACGTGTGGTACGCGCCCGGCGTCCGTCGAGTCCTGCTGCGTACGGTGCTGTTCATCCCCGGCGGTGCTGCGCTGTGGTCGCTGCTTCCTCTGGTCGCGAGCCGCTCCCTGGGCCTGGGCTCGGGAGGGTACGGGCTGCTGCTCGGCGCGGTCGGTGTCGGTGCCGTGGGCGGGGCGTTCGTGCTGCCCGCCATCCGCCGCGCCCTCGGCGCCAACGGCACTCTCGCCGCAGGCGCCGTCGTCTTCGCCGGAGTGCTGGCGGTGCTGGCCACGGCCCGGATCCCCTGGCTCGCGGTGGTCGTGCTGCTGCCGGCCGGAATGGCCTGGATCGGCGTGCTGTCCACCCTCAACGCGGCCCTCCAGACACGGCTGCCCGGCTGGGTCAGGGCACGGGGACTCGCCGTCTATCTCCTGGTATTCCAAGGCGGGCAGGCGCTGGCGGCACCCGTGTGGGGTGCGCTGGCCGACGGGCTGGGGCTGACCGTCTCCCTCCTGGTCGGCAGCGGGCTGCTCCTGGCCGGCGCGGTGAGCGTGCGCCGCTGGCCGCTGCACGGCATGGACGGCATCGATCCGACCCCGTCCGACCACTGGCCCGTTCCACCCCTGGTGTTCGAGCCCGGACCGGCCGACGGCCCCGTGCTGGTCTCCGTCGCCTACCGGGTCGGCCCCGGGAACAGGGCCGCCTTCACCGACTGCATGGACCATGTGGCCCGTTCCCGCCGGCGCACGGGAGCCCTCACCTGGGGGCTCTACCAGGACGGCAACGATCTGGAGCGGTTCATCGAGAACTACCTGGTCGCCTCGTGGTCGGAGCATCTGGCCCAGCACCACAGCCGGCTCACGACCACCGACCGCCGTTACGAGGAGCGGGCACGCCGCCTGCTCGTCAAGGGCACCGCACCGGAGGTGACCCATGCCTTCGATGCCGCCGCGGGTCCCGTGGTGTCCGGGACGGAGGAGACGGACGACGCGATGAGCACGTAGGGGCGCCGACGCTCAGCGGAGGACCGGGCGGGGACGGACGCGACCGCGTCCGACGACGCCAACGCCCCCGGAATGCGGTCCGAGAAAGAACGAGCACCGCGTTCAGGCATCGAGGAGCCGCGTGGGTGACGGGGTGTACTTCGTCAAGCCTTGGGTGTCGCGCCATTCACGTGGGGAAATCCCGTAGGCGGCCCGGAACACCCGGCTGAAATGCGCGGCGCTGGTGAAACCCCATTGGTGCGCCACCGCGGCGATCGTGGAGCCATTCGCGTGGCGCGCCAGATCGCGTCGGCACTCCTCCAGGCGACGCCGCTGGATCCACCGGCCGACAGTGGCGTCTTCGCTCTCGAACAGCTTGTGCAGATAGCGCAGGGATATGCGGTGGGCTCGGGCGATGGCCTGCGGGGTCAGATCGGGGTCCGCGATGTGACGGTCGATGAACGCCTGGATCCGCAGCAGCAGTGCCCGGTGTCCGTCGGGCGTGTCCGCGCTCGTCCGGCCGAGCCGCTCGTCGGCCAGCACGCCAAGCAGATCCACGAGGTTACGGGCCATCAGCTCGCTGACGCGTGGCGGGTAGGTTCCCGCGCCGTCCACGAGCCCGGCCAGGAAGGGCGACAGCAGCCCGCCCAGGGGCGTGTCGGGGCCGAGCGGGGAGGCCGTGACGTGAGCCATGTCGGACTCGCGCAGCCCCAGAACGTCTCTCGGCAGGACAAGGGACTTCGTCCGGAAGGGCTGGGGAAGGTCCAGCCGACCGGGACGCGTCATGTCGTAGACGAAAACGTCCCCCGGCCCAAGGAGTGCTTCACGGCCGTCCTGCTCGATTCGGCCGACTCCTCTGTCCAGCAGTTTGACGACCACGTAGTCGTCTTCGCCGCCCTGCGCGACGTGTCGCCGGGTGCGCAGGGCGGACAGGCAGTCGCCGTCCACGGTGACGGCCTGGAGCCGGCCGAGCGGTGTCGTACGGATCGTGCCGGAACACACCTCGTCGGGGACGGTCATGTCCACAGCGCCGAACGTCCGGGACAGGGCTTCGCGCCAGTACGCCCGTCTGCGGTGGGCGGGCACCGAATCCGTGGTGTTGAGGGTGCACGGGACCTGCCCAGGCTCCAGTATCGAGGAATTCGGCGACATGATCTCCGCCCTTCAGCTGGTGTGCTTGCTGAAACACCGTGCCAGCGGGCCTGGGGCAGCACATCGCGTGAATCCGCTAGATCAGGGATGCAGGAGGCGTAGGCCGCTGGGGCGGCGAGCCCGTCCGCTCAGTTGTCGGGCAAGGCCATGACCAGGTTGGCGAGCTGAACCCGTGAGTTGACCGACAGCTTGCGGAAGGCGGAGGTCAGGTGAGTGTTGACCGTGTGCGGGGAGACGACGAGCAGGTCGGCGGCCGACCGGTTGGTGTAGCCCTCGGCGATGAGGCGCGCGACCTTCTTCTCTGAGGCCGTGAGGGCCCCCCATCCCTGGACGGGGCGCCGCGTGGACGCTGCCCGGCGGCTGCCGGCCCCTGCACTATCGAGATCGCGCTGCATGCGTGCCGCTGCGGCGTGGGCGCCTGACTCGGCGAACGTGCCCTGGGCGTGAGTCAGCGCGGCCATTGCCTGAGGTCTCCGGCCTGCTGCGAGGAGTGCCTGTCCGAGATCGGCGTAGGCGGCGGCCCGGACCAGCGGGCGAGGGCTTGCCCTGAGCAGTGCCACGGAACGTTCCAGCAGGGCGAGATCGTTCTTCACGAGTCCGAGGGCCTGCGCCCCGATGCCAATCGCGGTGGGGACGGCCGGGTTGCGTTCGGCATGGGCTTCGGCCTGTGCGGCGAGGTCCTCGGCGAGCTCGTGGTCCGCGCCTCGCAGGGCCATGCGTATCGCGGAATCGACCCAGTTGCGCAACAGTGGCCAGCGCATGAAGAAGCCTTTCCGCTGCACCTGTCGCATCTTGTCGATGGCAAGCCCGATCTCCCCGTCGGCCTCGGCGTGGACCGCTTCCAGGAAGCGCACCGCTGCCGTGTTGCCCGGGTTCGGTTTGACGGTCAGTCTTTCTTGCGCTGCGGCCAGGTGCTCCCGCGCCGCTTCCCGATCGCCGCGCAGCAGGGCGATCCAGGAGCGGATCACGCGAGCGTTCACCTGCTGGACGGGTACCTGTACGTCGTCTTCCAGTCGCTCCATTGTCACCAAGCCGGCGTCGGCGTCGGCGAGCCTGCCAAGCCCCAGATCGTGCTGGCCCTGTGCCCACAGCATCATTGCCTGACGCATCGACCCGGCGTGGTCTGCTGCCTGCAGGAGCAGGCGTTCGCTGGACTCGAAGTCGTCCACGTGCAGGTGCGCGACGATCTCTTCGGGAAGGAAAGCGGAATCGACGGCACTGAGTGCGCTGAAGCACTCCAGCGCGACGACGTTCTCACCCGCGTTCTGCGCGATCTCGCCGAGCGCGGACAGCGTCAGGACGTGCGCCTCCCGGTCACCGATCGCGGTAGCGGCACGCAGCGCGGTCTCGCCGGCCTCGCGCGCCGCGACAAGATCATGGTCCCGGGACAAAGCCAGCGCCCGCAGAGCGGCCAGCCTCGCCCCGACCTCCGGGGCGGCGACGCCGATCGCGAGGGCCGATTCGGCCCGTCGGCGTAGTTCCTCAGCGAGATCCATGTTCCACAGCGTCCCGCCGAGGGCAGCCTGGAGCCGACTGAATGCCTCCAGTGGCGGTCGGAGGATCAGCAGCCGGTCGCCGGTCAACAGCGCCTCTCGACTCCTGCCGGCCCGAGTCAGGCAGACGATCGCCTGCTCACCCACGTCGAACCGCAACGGCCGCGCGGACGGCACCAATTCCAGGGCGCGCGTCATCAGGTCGGCCGCGAGGCCCGGCGTGACCGGCAGTACGTCGTCAGCGGCTTGCCGCAGCAGTGCCACGGCTTCCTCGTCTCCGGGCAGGGCGCCCCTGAGGATGTGCGGCACCGCGTCGATCGGCTGGCGGCCCGCGGAGACAAGCTGGTGGGCAGCCTCTCGGTGCAGAGCCTTCCGGGCTGACGGCGGGATGTCGACGTAGATCGCTTGGCGCAGCAGATCATGCCGGAAGGTCAGATGATCCCCGTCGTCGTCCAGGAGCCCGGCGCGCACCGCCTCCTCGAGCGCCGCGATCAACGTTGCGGACGGTTGGCCGCAGAGCGCGGCGGCGTCGTGGAAGCCGAACCTGCGTCCCAACACCGCTCCCATCTGAAGGAAGCGCAGTGTGCTGGGCGGCAGGGATCTGAGCCTGGCGCGCACACCCACCACGAGCCCTGGGGGCACAGGCTCACCCGAGGCCTCGACGGTCCGCAGGCCCGCGGGCATCTCGACCGCCGGAAGCGGGTTCCCGCCGGCTCCGTCGGGCAAGTCCCGTACCCGTTCGTCAACGCCTGCACCCAATGTGTCGCCGGCCGGTTGGCCGATGGCGGCGCCGGGCAGTGGCCCCAAGGGCACAGTGAGCGTCGGGAGTGTGTCCATCGCGGCTGCGACGACCTCCTCCGCTGGACCAGCGGGCTCCAGTCGCCCGGTCAGCAACCACAGGACCGGCGAGGTCCGCAAGCGTGTCGGAAGCTGCTTCAGGGCGAACCGGCTCAGCGGGTCGGCCCACTGCACGTCGTCGAGAGCGATCAGCACCGGCACGCTGCCGGCTCTGGCTTCGATCGCCTCCGCCAGGCGCTCCACCAGCCAGATCCGCTGATCGTGATTGCGCGCAAGATCGACAAGGGCATCGCCGGACAGCAGCGGCTGATCGCCGTGCAGGATGCAGGTCGCCAGCGACGAGAGCGGGACGATGCGATGCAGCTCATCGGCCTTGCCGAGGCCGACTGAGAATCCCGCTGACCTGGCGCTGGTGACGGCCTCGGCGAGCAGCGTGGTTTTGCCGATGCCCGGTTCGCCCTGGATCAGGGCCAAGCCGCCGCTTCCGGTCCGGGCCACCGAGGCGATCAGTGCCCGCAGCTCTTCGAGCTCGGCCTCTCGGCCACGCAGACCATTACGGGACAGCGATCCGCCTGACGCCGCCACTCACGCGCCTTCCTGTGCGCACTCGCCGGCCGAAGCCGGGCTCAGCCCGTGCCGACTGGTGACTGCGCCCTTCGGGGTCGCCTGCCGGTGCCGGAAGATCTCAGCGCCGGAAGGACCGGCGAGCACCTCGGGTGGCAGACCGGTCGCGGGCTCACGTTCTCCGTCGGCATGGAAACGCCCGAGGGCGTGCGTGACGCCCAGCGGGTCGCGGCTCTCCGCGGGCTCGCCATGCGTGGCCGCCTCGCGGCACGTCAAACCCACCGTCTGCGAGTGCTTCGTCACTGCGGGTCTGCGGTCGTGCTTCTCGTGACGACGCGGAGCATGACAGAGATCGTCTTCCTCGACGTCGAGTGGCAGGCGGACGCGATCAGTAGCGCCGGCCCGAGTGTCACGCCACTGGCTCGGCGACATGCCGTACGCATCGCGGAAGAGTCGGCTGAAGTGGGCCGGATTGGTGAAGCCCCACCGCCGGGCCACGCCGGAGACTGTCCTCTCACCGATGTCGCCCTGGGCGAGATCCCTGGCACACTCCCGCAGCCTACGGCGCTGAATCAGGCGACTGACCGTGATCCCTTCCCCTTCGAAGAGCTTGTGGAGGGACCGGACGGACATCCGGTGAGCAGCCGCGATGGTGTCCGGACCGAGCCCCGGATCCCCGAGGTGTCGGTCCACGTAGGCGCAGACTTCCCAGGTCTGGCGGTCTCGGGAACCGACCGTGCCCGCCACGTCACCGGCGGCCCGCTCGGTGATGAGGGTGGCCACCAAGTCAGTGAAGTTGCGGGCCAGGCGGCCGGCAACACGCTCAGGGCAGTCCGCGGCTTTCTCGGCCATCGTCACGAGAAGCGGTCCGACCAGGGCGGCCACCGGACCGGCCGCGTCGATCACAGTGGCCGTCACCCGCTCCAGTTGGTCGTCCCGTACGCCGAGAACGCGGCGAGGGACGAGGCAAGCCGTGATGGCTACACCGTGCGGAAAGTCGACCACATGCGGGCGCTCCGTGTCCCAAAGGGCAAGTGTTCCGGCGGCGAGCTCAGCCGTTCTTCCGCCCTGCTGGAGCACAGCACTGGTGGCCCCCACGACGGCGACCACCACGAAGCCCTCGGTCTGCCCGGCATCACGGGCGATCCGTCGTCGACTGCGGATGAAGCGTTGCGGATCCGCATCTGTCGTGACGAAGAGCAAGTGCCCCAGTGGCTGGGTCGTCATCCGGCCTTCCAGTGATGGCCCCCCGTACGAAGCAACCGTCACCGGCAGAGTGGCCATGGAGACAGCCCGGCTCCAGCGGCGAATCCTGTTCCCGCAGTCCGGAAATCTGGCCGTGTCGATCACAGGTGTCATAGGAGTCCTCCAGCCGGTCACGCGTGCCGGAACCCACCGCCGCACAAGCCGTCGGCTCGGCACAGCGTCCATCGTGGAACGCCGAATGACTTACGTCGTCGGCATGATGACTGCGAAGTGACTGTGAGGAGGCGATGCGCCGAGAGACAGGTGATTCTCAGCGCGCCTTGGTGTTCTCTGCGCGCACTTAGACTGTTCCTGTCCAGGTCAGAACAGTGGCGCAGGGGAACATCGGATGTCGGGCAACATACTGTTCGGTAGGGACAAGGAGCTGGCGACTGTCGACGAATGGGTCGACGGACTACCGGAGCGCGGCAGTGCACTGCTGATTCAGGGAGCCCCGGGGATCGGCAAGTCCTCCCTCTTGGCCCACGCTGTCACCCAGGCCCAGAACTCAGGATTCATGGTCCTCAAGGCGTCAGGTGTACAGGCGGAGACCCATCTGCCGTTCGCGGGGCTGCACCAGCTGACCCGGACCATGGTGGATCGGGTCTCGCACCTTCCTCCCATCCAGGCGGATGCGCTGCGGGGCGCCTTCGGCATGGCAGAGCCGTCCCCCAGTGCCTCCGCGCCCCAGTTCTTCATGATCGCCCTGGCCACGCTCAGCCTGCTCGTCGAGGCGACCGCCGATACCCCCGTTCTGCTGATCGTGGACGACGCCCAGTGGCTCGACGTCCCGACCCTGAACGTTCTCGGATTCATCGCACGGCGCGTCGGCGCCGAACCTCTCGGCCTGCTGTTTGCCCTCCGTGAAGGTCACGCGGCGTCGCTGGGCACCCTTGACATCCGCGAACTGCACCTGAAGCCCCTGGAGCCGGCCGCGGCCGATGCTCTGCTGGACGCCCGCGAACCCGGTCTCGACCCAGGCGTACGTCGCCGTGTGGTGGAGACGGCTGCCGGCAACCCGTTGGCGCTGATCGAGCTCCCGATCACCCTCGGCGCTGACGGGGAGACCTCCGGGGCCGTGGCATCGACAGCACTCCCGCTCACCGCCAGACTCGAGCGTGCTTTCGCCTCGCGCCTGGCCGATCTGCCGTCCGACACACGCAGTGCGCTGCTCGTCACCGCCGCCGACGACGGCGGCGGTGCGCCGATCGATGTGCTGGCCGCCGCTTCGATACTCACGGGCACAGAGATTTCCGCACGCTCCCTGGAGCCCGCCATCGCCGCACGTCTGGTGTCCGCCGATGAGTGCCGCATCGACTTCACCCACCCCTTGGTGCGCTCGGCCGTCCTGGGCTCGGCAACGCTCGCGGACCGTCTTGCCGCCCACGGCGCACTGGCCGACATCCTTCACGGACAGCCTGACCGGCAGGCATGGCACCGTGCTGCGGCCATCGGTCGTCCCGACGAAGCGGTGGCGCGGCAACTGGACCAGGTGGCTCTGCGAGCGAAAGGACGTGGCGCCGCCGCGGTGGCCATGTCGGCGTTGGAACGCGCCACAACATTGAGCGAAATTCCTTCCGGAAGAGTGGCACGCCTCCTGGGTGCCGCGGAACTGGGCCTCGAACTCGGCCAGACGGACCGAGCGTCAAGCCTGTTGCAGCAGGCCGAACCGCTGGAGCTCGGCGTGCTGGAGCGGGCACGACTGCTCCTGCTGCGCGAGGGGCTCGAAGTGGATGTCGCGGGGAGCACTCCCCGGCTCCATCTACTGATCACAACAGCGGAGCGGGCCTCCGAGGCCGGCGATCCCGAACTGGCCCTGCGGCTGTTGCGCGCAGCCGCGCGGCGGTGCTGGTGGTCCGACCCCGGACGGGAACTACGGGAACGCGTGGTGGCTGCGGCCGAGCGGCTACCCGTTCCGGAACTCCACCCGGACCTGGTGTACACACTGGCCGCGGCCACCCCGGTGGAGCGGGCGGCGACGGTGCTCGAACGCCTGGAGCGCGTCGAACGTCAGGGCGGGTACGACTTTCTGGCCGCTGCCACCCTGGGCACGGCGGCCACGATGGCGAACGCGTACGACCACGCCACCGGATTTCTCCGGCACGCGGCGGCCGGGCTGCGTGCCCAAGGCTGTCTGGGCCTGCTGGCCCAGACACTGGTGTCCCTCGCCTTCAGCACCGTGCACACCGTCGACTGGGAGACCGGACTCCCGGCTGTGGCCGAGGCGATGCGTCTGGCCGAGGAGAACGCACAGCCGCGCTGGCTGGCCGGCGCGCGAATCGCGAAGGCTCAGTTCGCCGCATTGCACGGAGATCTGGACACGGCGCTCTCCGTCATCGACGAGGCGGAGCGTCAAGGGTTGTCCGTGGCCAATCCCTCCAACCTCGCGTTCATCCAGATCACGCGCGGCCGGATCGGGCTCGCCGCCGGCAACCACGCCGAGGCGTTCCACTGCATCTGGCGGGTGTTCGACCCGAGCGATCCGGCCTACCATCCGTTCCTGCAGACCACCGCCATCGCGGAGTTGGCCGAGGCCGCAACGGACGATGATCAACGAGCCATGGCGAGGGCCGCGTTGCAACAGCTCGACGCGTCCGCCGGATCCAGCGAGGCCCAACTGATCCGGATAAACCTGGGATTCGCCCGTGCGCTGCTCTCCGACGATGAGCATGCGGAAGAGCGCTTCCGATCGGCGCTCGATCTGGACATGTCCCATGCGCCCTTTGCCCGCGCCCGACTCATGCTCGCCTACGGCGCCTGGCTCCGACGGCGTCGCCGCGTGATGGAAGCCCGCACCCCGCTCCGGATCGCCCGAGAGTCCTTCGCGGTCCTCGGTGTGGAGCCCTGGTGCGAACGCGCCTGCCACGAACTCCGCTCGGCAGGCGAGGGCAGCAAGCGTCAAAGCCGTACCGACTGGGACCTGCTTACGCCTCAAGAGCTGCAGATCGCCCAGCTCGCGGCGGAAGGTCTGTCCAACAAGGAGATAGGTCAGGAACTGTATCTGTCACCGCGAACGATCGGCGCGCACCTGTACCGCATCTTCCCGAAGCTCGGGATCACCTCTCGCGGCCAGCTGAGGGACAAGCTGAGCGCGAACTGAGCATGCCCCTCCTGCCCCCACACGCTTGTTGTCCCGGAGGTCTGACGGCGTCGGAGCAGGCGGCGCGGCGGGCAGTCACCGCGGCAGCACGGTCGCCAGCCACTGCAGGACTTCGGGGGTCACGGGGTCGGCTATGTCGGCGAACTCGTCGTGCTTCTCGAGGAACTTCGCCACGTAGGGACAGACCGGCACGATGCGCTTCCCGGAGGCACGTACGTCGGTCAGGGCCTGCTGGACGAGGAGCGAGGCCAGGCCCTGCCCGGCGAAGGCGTCGTCGATTTCGGTGTGGTAGAAAACGCGCTGGTCATCGCGGTCGCGGTACGCGGTGAGGCCGGCGGTTTCGCCGTCTACCAGGATTTCGTACCGGTCATTGGCGTCCACTCGCTGGACGGTCGGAGCGGCGGCTGGCTTTGTCATCGTGTGCCTTTCAGTGGCGCGGTGGGTTTGTGCGCGGCGAGATGGTGGCTTTCGGAAGGGCGGGCGCGGGAAGGCGGTCGCCGTCGTAACCATCGACCCTGCCGAAGCGGTCGGATGCGTTCTGCCACGCTTCCCTGGCTTCGACGATGTCTTCGTGGCTGCGGCCGATGAAGTTCCACCACATGACGATCTGTTCCTCGAACGGCATCCCGCCGAGCAGCACCGCCCGGGCAGGGGTGTCCGTCTCGTTCGTCAGCGTCAGTGTGTGGTTTCCCGTGCCGAGGTAGCCCAGCTCCGCCGGGCGCAGGAGTGTTCCGGCCATGCGGACGTCCCCTTGGTCGACGAGAAGGCCGTGCTCGAAGGCGGCATCCACCGGGAGTGTGACCGTCGAGCGCGGCTCAAGGACGAGTTCGGCGCCGAGCAAGGGCGTGAACGTTCGCACCGGAGAGGTGTCCCCGGCGAGGGATCCCAGAAACACTCTGATGTCTGCCCCGCCCACCCGGACCGGGCTCGGCACGTAGTGCCGGAAGTCCCTGCTGGTGTGCCGGTGTTCTTCGGGCAGCACCACCCACAACTGGACGCCGTGCAGGGTCGTGGTGCGGGTGGTGGAGACTTCCGAGTGGCAGATGCCGTACCCGCCGGTCATGAGATTCAGCTCGCCGGGCCGTACGAGCGCGTGGCTGCCCAGGCTGTCGCGGTGCTCGATCTCTCCGCTGAACAGCCAGCTCACGGTCTGCAGGCCGGTGTGCGGATGGGGAGCGACGTCCATGCCGCCCGTGTCAGCGACGTTGTCGGGGCCGTAGTGGTCGATGAAACACCAGGCCCCGATCAGCGTCCGGGCCCGCTGCGGCAGCGTGCGCCGCACCGTCGTCCCTCGTGGCCCGCCCAACGGGACGTCCCGCGCGGTCAGCACGTCGACCGGCGGCGCGGCCTCACCGTGGTCCGCGGCGCCGCAGCGCAGTTCGGCGGGATCCACTTCGACGTTGCTCATCGCACGCCCCTCTCGCACCCGAGGATGATTTTATATTCAATCATCGCGCCTGATAGTAAGTCTCAGCCCCCTCACATGCACGGCAGAGCGAACGAGGGCCGGGAGCGGCCCTGAAGGAGTCCACGTTGAGTGACACCACAGCAGACCCCGCGAGCCGGCGTGTCTTCATCGACAAGCAGAGCCCCAAGGCATACCACGCACTGGTCGAGACGGCCGACGCGGTCCGCGCGGTCGCCGCCGAGTCGGGGCTGGACCGCAGCTTGGTAGAACTGATCAACCTCCGCGTGTCACAGATCAACGGCTGCGCCTACTGCCTCGACGTGCACACCAGGGCCGCGCTGCGCGCTGGTGAGACCACCCAGCGTCTGGGCGTGCTGGCCGTCTGGCGCGACACCGAACTGTTCACGGAACGGGAACGCGTGGCACTCGCCCTGGCGGAGGCGACCACCGAACCCGCGAACGCCGTCGCGCAGGAGAGCGCCTACGAAACAGCTCGCCACGTCCTCAACGACGACGAGATCTCCGCGGTGATCTGGGTGGCGATCACCATCAACGCTTTCAACCGGGTCTCTATCCTGAGCAAGCACCCGGTCCGCGGGATCCCCCTGATAACCGGTTCCCCACGTGGGTGATCGCCACCTCGGTCCGCTCAGCAGGCAGCACTCAAGATCAGGCCGGTAACGGGCCCGGGCGGGACCGGCGCAGGCGGTCCCTTCCTGGCACTCTCAGGCAAGAAGCGGTGCGTTCGAGGACAACAGGCGGCGCGATGTCGCCCTAGCGTGATGACATCCCGTGCCGCGAAGCCCGGACGTCGGACGCCGATGGGTCGATGCCGTCCGTACAGCGCCCTGCCTCATCGAGACAGAGCGTGGTCCTGCGCGCGCCAGTCACTCCGGACGAAGGAACGCGACCTTGCCATACATCACCGTGGGTCAGGAGAACTCCACCACCATCGACCTCTACTACGAGGACCACGGAACCGGGCAGCCGGTCGTCCTCATCCACGGATTCCCGCTCGACGGCCACTCCTGGGAGCGGCAGAGCGCCGTGCTGCTCGACGCGGGCTACCGTGTGATCACTTACGACCGCCGCGGTTTCGGGCAGTCCAGCCAGCCGACGACCGGCTACGACTACGACACCTTCGCGGCCGACCTGAACACCGTGCTGGAGACCCTCGACCTGCGGGACGCCGTCCTCGTCGGGTTCTCGATGGGTACCGGTGAGGTCGCCCGGTACGTGTCCCGCTACGGCTCCGCCCGGATCGCCAAGGTCGCTTTCCTGGCCTCGCTGGAGCCCTGCCTGCTGAAGAGCGAGGACAACCCGGACGGGGTCGCCCCGAAGGAGTTCTTCGACGGCGTGGTCGCGGCCGTCAAGGCGGACCGCTACGCGTACTACACCGCCTTCTACAAGGACTTCTACAACCTCGACGAGAACCTCGGCACCAGGATCAGCGAGGAGGCGGTCCGCAACAGCTGGAACGTCGCCGCGGGCGGCGGCTTCTTCGCCGCCGCTGCCGCGCCGTCGACCTGGTACACCGACTTCCGTGCCGACATCCCGGCCATCGACGTGCCGGCCCTGATCCTGCACGGTACCGCCGACCGGATCCTGCCCGCCGAGGGAACCGCCCGGCCCTTCCACCAGGCGCTCCCGTCCGCCGACTATGTAGAGGTCGAGGGCGCCCCGCACGGACTGCTGTGGACCCACGCGGAGGAGGTCAACACCGCGCTCCTCACCTTCCTGAGCAAGTGACCCCCTGCCAGAGGAAGTGACCCCCTGCCGCAGGCCCGCCCGGCGGGACGCCAAGCTCAGCGGGTCCTCCGTCGGCCCGAGCCGCGCAGGTAGTCGCTGGTCTGTGTGAGCCAGTGGCGGTACGCCCAGCTCACGACAGGGCTGGGAGTCAGCCGGTCGATCACCGGCGGTCGGTAGCGGTAGGTGTACTCCGTGGCGGCGAGCCGCGCGATCGGCGCGGCCCTGCGGCGTCTGGCGCGTTCGTAGCCGCGGAGCGTATCGGCCGTGCCGTCGGGGCCGCGGGCGGTCGTCTCGGTCAGCCGTCCGGTGAGCACCCACGCGTCCTCAAGGGCCTGGTTGGCGCCCTGCGCGACGACGGGCGGCATGGTGTGGGCCGCGTCGCCGACCAGCGTGGCGCGGCCTGTGCCCCATCGGGGCGGGACGCGGTGGGTGTAGTGCGGGAACATTTCGATCTCCGCCTCGTCAACCTTCTCCAGCACCAGCGGCACCGGATCAGCCCAGGCGCCGTAGCGGCGGCGCAGCGTCGGCAGGTGCGGGCCACCGCGGTCGGTGGTGCACGGGTAGCTGAACCACCATTGCAGCAGGCCCTCCCCCGCCGGCATCAGGCCGCAGAAGCCGTCACGGCCGTTGATCATGATCCCGTGGTGCGGGCCGGTGACATCGGCGAGGAAGGTCCCGAGGCCCTGCCAGGTGGCCCACCCGGCGGGCGCCGTGGGGTCGTGCCCCCAGAGCTGCCGGCGGACCGCCGAGCGGTGCCCGTCGGCGCCGATCAGTACGTCCCCGGTGGCCGTGGAGCCGTCCGCGAAGGTGATCGTGACGCGTTTCCCGTCGTCGGTGAAGCGGTTGAAGTCCCGACCGTACTCGATGGTCCCGGACGGCAGACCTTCGGCCAGCCGCTCCAGGAGCGACCGGCGCGGGACGGTCAGGCTCTCGTGGCCCAGTCGCTTCGTCGACGTGAGGACGTCGATCGTGTAGAGGCGTTCTCCCGCGTCGGTTCGGGCGTCGATGCTGTCGATTCGGGCGCCGGCCTCGTCGAGGCGCACGCCGAACTCGCGCAAAATTCCGACGCCTCCGGCCCAGACGGTGATGGCGGCGCCCGTGGTGCGCGGCTTCTCGGCGCGTTCGAAGACGCGCACGTCATGGCCTGCGACGAGTGCTCCGCGCGCGACGGCCAGGCCGCCGACCCCGGCTCCGACCACCAAAAGTTTCAAGACACTCAGCCTCCCTTGCGGCCGATGAGGCCTTCTGGAAAGAAGTGAATCGTCCGGCCTACACTGTCGGATCGGCACATGTGTACCACTTTGGTGACAAATTGTCAGGAGTGGGTCTATGCACTTGGATACCCCGGATACGAAGCTGGTCCTGGAACGCGGCATCGAGCGGCTGCTGGCCATGCAGGACGCGGACGGCTGGTGGTCGCGCTGCCCGGACGCCAACGTCATGGTCGACGCCGTCGACGTGTTCATCCGCGAACTGCTGGGCGTACGCGACGAGAAGACGGTGTCCGCAAGTGCCCGTTGGATTCGGTCGCAGCAGTCCCCGGACGGCGGCTGGACGATCTATCCGCACGGTCCCGGCGACCTTTCGACCACCGTAGAGGCCTACCTCGCGCTCCGCCTGTCGGGAGACGGGCCCGAGCGTCCCCATATGCGGGAGGCCGCCCAATTCGTCAGGTCACAGGGTGGGTTGGCATCCTGTCGGCTCGAAGCCAAGATCTGGCTGGCCTTGTTCGGCCAGGGCTCCTGGGACAGCGTGCCCACGGTCCTGCCCGAGGTCGTCCTGCTGCCGCCCGCGGCGCCCATGTCTCTGTACAAGCTCTCCACGTGGACCCGGCTCGCCCTCGTGCCGCTGGGCCTGGTCCATGACCGGCGGCCGGTCGTCGACCCGGGCTTCCGGCTGGACGAACTCCACTCCGTCGGGAGCAAGTCGGCGGACGCCCGGCACCACTCCCGATCCTCCCCTCCACGCCTCGGGCAGCTCCTGGACCAGGGCGCGCGTGGCCTCAACCGCCTTTCTCCAGGCCCCCTCAGGCGGCGCGCGGTCCGCCGCTCCATCCAGTGGATCCTCGACCGGCAGGAGGCGGACGGCGCGTGGCTGGCGTGCAACGTCGCCTCGGTCTTCTGCCTGCTGGGGCTGTACGCAGCGGGCAAGGACGCGAAGGATCCGGAGATCCAGCGGGGCCTCGAGGGCCTGGACAGCTTCGCGGTGTGGCTGGAGTCGCCCGAGGGGCCGATGCGCCGGATGAACTGCATGCCCACCCCCGTGTGGGACAGCGCGCTGTGCGTTTGGGCGCTGCTCGACGCCGGGCTTCCGGCGGATCATCCCGCGCTGCTGCGGGCCGCCGACTGGCTGGCGGGTCAGGAGGTCCGCGCCTACGGCGACTGGGCCGTGGCCCGGCCGGGCAGCGCGGCGGGCGGCTGGTCGGTCGGGTTCGTCGAAAAGAGCTATCCGGACTGCGACGACACCGCCGTCGTTCTCGAGGCCCTCTCACGGGTGCAGCCGGAGGACCCGGAGGCGGCCGCGGCCCGGCGCGGCGCCGTCAACCGGGGCATCAACTGGCTGCTGACGATGCAGTGCGGCGACGGCGGCTGGGCCGCATACGACGCCGACAACACCTCCCTGATCGCGAGCAAGTTGGCGACTCTCGACTTCACCGAGCTCACTGACCCGCCGTGCCCGGACATCACCGCCCACGCCCTCGAGGCACTGGCCGCCCAGGGGCTGCGGGACCACCCGCGCGTGCGCCAGGCCGTGCGGTGGCTCCTGACCCACCAGGAGAAGGACGGTTCCTGGTACGGGCGTTGGGGCGTCAACTACCTCTACAGCACGGGCGCGGCCGTCACCGCGCTGCGCCGCGCCGGCGTCCCCGAAGACCACGACGCCGTGCGACGGGCCGTCCGATGGCTGACCGGCCGTCAGAATACTGACGGCGGCTGGGGCGAAGGCGTGCAGTCCTACGAGGACCCGGCGCTGCACGGACGGGGAGATTCCACACCCAGCCAGACGGCCTGGGCCCTGCTCGCCCTGCACGCGGCGGGCGTCGCCGCCGGGGACGGACGCGTCCAGCGCGCCCTGGGCTGGCTCGCCATGACGCAGAACGCGGACGGCAGCTGGGACGAGGAGACGTTCACCGGAACCGTCCTGCCCCGGCAGTTCTACATGAGCTACCCCATGTACCGCCAGCTGTATCCGGTCATGGCAATGGGGCGCTATTCACGCTAACTCTGAGGGGGACAGATGAAGAAAAGGATCGTCTCCGCCAACGATCTCACTCAGTACGACGACCTGGCGGACCAATGGTGGAATCCGCGCGGTCCTTTCACCGCACTCAGCTGGATCGCCGCGAAACGCGGCGAGATGATTCCGCCGGCCGCCGGACCGGGCGCCACGCTGGTGGACGTCGCCTGCGGCGGCGGCCTGCTCCACCCCCACATCCAGGGCAAGGGCTACCGCCACATCGGCGTGGACCAGTCCCAGCGGTCGCTGGAGGTGGCCCGTGCGCACGGCGTCGACGAGACGGTCCACACCGATGTGACCAAGATTCCCTTCGACGACGGGAGCGTGGACGTCGTCGTGGCGGGCCAGTGCCTGGAGCATTTCGACGAACCCTATGCTGTGGTCGCCGAATGCTGCCGAATTCTGCGGCCGGGCGGATTCCTGCTGCTCGACACCATCGCCGACACACTGCTGGCGCGCATTCTCATCGTGACGCTCACCGAGAATCTACCGCTGCCGGGCATGGCGCTGAAAGGCACGCACGACCACAGGCTGTTCATCGACCGGATCCGGCTGGCCCTGGTGGCCGAACACCACGGCGTCCCGCTGCGGATGTACGGGCTCTGGCCCCGGGCCACCGACCTTATCCCCTGGTTCTTCGGTCGCAAGGGAACCGTACGCATGGCCACGACGAAGTCCACCAACGTCATGTTCCAGGCGGCCGGCACCAAGCTCGCCGTACCCGGTGAAAGGGGGCGGGCATGACGTCGGCGCAAGCCGCCTCCGGAGCGCGTCAGCCCACCCTGGCCGCCTGGATCGTCGCCTCGGGACCGCCTCTCCTCTTCGTCGTCGTCCTTCAGGGCGCGTACGCGATCTCCGCTGCCCACCACAGCGGCGACCTGTCGGCCTGGCGGGTCGCGCTGACCCTCCTCATCCTGGTGCCCGACTGCGCCGGACGGCGATTCATCAACGACTACGAGGACTACGTACGCGGGCTCGACCAGCCCGGCGGGGTGCGACCGCAGAGCTCTCTCGCCCTGGGACTGGACATGCGGCGGCTGCGTACCGTCGGCCTCGCCTGCTTCGGCGTCGCCTGGGTCGGCCTCGCCGTGCTCGCGATCACCACCAGCCTGTGGCTGCTGCCGCTGATCGCCCTGTGCTATCTGGCGTACTTCAGCTACGCGGGCGGGCCCCGGCCTCTGGGCCACCGGGCCATGGGCGAGCTGCTCGACTTCGTTGTGACGGGCGCCGGCGTCACCCTCATCCTCGCCTGGCTGAACGTCGGGCACGTGGACGGCACCATCGTCCTGGCGTCGCTGGGCCCCGGGTTCCTCTTCGCCGGGCTGATGCTGCACAACAACGCGCGGGACGTCGACAAGGACCGGGCGGCCGGGAAGACCACGCTCCCCCACGTCGTCAGCCCCGCGGTGACCAAGGCCCTCTACGCCTGCTGCCTCCTCGGGTTCTACCTCGTCGTCCTCGCCCTGGCGCTCCGCCTGGACTCCGCGACCGTCCTGCTCCCCGCGGTGACCCTGCCCTGGGCGGCTGCCCTGGTGTGGTCCGTCTCCCGGTCCCGGATCGGGCCGGAGATGATCTCCTGGGCCTGGCTCTACCACCTGATGATCACCGACTTCGTGCTCTTCTCGGTCGGAGCGTGGCTCTGAGATGGGCGCCGAGAGCGGCCCGCCCCGGGCCCAGGACGCGACGTCGGCCGAGCTCGCCGAGGATTTCCCCGCGCTCCGCGGCGATCTCGCCCGCGTCCACGACAGAGTGCTCACATCCCTTACGACAGGCGACCGGCGGATCGACGAGGCGCTGCGCCATCTCGCGGCGCGGCCAGGCCGGTACCTGCGGCCGAGCCTGACCCTGACCTCCGCGTATCTCGTCGCCGGTGACACGCCCACGTCCGAGCGGACCGTCACCGCCGCGACCGCCGTGGAGACGCTCCACCTCGCCACGCTGCACCACGACGATCTGTGCGACCAAGCCGCCGAGCGCCGCGGGCGGGCCACGGCCAACGCGCGCTACGGAGACGATGTGGCGCTCGTCCTCGGCGATTATCTGCTGACCACCGCTCTGGGGCAGGCCGCCTCGCTCGGCACGGAGGAGTCCAGGGCCGCGGTCCGGTGCGCGCAGCGCATCTGCGTGGGCCAGCTCATGGAGCTGCACGACATCGGACGCCCGGAACGCTCGGTGGAGAGCTATATGGCCTCCATCTCCGGGAAGACCGCCGAGCTGCTCTCCCTCAGCGCCCTGCTGGGCGGGCTGACGGCGGGTGCGAGCAGCCGCCAGACCAAGGTGCTGGCCTCGTACGCGTACGAACTTGGTGTGGCCTTCCAGATCTGGAATGACGTACGCGACCTTCGGCCCCCGGCGGGACCGGCGGGCGCCACACCCCACAGCGCCGACCTGTCGCACGGTGTCTATACCCTGCCCGTCATCCATGGGCTGCGCCGGGCGGGCACCCGGCTGCGTCCCCTGATCGGGCCGGGCGCCGGCCCAGAGGCCGTCGCGGAGGCCATCCGGGTCCTGGAGAACAGCGGATCCGTGGCGACCGCCGTCGCGACCGCGAATCAGCATCTGCGGCAGTCCCTCGACGAACTCGGCTCTCTGGACGGCGCGTTCCGCGACGCGCCCCAACGGATCCTGCGCACCATGCGACTGCTGCTCCCAGAGATGGACGCACTGGTCAGCCCTCGCCCGCACCAGTCGGACGTTCGCGGCACGGACCGCTCCTCGCCGGAGGACGGCCGATGAGCCGGACCATGCCCAGCCTCTCCCCGCGCCGGGTGCTCCAGTTCGCCCTCGACCCCTTCACCGGGATGATGGACGCGTACCGTGCCCACGGCTCCGTGGTGGGCGTCGGATACGGCTCACAGCGCACGGCCTTCGTCTTCGGACCGGAGGCGAACTCCTTCGTCTTCGCCAACCCCTCACTCTTCTCCTGGCGCGACTCGTTCGAGGTGATGCTGCCCGTCCTGGGCGACACCGCGCTGCTCGTCACGGACGGCCCGGACCACCAGAGGCGACGTCATCTGACGCTCCCCGCGTTCCACCGGCGGCGCATCGACGCGTACGTACGCCTGATGGCACGGAACACGGCGGCGGCCGTGGAGACCTGGGAGAGCGGCCGAAGGATCGATCTCTACCAGGCGCTGCGCTCGGTGATCCGCCGCAATACGGTCGAGGCTCTCTACGGCGCCCCGCTGGCGACGGACAACCACATGATCGGAGCACGGCTGCAGATCGCGCTCAACTCCACGGACCTCCCCCTGGGCATGCAGCTCTTCCTGACCGGGATTCCCAACCCCATGACGGCCAGGGCGAGAAAAGCCCGTCGGCAGGTGGCGGCCAGGGTGCAAGCCGAGATCGGCCGCCGTCGCGCCAGAGGACCGGGCGCAGCGGGAGCGGGAGGCTGCGAGGCCGAGGGAGGCGACGGGCTGGGGATGCTGCTGGCCGCCCGGGACTCCGAGGGGCGCAGCCTGGGCGACCGCGAGCTCGAGGATCAGGTGATCAGCCTGATCGTCGCGGGGTACGAGACAACCAGCGCGGCCATGGGGTGGACCGTGCACGCGGCGCTCCACACTCCGGGCGTGTGGGACGACGCCCGCAAGGAGGTCGACTCCGTCCTCGGGGACGCCGAGCTCACCGGCGAAGCTCTGGAGCGGCTGCCCTATGTGGACGCGGTCGTGCAGGAGGCCCTGCGGCTTCACCCGCCGGTCGTGGTCCTGCCCCGGGTCGCGGCCCAGGACTTCGAGTTCGCCGGCCACACCATCCGGGCCGGCCGCCGTCTGGCCATCAGCCCGTACGTCACTCACCGGATGCCCGAGGTGTGGCCTCAGCCAACGGAGTTCCTGCCCGAGCGCTGGAGTCCCGGGCACCCCGCGCACCGCCCGGCGACGCCGTCCACCTTTCTGCCCTTCGGCGGCGGCGCGCACCGGTGCATCGGCTCGCCGTTCGCGACGGCCGAGCTGAAAACGATCCTGATCGAGCTGCTGCGGCGGACCGAACTGCGACTGGCGGGGGAGGTGACCCCGGCCAGCATCATGGCCATGCGGCCCCGCCGGGGCGTTCCCGTTGTCGTGCGACGCCGAACGTGATGGGGGACAAGTGAGAATCATCGTGGTGGGTGGTGGGATCGCCGGTCTCGTCACCGCTCTGAGCCTGCACACGGCGGGGTTCAGCCCGCTCGTCCGCGAGTCCGCCCGCGAGATCCACGCGGTCGGCGTCGGCATCAACCTGCTGCCCCACGCCGTACGCGAACTGACCGAGCTGGGTCTCGGCGACGAACTGGCCGCGATCGGCCTGCCGCCGAGGGAGCTGCTCTACTGCGACCGAGTCGGCGAGCGGGTGTGGTCGGAGCCCCTCGGCATCATCGCCGGCTACCGCTGGCCGCAGTACTCGGTGCACCGCGGGCGGCTGCAGATGATGCTGCTGGCGGCGGTACGGCAACGGATGGGCGAGGACGCCGTCCGCACGGGTATGTCGTTCCAGCGCTTCGAGCAGCGCCCGGCCGGCGTGCGCGCCCACTTCGTGGACCGCCGATCGGGGGCGGAGTGCGTCGAGGAGGCCGACGTGCTGATCGGCGCGGACGGCATCGACTCCGCGTTACGGGCTCAGCTACACCCCGGCGAGGGGCTCACGCACTGGAACGGCGTCCATATGTGGCGTGGCGTCAGCGAGTACCCGCACGTCCTCGGCGGCCGCACGATCGTGGTGGCGGGGGGCCGACCGGGATCGAAGTTCGTCGCCTATCCCCTCGTCGACCCTCCGGCCGAGGGCGGGAACGCGCTGATGAACTGGGTGCTGGAGATCCGCAAGAAGGAGGGGGCGGGAGCGCTCGACCGCTCCAGCCGCCCGATCCGCACCAGCGAGGCACTCGGGCGGCTGTCCGACTGGAAGCTGCCGTGGATCGATCTGCCCGCTCTGATAGGCGAGTCCACGGGAATCTACGAATACCCCATGCTCGACCGGGATCCGCTCCCCCGGTGGAGCTTCGACCGGGTCACGCTGCTCGGCGACGCGGCGCATCCCATGTTCCCGATGGGCATGAACGGCGGATCGCAGTCGATCGTCGACGCCCGGGTGCTGGCCTGGTGCCTCACGCGGCAGTCCGACCCGGCCCGGGCGCTGCTGCGCTACGAGGCGATGCGCCGGGAGCCGCTGAACCGACTGGTGCTGGCCAACCGGCAGCTGGGCCCCGAGAAGATCATCGCGCTGGCAGAGGACTTCGGCGGAGAGTTGCCCCGGGAGCGGGCGGAGAGCGTGTCGAGGGAGTACAAGCGGCTGGCCGGCTGCACGGCCGAAGGGCTCAACGAGAGGCACTCCTGGTCCACGTCGCCGGACAGGTTCCACTGAGCGACTCTGCGACGTGGACGTCCACGCACCATCCGATCGATCCGCGCCCTGGTCCTGCGCCTGGGCGGGGAGAGCTTTTCGAAGTCCGCACTCTGACGGGGGCGCGCCTGTACGTCTTCGCCGTGATCGAGCACGCCACCAGGCGCAAGCGGGTCCGGTAGCGACCGATCCTCTTCGGCGGTAGGAAACTTTCCTAACAATAATGCGGGCGAATCCTTGACGCGTACATGGAGGCGCGGCCAGGATGCCTCGGGAACGGCCCCCCACGCCGATCGAGGAGACGACGCAGATGACGTCCACCCCCCGCGCCAAGAAGCCCGTGCAGCCGCTGAAGCCGCTGCGGCCCCTGGTCAAGAACCCCCGCTTAGGAATATCCGTCGCCGCCGGCGCAGCGCTCGCGCTGGTCGGTGGCGTGGCGCTGTGGTCGCCCGCAGGAATCGCGGCCGCCGCCCCCGACCGCACACCGCGCGCCGCCGCCGGGTTCACGGCCGTTGCCGCCGGTGATATCGCCGAGCAGTGCACGGCGAGCGACAGCGACTGCGAACATCCCAAGACCGCCGCGCTGGTGAAGAAGATCAACCCGGCGTTCGTGATGACCATGGGCGACAACCAGTACGACGACGCCCGGCTCAAGGACTTCAAGAAGTACTACGACACGACGTGGGGCGCCTTCAAGAGCAAGACGCACCCCGTCGCCGGCAATCACGAGACCTACGACCCGGACGGCGAACTGGCCGGGTACAAGGACTACTTCGGGTCAGTCGCCTACCCGAAGGGCAAGAGCTACTACAGCTACGACCAGGACAACTGGCACTTCATCGCGCTGGACTCCAACAGCCTGGACCGCGCGCAGACCAACTGGCTCAAGGCCGACCTCGCCGCCAACTCCAAGAAGTGTGTGGCCGCTTACTGGCACCACCCGCTCTTCTCCTCCGGCGAGCACGGCAACGACCCGGTCAGCCGACCGCTCTGGAAGCTGCTCTACGACGCCAAGGCCGAACTGGTCCTCAACGGCCACGATCACCACTACGAGCGCTTCGCACCGCAGGACCCGAACGGCAAGGCCGACGAGAACGGGATCGTCGAACTCCTCGGCGGAATGGGCGGGGCCAACCCGTACAAGATCGAAGAGGTCCAACCGAACAGCGAGAAGCGGCTCACCAAGGCCTTCGGCGTGGTGAAGCTGAACTTCACCGACACCGGCTTCTCATGGAAGCTGGTGGGCACGGACGAGAAGACGAAGGACAGCAGCCCGACCTACCAGTGCCACTGACCGCCGTTCGGCAACCGCACCCACGGACGGTCTGATTGATGTATCTCGCGACCACGGACGCGGCCGCGACGGCGACCAAGGTGACGCGCGGCCGCGTCGGCGGGCCGGTCCTGGCCCTCGGCGCGGTCAGCCTGGTCACCGATATCTCCTCCGAGATCGTCACCGCCGTGCTGCCGTTCTACTTCGTACTCCAACTGGGCCTCTCGCCACTCCAGTTCGGCTTCCTCGACGGCCTCTACAACGGTGTGACCGCGCTGGTGCGACTGTGGGGCGGGCATGCGGCCGACCGCGGCGGACGGCACAAGCTCGTCGCCGGGTGCGGCTATGCGCTCTCCGCGCTGTCCCGGCTCGGACTGCTGCTCGCCGGGGGCGGCACACTCGGCATCGGCGCCTCCCTCGCCGCCGACCGGATCGGCAAGGGCGTACGCACCGGTCCGCGCGACGCTCTGATCTCGCTCAGCGCCCCGCCGGACGCGCTCGGCCGGGCCTTCGGCGTGCACCGGGCGATGGACACCACCGGCGCCCTGCTGGGGCCACTCGCGGCGTTCGCGCTGCTGTGGGCCACCGCCGATGCGTATGACGCGGTGTTCGTCGTGAGCGCTTGCGTCGGGGTGGTGGGCGTGCTGCTGCTGGTGGCCTTCGTACCGGGGCAGGCCAAGCTGCCCCGGCACGAAGGCCACCGACCGGGATCCACCGCACCCCTCCCCCGCGCACGGGTCCTGTTGCCGCTCCGCGACCCCGCCTTCCGGCGCATCTTCGGCGCGGCGGCGCTGCTCGGCGCGGCGACCATCGGTGACTCGTTCCTCTATCTGCTGGTGCAGCGTCGGCTGGACTTCGCGGTGAGCTGGTTTCCGCTGCTGCCGCTGGGCGCGGCGGCGGTCTATCTGCTGCTCGCGGTGCCGGCCGGGCGGCTCGGCGACCGCATCGGCCGGCGGGTGCCGTTCCTCTGCGGGCACACGGCGCTGCTCGCCGGCTATCTCCTGCTGCTGACGTCCGGTGCCGGACCGGTGCTGCTGGTCGGCGTGCTGCTGTTGCTCGGGGTGTTCTACGCCGCCACCGACGGGGTGCTGATGGCGCTCGTCGGGCCGGTGCTGCCGGCCGCCCGGCGTGCCGGCGGGATGGCGCTGCTTCAGACGGGGCAGGCGCTCTGCCGACTGTTGGCGGCCGCCGGGTTCGGCGCGGCCTGGACGCTCTGGGGCACCCGCCCCGCGCTGATCGCCGCCGTCCTCGCGCTGGCCACGGCGCTGGCCGCGGCCGCCGTTCTGCTCCCCCGTCCGGAGCCTCCGGCACGGCCGGATCGCCCGGACTCCACCGGTCCCATGGCCTCGCCAGGTTCCCCTGGTCCCCTGGCCTCCCCGGATCGCCCCGACTTCCCGGACCCCCCGGAAAGGCAACCGTCCCGCACATGAATCCACCCCCCACCTCCCTCTCCTCCCGGCTCGCCGCGCTCTCCCTCCGGGCTCGGGTCATCGCGGTCGTGACCGCCACCGCGCTGCTGGCCACCATCGCCGTCGTCTACACGCTCGGAGCTACCCGGCAGGCCCAACCCACCGACACCGCCTCGGCGTTCGGCCTCGACCACGGCCGGATGTACTTCCGCAGCTCCGGCGCCGGAACCGGCCGGGTGGCCCACCTCCCCGCACCGGCCGTCCGACCGGGCACCGCCGCCCCGGCCTCGGATCGCCACCCCGACCGCCGCACCACCGGCGGCCCGGCCTGCGACCGCTTCTACGCGGCAGCGAGTACGGGGCTGTGCCTCCAGCGTCGCCCCGGCATCCCGCCCAGGTCGTACGCCGTGGTCCTGGACCGGCGGCTGCGTGAGAAGCGGCGGATCGCGCTCACCGGCATCCCCAACCGGGCCCGGGTGTCCGCCTCCGGGCGGATGCTGTCCTGGACGATGTTCGCCACCGGTGACTCCTACGCCACCACCGCGTTCTCCACCCGCACCTCGATCCTGGACACCCGCACCGGCTACCTCATCAAGAACATGGAGGAGATCCCGCTCACCCTCGACGGCCGCCGCTACCACTCCCCCGACGTGAATTACTGGGGCGTCACCTTCGCCCGCGACGACAACCGCTTCTACGCCACCGTCTCGACCCGGGGGAAGACCTACCTCGTCCAGGGCGATATGCGCAGATGGGCGGCGCACACGATCCGCGAGAACGTGGAGTGCCCCTCGCTCTCCCCGGACAACACCCGCCTCGCCTTCAAGAAGCGGGTACGCGAGGGCGCCACCGACCCCTGGCGGCTGTACGTCCTCGATCTGCGGACCCTGCGCGAGCACCCGCTCGCCGAGACCCGCAGCGTCGACGACCAGGCAGCCTGGCTGGACGACCACACCCTCGCCTACGCGCTCCCGGGGCGCGACGGCCGGACCTCCGACGTCTGGACGGTCCCGGCGGACGGCTCCGGCACCCCGTCCCTGCGGGTGCCGGACGCCTCCTCACCCGTCCGCATCCCCTAAAACCCCGGAGGGCGGAGTTGTAGCCGGCCTCGCGGGCTCGTTGCTTGTCGTAGTAGCGGCGGGCGCCGGGTGAGGCCCGCAGGGCTGAGAACGCCTGGCGCTGGAGCGCGTCGGCGAGCCGGTTGTTGCGCACGTAGCGGGCCTGGACGGAGTGGCTCTTGCCGGAGGCCCGGGTGACGGGGCTGGTTCCGGCGTAGTTCTTGCGGGCTTTGGCGGAGCTGTAGCGGGTGGGGTCGTCCCCGAACTCGCCGAGCACCCGGGCGCCGGTGATCTCTCCGATGCCGGGCATCGAGCGGTAGGTCTCAGCGTCCGGGTGCGCGAGAAAATGCGCCTTCACCTGCTCTTCCAGCACGGCTATCTGCTAGTTGAGAGCGAGGAGGAGGCGGGCGTGGGCGGTCGTGGTGGCCCCGTAGGCGGCGGCCACCGGCTCGGGCAGTTCCAGGTGCGTCTCGCGCAGCGCGGCCTGGATGCACCGAACTCCTGAACCGGACCTCGGCCGAACCCTCCACGAGTACCAGCGAGCGGCCTGAACTACGCGGATGATGTATCCACCTCGGCGAGCAGAGCGCGTCCCTGTTGATGCTGATGGCGAAGTCCCGACACAAGAAGCCGGAGAACGTCCGTCGCTACGTCAAACCGTCGCCAGAGCCGATTGCCGAGCTCACGAGCCTGATCGCGCCCGGCCGCAGCTACCGCTGAGCCGCGTTCCTTGATCCTTCTCGGTGCCAACGGCGGAGGCGGAGAGGAGCGTCGCAGCGGCGAGGCTGCCCCAGAGGGCGGCCGGGCCGTGGGGTGCGAGAGCAGTGATGACCGACGGGGAGACGGCGAGGCCAAAGCCCGTGGAGAGCTCGAAGCGGGCGAGGGCGCGTCCCAGGACATGGGCCGGGGCGAGGGCGGTGACGAGCGCGGTGGCGCTGCCGGCATAGATGATCTCGCCGATAGTGCAGACCACGGACACCGCGGCGACGGCCGGGGCACCCCAGCCGTTTCCCAGTGAGGTGGCCGCGAGGAAGCCCAGGTAGGACACGGCGAGTACCACGCCGGCGAGAGCCAGCACGGTCCGCCGGGAGAAGCGGGACATCAGGACGGTTACGGGAACCTGCAGGGTGACCACCAGCACCGTGTTGGCCACGAAGATGGCTGCCGACCACACCGGGGATGCGTGCAACTGTGTCACCAGGACCAGAGGGAGCGCGATTTCGGGGACGTTGAGGCAGAAGACGTAGACCACGTTGGCAGCCAGCAGCGCGCGCATCCGAGGTGCGGGCCCGTCGGCCCTGTCCTTGGCCGGGACAGCGTCCGGATGCGCGTGCAGGTGGACCGACCACGCCAAGGCCGCCGCAGCGAGACAGGCGAGCCCAGTGACGGCGGCCAGCGCCTGCAATGCGGTGGTGCCGCCCGCCAGACATGCGGTGGCGAGGAGCGCGCCCGCGCCCAGGCCGGCGTTGCGCAGGGCGCGGCCTCCCGCGAGAGCGGCGTCGCGTTCCCGGCCGTGGGCGACCGTGGCCACGAGAGCCGCGTGGGCGGCCGGCCATGCCTGGTTGCCGATGCCGAGGAAGAGCGCCGCCGTCGCGAACAGCCAGACGTGCCCCGCCGGGGTGGCCAGCAGCAGCGCCACGCCCAGCACCCGCACCAGCATCGACGCTGCCACGACCGTGCTGCGTGCGCCCCGGTCCAGCCATCGGCCCACTGCGGGCATGCACACGAGGCCCACGACGACGCCGACCGTCATGGCGATGCCGGTGGCCGGCGCGGACAGCCTCAGCACGGTCACCCCGTAGAGCAGCAGAAAGGGCCGCAGCAGGCCGGTGCCGAGCGCGTCCACGGCCAGGGCGACGGCATAGCGGGGGCCTCCGGAGGCGCGGACGAGGGCGCGGGGCTGGATCTTGGTGGTGGTTGCCATGACGGTAACGGTGTGTTCGGCCGCCGGGCTGGGCACGTCGGTTGACGGACACCGTCAACCGACGCCGTCGTCGGCCATCCGGTCAGTGATGCTGAGGGGATGACGTTGAGGATCGACATCAGCGGCCTGCCGGCCGAGCGACTGCGGTTCGCCGCCTCCCCGCTGGCCGAGCTGACCGCGATGCTGCACGTGCTGGCCGAACCAGGGCATCATCCGCAGTTCGCCGGCTGGGCCGGGGACGTCTGGTCCGGGCTGCGGCCGGAGCTGGCCGAGCGGTTGCGGGAGGCGGAGTTCCTCTGGCGTTCCTCACAAGCCGACTTTCTGCTCCCCGCCCGACCTCGGCCCACCCTCGCCGAGGAGTTGGACGACGTGGACCGGATCGACGACGAAACGTATGTGACCGCCGCGCTCGTCACCACGTGCGGCAGCAACCGGGTCCACTTCGCCGCGCTGTCGCCGCTCACCGACGCGACTGCGCGCGAGCGGGCCCTGGACCTGGCCCAGGCCCGCGGCGCGCGGCAAGAGGCCTTCGCGGAACGGCTGCTCGCGGACCCGCCCGCTGTGCGGGCGAGAGTGCGCCACACCCTCGAACAGTGCGCCGAAGCCTTCTTCGACGCCGCCTGGTCGGGCGTCGCCGTGCAGCTCGCCACCGACCTGCGTCTGAAGAACGACCTGCTGAAGCGGCAGGGCATCGGGGAGACACTCGCGTCGGTCTCCGGCGCGGTCACCCTGGCACCGGACGGCGACTGCATCATCGTGGACAAGCTGCAGGACAAGGCGACCGCCGCCCATGGCGCGGGGGTCACCTTCATCCCCAGCGTCTTCGGCAGCCCGCACCTGGTGGTCGTCCACGCGCCCGGATGGCAGCCGGTGGTGCAGTACCCCGTGGCCGAGCCAAGTCCATCAGAGCCGGTGTCGCTGGAAACGATCACACTACGGCTGGAGGCACTCGCACATCCGGTACGGCTGCGCCTGCTGCGCACCCTGGCCCGCGGGCCCCACACCACTGGTGAGCTGGCGCACGCCTGGGAACTGACACCCCCGGAGGTTTCCCGCCACCTCGCTGTCCTGCGCCACGCGGGACTGCTCACGGCCCGGCGGCACGGTCGTTACGTCCGTCACACCCTCAATCTGCACAACGTAACGGTGCTGGGGGCCGACCTGCTGGGGGCCGTATTGCGCTGAGTAACTTCGGTCTGGCAGAACGCGGGCGACCGCCGCCTTCGCGGCATCGTCCGACTCGGCAAGCCACCGAGCACTACCGGTGCGACCCCCTGCTGCCCTCGGGCAGCCGGGCAGCGCACTGGTCAGACCGAGGAAGAACCCTGGCACGTCCTCGCCGATCCCGAAGGCAACGAGTTCTGCCTGCTCAAGACCCGCCTCCACCCACTCTGACGGCGCTGAGCGGTCAGGAGATGAGCGAGCGACCCGTGGGTGCCAGCCGCAGTGTCCGGGGCGCTGCTGTCTGTTCTCTCCCGATGGCCGGCAGGACCTCGTCCCGTATGAGGGGATGAGCCTGCACCTCGGCAAGGTGTCGGCGATACGCACTCTCGTCGGGGTAGGAGGTGAAGACCACAGCGACGTTCTCTCCGGTGCGGACCGGCAGCCTGGCGAATGTGTTGTGTGCTGTCTCGGTGGTCAAGACGGCGAGCGGCGCGGGTCCCGTCTTGCGGAGCACGGGGAGAAGACCGTCCTGGATGAGTGCGATGCCATCTGACCGTCCGGGAGGGAAGGACCAGACGGTGGCGGACACGATCCGGTCCGGTGCCGGAGCACTGGCTTGGGGCCGCTTGGACGGGCAGACGGCGAAGCCGCTCCCGGCCGACGGCGGCCGCAGCAGCAGGACATCGTCGGAGTCGACCATGGTGGCGTTGGCCTGGGAACCGTGCTCGGCCCAGACAGGTCCGCCGTAGAAGGCCGTCAGCGCACGATGCCGTACCGCCATGTTCGGGAACCCGCGCAACCAGACGAAGCGGTCCGGATCGTCAAGGTCTCGGAACTGGCCGAGTACGACCATCCCGGTCTCCTCCTGCGTTTCGACGAACTCCCGGTCGAACAGGTCGATGAGTTCGTCGCGCCGGCCGGGACGCAGTGTGTATTGGCGAAGCTCGATCACGGCGGGGCGGTCGACAGGGTCGGTGGGGAACACGGTGCAACTCCTCTTCGCTGCTCTTGTCCAGGCGTGGCCTTCGGACGGTCCGGTCGGAGCCGGACGCCGATTGACGCTAGGGGACCCGTGTGCCACGTGCTGTCAGGGTTTCCGAGGAGAATGCGCCCATGTCTGCCGGTCGACTGTTGTCGCTGCTGTTGTTGCTGCAAGCTCGTGGCCGCATGTCCGCCCGAGGGGTCGCTGACGAACTGGGTGTGTCCGTGCGGACTGCCTACCGTGACCTGGCGCGTCTGCAGGCCGCCGGGGTCCCGGTCTACGCGGAGCCGGGCCGCGGGGGTGGCTATCAGCTGCTCGACGGCTATCGCACCCGCCTCACCGGGATGAGCGAGGGTGAGGCGCGGGCACTCTTCTTCGCCGGACTGCCTGGACCCGCCGCCGACCTGGGCCTTGCGGCGGAGGTGACGGCAGCACGGCTGAAGCTGCTGGCCGCGCTTCCGACGGGACTGCGCGAGGAAGCCGCGCGGAGCGCGGCGGTCTTCCACCTGGACGCCCCCGGCTGGTACCGGGAAACCGAACAGACACCGCAGCTGCCCCTGCTCGTCGACGCGGTGCTCACGCGGCGTGCAGTGGATGTGCGCTATCGCCGTTGGCGCGCGCCGCAGGAGGTGAATCGCCGCCTTCGTCCCTACGGCTTGGTGCTCAAATCCGGTATCTGGTACCTCGTGGCCGCCGTCGCGGAGAGTCGGATCGCGACCTACCGGGTTGCCCAAGTCCTCGATGCGGTGCTGAGCGACGAGCGGTTCGACCGGCCGCAGGGTTTCGACCTGGGTGCGTACTGGACCTCCTACCTCGACGACTTCGAGACACGCCGCTACACGGGCACAGCCACCATCCGCCTGTCGCCGCGGGGACGCCGGCGCCTGCCCGACAACGTTCCTCCGGAGGTGGTGCGGGCAGTCGACTCCACCGCGACCGCCGTCGGGGACGACGGATGGGTCGAGGCCGTCATCCCGATCGAGAGCACCGACCACGCCCGCGGGGAGCTGCTACGGCTCGGTATCGACGTCGAGGTCGTTTCGCCTGCCGAACTGCGCCAGGCCATGGCCGCCACCGTGGGCGTACTCGCCCGAGCCTACGGAGTCCACTGACGCCAGGAGGGACATGCGGCGTTCATGGTGACCGACTCGCCTACGGGGCGCTGGATACAGACCTGCCGCACCGAACTCCTGGACCGGACCTTGATCTGGAACCAGGGCCACCTCCTCCACGCACTGCGCGAATACGAGTCCTTCTACAACGAACACCGCCCGCACAGGGCCCTGGAACAAGCCGCTCCCTGCCGCCCGCTACCCACATCCACCACCCAACAAGCCCAGCTCACCCCCTGGAAGTCCGCGGACGAGACCGCCGTGGTGTGACCGCTGGCGGCACTTCGCGAACTTCTACGCGGACATGGGCGGAGCTGACGGGTATCACCGCCTTCAACGCTGCTACGAACGCCGCGAAGTCGTCATCGACGCGTCTTCGACCTCGCCGACGCGATCATCACGGTCCATACACTGATCCGTCGAGCCCGGACCAACCACCGCTGGGACACCCACCCCTGGAACGCCCATGACGGTCACCAATCCGCGCGACCTCTTTCCCCGAATCCGTGGCTATATGGCGATGTGGCCGGGGGGAGTCGCGTCCTGCCCGAGTTCCACTCGACGTGTCTTGAGGTCGGGGTGGCGAAGAAGCTTGTGTACCAGTCCGGCAGGCCCGCCGACACAGATCCAGTCGTCGTCGAACAACCGCGACACCAGCCAGCTGCGGTCGGTCGGAAAAATTAGGTCGGGCAGGCTACGGCGTTGACGCCACGTCAGCTTGCGCCAGCTGAGCGCCTGCTCCGGCCCCGCCTCGACCAGCACGTAGTGCCAATTGGCATACAAGGTCACCCGGGAAGCTTCGGGGAAGACGATGTCGTCGGCGCCGCTATCGAGGTATCCCAACCACCAACGCTGCTTCGCCGGCTCAACGCGCAGGACCGACACCAGCGCTCGGTCCAGCACTTCCCAGGCCACGTCGTCGTCCTCCGGCACGACGATCGTGGCGTACCTCTCGAAGACCGGCGGGATCGCGGAGATGATGGTCAGGCCGACCGACGTACCGTCCGCGATCCATGCGCTCTCCGCGCCGGTTCCGATTCGCCAGGAACCACCGTCCGAGGTGGTGACATCCACCCACCCATCATCGCCGGCTCCACGCAGAAGCGCCAACGAATTCGAGTGGGTCGATCAGGCGGGTGCGAGCTCGAGCCGGCCTCCCCCTCGACAGTCCCCGGTCCGGGGTTCTGTCGCGTACCGGCCGTATACGGCCCGCGGTTACGAGGGTAGCCACGCCCTTCGGCCCGTGGGGTCCGAGACGCTCACCCTCTGCATATATCGTGCCACGATATATACTGGCCATCATGGCGTTGAAACCACTCACCGAGCCGGTCTTCTTCGTGCTCCTCGCGCTGCACGATGCGCCGCGCCACGGGTACGGCATCAAGCAGGAGGCCGCCGAACTCTCCGACGGCCGCGTCGATCTGCGCGTGGGGACGCTCTATGGCGTCCTCGACCGCCTCACGGCCGACGGTCTCGTCGAGCACGACCACGACGAGGTCCACCGGGGACGCCTGCGCCGCTACTACCGCCTCACCAGCGACGGCCGCCGGGCGCTGGAGGCCGAGAACGCGCGGATGGCCGCCAATGTCCGGGCCGCGGAGCGGCGATTGACCGGCTCCCCTCCGATCGAGGCACCCACCGCCCCCACCACCTCCACGTCATCCACGTCCCGCGGACGGACACGGCCGGCCGGGGCAGGAGGCACAGCATGAGCACAAGCGATTCACCCACGCTGCTGGAGGACCGGTTCCGCGCCGTCCTGCGCGTGCTCCCCGCCTACTACCGGCGGGAGCGCGAGGAGGAAATGGTCGACACCTTCCTCAGTGACTACGAACCGCTGGACGAGGAAGCGGAGTTGGGCCGCCCCCGGCTGCGTGAGGTGGCCGGAGTTCTCCATCTCGCGGTCCGTACACGCCTGGCCGGCCACGGGGCTCCGGCCCGTTACGTGGCCTACGGCCGGGCGGCGCGCCTCGTCGGCCTCCTCGGAGTGGCCCTGCTCGCCGCCTCCACTGCGGTGAACCTGCTGGGCCAGGCGGCGGTCCTCCTCACCGGATCCGGCGAGGACAAGCGCGTGGTGCTCGATGTGCTCCTCGGCCGGTCGTCCGGTGCGTCACCCGACGCCCTCAGTGCGGCCCTGGCACTGCTGGTCGAGGTGCTGCCACTGGGATGGATCGGGGCGGCCGTGGCCCTGGGATCCGGGCGCCGGCGTCGTGCCGCCGTCTTCTGCGCCGTAGCCTCGCTGCCCACGTTCATGTACCTGGGCCAGTCGGTGGTCCTCGGCTTCCCGCCCTCCGTCACGGAGTTGGCCACCGTCGCTCTCGTCGTCCTCGTCACCGGCAGCGTGGCCATGGCGTTCCACCCCGGCGCGCCTCGCGCCGAGATCTCCCGCCTCGCCGGAGAGTGGATCACGGCGGCCTGCGTTCTCGTCCTTCTCGCGGCGGCCGTAGCCGCCCGGAAGTTTCTGGGCTTCGGCGACGAGGGACACGGCTGGGTCTTCCTGGCGGGCGGAGCGGCGTGCCTCGTCCTCCGTGCCCGTGCCCACCGCGGGCGCCCGCGGGCCCCGGAACCCTCCGCTGCAGCGGCCGTTCCGGCACGCCGTACGCGGGTGTCGGCCACGGATCCGGCGTTGCCCACAGCCTTGGCCGTGCTCGGTCTTCCCGTGGTGACCACGTGCCTGGACCTGCTGACGTACAGCATGAGCGTCCCCGGGCTTCCCGTCACCGCGTTCGTCACCGGCGTCACCGAGGCCGCGGCCGTCACCGTCCTGGAGGCTGCGCTGCTCGTGGTCGCGATACGGGCGTTGCGGCGCGAGCCCCGGGTGCGCAGCACTTCCACGGCACCTGTTTCGGCCCCTCCCGGCCTCTGAGCGGCGCGGGCGCTGCGGTTGTGCGGTCCGGGCCGGGAAACTGCAGCCCGGACCGCATGGTTGGTGCCGCTCGTCTTCCTGGGGCACGTGGTCCACGCTTTCATCAGCCGCGGGAACTGGAGTTCTCGCTTCGAGGTTGATGGTCCTCGACGATGACGGACTTCACCTGGGAAGGGCCTCTGCAGTGCGTCAGAGGCCCTCCCCGATCTTTCGGGGGCTTGCTCGCTCCGGTGGCGGAAAGTGCCCGGTCGAGGGCCGTTTCGGCATGCCGACGCGCGGGAGCCGGCGGAGACCTCAGCGGGCCGCCGCATCGCCGTTCTGCCCCCGCAGCAGCACTTCGACGGCTGGTCGCAAACACGCGACGAGATCGTCGATGCTGGCCTGTTCAACGGCGGAGAACTTCAACACATAGCGTGTGATGGCGGTGCCCAGCGTCAGCGCTCCGAGCAGCCGTCCGCGCAGCTCGGTCAGTTCATCGTCGGGCAGCCGCCCCGCATAGACGTTCTGAGCCATCTCCCCCAGGTTGAACAGCTCCAACGCCTCCTCGGCGCTCTCGTCATGAGTGAGCATGGAGCGGAATGTGGAGGCGGTGGCTTCCGGTCGCGCGTCCATTTGCTCGAACACTGCGCGGATCAGCCGCTCACTGAGTTCCTCAGCCGGCCCTGCCGATACCGCCGCCATGTCCAGGTCCAGCTCCGACGCGGCCCGGAACAGCCCCTGCTTGTTGCCGAAGTGCTGCATCACCAACGACGGATCGCACCCTGCCCGCTCGGCCACGGCCCGAATCGTCGCCTTCTGATACCCACGCTGAGCGAACTCCTGCCGTGCGGCTTCGAGGATCGCCGTACGGGTACGAGCGCGGCGCTGCGCCCTGGACGAGGACGAAGTGTCCGACATCTCACCACCTCTCTCACTCAACACTTGTTGAGTAAATCTCTTCGCATGCCTATGGTGACTCTACGGCTGTTGAGCGAAACGTGCTCGACAGCAGCTCACCCCTGAGGGAGAACTCACATGAAGAGGACCACCCGCATAACGCTGGGCATCGCCTCTGCCACCGCCGCCACCGCCGCAACGGCACTGCTTGGCGCGACCGCCATGCCGACCGCCCAGGCCGCGGACGGGGAGAACCGCGCGGTGGGCAGCGAGAACCGCACGGCGCCCACCCCGGTCGCAACCGGGATACCGTCGGTGGTCGACCCCGCAGCTGACCTTGCCGCCCAAACGCCTGGCCCCGACGAAACCTGGACCGACTCGATCTACATCAACGGCGAAGTGAAGGCCGACGGCCACGATTTCGGGCTTCTGGTGCACACGATGAACGTGCCCCACAGCGATCAGAGGACGCTGTCGGTCTCCGTCACCGATGTGACCACCGGCTGGTACAAGAGCTACGAGAGCAAAGTCGCCAAGGACGACTACATCTGGAGCAAGAGCGGGCTCAACATCAAGATGCCCGGCCTGAGCTGGACGGGCGACGCGGAGAAGATGTCGCTGAAGACCACCACGCCGTGGGGTTCCCTCGATATCCGACTCAAGCCCAAGGGCCCGGCCATGAAGTACGCGGGCACCGGTGAGTTCCCCCTGCTCGGTGAACCCCAAGTCGAGTTCGCCTACCCGTCCGTGCAGACCACCGGCACTCTGAACATCGAAGGCAAGTCCCACAAGGTGTCCGGCGAAACCTGGCTGGACCGGCAGTGGGGCAATATCCCCCGGAGCAGCTCCCCGCACTGGACGTGGATGAACTTCAACCTTCCGAACGGCGACAAGATCGCCATCTGGGACAGCATCAACAGCAAGGCCGAGGAGTCCTGGGCCACCGTCCTGCACCCGGATGGCTCCTACGACCTTGCGGCGGTCAAGCCCCTGGCCGAAGGCGCGGACAGGATCTGGAAGAGCCCGGACACCGGCAAGGCGTACCCCACCCGCTGGCGCATCGAGATCCCCGCGCTGAAGGCGCACCTCAACGTTCGCATGACCGGAACCAACGCCCAGGAGCTGACCGGCGGCCTGGGAGCCCGCGTGGAGGGCACGGCAGCATTCGCCGGCACCTACGAGGGCAAGAAGGTATCGGGCAAGAACTTCGTCGAGATGACCGGCGCGTGGTAGGCCAATTCCGTCCAGCCGCGTGAGGCACGCTGTTTCCTCTCCAGGCCCGGCTACAGCACGCCGATCAGGGCGTTGTCCTCCCACTGGTCGACGACGAGGTATCCGGCGAGCACCTTGAGGTGCGGGGCCCATCCGCCCTGCTTGGCGATGACGATCGGCCGGGCGCTCACTTCCCCAGGGCTGTCACCCCAAAGGGGGGCTCTGAGCATGCCCCGAGCAGCCCTCGAGCAGGTGGTGATAGGTGTTGGCCTTCGGCCTGCACCATCGCTGCGACCAGGCGGCGCTTGGCACGCTCGACCCGCATCGGACGCTGCCTCCTGATCCCCACCCTCAGCACCCGCGTCGGCGAGCGGCCCGCCCTTGCCGTTCTTATGCGGCTGGAACGCCGCACGCATCAGAAGCACGCCGACCAGGGAGTTGTCGAGCCCGGAGGCGTCCCGGACGGCGACCTCAACCGCCTTCAACGCGGCGAACCACGCCCTCTCGTAGGCGCCCAAGTGGATGTCGGCGCCTTCTGCCGGCTGGCTAGAAGAGGCGGACGCGCAGGTGCTGCGTGAGGTTCTCGAAGATCTCGCGCAGCCACGGGCTGCGGACGGCTGGTAGCCGGACCAGTGTGTGCTGGAACGCTCCCGGGTCGGCCCGGAACAGGTAACGGGGGCGCGGCGCGGGTGGGTCGTCGCGGAGGACGCCGTCGGGCATGCCGCCCGACGCGGGGACGGGTAGGTACGGCTCGGGGGAGGCCAGCCACAGCCACATCCCGAACGGCAGCGGCACCGGGTATGCCGACGCGGCCGGGCCTGCCGGGGTCCAGGTCTCCCCCGTCTGCGGATGAGCCGGCACGAGGAGGATGTCGGCGTCCGCGTCGGGGGCGGGCCGCCCGGGGCCGGCCAGGACGGCGCGCCGCGCGGCCGTGCCCACGGGCAGCAGGATGTCGAGGGCGCGTTGGAACACTTCCGCGATCGGGCCGTCCGGGACAGTCACCGGCTGTCCTTCCGAGGCCGCCAGCAGGTGGGCGAGCGCCCGGCCGGCTGCCGCTTCCCACTGCGGGCTCCATGACCAGTAGTGGTTCGACCCCAGCCGCGATCCCCACGTCGAGATCGGCTCGAACGGGGGCGTGCCCTTCCCCTCTGCCATCAGCTCCGCCCAGGAGAGCGGTGCGGCGTCGGCGTCGTCGAGGGGGAGGCGGCGCACGGCGTTTGGGGCGAGCCACACAGCCTGCCAGAGCGAGCAGTCGTCGATCCGGCTCGCCACGGGCAGGCCGCACGCCTCGCAGGCCATGTTGGGGCCGTCGGCTCCGTCGAGGCCGCAGCAGTAGCCGCCACCTTTCTCCGGAATCAGCAGGGTGCCACGAGCATCTCCGGGTGAGATGACGATCGCGCCGGGCGCGCCGTCGGACAGGGCGTAGACCGGCGCGTAGATGCCGCGGGCCGCCGCCTCGTCCGGATCGATCTCCTCCCACGTCCGCCACGGCGGCCCCCAGGGCTCCGGATCCACGGCGAACGTGCCCGACTCCATGAGCACCGGAAGCTGAATCCCATTCCCGTACTTCTGATGGGCGTGGACCGGCAGGGCGACCTGCGACAGCGGGGTGGTCAGCCGGGCGCCGCACCCCGCACACACGAAAACGAACAAAAGTCCTCCGATGGGGAAACGAGGGCATCATCGCAGCTTGGCGGCGAGCGGTGCTGGGCGTGGTGGTGTACGGCGGAGGAACACCCCCGCGTCGGCCGGGAGGAGGTCACCCCCCGGCAACTTCCCCACGCCCTGAGCGCCTGGCGCGGTGAGGGCCGGAGCTTGGCGGCCGACACTTACGAGGTGACCTCGTCCAGGAGGTGCGGGTCGTTGTTGCCGGTGTTGTTCACCGTTGTCGAGACAGGTCGTGTGTCCAGGTGGCCCTCTGCGGGTTGGGGGCCTGCAGCACCTGGGCCGACTTCTTGCGCTCGCAGGCCGATGCCCTGGTGGCTTGCGACTTCCTGGAAACGGTCACCTTGTCCGGGGCCCGCCTGTACGTGTTGGCGGTCATCGAGCACGCCGGCCGACGTGTCCGGATCCTGGGCGCGACCGCGCACCCCACCGCCTCATGGGTAGGGCAAGCGGCCAAAAACCTGGTCATGGACCCTGAGGACGCAGGCTGCCGAGCGCGGTTCCTGATCCGGGACCGAGACGGGAAGTTCCCCACCCTGTTCGACTCCGTCCTTGCTGATGCGGGGATTGAGGTCGTGCTCAGCGGTGTTCGGATGCCGAGGATGAACTCGGTCATGGAGCGGTGGGTGCAGACCTGTCGGCGCGAACTGCTGGACCGGACCTTGATCTGGAACCAGCGACACCTGCTCCACGCGCTGCGGGAGTTCGAGCAGTTCTACAACACTTACCGACATGCCGCATGACCTGGGCGGTAACGATCACTCCGCTGGTCTGGGGTTTTTGCGCTGGTTGGCATGGAAGCGCGCTTTCTTCTGACGATTCCCGCACGTGTTCATGTCACACCATTTGCGGGTGCGACTTTGGCTGGTGTCGAAGAAGGCGGCTTGGCAGGTTGGTGATGCACACAAGGCCAATCTTCCGTCTCGTTCGCCTGCGATGATGCTGATCGCGTCGGCGGCGATCACGCTGAGGGCATCTTCCACGCAGGAAGCCGAGCTGAGCCGCCATCGCCGCTCACCCTCGGGCGTCAGGATGGCCGCGGCCCGACCCTGAGCGCTGCGGTCATTGATGACTTGGACAGCAGATGCAGGGAGAGCGTCCTGGATCGCGGCCGCTGTCGCGGCGGCGTGAATCGACTCCCTCAGTTCCCGAGCGAGGTCGAGCTGGGCGGTGGTGCAGGAGTCCACGGCGAGGCCGTTCACTGCCAGCCAGTCGACGAGTCGGTGCGGCGCGGGAATGCGCTCCACAGCGTTGCCGTGACGCTCCGACAGCGTCCCCGTGAAGCTGGTCGCCAGCACGTTGCCGAGGCGGAAGTCAGGGAATCCAGCACGCATGGAACCACCTTAGAGGGTTGCAGCATGGCTCGGAGAACTGCTAGAACCACCTTAGCCGGTTCCACGATGGCCAGGAGGTCTCATGCCCCGTCCAGCCAGCGACGTGCAAGCATTTGAAGCCCACGCAACGAAAGCTGACCTCGACGATCTGCGCGCGCGACTGGCCGCGGCGCGACTACCGGAGGCTGAGACGGTCTATCGCGCCGCGCCCGACCCTCGCCGATGGGAACAGGGCGTTCCGCTCGCCGACCTCGTCGATGTCGTGAACTACTGGCGCACCGGGTACAAGTGGCGGTCGTTCGAAGAGCGCCTCAACCGGATCGGCCAGTTCCGCACGACCATTGATGATCTGGGAATCCACTTCCTGCACCGTCGCTCCGCGCGCGCAGATGCCACTCCTCTGATCTTGACGCACGGCTGGCCAGACAGCATTGCTCGGTTCATCGATGTAGTAGACGAGCTGGCAGATCCGAAAGATGCAGACGCGCCGGCGTTCCACGTCGTGGTCCCGTCGCTGCCAGGCTTTGGTTACAGCGACAAGCCGGCTACCACCGGGTGGGGAACCGAAAAGATCGCGGCCGCATGGGTGGAACTGATGGGAAGGCTCGGCTACAGCAAGTTCGCAGCCCACGGAGGCGACTGGGGAGGCAATATCACCACGGTTCTCGGCGGCAGGTTCCCGGCGCACGTTCTCGGCATCCACACAACGTTCGCGGAGGGACCGCCCGGGTTGACAACGGACGGGCTGACGGCGGTCGAGCGCGAGTGGACCGAGGAAACCCGCGATTTCTGGCGCCACCGCGCAGCGTACGCGAAGCAGCAGGCGACCCGACCGCAGACCATCGGCTACTCGCTCGTCGACTCACCGGTCGGGCTTCTTGCCTGGATCCTCGACAAGTTCGCCGAGTGGACAGACACCGAAGACAGCCCGTTCGAGACGATTTCCAGAGACCGCGTTCTTGACGACGTCACCCTGTATTGGCTGACGCGGACCGGCGCATCGGCGGCCCGCATTTACTACGAAAGCCACAACTCGCTGGACCCCGAACTTCGGGTCGACGTCCCGTCAGCAATCACCATGTATCCCCGCGACGTCGAGAAGTGTCCACGCCCCTGGGCACAGGAGCGGTACCGACACATCGTCCGATGGAGGTCGCCCGAAATCGGGGGACATTTCCCGTCGCTGGAGGTTCCCGAGTATTTCGTCAAAGATCTGCAAGAGGGCCTCGCGGCAGTGCTGGCCGCTCATCGGTGAACGCGGCTCGGCGACCCGGCACTCGATCACCGCCTGATCCGGCTCAAGGCGTTGCCCGGTCAGTCCCCAGCTTCCGCCCCCTCCCGTGAGGGGGCGAGCAAGTCCGCGGGAGATTCTCTGATTTCACGCCAGAAATCGCTGATCATCTGCTCGAATCTGAGACCGAGTTCCAGGGCAGCTCGTTGGGGCGTTCCTGGCGGCAAACGATCTGATTCCGCCTCTCGCCGATACCTGGCCAGACGGTTTTGGTGAGCCGCGGTCTGCTCTTCGGCAAGTTTGGCGACCGCCTCTACGGCGGAATTGCAGTGGGTGCTGGCGCTGCCCCGGCCAAGAGGCTGGAAAAACAACCGGAGTACACCCTCGTCGTGGATCTCAGTGGTCGCGTCCGTTGGAGTCTCCAGCCACCGACGCAGTTCTTCCCGTCCCGCATCGGTGATCGCCAGGGTGCGGCGGCGCCGCCCCGTCTCTTCCCGGCGCTCGACGACCAGTCCGCGGCGTGCCAGACGCCCGGCCTCTGCGTACAGCTGAGATCGCGGGAACACCCAGAAGTTGCCGATGCCCTGCTGGATTTGCTGATCGAGCTGGTAGGGAGTCGCCTCCTGTTGCTCTTCGAGCAGCCCGAGAACGACATACGCGCTGATGGGCAAGGCTGCCATGGCGATCTCCTGGTTCGGACGGTCTCAACCCCAATATTACATTCTGAACCGTCCAACTTGTACGGTCGCTTTTGGCATCAGTGACCGAATGGAGAACGAAGTGACGGAGACGGCAGCAGAAAATTTCTACCTCAGCGGCAACTACGCCCCCGTCGCCGAGGAGGTGAGCACGTCCCAACTGACCGTCACCGGTGCGCTGCCGAGGGAACTGAACGGCCGCTACCTTCGAATAGGCCCCAATCCGAGGGAGCAGGTCGACCCTGCCACCTATCACTGGTTCTCCGGCGCGGGCATGGTGCACGGCATTCGGCTGCGCGACGGCAGAGCGGAGTGGTACCGCAGCCGCTTCGTCGAGAGCGAAGCCCACACACCGAACACCAACGTCCTGGCTCACAGCGGACGCATCCTCGCTCTCGCGGAGGCGGGCAGGCCGCCGGTGGAGATCACCCCTGACCTTGCACGCATGGCGGTCTGGGACTGCGACGGCACGCTCGGCCGCGGATTCACCGCGCACCCCAAGACCGACCCGGTGACCGGCGACATGCACGCCATCACCTACAACCCGAATTTCACCGCCACGCGCTACGTCGTCCTCGACGACGACGGCAAGGTCAAGCACACCAGCGACATCGACCTCGACGACGGGCCGATGATCCACGACATGGCATTGACCGAGACACGCGTCGTCGTTCTCGATCTCCCCGTCACGCTGGCCGCAGGCATGCGCCGCGCGCAGGCCGGCGAACCGGTGTCGAACCTGCCCTACGTTTGGGATGACCGACACCCGGCACGGGTCGGACTCGTACCGGTCGGAGGCACCGCCGAGCAGATCCAGTGGATCGAGGTACCACGGTGCTTCGTGTTCCATGTGCTCAACGCCTACGACAACCCCGATGGCTCCCTCACCCTCGACGTCATCCGCTACGACGAAGTGTTCCTCCGTGACATGCACGGCCCCGGCGGCAGTGTGCCAACCCTCGTACGCTGGGCGATCAATCCGGCCACGGGCGCCGTCAACGAAGAGGCGATCGGTGACTACAGCGTGGAGTTCCCACGCATCAACGCCGAGCTGGTCGGCCGCCCTCATCGCTACGGCTGGTTCGCCGGGGTCGGCGCCCACGGCCTGGAGATCACCGACGACGTCGAGCGTAGCCAAACGAACGGCGGTCTGGAAACAGGGCCGTTGGTCAAGGTCGACACCGTGACCGGCACCAGCCAGATCCACCACTACGGGCCGGCGCGGGTCACCATGGAACCCGCATTCGTGCCGCGACGGAACGCCGAAGGCGAAGACGACGGCTGGATCCTCTCCGTCGTCCACGACGCAAACACCAACCTGGCCGAGCTCGTGGTACTCGACGCGGCTGACATCAATGCCGGCCCCATCGCTCGTGTTCACCTGCCGCACCGCATTCCGTTCGGCTTCCACGGCAACTGGATTCCCGACACGGAGATCGTCCAGGGCTCGATGACATCGCTTTGCTGAACGGGCGTACCGGCCAGGGCATACACGGGGCCCATGACCGCAACCCACCATGCGTCGGCCGGACTTCCCCGTCGTCCTCGCCGATGACCACGGCTGGGCCAGCCTGTCCCCTTACGGCGCCCCGCACCAGGACCCTGATCTGGACCGCCTGGCGGTCAGGGAGTCCGCTTCACCGAGCAACGCTCTCCATGAGACGGATCTGCGCGCGTGCCATGCCTCCGCCCGAGTGACGCTCCCACCGAACTCCTCACCCCCGAAGGTCGTTTGGCCTGGCAACACCGCACCACCCTCTGGGGCACCCCCCTCCCCACCCCACTCGTCGGTGAGGGGAGCATCGACTGCCCCCTACGCTTCCCCGGCCAATGCGCCGACCCCGAAACCGGCCTGAACTACCACCACTTCCGCCACTACGATCCCGAAACCGCCCGCTACCTACCTCACCTCAGATCCGATCGGTCTCGCCGACGGCTACGCGCCGCACAGTTACGTTCCCAACCCGTTCATGTGGCTTGCCCCTCTCGGACTGTCCCTCCTCGACGTCAGCAAGAACGGCGTGCGCATCGTCGTGCACGAGTACGACGGCAGGCGAAATCAGGCGGAGGAGCAGGCTGAACGGGAGCGGCGCGAGGCCGCCAAGAACCAAACTTGCGACAAGGGATGAAGCGATGACATTGCATTCCGATGTGGCCGAGTTGCTAGCGGGGGCCGGCATCGTCGACGTGAACGTCGACGATGCCGTCGCGGACGAGCACGTCCGATCGTCCGCGTACCAACGTGTCGTCTCGGTAACCGCTTCCTCGCGGAGCCGCGACCGAGACCGCGCGATCGTGGCCACGATCCTGCGCGACCCCATCGACATGGTGTCCAAGACGGCGGTGGTCGCCCTCGTGGACAGGATCGCCATGAAGGTGACCGGTCCCGCCGAGTTCAGGCAGTGGTCGGCCGAACTACTGCCAGAGATCGACCAGCTCAAGACGGAAGGGAACCGCGAGTTCATTCGCCGCCGCATCCACGACTGGCTTTTCTACCTGTCCATCAAGGACGGTCACATGCCGACACCGGCCGAGTTGGCGACGGTCACGGACTGGATGCAGCGCGTCCTCGCCGAGAAGTCGACGTCGCTGGCGGTACTCGCCCTGCTCGCCCAGTCAGGCAGAACCAAGAAGACACGAAACATCGCGAAGAACCGAGCCGGAAACCGCAAGCTGAGGACGAAATGAGTCGGTGGTGGCAATTGCTGTGGATGGTGGGGCAGTCGGGGTGGCGTGGTGTGGTACTCGTTGAGCAGTCCACCAAGTACCTGTCGGCGCCTGACTGTGCCAGCAGGTAGGTCGTGGCCCCGGCCCAGGCGGACAACGAGCCCCTCCTGGAATCCGGAGAGCATGTTCCATGAGTTCCCGGCAGCCAGACCGAGCACGAATGCGTCGCTCATCTCGGCGAAGGAGGCATCGAGGCCGTGCCGGGCGGGCTCTCGCCGAACCGCGGTCAGCAGGACCCGGTCATGCTTGAACGCTGCCCTGCGGAACGTCTGTTGAGTGGTGGCGAGATAGTTCCCCGGGGCCCGTTCGGGGTGACTGGTCAAGGTGTCTGTGGCCATGCGTGGATGGGCGGACATGTAGCGGTGGACCGTTCCGTAGGAGACGCTGCCACCCTGACCAAGGACGCGTGAACTGCCGAACGTGAACGCCGCCAGGGGGTTGGCGTTGTGGGCTCGCGTCCCTAACGTAGAGCAGAATATGAGCCCTGCTCACCTTTAAGGATCTACGCGATGGTCATCGTTCAACCTTTGCGCCGCAGAATCAGATCGCTCGCGGTGGTGTCGCTGCTTCTCGCCGTGACCGCCCTGGTGCTCGGTCCGGTGCCCAGCTCCGCGGCGGAGTCCAACTGGTGGGATCCGTCCGCGAGGCCCGCACCCGACTCGCAGATCAATGTCACGGGCGAGCCCTTTAAGGGCACCGACGCCCAGGGCCGCGTCAGGGGCTTCGTCGACGCCCACGACCACATCATGTCCAACGAGGGCTTCGGTGGCCGGCTGATCTGCGGCAAGCCGTTCTCGGAGCAGGGCGTCACCGACGCGCTCAAGGACTGCCCCGAGCACTACCCCGACGGCTCGCTCGCCATCTTCGACATGATCACCAAGGGCGGTGACGGCAAGCACGACCCCAACGGGTGGCCCACCTTCAAGGACTGGCCCGCCCACGACTCGCTGACGCACCAGCAGAACTACTACGCCTGGATCGAGCGGGCATGGCGCGGCGGCCAGCGGGTGCTGGTCAACGACCTGGTCACCAACGGCGTGATCTGCTCGGTCTACTTCTTCAAGGACCGCAGCTGTGACGAGATGACCGCCATTCGTCTCGAGGCGAAGAAGACATACGACATGCAGGCCTTCGTCGACAAGATGTACGGCGGCCCGGGCAAGGGCTGGTTCCGGATCGTCACGAACAGCGCGCAGGCCCGAAAGGTCATCGAGCAGGGCAAGCTGGCCGTCGTCCTGGGCGTCGAGACCTCGGAGCCGTTCGGCTGCAAGCAGATCCTGGACGTGGCGCAGTGCAGCAAGGAGGACATCGACCGGGGCCTGGACGAGCTGAAGGAACTGGGCGTCAGCAGCATGTTCCTGTGCCACAAGTTCGACAATGCCCTGTGCGGGGTGCGCTTCGACTCCGGCACGCTCGGTACGGCCATCAACGTGGGCCAGTTCCTGTCGACCGGCACGTTCTGGAAGACGGAGACCTGCCGCGGCCCCCAGCACGACAACCCCATCGGCAACGCGGCGGCACCGGAGGCGGAGAAGCGGCTCCCGAAGGGCGTGGCCGTCCCCTCGTACGCCTCGGGCGCGCAGTGCAACACCCGCGGACTGACCGACCTGGGTGCGTACGCGGTGCGCGGCATGATGAAGCGCAACATGATGCTGGAGCTTGACCACATGAGCGTCAAGGCCGCTGACCAGGCCTTCGGCATCCTCGAATCCGAGTCGTACCCCGGCGCCATCTCCTCGCACAGTTGGATGGACCTGAGCTGGACCGAACGCCTCTACAAGCTCGGCGGGTTCGCCGCCCAGTACATGAGCGGCTCCGAGGCCTTCAGCGCGGAGGCCAAGCGCACGGACGCGCTGCGCGAGAAGTACAAGGTCGGCTACGGCTACGGCACCGACATGAACGGTGTCGGAGGCTGGCCGGCTCCACGGGGCGGGGACACCCCGAACCCGGTGAAGTACCCCTTCCGCAGCACGGACGGCGGCTCGGTGATCGACAAGCAGACCGCCGGCGAACGCACGTGGGACTTCAACACCGACGGCGGCGCGCACTACGGCATGGTCCCGGACTGGATCGAGGACATCCGGAACGTCGGCGGCCAGGGGGTCGTCGACGACCTCTTCTCGGGAGCCGAGTCCTACCTCCGCACCTGGGGGAACTCCGAGAAGTACCAGGCCGGGAAGAACCTCGCCGCGGGCGCGGCCGCGACGGCGTCCTCGTCGGAGTGGTGGAACCCGGCCGTCAGCTTCAAGCCCGGGAAGGCGGTGGACGGCGACACGGGCACCCGCTGGGCCAGCGAGTGGAACGACGACCAGTGGCTGCGGATCGATCTCGGATCCGCGCAGCCGGTCAAGCGCGTCACCCTCGACTGGGAGCGGGCGTACGCGAAGTCGTACCGCGTCGAGTTGTCGGAGGACGGCACGAACTGGAAGACGGTGTGGTCCACAGCCTCCGGTGACGGCGGCCTGGACACGGCCCGTTTCGCCGGAGCCCAGGCGCGCTACGTACGCGTCAAGGCGCTGGAGCGCGGCACCCAGTGGGGGTACTCGCTTCAGGAGGTCGGCGTCTACGCCGACTGAGGCACCGACGAGGCGGCGCCCAGGGCCCGGCCCGGTGGAGCGATCTTCGACAGCCCGTCAGGGGGTGAGCGTTGGGGGCTCGTGTCCCTCACGCGAACAGGCCGTCGTCATCGCGGCCGACCTGCCCGAAGAGGACCCCGGCGGCGACCCCGGGGCGAGGAGTACGTGGTCGAGGGCGGCCTGCGCTTCGGGACGCCGTGGCTGACCGTTCGGTTCGGCGACGGCGTCCGCGGCTTCGAGTGGCGGTTCGTCTCGCACACGGTCGACGACGGCCGGCTCACGCTCTCCTTCACCGACCGTGTCCGCTCCCTCGCTCTCGACCTGAACTACCGGATCCGGGAAGGCCATGACCAGATCGAGCGCTGGGCCATCCTCACCGCGGACGAGCCGGTGGAGGTCCTGCGCTTCGACTCCGCCGCCTGGACGCTGCCGGCCCGCGACGACTACCGGATCAGTCATGTGGTGGGGGAATGGGGCCGGGAGTTCCAGCTCCAGCCTGACCGGGTGCCCGTCGGGGAGACCGTGTTCACCAGCCGCCGCTGGCACGCCCACGTCGAACGTGAGGTGCTGCCCGCCCGAGGACGAGGTCGTCGTCTTCCCGTTCCAGCCGTCCGCGCTGACCCGCTCGGCAGCCGGCACCCGGCTGAAGGGCCTCGACCCCGATGCCCGCTACCAGGACGAGGGCACCGGTGCCGTCCACGAGGGCGCCGTCCTGCTCAGCCACGGGCTCCCGCCACTGCTGTCCTTCGACTGGACGAGCGAGCTCGTCCACCTCAGGAGAGTGCCCCGATGAGCCTCGCCCCCGAGCGCCGCGAGCGGCCCGAGGCCCTCGCCGAGCCTGTCCGCAAGGTCGGCCCGGGCTGGGTCGCCCTGTACGTCCTGGCCGGCGTCGGGGTGTTCATCCCGATGCAGGTGCCGACCACCTTTCCTGATGCCCGAGCAGATCGCCCGGATCGACCCGGTGGGAAAGGTCGGCAGTGACGCCTGGGTCAGCATGATGGGCTCGATCTCGGGAATCGTCATCGCACCGCTGGCCGGCGCGCTCAGCGACCGCACCACCAGCCGGTTCGGCCGCCGCCGGCCGTGGCTGATCGTGGACTTGCTGGTCTGCATGGCGACGCTGGTCTGCATCGGCATCCAGACGACGGTCGCCGGGTCGCGCCCGGCTCCCTCGTGCTGTCCGCCTCGTTAAGGTCAAGACCGTCCGCTAGGCCTGCTGACTGGTCGCCAGGAGCCGGATGCGATCGTTCAGATAGCTGTTGAGGACCCGTTTGCACTCGGCGATCAGCTGGGGGTCGCCCTGCGGATCGGTGTGGAAGGCCAGTTGCAGCACGCCGTCCGCGCACTCAAGGGCCACCCGCACGGCGATCTCGAGTTCGGCGTTGTCCTGGACACCGGTCAGGGAGGCGGTCAGTGCGCGCAGCGATCCGGCGACCGCGGTGTTGTTGTCCCGGTTCGGCTCCAGGATGTGATCCTGTCCCACCGCGCCGAAGTCGACCACGCCGAACCCGGTGACGGTCCGGCGCATGGCGACGAACTCGTCGACGGTCACCTCCACGATGCCCGAGATGCCGTCGGGCGCCTCGCGCTCCAGCCGGTCCGCGACCCGCGCCAGAAAGGACTCCAGATTGCGGGCGGCGAGCGCGCCGATCAGCCCCTCCCTGTCGGAGAAGAACTGGTAGAGGGTGCCGATGGGCACCTCGGCTCTGCGTGCCACCTCCTTGGTGGTCAGCGCGGCATAGCCGACCTCGTCCAGGAGTTCGGCGCAGGCATCCAGCAGCCGTTCGAAGCGTTCGACGCTGCGCTTCTGGACCGGCAGCCGGCGCAGCGTCCCTGCAGTGCGGTCTTGATTCATGCTTCCACCATCCCATCGGAACGACTAACGTGAGCACTACTCATGTTTCGGGGGGTTGTACGTGACACTGGACCATCTGCCCGCGGACTTCATCTGGGGTGCCTCGACGGCGTCGTATCAGATCGAGGGCGCCACCGAGGAGGACGGTCGCGGACCGTCGGTATGGGACACCTTCACCGCCCGCCCCGGTACGATCCGCGACGGGCACACCGGTGACGTGGCCTGCGACCACTACCACCGGTACGAGGAGGACCTCGCGCTGATGGCCGAGGCGGGCCTCACCGGCTACCGCTTCTCCATCGCCTGGCCCCGGATCCAGCCGACCGGCAAGGGCGAGGTCAACCTCCGGGGCCTGGACTTCTATGACCGGCTGGTCGACGGCCTGCTGGCACGCGGCATCGAACCCGTCCCGACCCTGTTCCACTGGGACCTCCCGCAGGGCCTCGAGGACGATGGCGGCTGGCTGAACCGCGACACCGCGCACCGCTTCTCCGAGTACGCCGCCGTCATGGCCGACAGACTGGGAGACCGCGTCCAGAAGTGGATCACGCTCAACGAGCCGTTCATCCACATGGTTTGGGGCTACGGCCTCGGCACCCACGCACCGGGCCGCACCCTGTTCCTGGACTGCCTGCCGGTCGCCCACCATCAGCTGCTCGGTCATGGCCTGGCGCTGAGGGAACTGCGGGCGCGCGGCCTCCAGATGATGATCTCCAACAACTGCACCCCGGTCTGGCCCGCCTCGGGCACCCCCGCCGACCGCGCCGCCGCGCGGGCCTATGACAGCCTGCACAACCGCCTGTTCAACGATCCGATCCTCACGGGCACCTACCCCGACCTGTCGGCCTTCGGCTCGGACGCCACTCTCGGCGGCTCCGTCCGGGACGGCGATCTCGAACTGATCTCGGCCCCCCTGGACGCGCTCGGTATCAACTACTACAACCCGACCCGGATCCAGACGCCGGCGTCCGAGGGGCTGCCGTTCGAAGAGGCCCCCATCGAGGGCTACCGCCGCACCGCCTTCGACTGGCCCGTCGTCCCCGACGGTCTACGGGAACTGCTCGTCGGCCTCAAGGAGCGCTACCCGGCACTCCCGCCGGTCTACATCACGGAGAACGGCTGCTCGGCCGAGGACGTCGTCGCCGCGGACGGCACCGTCGTGGACCTCGACCGCATCGACTACCTCGACACCCACCTCCAGGCCGTCGACGCAGCCGTGGCCCAGGGCGTGGACGTGCGCGGCTACTTCACCTGGACCCTGATGGACAACTTCGAATGGGCCGAGGGTTTCCACCAGCGCTTCGGACTCGTGCACGTCGACCACGACACCCAGGTGCGCACCCCGAAGGCGTCCTTCGCGTGGTACCGCGACCTCATCCGCGCGCAGCGCAGTTGAGATCGCACGGCAGACGGACATGGAGCACTGTGTGACGGGGATCGAGCGTTGGTGTGGAGACGAACGCCGGGCCGTGTTAGCCGGGTGTTAGTGGAGCGGCAGCCTAGCAATAGTGGCCTCGACCAGAGTGGGTGACGTACCGAGGAGACAACGACACAAATCGCCCCCGGGGGGAACCGAAATGAGCTCCAGCACCACTGCCCGCACCGCCCGCCGCCGCACCCTGCGCGTCGCCGCCGCGGCACTCATCGCAGCCGCCGGACTTACCCTGACCGCCTGCAACAACTCGGACGACACCGCCTCGAAGCCTGCGGCCGGGGCCGGCAGCGCAGGCTCCTCCGCCGGAGCGCAGGGCACCGATGGCCAGCCGGACAACGCCAAGTCGGGCTCCGCCGACGGCGCCTCGCCCCGTGCCGACTCCGGGAACGGTGCGGCGAAGGGCGGGGGAAAGAGCAAGTTCTGCCGCACGAACGACCTGACCATGGAGGCCGTGGACAGCTCGCCCGACCAGAAGGTGGGTGAGGTCACCGTTCAGATGACCAACAAGGGCGCGAAGACCTGCTCGGCGACGGGCTTCGCGGGCGTCGACTTGAAGGACATCGACGGCACGTCCGCCCCTGTCCACCGCGGCGGTGAGCAGCCCCGCATCACCGACCTGAAGCCCGGTGACACCGCCACCTTCAGCATCTCGTACAAGGTCGACTTAAGTGGCGACAGCCTGGCGTCCCCGACCAACATCATCGTGACGCCGCCGAACGAGACCCGCAGCGTGTCCCTGAAGTGGCCCGCGGAGGCACTGAAGCTGGCCGGCCCGTACGACGACAAGATCCAGGTCCACCCCGTCGGCATAGCCAACTGAGTACCTCGAAGACGGGTGTTCGTGAAGCTCCGGCCGGGGGACATGTCCCCCGGCCGGAGCTTCACGAGTACAGGGCCGTCTCGGTTCGGTGCGACGGAAGGCAAACGACTCGGTTCGCCGAGTAAACGCCTCGATTGGATGAGAGCGGTCAGCGGCCACTGGCTCTGTACGCGAGAAGGGGCAGCAGATGTTCACCACTTCGGGAGGCAGTAACGGAGGAAGTGTTTGCAGTCGCTGCTGCCGGAGCAGCCGGTGAGCAGCAGAGCTGCACCGATGACCGTGGCTGCGGTGGTGGTGCGCACGCGCACGAATCCCCCATGGACGGTGTTGGAGTGCACCATGCGGCTTGGTGAGGGTGGCGTGGGACTGGCATGACAAAGCGGTGACTGGGCCGATGATCCTGCGGCTTGCTCCTTCCACTCTCTGGAGTGCGCCACGCACCGTCCTGTGGCTCGGCTCTTCATCGTTGCTGGTCAATCGCCCCGCCCGGCGCGCAAAGAGGTGCGGCCATGTATAGATGACCGTGGCGCTTCTGTACTAGGTGACCTGACGTCGGGCTGCTCGTGCTTGCTCTCGACGACCTGAGTCCCACCCAAGGAGCTCGACCGACTCCGCAGCGCCGCAAGCCAGCTGTAACCACGCGCGCCCTGATCTTCACCCGGCTGCTCGGCTTGATCGTGCCCCATTGCCGTTCCTCCACCACCAAGGACATCGAGTTTTGTGCGCAAGGTGAGGCCCAGCGGAGAGCCCGGCTCTCAAGCCGTCCCGCCACTCCGGCATACACGTGGTGCCGACGAAGCCGCCCCGGGGCTCCCCCGGAGAAGATCCTGAACCCGAGTTCCGGCTCCCTCAGGAAGATCTCCACCCGGTGGTCCAAGCACCGCTCCCAGCGGCATCGTCGTCGCGGCTGGCTTGGTGACAGGCGCACCGTCGGTCCGGCCCCATGCGTCTCCTCAGTCACCTGTCCGGCGGCTGGCCTTCGGGTCGTCCCTGCATATACATTCACGCACAAATGTGTCGTTATGTGATGATGATATCGCTTTGGGTGACGCCGCCATGTCGCGTGCCTCCCCCGACGTGAGTCAGCGGAGCATGCGGCGTCCGGTTCCTCAACCCTGCGAGGCTCTCATGCCGATGCTGGTGATCAAAGGATCGTTCCATGTGAAGGGCGGCGCCAAGCCGGACGGGGACACCATCCCCTTCACCCCTGACCATCCGACCGATTGGAAGCTCGTTCCGGGGCTCCGCAAGGTCGTGCCCAAGGCCGACGGCCATGCCAACGTGCGGCTGGAAGCCATCGACGCCCTGGAGACCCACTACTCCGGCCAGGGACCGGAGGTCCACCAGCCGTTGCCGTTCGCCCACGCCGCCGCGGACGAGCTGCTGAATTGGCTGGGCTTCACCGATGTGCACCGCAACCCGGACGAGACCGTCACCGCCACTCCCGACAGCGTGCCCGGCTTCATCCTCACCAGGGGCGCCGACATCCACAACCGTTGCGTGGCTCTGGTCGGCCGGGGCGCCCCGCCGGCGGCCAGTGGCTACGAGATCAATGTCGGCGTGCCATTGCTGAGGAAGACCGCCAACCATCATCTGCTCACGCTCGGCCTGGCCTTCCCCACCTATTACGCGGGCCTGCCTTCCACCTTGCGCGACGAGCTGACCGTGGCCGTCGACCAGGCCCAGGCCGCGCCGGCCAAAGGCCTGTGGCCCAGCGACGTGACCATGACCGGGGCGAAGGTCACCGGAATGTCCTCCATCACTGACGAGGTGGTGATCCTGCCGAAGCTGTTCCGGCGGCTGAAGGACTACCTGGACCTTGGCAACCCATCACTGGCCTGCTTCCCCTCCTTCCTGGCCGGGGCCGCGGACACGTTCCGCATCCTGTCGACCGACACGTTCCGCACGGGCCTGCACCACGTGGTCGAGATCAGCAACGGCAACACCGTACGGATGACCCACCCCGCCGAAGACCTCCTCTTCGACGAGGCCTGAGCAGGAGGCACCGCTGCCATGACGCATGCCGCCGACTTCCGCGCGCTGTCCGAACTGCTCACCGGCGAGCCCTCCTTGAATCAGGCACTCGCCGACGCCTACCGTCAGCGGCTCAGCCAGGCATACCCCGCCGACCTGCCCAGGCTGATCGACGCCTATCGTGCCGCCTCGGGGCAGTCGGATCCGGCCGTCGCGCTGCGCGCCGCGCTGGACGCCGACACCGCGCTCGCCCGGGCAGCCCGGGAGACCCTCGCCGTCTGGTACACCTCCCAGTTCACCCGCCCCGACGGGACCCTGGACGCCCCGGATACCCCACGGCACTACCAGGAGAGCTTGGTCTGGAAAGTGATCCAGGCTCACCCGCTCTCCGCAGCGCCCATCCCAGGCGGTTACGGCTACTGGACCCAGCACCCTTGAGAGCAGGAGAAAACTCGCCATGGCCCCCGAGTACGACGTCGTGATCGTCGGCGCCGGTGTCGCCGGTGCCTTGTGCGCCTGCCAGATCAAGACCGCCAAGCCGAGCGCCCGCGTACTGCTCCTGGACGCCGGGAACAACGCCATCGACGACGATCAGCGTCGTGCTTTCGTCGATGCCTACCAGGTCTCCCCGGTCAAGAACGTCCCCTCCCCGTATGCCGGCCTCCCGAACAACAGCGCCGGCTACGCCCCCTCCTCGGACGGCGTGGGCGATCCCGTGGCGATGAACCGCTACTACGTGGAGGTCGGGCCAGATCTGTTCAAGAGCGGCTACCAGCGGATGGTCGGCGGCAGTACCTGGGCCTGGCGCGGCAACACCCCGCGCTTCCTGCCCCGGGATTTCCAGCTCAAGTCCCTCTACGGTGTCGGCGTCGACTGGCCGCTGAGCTATACCGACCTGGAGCCCTACTACGGGCGGGCCGAGGTGGAGCTGGGGGTGTCCGGCAACCGGGAGGAATGGGAGGCACTCACTCCACGCAGCACCGACTTCCCGATGCCCGGCATCGCCCCCAGCTACGGTGACGAGTTGGTGCGCGCCGCGCTGGCCCCGATCCCGCCGATCGATGGCACCCCCGTCACCGTGCTCACCACCCCGCAGGCCCGTAACTCCCAGATGTACCAGGGCCGCAGCCCCTGTCAGGGAAACTCCAGTTGCATCCCCGTGTGCCCGTCCGGCGCCAAATACGACGCCTCGGTCCACGTCAAGCGCGCCCGCGACGATCTCGACGTCGAAGTCCGCACCGGCTGCACCGTCACTCGCCTCCAACCCAACCCCGGCAACGCCGCCCCCACGGTCGTCTTCCGCGACTGGACCACTGCCGACAAGGCCGAGCAGCAGGTCACCGGCGCGCACCTCGTCCTCGCCATGGGCGCCGTCGAAACCCCCAAACTCTGGCTGCTCTCCGGCCTGGACAACAAAAGCGACCAGGTCGGCCGCAACCTCATGGACCACCTCGCCGAAGAAGTCGTCGGCCTCTTCAGCCGGCCGGTATTCCCCTTCCGCGGCCCCCAATCCATCCTCAGCATCGAGACCTTCCGCGACGGCGCGTTCCGCCGCGCCACAGGTGCCTTCCGCATGACCATCGGCAACGACGGCTGGGGCCGGACCGAATCACCAGCCGCCGCCGTCGACAAACTCATGTGGGATCCCACCGCCAAGAAGATCAAACTCATCGGCCAGGGCCTTCAGGACGCCCTCGCCGAGCGGGTCACCCGCATGCTGCGCATCGGCTACTCCACCGAGCAGCTGCCCGACCCCGCCAACCGGGTCACGCTTTCGGACGAGCGAGACACCCTCGACGTGGCGCGCCCCAAGATCGCCTACCGCATCGACGACTACTCCAAGCGCGCCCTGGCCTACGGCCACTCCGTGGCCCGCCGGATCTGGCAGCACCTCGAGGACACCGCCGGCGCCACGGAGGTCGATCCGAAGCAGCCGCTGCTGAAGTACAACGGAGCGGGCCACCTCATGGGCACCATGCGCATGGGCCCCGACAAGACCACCTCTGTCGTCGACGCCGACGGACGCTCCCACGCCCATCCCCACCTGTGGGTGATCGGATCCTCGGTCTTCCCCACCGGCGGAACCGCGAACCCCACCCTCACCCTGGCCGCCCTCAGCCTGCGCACTGCCGACACCCTCGCCGTCACCCTCTGAATCACTACGGGATCCCACCACCCGCTCGCTTCTTGGGCGTTGCCACAGGCTACCGGCGCCGACGGGACTGTAAATCGTTCCGCCCTGTCTCGCTTTCGGTGGTGACGCGGAGTCGTAAGGGGTCGTTGGCATTTGCGTGAAGAATGTCAACAAGCTTGTGCAGACGGTGCTTTCAGGGCTCTCCCCGCTGGTCATCGAGAATGTGGTCGACGAAGGCGAGCGGATCGTGGTGCGGGCACGAACTCCGCAGGACACCGTGCGTCGTCGGAACGCGTGCACGGCTATCACTGGCGGACCGTGACCGACGTACCGGTCGACGGGCGCCGAGTGGTGGTCCGCGTGCGGGTGCGGCGTCTGGTGTGTCCCACGCGCGGCTGCCGCCACACCCCTCCGCGAACAGGTGCCCGCAGTCCTGGAGCGCTACCAGCGCCACACAGCCCGTCTGGCCAGGCAAGTCAAGGCCGTGGTCAAGGAGTTAGCGGGCCGGGCAGGAGCACGCTTGCTGGTGACACTCGCGATGGGCCTCTCGCGTCACACGGCTCTGCGCACCCTGTTGCGCATCCCGTTACCCACCGGGCGGGTGCCCCGCGCGATCGGAGTCGACCACTTCGCACTGCGCCGGCGTCACCGCTATGCCACCGTGGTGATCGACGCCGCGACCCTGTGGGTGCCGGGAATTGTGTCAACCGTCCTGACCTGCTGGTTCGGATCTGCCAGACCTCAGGAGCAGCAAGCCTTTCTGAGGCAGCATGCCGGTCGTGGTGATACGGCTGAGCTACCTCCTCGCCTGCCAGACTTTCCGATGGCTTGCCCGTCGCGCGGGTACCAGTCGGCGAAGTCCTCTTCGCACCATAGTCCGTCGAGGCGGTCTCTCACCCACATCGCCGTCGTACCACTCGGACACAGCGACGGTGCCCCGTGTCTCACGATCCGAGGTTGGCGATCAGCCAACGTCGGTGCTTGGATCGATGGGGGTCCTGATCTGAGAACGCGCCTCGATGACCTCGCCTGCCGCCAGCGCCATGTCCTCGTGGAAGGCCCGGCCAACGATCTGGACACCAATGGGAGCGCCACCGTTTCGGTGGACGCCGATTCCGAGTCCGGGCAGGCCGAGCACGGGCACCGCCATGTTGGGCCACTGGCGTGCCATGATCTGCCTTGTGCGATCCACGGATGCCACGTCGTCTCCGAGCGGGAAGGGCGCCTCGCCGGAGTTGGGGAGAAGGAGCAGGGGGAACTTCGACATGAACACCGAGACCTTGTGGCGAAGCATCCCTCGGCGCGCATAGCCGCCAAGGAACTCGCGGAGGTCCACGTCGCCGAACTCCGAGTCGGTGGACAGTTCGAACGCGCGACCATGATGGCTCCCGCGTCGAGCCAGCTCTGCGCCTGCGGGTCGGTCTCGGACGCGGCGTTGTGCAGGTATGCCTCGACTCCATCCGTTGTGGGGTAGCCGACGACGTTCGTGTTGATCTTGAAGGTGACCGGCAGCCCGTGCAACGCGCCGAGTTCCTGCCCGGCGCGTCGCGCCGCATCGGCTCTCTTAGCCTGCTCCATCGCGTCGTCAGCCATCTCGACGAACGCATTGGTCACGGGATTGACCTGCTCGATCCGGCCGAGCACCGCGGCCATGACCTCCTCGGCAGCCACCTGACCGGTGCGCATGGCACCGACCAGCGTGGTCGCCGACCAGCTCCAGAGCTCTGTGTTCATGGGTTGGCCTCCTGGGAGCCCTCCGAGCGGACTGGTTTGCGACGAATTTCGGGGCTTTTCGATCGCTGTGATGAGCTCTTCGACTGCTTGCAGTTCGGACCCTGGGCGTCGGCCGACGCCGGACGGTGGCGGCGGTCAGCGTGCGAGGGACACGGCGAACGGCTGGAATCCGCGACGTCGCAGGACGTGTGGGACCAGCAGGATCAGTGCCTCGGTGGCGCGGGCAGTAGTGATGTCGCCGAGGTCCTCGATCCAGTCCGGCTGCCAGCCCAGGTCGGCGAGGAGGCTGGTAACGACCTTCTTGGCGTGCTCGTCGTCGCCGGACAGGTAGACCGTCGGCGGCGTTGACAGGGAGCCGGGGGCGGTCATGACCATGAAGAGCATGGTGTTGAGGGTCTTGACGACCCGAGTCGCGGGCAGGGCTTGCTGGAGGTGTTCGGCCAGGCTGCTGCCTGGGTAGCACTGCTTTTCAGGGAGACCGTCGGCGGCATCGTGGGTTGCGTTCGAGACGTCGATGAGAATCTTGCCCGCAAGCTCGGCGCGGAACGTCGACAGGCGCTCCAGGGTGGTGTCTCCGGGCGTCGCGTTGATCACGATGTCGGCGGTGCGGGCGGCGGTGCCTTGGTCGGCGAAGCGGATCGACTCGTCGATACCAGCCTCACGGACCGCGGTCTCTTGGGACGGCTGCCGGTAGCCGAGAATCACGTCGTGCCCGGCCGCGGTGAGCTTGCGGGCGAGGTTGGCGCCGACGCGGCCCGCGCCGATGATGCCGATGGTGGTCATGGTGTTCTGCTCCGTGGGTGGTTGTGGCTGGTCAGGCGATGGGTGACAGGGTCTTGACGGCGGCGGCGTGGATGCCGGGGGTCGTTGCCAGGAAGTCGCGGCTGGCCAGGCTCCAGGGCTCGCCGTGGGCGTCGGTGACGGTGCCGCCTGCCTCTGCGACCAGGAGGGCGCCGGCCACCAGGCCCGAGCGGACGTCGGAGAACTGCCAGAAGGCGTCCATCCGTCCGGCCGCGACGTGGATGAGCTGCAGGGTGGCCGGCACGGAGACGCGGACGACGAGGCCATTGATCAGCATCGCCGTGACCGAGTCGCCGATTCTGCGGAATGTCTGCTCGTCCTCGCCGGGCTTGGCCTGACCGGTGCCGATCAAGGCTGCGCTCAGGTCGGTCTTCGCCGACACACGTAGCTGCGCGCCGTTGAGTCGTGCGCCGCTGCCGGCCAGTGCGGTGTAGTCGTCGCCGGTCAGCGGGAGGTGGACAACGGTGAGCACCGGCTGGTTGTCACGCACGAGGGTGGCGGTCACGGCCCAGTCCGGCATGCCGTGGACGTGGTTGATGTTTCCCTCGACCGGGTCGACGATCCACCACTCGCCGGGCGGCAGTGAGCCGCCGGCCAGTTCATCCTCGGCCCAGCGGGAGCCGGGCCGAGCCGCGAGCAACGGCTCTTTGAGCAGGTCCAGCACAGCGTCGTCGTTCGCGTAGATCTCCGAGACGATCTCATCCCTGCTGATGCCGCGAGCGTGGTGGGTGTACCGCTCGCGCAACCGCTCGCCGGCCGCGTGAATCGCGGCGGTGACCTGGGACAGGACCGTGTCATCGAGGCTGGATGCCGTCGCTGAGGGCATGCGGGTACTCCCGAGGAATCGAAGATGGGAAGAAGAAGTCCGGCGCGCTTCAACGCCCGTGCCCCGACGGTAGCCAGCCGCGACTGTTAACAACAAGTGCATGCTTGTAACCCTTAGCATTACTCTCATGCAATTGGATTTGAACCTGCTCACCGCCCTGGATGCCCTCCTCGAGGAGGGCAGCGTCGGCGGCGCGGCTGCCCGCCTGCACGTCACGGCCCCTGCGATGAGCCGCACCCTGGGCCGCATCCGCCACGCCACCGGAGACCCGATCCTGGTACGCACCGGACGCACGATGGTGCCCACCGCCCACGCCCAAGCCATCCGGGCAGAGGTTCACGCGCTCGTGCACCGAGCCCACGAGGTGCTATCCCGTCAACAAGGCGTGGATCTCGCGAGGCTGGACCGCGTGTTCACCGTGCGCTGGCACGACGCGCTCGCCACCGCATGTGGCCCTGCCCTGGTGGCCGCTGTCCACCAACGGGCCCCAGGTGTACGGCTGCGCCTCGTCGCCGAATCCAGCTCCGACACCCCAGAGCTGCGCCGAGGTGAAGTGGACCTGGAATCCAGCTCCACCAAGCCGGCCACACCCGACGGCCGCTACCGGTTCATCGGTCACGACCGCCTCGTAGCGGCCATGCGCCCCAACCACCCCCTGGCCGACCAACCGCTCATCGCCGAGCGCTATGCGGAAGCAGAGCACATCACCGTCTCCCGCCGAGGGCGTCTGCACGACCCGATCGACGACGCCCTGGGCGCACTCGGGCTGGAGCGCCGGGTGATCACGGCGGCGCCGACGGCAGCCACCGCTCTCCACCTCGCGGCTACCACCGACTTGGTGGTAGCCGTCCCAGAGGCGGTCACCCGCTCCACCCTGGAAGCGCTGGATCTGTTGACGTTGCCCTTGCCGGTGGAATTGCCGCCGATCCCGCTGCATCTGGTCTGGCATCAGCGCTATGACAACGACCCTGCCCACATCTGGCTCCGAGACCAGGCACAGGCGGCCTTGGGCGCGGTGTTCCCGCCCCCGATTGCGCCGCGGTAACTCCACGAGTACCGAACAGGCAATGGACGCCCCGAGGAACGACACCTGGACAGGGAGCCAACAAGCGATCTGTCGAAGGAGGACTCCGGTGTCGGAAGAGTTGCACTGGCTCTCGGCCGCCGAGGCCGTCGCCCGGCTGCGTGACGGCTCGCTGGACCTGGCCGACTATGTCGAGGCCCTGTTGGAACGCACCGAGCGTCTCGCGTACTTGAACACGTACATCTCCCATGACCCCGCGCAGGTCAGGCAATCACTGAGCCGCGACCCACGGCCGTCCGGGCCGTTGTTCGGGCTGCCGTTCGCCCTCAAGGACGCGATCGACACCGCCGACCTGCCCACCACCGCCGCGACCCCAGCCCTTCGAAACTGGCGTCCAGGCCGTAATGCCCCGGTCGCCCAAAGACTCCTGGACGCCGGCGGAACCCTCATGGGCAAGCAGGCCCTGGGCGAACTGTCCTTCGGGATCACCGGCAACAACCCGGCCTTCGGAACCGTCGGCAACCCCTACCACCCACGGTTCATGGTGGGCGGAAGCAGCGGCGGAACAGCCGCGGGCATCGCCGCCGGACTCGTCCCGGTCGGCCTGGGCGCCGACACCGGCGGTTCGGCTCGCATTCCCGCAGCGCTCTGCGGCTGCGTCGGCTTCCGACCCAGCCACGGACGCTACGACCAGCAGGGGGTCGTCCCCATCTCCTCCACGCGTGACACCATCGGGCCTCTTGCCCGGACTGTCACCGACATCCGCCTGATCGACGCGATCTGCACGGCCACTTCGGTGGACGATACGGCTGTGGACCTGTCCGGCCTGCGGATCGGCGTGCCCCGCAACTACTTCTACGACGACATCGACGACGAGGTCGGCACCGCCACCGAACGCACGCTCGCGGAGCTCTCCACGGCGGGTGCCATGCTCGTGGAACAGGACCTGCCGGACATCGGCACGCTCAACCAGCGGGTCAGCTTCACGATTGTGCTGTACGAAGCGCTGCGGGAACTGGCAGCGTACCTGTACCAGCACGGTGCACCATTCACCGTGCGCGACGTGGTTACGCAGATGGCCGGTCCCGCCGAGCGTGCAACCCTCGCCTCGATCCTCGACCGCGATGTCGTCTCGGCTGCCGACTACCGCGAAGCACTCGTCGTCCATCGCCCCGCTCTGCAGAAGGCCTACGCAACGTATTTTGCCGACCACGACGTCGCAGCTGTCCTGATCCCCACCACCCCGGCTCCCGCACGCCTGCACCAGGAGCCAGGTCGCGACGGCACTGTCGACCTCAACGGCCGTACGGTCGACACGTTCTTCACGTACATCCGCAACTGCTACCCAGCCAGCAACGCCGGGCTGCCGGCACTGTCCATCCCCTCTCACCTGACCAGCACCGGCATGCCTGCAGGCGTTGAACTCGTCGGACCAGCATCCTCGGATGCACGCCTGCTGGCCATCGGGGAAGCTGCCGAACGCCTCCTTCCCGGACTGCCGAAGCCGACCCTGTAAGAGGGCGTTACGCCTGGCAGAACGCCTTCCACCGGCTCGCCCGCTGCTACGAGCGGCGCACCACCGTCATCTTGGCCACTCGATATACCGGCCCGGTCAGAAGCCCCGATCACGAGAACGTAGCGGCGAACCGTCTCATTGGTACAACGTAGATTCGATGGTGACCCGTGATCCCGGGGACCTGTCGGGCTCGGAAGTCATCGCCGCCGGTAGCAACTGTCGGGCGATCTTGGCTGGCAGCATGTCCGCGTGTTCGCTTCAATGCTGTACAAGGTGGCCCGCAAGCTGTTCCCCGTCCCCGGGGGCTGCTGCGCCGCGACACCGCAAAGGATGCCGAGTTACTCGCGCTCCGGCACGAGAACGCAGTACCGCGCCGCCAGATCGCCAACCCGGTCCACTACGAGCCCGCGGACCGGTTCTGGCTGGCGACGCTGTCCAGCCTGATACACCGTCACCGCTGGCAGACGATCTTCCCCGTCACACCCGGCACGCTCCTGACCTGGCATCGCCGACTCATCGCAGCCAAGTGGGACTACAGCACACGGCGCGCCCGCACCGGACGCCCCCGACCAGAGCGGCGCTCAAGGAACCTCGTGCTACGACTCGCTCAGGAAAACACGAGGTGTGGCCACAGGCGGATCCAGGGCGAACTCGCTCGTCCCGGGCACCCAATCGCCGCCTCCACGGTATGGGAAATCCTGCATGCAGCCGGCATCGACACCGCCCTGGGCCACCGGTTGTACGCCCTGGCGTTCCTCGAGCACGGCACCCGACGCCTGCACATCACCGACCCACCCAGCCGGGAGTGGGCCGTGCAGCAGGCACGGAATGTCGCCGCCGACCTCGGCGTCCGCACCGAGTCCCTGCGGTTCCTCCTGCGCGACCGCGACGGCAAGTACGGGTCGGCCTTCGACGCCGTCTTCCAGGCCGAAGACATGGACGTACCACTCAGCGCACCCCGGGCTCCCCGGATGAACGCACATTGCGAGCGGGTAATCGGCACCATCCGGCGCGAAGCGCTGGATCACGTCCTGATCATGAACGAAGCCCACGCCCGGCACGTTCTGGCCGACTTCCAACGGCTCTACAACACCCATCGGCCCCATCGGTCCCGGAATCAACGGCCGCCCGATGCCCAGGATCAACCCGCCACCGTGCACGACCCGGGCAGCCGCAGGCTCTTGCGCACCCGCGTCCTCGGCGGCACCCTCAACGAGTACCGCTACACCGCTTGATGATGGCCGCGAACAGCGTCTCACCAGGCGTGTCCTGTGTCCCACCGCCCTGCGATCGCACCTGCGAGGGCGGGATCAGCCGCTTCGCGAACCCCCACAGTCCGTCCGGAACAATCCAACTTCACGTACCCGCCCCATGAACGGCCCGACGAGCACCTCACCGCATAGGCCACGGTCTAAGATCTCGTTGGCAGGCAGGCAGGCAGGCAGCGAGAGTTGAGCTCGATTCCGCACCGGTTGCCCTGCCAAGTGTTCTCGACAAGGAACTGCCGGGGAACTTCCGACTCAGGTCACTTCTGACTCAGGTCGCCAGGGCCGGGCGGTCGGCCCCACGGCGCCTCCAGCGTCGTACGCAGGGCGTCGACCTGCTCCCGGCCGATCCGCTCGGCGAGCTGCTCCTCCAGTCGCTCGAGGATGGTGCTGGCCTGGCGGTGTGCGCGTTCTCCTTCACGGGTGCGCCGGATCAGCCGCTGTCGGGCGGAGGCGGGGTGGGGAGCTTGTGCGAGCAGGCCGGCGGCGACCAGGCCGTGCACTGCCTGGTGCGCGGTCTGCCGGGTGACGCCCATGTGCCGGGCCAGCTCCGCCACCGTGCTGCCCTGGTCGTCCAGCACGGCGAAGAGCTGCACCTGCGTCGGGGACACCGGTGCGGCTCCGGCTGCTTCCAGGGCTGTCAGCAGCCCTTCGTCGAACCAGCGCCGGGCATCACCGAGCAGCTGGGGGAGGTTGCGGCGGGTGGAGTGCATCTGTTCCTCACGACGGCGGACGGCGGGGGATCGGGCTCGCCTCCGTGGCTTGCTCACCCTCACTCTTCCGTGTCAGGCTACCTGACATTCCGCTGGCCTGACCCGCCGGAAGTCGATCCGAGGAGCTCGCATGACCATCGAGTACGCCACCCGCTACCGCCGCGCCTCACGCATACCGGCGGAGCCGGGCAAGCCCTACTTCATCGAGAAGGGCGAGGGGGACCGCGCCCACCTCTTCGGCGACCTGATCACCATCTACGCCGGCGGCGAGCAGACCGAGAACACCTTCAATTTCTTCACGGTCGAAGGCCCCAAGGGCGACCTCATCCCGGCCCATCTGCACCCTGACACCCACGAGGTCTTCTACGTCGCCCAGGGCGCGGTGCGGCTGTTCGTCGAGGACACCGAAGGCAACCAGCAGGAGAAGCTGCTCACCCCCGGCGACTTCGGCTTCGTACCCAAGAACTGCCCGCACGCCTACCGCATGGAGCGGCATCACAGCCAGGTCGTCGGCGTCGCCGCCGGCCCCGGCGGCACCTTCGAGCGGTTCTTCGAGAACCTCGGCGCGCCGGCCGAGCGGCTCGGCCTTCCGCACGAGCCCGTCGTCCCCGAGGCCGCCAAGTTCACATCTGTCCCCGATCGGTACGACGTACGCTTCCTGTCCGGCCACCAGTGGCGGACCCGATGACGGCCACCGAGCCGTCGCTGAGGGATCTGATGACCACGCCCCATCCCGACCACGCTGCCCTGCCACGGCGGCGTTGAGTGGCATGAGTGAGCCGCCCGGTGTGCGCGAATTGCGCGGCGTGCCTTACAGCGAAGCCGAAGACAGCCGCCCCCTCAAACTTGACCTGTGACTGTCCGAGACCGACCAGGCGACGCGGCCCGTTCCCCTGGCGCTGTCCGGCCTCTCGAAGTCCGCTGCCGACCGCATCATCGATCACCTCGGCGCCGGACGATCCAAAGCTACCGCTACTCCACCAACGACCAGGCCGTCATCGACGCCGACACCCGCTTGGCTGTTGTGGTCGGACAGCCGCTTCCAGGCAAACATCGATGCCGGCGCCGCGAGATACTTGGCGGACTACTCAACGAGTACCACACCCTGCCACCCCGGCTGCCTCACCATCCACAGAAAACGCCCAGCTCAGCAGCCTGATCGGAATATTGACACCCTTCACGGCCCGCATAGCGCTGAACGTCGGCCCGGTAGTGGGCATTCAGGGCTTGCCATGCACGGAAACGGCATACTTCCCGTCGGTGTATGGTTCGCGGGACCACGTCGCGTACCTGGCTTCCATGGTGAGTCCCACCGCACGGCAGTGCGCGTCGTAGTCGTCCAGCGTGTAACCGCGGTCCAGGGCGAAACCCGCGACGAGACGGCCCGCCGGACGCACGTGGGCCGCCGCCCCAGCCACCAGGGCCGGTTCCGTTCCCGGCGGGGTGAACAGGGGGACATTGCCCGCCAGCACCACGACATCGAAGGACAACCCCAGGTCGAGGTTGATCAGATCCTGCTGGTACCAGCGGATCTGCGGGGCCAGCCGCCGGGCAGTGGCGAGCATCGACTCGTCGATGTCCACACCCGCCACCTCGATCCCGTGACGGACCAACTCGATGGCCACCCGGCCGGTGCCGCAACCCGCATCGAGGACCGTCGTGGGCCCGAAGGAGCGAACCAGCGCGGCTTCACCGTGGATGTCCCCTCCTCTGGCGGCGATGCGGTCAAACCGCGACTGGTACTCGTCACCGTTCCACCTCATGCGGCCAGAGTGTCACATGCATGGGTGCGCGCGACGATACGGGCAGCGAACGCCTCCGACCGCTCCCGGAACCCGCCTGAGGAAGCTACGGTCAGCCCGTCTCCCCTCGATGGACACATCGCCGGATTCGCTCACACCCAGCTCGCCGCAGGCCGCGGCCAAGTGACCGTCTACCGGTGCCTGGCCACCCTCTCCAGCGCCCTGGGCGACGCCGTCCGCCAGCACCGCCTCACCCACAACCCCGCACGCCCCGCCGTCCTCCCCCGACCACCCACCGCCGAGCGACGGATCTGGACAGCCGAGGAAGCAACCCGCTTCCTGCGCTACTGCCACCACACCGACCCACTCATCGCCGACCTGTGCGAACTCCTCATCGGCACCGGCATGCGCAAAGAAGAAGCCCTCGCCCTCCACTGGCACGACGTGCACCTCAACGAACAGGTGCTCTACGTCCGTTACACCCTCTCAGCCATCAACAACGCCCGCCTGGTCATCACCTCACCGAAGACACGCAGCAGCAAGAACTGGGTCGCCATATCCCCGCGCGTGGCAGCCGGCGCCTGGTGGTCACAGGGCCCCCGGGATCGGGGAAGACCCTGCTGGCGCTCGAGCTGGCCGTACGACTGCTGGAGGACCGCGAGGCCGAGGATCCCGTACCGTTCAAAATCTCGCTGGCCACCTGGGACACGGCTGTTCCCTTCGCCGACTGGCTGGTGGAAGAGCTCTCCCGATTGCCGGGATGCCCCCAGTCGCTCGCCGCCATGCTCGTGCATGACAGATCGGTCCTCCCCGTCCTCGACGGTTTGGACGAGATGGTGGATGAGAATGACACGAACCAACGTTCCCGGGCAGCCCTTACAGCGCTCAACCAGGCGGAGCGCGGCGAAGCTCTCGTGCTCACCTGCCGCGGGGACGCGTACGACGCCATGCGAGCGTCGCGCTGCTGGCTGCAGGACTGTGCTCCGGTCGAGCTTCATGACGTTCCGCCACACCACGCTCGTGAGTACCTGGAAGGCCGAGCACACGACGCCGGGCTATGGCGCGATGTGCTGCGCGATATCGATCGGCGGCGGTCGGGTGTACTGGCCATGACGCTGACCACTCCCTGGCTGTTGACCATGGTGTCCACCGTCGCCGAAGCCGACAGGGACACGGCCTTCCTCCAGCCGTTCCTCGATCAACTGGCGCGGCCGGCCACTGTCTCGGCGTTCGAACGCGAGCTGCTCTCACGCTACCTGTCTTCTGTCACCTCGCTGCATGCTCTTCCGGGCGGACGGCATTACGACCACGGTGATGTCCACCGCTGGTCGTCGCGGCTCGCCGACTACCTGCGGGAGACGGGCGGGCGCGTCTTCGGCGGACGGCTGATGTCCGGCAGGGAGATCACCCTTCACGAGCTGTGGCCCGTTGCAGGAAGTCGTCTGCCGCGGGTGGTCACCGCTGCGCTCACGGTGGCCCTGTGGGTCCCGGTCTTCATCTCCCTGGGAGTGTGCCTGGACCGGCAGAGTTTCTTTCCGCAGCCGGGTGCCGGGATTCTTCTGCTGCTGTCGTTATTACCCTTGGCCGCTGTGCTCAGCAGTCTCGGCCACTGGCCCCAGCCCCGGCGCGTCATTCTCGGCAATCTCGTCACCGCTCGCGGCGCCGGCCGTGTCGCCTGCGCGGCAGGGCTGGGGACAGTGCTGGCAGTGAACGCAGCGGCGGTCTTCTCTGCCGGGTTCGGCTGGATGTACGGCGTGGGATTCGCCCTGGTCTTCGGTCTCGGTCTGGCGGTGTCCGTGCGCTCGGACATCCACCTCAAGGCAGCCGTGTCGGCAGCCCTTGCCGTGGGACTGGCCGGAGGTGCCGCTGCGGGGGCAGCGCTCCAGGGCTTCGGCGCGTTCGCCGGCCTGGTAGCGGGGCTCGCCGGAGGAGCACTGGCGCTGGCTGTGGCAGTACATGTGGGAATCGCTCTGGCCCGCAGAAGGGGAGGCGGCCTCCCCGACCAGGATGAACCCGGGCTCCCGACTCCCGACAGTGCGCTGCACAACGATGTCGTGGCGGGTGTTGTCGCGGGAGCGATCACAGGGGTCATCGCGTTGATCGTGGCCTGGCGCGCGTCGTGGATGTCCGTCCCGCTGCCTCTTGCGGTCGTCGTGGGTGCCTCGGCCTTCCTCGCCGCCGGCCCCGGATTCACCTCGGCTGTGTCACGACGCTACGTGGCCCTGCTCCTGTGCACCAGGGGGCATCTTCCCTGGCGCCTTGCCCGTTTCCTACGGTGGGCGCGTACCGCAGGCATCATGCGCATCGCCTCCACGGCATACCAGTTCCGCCACGACCGCCTACTCCAATGGCTCGGACGGTGAGGGGTCAAGAACACAGCGAGCGCATCGCACCGATTCCCGCGATCACGCTCGGCCTCGCCCAGTGTGGTTCACACTGTGCGGACTTGTTGCCATACCTTCGGCTGACGATCAGACCGGCTTCCCGGAGAGCCGAAATCTGTCGGCTGGCGGTGGAAGGCAGGATTCTCATGCGGCGGGCGATGTCGGTGGTGGCACCCGGAGTCTCGGCGATGGTGTGCAGGAGTCGAGCTCTTGCTGTACCGAGCACGGCGGACAGGCTCGCATCGCCCCGGTGCGTCCCGGCCTCGGGAAGTGCCCAGTTGGCGTCGTTGATTTCTAGGAACAGCGTTTATCGACGGATTCCGGAGGCAGTTGGTGATCAACCGGTTCTGGAAGATCGAGGAAAAATGACAGCGCTGCCGTGCCCCAACGTGGACGGCCGGCCCCTGTCAGGGCGGCTGGCCGTCGAAGCAGGTAGGACCCGTCCAGCGGATCAAGGTGGGCGGTGCGGATTGCCCCTGTCCCCGTCCAATGCCGCCTTGCGAGAGACGAAGTGGAGCTGCCGTCACCGCCGACCGCTGTCCCGTTGTCCCTCAAGGCCGTCGAGGAGGTCGTCGAGGGCCTTGTCGAGGGCTTCGGAGTTGGCCGGGGTGAACCATGTGGTGCGGATGCGCTCATTGCTTCCGTTCGGGGTTTCGTGGTCGGCCGCGAGCTGATGCAGGGAGCGGGTCTGGTCGCCCAGGGCGCGGCCGACGCCCTGGAAGAGGCCGCGAACGTAGCTGTCTGCATTGTCGGAGGCGATGCCGTGGCCGATGGCCCACGATGTGAGGGTGGCGAGATAGGCGTAGTGGGTGGTCAGCGTTCCCGTCAGCGCGGAGAAGGCATTGAAGGCCGTCTCGTCCTCGGCCGGGAGCACCCCGCCCAAGCGCTCGAAGAGGGAGTTCGCCGCCGAGTGCGACGGGTACGTCACCGTGACGGAGCGGCGTTCGCGTACGGCGGGCAGGGGGATCGCCCGTACCACCGGGGCATCGGTGGCCAGCGTCTGGCGCAGATCGTCGATGCCGACGCCGGCCATCACATTGACCACCAGTTTGCCGCCGTCCACCCGCAAGCCGGCGAGTGCTTCGTGCCGGTCCTGACGGCTCACGGCGATGATCACCATCTCGGAATGGTCCACCACCTCCTGATTGTCGGCGCACACCCGCACGCTCTCAAAGCGCTCGGACAGTTCCGCGACCGTGCCCGCTCCCCGAGGGGAGAGGAACACCTCCGGAGACTTGTCGTCCCCGTCGCACAGGCCCGTCACGATGGCCCGGCCGATCTCGCCCACTCCGATGATGCCGATGCGCTTCACTGCGTCTACCTCCATGGTGCGTGGTGGTCCTAGCCCAAACCGGTCCGGGTCAGTGACGATGAGTCGGTACTGCTCGGGTCCGTGTCGCGGGAACCGCGATGTCGGTCCCGCCTGAGCTGGGTATCGGGGCCTGCAAGCAGGAACCCTGGGTATTCCGGACCCAGCCGACGCTAGTCGAATACCCGATCGACTCGATTGCGAGTTTTTGCGCCAAAACGCAATAATCTTGCATGCCCGAACCGCAGCCATCCCGCCTGGACGAGATCGACGCGCAACTCCTGGATCTCCTCCAGCGCGACGCCGAACGTACCCTGCACGAACTCGGCGAACGAGTCGGGCCCTCACCGAGCGCCGTCCAGCGGCGGATCGCCCGCTTCCGCAAGGACGGCCTCATCACCAGGCAGGTCGCCGTCCTCGACCCGCACCGCTTCGGCCCCACGTCCTGGCCGCGGTCCTGGTGACCCTCAACCAGGAATCGTTCGGGCACCACCGCGCCTTCGCCGAACGGATGCGCTCCGACCCGCAGGTCCAGCAGTGTTACCAGGTCGCGGGAGCGTGGGACTATGTGGTCGTCCTGGCCGCGCGGAGCATGCGCGAATGCAGCCGCCTCGGCAACCGCCTGTTCAACTCGGACGACAACATCAGGCGTTACGAAACCCTGCTGGTGTTCGACACCATCAAGACCGGCCTGACTCTCCCGCTTCCCGCGCCACAGCCCTCTCGACCACAAGATGGGCGGTCGTGAGTGGGGAGGGGTCCAGAGCACTCGCCCGGGGCGGGAGCTCGCTTTCGCAGGAGGGCTCCCTTCTGATCGCTGCTAGGCGTCACGAGGTGCTCGTGCTGGCCTCATCCGCTGGGCCGTGGTGGTGCCAGGCGGCAGCCCGCCCAGCTGCCGGTCGACATCACCGTGGGAGGGGTCGAGCGAACGGCGTGCGGCGTTGGCGGAGTCCATCATGTCCGCCCAGGGATTGACGGGTACCGGGCTGGTACTTCGACCGTGACCGTCGAGTAGCCAGCCCATGCGTTTGCTCATGCGCAGGACGATGGCGCGTTCGGTCAGTGTCAGCGTGGGGAAACGTTCGGCGAGTCTGGTCTCCAGACGCTGGCTGTCGCCAAGGGAGCGCAGCCAGACGATGACGAGCAGGTTGTCCGTTCCGGTGATCGCGGCGCACATCCTGATTTCCGGCAGGGTCAGCAGCGTCTGAGCGATCCTGTCGAGTTCGTGGGCGGGGACGCGAGCCCAGAAGTAGGCGTGCACGGGCCAGCCGCTGATGATGTCGGACACTTCGCAGCGGAAGGACACCAGGCTCTCTCGGACCATGCGTTCCAGGCGCCGGCGGGTGGTGGACACGCTTGTCGAAGTGAGGGCGGCAAGTTCGGCGGCTGTCCGGCGGCCGTCGGAAGACAGAGGAAGCAGAAGATCGCGGAACCCTTCGTGGGACGACCGGCTTCCTGCAGAGGTCTGCGGGTTGTGGCGGGCCAGGTGGGCGCGCTGGTCGGGCGAGAGGGCCTGGAGCCGCCACTTGTTGCCTTCGCTGTAGAAGCGGGTTGCGGTGCGGGTACGGGTGCCGCGTACTCCGGGCAGCTGGCTGACGTAGTCCAGTACGAACCGCGACAGCGCCTGAAGGTCGGTGAACAGGGCCACAAGGAACAGGTCGCGGCCGCTGGCGACCTGGGAGACCGAGGCGATCTGCGGCACGCCGGCGAGCACGTCCACCACCTGCTTCCGGGCGGTGGGTTGGCAGTCGACTTCGATGAAGGCCAGACAGCACTGTTCGGTCCACAGCGCCAGGTTCGGGTAGGCGGTCACCCAGACGACGCCCTGTTCGGTCATGCGCTCCCAGCGCCGCGCCACGGTGGCCGAGTGGAGGCCGAGAACCTTTCCCACTTCGGTCCAGGTAGCCCGCGGCGCTATCTGCATCACATTGATCAGCGACAGATCATCTTCGTCGAGGCTGAACGAATCTTGCATTGGATCGCATCCTGTGAACGTTCCTGCCTAATTCGGCGCTGCTGTCGCGCGCCTGTCCACCCTAGGGACATCCGCCGTTCGGCACCATGCCCAAGTCTCTGGAGGTGCACCCGCTGTCATGGCGACCTGTGAGGATGCGACTGCGCTGCGCGATGAGCTGGTCAGGCTGCGCCGCAGCCTGCACACCGATCCCGAGGTGGGGCTGAACCTGCCGCGCACCCAGGAGAAAGTGCTGGGGGCGCTGGACGGCCTGCCACTGGAGATCTCCACGGGCAGCCGGCTGTCCTCGGTTACGGCAGTGCTGCGCGGAGGGCGGCCAGGACCCGCCGTGCTGCTCCGGGCGGACATGGACGCCCTGCCGGTGACGGAGCGCACCGGTCTGGAATTCTCCTCCGCGACACCGGGCGTCATGCACGCCTGCGGCCACGATCTGCACACCACGATGCTGATCGGTGCCGCCCATGTGCTCGCCGCGCGGCGGCGGGATCTGACCGGCGACGTGGTGCTGATGTTCCAGCCGGGCGAGGAGGGGTGCGACGGAGCCGGCGCGATGCTGGCCGAAGGCATCCTGGAGGCGGCGGGACCCCGGCCGGTCGCGGCCTACGCACTGCACGTGTTCACCACCGACTTTCCCACCGGCATCTTCATGGCGCGCAGCGGTGCGACCATGGCGGCGACCAACGACGTGGATGTCACCGTCATCGGGGCCGGCGGACACGCCTCGGCGCCGCACCGTGCCAAGGATCCGGTGCCCGCGGCATGCGAGATGGTCACCGCGCTCCAGACCATGGTCTCCCGAACCTGCGACCCCTTCGACCCGGTCGTCCTGACCATCGGTTCCTTCCACGCCGGCACCCGCCGCAACGTGATCCCCGAAGCGGTGCGACTGGAGGGCACCGTGCGCACGTTCTCCACCCGGGCGCAGAACCGGATGCAGGACGCGGTGGTGACCCTCGTACGCCAGATCGCCGCCGCCCACGGTCTGCGGGCGGAGGTCGAGTTCACCAAGCGCTACCCGGTGACGGTCAACGACGAGCGCGAGACCGCCTTCGTCCGGTCCACCGTCACCGAGACCTTCGGCGAGCACCGCTTCCGGCCGCTCGCCCACCCCCTCACCGGCGCCGAGGACTTCTCCCGCATCCTGGGCGAGGTGCCCGGCAGCCTGGTCATGCTGGGCGCCGCTCCGTCCGGTGCAGACCCCTCGACCGTGGCGAACAACCACTCGCCGTATGCGGAGTTCGACGAGGGCGTGCTGTGCGACGGCGCCGCTCTCTACGCCGATCTCGCCACCCGCCGACTGTCAGCACAGCCAGCCGGAGGACTCGCTTCGACTCTCGCCTGCTGACCGCCCCCGCCGCTCACCTAGGAGGTCCCCTTGTCACCCGCACCCTCCACCTGCCCGGTGCCCGTCACCGAGCCGGGCCACAGACACTCCGGCCGAGAACAACGTCGCGCCCTCATCGGCACCGGCATCGGCAACGCGCTCGAGTGGTACGACTGGCACGTCTACGGCATCTTCGCGCCGTTCTTCGCCCAGCAGTTCTTCAATCCGGACAACGAACTGTCGGCCTTGCTGTCCACGCTGGCCATCTTCGCCGTGGGCTTCGCGATGCGGCCGATCGGCGCCTTCGTCTTCGGCCGGCTCGCTGACCGTAAGGGCCGGCGCCTGGCCATGCTGCTCTCGATCAGCATGGGGTCGGCGGGCAGCCTGGCGATAGGACTCGCCCCCACCTACGCGAGCGTCGGCGCCGTGGCCTCGCTGATTCTGCTCCTGGCCAGGCTCATACAGGGCATGGCACATGGCGGCGAACTGCCCTCTTCCCAGACCTACCTCGCCGAGATAGCCCCACCCGAGCGCCGCGGCCGGTGGACCAGCGCCATCTACGTCTCCGGGGCCTGCGGCATGCTGATCGCCACCCTGCTGGGCGCCGGCCTCGCGACCCTGTACGGCACGGAAGCCCTGGAGGCATGGGGCTGGCGAGTACCGTTCGTCATCGGCGGGCTGCTCGGCATCTACGCCCTGTTCCTGCGGCGCAAACTCACGGAGACGCACGCCTTCAACAAGGAGCACACCTCCCACGGTGCGGCCCCGCAGCGCCTGTCCGTGCTGCGCGGCATGTGGCAGAACCGTGCCGCTGCCGGGCGGGTGATCGGCGTGACCGCAGGCTTCACGGTGACCTACCAGGCCTGGACCACCGCTGCCCCCACCTACGCCATCAGCGTGACGAAGCTGGACTCGACCGCAGTGCTGCTCGCCGAGGTGGTCGCACTCTTGATCTTCATTGCGGCGCTGCCGCTGTGCGGATCACTGTCCGACCGGCTCGGACGCCGACCCAACATGCTGATCTTCGCTCTGGGTATGGCAGTGCTCGCCTACCCCCTGCTGCTCCTGGCCCGAGCGGGCCAAGTCTGGCAGCTCGGCCTGGCCATGACCATCGCCCTGCTCTTCACCGCGATGTGCGCGTCCATCGCGCCCGCGATCTTCGCCGAACTGTTCCCCACCCACGTGCGTACCACCGGCACCGGCGTCCCCTACGCGATCGCCGTGGCACTCTTCGGAGGAACCACCCCCTACCTTCAGACCTGGCTCGCCAGCCACCACGCACAGAACTACTTCACCGGCTACAACATCGCTCTGCTGCTCGTCGGCGCCCTGGTCGTCCTCACCGGCCCCGAGACACGAGCCAAGCCACTGGAGTAGGCCCCAGCCAGACCAACGGCGGACGGCGTCCTCATCACTGCCCCGGTCACCCCAACCACGGGGCCCCGATAGCCCCGGTACTCGCCGCGGGGTCGGTGCCGTCAGCCACATGCCGGCCCACCGGGATTCATTCCCTGCCCGCAGTCCGTGAACTCCGCTCGGTTCAAGCACCGTTGCCCGAGCGATACCCGGCCCCGGCTGCCACCACCCGAGGCGGCCGGGGCCCCTCTCCCCACGGGACTTTTCAACGAACAACGGGAGCCCCTTGCCTGTAGGCGTGCCAAGTCCAGGCCGGGCACGCGAGCAGTTCCTTGAAGAGGATGCGCTCGACATTTTCCTGGGTCGGTGCGAGATAGTGACGCCCCGGCGCATCCTGCCGGCTCCGGTCAAGGGGTGAGAGCAGCAGGTTCATCTAGCTGCCTGGTACACCGGCGATGTCGGTGAGCCATTCAGTGATCTGCAACGCATCGCGAGCTGCACCCGGAAGATCCCAGTCGTGGCTGATTTCGTATGGCTCGATGCCCACCCCCAGCGCGAAGACGCGGTGTGGATCAATCCCTTCGGGCCCGGCAGTACTCACTGCGGCTTCTCGACTTCCTCCACGATCCGGTCATACGCCGCATCGAGCTTCCCGTACGCGCTGTGGCTCAGGGGGAACGGCTGCCGACTGCTCACCTCGTGATGTATGACACGGGGGTCGTCCGGGAAGATCGGTTGCGCCCGGTATGCGAGAAGGTTCGTACGGTCGAATATGTTGAGCCACCGAGGAAAGTGGAGGGGCAGTCCAGCAGCGGACTGCGGTCCGGTCAGGGCGCCCAGCTCATGTAGAAACGGTGCCTGTGAACCGACTGTGACCAGTAGGTACGCTCATGACAGCGGCCTTCCGTCGGCGGCCGTCAGAGCACAGAGGTCCACCAGCGCGATGCCGCCCAGGCTGTGCCCGATCACAACAGTCGGCTCGGAACTCGCCGTGATCACGCCTTCCAGGTGGTTCCGCAAGGCTTGGCCCCGGGCTTGGTAGCGCAGGATGTCACCAAGTACTGGCACTGTCCGCGTGGTTAGTGATGCGCGCCAACGATTGAGAGCAGGCCGGGCGGTCAATCGTAGGGCGGGTTTTCCAAGTACCGCTGCCGGCCGACTTCCCGGGAACCGTATAACGCTCCAGAATGGCTTCACTGTGTCTGATCTCGGGTAACGCGGTCGCTGGATAGCTCTGCCCTTGCCAGAAACCTCATCCGCCCTGGTAGGGGCCGGTGCATCGGGTTTCCCGAAATCTGGCCGCGGTCGTCTGAGCCGGCGCTCTCGCGCAGCTGCCGTCGGCACGTCATGATGATCGATCGTGCTGCTGCGACTGGCTTACCTGGGTGTGTCGAACGCGTTCGCGATGCTTCGCCTGCTGCCGATGACCGACCGGGACAAGGACGCGGAGATCCTCGCCCTGCGCCACCAGATCACCGTGTTGGAACGCCAACTCGGCAAGGACAAGGTCCGGTTCACGCCGAGCGATCGGGCGTTCCTGGCGGCGCTGCTGCACCGGCTGCCACTGCACGTCCTGCGAAGATTACGGCTGCTCGTCCGCCCTGACACGGTGCTGCGTTGGCACCGCACCCTCGTCGCAGGTCGCCATGCCGCGTCCTGCCGACCCTACGCCCGGGATGCCCGCGCATCGTGCGCTCCATTCGCATCCTGGTTCTGCGCCTGGCGAAGGAGAACCCGAGCTGGGGGTACAGGCGTCTGCACGGCGAGTTGCTTGTGCTGGGGGTGAAGGTGGGCGCGTCCACCGTCTGGGAGATCTTGAAGGAGGCCGGCATCGAGCCAGCACCCGAGCGGAACTCCAGTACCTGGGCCAACTTCCTTCGCAGCCAGGCTGATGCCCTGCTGGCCTGCGACTTCATGGAAACAGTCACCCTGTCGGGGATGCGGATGCACGTGCTCGTGGTGATCGAACACGGCAGTCGCCGGATCCGCGTCCTGGGCGCCACCGCGCATCCGAGCACATCCTGGGTAGCGCAAGCGGCGAAGAACCTCGTCATGGACCTCGAAGACCTCGGCTGCCGCGCACGATTCATGATCCGGGGACAGGGACGGGAAGTTCCCCGACCTCTTCGATGCCGTCCTCAAGGACGCGGGGATCGAAGTCGTCCTCAGCGGCATCCAGATGCCACGAATGAACTCGATCACGGAAAGGTGGATACAGACCTGCCGCCGCGAGCTCCTGGACCGGACATTGATCTGGAACCAGCGACATCTCCTCCACACCCTGCGCGAGTTCGAGCAGTTCTACAACGGACACCGACCACACCAGGGCATCGCAATCGCCAGACCGCTCCACCCCTTGCCCCCGCCGATCGACGATCCCGACGCGTCAGCCCGCCTCGACATACGCCGACACGAACGCCTCGGCGGCATCCTCCACGAATACCAACATGCGGCGTAACCTGCACGGATGAGGTTTCCGGCAAGGGCAAGGTCGGGCAGTTCCCACTCCTCGCGGACTTCGTCGAGCATCTCCAGGGCCAGGCGCCACCGCTCCCGGTGCCGCACCTGCTCGGGGATACCGGTTCTCGCCCGACGCCGCCGGATCGCCCCGGCCAGCAGCCCGTCAGCGTTGTTCTTGGCGTCGTCCCAGCTCTCGGGAAGGAACAGCCGCCAGTCCACCGCCGAGGACGCTGTGTCGCTGACCAGGTTGATGCTGACCGCGATCTGGCAGTTGCCGCGTTTGCCCAGCACGCCGCAGTACATCCGGGCCACCCCCGGCGAGTCGTACCCGTCCTGGGGAAAGCCCACGTCGTCGATCGCGTACGCCTCCGGAGCGATATGCGCCGCGGCTCAGCGGGCCACCCGGCGGCGGACCTCGGTGTAGTCCCAGGTCGAGGAGGACACGAACCGTTGCAGTTGTTGGTGGTCCACGCCCAGGCGCTCGGCCATCGGCTGCATCGACTTGCGCTTGCCGTCCAGCATCAGCCCACGCACGTACAACTCGCCCTTGGCCCGCTGGTCCCGGCGCTTGAGCGAGCCGAGCATCTCCGCAGCGAACGCCTCCAGACGCGGGCGCACCACGTCCATCTCCTGAGGTGTCACACCCGACAGGACATCACACCGTAGTCTGAAACCACCAAGGCCACCTAACAAAGCCCTACTACCACTACAGCGAACAACCCGAGCAGTACCAGCAGTTCAACCGTGACCACGCACGACTCCGAGCCCCCGGCGAACGCGCCTTCGCCCAGCTCAAGACATGGCGGCTCCTGCGGCGAGCCCGCTGTTCCACCCGCCGCATCAGCACAGCAGTCCAAGCCGTCCACACCTTGCTGACCTGCAATGGCGCCGGTCAACGTGATGCCGAAGAATCCTTCGACGTATTCGATGGTGTTGGACGCCAGCAAGCGCACCCGGCTTCCCCGGCCGATACCGAGGGCCCATCAGGACGCGCGCCACCCGCACGGCGCGCTCGTGCAGTTCGGCGTAGGTGTGCCGTGAGCGGAGGAAGACCAGCGCGTCTTGCGCCGGGTGCCGGACGGCTGCCCGAACCAGTAGGTCGCCCATCGTGCTGACCTCGGTGCACTGGACGCGCTCGGTCACGAGGTGCTCCCGGCGCGGTTCACCGGGGTGCTGGGTATCGCCCCGGGATTAGCTAGGCGGGACTGCAGCTGTACTCGTGAGCTGACCCCCAGTTTGCGGTAGGTCCGGGTCAGGTGCTGCTCCACCGTGCTGGTCGTGAGGTAGAGCTTGCCGGCGATCTCCCGGTTGGTCAGGCCCTTTGCCGCGGCCTTGGCGACCTTCCGCTCCGCATCGCTGAGGGCAAGCATGTCGACTTCCGTCTCCTCCAGCACGTCCGGCGCGCCAACCCGCCGAGCGGGTTGTTCTGCGAAGCACGCCTGCCTGATGCTGTTGGTCTTGCGTGCCACTGACCGCGCCCGGCCAGCATCACCAAGTTGGGTGTATGCATCGTGCAGGGCGGCGAGCGCACTCGCCAACTCGAACTTATCCCCGCTTCGGTGCAGCACATCCACAGCCTCGCACAGCATAGGTGGTCGGAGGTGCAGTTCGCGGGTCGCCGCCAGCAGCCGCATGGTGCGCCCGCGCACCCGCATGTGGCCGTCTGTGCCGATCCGGCGCAGCTGCTCGCGAGCGTAGCGCGCGGCTATTTCGTGGTCCCCGAGTTGCAGGTGAGCGGCGGCCATCTCCGTGCGCCACGGCAGTGTCTCGGTTTGGGCCATCCCCCACTGGTCGAGCAGGTCAGCGACGGCCTGGAAATCGTCGAGGGCGACCTGGGCGAGACCGCGCTCGACGTAGTGACGGCCGCGCGCCAGCAGGTAGGACAGGCCGAACGGCGTCTCGAACATCACGTCCGGCACTCGCAGGGCGAGCGTGCGTGCCGCTTCGTCGTGTTTGCCCTGCAGCGTTTGCGCCGTCAGCAGGGTACTCAACGGTTCAGCGGCCAGCACGCCCCATTCGGCGACCGGGATGAGTTCGAGCGCGGCGGTCGCCCGGGAGATCGCGACGCTGAGCGAGCCCCGGCGCAAGGCGATGTCCGCTGCGATCGCGCAAAACAGCGCACGCCAGGTGGGTGCCTGGAGGTCGAGACAGGTCTGCATCAGTTCCCGGCACCGCTGCTCGGCTTCCTCCAATCGCTCGGCATACACCATCGTGTGCAACGCGAGAATGAGCGGCAACAGATTGATCTCGGTCAGCGGCTGTTGCCAAAGCGCCTCGTCGGCTTGGACCAAGCGTTCCGCGGTTGCCCCCTGGTGGTGGGAGCTCTGGAAGTGTTCGAGCAATCGATAACCGATAGCGCCCGGAGGCATGATCGGCGTGCCGTTCGTCCTGCTCTCGCCGGCCACGCGCCGGAAGATGCCCGGATACATGTCGGCCAGCCACATCCGTACCATCTCGAACTCCCATGAGGGCCGGGAGCCCGGCGGCACGTCGGCCGCCAGCCGGGAGAGCACGGAGCAAGCATCCTCCACCCGCCCCTGGAGCAGCAGCATGATGATGGGCATCGTCGCGTGCCGACCCCGAAGTCGACCGCTCAGCATCGCCTCGGTCAACTCGGGCAGATGCCCGACCGAGGCTCGCAGATCGTCCCGCCACTCCGCCCGCAGCAGCAAGGCCAGAATCTCCACCCGACGCCGGCCGTCGGTTTCGACCTGGTACGCCAGCCGCAGCAGCTCTGTGGCCCGCCGCGAGTGGCCCTCCTCCAGCGCCTGCTGCGCCCCCTCCACCAGGTTCAGCACGGCCGAGGGGTCGTCGAGACGGCCGGAGGCGACGAAGTGCTCCGCGATCGTCAAGGAGTCCGCACCGCACGCCTTGAGCAGATCCACAGCGCGCCGGCTCAGCTCGGATCGATCCGCGGCCGAGAAGGCGTTGAGCACGGCGCCGGCCATGATCGGGTGCCGCATCCGGCCGGCCTCCACCAAACCGGTCCGGGTCAGTACCTGCATCGCGACAGCGACCCGGTCCGACGCGACGCCGACCAGCCGGTCGAGGTACGCGAACCGCGACGGCTCACCGATCACCGAGATCGCACCCGCGACCCGCAACGTCACCGGATCGCACCGGCGCAGGACGAGCTGGACCGCCCGCTCGAACTCGGGCCCGGTGTTCAGCTCGGCCGGCGGGCCATCGCCGCGGGTGGCAGCCCGACTGTCCTCCAGCAACGCATGCAGCAGCAGCAGATTGCCACCGGTGAACTGGTGTGCCTCCGCGGCCAGTTCCGTCGAAACGGACTCGAGGAGTCGCTCGGTCATGAGCTCCGCGACGCCGCTCGACGACAGTGGAGCCAGCAGCAGCCGCCGCAAGTAGGCCTGCTGGTAGAGTTCGGCACACAGTAGCCGGGAGTTGCTCGGAGACATCTCGATGTCGTCGTCGCGCCAGCCAAGGACGATTAAGATGCGGGCGAGCCCGGCACGGCGGATCAGATAGATCAGCCAATCCTGGGAAAACGCGTCGAGATACTGTGTGTCGTCAATGGCGATCACCACCGAGCTCTGCTCGGCCAACTCCAGAACCGCCGTCGCCAACCCGTCCAACACCCGAGAGCGACTGACCCCGTCGCACTCCGCATCGGCGAGCAGCTGGTGGTCGAGCAAACCACGCACGATCGCCGCCCTGTCGCGGTCGAAAACCTCACCAGCAAGCAACTGACGCACGATGCCCAAGGAAAGCGAGCACTCGGTCGGCGCCCCACTCGCCCGGAGTAGTCGCGCCCCCGCCCCACCAGCCCGGCTGCCGAACTCCTCGATTAACGCTGTCTTACCGGTCCCGACAACCCCCTGAAGCACGACAACCCGCACACCCCCAGCCGCGGACTCGGCAAAAGCTGCAGCCAGCTCAGCGAGCTCAGACTCTCGCTCGATCATGCACGATACCCTGTCCCTCATGGAGCGGTTCCTACGTCGCACGCACCGACAGACCGCGCGGAAGAAGGATCGGAAATACGGAAATCGATCGATTAAGACTAGACATCAATGCCACAAAACTGATTCGACCATCCGTAGGGCTGACATTGGCCACACCCATGTCCACCCCAGTCGATCACGCCGTTGAACCTGTGGGCAGAATGGTGAACCGCCCCTGGTTCGATCTCAGTTGGTGGCTGCGAGGTGGGGGTTCGTGGTTGCTCGGTAGTAGTTGGCTTCGTATGCCACAGGCGGTATTGCCCTATCTCACCGTGGAGCCGACGGTGGTTGTACCAGTCGACCCACTTGGCGGTGGTGAGCTCGACGTGCGAACGCGGTGCCGGCATCGAGGGACAGACCGAGGGCGGCAGTCGCCGTCACTCCGAGTCGCAGCAGGTTCTTGCGCAATGTGGTCATACCTTTCAAGACTCTGGCCGGGCCCGCGAGGCCGACAGAGTAGAACATTCATTCTCAAATAGAATGCGCAAGGAGGGTCGCAACGTCAATAACGAACGTTCTGCCTCTAGTTGGACTGCTAGACCTCCTTGATCTGTTCCTTGATCTGTTCCTTGATCTGTTCCTTGAGTTCTTCGTCCCGCACGGTTCCTGGCGAGGGCGCCAACTCGCGTTTCCTGGCTGCGTAGTAGGTGGAGGGGGCGATGCTGATGCCGTGTGCTGCCCGCACGGTGCAGCCGAAGCAGTCCCGCAATCTCGTCGATGAACACTACGAGCGCGTGTGTGGCCGGTCGAGCTCGGCCGCGAAAAAGGCCGAGGCCGCCTTGCGGATCCCGTTCGCCCGCTTCAGCTCGGCGATCTCCTTCTTCAGGGCCTTGACCTGCGCGGCTTCCTCGGTCGTCGTTCCCGGCCGCTGCCCGGTGTCGATCTGGTCCTGGCGGATCCACTTGCGCAGCGTCTCGCGCGAACCGATGCCGAGCTTCTCCATCACCGCGTTCAGCGCGGCCGTCTCAGTCGGATAGTCGTCGCAGACCTCCGCGACCATGCGGACCGCGCGCTTGCGCAGCTCGGGCGGGTACATCGAGGGTCGTGCCATGCCTCGGAATCCATACACGGAATCGAGTCCCCACCTCACCCGGGGCAGTTCACCGACCTCGACCCCGAACTCGTCGCTCACGGCCACGCCTGCCTCCGCGATGCCCAGCGAGTCCACACCCGCCCGGCTCAACGGCTCGGCGGGATCCATGTGCTCGAGCCGGGCACCCTGTTCGGCCAGCACATCGATCAGGAAACGCGCCACAGTGTCGCGCGTCACCGGCCGGAATCCCGGTGCACCTGGCGGAATGCGTTGATGCTGCCGAGGTGCCGGGCACGCTTGTCCTTGTCCCGCACGCCGAGGCCCTCTTCCGGCGCGAGGCACAGCACGCCGACCTTGCCGTGGTGCGCGTTGCGGTGCACGTCGAGCGCGGCCTGGCCGGTGTCCTCCAGCGCGTAGGACTTCGACAGCGTCGGGTGGATGAGCCCCTTGTCGATCAGCCGGTTGGCTTCCCACGACTCCCGGTAGTTCGCGAAGTGCGATCCGACGATCCGCTTGAGGTTCATCCACAGGTACCGGTTGTCGAACTGGTGCGTGTACCCCGAGGTGGACGCGCAGGTCACGATCGTGCCGCCCTTGCGGGCCGCGTAGACCGAAGCGCCGAACGTCTCCCGGCCCGGGTGCTCGAACACGATGTCCGCGTCGTCGCCGCCGGTCAGCTCCCTGATTCGGGCGCCGAACCGCTGCCACTCCTTCGGGTCCTGGGTGTGCTCGTCCCGCCAGAACCGGTACCCCTCGGCGCTGCGGTCGATGACCAGCTCCGCACCGAGGCGGTGGCAGATCTCCGCCTTCTCCGGACTGGACACGACGCACACCGGGATGCCGCCGCCGTTGAGCACGTATTGCGTGGCGTACGAGCCGAGCCCACCGGAGGCACCCCAGATCAGGACCACGTCGCCCTGCTTCATGTTCGCACCGTTGCGCGACACCAGCTGCCGGTACGCGGTCGAGTTGACCAGCCCGGGGCTTGCCGCCTCCTCCCACGTCAGGTGCGCGGGTTTGGGCATCAGCTGGTTCGCCTTCACCAGGGAGATCTCGGCGAGGCCACCGAAGTTGGTCTCGAAACCCCAGATCCGCTGCTCGGGATCGAGCATCGTGTCGTCGTGGCCCTCGGGGCCTTCCAGCTCGACGCTGAGGCAGTGCGCCACGACCTCGTCGCCGGGCTTCCAGCGGTGCACCCCGGGCCCGGTCCGCAGCACGACACCCGAGGCGTCCGAGCCGACCACGTGGTGGGGCAGGTCGTGCCGCTTCGACAGCGGGGACAGCTTCCCGTAGCGCCGGAGGAACTTGAAGGTCGGCAAGGGCTCGAAGATCGAGGTCCAGACCGTGTTGTAGTTGATCGCGCTCGCCATTACCGCGATCAGCGCCTCACCGGGCCCGAGCTCCGGTGTCGGGACCTCCTCCACGTGCAGCGACTTGCGCGGGTCCTTGTCCGCGCTGGCGATGCCCTTGAACATCTCGGTCTCCTCGGCGTGCACGGTCACGCCGCGGTAGCTCTCCGGCACCCGCAGCCCGGCCAGCGCGCCCGGGTCCCCGGCCACGACGGCCTGCTGGATCTCCTTGAGCTCTGCGTTCGGCACGGCTTTCCTTCCTTCGCTGGTCCGGTTCACGGCAGGAGGCCCGCCTCGGCCTCGTCGTCCTCGCCGGCGGTACGCTCACCCGGGTGCCACCAGCCGTTCCCGTTCGCCGGCGGTCGTCCGGCCGCGGAGTCGAGGAGGTTGTCACCGGGCCTGATGAGCCACTCCCGCAGCGCTTCGGCCCACCAAGCCGTGTCGACGACCCATTCGAGCGCCGGCTGGTCCGCCAGGTGCACCTGTCCCGCGCGGACGCGCGCCAGCTCTTCGGTCCAACCGGCGACGGCGGGTCCGAGAACGGCCTCCGGGTCGGCGACCCCGAGCGCCTCGCCGATGACCGGCCAGCCGATCCCCTCGGCCCGTGCGGCCACGACGGCCCTCTCCACGTAGCGGGAGACCAGCTCGGTCAGTGCTCGCCCGGCGCGCAGCGCGGCGAGATCGGTTTCGTGCGGCCAGTAGTGTTCCGGGACGACCGTGTGCCGCGCGCAGCGAGCAACCGCCCACGCTGCCTGCGCGGCGGCGACTTTCGCATGCAGTGCAACGGGAAGCCCGTCGAGTTCAGCGTCCGCGCGCGCGTCGGCCACGGCTCACCGGTCCCCGGTCCGGATCGTGCCGACCAGCAGCCGTTCCGCCACCGAGACCACACCTCGCTCGCTGAGAACCAAAATGTGCACACCTCCGTTGCCACTGCTCACGGGCTCACAGGCCCGACTTCCGGATCACGGACTCGACCACGTCCACCCCGCCGGCCCGGGCGGCACGGCCGGGGGACGTTCGCGCCGTGGGGCCGAGCAGAGCCCGGCCCTGCGGCGCGATGCGAAACGGTCAGGCTCAGTCGCGGTGCGCGGTGGCCAGCGCCTTGCTGCGCCACGGGGCGATGTGCTCCGCAACCATCGCGTTCTTGACCTCGAGACGCTCGTAAGCGTCGCTGCCCACCAGCAGGTGCGAGGGCAGCGTCTCGCCGTCGGTCACCTCGACGATCAGCGCCGCGCCCTTGACCGGGTCCCCGGGCTGGGCGTGGTTGGCCGCGTCGACCCCGTCGCGCACGAGGTGGGCGGGGGTGCCGTCGTAGGCCGCCAGCCGCGCTCCGGAGACCGACAGGGAGCTGGCGTCGAAGAGGTCGGTGCGGAACGCCCCGGGCTCGACGACCATGCTCTGGATCCCCAACGGACCCAGCTCGGCGGCGAGGGCTTCGCTGATGCCGGCGACCGCGAACTTCGAGGCGCTGTACAGGCTCACCCCGGGCTCGCCCTCGAACCCCGCCCGGGAGCCGATGTGCACGATCTTGCCTTTGCCGGCAGCACGCATCGTCGGCAGGACCGCTCGCGTCACGTTGATCAAACCGAAGACGTTGACGTCGAACAGCGACCTGGCCTCGGCGTCGGTGACCTCCTCCAGTGCACCCACCAGCACGCGACCCGCGTTGTTGACCAGCACGTCGATCGTGGCGAACCGATCGACGACCTGCGCGACGGCACGGTCGATCTGGGCCTGGTCGGTGACATCGAGGGTGACCGGATGGCATCGCTCGGCGCCGCGCAGGTCGTCGGGCAACGCGTCGACACGCCGCACGCCGACGGCGACGTCGTGTCCCGCCTCCAGGGCGTGCCGGCCTATCTCAGCGCCCAGCCCTCGGGCGGCTCCGGTGATGAACCATGTCGCCATGACGGAAACATCTCCTTCTGCAGGCATCGGTGCTCGCTGCCGGACCGCGGTCCACGGTCCGGCGAAGTTCCTTCTTGATCTGGCGGTGTCGCTCGCGGTGGGCGGTGGCTGTTCGGCCGACGTCGCCGTTCTGCGCGGGACCCGGAAAGTGTTCGGCCCGGTCGCGTCCGATCCGACGGTGTCCCGGCTGCTCACTGCGCTGGCCGGCGACCCGGTGCGGGGTCCTCGCTCCGGGGCGCCGGCCAGCGCCGCGGCCCGCAAGACCGTGTGGCGATGCGCCGGTGCCACAGCCCCGGACCACGAGATCCCCTGGCCGCGTTCGTCGACCACGGACAGGCGTGTCACGACGGCACGGTCAGGCTCCCCCGGCCACCTCGTCGGCGTACTTGCGGTTCATGTGCTCGAGCGCCGCGCCGGCTGCGATGCTCGCCTCCTCGCGCCGCGCGAGAATCCGGGCCCGGGCGTCGTGGGACGCCTGGGCGTGGGTCGTCCCTGATCCCTGGAAGTGCGGGGCGACCTGACGGGCGACGAGTTCCCACGAGCGCCACTTCGCCGTCGGGCCGGCCCAGTCGTGCGCCAGCAGCAGCACGGTGCCGAACCCGCCGGACTGGTCGACCATGCGCTGGATCTGGCGGCGGACGTCGTCGGCCGTGCCAATCGCGCCCAGGCCCGATTCGTTGACGAACTCGATCAGCTCCCGCGTGCTGCCGTCGGGCAGCGCGAGCCCAGGCGTGGCCGCGTTGTCGTTCAGGTGCCTCACCCAGTCCCGCAGCCCGAACTCGACGTCGCGGTATGCCTGCTCCCGGGTCTCGGCGACGTGCACGTTCGTGACCAGCCGCCAGGTCGCGCGGTCGGGCGCCGGCCGTCCCGCGTGGGCGGCGCGCTCGGTGGCGATCCCCCAGTGGTACGCCAGCGCGTCGAATCCGTCCTGGCTCATGGTCGCCCCGAGCGAGATCAGGCTCACACCGCGGCTGCCGGCCAGGCGCGCGCCGGTCGGCGACGCCGTCGCGGCCACCGCGATCTCGAAGCACGGCTCGGTGAACGGGCGCAGCTGCAGCGTCGCGTCGACCAGCGTGTGGCTCCCGACCGTCGTGGTGACCGACTCACCGGCCAGCAGCCGCTGGATGACGTCGAGATGGGTCTCGAGGAGCTCGCGGCTCTCGGTGGGGGTCATGCCGATCATGGCGACGTCGGAGGGCAGGGAGCCGGGACCGACCCCGAGCATCACCCGGCCCTGCGTGAGGTGGTCGAGCATCACCATCCGGTCGGCCACCCACAGCGGATGGTGGTACGGAAGCGAGGTCATGCCGGTCCCGAGGCGGATCCGGGTGGTGCGCTCCGCTGCCGCCGCGATGAAGATCTCGGGCGAGGCGATGAGGTCCCGACCGGTCGAGTGGTGCTCCCCGATCCACGCCTCGTCGAAGCCCAGCCGGTCGAGGTGCGCCATGAAGTCCAGGTCGTGGCGCAGCCACCATGTCGGGCTCTCCCCCAGCGGGTGGATCGGGGGCAGGAACGCACCGAAGCGCAGACTAGTCACAAGTTCTCCACAAGGTCGGCGTCCACATCAGTCACTCGCGGCCGCAGCGCTTCCACACGACGGGCGGTGAATGCGCCGGCGATGAGCCAGCGCGGACGGGTGTGCTCGGGCGAGTCGGTCGGCACCTGGCGCACGTCCTCGTAGCGCGTGACCAGCCAACCGGTCTTGCCGTCAGCGAGCCGGAACCGGGTGACCGGACGGTCTCGTTGCAGCTCGTTCAGCTCCGGCGGGGGATGGAAGAGTGACGGCGCGGGCGGAAAAGGGGTCAAGACTGGCGCTTGGTCGGCGTGAACCATGAATTAGCCTCCGGAAAGCTGCGTGCGCCCCACGGTAGGCTCTGCGACTCGGCGAGCCATCCCCTAGTTTTCCCGGTGAACCATCCCCTAGTTGTCACAAGGCATCTCTGGGGTCTCTGGGTCACCCTCCCCATGCCCGACCTGGCGGCGGGACTCGACATGCAGGGGCCGGCAGGCCCGACGTGGACGGAGCTGGTCTGCAGCGTCGTGGCGACCACACAGAGCCCTTGGGAGATCGTGAAGCCGCCCAACAGCCCGAGCATCGTCGCGGCCAGGTCCGCGGGCTCCTGGACGTGGCGATATCGGCGGCGTTGGCGCCGTGGCGCAAGCCGCGTGCAGTACACGATCCGGGCAAGATCCTGCTGGATGTCGCCCTGGCGGTGGCGCTGGGTGGGGACTGCCTGGCCGATGTGGGCATGTTGCGGGCCGAGCCGGCCGTGTTCGGGCCGGTGGCCTCCGACCCCACGGTCTCCCGGCTGATCAGCAAGCTGGCGTCGGGCGGACAGCGGGTCCTGGCCGCGCTGCGCACCGCCCGTGCTGAAGTACGCGAACACGTATGGCGGTTGGCCGGTGAAGCGGCACCGGACGCGGGCGGGCAGGTGATCGTGGACATCGACGGCGTCCTCGTCCTGGCGCACTCCGAGAAGCAGGACGCCGCCGCGACCTGGAAGAAGACGTTCGGGCACCACCCACTGATGGGGTTCGTCGACCACGGCCGCGGCGGGTCCGGCGAACCGGTCGTGGGCATGCTGCGACCCGGCAACGCGGGATCCAACACCGCCGCGGACCACATCGAGGCCACCAAGCCGGCCCTGGCCCAGCTGCCGAAGCGGTTGCGGCGCGGCCGGCAGACACTCATCCGCACCGACTCCGGCGGCGGCACCCACGAGTTCGTCGCCTGGCTCGCCCAGCGCGGAAGGTGGCTGTCGTACTCGGTCGGCATGACCATCACCGACGCCATCCACCAGACCGTCCTGAAGGTCCCGGCCTCGGCGTGGACACCGGCCGTGGAACCCGACGGCGACATCCACGACGGCGCCTGGGTCGCCGAACTCGCCGGCGACTGCTTGACGGGCTGGCCGAAAGGGCTGCGGCTGATCGTGCGCAAGGAACGGCCGCACCCCGGCGCCCAACTCCGCTTCACCGATGCCGACGGCATGCGGCTGACCTGCTCTGCCACCAACACCAACAACGTTACGACCGCGGCTCTGGAGCTGCGGCACCGCCAGCGGGCCAGAGCCGAGGGTTGCATACGCGCCGCACGGGCCACCGGCCCGCGCAACTTTCCCCTGCACGACGCCGCGCAGAACCAGCTCTGGCTGGAGATCGTCCAGATCGCTCTGGACCTGCTGGCCTGGATGCCGATGCTTGCCCTCACCGGCACCGCCCGCCGGTGGGAGCCCCGCCGACTGCGCCTGCGGCTGTTCTCCGCCGCCGCTCAGCTCGTCACCACCGGCCGCCGCCGCATCCTCCGCCTGGCACAGCACCGGCCCTGGACCGACGTCATCACCAACGCCCTCGCCCGGCTCGATGCCCTCCCAAACCCTGGCTGACCAGCAGTGTCCCGCCCCTACGAGCAGCACCACCTCGGAGCCGTGGAACCCGACGCCCACCCGACGCGACAGCCGGGCCATCAACCTGCCCGCAAGCGGATTCTCCGCTCTGGACAAGCGGTGAGTGTCCGTCAGCAAGCTGACAGACCCCCATGCAAGCTCGAGGCTAGAGGGCGTCTGGAAAGCTGGTCAGCGGGCAAGTGAAGCGGAAACTTGCGGCTGGAGTACTGGAAGGAGGTGCACCTCGCCAACCAATGAGACAGATTGCCGCTCTCTGAAGATCAATCATGCCGCTTTGATCGGGATCCCCCGAAGGCCCCGCAGCGTGAAGTCAGGGCCGAATTCTATTTCGCCCGCGATCTCGTAATCCGGCAACTTGTCCAGCAGCCGATTCAACCAGATGCGCATCTCCATCCGAGCCATATGAATTCCAAGGCAGATGTGAGGCCCGAAACCAAAGCCAATATGTGCTTTACGGAGACGGAAGATGTCGAAGGAGTGTGGGTTGTCCCAGCGAGCGGGATCGCGATTCGCGCAACCCAGAAGAGCCACGACTGCGGAACCCTCGGGGATCGTAAAACCCTCGACCTGCGACTCGTCGCTACAGGCAAAGCGCAAAACCGACTGCGTGAGAGTCGACCAGCGGTGGACCTCCTCGAGCGCGGCCGGAACAAGCGACCTGTCGGCGACCAGCGCGCGACGTTGGTCAGGATGGCGTCCCAGCGCATACAGCATCATCGCCATCACCTGCGCCGTACTCTCATTCGCCGCAACCGTCAGCATCGTCCCGTTTGCCAATATTTCCCGATCAGGCATGGACGGCGCGAAATCGTCGAACACCATCTGGGCCATCAGCGATCCATCACTCACCCCCAGCGCACGGTGCTTTTCGATGAGGCCGGCGATGTACGAGTTCAGAGCAACTGCTGCCGCAGCGCCGTCGGCCATAATCTCTTGACCCCTCGGAGTCGGGTCCAGCCGTGCGCCGAGAACCGCCGCCGTTGCGTCACTCCATTTGATGAAGTCTTCGTACACATCCTCTTCGGCGCCCATCAATTGGGCAGTGACAACAGTGGGGATAATTCGCGTCATCTCCGCGAGAGCGTCGAGAGATTCGCCGGAGCGAAGGCGTTCAACGAATTTATCCACGTATACGTCCACAACGCGCTCTATCCGCGCCGCCCAGTCGGCTTCGACAGCCCTGCGCTCGAATCCTGGCTCCCAAATTCTGCGGACCGTCTGATGCCGTGCACCATCAGTGCCGAGAAAAGTCGGTCCGCCGAACGCTTTCTCCATCTCCGGGAGCACGTTTGCAGAGTTGAAATGGCGGATGTCACCAAGCACTCGCGCGCAGTTGTGATGCGACGTGATCATGTACTGATCGTGATGAGAGTTATAGACAACCGGCCCCAAGGCTCGCCATGCAGCCATGGTCTCATAGGGGTCCTGCACGAAGTCAGGATCAAGCATGTTCAAGTCCACGGTGGGACATTCCGCCGCTGCAGAGTTCATTGCGCGTCCTCTCCCTGATGGGGATCGATACCACCGGGCGTCATTGCGGCCAACACGTGTTCATCGGGAACGTTATAGCGGTGGGCATCAATCGTGTGTAGCTGGGACAAGCGGATGAGCTCATCTTTGTCAGTCGCCTCGATGAGACCTCCGCACATCGGGCAGCTCACTTCAAGTCCGACGTCCATGGCCGCACCCTCTTCCGGTTCGTCGCTGAACAGACCCTGGCGTTCCGCCGTGACGCCTCATGAATGACCTCGACTCTGGGATGCCACATCGACGCGCAGCGGTCGAGTGCGTTCGGAACGGAAGCCGAAGAGCACACGCCTCACACAGTCGGCTATCTCGGCGACGTGCTCGTGTATGAAGAAGTGACCTCCGGTCAGGACCTCTATCTCGAATGATCCCGCTGCATGTCCTCGCCAAGCACTCGCTTCCTCGAGCGACACGCTCGGATCGCGATCGCCGGTTATTGCCGTGATCGGCACGTTCAACATCGTCTCTGTTGTTGGCGCACGATAAGCCTCGACGGCCCGATAATCGCCACGGATAACGGGAAGGATCACGCGTCTCATCTCGTCATCGTCGAGAAGAGCCGGGTCGGTTCCACCCAGCGATCGAAGATCGGCAATGATACTGTCATCATCGGCCGCATGAAAATCCTCATCACGATGACACGACGGGGCGCGGCGCCCAGACGCGAACAATGCGAGCGGCGCGCGTCGATGATCTCGCTGGAAGCGACGCGCTACCTCGAACGCCACCACCGAACCCATGCTGTGACCGAAGAATGCGAGTGGCTGCGTTTCCCACGGGATCAACGCCTCACAAATCTCATCGGCGAGCCGACCAATGTCCTCGATCAAAGGCTCGTGACGCCGGTCCTGTCGCCCTGGATACTGGACTCCGAGCACCGATATGTCCGGTTCGAGCGAGTTTGCCAGCGAGCGGAAATACCCGGCGGAACCGCCCGCGAACGGAAAGCAAATGAGGTGTACTTGACCGCGCTGAGGTGAGCTTCGCAGCGGCCTGATCCATGATCCGCCACTCGTGGTTGATGCGTGCACGTTCCTTCTTTCTCAGGCCACGCGACCGGCAATACTTCTGATCGCCGAGAATTGGAATCTAGAGCAATCGATGCACGACCACGTGGTCAGCACCGGCCGCGGGGAGTCCTGCGATCCGACACGCGACGGCAGCCTCAGACCGTGGCTGTCCAGTCTACTGATCGAATGGGTTCTGCCCTGCCGGAAATTCGAAGGTGCCGACTTCCGGTCTGGTCAACGGGATCACTTTGCGACTGGAGAACTTCCAGACCCCATCCTCGCGAACGTATTCATCCTTGTAGTACGCGGTAGCCCGAGAAGTCCCGCCGGCCCGCACATCACCCTGGGCGAAGACATGGCAGTTACCAGACGCTCGGGATTCGAGAATCTCGTTGATGACATGGTTGACCGTCATGTGGCAAAGATTCTCCATCTGTCCGTAGATATCGACTTCGAAGTGATGCCGGATCTCGTCCTTCCCCGTGAACTTTCCCAGCCCGAAGCCTTCTTCGTCGAAAACCGGGCTGTCGTCGCTCCACAGCTCCATCAAAGAATCGAACTGGCGAGTATCGAGTCGATAAGCATATTTGGCCGTCAACTCAATGATATCGAGTCGATCGACCATGAGAGAGAATGCGTTCTCCGTCATCATGAGAAAGCCTCCGGTAACTTGTTCGCGCGCCTGAGACGCTGACAGGATTTCGGTTGACCAATGAGCGACGTCTTATTCGTGGATCGGCACCAGCTCCTATCGCATTTTATTGGGAAGCATCATTCCAGCGTCCACGGGAAGAGTGATTCCAGTAATGTGACGTGCCTCTTCCGACGCCAGATAGACCACGGCGTCGCTGACCCCTTGCGAGTCCAGCCAGCCGGTGGGCAACGCGCTCATGTCTTTCATCACTTCGTTTGCGTCCTCCGGTGTCGGATCGGAGACTTCGGGCAGGTAGATTTTTCGCATCGGAGCATTGTTGACCATCGGCGTGTCGACATTTCCGGGATTGACCGAATTCACGCGTATGTTGTGTGGTGCCAGCTCTGCTGCCAAGGCACGCATCAACCCGACCACGCCGTGCTTGGATGCGGTGTAGTGCGCCATGGTCGGCACGCCGATCAACCCCGCTGTCGAGCTGATGAAGACCAGTGATCCGCCTTCATTCCGTTCGATCATGTGGGGAATCACCGCTTTTACGGTTTTCCACGATCCTGTCAGATTGACGTCGATAATTTCTTGCCAGGCTTCATCGGTAAGTTCCCACGAGAACCCGAAGCTGGACATTCCAGCATTTGCGCACACGACGTCGATATGACCGAACTCAGCTATCGCCTCATCGACGACACCCTGCAATTCGTTGAAGTTGCGCGTATCCGCCCGGCGTGCAAGGATCCGTCGGCCCAGCTGTTCGACGAGTTGCGTCGTCGAGGCAAGATCTTGACCGTTCGCTCCTGGATACGGCGCGGTTTCGAGGTCTGTGCACAGGTCAACAGCTACGATGTCTGCCCCTTCTTGGGCAAGTCGCACCGCATGCGAACGTCCCATTCCACGCGCAGCGCCAGTAACCAATGCGACTTTCCCGGCGACCCGGCTCATTTCTCAACCTCCACGTCAGAAAACAGGGGTGTCAAATTCGCGGCGAAAGAAATACCCTGAATATTGAACCTTGAGTACCCTCGCCTCATCGCGGCACCGCGGGATCGTTCACTCAGCAGAGGCAAACATAATCAGTTTCACGTCGGCTCCTTCCACCTTGCCCAGATCGTAAGGGCGCCAAGCCATGAAACCTGTTTGGCCGAGGTACCGGCCACTGGTACCCACACTCGGGTAGTAGGCCCAGTCCCCTGACAGGAGTGAGCCGAGATCGATCCAACCGGCAACCCGGATCGTTCCGGACCCGTCCTCGAAGACGACTTCGTTGGTCAGATAGGCCATGAACTGCTTGTCGGATTCTCGCTGATAGAGAATCTTGTAGCCACCTGAGGTGGTGGCCACTTTTTCACCGGACTTGGTGAACAGGGCGTGCTCGTAGCTACCACCCTGGCCAACCTGGATGTTCTGAAAGTCCTCGATGTCAGTGGTGGCACTGATCGTTGTCTCGACCAGTTCCTCGTAGCTGTTGATCATGGCTTCGACCCCTTCTTGATTGAGTTTTTCAGGCCTTGCGGTAGACGTCTTTGAGCACGATCTTCCCGTCGCTCAGGATGAAGAGGTCAACACCACGATTGACCACCTTTCCGTCATCGGTCTCCACGGTCCACCGAACCAGCCCCATGTTCTCGCCGAACATGATCGGCGATTCGAACTTCCCGTCGACCCCAGAGGCGACCATCTTTTCGCGCATCGCGTTCATACTGGTGATCAGATCGCCGATCTGATCCTTGGTGTGGACCGTCCCGAGTCCGTCTCCGTCGGGCGTGATCCACTGCCCGTCATCGGCAAAACATTCGACGGCGGTCTCGATGTCGCCGGCACCCGAGCTCTTGAAGAATCGGTCGATCACTTCTGCTGACATGGGTCCGCTCCGTTCTCGTCGTTGACGGTGTTCATGAATCATGCGTGCAGCCTGACCGGTAGCCGCTCCAAACCACGGAACTGCAAGGTGTAACGCCAGGTGAGTCGTTCCAGTGGCTCGGCCGCCTCCCACTGCGGGAACCTGTCCAACAGCCGGGCCAGCACGATTTCGCCCTCCAGTCGTGCCAGCGGCGCGCCGACACAATGATGGATACCGTGACCGAAGGCCAGGTGCGTAGCAGCATTACGGCGAATGTCCAGCCGGTCCGGCTCCGCGAACCGATCCGGGTCTCGATTCGCCGAGGACAGCGCCAGAAACACCACTTCGCCGGCGGGGATAACAGTATCGCCGACCTCCACCGGTTCGGTGGTGTAGCGCAGTGTAGAAAGGTTCAACGGGCTTTCATAGCGCAGGAATTCCTCCACTGCGTTGGGTATGAGGGTGGCATCCCCGCGCAATAGCTCCAACTGTTCGGGATGCTTCAGCAGAGCGTAGACCGAGCTGCTGATCAAGTTCGCGGTGGTCTCGTACCCCGCGTTCATCATCAGGAAGATGGTGGAAAGCAGCTCGGACTCTTCGAACCGCTCCTCGTTGTCGGGATCGATCATCGCGTTGATCAGGTCGTCTGCGCCGTCATGACTGCTCGCTTTCTGGGCAACCAGGGTCCGGAAGTGGTCGAGCGACGCCATGTAGGCCTGATACTTCTCCGACGGCTCCGAGTCGACGCTGGTCAGCGCGCGGTTCCACCGACGAAGATCGTGGTGGGCGGCGCGAGGTACGCCGAGCAACTCGCCGATCACCGCAATGGGGATGGCCATCGCCACCGACTCCACCAGGTCGATCTCGGTTCCCGCCGGGATCGAATCAAGTAGCTCGTCGGTGAGTTCCTCGATGCGCGGCCGCAGATTCAGTGTCCGGCGCATCGTGAAAACCCTACTGAACATCCGCCGCAACCGCGAGTGTTGCGGCGGATCGCTGAATAGCATGCTGTCCGACGTGATCGACGCGCCCGAGACCTCCTCCGTGCTGTGCTTGGCGATGATCGGTGCGGCACCCCCGGCCGCCTTCGAGAGTCTGGGATCGGCCAGCAGCCGACGCACATCGCTGTATTCGGTGACCAGCCACGAACGCAGACCTGTGCTCAATGTCTTGATGACGAGCCGCCGAGGACCCGTCCCGGCGCGCATCTCCTGGTAGGTCAGGTACGGGTCCTGGATGAAGTCCCAGTTCAACAGGTCGGCCTCGGCTGTCTCGGTGCCGGAGGTGTAGGGCTTCGTGGAGTCAGTCATGAGGGGGCGTCCCTTGTGCTCAAGTGGCGAAACGAGGGAATCAACTGGTCTGGACTGGTCTCGGTTCACTGGCTGGGACCGCCCAATTCTCGATTGATGAAGTCGAACAGTTCGTTGTCGTCGGCGTTCGCGATGAGCTGGCTCTGCTCGGAATGGCCGCCTTGATCGGCGAGCGCGGCGGCCATCTTCTGGACTCGCCGCAGCACCTGGTTCTTGGCCGCCTCGTCGATGCCGTCGTCTGCCGTCACTGCCGAGAGCACCTCCTCCAGCCGGTCGAGCTCGGCCAGCGCGGACTCGGCCTGGTCGGCGTCCGCGCCGAACATCGCCGTCCGCAGGTGGTCACGGAGCGCCAGCAAGGTCGGGTGGTCATAGGTGAGGGTCGCCGGCAGCGTCAGCCCGGCCGCCGCGACGAGCCGGTTGCGCAGCTCGACCGCGGCGAGGGAGTCGAAACCCAGTTCGACGAACGCCTTGGTCGGCGACAGGGCCTCGGTCGAGCTGTGACCGAGCGCCTCGGCCACCTGCGCCTGCACCAACTCCATTAGCACGGCGTCACGTTCGGCGCCGTCCAGAGCGTCCAGCCGCGCCCAGGACCGGGACCCGCCGTTCGGCTCGGCGAGCCGATCCCCCGCGGCGGCCACCGGGAACGCCGCCCGGTACTCGGGCAGGTCACTGATGACCGTGCACTTGACGGTGCCTGCGGTCGCCTTGATGAATCGGGTCCAGTCCACGTGCGTCATGGCGATGTAGGTCTCGTCGTGGTCCAGTGCTCGCCGCAGTCCGGCCAGCGACTGGCCGGGATCCATCGGGTGCAGACCCCGACGGCTCGCCCGGTCGGTCGCGCCGGTGTCGTCGGCCATGCCTCCGCCGGCCAGCAGGCCCCAGCCGATCGTCGTGGCCGGCAGACCGCGCGCCCGCCGGTGGTGGGCCAGGGCGTTGAGGAAGGCGTTCCCTGCCGCGTAGTGCGACTGGCCGGGTGAGCCGATGAGGCCGGCGGCCGAGGAGAACAGCACGAAGGCCGAGAGGTCCAGGTCCTGGGTCAGCTCGTGGAGGTTCCACGCTCCCTCCACCTTGGGCCGTAGCACGTTGTTCAGCCTGTCGAGAGTCAGCTCGGTGATGACGCCGTCGTTGGCCACCCCCGCGCTGTGGAACACGGCGGTCAACGGCAGGTCGTGGGGAAGGTTCGCGAGCAAGGTCTTCACCTCGCCCCGGTCGGCGACGTCGCAGGCGGCGATGGTCACCGAGGAGCCCAGGGCGGTGAGGTCGGCTTCGAGCTCGATGGCGCCCGGCGCTTCACGCCCCCGGCGGGAAGTGAGCACGAGGTGAGGCGCGCCCTGCTCGGCCAGCCAGCGCGCGGTGCGGGCGCCCAGGCCGGTGAGGCCGCCGGTGACCAACACGCTGCCCGACGGTCGCCATTTCCGACGCGGCGGCTCATCCGGGTCGGCGCGGACCAGCCGGCCGCCCAGAACGGCGCCGTCCCGCAGCGCTGCTTGCTCCCCGGTGCCGCCGTCACCCAGCAGGCGGATCAGCCCCGCCGCCGAGGCGTCGTCGGGGGTGACCGGCAGGTCGACCAGACCGCCCCAGCGGTCGGGGCGTTCCAGTGCGAGGGTCCGTCCGAAGCCCCACAGCAGGGCTTGGTCGGGATGGTCGAGGTCGTCGCCGGGGACGACGTTCACCGCGCCCTGGGTGAGACACCACAGGGGCGCGTCGATCTCGCGGTCCTCCAACGCCTGGACCAGGCTCACCGTGGCGGCCAGACCGACCGGCACGCCCGGGTGTCCCGGGACGCGGGACTGCTCCACCGCCAGCAACGAGACCACCCCGGCGAGCGGCGGCTCGCCGAGCCGGGTCGCCAGCGCGGCCCGATCCAGATTGTGCTCGCCGACCTCCAGGCCACGGACCTCGGCCCCGGCGGCGGTCATCGCCGCTTCGATCGGCGCGACCCAGGCATCGTCGCGGTGGCCGGCGGGCACCACCAGCAACCAGGTGCCGGTGAGCGTGCCCTCGGGCCGGGTCGGCACGGGCCGCCAGCTCAACCGGTACCGCCAGCTGTCCACCACCGTCTTCTCACGCCGGCCGAGGCGCCACCGGGTCAGTGCGGGCAGCACGGCGCCGAGGCCGTCCCGTTCCTCGGTGTCCAGCTCGGCGCTCAGCGCGTCGAGGTCGCCCTGTTCCACCAATCCCCAGAACCGGCTGTCCACGGCGTCCGGGTCGGCTGTTGTCGTGGCCGGTGTCTCCGGCGTGTCCGGCCAGTAGCGCGTGTGTTGGAACGCGTACGTCGGCAGCGGTGTCTGGCCCGCGCCGGCCGCGGGGAACAGAGCCGGCCAGTCGACCTCGACCCCGGTGGCGAACAGGGTGCTCAGTCCGGCGAGCACGGATTCGGTCTCGGGACGGCCTCGCCGGAGGCTTGGCACGGCGACGACATCCCCACCCGTCACGCATTCGCGGACCAGACCGGTCAGGGTCGCGTCCGGCCCCAGCTCCAGGAAGCGGGTCGCCCCGCCGGCCCGGAGTTCGGAGACCGTGTCGGCGAACCGCACCGCGTTCCGGACGTGCTGGACCCAGTACTCGGGGGTGGCCACTTCGCTGCTGGTCATCGGTATCCGCGGTGGCTGGAACTCCAGACCGTCGAGCGCGGCCCGGAATTCCGCGAGCATGGGGTCCATGAGCGGGGAGTGGAACGCGTGGCTGACGGCCAGCTGCTTCGTGCGGTGTCCGGCGTCGCGGAGGCGTTGTCCGATCTCGCTGACGGCGAGTTCGGTGCCGGAGATGACCACCGACTCCGGGGTGTTGACCGCGGCGATCGATACCCCGGCGCCCTGCTCGGCCACGAGCGGCGCCACCACGTCCTCACCGGCGTTGACGGACATCATGATCCCGCCCGGTGCGAGCCCCTGCATGAGCCGGGCCCGCGCGGTGACCAACGCGCAGGCATCGGTCAGCGACAGCACGCCCGACACGTGGGCGGCGGTGATCTCGCCGACGGAATGGCCGGTGACGAAGTCGGGCCGGATGCCCCAGGACTCGAACAGCCGGAAGAGAGCCACTTCGATCGCGAACAGCGCGGGCTGGGCGAACTCGGTGGTGTTCAGCCGGGCCTCGCCCTCATCGAAGATCATGTCCCGCAGCGACGGGTCCAAAGCCGCGCACACCGCGTCGAACGCCGCCGCGAAAACCGGGAAATCGCGGTGGAGTTCCCGGCCCATCCCACCTCGTTGTGACCCCTGGCCGGTGAAGACAACGGCCAGACCACCGCTGCCGGCCACACCGGTGGCCTCCGCGCCAGGTGCGGCGGTGTGGTCGGCGAACGCCGCGAGTCGCTCGCGCAGTTGCTCGCGGTCGGCAGCGAGCACCACCGCCCTGTGATCGTGCATCGCGCGGTCGGTCACCAGCGACCGCGCGATGTCGGCCGGCGTCAATTCGGGCCGGTCGGTCACGTGGGCGTGGAGGCGCGCCGCCTGGGCGTGCAGGGCTGCCGACCCCCGGGCCGACAACACCACCGGCTGCACCCGCCTGCTCGCGGAGCCCTCGTTCGGGGCCGGCGCCGTCGGCGGTGTGCGGAAATCCTCGGGCGGTTGTTCCAGGATGATGTGCGCGTTGGTTCCACTGAGGCTGAACGCGGACACGCCCGCCCGCCGCGGATGGCCCTGTTCGGGCCAGTCACGGGCCCGGTCCAGCAGTGCCACCCCACCGGAGGACCAATCGACCTCAGGGGACGGGGTCTCGGCGTGGAGCGTCCGGGGCAACAGACCGTGCCGCATCGCCATGATCATCTTGATGGTTCCGGCGGCGCCGGCGGCGGCCTGCGAATGCCCGATGTTCGATTTGATCGAACCCAGCCACAGCGGGGTGCCGGACTCACGTTCGCGTCCGTAGGTGGCCAACAGGGCCTGCGCCTCGATGGGATCGCCGAGCCGGGTCCCGGTGCCGTGTCCCTCCACCACGTCGACCTCGCTCGCCGACAGGCCGGCATTGGCCAGCGCGGCGCGGATGACCCGTTGCTGCGACGGGCCGTTGGGCGCGGTGAGGCCGTTCGAGGCGCCGTCCTGGTTGACCGCCGAGCCGGCCAGGACAGCCAGCACGCGATGGTGGTTGCGGCGGGCCTCGGAGAGTCGCTCCAGCACGAGCAGGCCCACGCCCTCGGCCCAACCGGTGCCGTCCGCTCCGGCACCGAAGGCCCGGCACCGACCGTCCGGGGACAAGCCCCGCTGCCGCGCCATCTCCACGAACATGGCGGGGGTGGCCATCGTGGCGACCCCGCCGGCCAGCGCCAGCGAGCACTCGCCGGAGCGCAGCGCCTGGGCCGCCAGGTGCATGGCCACGAGCGAGGACGAACACGCCGTGTCGATGGAGACGGACGGCCCCTCGAATCCGAACTCGTAGGACAACCGCCCGGAGATGATGCTGGCCGCGTTGCCGGTCAGCACCCGGCCGCCGAAGTCACCGGAGTCGCGGGTCAGCAGTGCGGGGTAGTCGCTCCCGTTCGCACCCACGAACACCCCGACCGGGCCGCCGCGCAGGACGGAGGGGACGATGCCGGCGTTCTCGAACGACTCCCAGGCCGTCTCCAGCAACAACCGCTGCTGTGGGTCGATGGCGATGGCCTCGCGCGGCGAGATGCCGAAGAAGTCGGAGTCGAACTCGGCCAGGTGGTTGAGGAACCCGCCCCCCTGGGAGTACGTCGTGCCGACCTGGTCGGGATCCGGGTCGTAGAGGCCGGCCAGATCCCAGCCGCGGTCGACCGGGAAGCCGGTGATCCCGTCGCGGCCCTCGGCCACCAGCCTCCACAGTTCGTCCGGCGAGTTCACCTCGCCCGGGTACCGGCAGGCCATGCCGACGATCACGATCGGGTCGTCACCGATCGCGGTGACAGGCCCGGCCGGAGTGACGTCGACGGTGTCGACCTCGTCGCCCACCAGCTCGGACCTGACGAATGCGGCCAGCGCCTCAGGGGTGGGGTGGTCGAACACCAGCGTCGCCGGCAGCCGCAGCCCGGTGGCCGTGTTGAGCCGGTTGCGCAGTTCGACCGCGGTGAGCGAGTCGAACCCGACGTCGTGGAAGGCGCGGGTCATGTCGACCGAGGCGCCGCTCGGGTGGCCGAGCACGGCGGCGACCTGCTCGCGCACCAGTTCGCCGATGGCCTTCACCTGGTCGGCCACGGAGGAACCGGCCAGTCGCACCGCCTCCCGTCCCGCCACCGACAATGTTGCCGCGCGCCGGGCCGGACGCCGCACCAGGCCACGCAGCAGGGCGGGCACCGTGCCGGCCGACCGCACAGCGGCCAGGTCGAGGCGAGCGGCCATCACGTTCGGGCGAGCCAAATCGGCCGCTTTGCCCAGCAACTCGAGGCCCTGGGCGGTCGCCATCGGCAGCATCCCGCCCCGCCCCATGCGAGCCACGTCGGTCTCGTTGAGGTTCTCGGTCATACCGCTGCTCTCGCCCCACCAGCCCCAGCTGATCGAGACCGCGGGGAGGCCCTGCCGGTGTCGCTCGACGGCCAGCGCGTCGAGGAAGGCGTTGGCGGCGGCGTAGTTGGCCTGGCCCGGTGCTCCGAAGGCCGTGGCGGAGGAGGAGAACAGCACGAACGCGGAGAGGTCCAGCTCCCGGGTCAGTTCGTGCAGGTGCCAGGCACCGTCGACCTTGGGGGCCAGCACCGCGTCGACCCGGTCGGTGGTCAGGGAGTCGAACACGCCGTCGTCCAGCACTCCGGCGCAGTGCAGCACCGCGGTGAGCGGGAACTCGGGCTCCACCGAGCGCACCAGGGCCGCGACCTGCTCGCCGTCGGCGACATCGCAGGCGACGACGCGCACCGCGGCGCCGAGCTCCGCCAGCTCGGCAGCAAGCCGGACGGTCCGGGGCGAGTTGTCGCCCTGTCGGGAGGTCAGCAACACATGTCGCACGTGGTGGTCGGTGACGAGGTATCGAGCCACGTGCCCTGCGAGCGCACCCGAGGCACCGGTGATCAGTACGGTTCCGGCCGACCACGAGGTGGCTTGCACGGGGTCGGTGGTTCCCAGGCGGGCCAGCCGCGGGGCCCGGAGCACGCCGCCGCGCACCGAGACCTCCGGCTCACCCGATTCCACGGCCGCGTGCAGCGCCGCGGTGGTGGTCGCGTCGGCGCCACCCTCGACCAGGACAATGCGGTCGGGGTTCTCCGACTGTGCCGAGCGCAGCAGGCCCCGCACGGCCGCGCCGGTCAGGCTGTCGGTCGTCACCACCACCAGCCGCGAGGACTCCCAGGCGGGATCGGCCAGCCACGTCTGCACCGAGCGCAGCACGCTGTTCACCGCCGCGTGGACGTCGGCGGTGACGGCGAGCCCCTCCCCCGGTACCGACACCGCCACGAGGGCCGGAACCTCGGCTACCTCGTCCCGCCCGGACATCAGCTCCGCGAGCTTGAGCGGGCCATCCAGCACGGTGGCCTCGGAGCGGGGCGCGATGTCGTCGACCCGGCCACACTCGACCCAACTGATCTCGAACAGCGAGTCGTCGCGGGACGCGGCGGCGCGGAGCTGGTCGGCGGACACCGAGCGTGAGGACAGCGCCGCCACACTGAAGACGGGAGCGCCGGTGTCGTCGAAGGCGTCCAGGGCGACCGTGTCGGTGGCCACCGGTCGGACCCGGATGCGCAGCGCGGTGGCGCCCGAGGCGAACAGCCGCGCTCCGGCCCAGGAGAACGGCACCAGACCCTGGGGGGTGTCGGAGGTGAGGGCCCGGAGCACGCCGCCGTGCAGACCGGCATCCAGCAACGCCGGGTGAACGCCGAAGCGCTCGGCGTCGGTCCCGCTCGGCGGCAACGCCACCTCGGTGTAGAGCTCCGCACCGCTCCGCCAGCAGGCCACCAGCCCCTGGAACGTCGGCCCGTAGTCGTGGCCCGCCTCGGCGAACAGGTCGTACGCGCCGTCGACGTCGACGACGTCGGCTCCCCGCGGCGGCCATTCGGTGAGCGGATCGGGTTCCGGCAGGCTCCCCGTGCCGGACACCGTTCCGGTGGCGTGCCGTGTCCAGGGGGTGTCGTCGGCGTCGCCGTCGGGGCGGGCGGAGATCGTGATCTTCCGACGGCCCCCCTCGTCGGCCGCTTCCACCAGAATCTGCAGCGCGACCGAGCCCGCCGCAGCGATCAGCAGGGGCGCCTCGATCGTCAGCTCGTCGAGCACGGTGCAGCCGACCTGCTCGGCCGCCCGCAGCGCCACGTCCACGAAGGCGGTGCCGGGTAGCAGGGCCTGCTCGAACAGCACGTGCTCCCCCAGCCAAGGCTGGGTCTGCGGCGCCAGCCGGCCGGTCAGCAGCACGGCCTCGCCGCCGGCGAACTCCACGCCGGCCAACAGCAGTGGATGGTCGAGCGGGTCGAGGCCCACCGCGGCGAGATCGGCCGGCGGCTCGGGGATGTCGAGCCAGTACCGCTGGTGCTGGAACGCGTACGTGGGAAGCGGGGTGTGCCGAGCTCCGGTGCCGTCGAACAGGGCCGGCCAGTCGACCTCCACTCCGGCGGCGAACAACGTGCCGAGTGCGGTGAGCACCGTGTCGGCTTCGTCGCGGTGCCGACGCAGGCTGGGGACTGCGACGACGTCCGGCTCGACGAGACACTCGCGGATCGCGCCGGTCAACGGCGCGTCGGGGCCGATCTCGAGGAACCGGGTGACGCCGGCGCCGTGCAGTTCGGACACCGTGTCGGCGAACCGCACCGTGTCTCGCACGTGCCGCACCCAGTACTCCGGGTCCGTCACCTCCTCGCCGCCCACCATCGGAATGCGGGGCGGCTGGAATGCCAGGCCATGGACCAGGGCGCGGAACTCGTCGAGCATCGGGTCCATGAGCGGCGAATGGAACGCATGGCTGACGACGAGCTGTTTCGTGCGGTATCCGTCCTCGGTCAGGCGCCGCACGATCTCGGTGACGGCCGGCTCGAGCCCCGAGAGCACCACCGAACCGGGGGTGTTGACCGCCGCGATCGACACCGATTCGGCGTACTGCGCGACCAGCGGGGCGACCACCTGCTCGCCGGCGGTCACCGAGACCATCACACCGCCCGGGTCGAGCCGCGCCATCAGCCGGCCACGCTCCGACACCAGCCGGCACGCATCCGGCAGCGACAGCACGCCGGCGACGTGCGCAGCCGCGATCTCGCCCACCGAATGACCGGTGAGGAAGTCCGGCCGGACACCCCAGGACTCGAACAGCCGGAACAGCGCGACCTCGACCGCGAAGAGCGCCGGTTGGGCGATCTCCGTGGCGTCGAGCCGATTCTCCCCGTCGCCGAGGATGGCCGCCCGGACGGCAGGATCCAGCTGATCGCACACCTGGTCCAACGCGGCCGCGAAGACCGGGAACTGCCGGTGCAGTTCCGAGCCCATGCCGGGGTGCTGCGCGCCCTGACCGGTGAACACCATCGCCAGCGGGCCCCGCCGGGCCACATCGGCGACGACCCCGGCTCCGTCGCCCCCGTGCGCGTACTCCGCCAACCGCTCCAGGGCCTGCGCGCGGTCGGAGGCGAGCAGTACCGCCCGGTGGTCGTGGCCGGCCCGGTCGGCCACCAGGGAGTAGGCGACGTCCGCCAACGCCACGTCGGACCGGTCGCGCAGGGAGGAGCACAGTCGATCCGCCTGACCCCGCAGGGCCGCAGGCCCGCGAGCGGTCAGCACGAGCGGCCACACCGGCAGGGTCGCCGCGGGAGGCGGGGCCGGGGCGGTGAACTCGGCCGGGGGCTGTTCCAGGATGACGTGTGCGTTGGTCCCGCTGACGCCGAAGGAGGACACCCCCACCCGGCGGGGCCGACCACGATCCGGCCACTCCCGAGCCCGGTCGAGCAGCGCGATCGTGCCCGACGACCAGTCGACCTGCGGCGACGGGGTCTCCGTGAACAGGGTCTTGGGCATGATCCCGTGCCGCATCGCCATGATCATCTTGATCGTGCCGGCGATGCCCGCCGCCGCCTGCGTGTGACCGATGTTCGACTTGATCGACCCCAGCCAGAGCGGCGCGTCCTCGGTGTGCTCGCTGCCGTAGGTGGCCAGCAACGCCTGGGCCTCGATCGGATCGCCCAGCCGGGTCCCCGTGCCGTGTCCCTCGACGACGTCCACGTCGGAGGCGGACAACCCGGCGCTGGCCAGGGCCTGGCGGATCACCCGTTGCTGGGACGGACCGTTGGGGGCGGTCAGCCCGTTCGACGCGCCGTCCTGGTTCAGCGCCGAGCCGGCCAGCAGTGCCAGCACCTGGTGTCCGTTGCGCCGCGCGTCGGACAGCCGCTCCAGTACCACCAGGCCCGCGCCTTCGGACCAGCCGGTGCCGTCCGCGTCCGCGCCGTACGCCCGGCACCGACCGTCCGCAGCGTTCGCGCGCAGCCGGCTGTACTCCACGTACAGGTCGGGCGTCGCCATCACCGTCACGCCGCCAGCCAGCGCGAGCGAGCACTCCCCCGACCGCAGCGCCTGCGCCGCCAAGTGCATGCTGACCAGCGATGACGAGCACGCCGTGTCCACCGTCACAGCGGGGCCCTCGAAGCCGAACTCATAGGCGACCCGGCCCGACGCGATGCTCCCGGCGCTGCCGTTGCCCAGGTAGCCCTCGAGCTCCTCGGGCTTGGTGTGCAGCCGCGAGCCGTAGTCGTGGTACATCAGCCCGACGAACACGCCGGTCGGGCCGCCACGCAGCGAGGTGGGATCGATGCCCGCGTTCTCGAGGGACTCCCAGGCCGTTTCCAGCAACAGCCGCTGCTGCGGGTCGATCGTGATTGCCTCGCGCGGCGAGATGCCGAAGAACTCGGGGTCGAACTGGTCGGCGTCGTGCAGGAAGCCACCCTCACGGGTGTAGGTGGTCCCGGGATGATCGGGGTCCGGGTGGTAGAGCTCGGCCAGGTTCCAGCCCCGGTCGGTGGGGAAGGCGCCGATCACGTCCCGGCCCTCGGCGACGACGTCCCAGAGCCCGTCGGGCGAACTCACCCCACCCGGGAAGCGGCAGGCCATGCCCACGATCGCGATCGGGTCGTCTCCGGTCCTGGCCGCGGTCGCGCTGACGGCCGGCCGGGCCGGGGCGGCCGCCTCGCCGCCGATCTCGCCCCGCACGAACTCGATCAGGGCGGCCGGGGAGGGGTAGTCGAAGATCAGTGTGGCCGGCAACCGCAGCCCGGTGGCCGTGTTGAGCCGGTTGCGCAGCTCCACCGCGGTCAGTGAGTCGAACCCCAGAGCGGTGAAGGGCTGCCGGTCGTCGATGGCGTTGCTTGCGGAGTGCCCGAGCACGGCCGCGGCATGGGTGCGCACCAGCTCGGCGACGACCTGGTCGCGCTCGGCCGGCTCCAGTGCCGCCAGGCCCTCGCGAGGTCCGGCCCCACCGGCCAGGTGGGGTTCGACGACCCGCCGCGCCGGACGGCGCACCAGCCCGCGCAGCAGTCCCGGGACCGTGGCCGCGGTGGACAGGCCGGCGAGGTCGAACGGGGCGGCGATGACCCGGCCCTGTCGGCGGGCGGCCGCGTCGAACAGGGTGAGACCGAAGTCGTTGTCCACCGGGCGGATGCCGGTGCGGGCCATCCGGGCCCGGTCCTGGGTTCCGAGGTGGCTGCCCATCCCACTGGCCTCGGCCCACCACCCCCAGGCGATCGACACCGCCGGTAGGCCGAGTGTCCGCCGGTGCTCGGCCAGCTCGTCGCAGAACGCGTTGGCCGCCGCGTAGTTCGCCTGGCCGGCGGCGCCGAACGCCGACGCGGCCGAGGAGAACAGCACGAACGCCGACAGCTCGGCGTCCTGGGTGGCCTCGTGCAGGTGCCAGGCACCGTCCACCTTGGGCCGCAGCACCGCATCGACCCGGTCGGGGGTCAGTGAACCCACGGTCGCGTCGTCGAGCACACCCGCGCAGTGCACCACGGCGCTGAGCGGGAACTCCGGCGGCACCGAGCCGACGAGGTCCATCACCTCTTGGCGAACGGCGAGGTCACACGCGACCATCCGCACCGAGGCACCCGCCTCGGTCAGCCGCTCGACCAGCTCATCGGCACGCGGAGCGGCCGGACCCCGCCGCGACACCAGCACCAGCCGTCGCACCCCGCACTCGGCCACGAGGTGCTCGGCCACCAACCCGGCCAACACGCCGGACGCCCCGGTCAGCAGCACGGTCCCCGTGCCCCACACCGAAGACCGCTCGTCCGGCGCCGGCCCGGCGGGCTCCGGGAGCGCCTCGGCGGCGACCCTGTTCAGGCGGGGCGACCACAGCCGTCCGTCGCGAACCGACACCTCCGGATCACCCGATTCGACCGCGGCGCGGGCGAGCGCCTCCACCGACCGCGCCCCGGCCGGCTCCGGATCGGCGAACGCCTGCTCGACGAGAACCACCCGCTCCGGGTTCTCCGACTGTGCGGAGCGCACCAGACCACCGACCGCCGCACCCACGAGTCCGCCGTCGGTCACCACGACCAGTCGCGACCGCTCCCACCGGGCATCGGCGAGCCAGTCCTGCAGCACCCGCAACGTGCCGTTCACCGCGGTGTGCACCGAGTCGACCGTCGACTCGGGTGCCCGGCGGCCGGGAACGCGCAGCACCACCAGCTCGGGCAGCGGCGCGCCACCGTCCACCGCCGAGCCGAGCGCGGCCAGGTCGGGGTGGAACCACACATCGACCGTGTGCTCGTCCTCCGACGGCGCGGTCTGCGCCGGATCGGACGGCACCACCCAGCCGATCGGTCCTTCGGCGCTCGCCCCCGGACCGGCCTCGGCCGGTCCGCACTGCACCCAGCCGAGCTCGAACAGCGCGTCGCGGTGTGCGGTGTCGACGTCGCGCAGTTGCTCGGCGGAAACCTCCCGGGCGACCAGTGAGTCCACCCTCAGTACCGGGCGACCGGCGCTGTCGAACCCGTCCACCGACCACGAGGATGGCCCCGTCGGGGAGAACACGAGCCGCAGTGCCGCGGCGCCCGAGGCGAGCAGCCGCACCCCGGACCACAAGAACGGCGCTCGCACGCCGGGGTTGTCCGGGTCAGCCCCCCGCGAGTCGAGCTGGTCCAACGCCAGGCTGTGCTGACCGGTGTCCATCAGGGCCGGGTGCAGGCCGAAACGCACCGCATCGGCCGCGAGTCCCTCGGGCAGCTCCGCCTCGGCGAAGACCTGGTCACCCATCCGCCAGGCCCGGCGCAGCCCGGTGAAGGCGGAGCCGTAGTGGTAACCGAGCGCGCTGAGCCGCTCGTACGATCCGGCGACGTCCAGTTCGGTTGCCCCGGTCGGCGGCCAGGTCACGTCTGTCGGCCACGGCGCCGGCTCCGGACTGTCGCCGGGCACCGCGCTCCCCCACGCGTGCCGCGTCCACGAGGCACCCACGGCCTCGCCGGGTTCCGCCGACTGGGAGTAGACCTCGACGGTGCGGCGGCCGTCGCCGTCGAGAGCCCCGACGAGCACTTGGACCAGCACGTCGTGCCGGCTCGGCAGGATCAGCGGCGCCTCGATGGTCAGCTCCTCCAGCCGGCCGAGGCCCGCCTCATCGGCTGCGCGGATCGCCAGCTCGAGGAACGCCGTACCGGGCAGCAGCGGTCGATCGAAAAGCGCGTGGTCGACGAGCCACGGGTGAGCGTGCAGCGAGAGCCGGCTGGTGAACAGGAAGCCGGCGCCACCCGCCAGAGTCATTTTCGCCCCGAGCAGAGGGTGATCGACCTGTTCGAGGCCACTGGCGGCCAGGTCGCCGGGCGCGGACGCCGACGCAGTCGGCCAGTAGCGCTGCCGCTGGAAGGCGTAGGTCGGCAGGTCGACCCGCCGCGCCCCGGTGCCGGCGAAGGCCGCGGACCAGTCCACGGTGAGCCCGGCCCGCCACGCGGCAGCCACCGATCGCAGGAACATCTCCGGGTCGCCCTCGCCGCGGCGGAGGGTCGTCAGCACGGTCGCCTCGACGCCGCGCTCCTCGGCGGTCTCCTCGATCGCGGGAGCCAGCAGCGGGTGCGGGGCCACCTCCAGCAGCACGCGATACCCGTCGGCCAGCAGCACGGCGGCGGTGTCGTGGAACCGTACCGGCTGCACGAGGTTGGTGAACCAGTACCGGCCGTCGAGCTCGTCGCCCTCCACCCGGCGGGCGAACGTCGTGGAGTAGTACGGCACCGAGGCGGTGGCCGGGCGGATGTCGCTCAGGAGCGCGAGGAGCTCGTCCTCGACCATCGCCATGTCCGGGGAGTGCGTCGGGTAGTCCATCGGGATGGGACGCGCGCGGACACCGGCGGCCTCGTACTCGGCCCGCAGCGCGGCGACTCGGTCGAGCGGACCGGTCACGACGACCGATCGCGGACCGTTGATCGCGCTGACGTGCACGTCGGTCAGCCGTGCGACCTGGTCGCGCACCTGCTCGACCGGCAGCCCGACCCAGAGCGTGGCGTACCCGGTCACCTGGCCGGACACGCGCGCCCGCGCGGTCAGGACCCGGGCCGCGTCGGCGAGGGTGAGGATGCCGGCGATGTGCGCGGCCGCGACCTCTCCCACGGAGTGCGCGATGATCGCGGAGGGCACCACCCCTCGGGAGATCCACAACCGGGCGAGCGAGACCATGACCGCGAACAGCATCGGCTGGACCTGCTCGGCGTGCTCGAGGTCCACGCCGTCCGCGCCGGCCAGAAGATCGCGCAGGGTGTGGCCGTGCCAATCCACGTACGGCGCGAGCGCCGCCTCGCACTCCGCCATGGACGCGGCGAAGACCGGCGAGGAGTCCCACAGCCGCAGGGCCATCCCGACGTACTGCCCGCCCTGCCCCGGGAACACGAACACCGGATCGGTGTTGCCGGAGCTGACGGGTCCGGTGACCGGGGTGGTGCCTGCCACCAGGTCATCCAGCCCGGACAGGAGTTCGGTGAGGTCAGCGCCGAGCACCACGGCCCGGTGATCCAGCGAGGAGCGGGTGCTGGCCAGTGAGAACGCCACGTCGGCCAGCTCCGCCGGGCCGGTGGCCCCGAGTGTCAGGAGGTGCTCGCGCAACCGCACCGCCTGACCGCGCAGCGCGGCTTCGCCGCGGCCGCTGAGCAGCAGCGGCAGCGGCAGCGGCAGCACCTGCGGCGCGTGGGACCGATCCGCCGGTTCGACCTCGGGTTCAGTGTCCGGAGCCTGCTCCATGATGACGTGCGCGTTCGTCCCGCTCGCCCCGAACGACGACACCGCTGCCCGTCGGGGACGCCCGGTCGTCGGCCACGGCCGGGCGTCGCCGAGCAGCCGGACCGTTCCGCTCTCCCAGTCGACGTGCTCCGAGGGCCGGTCCACGTGCAGGGTCTTCGGCAGCACACCGTGCCGGATCGCCGTGATCATCTTGATGACGCTGCCGACCCCGGCCGCTGCCTGGGAGTGGCCGATGTTGGACTTGAGCGAGCCCAGCCAGAGGGGCTCACCCTCCCCTCGGTGCCGGCCGTACACGACCTGCAGCGCCTTGATCTCGATTGGGTCGCCGAGCACCGTGCCGGTGCCGTGCCCGTCCACCGCGTCCACCTCGTCGGGGCGCACGCCGGCGTTGGCCAGTGCCTGTCGAAGGACCCGCTGCTGGGCAAGGCCGTTGGGCGCGGTGAGGCCGTTGGAGGCACCGTCCTGGTTGATCGCCGAGCCACGGAGCACGGCCAGCACGGAGTGGCCGTTCCGGCGGGCATCGGAGAGCCGCTCCAGCACCAACAGGCCGGCGCCCTCGGCGAAACCGGTCCCATCGGCGCCCGCGCCGAACGCCTTGCAACGACCGTCGGCGGACAGCCCTTGCTTGTCGAACTCCTGCAGGTCGACCGGGGTCGCCATGACGGTGGCCCCGCCGGCCAGTGCCAGCGCGCACTCCCCGGAACGCAGCGCCTGCGCGGCCAGGTGCATCGCCACCAGCGAGGACGAGCAGGCCGTGTCGACCGTCAACGCCGGCCCCTCCAGGCCGAACTGGTAGGAGACCCGCCCGGCGAGCACCGCGGCGGAAGTCCCGGTGAGCAGGTAACCGTCGGCCAGCTCGGCGCTGCCGCGGAGCAGGTCCGCGTAGTCCTGGTCACTGGTGCCGGCGAACACACCGGTCTGGCTGCCCCGCACCGACTTCGGGTCGATCCCGGCCCGCTCCAACGCTTCCCAGGTCAGTTCCAGCAACAGCCGCTGCTGCGGGTCCATCGAGGCCGCCTCGCGCGGCGAGATCCCGAAGAACCGCGCGTCGAACTGCGCCACGTCGTCGAGGAAGCCACCGCCCCGCACGTGGGTGGCGCCCTGACGCATCGAATCCGGGTGCAGCAAGGTGTCGAGGTCCCAGCCTCGGTCGGTCGGCAGCCCCGACACCGCGTCGCGCCCGCCGTCCACCAGCTCCCACAGCTGCTCCGGCGAGCCGACCCCACCCGGGTAGCGGCAGGCCATGCCGACCACGACGATCGGGTCGTCGGCGAACGCGGCAAGGGGGACGGCCGTGCCGGGTTCCTCGTCAGTCGCGTCGGTCACCAGTCCGACCAGGTACGACGCAAGGGCCGCGGGGGTGGGGTAGTCGAAGGCCACGGTGCCGGCCAGCCCGAGATCGAGCGCCGCGTTCAGCCGATCCCGCAGCTCCACCGCCGCGAGCGAGCTGAAGCCCAGGTCCTGGAAAGTGCTCTCGAGGTCGACATCGGCCGGCGAGTCGAGGCCAAGCACCAAGGCGACCGAGGTCCGCAACAGATCGTTCACGACGCGACGCTGGTCCACGACGGCCAGCACGTCCGTGACCCGGGCGTCGGTGCTCGGCTCGGGCGTGGCGGCCGAAGGCGGGTCCGAGGGAGCCGGGGCGACGGAGCCGTCGCGCGGCAGCCAGTGCCGATGCCTCTGGAAGGCGTAGGTCGGCAGGTCGACCCGCCGGCTCTCGTCGGGGAACAGCGCCGCCCAGCTCACCTCGCCGCCGCCGGTGAAGAGGCGAGCGACCGCGTCGAGCAGGGCAACGGCCTCGGGCCGGTCACGGCGGGACGCGGCCACCGCCGTCACCCGCCGGTCGGTGGACAGGCATTCCCGGACCATGGCCGAGAGCACCGCGTCCGGTCCCAGCTCCAAAAAGCGGGTGACGCCTCGCTCGTGCAGGGTGGCCACCCCGTCGGCGAAACGCACCTGCTCGCGTGCCTGCCGGACCCAGTACTCGGGCTCGCCGAGCGTGGCCGCATCGGCCAGGGCACCGGTGAGGGTGGACACCACCGGGATGTCGGGCGCGCCGAAGGTGAGTCCGGCGACGACGGCCCGGAAGTCCTCGAGCACCGGGTCGATCAGTGGCGAGTGGAACGCGTGGCTGGTCGTGAGCCGACGGGTCCGGTACCCGGCCGCGGCCAACTGGGCCACGACCTCTGCCACCGGTTCCTCCGCACCGGACACCACGACCGAGTCAGGGCTGTTCACCGCGGCCACGGACACCCCGTCCGCGGCCGCGACCAGCGGGGCCACCACATCCGGGGCGGCGTTCACCGCGACCATGGCACCGCCGTCGGGCAGCGCCTGCATCAACCGGCCGCGCGCCACGACCATGCGACCGGCGTCGGCAAGGGACAGCACGCCGGCCACGTGCGCGGCACTGATCTCGCCGATCGAGTGACCGGCGACGAACTCGGGCCGGATGCCCCACGACTGGACGAGCCGGAACAGTGCGACCTCGAAGCAGAACAGCGCCGGCTGGGCGAATTCGGTGCGGTCCAGCAGTGGACCACCCTCCCACATCAGCTCACGCAGCGATCGGCCCAGCAGCTCGTCGACCACTCCGCAGACCTCGTCCAGCGCCGCGTCGAACACCGGGTACCGCGCCGCCAGCTCTCGCCCCATTCCGGCGCGCTGGGCACCCTGGCCGGTGAAGACCATCGCCAGGCGGCCTTCCCTCGCCCGATCGACGTGCACCGCGGGACTGTCCGTGCCGGCGGCCAGTGCGGACAGACCGGCCAGCAGGGCCGCCCTGTCCTCGGCGACCACCACGGCACGGTCAGCCAGCACGGCGCGGGTGGTGACCAGGCTTCGTCCGACGTCGGCCGGCTCCAGCTCCGGGTGGCGCTCGACGAAGGAGCGCAGCTCCTCGGCCTGACCGCGCAGCGCGGCGGCGCCCCGGCCGGTCACCACGAACGGCCACGGACCGGTGCGGGCCCGCCCCGTCGGCACGGACGCGGCCTCGACCGGGTCATCGGGAGCCTGCTCCAGGATGACGTGCGCGTTGGTCCCGCTGATCCCGAACGACGACACCGCGACACGCCGGGGACGGCCCCGGTCGGGCCACTGCCGCTGGTCGGTGAGCAGCCGGACCGTCCCCGCCGACCAGTCCACGTGGGAGGTCGGCCGCTGGGCGTGCAGCGTCCTGGGCAACTCCCCGTGGCGCATGGCCATAACCATCTTGATCACGCCGCCGACGCCGGCCGCCGCCTGCGAGTGTCCGATGTTCGACTTCAGCGATCCGGTCCACAACGGCGTGTCCGCCGTTCGCTCCCGGCCGTAGGTGTCCAGCAGGGCCCGGGCCTCGATCGGGTCGCCCAGCCTGGTGCCGGTGCCGTGCGCCTCGACCGCGTCGATGTCGGTCGAGGCCACACCGGCGTTGGCCAGCGCGGCCCGGATCACCTGGCGCTGAGCCGCGCCGTTCGGCGCGGTGAGGCCGTTGGAGGCGCCGTCCTGGTTGAGGGCGGAGCCTGTCACGAGGGCCAGCACCTGGTGGCCGTTGCGCTGGGCGTCGGACAGCCGCTCGACCACGAGCACGCCGACGCCTTCCGCCCAGCCCATGCCATCGGCCTCGTCGCTGAAGGCCTTGCACCGGCCGTCCGGGGCGATCCCGCGCTGCCGGGCGAACTCGATCAGCGAAGCCGGGCCCGACATGATCGTCGCCCCGCCGACCAGGGCGAGCGAGCACTCCTGCGAGCGCAGCGCCTGGGCGGCCAGGTGCAGCGCGACCAGCGAGGAGGAGCACGCCGTGTCCACGGTGACCGCGGGCCCCTGCAGACCGAACGCATAGGACAGCCGTCCGGAGACGACGCTGGCGATGTTGCCGGTCAGCACGTAGCCCTCGTAGGTCGACGGCACGGTGCGCAGCGAGATGTGGTCCTGGTAGCTGACGCCGACGTACACGCCGGTCTGGCTTCCTCGTACCGCGTCGGCGCTGATCCCGGCTCGTTCAAAAGCCTCCCACGAGGTCTCCAGGAGCAGCCGTTGATGCGGGTCCATCACGGTCGCTTCCCGAGGGGGGATGGCGAAGAACTCGTGGTCGAACAGGTCCGGCGACCGCAGGAAACCGCCGCCCCGGGAGTACGTCCGGCCCACCTTCTGGGGGTCGGGGTCGTAGAGCTCGTCCAGGTTCCAGCCGCGGTCCGTCGGGAAGCCGGACACCGCGTCGGTACCGTCGGCCACGAGCTGCCACAGGGCTTCGGGGCTGTCGGCGTCCCCCGGGTAGCGGCAGGCCATGCCGACGATGGCGATCGGCTCCCGGTTCTGCGCCTCGACGTCGCCGAGCCGCTGCCGGATTCGCTCGTTCTCCTTGAGTGCGTTGCGCAGCGCGTCAACGAGCTCGTTCATGGACGGGGTGGTCATGAGGTCGGCCCCTCCGCTCGGTCGCTCGCGTCGGCTTGGCCGTATGCGGCGCGTATGAGATCAGCCATGTCCATCGAGTCGATCGCGGTCGTGGACCCGGCGCTGTCGGCCGGCTCGCCCCCGGGAGCGGTCTCAGCCAACCGGAGCAAGGCGTCCACCAGCCCGGCCTGCCTCAGCGAGGCGATCGGAATGCGGTCGATGATCTTCTTCAACCCTGCGTCGTCGACGCCCTCACCGGTCTCGCTCCCGTGGGTCCCGGTGTCCTCGCCGAACAGCTCGGCGTACACCAGCTCCGCGACAGAGGCGGGCGTCGGGTAATCGAAGATCAGCGTGGCGGGTAGCTGCAAGCCGGTCGCCACGCCAAGCCGGTTCCGAAGCCGCAAGGCGGTGAGCGAGTCAAAACCGGTTTCCTGGAAACTGCGCCCTGACTCGACCGAGCTGACGTCGGTATGTCCCAGCACGGCCGCCACCGTGGCCCGGACGAGGTCGGTGATCGCATACGTCCGCTCGGTGGCGGGCAGGCCGACGAGCCGCTCGCGAACACCGGTGTCGGCCGCTCCGTCCGCCGACCCTTCGGGGTCGTCCTCCCTCGCCTCGAGCAGCTCGGCGAGGAGCGACATCGATCGAGTGCCGACGAGCTCGGTGGCGAACGAGGACCACTCGACGTCCACCACGACCACGGCCGTCTCATCGCGGTCGATCACCTGGCCCATGGCCTGGACGGCGCCGCGCGGGTCCATCGCGCGCAGGCCGCGGGCCGCCAGCCGGTGCTCCACTCCGTCGCGGTCGGCGATCCCTGGGCCTTGCCAGAGTCCCCAGGCGATGGAAGTCCCGGTCAGACCGAGAGCCCTGCGGTGCGCGGCCAGTGCGTCCAACGAGCTGTTCGCGGCGGCGTAGTTGGCCTGGCCGGCCGGGCCGACCGTGCCGACGAACGACGAGAACAGGACGAAGTCGACGAGGTCGCGGTCTCTCGTCAGCTCGTGCAAGTGCCACGCGGCGGCCACCTTCGGGCGGAACACCCGCTCGAAGCGTTCCGGGGTGAGCCGGTCGATGATGCCATCGTCGAGCACGCCCGCGGTGTGCACGACCGTGGTCAGCGGATGTTCGACCGGCCAGTTGGCCAGCAGGTCGGCGAGCTGCGCCCGATCGGCCACGTCGCAGGCGACCACCGACACCGAGGCACCCCGCTCGGTCAGCTCGGCAGCCAGCTCGGCTGCGCCGGGTGCGGCCGGGCCACGACGGCTGGCCAGCACAAGGTGTCGCGCGCCGCGCCGGACGAGCCAGCGCGCCGCCTCCGCCCCGAGAGCGCCGGTGCCGCCGGTGACCAGAGCGCTGCGCTCGAGCGGCTGATTCGTCCGGAGCGCGGGTGCGGTGACCCGGGTCAGCCGGCGGCAGAACACCGCGCCGCCTCGCACCGCCAGCTCACTCTCGCCGTCTCCGAGCGCCCCGGCCAGCGCCACCAGGTCCGCTTGGCCGACCTCGCGTGGCAGGTCGACGACGCCACCCCACGACACGGGTTGCTCCAACCCCGCATGCCGGGCGAACCCCCACAGCGCGGCCTGCCGGGGCTGGGTAACGGCGTCTCCCGGCCGGACGGCGACCGCATCCTGGGTCACGCACCAGATCGGGGTCGACAAGCCGAGCTCACTCACCGACCGCACCAACGCGAGCGTGCCGCTCAGGCCGACCGGCAGGGATACGGCGTCGGTGTCCTCGGCTGTGTCAATCGCCAACAACGACAAGATACCCCCGGCCGGTTCGCCGTCCAGCGCCGTGACGAGCTCGTGACGGACCGCCTCGACATCCGCCGCTCGGGGGACATCGACCCGGCTGACCTGAGCCCCTCGGGCGCTCAGCACTGCGATGACCTGCTCAAGCCACGTCGGCTCGGCGATGTCCGCCGGCACCACGACCAGCCAACGGCCGGTGAGCGTTCGGTCCGATCCTTCGGTGGGGCGCCAGGCGACGCGGTACTGCCAGCCGGCCAGCGTCGCCTGCTGCCGGCTGCGCTCACGCCACGACGACAGGGCCGGGAGCACGGTGCCCAGCGAGGATCGGCCGGCGTCGTCGGAGAGGGCGAGCGCCGTGGTCAGTCCGTCGAGGTCGCCCTGGTCGACCATCTTCCAGAACCGGGTGTCGACTTCGGTGCCACGAGACGAGCGGCTGGGCGGCGTCTCGATCCAGTAATGGGTGTGCTGGAAGGCGTAAGTGGGCAGCTGCACCGGCTGCTGACCCGAGGGGAACAGGTCGGACCACCGCACGTCGACGCCACCCACGAACGCCTCGGCGGCGTTGCGCAGGAATTCCCGCGCGCCGCCGTGGCCGCGACGGAGCGTTCCGACCGTCGTGACCGACGTCCCCTTGGCCTCGGCGAGCTCCTGTATCGAATTGACGAGTACCGGGTGCGCGCCCACTTCGTGGAACGATCGATGCCCGTCGCTGAGCAGCTGGTCAACCACCTCCGCGAAACGCACCATCTCGCGCAGGTTCCGGTACCAGTAGTCGGCGTCGAGCTTCCGGCCGTCGAGCAACGAGCCGGTCACCGTCGAGTAGAACGGAACCGTGCCGGGCGAGCACTCGACCACACCCAGCGTGTCGGCCAGCTCAGCCCGGATGACCTCTACTACCGCCGAATGCGACCCGTAGTTGATCGGTACGCGCCGGACCCGCGCTCCCTCCGACTCCCAGACCGACAAGAGTTGATCGAGCTCGGCGGTGGCCCCGGAGACAACTGTGGACATCGGTCCGTTCACCGCGGCGACGCCGAGCGCGGGATAATCGGCCAGGCGTTCGCACACCTCGTCTGCCGATCGGTTCACCCAGCCCATGCCGCCTTGCGTTGCCAGACGCCGAAGCACCCGAGATCGCAGAGACACGACGCGTGCGCCTTCGGTCAGCGACAACGCCTCCGCCGCCACGGCAGCAGCGAACTCACCTTGGGAGTGCCCGACGACAGCCGAGGGTCGAACGCCGAGTGATGCCCACAGCCGGGACAATGAGACCCCGACCGCGAACAGCGCCGGCTGGACGACGTCGTCCCGGTCGAGGCTCGGCGCACCTGGCACCCCGGCGAGCACGTCCCACAGCGAGAACCCGTCCCAGTCGACCCATGGCGCCAACGCCTCGTCGCAGGTCTGCATCAGCTCCGCGAACGTCGAACTGCTCCTCCACAGCTCGATGCCCATCCCGAGCCACTGGCCCCCCTGCCCGGGGAACACGAAGACCGGGCCGTCGTGGTCGGCTTCACCGGCTCCCGCCACCACCAGGGCCGAGTGCTCCGACTGGCCCGCCGCGATCGCGTCAAGGCCGGCCAGCAGCTCATGGCGGTTCTCCGCGATCACCACAGCTCGGTGGGAATGCGTGGCCCCGCCGTTGGTCAGACCCGCGCCGAACCCGGCCACGTCGGTGTCCGGTGAGTCAGCCAGCGCGGCCCGCAACCGGGTTGCCTGGCCGGCCAACGCCGCCAATCCCCGGCCTGACACCGGGAAGGCGGAGACTCCGAGCCGCGTCACGGCGTCCGACTGCCCGGCCGCCGGCTGCTCCGGCGCCTGCTCGAGGATGACGTGCGCGTTCGTGCCACTGATACCGAACGAAGAAACGCCGGCACGGCGGGGCCGACCGGTCCTCGGCCAGTCGTGGTTCCGGTCGAGCAGAGCGACGGCTCCCTGCGACCAGTCGATGAACGGCGAGGGCTGCTCGGCGTGCAACGTCTGCGGCAGGACGCCGTGACGCATCGCCATGACCATCTTGATGACGCCGCCGACCCCGGCGGCAGCCTGGGTGTGCCCGATGTTCGACTTCAGCGAACCCAGCCACAGCGGGGTTTCGCGGTCCTGGCCGTAGGTGGCCAGCAGCGCCTGGGCTTCGATCGGGTCGCCGAGCTTCGTGCCGGTGCCGTGCCCTTCGACCACATCGACGTCCGACGTGGACAGACCAGCCGAGGCCAGCGCCTGGCGGATCACCCGCTGCTGCGAGGGACCGTTCGGGGCGGTCAGGCCGTTCGACGCGCCGTCGGAGTTCACCGAGGAGCCCTTGAGCACCGCGAGTACCTGGTGGCCTTGTCGGCGTGCGTCCGACAACCGCTCGAGCACCACGAGGCCGACGCCCTCGGCCCAGCCGGTGCCGTCCGCGCCCGCGCCGAACGCGCGGCACCGGCCGTCCGGGGACAAGGCTCGCTGGTGACCCAGGTCGACGAACGTCATCGGGGTGGACATCACCGTGACCCCGCCGGCCAGCGCGAGCGAGCACTCGCCCGACCGCAGTGCTTGTGCGGCCAGGTGGAGTGTCACCAGTGACGACGAGCACGCGGTGTCGACCGAAACGGCAGGCCCCTCCAGGCCGAACTGGTACGCCACCCGCCCCGAGAGCACGCTGCCCGCGCTACCGGTCAGAACCGCTCCGCTGAGCTGGTCCGGAACCAGGTCCACTGCCGGCGCGTAGTCGTGGTACATGACACCGGAGAACACCCCGGTCCGGCTGCCGCGCAGTGAGTCCGCGTCGATACCCGCGCGCTCGAAAGCCTCCCAGGCAACCTCCAGCAACAACCGCTGCTGCGGATCCATCGCCGTCGCCTCACGGGGCGAGATCCCGAAGAACCCGGCATCGAACTCACCCGCGTCGTGCAAGAACCCGCCACCACGCGCATACGTCGTCCCCGGATGATCCGGATCCGCGTGATACAAACCCTCCACATCCCAGCCACGCAACTCCGGAAAACCAGTAATCCCCTCCCTGCCCTCGACCACCAGCGACCACAAATCCTCCGGAGAACCCACCCCACCCGGATAACGGCAAGCCATCCCGACAATCGCCACAGGATCATCGGGGTCGCTCGCCGGCGAACTGGTCGTGTCCGCTGTCTCACCGCTCGGGGTGAGCTCGCCGGACAAGTGGTCGGCAAGGGCCCGTGGGGTCGGGTAGTCGAACACGGCCGTGGTCCCCAAGCGCGATCCCGTGATCGCGTTGAGCCGGTTGCGCAGCTCGACGGCGGTGAGCGAGTCGAGTCCGAGTTCCTTGAAGGTGCGGTCGACACCGATCGAGTCCCACCCGTCGTAACCGAGTACTCGCTCCGCCTCTGCGCGCACCAACTCCAGCAGTCGCCCAGGCTGGGATGTCACGTCCTCGCCGACACGGCGCGGTCCGTCCGGACGGCCCGGTACGGCCGCTGGGCGAGCCGGGCGCGGCGCGCTCGTGATCAGTTCGCGGAGCAGCGGGTGCACGTTCCCGCCGTCCGTGGCGGAGGCGGTGTCCAGCCGCAGTGGCACGATCAGCGGCTCGCTCCGCCGAAGAGCGGCGTCGAAGAGTGCGAGCCCCTCGGTTTCGGACAACGTCGCTATTCCGGAGCGAGCCATCCGGTTGAGGTCGCCGGCGCTGAGCGCCGCCGCCATACCGCCCCGCTGATCCCACAGTCCCCACGCCAGCGACGTCGCCGGGAGTCCGAACTGGGCGCGATGGTGGGCGAGCGCGTCGAGGTAGGTGTTGGCGGCGGCGTAGTTGGCCTGGCCCGCTGCGCCGATCAGGCCCGAGATGGAGGAGTACAGCACGAACGCCGACAGCGGCATGTCGGCGGTGAGCTCGTGCAGGTTCTTCGCCGCCACCGCCTTCGGACCCATGACCGCGTCGAGCCGCTGCGGACTCAGCTCGGTGAACACGCCGTCGTCGAGCACACCGGCCGTGTGGACCACAGCGGTGAGGGGTCGATCGGCAGGCAGCCCGCGAAGCACCGCGGCGAGCTCGGCGCGGTCGGCGACATCGCAGGCTTCGGCTCGCACGTCCAGACCCAGCGCGGTCAGCTCGGCCACCAAGGCGCGCGCCTCGGGCGTGACGGGGCCGCTCCTGCTGACCAGTAGCATGCTCGTCACTCCATGCTCGGTGGCCAGGTGCCGCGCGAGCAGCCGGCCGAGTCGGCCGAACGCCCCGGTCAGCAGCACGGTTCCGCGCTCGGGTATCGGCTTCTCGGCGGCGGGGTGCGAGCCGGGATCCACGGGCAGGCGCGTGAGGCGCGGGACACGAACGCCCTCGGCGGACAGAGCCAGCTGCGGCTCCCCCGTGGCTACCGCGGCGGCGAGCCGTCGGGCCCCCTCACTGCCCGGCGCCACGTCGACGAGCACCATGCGGCCGGGGTGCTCGGACTGCGCGGCACGCAGCAGACCCCAGACCGGCGCGTTGTCGAGATCAATGCGCCCGTTGCCCCCCGTGTCGACGGCACCGGTGGTGACGACGACCAGTGGCGCGTCGGCCATCGTCTCGTCGGCCAGCCAGTCCTGTACCAGTCGCAGGATGCGGTGCGCGCCGCCGACGTCCGTGACGTCGGTCGGGGGAACCACGGTGATCACCGTGGACGGCGTCGGGGCCCCCGCCGCCATCGCGGCCCGCAGCGCGGAGAGATCCGAGTACCGGTCGAGCGGTGAGCTGTCACCGGCCAGCTCGGCACCGAGGTCGTGCGGGTCCTCCCCCACCATCGCCCAGTGACCGGTGCCGGGGTGGGCGCCGACCTCCTTCGGCAGCCACGACAACCGGAACAGCGCCGCCTCGCTCTGATCCGTCGATGGAGTGCGTGGAGCGTCGGGCGCAGGCCGCAGCACCAGCGAGTCGATCGACGCGACCGGGTTGCCTTCGGGGTCGGTGAGCATCATGGCCACCGAGTCGGCGCCGGTCCTCGAGATGCGGGCCCGCAAGGCCGGCGGGGCCGCGGTGTGCACGGTGACACCACTCCACGCGAACGGCACCAATGTCTCGCCCGCGGTCCCGAACAGGCCTACCAGCGCGGCCTGGATGGCGGCGTCCAGGAGGGCGGGATGCAGGTCGAACACCGGGCCGCTGTGTCCCGCCGCCTCGCCCAGGACGATGTCGGCGAACACCTCGCCGTCGCCGCGTCGGACGGCTTGCAGTCCTCGGAACGCCGGCCCGTAGTCGTACCCCCGGCGGGTGAGTTCCGCGTATGCGGTGGCGATGGCGATCGGCTGTGCGTCGGGACCGGCCTCGCCGTTCCAGCCGGTTCCGGACGCCGATCCGACCGGCGAGAGCCCGGCAGGTGGGGCAACGGTGCCTTCGGCGTGCCGGGTCCAGGTGCCGTTCCCGGCGGTGTCTCCCACTCGGGACAGCACGCGCAGCGCACGGCGACCGGTGCCGTCCGGCGCATCGATCACCACCTGGAGCTGGGTGTCGCCGTGCTCCGGCACCACCAGGGGGGCGCGCACGACGAGCTCTTCCACCGGGCCGGCGCCGGTTCGCTGCGCGGCGTGCAAGGCCAGGGCCAGAAATCCGGTTCCGGGAAGGATCGGAGTGCCCAGCACCACGTGGTCGGCCAACCACGGTTGCTGGTTCACGGACAGTCGGCCGGTCAGTACGAGCGCGCCGGCATCGCCCAGCGGCATCTCGGCACGCAGGAAGGGGTGATCGACCGGCTCCAGGCCGACGGCGGCGAGGTCGGTGTCCGGGAGGGAGGAGGGTTCCAGCCAGTAGTGTTGGTGTTGGAAGGCGTAG
>NZ_JAERRF010000069.1 GCF_016741875.1 Streptomyces coffeae | reverse complement strand
GCCGGCCGGGCCGGTGACGACAGCCCGGTGGTCGAGGGCGGCACGGGTGGTGGCCAGGGAGAAGGCCACATCGAGCGGGTCGAGGTCGGGGTGCGCCGTCACGTGGGCGTGCAAGCGTTGGGCCTGCGCGCGCAGACCGTCCGCGGTGCGCGCCGACACGAGCCAGGGCAGGACGGGCGGGGTTCCCGCGACGGCTTCCGCGGCCTCGCCGCTGCCGTCGGTGTCGTGGGTGTCGTGGGTGTCCTCCCCGTTCTCCGACCCGTCGTCGAAAAGCGGCGGTTCAGCCACGATGACGTGCGCGTTGGTGCCGCTGATACCGAACGACGAGACGCCGGCCCGGCGCGGCCGGTCCTCCTCGGCGATCCACGGGAGCGCCTCGGTGAGCAGTTCGACGTTGCCCTCCGACCAGTCGACATGCGAGGAGGGCTCGTCCACGTGCAGCGTCCTGGGCAGGATCCCGGCCCGCATCGCCATCACCATCTTGATGACGCCGGCCACACCGGCCGCGGCCTGGGTGTGCGCGATGTTCGACTTGATGGACCCCAGGCGCAGCGGGCGGTCGGCCGCGCGTCCCTGCCCGTATGTGGCGAGCAGCGCCTGCGCTTCGATCGGGTCGCCGAGCGAGGTACCGGTGCCGTGCGCCTCCACCGCGTCCACGTCCTGCGCGGACACCCGGGCGTTGGCGAGAGCGGCGCGGATCACCCGCTGCTGGGCCGGACCGTTGGGGGCGGTGAGGCCGTTGCTGGCGCCGTCCTGGTTGACCGCGGAGCCCGCGACGACGGCCAGCACCTGGTGTCCGTTGCGGCGTGCGTCCGACAGCTTCTCCAGGACGAGGACGCCGACGCCCTCGCCCCAGCCGGTGCCATCGGCGCTGTCGGAGAACGCCTTGCAGCGCCCGTCGGGCGCGAGCCCGCGCTGCCGGCTGAACTCGATGAACACCGAAGGGCTCGCCATCAGGGCGACGCCGCCGGCCAGCGCCAGAGTGCACTCGCCGCTGCGCAGCGACTGGCAGGCGAGGTGCAGGGCGACCAGGGACGAGGAGCAGGCCGTGTCGATGCTGACCGCCGGGCCCTCCAGGCCGAAGGTGTACGAGATCCGGCCGGAGGCGACGCTGGCCGCGCTGCCGTTGCCGAGCAGGCCCTCGTACGCGTCGGGCAGCGGCTGGATGCGCTGGCCGTAGTCGTCGTACATGACGCCGGTGAAGACGCCGGTGCGGCTGCCGCGTAGGGAGTCGGGGGCGATCCCGGCGCGTTCGAAGGCCTCCCAGGTGGTTTCCAGGAGCAGCCGCTGCTGCGGGTCGATGGCGGTGGCCTCGCGTGGACTGATGCCGAAGAAGGCGGCGTCGAAGCGGTCCGCGTCGTAGAGGAAGCCGCCCTCGCGGGTGGAGATGGTGCCGCGGTGGTCCGGGTCGGGGTCGTAGAGCCCGTCCAGGTCCCAGCCGCGGCCGGCCGGGAAGTCGGACACGGCGTCGGTGCCGCTCTCCACGAGCCGCCACAGGTCCTGGGGGGACTTCACCCCGCCCGGGTAGCGGCAGCTCATCGCGACGATCGCGATGGGCTCCTGGTCGCCGGACTCCAGTTCCGCGAGCCGTTCGCGGGCCTCCTGCAGGTCGGCGGTCACCCAGCGGAGGTACTCGACGAGCTTCTCGTCGCTAGCCATTGCTGTCGCCCTTCTTGCGGCCCAGTCCGCGGTCGATGAAGTCGAGAATCTCGTCGGCTGACGCGGTCCGGAGGTGGTCGCGCCCCTTCGCCTGTTGCTTGTTCGTCTGTGGCGCCCGTTCGTCCCGGCGGCGCGCCTGTGTCCACTGGGAGAGCACCGTCTGGAGCCGGCTGGTGATGCGCAGCGCGGCCTCCTCGTCGGGTGCCATGCCGAGCAACGTGCTCTCCAGAACGTCGAGTTCGGCCAGCACTCGTTCTGCCGGGCCGACCTGTTCGGGTCGTACCAGGGACCACAGATGGGCGCCGAGCGCGGCCGCGGACGGGTGGTCGAAGATCAGCGTGGACGGCAGCCTGAGGCCGGTGGCCGCACCGAGCCGGTTGCGCAGCTCGACGGCGGTCAGCGAGTCGAATCCGAGGTCGCTGAAGGACTGTTCGGGGTTGACCTTGCCCGCGGTGTCATGACCGAGGACCGCTGCCACGTGCCCGTGCACCAGGTCCCGTACGTGGCGTTCCTGCTCGTGCTCCGGCAGGTCGGCCAGGTGGTGGTCGAGCGGGCGGCCGCTCACCGGCGCCGCCGGTCCGGCCGACGCCCGCCGGGCCGGTGCCCGGAGGAGGCCGCGCAGCATCGCCGGCAGGTTGCCGGCGCCCGCCTGGCCCCGCAACGCAACCGAGTTCAGGCGCAGCGGGAGCAGCAGGGCCGTGTCGGTGGCCGTGGCCTCGTCGAAGAGAGCGAGGCCCTGCTGTTCGGTGAGCGCCTCGAAGCCCGTACGGGCGAGCCGTCCCAGGTCCTCGCCGTCCAGGTCGCCGGTGATGCCGCCCTCCTGCGCCCACAGGCCCCACGCCTGCGCCTGGCCGGGCAGGCCCTGGGCCCGGCGGTGCTGGGCGAGGGCGTCCAGGAAGGTGTTGGCGGCGGCGTAGTTGGCCTGTCCCGGTCCGCCGAGGACGCCGGCCGCCGAGGAGAACAGCACGAACGCCGCCAGCTCGGTGTCGCGGGTCGCCTCGTGCAGGTGGACGGCCGCGTCGATCTTGGCTCGCAGCACGGTGGCGAGCCGTTCCCGGGTGAGCGTGTCGACGAGTCCGTCATCGAGGACGCCTGCGGTGTGCACGACTGCGGTCAGCGGGTGCGCCGGGTTGATCTTGGCGAGCAGTTCGCCGACCGCGACCGGGTCCGCCACGTCGCACGCGGCGATCGAGACCTCGGCCCCGCCGAGCACCAGTTCGTCGCGCAGCGCGGCCGCGCCCGGTGCCTCGATGCCACGCCGACTGGTCAGCACGAGGTGCCGTACGCCGTGTTCGATCACCAGGTGCCGGGCGAGCAGCCGGCCCAGGGAGCCGGTGCCGCCGGTGATCAGGACGGTGCCCTCGGAGTCCCAGGCGGCGGTGGAGAGTTCTGTCTCCGGTGCCCTGCCGCGGGCGAGCCGCGGGACGAGGGCGGTGCCGCCGCGGACGGTGACCTGCGCCTCGCCGGTGGCCAGCGCGGTGCGCACCGCGTCCGTCCAGTCGTCGGGGGTGTCCACGTCGACCAGGACGAACCGGCCCGGGTGCTCGGACTGGGCGGCCCGGACCAGGCCCCACACCGGGGCGTGGGCCAGGTCGCTGACGTCCTCGTCCGGGCGGACGGCGACGGCACCCGATGTGACGACCACCAAGGTGGCGTCGCCCGCGGCGGGGTCGGCCAGCCACTGGCGGACCGTGTCCAGGACGGTGCCCGCGGCCTCGTGTGCGGCGGCGGTCAGGTCCTCGCCTGCCTCGGGAAGCCTCGGCAGGACAGCGAACTCCCCCTCGCCGTCGACCGGTCGGGCAGAGTCCAGGACACGCCAGGCCACCTCGTCGGCCGCGCGCGCCGGCTGCGCCGGCGTCCAGTCGACGGTGTACAGCGCAGCGCCGTCGTCCGGCCGGGCGCGCCGCATCTGCTCGGCGGGCAGCGGCCGCGAGACCAGTGCCGCAACCGAGGCCACCGGCTGCCCCGCACCGTCCGCGAGCTGTACGGCCAGCCCCTCGCCGCCCGCGGGAGCGAGCCGTACCCGGGCCGCCCGCGCCCCGGTGGCGCTCAGCCGGACCCCGGTCCACGCGAACGGCAGCCGCACCTCGCTCCCGTCGGTGCGGGTGGCCAGCGCCGCGTGCAGGGCGGCGTCGAGCAGCGCCGGGTGGATTCCGAACCGTTCGGCGTCCGTGTCCTCCTCCTCGGGCAGCGCGACCTCGGCGAACACCTCGTCTTCGCGTTGCCATACGGCCGTGAGCCCCTGGAACGCGGGCCCGTACGCGTATCCCTCGACCGCGAGGCGCTCGTACAGCCCGTGCAGCGGAACGGACGCGGCACCCTGCGGAGGCCACTGCGTGAGGGCGAAGTCGTCGCGGCCTGGGTCGGCGACGAGCACCCCGTGGGCGTGCCGGGTCCACTCGCCATCGGCCGAGTCGGCGGCCCGCGCGTGGATACTCACCGCGCGGCGGTCGCCCTCCTCCTCGGCTCCGACCCGCACCTGCACGGTGATGTGCCCCTCGTCGGGCACCACGAGCGGTGCCCCGAGGGTGAGTTCCTCGATCCGCTCGCACCGGGTCCCGGCGCCCGCGCGGAGTGCCAGCTCGACCAGGGCGGCGCCGGGCAGCAGTACCGTGCCCAGCACCGTGTGGTCGGCCAGCCAGGGGTGGGTGCGCAGCGAGAGGCGGCCGGTCAGGACGGTGCCCTGGCCGTCGGCCAGCGGGACGGCGGCGCCGAGCAGGGGGTGCTCGGCGTCGCCGAGGCCGAGGGCGTCGGGTCGGCCGAGGGCGGGATCGGTGTCCTTGAGCCAGTAGCGGCGGCGCTGGAAGGCGTACGTCGGCAGGTCCACGCGGCGGCCGCCCGGCAGCAGTGCCGGCCAGTCGACCTCGACGCCGTGCGCCCAGGCGCGGGCGACCGCCGCAGGCAGCGCCTCGTGCTCGGGGCGGTCCTTGCGCACCAGCGGCAGGGCGAGCAGCCCGGGGCGCACCTCGTCGAGGGTGTCCTGTGCCATCGCGGTCAGGGCCCCGGAGGGACCTACCTCCACGAACACATCGGCACCCTCATCCGCCAGCGCCCGCACGCCGTCGGCGAACCGGACGGCTTCGCGGACGTGCCGCACCCAGTACTCGGGGGTGCTCAACTCCCCGCCGTCACCCAGCAGTCCGGTCGTATCGCACACCACCGGGATGCGCGGCGGGGCGTAGGTGATCGAGGCCACGACCTCGCGAAACTCCGCCAGCATCGGCTCCATCAACGGCGAATGGAACGCATGGCTGACCACAAGCCTCTTCGAGCGCCGACCCTCCAACCCGGCCAACACCTCATCCACCGCAGCCTGCTCACCCGACACGACAACAGCCCTCGGACCGTTCACCGCCGCAACCGCAACCCGGCCCTCCCAGCCAACGAGAGCCTGGCGAACCTCACCCTCCGCAGCCTCGACCGCCACCATCACCCCACCGGCCGGCAACGCCTGCATCAACCGACCCCGCGCAGACACCAGCCGCGCCGCATCCGCCAGCGAGAACACCCCCGCAACATGCGCCGCCGCAATCTCACCGACCGAATGCCCCAACAGGAAGTCGGCCCTGACACTCCAGCTCTCCAACAACCGGAACAACGCCACCTCAAACGCAAACAACGCACCCTGCGTATGCCGCGTCTGCGCCAGCAACTCCCCGTCACCGAACACCGCCGGATCCAGCTCCAGCGCCGCACACACCTCCCCCAACACCCGTGCAAACACCGGGAACGCAGCCGCCAGACCACGCCCCATCCCCACACGCTGCGCCCCCTGCCCCGAGAACAGGAACACCGTCCGCGCCCGAGCCCGGGTGACCCCTTGGGCGACTCCGGCGGGTGTGGCGCCCTCGGCCAGGGCCGCCAGGGAGTCCAGGAGGGCGTCGCGGTCCTGGCCCAGCACCACGGCCCGGTGCTCCAGTGCCGTACGGGTGGTCGCCAGCGAGAAGCCGACGTCTACCGCGTCCATACCGGGGCGCTCGGCGAGGTGGGCGTGCAGGCGGGCCGCCTGGGCGCGCAGGGTCTCCTCGGTCCGCGCCGACAGGGCCCAGGGCACCGTGCCGGCCGACGGGCGGCCGGGCGTCGCAGCGGCGGCCGCCGGGTGGGCGGTCCGGGGTGCCTCCTCGATGATCACGTGGACGTTGGTGCCACTGATGCCGAACGAGGAGACGCCGGCGCGGCGCGGGTGATCCGTCTCAGGCCACGGGCGGGCCTCGGTGAGGAGCTGGATGTTGCCGGCCGACCAGTCGGCGTGCGGCGTCGGCTCGTCCACGTGCAGCGTCCTGGGCAGGGTGCCCGCGCGCATCGCGAGGACCATCTTGATCACGCCGGCCACACCGGCCGCGGCCTGGGTGTGCGCGATGTTCGACTTCAGCGAACCGAGCCACAGCGGCCGGTCGGCGGGCCGGTCCTTCCCATACGTGTTGATCAGCGCCTGCGCCTCGATCGGGTCACCGAGCGAGGTACCGGTGCCGTGCGCCTCCACCGCGTCCACGTCCTGCGCGGACAGCCGCGCGTTGGCCAGCGCGGCGCGGATCACCCGCTGCTGGGCCGGACCGTTGGGCACGGTGAGCCCGCTGCTGGCGCCGTCCTGGTTCACCGCCGAGCCGCGCACCACGGCCAGCACTTCGTGGCCGTTGCGACGTGCGTCCGACAGTCGCTCGACGACCAGGACACCGACGCCCTCGCCGTGGCTGACCCCGTCGGCCGCGGCGGCGAAGGACTTGGAGCGCCCGTCGGGAGCCAGTCCCCGCTGCCGGGCGAACTCAATGTACTCCTGCGGCCCGGACATCACCGTCACGCCGCTGACCACGGCCAGCGAGCACTCACCGCTGCGCAGCGACTGGCCCGCGAGATGCAGGGCGACCAGGGACGAGGAGCACGCGGTGTCGACGGTGAAGGTCGGCCCCTGCAGGCCGAAGGTGTACGCGATCCGGCCGGAGATGACCGCGGAGGCGTTGCCGGTCATCGTATAGCCCTCGAGGCTACCGGGGATCTCGTTGAGGCTCAGCAGGTAGTCGGAGGGCATCGCCCCGGCGAAGACACCGACCTGGGTGCCGCGCAGTGAGTCCAGCGGAAGGCCGGCGCGTTCGAGGGCCTCCCAGTGCGTTTCGAGCAGGAGTCGCTGCTGCGGGTCCATCGACAGCGCCTCGCGCGGGGAGATCCCGAACGCCTCGGCGTCGAAGTCCGCGGCGTCCCGGAGGAACGCCCCATGGTTGGAGTAACTGGTCCCGGGCACGTCGGGATCGGGGTTGAACAGTGCCTCCAGGTCCCAGCCGCGGTCCGCGGGGAATGGTGAGACGGCGTCCCGGCCCTCGCTGAGCAGTGCCCACAGCTCCTCGGGTGAGCGGACGTCGCCGGGGAGGCGGCAGGCCATGCCGATGATGGCCAGCGGTTCGTCCGCCGTGGCCGTGCGCGTGGGGGCGGCCGGTGTGGGGGCCGCGTCCTCGCCGACGAGTTCGTCGCGCAGGTGGCGGGCGAGGGCCAGCGCGGTCGGGTGGTCGAAGATCAGCGTGGAGGGCAGGCGGAGCCCGACAGCTGCATTGACCGAGTTGCGCAACTGCACGGCCATCAGGGAGTCGAAGCCCATCTCGTGGAACCCGCGCCCGGGCACCACGGCCGACATGTCGGCATGTCCGAGGGCGGCCGCCACGTGCGTGCGCACCAGGTCGAGCAGCAGGCGCTCCTGCTCCTCCTCCGGCAGGCCCGCCAGACGCTGCACCAGGGCCGAGACCTCGTCGGCGGTGCCGGCCGCGGCAACGGTACGGCGGCCGGGCACCGGGGCCAGGCCGCGCAGCACGGCCGGCAGGGTGCCCGCGGCCGCCCGGGCCCGCAGGGCGGCGGTGTCGAAGCGCACTGGCGAGACCAGGCCGGTCACCGCCAGCGCCCGGTCGAAGAGCGCACTGCCCTGGGCATCGGTCAGCGCCAGCACGCCGTCGGCGGTGAGCCGCTGCCGACCGGCCCCGTCGAGCCCGCCGGTCATGCCGCCGGCCTGCTCCCACAGGCCCCAGGCCAAGGACACGCCCGCGAGCCCCTGGGCCCGGCGGTGCTCGGCGAGGGCGTCCAGGAAGGCGTTCGCCGCCGCGTAGTTGGCCTGGCCGGCGGCGCCGACGAGACCGGAGGTGGAGGAGAAGAGGACGAACGCGGCCAGGTCCAGGTGCCGGGTCGCCTCGTGCAGATGCCGGGCGGCATCGGCCTTCGGGCGCAGCACGGCCGCGAGCCGGTCGGCAGTCAGCGAGGTCAGGATGGCGTCGTCGAGGACGCCCGCCGTGTGCACGACCGCGGTCAGCGGATGCTCGGCGGCCACGCCGGCGACCAGTGCGTCCACCGCGGCGCGGTCGCTCACGTCGCAGGCGGCGACGGTCACGTGGGCACCGGCCGCCTCCAGCTCGGCCCGCAGGCCGACGGCACCGGGCGCATCGAGGCCGCGCCGTCCCGCAAGGATCAGGTGCCGTACCCCGTGCTCGGCCACCAGGTGCCGCGCGAACAGGGCACCGAGCGAGCCGGTGCCGCCCGTGATCAGCACCGTGCCCTCGGGGTCGAGGGACGGGGCCGCCGCCTGCACGTCGGTACGGGCCAGACGGGGCGCCAGCGGCACCCCGCGCCGCACCGCGACCTGCGGTTCACCGGTGGCGAGGGCTGCGGGCAGAAGTGTCTGCCAGGCTTGCGGGTCGTCCACGTCGACGAGGACGACCCGGTCCGGGTGCTCGGTCTGCGCTGAGCGCAGCAGGCCCCACAGCGCCGCGTGCGCGAGGTCCGGCACGTCCTCCTCACCGGCCGCGACGGCACGGGAGGTGACGACCACCAGCCGTGCCCCGTCCGGGACTTCGGCCTCCAGCCACCCGGTGACGGCGGTCAGCGCGGCGGCGGTGTCCTCGTGCAAGGCGGTCAGGACGTCGGCGCCGGGGACCGGCAGGTACGGCAGGACGGTCCACGGTGCGTCGTGCGCGCCGTCCTCCCCCAGCACGGCCCACTGGGTGACAGGCTCGCCGTCCCGGGCGGCCGGGGTCCACTCCATGCCGTACAGGGCGGCGCCGCCGATGGCGGCTGCGGAGTCCGTACGCAGCCGGTCGCTGTGCACCACTCGGGACACCAGGGCGTCGATGTGGGCGACCGGGCGGCCCGCGTCGTCGGCCAACTGGACGGTGACCGCCTGTGGTCCGGCCGGGGCCAACCGGGCGCGCGCCGTCCGCGCCCCCTGCGCCAGGAGCGAGATGCCGTTCCAGGCGAACGGGAGCCGTACCTCACCGCCCGCCTCGCCGGCGAGCAGTTCCGCGTGCAGGGCCGCGTCGAGCAGCGCCGGGTGGATGCCGAATCCTTCGGTGTCGACGCCGTCGGGCAGCCTCACCTCGGCGAAGGTCTCCTCGCCGCGCCGCCATACGGCCGTCAGGCCCTGGAACGCGGGCCCGTACCCGTAGCCCGCGCCCGCCAACCTGTCGTAGAACGCGCCCAGTTCGACCGGCTCGGCGCCTTCCGGCGGCCACACGGTCGGGGCGAAGCCGTCCACGGCTCCGGTCCCGAGCACGCCTTCGGCGTGCCGCACCCACGGTGCCCCGTCCTGGTCGAAGTCGTCATCGGCGGCGGGCCGGGAGTGCACGCTCAGCGCGTGCCGACCGGAGGCGTCGGCCGGGCCGACCCGCACCTGCACGGTCACGCCGCCCTCGGCGGGCAGCACCAGGGGCGCCTCCAGGGTCAGTTCCTCGACGCGGTCGCAGCCGACGGAGTCACCGGCGCGGACGGCCAGTTCGACGAAGGCGGTGCCCGGGAGCAGCACCGTGCCGCCCACCGCATGGTCGGCCAGCCAGGGGTGGGTGCGCAGCGAGAGGCGGCCGGTGAGCAGCACCCCGCTGTCCCCGGCGAGCGTCACCGCGGCACCCAGCAGGGGGTGCCCGGCCGCGCCGAGCCCGACCGCAGGCAGGTCGACGGGGCCGCGCTCGTCCTCCTCCAGCCAGTACCGCTGCCGCTGGAAGGCGTACGTCGGCAGGTCCACGCGACGGCCGCCCGGCAACAATGCCGTCCAGTCGATACCGACACCGTAGGTCCAGGCGCGGGCCAGGCCCTCGACCAAGGCCCGCGGCTCGGGCCTGTCCTTGTGTGCCGACGCCACCGCACGGGCGTCCGGGCGCACCTCGTCGAGGGTGTCCTGTGCCATCGCGGTCAGGACCCCGGAGGGACCCACCTCCACGAACACATCGGCACCCTCATCCGCCAGCGCCCGCACACCATCGGCGAAACGCACCGCCTCACGGACGTGCCGCACCCAATACTCCGCCGAGGACAACTCACCCGGCCCGGCAAGACGCCCGAACACATTCGACACCACCGGGATGCGCGGCGGGGCGTACGTGATCGAGGCCACGACCTCGCGAAACTCCGCCATCATCGGCTCCATCAACGGCGAATGGAACGCATGACTGACCACAAGCGGCTTGGTGCGCCGGCCCTCGAGGCAGGTCAGCACCTCCTCCACCGCCTGCCCGGCACCGGACAGCACCACCGAGCGCGGACCGTTCACCGCG
>NZ_JAERRF010000068.1 GCF_016741875.1 Streptomyces coffeae | reverse complement strand
CCGGCGTCGACATCACCGTGACACCGCCGACCAACGCCAGTTCACACTCGCCCTTGTGCAGCGCCTGCACCGCGAGATGCAACGCCACCAGCGACGACGAACACGCCGTGTCCACCGTCACCGCGGGACCTTCGAGACCGAAGGTGTAGGAGAGCCGACCGGAGATGACACTCGCCGAGATTCCGGTGCCCGCGTATCCCTCGACGCTCTCCTGCGCGGCCATCAACAACGCGGCGTAGTCCTGGCCGTTGGTGCCGACGAAGACACCGGACCGGCTGCCCCGCACCGAGTTCGGGTCGATACCGGCCCGCTCGAACGCCTCCCAGGAGGTCTCCAGCAGCAGCCGCTGCTGCGGGTCCATCGCCAACGCCTCACGCGGCGAAATCCCGAAGAAACCCGGGTCGAACTCCAGCGCGTCGTGCAGGAAGCCACCTTCACGCGCGTAGGTGGTGCCCCAGTGGTCGGGGTCCGGGTCGTACAGCGACTCCACGTCCCAACCCCGGTTGGTGGGGAACCCGGACACCGCGTCCGCACCGGACTCAACAAGACGCCACAGGTCCTCCGGCGACTCGACCCCGCCGGGGAAACGGCAGCTCATGCCGACGATCGCGATCGGCTCGCTGGCCTTCTCCTCGACCTCGCGAAGCCGTTGCCTGGTCTGCCGCAGGTCCGCGGTCAGGCGCTTCAGGTAGTCGAGGACCTTGTCGTCGTTCGACATGTGCGTGCTACCCCTCCGGGTGAGAGTCCGTACCCGTCTTGATGAGAGTCCGTGCCGGCTGATCTTGGTCAGAGTCCGTACGGGCTGATCTGGCCAAGAGCCCGTATGGGCTGATCCTGGTGTGAGTCCGTACCGGCTGATCAGGACTTTCCGAGTTCCTCGTCGATGATGTCGAACACGTCGTCCAGCGTTGCCGAGCTCAGGTCGTCCACCGCGGCGGACTCGGTCTCCTTGTCGTCCCATGTGGACAGGAGCGACCGGAGCCTCAGCCGGATGTCCCCGACCAACTCGTCGTTCGGGTCGAGCTTGGAGATGGTGATCGTCAGCTTGTTGAGTTCGCTGAGCACCGCGGCGGCGGGCGTGCCGGGGTCGGCGAGCACCGTCGTCCGCAGGTGGGCCGCGAGCGCCGCCGGGTTCGGGTGGTCGAACACCAGGGTGGCGGGCAGTCGTGAGTCGACCTCGGCGTCGAGCCTGTTGCGCAGTTCCACGGCGGTCAGCGAGTCGAAACCAAGTTCCTTGAACGCCCGGTCCGCCCCGACGGCCTCCGGTCCCGCGAAGCCGAGTACGGCCGCGGTGTGAGTGCGGACGAGGTGCACCAGCGCCCGGTCCTGCTCCGCCTCGGTGAGGCCCGCGAGCCGCTGGGTGAGCGGAACCGTCCCGGAGCCGTCGCCGGACCGCGCGGACCGGCGGGCGGGGGTGGGAACCAGACCGCGCAGCAGCGGCCGCACCTGCTCCGGATGGGCCCGCAGCGCGGCCAGGTCGATCGCGGCGGGCACCGCGGTCGCGGCGCCGGTCGCGCGCGCCGCGTCGAACAGCGCCATGCCGTCCTCGGAGGACAGCGGGACCATGCCGCCCCTCGCCATCCGCTGCACGTCGGCGTCGTCGAGGTGGCCGGTGATGCCACTGGCCTCGGCCCACAGACCCCAGGCCAGCGACGTCGCGGGCAGCCCGGCCGCCCGGCGGTGCTGCGCGAGCGCGTCGAGGAACGCGTTGGCGGCCGCGTAGTTGCCCTGGCCGGGGCCGCCGAAGACACCGGCGGCGGCGGAGAACAGCACGAGTGCCGTGAGGTCCATCCCCGCGGTCAGCTCGTGCAGGTGCTGCGCGGCGTCGGCCTTGGGGCGGAGCACCGCGTCGATGTGCTCCGGAGTCAGGGACTCGATCACGCCGTCGTCCAGTACGCCCGCCGTGTGCACGATAGCGGTCACGGGGTGCTCGGCCAGCAGTGCGGCGACCGCGTCGCGGTCGCTCATGTCACACGCCACGACCACGACCCGCGCGCCCAACTCCTCCAGTTCCCGGCGTAGTTCCTCCGCGCCCGGCGAAGCCGTGCCGCGCCTGCCGGTCAGCACCAGGTTCCGTACTCCGTGGCGGGTGACGAGGTGCCGCGCGGTCACACCGCCGAGCACGCCGAGACCACCGGTGATCAACACCGGGCCATCGGGGGCGAACGCCACCGGTTCGGGTGCGTCGGCCGGAGCGGCGAGCCGTGCCAGCCTGGCCACCGAGGCGACGCCGTTCCGGACCGCGACCTGCGGCTCCCCGGTTGCCACCGTGGCGGGCAGCCTGCGCAGCGACTTCTCGTCCCCGTCCACGTCGACCAGTACGAACCGCGCCGGGTGCTCCGACTGCGCCGACCGCACCAGGCCCCACGCGGGAGCGCGCACCAGGTCCGGGACGTCCTCGTCCGGCCCGGCCGCCACCGCGCCGCTCGTCAGCAGCACGAGCCGCGACTCGGCGAACCGGTCGTCCGCAAGCCACTTCTGGAGCAGGTCGAGGGTGCGGCGGGTCGCCTCTCGGGGGGTCGTCGCGCCCTCGCCCGGCGTCACGGCCACGCACCGGGGCACGGGCGCGCCGCCATCGACAGCGGCCAGCAGCGCGGCCAAGTCGCCGTGCTCGTCGACCAGTTCACCGGCCGCAGTGAGCGCGTGGGCCAGCCGGGCGGTGTCGCCGCCGAGCACCGCCCACGTGCCGATGTCGGGAGCGGCGTCCGGCATCGGGACCCACTTCACCTCGAACAGCGAGTCGCGGTGTGCGGACCGTGCGAGGTTGAGCTGATCGGCCGAGAGGGGCCGCAGGCTCAGCTCGTCGACGGTGGCGACCGGTTCGCCGGAGCCGTCGGCGACCAGCACCGCCACGGCGTCGACGCCGACCGGCGTCAACCGGACGCGCAGCGCCGTCGCTCCGGTGGCCAGCAGCCGCACCCCGGCCCATGAGAACGGGAGCCCGTCCGAACCCACCCCGAGCCCGATGGCGTGCAACGCCGTGTCCAGGAGAGCCGGGTGCAAGCCGAAGCCCTCGTCCGCGAGACCGTCCGGCAGCACCACCTCGGCGAACACCTCGTCGCCCTTGCGCCAGGCCGCGCGCAGGCCCTGGAAGGCGGGGCCGTGGTCGAGGCCGGAGGCGGCGACGGTGGCGTAGTGACTGGCCAGCTCGACCGGCTCGGCCTCGCTCGGCGGCCAGGCGACGAGGGTGTCGGTGACGGGTTCCCCCTCGGCCGCCAGAGCGCCGGTGGCGTGGCGGGTCCAGTCCCCGCCTTCGTCCCCTCGGGAATCCACGGTGAACGCCCGCTTGCCCGAAGCGTCCGGCCCGTCGAGGCTGAGCCGCACCTGGACGCCGTCCCGCTCGGGCAGCACCAGAGGCGCCTCCAGCACCAGGTCGTCCAGCGACACGTAGCCGACGTGGTCACCGGCGCGCAGCGCGAGATCCACGTAGGCCGCGCCGGGGAGTACCGCCGCGCCCAGGACGCGGTAGTCGGTGAGCCACGGGTGGGTGCGCAGGGAAAGCCTGCCACTGAATACGAGGCCCTCGGAGTCCGCGAGTTCGGTGACGGCGACGAGCACGGGGTGGTCCACCCGCCCCAGCCCGGCCGAGGTCACATCGCCGGACGCGGTGTGCGTCGTCGTGGGCCAGAAACGCTCGCGCTGGAACGGGTACGTCGGCAGGTCCACCTGCCGCGCACCGGAGAGCTCCCACGCGCCGAAGGGCTCCCCATCCGCCCGGCCGCCGCGGACGAACAGCCCGCCCGCCGAGGTCACCAGCCGGGCCAGGCTCCCGTCCCCGCGCCGCAACGAGCCGACCACCACGCCGTCGGCGCCGACCAGTTCGCCCAGCCCGGCCACCAGCACCGGGTGCGGGCTGACCTCGACAAAGGCCGTGAAGTCCGCCGCCACCAGAGCGGAGACGGAGTCCGCGAACTCCACCGTCTGCCGCAGGCTCTGGTACCAGTACGTGGCGTCCATCTCACGGGTGTCCAGCCACCCGCCGGTCAGGGGGGAGAAGTACGGCACGTCACCGGAACGCGGCGACACATCCGCCAGCCCCTCCAGGAGTTCCGCCTCGATCCGCTCGACGTGGTGGGAGTGCGGGGCGTAGTCCGCCAGGACCCGCCGCGCCCACACCCCCCGCTCGGCGCAGACCTCCACCAGCTCGTCCAGCGCGGCGACATCACCGGACACGACGACCGAGGCGGGGCCGTTCACCACGCCGACCGCGAGCTGCCCTTCCCACCGCGCCAGCAGCTCCCGCACCGCGTCCACACCGAGCGCGACCGACACCATGCCACCCTGGCCGGACAGCGCGGTCAACGCCTTGCTCCGCAGGACAACCAGCCGCGCCGCGTCGTCCAGGGACAGGGCGCCCGCGACACACGCTGCCGCGATCTCGCCCTGCGAGTGCCCCAGCACGGCGCTCGGCTCGACGCCCCACGACCGCCAGGTGGCGGCCAGCGACACCATCACCGCGAACAGCGCGGGCTGGACGACGTCCACCCGCTCCATCAGGTCGGAATCCCGGATCGCGTCCAGCAGCGACCAGTCGACGAACGCTTCCAGCGCCTCCGCGCACTCCTCCATCCGCGCGCGGAACACCGGCGAGGACTCCAGCAGCTCCAGCGCCATGCCGACCCACTGCGAACCGTGGCCGGGGAACACGAACACCACACCGTCACCGCGGTTCTCCGCCACACCGGTCACGACGTTCGGCGCCTCACGGCCGTCGGCCAGAGCGGTGAGACCGGCGAGGAACTCCTCCCGGTCCAGCCCCACCACCACGGCGCGGTGGTCGAACTTCGAGCGGGACCGCAACGAGTGGGCGACATCGGCGACGGACACGGCCGTCTCGTGCGCGAACTCCTCGCGGAGCCGGGACGCCTGTTCCCGCAGCGCCTCGCCGGACCGCGCCGACAACACCCACGGCACCAGCCCGTCGTACGCCGGCTCGGGAGCTTCCTTCTGCTCGACCGCGGGTGCCTGCTCGATGATGGTGTGCGCGTTGGTTCCGCTGAATCCGAACGACGACACACCGGCCCGCCACGGCCGGTCCACGGCAGGCCAGTCACGCTGATCGGTGAGCAGCTCCACCGCGCCCGCCGACCAGTCCACGTGCGGCGACGGCTCCTCCACGTGCAGGGTGCGGGGTAGCACACCGTGCCGCATGGCCATCACCATCTTGATCACACCGGCGACACCGGCCGCGGCCTGGGTGTGGCCGAGGTTCGACTTGATCGAGCCGAGCCACAGCGGCTGGTCGGCGGGGCGGTCCTGGCCGTAGGTGGCGAGCAGTGCCTGCGCCTCGATCGGGTCACCCAGCTTCGTGCCGGTTCCGTGCGCCTCGACCGCATCCACATCGGACGGAGCGAGGCCCGCACTGGCGAGTGCCTGCCGGATCACCCGGCGCTGTGATGGTCCGTTCGGTGCCGTCAGACCGTTGGACGCGCCGTCCTGGTTCACCGCGGAACCCCGCACCACGGCCAGCACCTGGTGGCCGTTGCGTTGGGCGTCCGACAGCCGCTCGACGAGCAGCATCCCGATGCCCTCGCCCCAGCCCGTGCCGTCCGCGCTGTCGGCGAACGCCTTGCACCGGCCGTCCACCGACAGCCCGCGCTGGCGGCTGAACTCGATGAACGCACCCGGCGTGGACATCACCGTGACGCCACCCGCGAGCGCGAGCGAGCACTCACCCGACCGCAGCGCCTGCACCGCCAGATGCAGCGCCACCAGTGACGACGAGCACGCCGTATCCACCGTGACGGCGGGACCTTCAAGACCGAATGTGTAGGCCAGCCGACCGGACATGACGCTCGCCGCGCTGCCCGTCGCCACGTGCCCACCCACGTCCTCGGCGGCCCCGTCCAGCACCAGGCCGTAGTCCTGCACGTTCGAGCCGACGAATACGCCAACCCGCTCGCCACGGACCGCGTTCGGGTCGATACCGGCCCGCTCGAACGTCTCCCAGGAGCTCTCCAGCAGCAACCGTTGCTGCGGGTCCATCGCCAGCGCCTCACGTGGCGAAATCCCGAAGAAGCGCGCGTCGAAGTCCGCCACACGGTCGAGGAAGGCACCCATGCGGCTGTACGACGTGCCCACACCCGAGGGGTCCGGGTCGTACAGCGACTCCAGGTCCCAACCACGGTCGGCCGGGAACTCCGACACCGCGTCCCCACCCGACAGCAACACCTGCCACAGGTCCTCCGGGCTCGCCACACCACCGGGGTACCGGCACGCCATCGCCACGATCGCGATCGGCTCATCGGTCACCCCCGACACGGCGACCTCCGGCGCCGGCAGCGACCCGCTGTGCGGTTCCAGGACCTCCGTCAGAAGGTGCTCGGCCAGCGCCGCGGGGGTGGGGTAGTCGAAGACCACCGTCGCGGGCAGGGTCAGGCCGGACGCGGTCGTCAGCCGGTTGCGCAGTTCGACGGCGGTCAGCGAGTCGAAGCCCAATTCGCGGAATGCCCGGTCGGGTTCGACGGCGCCGGCCGAGGTGTGTCCGAGGACGGTGGCGGCCTGCGCCACCACCAGCCCGCGCACCAGTTCCCGCTGCTTCGCCGCGTCCAGGCCGGTGAGGCGGCGCCGCAGCTCCGCCCCGTCCTCGTCGGCCCCATCGGACTCGGTGGTCCGGTCCGCGACCGCGGCATGCGCCTCGGCCAGGTCGGCCAGCAGCGGGCTGGGCCTGCCGATCGTGAACGCGGGGGCGAACCGCTCCCAGTCCACGTTGACGACGACCGTGCTCGCCGTGCCACCGGCGACCGCGTCGGCGATGGCACCCACCGCGAGTTCCGGCGGCAGCGCCGGGAGCCCGCGCCGGGACAGTTGCCGCTGCGCCTCGTCGTCGGCCATCCCGCCCCCGGCCCAGGGGCCCCAGGCCACTGCCGTCCCCGGCAGACCGCGCGAGGTGCGGTGCTCGGCGAGCGCGTCGAGGTAGGCATTGGCAGCGCTGTAGGCGACCTGGCCACCGCTGCCCCAGATACCGGCGATCGAGGAGTAGCACAGGAACGCGTCGAGCGGCGTGTCGGCCAGCAGCTCATGCAGGTGCGCGGCACCCGCCACCTTCGCGGTGACCACGTCCGCGAAGCGTGCGAGGTCGGTCTCCTCGACAGGAGCACTGTCGTTGAGACCCGCGGTGTGCACAACGGCGCGGACCGGGTCATCGGCGGCAGCCAGGCTGTCGAGCAGGGCGGCGAGCCCGTCCCCGGCGGCGATGTCGACGGCGGCGACCGTGACGCGCGCGCCCAGCTCGATGAGCTCGGCCTCCAACTCCGCGGCGCCCTCGGCCTCAGGACCGCGACGGCTCACCAGCACGACGTGCTCGGCACCGTGCGCCGCCAACCACCGCGCAGCCCTGGCGCCCAGGGCGCCGAGACCGCCGGTCACGAGGACCGTGCCACGCGGGGTCCAGCCGGGGCCGGCGGCGGCCCGGCCGGCCCGCCGGAGCCGACGCGCCAACACACCGGACCCGCGCACGGCGACCTGGTCCTCCGATCCGCCCAGCAGGCCGCACAGCCGAGCGGCCACCTGCTCGTCCACCGTCTCCGGCAGGTCGACCAAGCCGCCCCAGCGACCGGGGTGTTCCAACGCGGCGGCCCGGCCGAGGCCCCACACCATCGACTGCGCGAAGCCCGCGACCGCGTCACCCGCGGCCGCCGACACCGCACCCGACGTCACGCACCACAGCGGCGCCTGCACGTCCGCGTCACCGAGCGCCTGGACCAGCGCGAGGGTGGCCGCCACACCGTTCGGCACCGCGGGGTGGTCGGGGTGCGGCGCCTCGTCGAACGCCAGCAGCGACAGGACACCGCTGACCTCTTCGTGCGCGACGGCTGCGCGCAGTGCGTCGGCCAGCCCCGCGCGATCCGCTTCGTCGACCTCGACCTGGACCGCGAGGAGCGCCAGGTCGCGGTCCTCCAGCAGCCTGCTCAGCGTGTCGGCGCGCTCGTCACCCGCGGGTGCCACGACCAGCCACGTGCCCGACGGGGGTGTCGTCGCAGGGTGGCTCACAGCCTTCCAGTCAACGGCGTAACGCCACTTGTCCACAGTGGACTTCTCGCGACTCTGGCGCCGCCACGACGACAGCAGCGGCAGCACGGTGCGGAGCGAATCGGTCACCCCGTCGTCGGTGATCCCCAGGGACGACGCGAGTGCCGTCGTCTCCTCGCTGTCCACCGCGGCCCAGAACCGCGCCTCGTCCGCGTCCGGCGCGGCCCCGGTGTTACTACCGGGCCGAGCGTCCAGCCAGTAGCGCTGGTGCTGGAAGGCGTATGTCGGCAGGTCGACCCGCCGGGCCCCGCTGCCCGCGAAGTAGGCGGTCCAGTCAACCGCCACGCCCTGCGTATGCAACGCGGCGATCGTGGTGATGAGCGCGAGCTCCTCGGGCCTGTCCGCACGCAACGCGGGCAGGAACACCGCGTCGGGTGCGCTGCCGAGACCGAGAGCGGCCAGCGTTCCACCCGGCCCGATCTCGACGAACACATCGGCACCCTGCTCGCGCAGCGCCGTGACCGCGTCGTGGAACCGCACCGATTCGCGGACATGCCGCACCCAGTACTCGGGTGAGGCGAGTTCGTCGGCGGTGGCCAGCGTACCGGTCAGTGTGGACACGATCGGGATCGTGGGTGCCTCGTAGGACACGCTCTCCAGCACTCGGCGGAACTCGTCGAGCATCGGGTCCATCAGCGGCGAGTGGAACGCGTGGCTGACGCGGAGACGCGTTGCCTTCCGACCCGCCTCGCGCCATCGTTCGGCAACTGCCTCGACGTCGGCCGCCTCGCCGGAGACGACTACTGACGTCGGCCCGTTGACCGCGGCGATGTCCACGGTGTCGGGCAACTCGGGCGCGACCTCGGCCTCGGTCGCCTGGATGGCCACCATCGCGCCACCCGACGGCAGCGCCTGCATCAACCCGGCACGGGCGGATACCACCTTGGCGGCATCAGCCAACGACCACACGCCGGACACGTGCGCGGCGGCCAGCTCACCGATCGAGTGGCCCGCCAGCGCCTCGGGTCGGATGCCCCAGGACTCCAGCAGGCGGAACAGCGCCACCTCGACCGCGAACAACGCGGGCTGGGTCACCCCGGTCTCGTTCAGGGCATCGGCGTCCTCGCCGAACAGCACCTCACGCACCTGCGGGTCGAACGCGCCCAGCGCCTCGTCCAAGGCGTCGGCGAACACCGGGAATCGAGCAGCCAGTTCACGCCCCATCCCCAGGCGCTGCGACCCCTGACCCGAGAACAGGAAGCCCAGCCGGCGCGATGCCGCCTCACCCATCACGACACCCGGCTCGTCCCGCCCCTCGGCGAGAGCGGCGAGAGCCGACAGGAACTCGGCAGGATCAGCGGCGACCACCACCGCACGGTGGTCCAACGCCGACCGCGAGGTCGCGAGCGAGTAGCCGACATCAAGGGGCGCATGCTCGTCCACGATGGACATCAGACGCTGAGCCTGGCCACGCAACGCACCCTCGTCGCCCGCGGACAACACCCACGGCACCAGTCCGTCGTACGCCGGCTCCGGAGCTTCCTTCTGCTCGACCGCGGGTGCCTGCTCGATGATGGTGTGGGCGTTGGTTCCGCTGAATCCGAACGAGGACACACCGGCTCGCCATGGCCGGTCCGCAGCAGGCCACTCACGCTGATCGGTGAGCAGCTCCACCGCGCCCGCCGACCAGTCCACGTGCGGGGACGGCTCGTCGACGTGCAGGGTGCGCGGCAGCACACCGTGCCGCATCGCCATCACCATCTTGATCACACCGGCCACGCCCGCGGCGGCCTGTGTGTGACCGATGTTCGACTTGATGGACCCCAGCCACAGGGGCTGGTCGGCGGGGCGGTCCTGGCCGTAGGTGGCCAGCAGCGCCTGCGCCTCGATCGGGTCACCCAGCTTGGTTCCAGTGCCGTGCGCCTCCATCGCGTCCACATCGGACGGAGCAAGACCCGCGTTCGCCAACGCCTGCCGGATCACCCGCTGCTGCGACGGACCGTTCGGTGCCGTGAGGCCGTTGGACGCGCCGTCCTGGTTCACTGCCGAGCCGCGGATCAACGCCAGCACGGGGTGGCCGTTGCGCTGCGCGTCCGACAGACGCTCCACGAACAGCATGCCGACGCCCTCGCCCCAGCTGGTGCCGTCAGCGGCGGCGGCGAACGCCTTGCACCGGCCGTCCACCGACAGCCCGCGCTGGCGGCTGAACTCGATGAACGCACCTGGCGTGGACATCACCGTCACGCCACCTGCCAGCGCGAGCGAGCACTCACCCGACCGCAGCGCCTGCACCGCCAAGTGCAGGGCGACCAGGGACGATGAGCACGCCGTGTCCACCGTGACGGCGGGGCCTTCAAAGCCGAACGTGTAGGAGAGCCGACCGGATGCCACGCTGGCCGCGTTGCCGGTCGCCACATAGCCACCGACGTCCGCGGCGGCCTCGCCCAGCACCAGACCGTAGTCCTGAGCGTTCGAGCCGACGAACACGCCGACGTGCTCACCGCGCAGCGTCGCCGGGTCGATCCCAGCCCGTTCCAGCAGTTCCCAGGAGGTCTCCAGGAGCAGCCGCTGCTGCGGGTCCATGGCCAGCGCCTCGCGCGGAGAGATTCCGAAGAAGCCCGCGTCGAACCCGCTCACGTCCGACAGGAACGCGCCCGAACGCAGATAGGTGGTCCCCACCGCGTCCGGGTCGGGGTTGTACAGCGCGTCCACGTCCCAGCCGCGATCGGTGGGGAACTCCGATACCGCGTCTC
>NZ_JAERRF010000067.1 GCF_016741875.1 Streptomyces coffeae | reverse complement strand
TTTTTGGCCACCGGCCCCGCACCCCTGGATGGCGGACCCATCCCCACCACCTACCCCACCACCTTCGCCGACGACGAAGCCCACACCCCCACCTGCTCCTACGGCCCTACCCCATAACCCCCACCCACACCACCGGAAGGCAAACCACCCGCCATGAACAGCCCCACCAGCCGCCTTCGCAGCACCGCGAAAACCTCCACGCCCCCCATGAGCCCACCGTCCCCAAGCCCGGCCGGGCCCGGTGAAGCCACATTGCTCACCACCCTCGGCGACGACGGCTACATCGCACTGCGCCGCCACCGCCAGGCCACCCACACCGCCCTCGGAACACTCGCCCAACTGCTCTGCGACACCGCCCGCGAAACCGACCGCCTCCACGCCACACTCCGCCGCCACGCCACCAACGCCCGCGACCACCTCAACGACGCACTGACCGACCAAGGTCCACCCCACGCCGACGCCACCGCCATCCACTACTCCAGTCGCGCCACCGAACTCCACGCAGCCCGCTACGCCCAGCAGATGCACCAGCTCGACCAGGTCCTCGACGCCTACCAGACCGCCCTCCTGACCGTCTGAACACCCTCAACGACCACACCTCGGCGTCTCCAAGCCGACAGCACAGCAGAGCCCCGCACGCCTGCCCGTGACCCGCCACCCCTCATGGCCCTCATCCGGCGCGCCATGCAAAGCGCCTGGCAATTCCCCAAACCATTCCCCGAAAGGTAGAACCCTCATGTCGACTCCCGGCCTGCAGGACCACCGCCTCCTCGTCCACCAGATCCTCGCCCGCAGCCACCGCCTGCTCCAGCGCGTCAGCACCAACACCCCCGCCCCCTTCGCCGACATCCTGCACACCGCAACAGAGAAAATCTGCAACCAGCACGCCAGCCACCTCTCACCCCACCACGCGGCGTGGCTCGAAGCCGAAGCCGCCTCACACATCGTCACAGCCGCCGGATGGCACACCACCGGCCTGACCGACCCCGCCCTCCCGCACCTCCTCACCCGCCTCGACCAACGCCCCCACCCCGCCCGGCTGCGCCTGCTGGAGACCGCCGCCCACCGCACCAACCCCGACCGCCCCACCACCCCCGTCACGGCTTCCATGCCCCGCCAGCGCACGACAGACAGCGCACCGCGCCCCAGACGGGTAGGACCGTGCCCCTGCGCATGTAACAACGGCGGTTCCTGCGGCGGCTGCGGGCACGCCGGGTGCGGCGCACGCCGGTAACACCGGGTACGAGAGGGCTGTCCAGCGACCCGGACACGGGTCGCTGGACAGAGACCGCACCCGTAAGGTGGTTGCGGCCGTTCCCGTCTTATGTGCCTGCATGGTTTCGACAGCCATCAACTGCCCCGGCGCAGCGCGCGAGCCCTGCACCGGGGCCGCTTCTCTCCCTGGCTGGAGTCCTCGCCGGATGCTTCCCGGTACGGGCCTTGTCAGCGGCAACTCCTACATTCTGCTGATGCGACAGGCTCCCAGAGGCTCAGCGGCAGGAACTCGCATGCTGGAGGCTGCTGGACGGGGATGGTCGTACGGGTTCCAGTTCGCCGCTCCCATCGCAAGCACCGTGGCAAGCGGCGTCCGGCAGCGGCTAGCTCGTTATCTCTGGATGCTTGAGTGGGTATGGAGCCGTTCTCGAACGTACGGCCTTACGGATGAATCGACGTCGCCTTTGGTGTAGGCGTGGTGCTGGCGCGTCACGGTCATGCCATGACGTGTCGTCGGTCCTTTGCTGCGGCTGCTGTGCTGGTGACCACTGGCCTTATGGGCTCTGCTTCTCCCGGTTGGGCCGCCGCGGGTATGCCAACCGCCGCGGCGGCTCCGGTATCGGTGCTGGATCTGCCGGAGCCTCCGTCTTTTGCGGAAGCTCGGATGCAGTTGGCCTCGCTGACGGCCGCGCCCGAGAGCGATGTGCCGGGGTACAGCAGGGCGAAGTTCCCGCATTGGATCACCCAGTCCGGCACCTGTGACACCCGCGAGGTCGTCCTCCAGCGGGATGGCAAGGGCGTCACTCAGGATGACCAGTGCCGGTCCGTCGCCGGCAGCTGGGTGTCGGCGTACGACGGCGCGGTGCTCGACGGGGCATCCAAGGTCGATATCGACCACGTCGTTCCGCTCAAAGAGGCATGGCGTTCCGGCGCATCGCAGTGGGCCACCGGGCGGCGCCGTGCGTTCGCCAACGACCTCCAGCGCTCCCAGCTCATCGCCGTCTCCGCCCGGTCCAACCGGGCCAAGGGCGACAAGGACCCGGCCAGGTGGCAGCCCGACTTGGACAGTTACCACTGCACGTACGCCCGCGCGTGGATCTCGGTGAAAGCTGACTATGCCCTCACCACGAATCAGGAAGAGCACGACGCCTTGACCAGCATGCTCGACACCTGCGCCTGACGGCGTCAGCCCCGGGAAAGGCCCCGTCGGCGGCGGCTGGTGAGCCGTACTCGGGGAGCCGCAGGGCCGGGGCGGGAGCGTCCTGCCGACCGGCACACGGTTGGAGTGCAGAAAACCGCGTAGACGCGGGTGGGCCTGTGGTCGAGCCGGGCTTTCCGCCAGGCCGTCAACGTCCGCTCGATCAAGGCCCATCGGGCGTCGGACAGGTCGCTGGGGTACGGCTTCAGCTGGCTCACGCCGTAGCGTTGGTATGGACTCGGCGGACGGTGCCGTTCCGCTGCTTGTTGGGCGTTTTCTGCCTTACCTTCAAACTAGACGGACTTCACGCATGAGAAGCGGAGCAAGCGGGTGGCCAGGTCGGTGGCTCGGTGGATACGAAGGGGCGTGTATAGGGCAAAACGCCATAAAGCTGGCAGCCGCGAAGCTCACTTAACCGCAGACTATCTTTGACGCCCTCTCATGGCACCACAAACGTCTCACTGGACTTGAAATCTTCCGGGGTGAGTGGCGCGGGTTGCGTCCACCTAGCTGTTCCGCAGGCCGAATGGGTCAGGTCGTGACCTATGCAGGGGGCAGGACATCCTGCGCAGGATGGGGCTGAGGACGTCGATGCTGGGGCTGTTGTTGAGCGCCCATGCCTTGCGTATGTGGGTGATGAGGGTGCGCGCGCTGTAGGGGGAGATGCTCAGTTCGAGGCGAGCCTCCGCGAGTATTTCGTGAGATCCGTAGGTACTCTGGGCGAGGGCTTGTTCGCTGCGCCGGTCGAGTCCCGGGGCGGTGAAGATTTCCAGCAGGGTGAGGGCGAAGTAGCTGTAGGCGGCGGCTTCGTCGATGAGCTGGCGGGCGTTGTCGGTGATGTCGCCGTGGCTCGGCTGGGTACCGGGAGGTTGGTGCGCGAAGTGCTCGAGGGCGTGCAGCAGCGACCCGTCGGAGCAGACGCACTGTGAGATCTTGAGGTGTCCGCAGAGTGTGTGGAAGTCGCTGAGGATGCCGCTGGTGTTTTGTGTCCATTGCTGTTTGCTGAGCAGGATGCGAAATCCGGCGAGTGTCTCGGAGAGTTCTTCGAGGATGAGCTCGCGTGCGAGGTGAGCGAGCTCGTGGGTCCGGGTTTTGGCCTGTATCTCTTCGATCTGCAGGCCGTAGCGCAACAGGTCACGCAGGAGTCCGCCGGAAAGGCTGTGAGCCAGGAGGGCGGTGTGGGGTGTGTGGTCCTCGGATCGCTTGTCCAGGATGGTCTTGGCTTCTTTGAGGGTGCATGCCTCGACGTGGATGATGTCGTCGAGTGAGCTGTCGGTGACGTCCCGGTGGGGCAGGCCGCGGCGGACGAATGCGGCGCCGACGTCCTCGGCGACAGAGATCAGGTAGTAGACGTGCCGGACGCCCAGGATGGCCTTGATCTCCGCGAGGAAGGCGAGGGCCTGTGCGTCAGAGCCGAGGCGGTCGACCTCGTCGATGGCGATGAGGACGCGTTGCTTCCTGTCGGCGAGGACTTTGGCGATGTCGGTCAGGAGGTCGCGGAACTCTTGGACCAGCGCGGGGAAGTTGGGTGGCATCGTGGAGATGGATGTGGCGTGTGAGCCGCCCAGCGTCATGATCTGGGCGGTGCCGTTGGACAGGGTGTTGGTCGTCGTCTGGATGGTCTGCAGCCGGTAGAGGTGGTTCTCGCAGCGGGTGACGAGGTGGGGTTTCGCGGGCCTGGGTCGCCATCCGGCGGCGCGGGCGAGCAGGGTGCCGGTCACCAGACCGGCGAGTCTCAGAGGGTTTTGCGGGTCCGCGAGAAGGGTGTAGGTCGAAGGGGTGCGGATCAGGAAATACAGGAGGTACGTGCCCAGGCCGGCGGCGAGCAGTCTGCAGACGTCGCTGGCGTACAGCGTCCACCGACCGATTTCGAGGTGTGCCTGGCGCAGTTTCAGAGCCTGACAGGTGGCCCAGGAGTAGAACCATCCGAAGGCTAGCAGCGCTGCTACACCGAAGGTGTTGGCGTGCACGTGGGGTGCGAGCTGGCGGAGCTGCGGGTCGAAGTAGGCGCTGGCCAAGCTGCCAAGAGCGAGGGCGATGCCCAGTTTGGCTCCGAGTAGGGTCCACAGCCTTCCCAGGGTCCGGGGGATCCACGGGTCGTGGCGGGAGAGCCACCAGGCGATGGCGCAGACGATGATCGTGACGCTGGTGACGACGGCGTGCCCGTTCCACACGTCGCGGATCCAGTGCTGGACGATGCGTGCCACGGTGTGGGCGGAGTCGGAGGCTGAGGCTTCGTATCGGGCGTACAGCGAGCGGGCGGCTGAAGAGGCCCCGAGGATGAGCAGGGCAGCTGCGGGCAAGGCAAAGGATGACCAGCGGGCCAGAGCTCTGATGCGACGACGCGAGTTCTTCAAGATCCGGTGGAAGGGGGACAGGCGCGCCAATTCCGGTGCTGTATAGCCCTCGTGCTGTATGTACTTTTGGCACAGGCACACCGAGAGCGAGACGAGGAAGTCGTGCGGGGCGTAGGTGGCCGGCGCCTGGATGAGAAAACCGAAGCCGGCTTGCTTGGTGGCACCCTCCAGCAGGGTGGTCTTGCCGACGCCGCGGGGGCCGCAGACCGCGATGGTGCCTTCGTCCAGGTGGCTGAGCTTACGCTGCAGCTGCTCCATGGCCTCGGTGGGAACGGCGAAGCCCGGTGCTCGGGGTGCACGCAGGCCTTTCGACGTGCCTTGCGGGACGAAGAGGGAGTCGGGGTCTTCACCCATGAGGTGGCGGATCATGCCGTCCATCACAGGAACGATGCCGTCGTCGTGCAGGGTCGTGCCCCAGGCAACGGCGCGGTAGCCGAGCTCGACGCGGGCCGCTGCGCACGAGATGCCCAGGGCCGCGGCGAGCAGGCAGTAGCGGAGGTTGAACCAGACGGCGGTGCCGCTCCAAAACAGGATGAAGATCAGCAGTGCGGTGCTGAAGAGGGTTACCAGCAGAGCCATGAGGCCGAACGTGATGAGGACAGTCAGGATGGCTGCGGACAGGAGCAGTAAGACGACTTTCCAGTTCCACCCGGACTCGTCTGCGGCCGCCTGTTGTTTGGCCCGTGCCCGCTCCAGGTCGACAACGGCTTTGTCGTAGGAGGCCCGTTCCGGGCCATCAGCCTGGGTGTAGGACGCGTTCCGGTACATGGAGCGGTGCATCTCGTGAAGTACATCGTGCGAGGAGGTCCCCGGCCTTTTCCCCAGCTTTCGTGCGCGTGGAGACTCACGCAGCGCTGCCCGAACGCACTGTTCATAGACCTCGTCTCGATTCGGCCGCACGAAGAGCTGAACGAGCCGCACCATCGAACGCAGCCAGGGCTTGTTCAGTAATGACCACGGCATCTGTCCTGGCCTCCCCCGAGTTTTCAGTCCGCAGATGCTAGCGCCACGCGCGACCGGACAGCAGGCGCCCATCGGGCCGTGGCTGAAACACATCACCGTGCCGCGAGAGGTCATCCAAGACCACTTCAAGTCCCGTGCGTGCAGGGGAGGATGCAGCCATGACCTTCTCCTGGAAGATTCCCCCGTGGAAGCGCAACGAGGACTGCACGTACTTGGCTGTGACCTTGATAGATCAGGGTGGCGGGCACTCCGGTTCCATCACGGGAAGGCGTGCGGGGCGACGACGCGATCGAGGCGCTTGCCGATCTCCTGATGACTCCCGGTTCCCCGCTCGGCCCCGGGCCGACGCATCCGGCACTCATAGGCGTGGTCGTACGGCGCGGCATCGACACAACGTGGCTGACGCAACCACCCATCCAGGTTGTCCGAGACGAGCGAGGCCGGTGGCAGGTCGCTGTCGGAAACGCCACGGACGAAGACGTCACAGTGTTTTCTTCTACTGAGATAAGTGGCCTCCTCAGCAGACTGCGTTCTCAGTACGGCCGCACCGGCTGAACCCGCACCGGCTGAACCCGCACCGGAACCATCTTTGAGTCCGCCGTGAACAGACCGTCATCTGCATCAGGGGAGCGGAAGTGAACAACATCGAGGTACCGCTGCGCACGTACGAGCACCTGCTCACGGGGTTCGTCTGCACGAGGCAATCGATCTCGCCAGGAACTACGCCGACAGCGGTTTAGCCCACCCCGGGGATCCCTTCGGGAACGTCTTCGCATGGCTGTGGGAGACGAACCCCAGCAACGCGGTATCGCTCTTCGCGGATCTCCTGGCCGAAGCCCGCCGACAGGCCCCCGAGCCCGGCAAGGAAGTGACCCTGAAGTCTCTGGTCAGTGACCTTCGGTTCGCTCTCCACAACACCCCGCTGTCCCACTCCAGCACGTACCAGGAGGTCGAGAAGACCCTCAAAGCCGAGGTCCCCGACTACTTCGGCGGACGCACCAATATCTAGAGGGGAGAAACCGCAGGGAACAGGCATCTGCTGCGTACGTGCGCTCCCTTCCGAAACTGTTGCGCCCGGGACGTTGAGGTTGAGGTACTTGAGTGGGGAGAACCGCTTGGGGATCAGGGCAGCTGCGGGGGCTTCTGGTCACTCACGGTGGTTCAAGGCGCGCGTCGACGTGCGGGATGGTCGACGATCCGGCTTGGCTGCCTCGGCGCGGGCCAGACTCCCGCACTGTTCGAATGGCAGCCGACCCCGGACACTGCTCAAACCGGTGAACAACTGCTGCTGGTACTCGTGACCAGAGCCAGTGTGTCCAACCGAGCCATCGGCGTGCCACCGGGGAGCCAGTGGCGAGCCACCGTGGCTCCAACTGGAGCCACTGGGGTCGGGGGATGACATGTGGGCCCAGAGCAAGGGCCGGGTGTCGCCCTGCTGGTTTCGGGGCGGCACCCGGCCCTTGGGCCGTCAGCTGGTCTATACGTCGCCGTTGGCGGGGGTGGTGGCGAGGCGGTAGGTGCGCGGGCGTTTGGTGACCTGTTCGGCGATGCCTTGGCTGGTCAGGGTGGTCAGGGCGTTGGCGATCGCGCCGGAGCTCTTCTCGATGGTCCGGCTGATCCGGGTGGCTGTGAACGCCTCATTGGGATGCGCTGTCAGGTGGGCGATGACCATTTGACGCAGGGCGCCGGGAGCGAGGCGCACCTTGTCTCCGCCGGACAGGGCGGCCGGCCGGACTGCTTCCGGTGCTCCGGGCGGCATTGTTCCCGTTACCGGGGGCGTGGGAGCGGGCGCCGGAGTCGGCGAGCCGTCGGCGTCGGACCCTGTCGGCCGTTCCGCCTCCCCCGGGACGTCGGACCGATTCTGGTGCCCCGTGTGCTCGGTGTCAGCGTCAGTGTCAGGTTCGTCGGCGGGGGTCTCGCCGTGGGGCGACCTGTCGTCCCCGCACGTGGACGGCTGTGCTGCGTGGGCAACGTCATCGTTGGCGTGCGGTGTTGCAGGCTCGGGGTCCGCGATGGTCTCGGCCGACGGCTCCTGCGGGGTGTCCGTTGAGGTGCTGACGTCGTTGTCCGGAGAGGGAGCCGCGTACCAGTAGTTGACGGGGCGCCCGCGGCCTTCGGGGGCGCTGGTCTCGCAGCGGGCGAGGTCCATCTGTTCCAGGACACGCAGTGCTTTGGTCGTGGTGGAGCGGCCGGCTCCGGCAACTTGGGCGAGGCCGGCGCTCGTGGCACCGGGCTGGCTGCTCAGCGCGGCCCATACGGCGGCTTCAGCGTCGGTGAGCTGTTGGGGGTCGGGGCGGTCTGTGGACGGTGGGTGAGGGGTGTTGGGGGTGGTTGACATGATGGGGCCTCCCACGACGGGTGGTTGGTGGTTGGAGAGAGAGCCCCGGCCGGGGTGCTCGCGGCGCGTGGCCTACACGGTAGATCCGCGGGCGACCACCATGGACGCTCTGCGGTGGCCGACAAGTCAAGCCGCCCCCCTCACCCCCGCGGGTGCATCCGGGGTCGGCTGGTGAGGTGTGGCCCCGGGTGCGGTGTGGGGTGCGGGTGTTCCCGGGGCGTGGTGGGTGTCGAGGTGCGTGCGCAGTTCACGGGCGCGTTGTTGGCCCAGGTGCAGGTGGCGGCGGAGCTGCCGGATGCTGACCGGCTGTCCGGTGCTCTGCCGTGCAGCGGTATCCAGGGCGAGGGCTTGCGCGTACAGCTCGGCCGCTGCGCGGTTATCCGCGCCGGGCTGGGGTGCGGGGGCGTTGGGGGCAGGGTGCGGCCCGTCGGGGTGCGCGGGCGTTTCCTGTGGGCCATCGCCCGTCGGGTGCGGGTGCGGGTGCGGGTGCGGGCGCGAGTGCGGGTTCGGGGCAGGGTTGTTGAGCGGGTGGGGGTGCGGGGCGGGCTTCGGGTGGTGTGTGGGGTGCGAGGGCCTGGCGGGTGGTGGGATGGCGGGTGCGGGTGCTCCCGGAGTGTTCCCGTGCTGCTCCCGGAGCGGTGCGGTGGTGGGGTGCGGGTGGACCTGCTGGGGCGCGGTGGTGGGGTGCGGGTGCAGGTGGGTGGTGCAGCGGCGGTAGGCGGCGACGGTTTCGGTCAGGCCGATGAGGAGGAGTGGGGGTACGGAGTGCAGGAGCACTCCGGCGGGGTCTGCGTGGCGGGGCCAGCCGATGTGGTCGTCGGGCCAGAGCGAGGTCCAGGTGTTCATGAGGGTTGCGGCGAGACCTGCGGACCAGCGCAGGGCGGTTGACCAGCGTGGTGGCGGGATGCCCCAGGCGGCGAGGCGGGCGTCGGCGTAGAGAACCGTGGTGAGGGTGAGGGCGACCATCGGATCGAGGAGGAGGGCGATGGGCCAGGGGATGTGGTGGTCGGTGGCGAAACCGGTGACGTTGACGGCGGTGAAGACGAGCGCGAGGACGGCGACGCCGGCCAGGATGCGGACCAGGGCGCGCAGCAGGGCATCGACTTCGGCCTGGGTGGGCTGGGTGCTCACCGGGCACCGCGCAGGTTCGGGCGGGTCGCGCCCTGATAGGTGGCACCGGTCAGCTGCACTCGGGCCTCACGGACGGCGGCCCCTGGGCGGGGCGCGTCGATCATGTGGTGTCTGCCTGCATAGATCCCGACGTGGGTGATGGCGTGGGGCCCGGTGCCGAAGAACAGCAGGTCTCCGGGCAGGAGTTGTTCTCGGGTGGCCAGGCGGGGTCCGGCGTTGTACTGGTCTTGTGCTACTCGGGGGATGGTGATCCCGGCGCTGGCGTAGGCGGCTTTGGTCAGGCCGGAGCAGTCGAAGCCGCCCTCGGCGGGGCCGTCACCGCCCCACACGTATCGGGTGCCGAGTTGACGGCGGGCGAAGACGACCGCAGCTGATGCTGATGCGGAGACTGACCCGGGTCCGGGGTTGGTTGCGGGGGAGGTGGCGGCGTAGCGTCGTGCGATGCGCAGGATGTCGGCGACGTAGGTGTGGGAGTGGTTGTAGGCGTAGATCGCGCGCTTGAGGTTCTGGCTGTGCTTGGCGCCGTTCGCGCACAGCAGGCGTGCTGCGGCGAATACGGCGTCGACCGGGTCCCATGGGGTAGGCGGTCGTTTCCCGCTCGGGGGTACGGGGTGTGCGTAGGTTTTGAAGGTGGCCGGCAGGAATTGCATGGGCCCGACCGCGCCTGCCGGGGATTTCATGGTGGGGTGGCGGCTGTGGTTGGTCTCGGCCTTGCCGATGGCGGCGAGGATCGTCCAGGACAGGCCCGGGCATTCAGGGGCGGCCCTTTGGTAGAGGTTCAGCATGGCTGGGGGGATGTCGGCGAGCGAGTTCTTGCCGGGGGTGGCCGTGGTGCCGCCGGATCCGGGGTTGAGGGAACTGAGCAGTGCGGCGACCAGACACACGGCGAGCAGAGGCAGAGCGAGCATCGCACAGCCGACGCCGGCGGTGGCCTTGGCGAGCAGGCTCATCAGGGTTGCGTGGTGGGTGGCAGTGGGGGGACGGGGAGGGCCAGGGCGGTGTCGGCGTCGGTGGGCTCGAGACCTGCGGCCGGGGTCAGGTCGGTCCAGTGGGCGGCGAGGGCGATCAGTGTGGTGCGGCGGGCTGCGGGTTCGAGCGGGGTCCACCAGGGGCCCCAGGGGGTGTCGGTGGTGAAGTCCATGGAGGAGGTGGCGACGCGCAGGCCCAGGTCGCGGGCGGGTTGGGTGAGGCGGTGGCGGATGGCGCGGTCGCGGGAGGCGGTGCGGGTGTGGATGAGCAGGGCGGGGCGGGTGCCGGTGGAGGTGGTGAAGGCGGCGTATCCGGGGAGTTTGGCCTCCACCCGGGACAGGGACTGGGTGCCGGTGTCGTACTCGAGGAAGAACGGCAACAGGCAGGGGTCCTCGGCTGCGCTGGAGGGGTCTTGCCAGTGGGCGTAGGCGTCGGGGCGGATCATGTCCTCCCAGCGGCGGGCGCAGGAGCGTTCCGACAGCCACAGGGGCAGACCGCTGGGGGCGGTGTGGCGGGCGTGGGCGGCCAGGAGGGTGAGGAGTTCGTTGACGCCGACGTCGTGGCTCAGCCAGGGGGAGTAGGCGATGCGGCCGGTGGCGGTGGGGCGCCAGCCCAGGGTGGTGAGTTCGCATCCGGTGTGGGCGGCGAGCAGTGTGGCGCCGAGGGGGCCGAGGGTGTAGTGCTCGGGGGCGGAA
>NZ_JAERRF010000066.1 GCF_016741875.1 Streptomyces coffeae | reverse complement strand
CGGCCCCTACCCGACCTCCTCGCCCACCGCGGCGCCGCTGATCGTGGCACGGTTCACCAAAGGCCAGTGCCAGCCCTGCTCGGTCCGCACCCGGTGCACCACCTCACGCGAAAGCGCCCGGAACGTGGGCTTTCCCTCGGCGAAAACTCCGCGACCTGCAAATCCGCGTCCGGACCGAGCAGCAGACACCCGACCGGCAGACCGATACGCCGTTCGCGCCGGAGTGGAGGGCACCGTCAACGAGTTCGCCCACGGACACGGCCTACTGCGGAGCCGCTACCAGCACGGGATCCCCCGGCTGAAATCCTGGCGGGCCAGCAGCGGCTGACCTCGACACCTACAAGATCCCCGACAGAGTCAAGTTTAGGGCGAAAGCTGGAGAACGAAGCCGCCTTCGGCGACTGCCATGAAGTCGGCTTCGCTTATGCGGCTGAAATATCTCGGATGTTTCAGCCGTCAAGCCGATGGCTCAGCCGCCCTGGTGCCGTCACCGGTGTCGAAGAGTCCGTCGGTAACGAACGTTGCATGGGCGGCAAGGATCTTCCAGCCCGCCTGGTCACGGGCCCAGGTCCGGGTATAGCGCATCCGGGCGGCCAGCGGCTGACCGCCAATGGAGCCTTCCAGCGTGCCGAGGAACCAGGTGACACCGGTGTGCTCAGTGGCCAGCACCTGGAGGTCCTCCTCCTCGACGCGGCTCAGCACCTGCTGGCCGGTTTCGTGCGCGCGTAGGTCGTCCTGCTTCGAGTAGAGGTTTCCGTCCGGTCCGGTGAACCGTCCCGTGTCGTCGATGAGCTCGTTCAGTGCATCAATATCGGAAGCGAGCTGGGCGGCCTGGAGGCGCCGTTCGGCCGCGTGAAGGCTTTCGGTGTGGTCGTCGTTCGGCATATTCCCACTATGACGGCCAGACCGCCCGCACTTTCCGCGCTCTGCTCATGGCGAATCCGGGCTCGGCTGCTGAAGGGGCCCGGGACGTCTGCAGAGCCGAGATGATCTTGGCTTGTGACACGTGGAGACCCGCTGGTGAGGAATGAAAGGCAACTGGTACTGACATCGCTCCGAGAGCCGGTGGCGAGCCATCAGCGAGCCACCGGGGAAGAGCGAGAGACAGCGCGGGCCGGGTACCACCACCCCCTCGCGGGGTGGTACCCGGTCGTTGGCCGTTTCGGACCGGTCTATTTGTCGTCGCTGGTGGGTGCGGTGGTGCCGAGCCGGTAGGTGCGGGGGCGTTCGGTGACCGGTTCGGCGATGCCCTGCTTGGTCAGGGTCAACAGCGCGTTGGCCATGGCGCCGGAGCTCTTGCCGACGGCCCGGCTGATGCGGGCCTAAGTCCGGAAAGGGCCTGTTGACCGGATTACGGGAGGACGCGCCTGGTGGGAGCGCATCCCCGCTCGGGCGTCGACGGCTTCTACGACTGTGCGTTGGCGTCGAACCGCCGCTTTGCCAGGATGCGCCGGTTCCCGCCCGGAGCCGGCCGGATGGTCAGCCCAGTGCGGGGCGTGTGCGGCGTGCGGTGTGTGCCGGCCCGTCCGCTGTGGTGAACCAGAACAGGGCCGCGCACAGGAAGGCCACTTTCGCGAAGGCCAGCGATTGTGTGACGGACTCGTCCCGCGCGCCGGCGACGAGCGCGCCGGCCGCTGACAGTGCCAGGGCGACCGCCGGCAGCGCACGAGGGGGCCGCGTGACGCCTGGTGCGTCGGCCGGTGGCTGCAACCGAGCCGCGAGGCTGTAGCAGGCGCAGGGAGGGGATAACTGATCCGCGGTAGCGGTAGCGTGTGGTGTGCACTCTCGCCGGGCTGAACAGCTCCCGTTCCTGGCTGGCCGGCCACCAGCCTCGGCCGCAATAGCAGCGGCGCAGCTGCTTCCTAGTTCATTCGAGGGTGTTTGCGCCGAAGCCACCAGATGACCCGACCCCAGACGTACGAGCTCATGTGCCGGCCGTCCTGGCCGTGCGCGACGAGTTCATCGACACCGACAGCGTCAGGTACTGACGGAGGAGTACGCGTGACGAGCACCATCCGGTCCGCCGGCCTGGCGGATTCGATCAACGCGACGCTGGCCGACCTCCTGGAACAGGATCCGGGACTGCTGCTGGCCTGACATTGTTCAGCGGCCCCAGCATGTTGGTCTGCGGTGGCCCCGCTTGGTGAAGGTTCTGTACATTTCGGACGGGGTGAAGCGACCCCGGGAATGGTGTGAACTGGCCCCGACGATGCGGTCGTTGTCGCGCGCCGGGATCCATGTCGCGATATAGCGTTAGTCTTCTACTCGCGCCGCTGCCTGCGTCGCGCGGAGACGTTCGACAGGACCAGGACGGAAGCATGTCGGGAGAGATTTCGCCCACCGGGAAGCGCTCCGGCCCCGGCTCGTCGCCCGAGCTGCGAGCCTCTCATGCGGACCGGGACCGGGTGGTGGATGTGCTGCGCATCGCGGCGGGAGACGGCCTGCTGACCGCGGACGAGTTGGACGAGCGCCTGGAAGCTGCCCTGTCGGCGCGGACTCTGAACGAACTGGCCGCGCTCACCACTGACCTGCCGCCCGTCGGCGCGACGGGAGCAGAGGCCAAGGACGTAGTCCGGATCGAACAGGTCCACAGCGGCGCGATCGAGCGCGTGGGCCGCTGGGTGCTACCGCGGAGGCTGGAGCTCGCGGTGACGTATTGCGAGGTGACGCTTGACTTCACTGACGCAGTGATCACGCACGACACCTTGCGGATCGACGTGGGCATGACGGGAAAGACCCTGACGCTGGTCACGAGGCCGGGCATCGTTGTCGATACTGATGGTCTGCAGCTGGCACACAGCAGGGTCAAGTACCGCCAGACTCCGACGAATCCTGATACGCCGGTCACTTTGCGAGTGGAGCTGGTCGGTCAGAAGGCTCACGGCCGCGTGGTGGTGCGGCCTCCGCGTCGGTCATTCTGGCAGTGGCTGCTGCGCAGGCCCACGGCCCTCTCTGCACGTGATTGATTCCATCGTTGTGAACTGCCGACGGGGCGGTCGCTGCGGTCTCCTGAACTGGGCGACGCTAGGACTCGGTCCCAGTCTCGATCAAGGTGGCGTTGAAGGTGAGCCGGTCCACGATCGCCGCGCAGAGCCGCGGGTCGGTGAAGGTGCCGCTCCAGCCCGTGAAAGCCTCGTTGGACGCGACCGCGATGCTGTTCTTTTCCTCACGCTCGGTGAGAACTTGGCAGAGCATCTCCGCGCCTCGGCGGTCCAGTTCGAGGTAGCCGAGTTCTTCGATTTCGAGGAGGTCGACGCGTCCGTAGCGGGCGATCGTCTTGCCCAGTTGTGGACTTCCGTCGCATGAGCGATCAGCATCGCCTTCTCAGGCGATCTTGCGGAGGTGGGAGGTCATAGCAAGGGTGTACGCCACGACGAGGATACCGACGCACCAGGCGACGGCGGTCCAGGCGTCGCTACCGACCGAGTGTTGGGTGAACAGGTCGAGGATCGTGTTGACGAGGGGCGTCACCGGCTGGTGATTGGCGAAAGCCTCCACCGGGGCGGGCATGGTCTTGGTGGGCACTATCGCCGAGCTGAGGAACGGCAGGAAGATGAGCGGGTAAGCGAAGGCACCCGCGCCCTCCGCTGATTTCGCGGGCAGGGCGGCCATGACGGCGATCCACGTCAACGTTCCGCGTTGGCGCGCGAGCCCTTGACCAGGTCGTCGCAGAAGGCAGCGACGTCGTTGCCGATGAGTTCCAGGACTCCCTTGCCGGCCGCCACGCCCTCCTCGAAGAAATCGACAATCCCTGAGAGCAAGTGCCCGTCAGGCAGGTCGATCGGTCCGACCTTGAAGAGGTACCTCTGAATCTCCTTGTAGACGATCTGGTAGTCCGGTGGCAGCGCCTGGACCCGCGCCATGTGCGTTCGCCACTGCTTCTTGCCCTGGATGATGTTTTGGATGCCCACGTCAGCCTCCTAGCTGGCTCAGTTTCTTTGCGACGTTCCTGTTCAACTGCTCGCGCCATCGGTCGCGATAGCTCCGAGCCCCTTCTCCGCCGGTCAGCGCCGCGCAGAAGCCATCGATGTCGTCGCTGAGTACCTCGTGAATGCTCAGCCCATCCGCCGCTGTTTCTTCGAGCAGCCCCAGGACGCCATCAAGAATCGGCATCAGGTTGCGACCCGTGAAGTCCGAGTGGGGGGAGACGCTAACCTTGATCTGATCCCACGCCGCCAGGTAGTCGGCCGGCAATGCCTCGGCCCGGGCTTCGAACGCCTTCCATTCCCTCGTGAGGTCGCTGCCCGTAACGGTCTCCCAGAAGTTCATCGCCCGCCCTCCTTGAGATTGTCGATTCGTGATGAGAGGTACTCCCATTTCGCCCAGAACGTCGCGAGTTCTTCGCGCCCTGCGTCGTTGAGCGCAAAGAACTTGCGTGGTGGACCCAGTCCGGATGGTCGTTTCGTCACCTGGACGAGCCCGTTCCTCTCCAGTCGCACCAAGATGGTGTAGATCGTCCCCTCGACGACGTCGGCAAAGCCAAGTTCGTTCAGTCGACGCGTGATGGCGTACCCGTAGGTCTCCTCGTTGCCGATGATTTGAAGCACGCAGCCCTCAAGCGTGCCCTTCAGCATCTCCGTCAGATCGTCCATCGCGAGCCCTCTTCGGTCTTCTAGTACTACGTAGTACCAAGTACCGCTACACGGTATCACAGAGTAGTGGCCCCATGCCCAGTAAGCGGGGCCCATGTCCTCGCCTACCGGCAGATGCGTTTGGTGTCGGTGGTTTGCGTTTGCTCCCAGGTCAGGTTCCGCGCCAGTTCGGGGGGCTCGCCGGTGAGGCGGCGGGCCATGAGGTCGTTGGCAGAGGTCTTGATGGTCTGGGAGTCCAGGACACAGGTCGACGGCTCGCCGCTGCGGCCCTCGGCCTCGCGGACCAGGTGCCGCAGCAGGCCGGTGAGCTGACCTGAACCGGATTTTGTAGCGGCCCTGAAGCCAGGCATGATCGCCTTGGCAGATGGGAGATCACAGGTCCGATGCCTGCACCACGGAGGTATCCGGACGAGCTGCGTGAGCGGGCCGTCCGCGAAGTCCAGACCTCCAGACCTCCGGCCGCCCGGTCGCCCGGTCGCCCACGTGACCCGTGACCTGGGCATTCACAAGGAAGCTTTGCGGGGCTGGGTCCGCCAGGCGGAGGCAGACCAGAGCAGTAGGCCCGATCTGCTGACTACCGCTGAGTGAAGTGAGCTGGCGCAACTCCGCAGGGAGGTAGCCGAGTTGCGGCGGGCGAACGAGATTCTCAAGGCCGCCGGCGTGCTTTTCGCGAAGGAGCTCGATCAGCCCCGCACGAGGCCGACGCGATAATCAACCACCTCCGCGACGACTTCGGGGTCGAGCCGTGTGCCGGGAGCGTACCCAGTGCGGACATCCGCCGCTGGGCGGAGAAGAACAAGGCCGAGTTGTGCTTCACCTCGACCTACGCATCCTGGGCCAACCTCATTGAGGCCCACTTCGGCCCGCTGCGGCAGTTCACCCTGGCCAACTCCCACCACCGCAGCCACCCGCGCAGACCTGAGCCCTGCACCGCTACCTGCGCTGGCGCAACGCCAATGCCCGCCACCCCGACGTGCTCACCGCCAAGCGCAAGGAACGCGCCCGCGTCCACAGCGAGAGGGGCATCGGCTGGGGCGGACGCCCCCTCACCGCCGCAGCCTGACGAGTCAGGAGACCCCACCGCGCTGTGGCGGCGGAGATCAAACGGTGGCCAGGCTCTTTGCCAGGACCCGTTCCCTGCGAACGCCATCGGACAGGAGATCGCCGGGCTCACCCGTGTCTGTGAAACCGTGCCGCTCATAGAGCGCAACCGCCATGCTGTTGTCCGGCATCACGGACAAGCGCAGCGTCCTGGCACCGCGATCCGCACCCCACCGCTCGACCGCCTGGATCAGGTAGTCACCCACGCCTTGGCCCCGAGCCGCAGGGTTGACCCACATCGAGATCAACTCCACGTTCTCTGCGCCCTCGCCCGGAACTCCGCTGACCATGCCCACCGGAAGGCCGTCGAAGAGCGCGACGAGATTGTGCGCGCCAGGAATCGACAGACGGGCACGCCAGCGTTCCTCTCGATCGCCGGAGCCTTGCCACTCGGCCAGCGTCGATCCGAACGCATAGGGCGCCTCAGCAAGCGCTGTCAGTCGCAACTCCCGCCAAAGGGGCCAGTCGTCCGATTCCAAAGTGCGCAGTTCAAGCATGATCCAGACCTTCCCCGACCGCCGGGGCGACAGCAAGCTGATTACGGCCACGCCAACGAGGCCGGTCAGCCCGGCGACCAGCCGAACCCGGCGAGGAGCGAAGAACTCATAAACCCCGCGGGTCGCGGAGTCCCGGTGAACCTTTCCGGTCACGGCAGCAGCGTCCTCCCCGCGGACGGGGGGTGTTGCGAAGAACAGATCGACCGGGCGACGTGCCGCCCGGTCGGGCATATACGGCTCAGATCGTGACGTAAACCGTGGAGCGGCTTCCTACGGGCCCGCGGCCTCGTCCTGCTGTCTTCGCTACTGCTGTAAGCCTTGCTGGAGAGCCTGCCCTGATTTCTGCAGGGTGATGGGGAGCCACCTGGGCAACGGGAATGGGAGCCACGTTGCTCCGTTCGTGACGGGGATGGAGACCGCTACAGGTTCGTGATCGGCAATGAGAATGGGAGCCACCCCTATCGTGTGGGCACGTGCGGTAGGCGCCCGTCAGAATCAGGCCATGCGTTTGTGGACAGTGCAGCCCCGTGCGGTCGTCGAGGGGCTGGAGAGAACGGGTCTCCTGGTCGGGGATTGGAAGCATGTGGAGCCCTCCTGGCGCCCGGCCTATGAGGTGATGACCGACGAGATGCGCCGACGCGGTATCGACTGCGAAGGCCGGCCGCCGGTATGGGCATGGGTGGGTGCCGACAGCGGCGAGGAGAATGTGCTGGTGACGGCCCGCATGCTGCTCAGTGACGAGCAGATCGACTCCGGAGTCGTCGTTCTTGACCTGGACGTCCCGGACAACCTCGTTCTGCGAAGCTCGTACTCCCAGTGGAACGAGCTGCTCTCCGGGGTTCTCTCAGGCGAGCAGTCCCCGGCAATGGCCTGGTCCATAGATCCGGAGGAAGAGGACACCACGGAGGAATTCCAGGTCCAGGCGTGTCTGCCCATGCTGCGTCGCGGCTGGGTTCGCGGAATCCGCCCGATCAACCCTCCATGTCTCCTGAACGACTGAGATCGCGTGTCCAGGCCCCTTGCGAGGTCGCGGTCCAGGGCCAGGAACTGCGGCACGCAGACGGTGGCCAACTGCGCGGGCGAGAGACCGGGACGTCCGTCCCGCGGGTACCAGTGGGCGAAGTCCTCATCGCGCACCACAGGTCGTCCAGCCGGTCTCTCACCCGCATCGCCGTCGTCCTACTCGGTCTCCGACAGCGTCAAGCTAGCTCTGGTTGGCGCCGCCGTTGCAGGACCAAATCTCGCTCTTCGTACCGGGGAAGGTCTCGTCGTTCCTGGCGTTCAGGCATCGACCGGACGGTATGGAGAGGAACTCATTCGTCGGGGTCTGTGGCGGGGGGCCGCGGGCTCACCCGGTAGAGCACGGTGCCGCCGGCCGGAACGGTGGCGCTGATGGTGCCGTCGGTGCTGACGTGGCTGGTGTGCGCCCACAGGTCGTTGAGGTTGTAGCCAGCGCTGCTCGCCGGGAGGCCGGCGGCCGTCGCGGTGGTGGAGATGACGGCCTGGGAGGACGTTTCGTTGAACAGGGCCACGGCGACGTCGCCGTTGGCCAGGGGGCGACGCAGCACGTTCAGGCCGTTCTCGGTGGTGATCGCCGTGCCCTGTTCGCCACGGCTGTCCTGATTGACGGCGATGACGTCCTTGTTGAGGTAGACGCTCAGGTCCTGGTCGCTGATGGGGAAGCCGGAACTGCCGGCGGCCGCGGGGGTACGCAGGTCGGCACCCGAGATCAGCGGGGCCGCGAGCACGGCGGCGACCGAGAGCTCGGACTTCTCCTGGTCATAGGTCAGGCGCTTGTTGGGGTCGTTGGAACCCGACGCAAAAGCGTAGTTTCCGGTCCCCAACATGTCGATGTCGTTCCATCCGCCGGGACCAGCCCACTTCGCCTTGTCCAAGTCGGTGTGGATGAGCCGTTTGAGGCCGTCGAAGGACGCGTCCCGGTCCCCGTCGATGCGCCACATGTTGGCCACGCTCTTGCCCCACTCCCAGGGAGACTCGCCTTGGGCCGCGGGCTGGAGCGAGAGGCTGAAGACGATCGGACGGCCGGTTCGCTCGAGGGCGTCGCGCATGGTGCTGTCCCGGGTTTCCAGCGGCAGCTTTTCGTCGCCGGGCCGCTGATCGGGGTCGCTGGCCGTGCAGTTGTCGTACTTGAGGAAGTCCACGCCCCACGAGGCGAAGGTGTCGGCGTCCTTCTGCTCATAACCAAGACTTCCGGGGAAGCCCTGACACGTGTGGTACGTCGGGCTCTCGTAGACGCCGAACTTCAGGCCCTTGCCATGTACGTATGCGGCGAGTTCGGCCATGCCGTGGGGGTACTTGGCCGCATCGGGGACGAGGCGCCCTTCGGAGTCGCGGGACCGTTCCATCCAGCAGTCGTCGATGGTGAGGTACTGGTAGCCGGCGTCGCGCATGCCACTGGATGCCATGAAGTCGGCGGTGTCCTTGACGATTTGCTCGGTTGCGTTGCAGCCGAAGGTGTTCCAGCTGTTCCAGCCCATCGGTGGGGTGCGGGCCAAGTCGTTGTCCAGGGCCTGGGCGGGGCCTGCGGTGAGCAGGGGGACGCCCAGTGGGGGGAGCATGAGGGATACGGCGAACAGCAGACGGGAGAGCACACGCATGGATGCCTCCGGTAGGGAGTGGGGGGAGTGGGGGGCGGGTGGATCCCGGCCGTCGAGCCGGGGATCCGGGTGCGTTGGATCGGCGGGAGCAGCACGGTCTTGAGGACCGCTCTGCTGCGGACCTCAGCTCTGCGTGCAGCAGGGTGACCCTGCCCACCTCGGTCCAGGTGGTCGTGTCGGTGGAGTAGTCGGTGCGGCGGATGCGATGTCTGACGCGGTGCGCAGGCAAGCGAACCAAAATCAACATAAACAGTCAATGCCAGCAGCAATTCACCGTGTGATCGAGTCAGTTCAAACAAGATCAAACGCATCTCAACGTCTGTGCTGCCCGCGGCGGCCCTCTCCGCGCGCTCGGGGGGCGCTCGGTCAGGGCTCTTGCGAATCGAGGCCGATCCGTGATCCCCGATGGGATCGCCGCGGGGCTACTGGGTGCCGTCGTGGATGACCGGAATCAGGGCCTCCAGCGAAGTGATCGACGGCACGGAGCTGTGTTGTCCGGGGCCGCGGGCGATGGTCACCCCGCCGTAGCCGAGTGCGATGGCTGCCGCCACCAGCTCAGGGTCGTCGTCGACGAACAGACAGTCGCCCGGCGGCAGGCCAAGCCCGTCGCTCCCGGCGTGATACATCCGCGGGTCAGGCTTGTTGCATCCGAGGACGGCCCACTCGCGCAGCCCGAGCCGGCGGTAGAGGTCTTCCAGGGTCGGCCAGTTGTCCGACACCACGGCCATGCGCACTCCTTGTGCGCGGAGCTGCTCCAGCACCCCCGGGGCTTCGGGGAACGGCTCGACCGGTGGTTCGGTGGCGGGTTCTTCGAGCTGCTCCAGCAGGGTCGCGGGAGGATGGTGGGCGCCCAGCGCCCGCAGGATTGTCCGGTGGTAGTCGGTGCGGTTCGCCGTGACCGAGGCTGCTTCGAGCACCCGCTGGCCGGCCAAGAAGGCCTCCGGGAAGGCTTCAGCCGGGATCTCCGGCAGGTGTCGGAGCACGATCTGCTCGAAGTCGTAACGCGGGTTCCATCGGCCTCCCCTGGGGCGGATCAGCGTGTCGCCGGAGTCGAAGAGCACGCCCTGGAACCTCATGTCGGTCACCTCCGGGCCGGTAGCGTACTCATGTCCGGCCGTCTAGGGAGTCGGCGGCTGCTCGTTGCCGGTGCGGATGGTGTCCGTGAGCTGAGTCAATGGGATGAAGCCGTCTGCGGCGCCAAGCTCGCGTGGGGTGGGTCCGGCGGGGGTGGGGACGTCCGCGAGGCGCTCGGCGAGGGCGGTGACCGCTTCGAGGTCGCCGTTGAGCGCGTCGCGTTTGTCGTCGGTGAGGTCGAGCTGCTTCAGCATCTGCGTGATGCCGTCCTTGACCGCGAGCAGCTGCCCGCGGCTGGAGTTCTTGGGGACGTGGAACGGGCAGCTCCGTGAGGCTCGCAGTGGCGGCCAGGCCCCGCTGCTCGCTGCTGCTGCGGGCTTGAGGGTGGCCAGGCCGGCCGCAACGAGGACGAGTGCGGTGAGCACGGCGCAGCCCGCGAGGACCAGGCGGCGCCGACCGGCAGGATGCTGCTGGACCTGGGCACTGGCCGCGACGAACTCGGCCTCCTCGGCGGGTATTTCGGGGACGCCGTGCGCCGATCCACCGCCGCGCCTCCACGATCTGCTACGGGCGCTCCGCTACCGCGGCACCGTTGTATCGAACCGCCCGGCGAATCCGCTGCTACCGCCGCTGGCCGACGGGGAAGAAGCTGCGACGCGAGCGCGAGCCGATGCTGGTTCGGCCGGGGTCTCAGCCGGCTTGCTGAGACCCCGGCCGAACCAGCGAGAGCCGTCCTCCGCCATGTGGCGGCCAGGAGCAGCACAGCAGCGCGATGAACAGCGTCATGGCGCTGAAGAACACGAGGCTGCCGCGGCCGAGGCGTGGGTGACCGGTGTTCCGCCCGCGCGGGCGACTCTGTATCAGATGACACCGGGCAGGCCGGAGGTCCGTCGCCCACGGGCAGCCTGATACAGAACCATCCGGAACTGCGACCTGCGCTTGTGGATGGTTGTGTTGATGAGATTCAGCCGCTCGGCGATCTTGGTGTGCGAGAAACCCATGACCGTCAGTCGCACGGCGCCGCGGATCGCGCTGGGGCGATCGGTGTGAAGGCGGCGGCGGTCTCAGCAGCACGTACTCTTTCGCCGCGCCCGCAGCCGCCGACTTTTTGCTGGTGGGC
>NZ_JAERRF010000065.1 GCF_016741875.1 Streptomyces coffeae | reverse complement strand
ATACAGCCAGCGAACTACCAGACACCCAACGCGACAAGACCACCTAACAAAGCACTACTAGGCCCTGTCCTGTCGATCTTCGTGGATCAGCCCGCGGCGTCTGGTGAGGGGGCACCTCCCAGCGGTAGCTGGGGGAGGATCGCAAGGCGGAGGGTCGTCCTCGTACTGGGCGTACTCGGAAGATCCCGACAACGCAGCGAGGCGCGGTGCCAGGCGTCGCGGGCCCGCGAAGATCGGCAGGACAGGGCCTAGCGGTCCTGTGGGGGCCAGGTGTCGCCCCAGGAGGCGTCGCGGGCCGCGCGGTAGAGGGGGCCGTGGCGTTTGGTGACCGTGCGGCGGGCCATGCCCTCGTCCTCGGTGCACAGGTCCAGCAGGACCTGGCCCTTGCGGGTCTGGGGGTGGCGGATCACGCGGGACGGGGCCGCGGGGGCGGGGAAGCGGGCCGCCGCGACATAAGCGAACTTCTCGTCCTCGTACGGCAGTGAGCCGCCCTTGACCTGGCGGTGGAGGGAGGAGCGGCTGACGCGCGCGGCGAAGTGGCACCAGTCGGCGCCGGGTTCGATGGGGCAGGCCGCGCTGTGCGGGCAGGGGGCGACCAGACGCAGGCCCGCCGCGGTGAGCCGGTCGCGGGCCTCGCGGACGCGGGTGAAGCCGTCGGGGGTGCCCGGTTCGATCAGCACCACGGCCTGGGCGGCGCGCGCGGCCTCGTCGACGACCGCGTGCCGGTCGGCCTCGGTCAGCTCGCCGAGGACGTACGAGACCGTGACGAGGTCCGTCGCGTCGGGGAGGCCGAGGTCGTCGCCGATGGCCCGGCGCTGCCACTGGGCGCCGCGCAGCGCCTCCGGGGCGGCGTGGCGGGCGAGTTCACGGCCGAGGGCGAGGGCGGGCTCGGCCCAGTCCAGGACGGTGGTGGTGTGGCCACCGTCCGGCCAGGCGGCGGCGACCGCCCAGCTGGCGGCGCCGGTGCCGCCGCCGATGTCGATGTGGGTGGCGGGGGTCCAGTCGGGGGCCTGGGCGCGGAAGGCGGTGAGGGCGGCGCGGACCGCCTCGAAGGTCGCGGGCATCCGGTAGGCGGCGTACGCGGCGACGTCGGAGCGGTCGCGCAGGACGGGCGCGTCGGTGGGGGTGCGGCCCCGGTAGTTGGCGATCAGCCGGTCGACCGCCTGTGCCGCCTGGCGGGGCGGCAGTCCGTCGAGGAGTCCGGCGAGCGCGGTGCGCAGTGTCTCGTCGGCGGGGGCGGCGTGAGGGGCGTGCATTGGGCGGATTCTACCGGCCGGGGCGGCGCTTCCGCGTGCTTCGGAGTGCGAGACGATACGTATCGGTTCGAAGAGGATCGGGGTTTCGATAGATTGGCGCCATGGCCGACAAAGCAGCCCCCGACGCCACCCGCCGCAGCCAGCGCTCGCACCGCGCGATCCTCGACGCCGCCATCGGACTCGTCGGCGAGGTGGGCTATCCCAAGCTCACCATCGAGGCCATCGCCGCCCGCGCCGGGGTCGGCAAACAGACCATCTACCGCTGGTGGCCCTCCAAGGCCGCGGTGCTGCTCGACGCCTTCGTGGCGCTCGGTGAGCGCGCCGCCCGGGAGGCGGGCGGTGCGGAGGCGTACGAGATCCCCGACACCGGGGACCTGGAGGCGGACCTGAAGATGGTGGTGCGGGCGACGGTCGACGAGCTGAACTCACCCGAGTACGACGCCCCGTCGCGCGCCCTGGCCGCCGAGACCGTGATCAACGCGGAGCTGGGCGCCGAGTTCGTCCGCCGGGTCCTGGAGCCGCAGCTCCAGCTCTATGTGAAGCGGCTGCGCGCCGCGCAGGACGCGGGGCTGGTGGATCCCGCGATCGATCCGCGGATCGCCCTGGAGCTGATCGTCGGGCCGCTGGCCCACCGCTGGCTGCTGCGGACGCTGCCGCTGACCCATGAGTACGGCGACGCCGTGGTCGAGATGGTGCTGCGGGGGATCACCGTGCGCTAGCGGGGTCACCGTGCGCTGGGCAGGGGTCCGCCCGGCGTCGCCCGCCCGGCCGTCCATCCGGCCGAGGCGCGTACCGGCGGGGGCGGGGTGCCCAGCCGCTGCGGCGCGTCCGTGATGATGCCGCCGCAGCCCAGCCGCAGCATCCGGTCCCGCTGGCCGGGGGAGTTCACGGTGTGGGCCCAGACCTGGGGTATGCCCGAGGCGACGGCCCGCCGCACATCGGCGTCCCGCGCCTGGTAGTCCACGTCCAGCAGTTCGACGAAGCCGCGCCAGTCGCGCGGCTGATCGGTGACCATCTGGCGGGCGGACCGCCACAGCTGGGTCCGCAGGCCCATGCCGTGGGCCTGCCGGGCCACCTCGGGGTGGTTGGTGTTGACGAGGACCGAGCCGACCAGCCCCCGGTCGCGGATCATCCGGGCCAGCCGCGGCAGGCTCTCCGGGTCCTTGGCCTCGACCATCAGTGTGGTCCGGCCGCCGAAGCGGTCCAGCACCTCGGCGACGGTGGGCGGGCGCTCGGAGCGCCAGCTGCCGGGGAGTGCGGGGTCGGGGCGCAGCCGTACGGTCTGCCAGTCGGCGGCGGTGAGGTTCTGCACGGGACCGGTCCGGTCCGTCGTACGGTCCAGCGTCGCGTCGTGGATCACCACCAGCGTGCCGTCCCTCAGCGCGCGGGTGTCGAAGTCCAGGACCTGGGCGTGCTGCCGGACGAAGGCGGCGGTCAGCCCGGACATGCTGTTCTCGGGCTCTTCGAGGGCGCCGCCGCGGTGCGCGGTGTAGACGATCGCCGGGTGGGCGCGGGGCGGGCGTATCGCCTCCGGAAGCGGGGCGGTGGTCAGCGGGTCGGGGCGGCGCACGGACGGCCGCGCGGAGGGGTGGGCCGCGAGAGCCACCGGTATCGACAGGGTGAGAACCGTCATACCGGTCACAAAGCGCCTGGTGATCATAAACGGAACGGTAGGGGTGATACATCCGTTATGCCCTGATATCGGCATCCGGACGTGGGTCTCTCCCGTACCCCGGATGCGGACACCGGCCACCTCCGGAGCAGGATGGTGGCAGCATTGATCGGGTACCGGTCGTACCGCCGGTACCGGCGGTGAAGCGAGGCGGTAGATGGAACGCAAGGGCAGGTTCTCCCAGTGGCTGCGTCGGCCGAGGAGCGGATCGGGCGGCGATACCGGCACGGGAGCGGGCGCCGGGGGCGTCCGCGAGGACCTGCTCATGGCCGCCGCGGCCGCGGGATTCCCGCTCGCGCCGGCCGCCCATCCGTCCGGCTACGGCTGTTCCTGTGACCGCATCGGCTGCCCCACCCCGGCCCGCCACCCCGTCTCCTTCGCCTGGCAGACCCAGGCCACCACCGACCCGGACAAGGTCTCCGGATGGCTGCGCGCCGATCCGCAGGCCAACTTCATCACCGCCACCGGCATCGTCCACGATGTGCTGGACGTCCCCGCGGACGCCGGACGGCAGGCCCTGGAGGCCCTCGGCGAGGCCGGGGTCGAGATCGGGCCCGTCGCCACCAGCAGCGCCGATCTCCAGCAGGGCCGGCTGCTGTTCTTCACCGCCACCCGCGGCACCCCGGACGACGAGGACGAGTGGTGGCCCTGTGAGCTGGACTGCCACCCCGAGACCATGGACGAGCACCCGGGGCTGCGCTGGCACTGCCGGGGCAGCTATGTGCTGATGCCACCCGCGCGGCTTCCCGCGGACGGCCATGTGGGCTGGCTGCTCGGCCCGGAGCGGCCGCTGCCCGATCCGCTGTCGCTGCTGGAGACGCTGACCGACGCCTGTGCCCGGTTCGCGGGCGAGGGCCACGACCACGACCACGCGGCCTGGCCGATGGGACGCTGAGCGGCCTCGCTGAAACTCGGTGCGGTTCGGTCGCGCCCCGAAGGGGCGGGGGGCTGTGTCGATGTGAGGCTCCGCCGCGGCTGTGTCGATGTGCGGCTCCGCCGCGTGGGCGACCCGCCTCGACGCAGCCGCTGACGAACGACGGCACTCCGCGGCACTTCCCGCGGAGCGCTCAGGCGGCCGAACACCAAGGCCGCGCCGGAGGCGTCATTCGCCCTTGGCCGCCGTCACACCCTCCAGCCGGTTGAGGAACACCACCTTGGGGTCCGCGGCGTCCTTCGCCGGGACCCGCACCGCCGACTCCGAGATCCGGGTCAGCGTGACCGCCTTCTTCGCCTCACCCGTCATCAGCGCCTTGATCTGCGGATCGGGGTTGGGCCGGAAACCCTTGGCCATCGTCTGCTTCTGGCGGTGGTGGGAGGTGAAGAACACCAGCGCCCCGCCGTCCTGGGTGCGCAGCCCCACCGGGGCGTAACGGGCGCCCTGCGCCGCGGTGTCGATGTACTCGGTCCAGAACTTCGGCGTCCGCAGGAACTTCTTCCGGGTCGCCCGTATCCCCGACGTCGACTGACCGTCGGCGAAGGTGTCGCCCTTGCCCGTCATCAAGTAGTCGGCGTACTCGGCGCTCAGCCGGTCCGGGCGGGTCGCAAGCCGACGAGCCGGGCCCTGGACCGCCACCGGCTGCGCCCAGCCGTCCTTGTCGATTGCCAGGTCCGGCACCTCGTCCTGGCTGAGGATGGACAGATACGCGGCCTTCCACGGCTCGTCGGCACCGGCCCGGGTGAACACGAACAGCCAGCGGTTGTTGTCCCGGTTGCTGTTGGTGTCCGCGACGAAGAACTTGGGCCAGCCCACCTGCTTGGGGATCCGGTAGCGGGCCCCGGTCAGCTCCAGCGCGGGGAACTTCGGGTTGCCCCCGGGCTTGTTGGCGTGCTGGGCCTTGAGGTCCGCGGCGGTGATGGCCTCGAGCGGACCCGTCTCGACCTGACTGGCCAGGGACGGGTCCAGCTCGCGGTACGCCTTGTTGTAGGTGTCGGTGAACCGCTTGAGCGCCTTCGGCGCCTCAGCCCTTTCCACCGACGGAATGTTCTCCCGCTCGCCGTGCACCGTCATGCACCCGGTCAGCGCCGTCCCCAGCGCCAGCGCCGCCGCGGCCGTCCGAACTGCGGTCTGCCGACGGGGCGGCCTGGGTGTCATGGGGCTCCGGCTCCTTCGGGGCGCTTGCGGACGGCGACACCCTACCGGGGGCGAAGAAGAAGAACAGCGTGGGGATCAGATACAGCAGCCACACCGTGACCTGGAGCCACGTCGGGTTCGGCTGGAAGTTGAACACGCCCTTGAGCAGCGTGCCGTACCAGGAGTCCGGCGGAATCGTCGCGCTGATGTCGAAGGCCCGGTCGGACAGCCCCGGCAGGAAGTCGGCCTCCTGGAGGTCGTGGAAGCCGTACGCCAGCACCCCGGCCGCCACCACGATCAGCATGCCGCCGGTCCAGGTGAAGAACTTCGCCAGGTTGATCCGGAGCGCGCCCCGGTAGAACAGCCAGCCCAGCACCACCGCGGTCAACAGCCCCAGCACCACACCGATCAGCGGGTCCGCGGTGCCGTTGTTGCTCGCCCGCACCGCCGTCCACACGAACAGCGCGGTCTCCAGGCCCTCCCGGCCCACCGCCAGGAAGGCGGTGACCACCAGTGCGCCGGTGCCCATCGCCAGCGCGGCGTCCAGCTTGCCGTGCAGCTCGGCCTTCAGATGGCGGGCGGTGCGCCGCATCCAGAAGACCATCCAGGTCACCAGGGCGACCGCGATGAGCGACAGCGAACCGCCCAGCGCCTCCTGCGCCTCGAAGGTCAGCTCCTGCGAACCGAACTCCAGCGCCGCGCCGAAGGACAGGCTGAGCGCCACCGCGGTGGCGATTCCCAGCCACACCGGCCGCAGCGCGTCCCGCCGCCCGGTCTTGACCAGATAGGCGACCAGGATGCACACGACCAGGCTGGCTTCGAGCCCTTCGCGCAAACCGATCAGATAGTTGCCGAACACGAGGTTCGCCTTCCTCTCAGGGGTCCCTCAGGAGAACAGCGCCCGGCCCCACCAGTCGTCCTTGTCCCGGACGCCCGGCGGAACGGCGAAGAGCGCCGAACCCACGTGCTGGATGTACTCGTTGAGCGCGTCCTGCCGCGCGAGATTGCGCTGTACCGGTACGAACCCATTGCGTACGTCGTGCTGGTAGGCCAGGAAGAACAGACCGGCGTCCAGCCGCCCCAGGCCGTCGGTGCCGTCGGTGAAGGAGTAGCCGCGGCGCAGCAGCCGCACCCCGCCGTTGGAGTCCGGGTGGGCGAGGCGGACATGGGCGTCGGGCAGCATCGCCTTGAGGTTGGGCTCGTCCCGCTCGCGCTGTTTGCCGTACGGCGCGCCCTCGCCCTTGTCCCGGCCGAAGATGTCCTCCTGCTCCTTGAGCGAGGTGCGGTCCCAGGTCTCGATGTGCATCCGGATGCGCCGGGCCACCAGGTAGGAGCCGCCCACCAGCCAGTCCGGGCCCGCCTTCTCGCCCACCCACACATGCTTCTTCAGGGCCGCTTCGTCGGTGCCGGAGATGTTCCGGGTGCCGTCCTTGAAGCCCATCATGTTGCGCGGGGTCTGGGCCTCGGGAGTGGTCGAGGACGTCTTGCCGAAGCCCAGCTGCGACCAGCGGATGGCGACCGTGCCCATGCCGATCCGGGCGAGGTTGCGGATGGCGTGCACGGCCACCTGCGGATCGTCGGCGCACGCCTGGACGCACAGATCGCCGTCGCTGCGGGCCGCGTCGAGGTTGTCACCGGGGAAGGCGGGCAGATCGATCAGGGCCTTGGGACGGCGTCCCGCGAGGCCGAACCGGTCCTTGCCCTTCTTGTCCTCGAACAGGCCCGGCCCGAAGCCGATGGTGAGGGTGAGCCGGGACGCCTTGAGGCCGAGCGCCTCACCGGTGTCGTCCGGCGGAGCCTCCGCCAGGTCGCTGACCGCGCCACCGCCGACGGCGTGGCCCTGGGTCATCCGGGCGGCGGCCTTCGTCCACTCCTTCAGCATCGCGATCAGTGCGTCGCGGTCGTCGGTGGTGACGTCGAAGGCCGCGAAGTGCAGCCGGTCCTGCACCGCGGTGGCGATACCCGCCTGGTGCGTGCCGTAGAAGGGCACCGCGGCACCGCTGTCGGCCACCGGCCGGGTCTTGTCCTCGCCGCCGCTCAAGGCGGCCGCCGTGCCTCCGGCGGCCGCGGCGCCGAGCGCGAGCCCGGCGCCTCCCCAGCCGATCAGGGCGCGGCGTGAGGGGCTCGTCACGTCCTCGTCGGTCATGTCCGGCTTCTCCCTGTCCCGTTGGCGTTCCATGGGTGTTCGGTGGCGGCGGTCACTTGACGACCACGGCGGCGGCGAGCTGCGACAGCGGCTCGGCCAGCGCGTTGACCGCGTCCGAGAGCTCCTTGCGGTCCGCCTTGGAGACGGTGTCGTAGGAGACGAAGCCGTCGCCCTTGCGGTAGCCGTCCAGCAGCTTCTTGACTGCCTTGAACTGCTTGTCCAGCTCCTTGGTCAGGGTGGGCTTCTTCTGGGAGGCCACCGGCCGCAGCAGGGTGTACGAGGTCTCGGCGCCCTCGACGTTGGCCTGGAAGTCCACCAGGTCGGTGTGGCTGTAGCGCTCCTCCTCACCGGTGACCTTGCCGGTCTGCACCTCGTCCAGCAGCTCCTTGGCGCCGTTGGCCATGGCGGTGGGGGTGATGTCGGCGGTGCCGACCCGCTTCTGCCAGTCCTTGAGGTCCTTCACCAGCAGGTCGGCGAGGTCCTTGTCGGCCTGGGTGATCTTCTTGGTCTTCCACAGCGACTTCTCGAGCCGGTGCCAGCCGGTCCACTTCTGGCCCTTCTCCAGACCGTCCTCGCGCACATCGACCTTTGGGTCGATGTCACCGAAGGACTCGGCGACCGGCTCGGTGCGCTCCCAGCCGATACGGGAGGGCGCGTAGGCCTTCTTGGCGGCCTCGAGGTCGCCCTTCTTGACCGCGTCGGTGAACTTCTCGACCGCGGGCAGCGTCTCGTCGGCCTGGGTCTGGACATAGGTGCGGTACGCGGCGACCGCCTTGTCCAGCTGGGGGTCGCGCTTGGCGGCCTTGCCCTTGCCGGTGGCCGACACCTTCTGGCGGATGCCGTCGCCCTTCATCCCGGGCTTGCAGGCGATCTCGTAGGTACCGGCCTTGACCTCGGCGTTGATCGTGGTCTTGGTGCCGGGGCCGATGTTCTCCCGCTCGGTGACGATCCGGTCGCCCGGGGCGTACACATAGACCTCGGTGACCTTGGAACCCTTGTTCTCCACGGCCAGCTTGACGTGCCCGGCGGGGAAGGAGGTCTTGGAGACCTCGCACTTCTTGTCGGAGGCGGTTACCTGGACGGCGTCGGAGTCCTTGGCGTCGGACTTCTCGGCGCAGCCGGCGACGGCGGTGATCGTCGTCAGCGCCGATATCGCGGCGACAACAGCGGTGCGAGCGGCTCGCATACGGGCTCCAGGCAGGCTCAGAGGTGGTACGGACGGACAAAACGGCACGGCGCGCCGATAAGGCTGCCCTAACTTAACTGAGGCTTGCCTGCACAGTTCCTATGGAGTCTCATGATTCAGTCATCACAAGGTAAAGATTTCGCCATGTGGTGCGTCATGGCGTGGCAGAACCAACAGTTTCGTGGTCCGCGGCGCGGGCACGCGCGGAGAACCCTTACGCGCTGAGCGGGAACTCCCGGCCCAGCTCCCGGAAGACCGCCATGTTCAGTGCGAAGGCGTGCCGGCACTCCTCGATCACACGCTGCTTCTCCAGATCGTCCACCGGCAGCGCGTCCAGCAGCGCGCGGTACTCGCGCTTGAAGGCGGCCGGGTTGCCGATCGCCTCGAAGACGTAGAACCGCACGCCGTCGCCCTTCCGCGCGAACCCCCAGTGCTTCTCCGCCGTGCCCCGGACGATCTGGCCGCCGGACAGATCGCCGAGATAGCGGGTGTAGTGGTGGGCGACATAGCCCCCGGGCCACTCGCGGGCGCACCACCGAACCCGGTCCGCGTACGCCCGCGTGGCGGGCAGTGCAGACAGCCCCGCGCGCCAGTCCGGGCCACCGAGATGGCACAGATCGCGCTCCAGCGCGGCCGTGCGGGCCAGTTCGGGCCGGATGAACGGACCCGTCACCGGATCCACCACCAGGGCCTCGGACGCGGACTCCAGGGCGTGGTAGACGAACCACAGCTGCTCGGTGTAGCGGCGGTAGGCCGCCACCCCGAGGCGGCCCCCGAGCAGGTCGCTCATGAACGTCGAGTTCTTGACCTCGGTGTGCGCCGCGTGTGAGGCGGTGGTGATGAGCGTCGAGAACGGGGTGGGGGCGGCGGGTGCGGCGTCCGCGGTGGACCTCCGGGTACCGATGCGGGTAGGTTAGGCTTGCCTAAGTCGCTTGGTTCGTTCACGTCAATACTTTCCCGACAGGCTGTCGGTAAACCTCGACGCGTAGCTTCCGCCGCCCGCCACCCGCTTCCGGCGGGGCCGGGGTCACGGCAGGGTCAGGATCTCCGTGCCCGTCTCCGTCACTACCAGCGTGTGCTCGAACTGCGCCGTCCGCCTGCGGTCCTTGGTGACCACCGTCCAGCCGTCCTCCCACATGTCGTACTCATGGGTGCCCAGCGTCAGCATCGGCTCGATGGTGAAGGTCATCCCCGGCTTGATCTCGGTCGTGTGGTGCGGGCTGTCGTAGTGCGGCACGATCAGGCCCGAGTGGAACGAGGTGTTGATGCCGTGGCCGGTGAAGTCGCGGACCACGCCGTAGCCGAAGCGCTTGGCGTACGACTCGATGACCCGGCCGATGATGTTGATCCGGCGGCCCGGCTTGACCGCCTTGATCGCGCGGTTGAGGGACTCCCGCGTCCGCTCCACCAGCAGCCGCGACTCCTCGTCCACCTCACCGCACAGATAGGTGGCGTTGTTGTCCCCGTGCACCCCGCCGATGTAGGCGGTGACGTCGAGGTTCACGATGTCGCCGTCGCGCAGCACGGTGCTGTCCGGGATGCCGTGGCAGATGACCTCGTTGAGCGAGGAGCACAGCGACTTGGGGAAGCCGCGGTAGCCCAGCGTCGACGGATAGGCGCCGTGGTCGCACATGTACTCGTGCGCCACCCGGTCCAGCTCGTCCGTGGTGACACCGGGCTCGATCAGCTTCGCGGCCTCCGCCATGGCGCGCGCGGCGATCCGCCCCGCGATCCGCATCTTCTCGATCGTCTCGGCGTCCTGGACCTCGGGCCCCTCGTACGGTGCCGGGCCCTCCTTCCCGACGTACTCGGGCCGCGGGATCGAGGCGGGAACGGGGCGGGTGGGGGAGAGCGTCCCCGGGGCAAGAAGTGACTGGCCAGACATATCAGCGAGTGTATCGGCGGCGCATCGGGCAGCATGGCGAGCATGGCGACAAGGCGGACGCCACGGTGCGCGACGGAGCGCGCGGAGGACGGAGAGCGGGATGGCACTGTTCAAGAAGAGAGCCGCGGGCAAGCCCGGCGAGTGGTACTACTGCCTCAAGCACGGCACGGTCGAGGAGGGCCCGGAATGCCGCGCCGCCGACCGCATGGGGCCGTACGCCACCCGTGAGGAGGCCGGCCACGCGATGGAGACCGCGCGCGAGCGGAACGAGGAGTGGCGACACGACCCCCGCTGGCAGAACGAGCCACGCGAAGACTGACTCCCTGACCCCCGTTCGCCCTCGCATCTCGGTCAGGCTCGGGCCGGTGCGGGGGCGGCCTCGCGGACCTGGCGGGCGTGTTCGTCGGTGCGGGCGTCGTAGGTCATCAGCCGTGGCAGGGTCAGCGCCAGCAGGCCCACGGACACCACACAGGCCGCGCCGCCCGACCACACCGCCGCCCGCACCCCCGTGAGCCCGGCGACCGTACCCGCCCGGACCTGGCCCAGCTGCGGCCCGGTCGCGTAGGACAGCAGCTCGATACCGGCCAGTCGGCCCCGGAGCCGGTCGGGGATGGTCTGGTTCCAGAGGGTGGCGCGGAACAGCCCGCTGACCATGTCGCCGCCGCCCGCAACCGCCAGGCACAGCAGCACCAGCCAGATGTTGCCCAGCCAGCCCGCCACGGCCATCGCCAGCCCCCACACCGCGGCGCCCAGCACCACCATCCGGCCGTGCCGGTGGATCCGGGACGTCCAGCCGCTGGTCAGGCTGATCACCACCGAGCCGACCGACCCCGCCGCGTACATCAGGCCCAGTGCCCAGGGCGCGTCCAGATCGTCGGCGAGGAAGGGGAAGATCGCGTTCGGGAAGGCGAAGAACATCGCGGTCATGTCCACCGCGTAGGTGCCCAGCAACTCCTTGCGCCGCCAGGCGTAGCGCGCCCCCTCGCCGATCGCGCGCAGCGACGGCTTCTCGGCGTCATGGGCGGGCGGCGCCGGGGACAGCCCGAAGGCGAGCAGCAGCGAGACGGCGAAGGTGAGCAGATCGAGGCCGTAGGCGAACGGCAGCCCGGCGTACGCCACGACCACACCGGCGAGCGAGGGGCCCGCGATGGCCGACAGCTGCCAGCGGATCGAGTTGAGCGCGGCGGCGGCCGTGAGCTGGTCGTGCGGCACGATCCGGGCCGTGACCGCGTCGATGGCGGGTCGCTGGAGGCCGACGAGCGCGCTGGTGAGCCCCGCGACGGCGTACAGCGGCCAGAGCATGGGGTCCGGCAGCAGGCTGTTGACGAGCAGGACGGCGGCGAGCACACCGAGCCCGGCCTCGGTGAGGAGGATCAGCTTCCGGCGGTCCAGGGCGTCCGCGAGCGCCCCGCCGTAGAGCCCGAAGACGACCAGCGGCACCAGCTCGACCGCCCCGATGGCGCCGACCGCGAAGGCCGAACTGGTCAACTCCTTGATCTGGAGGGGCAGTGCCACCATCGTCAGAAAGCTGCCGAAGGCGGTCACCATCCCGGCGGTCCACATCAGCCGGAAGTCGCGGGAGGAACGCCAGGGCGCGAGGTCGGGAAGGAGCGCGCGCTTGCGCGCTCGATCGTCCGTGGGGGTCACCGAATCTCCCGGAGGATGCCCCAGGCTTCAGGCTGGGGAGGAATCCGGCTTCCCTCGGAGCGGGGCAGGGAAAGCCGAT
>NZ_JAERRF010000064.1 GCF_016741875.1 Streptomyces coffeae | reverse complement strand
CACCCCCCAGAACCGCGCCTCCACCGGCGACATCCGCTCATCAACGCCCAGATCAATGGACGGAGCGTCCAGCCAGTAGCGCTCGCGCTGGAACGGGTACGTCGGAAGATCCACCCGCCGCGCGCCAGGACCGGTGAAGAACGCCTCCCAGTCCACCCGGACGCCGCGCACATGCAACTGGGCCGCAGCCGTCGTGGCAGCCACGGCCTCCGGCCGATCGCCGCGCAGCACTGGCACGAATCCGGCGTCGGGTGCGGACTCCTGCCCCATCGCGGACAGTGTCCCGCCCGGCCCCACCTCGACAAACGTCCCCACGCCCTCGTCCACGAGCGTGCTCACGGCGTCGGCGAACCGCACCGACTCCCGCACATGCCGCACCCAGTACTCCGACGAGGCAAGCTCCTCGGCGCTCGCTAACCGGCCCGTCAGCGTCGACACGATCGGGATCTCGGGTTCGCCGAACGACACCTCTTCCACAACCCGGCGGAACTCGTCCAGCATCGAGTCCATCAGCGGCGAGTGGAACGCATGGCTCACCCGGAGCCGGGTCACTTTCCGGCCCGCCTCACGCCACCGCTCGGCGACCGTCTCCACATCGGCAGCAACACCTGAAACGACCACCGACGACGGCCCGTTGACCGCCGCGATCCCCACGGTGTCAGGCAGCTCGCGCGAGACCTCGGCCTCGGTCGCCTGGATCGCCACCATCGCGCCACCCGCGGGCAGTGCCTGCATCAGCGCACCCCGCGCCGACACCACCTTGGCGGCATCAGCCAACGACCACACACCTGCCACATGAGCCGCGGCCAGCTCGCCGATCGAGTGTCCGGCCAGCACATCCGGCTGGACACCCCAGGACTCCAGCAGCCGGAACAGCGCCACCTCGACCGCGAACAGCGCGGGCTGCGTCACCCCGGTCTCGTTCAGGGCATCGGCATCCTCGCCGAACAGCACCTCACGCACCGCCGGGTCGAACTCGCCCAGCACCGCATCCAACGCCTCGGCGAACACCGGGAACCGGGCCGCCAGCTCACGCCCCATCCCCAGCCGCTGCGACCCCTGACCCGAGAACAGGAAACCCACCCGGCCAGGCTCGTCGGCCATCCCCGTGACCGCGGCACCGGTCCCCTGACCCTCGGCCACAGCCGCCAAAGCCGCCAGGAACTCCGACCGCTCAGTGGCGACCACCACCGTACGGTGTTCCAGCACCGCCCGCGAAGACACCAGCGAACGGCCCACATCCGCCACGGCCGGCTCAGGACTCGAGTCCACAAAGGACTTGAGCCGCGCGGCCTGCTCCCGCAACGCCTCGGCGCTCCGGGCCGACAACACCCACGGCACCAGGCCGTCGTGCACCGGCTCCGTGACTTCCTCCTGCTCCACCACGGGAGCCTGCTCGACAATGACGTGCGCGTTCGTCCCGCTCACACCGAACGACGACACACCGGCCCGCCACGGCTGACCGGTCTCCGGCCATGGCTGAGACTCGGTCAGCAGCTCCACCGCACCGGCGGACCAGTCCACGTGTGACGACGGCTCGTCCACGTGCAGGGTGGGCGGCAGCACACCGTGCCGCATCGCCATCACCATCTTGATCACACCGGCGACACCCGCAGCCGCCTGCGTGTGCCCGATGTTGGACTTGATGGACCCCAGCCACAGCGGCCGGTCGGCAGGCCGGCCCTGGCCGTAGGTCACCAGCAGCGCCTGCGCCTCGATCGGGTCGCCCAGCTTCGTACCGGTGCCGTGCGCCTCGACCGCATCCACCTGTGCCGCGGAGAGTCGTGCGCTCGCCAGCGCCTGACGGATCACCCGCCGCTGCGACGGACCATTCGGCGCCGTCAAACCATTCGACGCACCATCCTGGTTCACCGCGGAACCCCGCACCACCGCGAGTACGGGGTGGCCGTTGCGTTGCGCGTCCGACAGCCGCTCCAACAGCAGCAGGCCGACGCCCTCGCCCCAAGCGGTGCCATCGGCGCCGTCGGCGAACGCCTTGCAGCGGCCGTCCGCCGCCAGCCCACGCTGGCGGCTGAAGTCGATGAACACTCCCGGCGTCGACATCACCGTCACGCCGCCCGCGATGGCGAGCGGGCACTCGCCGTGTCGCAGCGCGTGCACCGCGAGGTGCAGGGCGACCAGGGACGACGAGCAGGCCGTGTCGATGGTCAGCGCGGGGCCTTCGAAGCCGAACGTGTAGGCGACACGGCCCGAGATGACGCTCGCGGCGTTGCCGGTGCCGAGGTAGCCCTCGTAGCCGTCCGGTGCGCCGGTTGCTGCCAGGCGTGCCAAGTAGTCCTGGCCGTTGGTGCCGACGAACACGCCCGACCGGCTGCCCCGCAGCGTATGCGGGTCGATGCCGGCCCGCTCGAACACCTCCCACGACGTCTCCAGCAGCAGCCGCTGCTGCGGGTCCATCGCCGCGGCCTCACGTGGCGAGATCCCGAAGAAGGCGGGATCGAAGTCCGACACGTCGTGGATGAAAGCGCCTTCACGGGTGTAGCAGGTCCCCTGCCGGTCGGGGTCGTCGTCGAAGAGCGCCTCCAGGTCCCAACCCCGGTTGGTGGGGAACGTGGAGACGGCGTCCTCGCCGTCCCGCAGAAGCCGCCACAGGTCCTCCGGCGACCGCACGCCACCGGGGAACCGGCAGCTCATACCGACGATCGCGATCGGCTCGACCTCGCGCTCCTCGGCCTCGCGCAGCTTCCCGCGCGCCTCCTGCAGGTCCACGGAGGCCCGGCGAAGGTAGTCGAGGTACTTCTCCTCGTTGGACATGACTTCGGACCCTTCAGGTGTGTTCATCAGCTCAGGACCTACCGAGTTGTTCGTCGAGCAGCGCGAGCAGCTCGTCCGCCGACGCAGTACGCGCGTCCGTTCCGGACTCGGCGGGTTCCGCGTTGCGGGTGTGCGCTTCGTCCCACATGGACAGCAGCGCGCGGAGGCGGTCACTGACGGCGGCGCTCTGTTGGTCGTCCGGCGTCAGGAGGGACAGTGTGGACTCAAGGCGGTCCAGCTCGGCGTCGATGGTCGGCGCCCCGCCTCCCGGCAGTTCCTCGAGCATGTGCGCGGCGAGGGCCGAGGGCGTGGGGTGGTCGAAGACGAGCGTCGAGGACAGGCTCAGCCCGGTGGCCGAGTTGAGGAGGTTGCGGAACTCGACCGCGGTGAGCGAGTCAAAGCCTAGCTCCTGGAACGCCCGGCCGGGTTCCACCAGCTTGGTGCCATCGTGACCGAGGACGGCGGCCGCCAGCTCCCGCACCAGGTCCAGCACGGCGCGTTCGCGCTCCGGCCCGGACAGCGCGGTGAGCTTGGCCGCCAGGTCGTCCTGCATCCCCGCCGCTGCAGGAGCCTGGGCGCCGGCCGCGCCGGACAGTTCCTGCAACAGCGGGCTCGGCCGCACCGATGTGAAGGCCCGGACGAACACGTCCCAGTCCATGTCCGCCACCAGCGCCGCCGGGTCGCCATAGCGGACGGCCCGGTCCAGCGCGGCGATCGCCCGCTCGGGCGCTATCGGAGGCATGCCGCGGCGGCGCAGTTGGTCGCCGAGCGGCCCCTCGGCCATGCCGGCGCCGTCCCACGGCCCCCAAGCGACCGCGGTGGCGGGCAGGCCCGCCGCCACGCGCCGTTCCGCGAGCGCGTCGAGGAAGGTGTTGGCGGCCGCGTAGTTCGCCTGGGCCGTCCCGCCGATCGTGCCAGAAATCGAGGAGAACATCACGAACGCCGACAGCTCAAGGTCCCTGGTCAGCTCGTCAAGGTTGACCGCGGCGTCGACCTTGGGCCGCAGTACGGCGTCGAGCCGGTCCGGGGTGAGCCCGGACAGCACGCCGTCGTCCAGGACGCCCGCCGCGTGCACCACCGCGGTGAGCGGGAACTCGGCGGGTACCGAGGCCAGCAGGTCCGCCAGCGCGTCCCGGTCGGCGACATCGCAGGCGGCGATCGTGACGCGGGCGCCCAGTGCGGTCAGCTCCGTGCGCAACTCCTCGGCACCGTCGGCCTTCGGCCCGCGCCTGCTGGTCAGCAGCAGGTGCTGGGCACCCTTCGCGATCAACCACTTGGCTACGTGCCCGCCAAGCGCTCCGGTACCACCGGTGACCAGCACCGTGCCGGTGGGCTTCCAGTCTCCGATGCGCCCCGAGGACGCCCGCACGAGCCTCCGGGCGAACACTCCGTTGGCGCGTAGCGCGACCTGGTCCTCTCCCTGCCCGCCGGACAGGATGCCCGCGAGGCGGGCGCCGGTGCGCTCGTCCAGCGTGTCCGGCAGGTCGACGAGGCCACCCCAGCGATCGGGGTGCTCCAGCCCGACGACCCGGCCGAGCCCCCACACCATCGCCTGGTCCGGGTTGGTGGACGCGTCGGAGCCACCGATCGTGACTCCGCCCTGCGTCGCGCACCACAGCGGTGCGGCGAGGCCGGTGTCGCCGAGGGCCTGAACGAGGGCGAGGTTCGCGGCCAGGCCACCGGACGGCAGTTCGGGGTCGAGCGCGAACAGCGACAGCACGCCCGCGACGGGCTCGTCGGTTGCCACCCGGGTGACCAGCGAGTCGCGGTCCACCGCCGCGCCGGTCCGTACCGGCAGCACCTGCGCGCCGTGCCTGCTCAGCGCGGCTGCGACGGCTTCTTCACCGGCGCCGTCCCGGCTGACCACGAGCCAGGTGCCCGCGAGCGCCGCGGTGGGCTCGCTCACCGGCCGCCAGGTCACGCGGTAGCGCATCTCGTCGACCGCCGAGTTCTCGGCTTGTTCCCGCCGCCACGACGAGAGCCGGGGCAGCACCGCGCCGATCGGGTCGTCGAGGGACACGGCCAGCTCGTCCGCCAGCTCACCGAGGTCTCCGTCCGCCACGGCCGCCCAGAACCGTGCGTCGACGGCCCCGGAGATATCGCCCGAGGGGGCCTCGGCCAGGGTCGGCCAGAACCTCTGGCGCCGGAAGGCGTAGGTGGGCAGGTCGATGTGTGTGCCACCGGCGGTCAGTTCGGTCCAGTCGACGGCGACACCGAGCACGTGCAGCCTGCCCGCCGCCGTCGCCACTTCCAGCGTCTCGGACCGGTCGCCGCGCAGCGCGGGCACGAATTCGGCGTCGGGCGCGGTCTCCTGGCCCAGCGCGGTGAGCACCCCGCCCGGCCCGATCTCCAGGAACACATCCGCGCCCTGCTCCCGCAGCGTGCCGACGGCGTCGGCGAACCGTACCGACTCCCGCACATGCCGCACCCAGTACTCCGCCGAACCCAATTCCTCCGCGGAGGCCGGCCGGCCCGTCAGCGTGGACACGATCGGGATGGTCGGCGCCTGGAAGTCCACGCCTTCCAGCACGCGGCGGAAATCCTCGAGCATCGGCTCCATGAGCGGCGAGTGGAACGCGTGGCTGACCCGCAGCCGGGTCACCTTCCGACCCGCCTCACGCCAGCGATCGGCAACGGCCTCGACATCGGCGGCGACGCCCGAGATGACCACCGACGTCGGGCCGTTCACAGCGGCGATGCCCACGGTGTCGGACAACTCCGGCAGGATCTCGGCCTCGGTCGCTTGGATCGCCACCATCGCGCCACCCTCGGGCAGCGCCTGCATCAGGCGACCCCGTGCCGACACCACCGCGGCGGCGTCAGCCAGCGACCACACACTCGCCACATGGGCCGCGGCCAGCTCGCCGATCGAGTGGCCCGCCAGCAGCTGGGGGCGGACACCCCACGACTCCAGCAGGCGGAACAGCGCGACCTCGACCGCGAACAGCGCGGGCTGCGTCACCGCGGTCTCGTTCAGGGCATCGGCGTCCTCGCCGAACAGCACATCCAGCAGCGGCTGTTCGGCGTGGGCATCGAGGTGGCCGCGAACCTCGTCGAGCGCGGCGGCGAACACCGGGAAGCGGCCGTACAGCTCGCGTCCCATGCCCAGCCGCTGCGCGCCCTGGCCGGAGAACACGCATGCCAGCCGGTGCCCCGCCGCGACACCGGAGACCAGCCCACCCGCGGTCCGCCCCTCCGCGAGCGCCTTGAGGGCCGTGAGCAGTCCTTCGCGGTCCTGCCCGATGACGACCGCCCGGTGGTCGAGCGCGGCTCGCGCCACCGCGAGTGTGGTGGTGGTGTCGAGCGGGTTCAGCTCCGGGTGCGCTACGAGGTGGGCGCGCAGCCGGTCGGCCTGCGCCCGCAGCGCGTCGTCGCCGCGACCCGATACCAGCAGCGGCAGAACGGACGTGTCCGGAACGGCCTTCGGCGCGGCGACCTTGGTGACCGGCGCCTGTTCGAGGATGGCGTGCGCGTTGGTGCCGCTGAACCCGAATGACGAGATGGCGAACCGGCGTGGCCGGTCGGTGTCCGGCCAGGGGCGGGCCTCGGTGAGGAGTTCGATGTCGCCTATCGACCAGTCGACCTGCGGGGTCGGCTCGGCAACATGCAGTGTCTTCGGCAGCACGCCGTGCCGCATCGCCATGACCATCTTGATGATGCCGCCGACACCGGCCGCGGCCTGGGTGTGTCCGATGTTCGACTTCAGCGACCCGAGCCACAGCGGCTGGTCGGCGGGGCGGTCCTGGCCGTAGGTGGCCAGCAGCGCCTGAGCCTCGATCGGGTCACCCAGCTTTGTGCCGGTGCCATGCGCCTCCATGGCGTCCACATCGGACGACACCAGACCGGCGGTCGCCAATGCCTGTCGGATGACCCGCTGTTGCGACGGACCGTTCGGCGCGGTGAGACCGTTGGACGCGCCGTCCTGGTTCACCGCCGAGCCGCGGATCACCGCCAGCACTCGGTGCCCGTTCCGCCGGGCGTCGGACAACCGCTCCAGCACGAGCATCCCGGCGCCCTCGCCCCAGCCGGTGCCGTCCGCGTCCGACGAGAACGGCCTGCACCGTCCGTCGGCGGACAGGCCGCGCTGGCGGCTGAAGTCCAAGAACGCGCCCGGCGTGGACATCACCGTCACGCCACCCGCGAGCGCGAGCGAGCACTCACCCGACCGCAGCGCCTGCCCCGCAAGGTGCAGCGCCACCAGCGACGACGAGCACGCGGTGTCGACCGTCACCGCGGGACCCTCAAGGCCGAACGTGTAGGACAGCCGGCCGGACGTGACGCTCGCCGCGTTGCCCGTGCCGACGTACCCCTCGACGCTCTCCTCGCTCGCCGCCAGCAGCGTGGCGTAGTCCTGAATGCTGGTGCCGGCGAAGACGCCGATGTCGCGCCCCCGCGCCGAGTCCGGGTCGATACCGGCCCGTTCGAAGGCTTCCCAGGAGGTTTCCAGCAGCAGGCGGTGCTGCGGGTCCATGGCCAGCGCCTCGCGGGGTGAGATGCCGAAGAAAGCCGGGTCGAACTGGTCGGCGTCGTGCAGGAAGCCGCCCTCGCGGGCGTAGGTGGTGCCCATGTGGTCGGGGTCGGGGTTGTAGAGCGCGTCGATGTCCCAGCCGCGGTTGGTGGGGAACTCGCTGATGGCGTCGACCCCGTCCAGGACGAGTCGCCACAGGTCTTCGGGTGAGTTCACCCCGCCGGGGTAGCGGCAGCTCATGCCGACGATCGCGATCGGCTCGTCGGTCACGGCCACGGTGCTGCGGGTGGGTGCCGCGACGACGGGCGCGCCCGCGAGCTCGGCACCGAGGTGCGCCACGAGTGCGGCGGGGGTCGGATAGTCGAAGACGAGCGTGGCGGGCAAGCGCAGCTCGGTGGCCGCGTTGAGCCGGTCGCGGAACTCGACGGCGGTCAGCGAGTCGAACCCGAGCTCCTTGAACGCACGGTCGGGCACGACGGCGTGTGCCGAACTGTGGCCGAGCACCACGGCCACCTGACTGAGCACGAGGTCCAGCAGCGTCTTCTCCCGCTCGGCCTCGGTCAGGCCGGCCAGCGACTGCGCCAGCGCGGACCGGGCGGCGGCGGACTCGGCGGTCCTGCGTACCGTGCCCCGCACGAGACCGCGCAGGAGGTGTGGCACGGGGTGGGAACGCCCCTGCCGGTGCAGCGCGGGCAGGTTGAGGGGCACCGGTGCCAGCAGGGCGCGTCCGGTGAAGCCTGCCGCGTCGAACAGCGCCAGGCCCTCGGCCGAGCCGAGCGGCAGCATGGCGTTGTTGGCGAGGGGCAGCGCGTCGTTCTCGTCCAGGCTGCCTGCTATGCCGCCGGCCTCGGCCCACGGGGCCCACGCCAGTGAGGCGGCGGGGAGACCGGTCGCCCTGCGGTGGTGGGCAAGTGCGTCGAGGAAGGTGTTCGCCGCCGCGTAGTTGCCCTGGCCCCCGCCACCGAGGATGCCCGCCGCCGAGGAGAACAGCACAAACGCTGACAGGTTCAGGTCGCGGGTGAGCTCGTGCAGGTGCCACGCCGCGTCCACCTTGGGCCGGAACACCGCGTCGACCTGGTCCGGGGTCAGCGAGCCGATCGTGCCGTCGTCCAGCACACCCGCGGTGTGCACCACGGCGGAGACCTCGTGCTCGGCCAGCAGCCGCGTAACGGCCTCCCGGTCGGCTACGTCACACGCCGCGAACGTCACCTCGGCGCCCTGCGCGGTGAGTTCGTCGCGCAGTTCGTCGGCGCCCTCGGCTGCGGCGCCGCGCCTGCTCACCAGTAGCAGGCTCCGCACACCTCGTTCCGTGACCAGGTGTCGGGCAACGAGGTCGCCCAGTGTGCCTGTCGCGCCGGTGACCAGCACCGCACCTGAACCGAAGCCGGGGTCGTCCACCACGGACTGCTTGGCCCTGGTCAGACGCGGAGCGCTGGCGGTGCCGGAGCGCACCGCGAGCTGTGGCTCCCCGGTGGCCAAGGCGGAAGGCAGTACATCGAGTGAGGTCGCTTCGTCGTCGAGGTCGACCAGCACGATCCGGTCCGGGTTCTCCGACTGGGCGGATCGCACCAGGCCCCAGACAGTGGCGTGCGTGAGGTTCTGCACGTCCTCGTCGGCCGTGGTGGCGATCGCGCCCCTGGTCACGATGGCCAGGCGTGATGCTTCGTATCGCTCGTCGGCAAGCCAGTTCTGGACCGTGCTCAGTGCCCAGTGCGCCGCTTCATGGGCACCGGACACCGGATCAGAAGCGGAGGTGATCGGGCACGGCAGGATGACGAAGTCGGGCAGTTCCGCCGACGGCGCCAGCGCCTCCAGGTCGGTCCACTCGACCGTCGGGCCGTCGCCGTCGCCGTCGCCGTTGGACAGGGACACCGACACCCAGTCGACGCCGAACAGCGACTGCTGGTCCTGCCGCGACAGCGTCGCCGACATCGGGCGCAGCATCAGCGTGTCCACGGTCGCCACCGGAGCACCGGAGCCGTCCGCGACCGCCAACGACACCCCGTCCGCACCTGTGGGCGTCAACCGCACCCGCAGCACCGTCGCGCCGGAGGCGTGCAGCCGCACGCCCGACCACGAGAAGGGCAGCTTGGCGGGAGCGTCGGCCTCGCCCATCAGCCCGATGGTGTGCAGCGTCGCGTCCAGCAGGGCCGGGTGCAGACCGAAGCCCTCCGCCTTCACACCGTCCGGCAGCGCGACTTCGGCGAACACCTCGTGACCGCTGCGCCAAGCCGAGCGCAGTCCCTGGAAGACCGGCCCGTAGCCGAACCCGCCGTCGGCCATGCGGTCGTAGAACCCGTCCAGGTCCATGACCTCCGCGCCTGCGGGCGGCCATTCGACCAGGGACACTCCACCAGAGCGGCCTGCCGCGCCCAGCACACCGGTGGCGTGCCGGGTCCAGGAACGACCGTCGTCGACGTCGCCCGCGCTGGAGTGGAAGGTCAGTTCGCGCCTGCCGGAGGAGGAGTCCTCGGCGCCGATCCACACCTGCACCCGCACCGAGCCGTTCTCCGGCAGGACAAGAGGTGCCTCAAGCGTCAACTCCTCCACCAGGTCACACCCGACCTGGTCCCCGGCACGCACGGCCAGCTCAACAAACGCCGTACCAGGCAGGAGGACCGAACCCTGGACCATAAAATCGGCCAGCCATGGGTGGGTCTGTACCGACAAGCGGCCGGTCAGCAGCACACCATCGGTGCCGCCCACGGCGACAGCCGCGCCCAACAGCGGGTGCTCTGCCGAACCAAGTCCGGCCGCCGAGACATCACCGATCAGCGGCAGCAGGTCAGGCCAGAAGCGCTCGCGTTGGAACGCGTAGGTGGGCAGGTCCACCCGCCGTGCGCCACGACCGGTGAGGAAGGCTTCCCAGTGCACCCGGACGCCGCGCACATGCAACTGGCCCGCGGCCGTCGTGGCAGCCATGGCCTCTGGCCGATCGCCGCGCAGCACTGGCACGAACCCGGCGTCGGGCGCGGACTCCCGCCCCATCGCGGACAGTGTCCCGCCCGGCCCCACCTCGACAAACGTCCCCACGCCCTCGTCCACGAGCGTGCTCACGGCGTCGGCGAACCGCACCGATTCGCGCACGTGCCGCACCCAGTACTCCGGCGAGGCGAGTTCGTCCGCGGTGGCCAGCGCGCCGGTCAGGGTGGACACGATCGGAATCGCGGGCTCGCCGAACGACACCTCTTCCACGACCCGGCGGAACTCGTCGAGCATCGGGTCCATCAGTGGCGAGTGGAACGCGTGACTGACGCGCAGCCGGGTCACCTTCCGGCCCGCCTCACGCCACCGTTCCGCGACCGCCTCGACATCGGCAGCAATACCCGAGACGACCACTGACGTCGGCCCGTTGACCGCCGCGATTCCCACTGTGTTAGGCAACTCGGGCGCAACTTCGCCCTCGGTGGCCTGGATGGCCACCATCGCGCCACCCGACGGCAGTGCCTGCATCAACCCGGCACGAGCGGATACCACCTTGGCGGCATCGGCGAGTGACCAGACACCGGACACGTGGGCGGCGGCCAGCTCACCGATCGAGTGGCCGGCCAGCATGTCGGGTCGGACGCCCCAGGACTCCAGCAGCCGGAACAGCGCCACCTCGACCGCGAACAGCGCGGGCTGTGTCACCCCGGTCTCGTTCAGTGCATCGGCGTCCTCGCCGAACATCACTTCACGCACCGCCGGGTCGAACTCGCTCAGCACAGCGTCAAGTGCCTCGGCGAAGACCGGGAACCGGTCAGCCAGCCCGCGGCCCATGCCCAGCCGCTGTGACCCCTGTCCCGAGAACAGGAAACCCACCCGGCCAGGCTCGTCGACCACTCCCGTGACCGCGGCACCAGTTGCCTGGCCCTCGGCCACAGCCGCCAAAGCCGCCAGGAACTCCGACCGGTCGGCGGCGACCACCACCGTACGGTGCTCCAGCACCGCCCGCGAAGACATCAGCGAACGGCCCACATCCGCCACGGCCAGTTCAGGAGTGGCGTCCACAAAGGACTTGAGCCGCGCGGCCTGCTCACACAATGCCTCGGCACTCCGCGCCGACAGCACCCACGGGACGACCGCGCCGACGGGCAACGGCTCCGGGACTTCCTCCTGCGCCACCACGGGAGCCTGCTCGATGATGGCGTGCGCGTTCGTCCCGCTCACGCCGAAGGACGAGACACCCGCTCGCCACGGCCGGTCCGTCTCCGGCCACGACCGAGCTTCCGTCAAGAGCTCCACGGCGCCGACGGACCAGTCCACGTGTGACGACGGCTCGTCGATGTGCAGGGTGGGCGGCAGCATGCCGTGCCGCATCGCCATCACCATCTTGATCACACCAGCGACACCGGCCGCGGCCTGGGTGTGCCCGATGTTCGACTTCACCGATCCCAGCCACAGCGGCCGGTCGGCCGGCCGATCCTGGCCGTAGGTGGCGAGCAGGGCCTGTGCCTCGATCGGGTCGCCGAGCGTGGTGCCGGTTCCGTGTGCCTCCATCGCGTCCACATCGGACGGAGCGAGCTGCGCACTGGCGAGCGCCTGCCGGATCACCCGCTGCTGGGAAGGCCCGTTCGGGGCGGTCAGGCCGTTGGACGCACCGTCCTGGTTCACCGCGGAACCCCGCACCACCGCCAGCACCTGGTGGCCGTTGCGCTGGGCGTCCGACAGCCGCTCCACGAGCAGCATCCCGACACCCTCACCCCAACCGGTGCCATCGGCGCTCTCGGCGAACGCCTTGCACCGACCGTCCACCGACAGCCCGCGCTGGCGGCTGAACTCGATGAACGCACCCGGTGTGGACATCACCGTGACACCGCCGACCAACGCCAGTTCACACTCGCCCTTGTGCAGTGCCTGGCTCGCCCAGTGCAGGGCGACCAGCGAGGACGAGCACGCCGTGTCCACCGTGACGGCAGGGCCTTCAAGGCCGAAGGTGTAGGAGAGCCGACCGGAGATGACACTCGCCGAGATTCCGGTGCCCGCGTACCCTTCGACGCTCTCCTGCGCGGCCATCAACAATGCCCCGTAGTCCTGGCCGTTGGTGCCGACGAAGACGCCAGATCGGCTGCCCCGCACCGAGTTCGGGTCGATACCGGCCCGCTCGAACGCCTCCCAGGAGGTTTCCAGCAGCAGTCGCTGCTGCGGGTCCATCGCCAATGCCTCACGCGGCGAGATGCCGAAGAACGCCGGGTCGAAGTCCGCCACGC
>NZ_JAERRF010000063.1 GCF_016741875.1 Streptomyces coffeae | reverse complement strand
ACTCGTCGCCGGTGTTCGCGGAGCGGATCGGTGAGTGTGCGGCTGCGTTGGCGCCGTTTGTGGACTGGTCGCTGACTGACATTCTTCGCGACAGCGACGGCGAGGGTTGGCTGGAGCAGGTCGATGTCGTGCAGCCGGTGTTGTGGGCTGTGATGGTGTCGTTGGCCGAGGTGTGGCGGTCGTATGGTGTCGAGCCGGCTGCGGTGATCGGTCACTCGCAGGGTGAGATTGCCGCTGCGGCTGTGGCTGGTGCGTTGGCGCTCGGGGATGCGGCGAAGGTGGTGGCGCTGCGGAGCAAGGCGATTCGGGCGCTGTCCGGGCTTGGCGGGATGGTGTCCGTCTCCCTCGGCGTCGAGGCGGTCCAGGAGCGTCTGACGGCCTGGGGCGGTCGTCTGGCGGTTGCGGCGGTCAACGGCCCTGCTGTGGTGGTCGTTTCCGGCGACGCGGACGCCCTGGACGAACTCCTCACGAGCTGTGAGGCGGATGGTGTGCGGGCTCGCCGTATCGCCGTGGACTATGCCTCGCATTGCGCTCATGTGGAGGAGGTCGAGGAGGTCCTTCTGCGCGACCTGGCGGACATTGCCCCTCAGGCGGCGCATGTCCCCTTCTATTCGACCGTGACCGCTGAGGTGCTGGACACCTCTGGTCTGGATGCGGGCTACTGGTACCGCAATCTGCGTCGGACGGTCCGTTTCGCCGAGACTGTGTGTGCCCTGCTCGACGATGGTTTCCGTCTGTTCGTGGAGTCCAGTGCGCACCCGGTGTTGATGATGGGCATCGAGCAGACCGCCGAGACTCACATCAACACCCCTGTCACGGCGGTCGGTTCGCTGCGCCGGAACGAGGGCGGATTGCTCCGCTTCCTGACGTCGGCCGCCGAGGCGTTCGTCGGTGGCGCGAGTGTCGATTGGGCCGGTGTCTTCGCAGGGACCGGCGCCACCCGCGTCGACCTGCCCACCTACGCCTTCCAAGAGCAGCACTACTGGATCGAAGCGTCCGCCGCCCGCCAGGGCGATGTCACGTCGGCCGGTCTCTCCTCCGCCGATCACCCCTTGCTCGGCGCTGCCGTCACGCTGCCCGCGTCCGACGGGGCGCTGCTGACGGGACGGTTGTCACTGCGTACGCACCCCTGGCTGGCCGAGCACGCGGTGCAGGGCACGCCGTTGCTTGCGGCCTCCGTCTTCGTGGAGTTGGCGTTGCGGGCGGCTGAGACCGTGGGCTGCGACCGCGTGGAGGAGCTGATGCTGGAGGCGCCGCTCGCGCTGTCGGAGCGCGGTGCCGTACAGGTTCAGGTGACTGTCGGCGGGCCCGGCGGGAGCGGGGCGCGCTCCGTCGAGGTGTACGCCCGTAACGAGGACACCGTGGATGGTCCCTGGACCCGGTATGCCTCCGGTGTTCTGGTCTCCGCAGCCGAAACCTCCGCGCCGGAGGGAGAATTGAGCGTGTGGCCGCCCGCGGGCGCTCACGCGGTCGAGCTCGCCGGCTTCTATGAGCGGCTGGCGCGGACCGGAGTCGCGTACGGGTCGGCGTTCCAGGGGCTGAACGCGGCCTGGCGGCGCGGTGACGAGGTGTTCGCCGAGGTGGCGCTGCCGGAGGCGGACCGAGCGGACGTGGCCCGGTACGGAATCCACCCCGTGCTGCTGGACACCGCGTTGCAGGCGGGCCTGGGTCCGCTGGACACGGATGGTGGTGTCCTGGAGGGCACGCGGCTGCCGTTCGTGTGGCGTGGGGTGTCGCTGTACGCGACGGGTGCCTCGACGCTGCGCGTGCGGCTGGCGCCGGCCGGGGCCGACGGGATGTCGGTCCTGGTCGCCGATGCGGCGGGCTTGCCGGTCGCGACCGCGGATGCCCTGGTGACGCGCCCGGTGTCGCAGGAGCAGCTGTCGGCGGTGGCCGACCTCGCCACCCGTACGGCGGCCGACGAACCGGGCCGGAGCACCGTGACCCGGCGCGCGCTGGCCCAGGCGGCCTCGGACACCGAGGAGTCGTCCCTGCGGCGGAGCCTGCTGCGCGCGGGCGAGGCGGAGCGGCAGCGTATGCTGCTGCGGCTGGTGCAGGAACAGGCCGCCGGCGTTCTCGGGCACGCCACCCCGGACGGGGTCGCGCCCGAACTCACCTTCAAGGACCACGGCTTCGACTCCCTCACCGCTGTCCAGCTGCGCAACCGGCTCAACACCGCCACCGGGCACCGGCTGCCGGCCACCCTCGTCTTCGATCACCCGACTCCGGTCGCCCTCGCGGAATACCTGCACGCCGAACTCCTCGGCCGCCAGGACGACGCCCCCGCCCCCGCCCCCGCCGCGCCTGCCCGCCGGGCCGTGTCGGACCAGGAACCCATCGCCATCGTCGGGATGAGCTGCCGCTTCCCCGGCGGTGTGCGGTCGCCCGAGGAGCTGTGGGCACTGCTGACCGAGGGCCGCGACGCGATCTCCGGGTTCCCCGAGGACCGTGGCTGGGACGCGGAGGGGCTGTACGACCCCGACCCCGACGCCCCAGGGAAGACCTACGCGCGTCACGGCGGCTTCGTCTCCGACGCGGGCGGCTTCGACCCGGCGTTCTTCGGCATCTCACCGCGCGAGGCCCTGGCCATGGACCCGCAGCAGCGGCTGCTGCTGGAGACGGGCTGGGAGGCGTTCGAACGCGCGGGCATCGACCCGGCTGCCCTGCGGGGTAGCCAGACCGGTGTCTTCATGGGCGGCGGCTCACACGGCTACGGCACGGGCAGCCACGACCCGTCGAGCGGCGTCGAGGGCTACCTCGTCACCGGAAACGCTCTCAGCGTCACTTCCGGCCGCCTCGCGTACGTCCTCGGCTTCGAAGGGCCCGCCGTGGCCGTGGATACGGCGTGCTCCTCGTCGCTGGTGGCCCTGCATCTGGCCGTGCAGTCGCTGCGGCAGGGCGAGTGCCCGATGGCCCTGGCCGGCGGTTCGGCGATCATGTCCACGCCGTGGACCTTCGTCGGCTTCAGCCGCCAGCGCGGACTGGCACCCGACGGCCGCTGCAAGCCGTTCTCCGCCGCCGCCGACGGTTTCGGACCGGCCGAGGGCGTCGGCGTCCTCCTGCTGGAGCGGCTGTCCGACGCTCGCCGCAACGGGCACCAGGTGCTGGCCGTCGTCCGGGGGACGGCCATCAACCAGGACGGCGCGAGCAACGGTCTCACGGCGCCCAACGGCCCCTCCCAACAGCGGGTGATCCGGGCCGCGTTGGCGAACGCCCAGGTCCCGGCCACCGAGGTGGACGTGGTCGAGGCGCACGGCACGGGTACCAAGCTCGGCGACCCCATCGAGGCACAGGCGCTGATCGCGACGTACGGGCAGGACCGGCCCGAGAACCGGCCGCTGTGGCTGGGCTCGGTGAAGTCGAACATCGGGCACACGCAGGCCGCGGCCGGTGTCGCCGGTGTGATCAAGATGGTCCTGGGCATGCAGCACGGCGTACTGCCGCGCACGCTCCACCTGGACGAACCCACACCGCACGTCGACTGGTCCGAGGGAGCGGTGCGGCTGCTGACGGAGGACGTGGCCTGGCCCGAGACGGGGCGGCCCCGACGCGCGGCCGTCTCCTCGTTCGGCATGAGCGGGACCAATGCCCACGCCGTACTCGAACAGGCACCGGATTCGCTTCCGGAGGAGGGGCCGGCTGCGGATGTCGAGCCGCCTGTGGTGGTGCCGTGGGTGGTCTCGGGCCGCTCGGACAGTGCGCTGGAGGCCCAGGCCGAGCGACTGAGCGCGTTCGTGCTTGACGGGGCCGAGTTGTCGCCCGTGGACGTCGGGTTGTCGCTCGCGACCACTCGGTCGGTGTTCGAGCACCGGTCCGTGGTCCTCGCGGCAGACCGGGACGGACTTGTGGACGGCCTGGGCGCGTTGGCCGACGGACGTGTACTGCCCGGTGTGGTGCGGGGCGTGGCCGGTTCACGTGGCCAGACGGTGTTCGTGTTCCCCGGTCAGGGTTCGCAGTGGGTCGGCATGGCAGCGGAACTCCTCGCTTCCTCAACGGTGTTCGCGGAGCGGATCGGTGAGTGTGCGGCTGCGTTGGCGCCGTTCGTGGACTGGTCGCTGACCGACATTCTTCGCGACAGCGACGGCGAGGGTTGGCTGGAGCAGGTCGATGTCGTCCAGCCGGTGTTGTGGGCTGTGATGGTGTCGTTGGCCGAGGTGTGGCGGTCGTATGGTGTCGAGCCGGCCGCGGTGATCGGTCACTCGCAGGGTGAGATCGCCGCTGCCGCTGTGGCCGGCGCGTTGTCGTTGCAGGATGCGGCGAAGGTGGTGGCGCTGCGGAGCAAGGCGATTCGGGCGCTGTCCGGGCTTGGCGGGATGGTGTCTGTCTCCCTCGGCGTCGAGGCGGTCCAGGAGCGGCTGACCGCCTGGGGCGGTCGTCTGGCGGTTGCGGCGGTCAACGGACCTGCTGTGGTGGTCGTTTCCGGCGAGGCGGACGCCCTGGACGAACTCCTCACGAGCTGTGAGGCGGATGGTGTGCGGGCTCGTCGTATCGCCGTGGATTACGCCTCGCACTGCGCTCATGTGGAGGAGATCGAGGACGTCCTTCTGCGCGACTTGGCGGACATTGCCCCTCAGGCGGCGCATGTCCCCTTCTATTCGACCGTGACCGCTGAGGTGCTGGACACTGCCGCTCTGGACGCGGGCTACTGGTACCGCAATCTGCGTCGGACGGTCCGTTTCGCCGACACCGTGCGTGCTCTGCTGGATGACGGTTTCCGTCTGTTCGTGGAGTCCAGTGCGCACCCGGTGTTGACGATGGGCATCGAGCAGACCGCCGAGACCCACATCAACACCCCTGTCACGGCGGTCGGTTCGCTGCGCCGGAACGAGGGCGGATTGCTCCGCTTCCTGACCTCGGCCGCCGAGGCGTTCGTCGGTGGCGCGAGTGTCGATTGGGCCGGTGTCTTCGCGGGGACCGGCGCCACCCGCGTCGACCTGCCCACCTACGCCTTCCAGCACCAGTGCTACTGGCTGGAGTCGGAACCCGCCACCCCGGCCGATGTCACGTCGGCCGGTCTCTCCTCCGCCGACCACCCGTTGCTCGGTGCGGCCGTCACGCTGCCCGCGTCGGACGGGGCGCTGCTGACGGGCCGGCTGTCACTGCGCACACACCCCTGGCTGGCCGACCACGCGGTGCAGGGCACGCCCCTGCTCCCCGGGACGGCGTTCGTGGAGCTGGCGCTCCGTGCCGGGGACGCGGTCGGCTGCGACCGGCTGGAGGAACTGACCCTGGAGGCGCCGCTGGCGCTGCCCGAGGAGGGCGGCGTACAGGTGCAGGTCGTGCTGGACGGTCCGGCGGACGGCGAACGGCGGGAACTCGGTGTGTACTCGCGCCGGGACGGCACCTCCGACGGGACGTGGACGCGGCATGCCTCCGGTGTGCTCGGCTCCGGAGACGAAGGATCTGTGCCGGGCGCGGAACTGAGTGTGTGGCCGCCCGTGGGTGCGCAGGAGGTGGAACTCGACGGGCTCTACGAACAGTTGGCCGACACGAGCCTGGTCTACGGGCCGGCGTTCCGTGGCCTGAACGCGGCCTGGCGGCGTGGCGACGAGGTGTTCGCCGAAGTCGCTCTTGCCGAGGAACAGCGAGCCGACGTGGACCGCTTCGGCCTGCACCCCGCACTGCTGGACTCGGCGCTGCACGCCTGGCTGACGGACACGGAGCGGGACTCCGGCGCGATCCGTCTGCCGTTCGTGTGGCGTGGGGTGTCGCTGTACGCGACGGGTGCCTCGACGCTGCGCGTGCGGCTGACGCCGGCCGGGGCCGACGGGATGTCGGTGCTGGTCGCCGACACGGCGGGCACGCCGGTCGCGAGCGCGGACGCGCTGGTGACGCGGGCGGTCACGGCCGACCAGGTCGCGGCGTCAGCGCCGGGCGGGGTGAACGAGGCGCTGTACCGGGTGGACTGGACCGAGGCGCCCGGTAGCGAAACCGGCACGCTGGGCGCGGACGGCGACTGTGCTGTCGTCGGATCCGATGCTTTGGAGCTGGCCGGCGCGCTCAAGACGGCCGGCCGGGCCCCGCAGGAGTACACCGACCTGGCTGATCTCGCGGAGCAGTCGGTCTCCGGCTCTCGCACACCCGAGCTGGTCTTCGCCGGTGTCGTGTCGGGCGTCGAGGACGACGTCGTGGCGGCGACGCGGGGGGTGACGCATCGGACTCTGGAACTGGTACAGGCGTGGCTGGCCACCGACGGTCTCGACCGGGCACGGCTGGTCCTGGTGACCCGGGGCGCGCTGTCGGCCGTGCCCGGTGAGGACGTGACCGACCTGCCGGCCGCCGCCGTGTGGGGTCTGGTGCGGTCGGCGCAGGCCGAGCAGCCGGACCGGTTCGTCCTGCTGGACGTGGACGACACCGACGAGTCGCTCGCCGCTCTGCACGAGGCGGTGCTGACCGGGGAACCCCAACTGGCCCTCCGGCACGGGCGGGTGCGCGTGCCGCGGCTGGCCGGCGGTGTCGCCGACGGGGTGCTGGTGCCCGAGAACGGCGTACCGGCCTGGCGGCTGACGGCGTCCGAGGACGGGACGCTGGAGGGCCTGCGGCTGCGGGAGGCAGCGGACGCGACCCGGGAACTCGGCGAGCACGACGTACGGATCGCCGTACGGGCCACCGGACTGAACTTCCGCGACGTGCTCCTCGCCCTGGGGATGTACCCCGACGCTGCCCTGATGGGCGGCGAGGGAGCGGGCGTCGTTGTGGCCACCGGACCCGGGGTTTCGTCCTTCGCGGTCGGCGACCGGGTGATGGGCATCTGGTCCGGCGGGTTCGGACCGCTGGTCGTGGCGGACCGGCGGACGCTGGCCCGTGTGCCGGACGGCTGGTCGTTCACCGAGGCCGCGTCGGTCCCCATCGTGTACGTGACCGCGCTGTACGCGCTGCGCGAGCTGGCCGGCGTACGCACCGGCGAGTCCCTGCTGGTGCACTCCGCCGCGGGCGGGGTCGGCATGGCGGCGGTGCAACTCGCCCGGGCCTGGGACGTCGAGGTGTTCGCCACCGCGAGCCCCGCCAAGTGGGACGTGCTGCGGGCGCTGGGCGTCGACGACGCGCACCTGGCGTCCTCGCGCTCGCTGGAGTTCGCAGGCCGGTTCGGCGATAGCGCGGGCGGGGTGGACGTCGTCCTCAACTCCCTGGCCGGGGAGTTCGTGGACGCCTCGCTCGGCCTGCTCCGGGCCGGCGGGCGGTTCGTGGAGATGGGCAAGACGGACGTGCGGGAGGCCGACGCCGTGGCGGCGGCCCACCCGGGGGTCGGCTACCGGGCCTTCGACCTGGGTGAGGCCGGTCCCGAGCGGATCGGCGAGATGTTGGCCGAGGTCCTCGACCTCTTCGCGCGCGGCCGGCTGCGGCTGCTGCCCACCCGCGTGTGGGACGTACGCCGCGCGCCGGAGGCCTTCCGGTTCATGAGCCAGGCCCGCCACATCGGCAAGCTGGTGCTCAGCGTTCCCGCCGCCGCGCCGGAGCCCGACGGCACCGTGCTGGTCACGGGCGCCGCGGGCAGCCTCGGCCGGCTCGTCGCCCGGCACCTGGTGCAGCGGCACGGGGTGCGCAGCCTGCTGCTGGTCAGTCGGCGTGGCCCGGCCGCCGAGGACATGCCGGAACTCCGGGAGGAACTGGCCGCCCTGGGCGCCACGGTGCGGATCGCCGCCTGCGACGTCGCCGACCGCGACGCGCTGTCGGAGCTGCTTTCCGGCCTGCCGGACGGGCGCGGTCTGACCGGCGTGGTGCATGCGGCGGGCGTCCTGGACGACGCCACGGTGGCGTCCCTGACGCCGGAGCGCCTCGATGCCGTACTGCGCGCCAAGGCGGAGGCGGCATGGCACCTCCACCAGCTCACCCAGCGCTTCGACCTCACCTTGTTCGCCCTCTTCTCCTCGACCGCCGGCGTCTTCGGCTCCGCGGGCCAGGCGAACTACGCCGCGGCCAACACCTTCCTGGACGCCCTCGCCCAGCACCGTCACGCGCAGGGTCTGCCCGCGACGTCCCTGGCCTGGGGTCTGTGGGCCCAGCGCACCGGAATGACCGGCCACCTGAACCAGGCGGACCTGTCCCGCATGACCCGCAGCGGCCTGCTGCCCTTCTCCTCCGAGGAGGGCCTGGCGCTCCTCGACGCGGCGGGCGGCCTGGCGGAGGCCCTCGTGGTGCCCGCCCGGCTGGACACCGGCGCGCTGGTCGCCGAGGCTGCCCAGGGCGCCACCCCGCCGCCCGCCGTGCTGCGCGGCATCGTACGGCGCCCCGTACCGGCCCGGCGGTCCCGCGTCCAGGAACCGCGGCGCTCCGACGAGCCGTCGCCGGCGCAGCGGCTGGCCGGGCTCGCCGCGCCGGAGCGGCGGCGGACGCTGCTGCGGCTGGTCCAGGAGCACGGCGCCACCGTGCTCGGCCACGGCTCCGCAGTGTCCATCGTCGCCGACCGGGGCTTCCTCGAACTCGGCTTCGACTCACTCACCGCCGTCGAACTGCGCAACCGGCTCAACGCGGCCACGGGGCTGCGGCTGCCGGCCACGCTGATCTTCGACTACCCGACCCCCGAGGCACTCGCCGGACTCCTCGACGAGGAGTTCGCGCCCGCCCCGGCAGCCGGGGTGCCGGACGCTGCCCTCACCGCCGAACTCGACCGGCTGGAGGCCGCGCTGCGCGAGTCGGCCGCCGGCACCGACGCGGGGGCACGCGAGCTGGTCACCGGCCGGCTCCGGGATCTCCTGTCCACCGTCTCCGCCTGGGGCGACGGAACACCGGAGGAGGCCGCCCCGGCGTCCGGCGCCGCCGAGCCCGGCGCCCCGGCCGTCGCCGACCAGCTGGAGACCGCGGACGCGGACGAACTCTTCGCCTTCATCGACCAGGAGTTCGGCTCCGCGGGGGAGTCCTGATCCGCTTGACCACTCCCGCGCCCACCACGGCCGCCCCGCGCCGCCTCCTGTCCTTCCCGCTGTACACCCAGCTCCCAAGCTCGTGAGGTCCTGATGTCGGAACAAGAAAAGCTCCTCGGCTATCTCCGGCGGGTCACGGCCGATTTGCATCAGACCCGCAACCGCCTGCAGGAGGTGGAGGCGGCGGCCCACGAGCCGATCGCGATCGTGGGGATGGGCTGCCGCTTCCCCGGGGGCGTCCGCACCCCCGAGGACCTGTGGCGCCTGGTGAGCGGCGAGGAGGACGCGATCACGCCGTTCCCCGCCGACCGCGGCTGGGACAGCGACGCCGTCTACGACCCCGACCCCGACCGGCCGGGCACCACGTACGCCCGCGAGGGCGGCTTCCTCGCCGAGGCGGGCGACTTCGACGCCGACTTCTTCGGCATCTCGCCCCGTGAGGCGACGGCGATGGACCCGCAGCAGCGGCTGCTGCTGGAGACCGCCTGGGAGGCCATCGAGCGCGCGGGCATCGACCCGACCTCCCTCAAGGGCAGCCAGGCCGGCGTCTTCGCCGGCGCCGTCGCACCCGACTACGGCCCGCGCGTCCACGAGGCCCGCGACGGCGTCGAGGGCCACCTCGTGACCGGCAGCGCCATCAGCGTGGTGTCCGGCCGTGTCGCCTACACCCTCGGCCTGGAGGGCCCCGCCGTCACGGTGGACACCGCCTGCTCCTCCTCCCTGGTCGCCCTGCACCTCGCCGTGCAGGCCCTGCGCCGCGGCGAGTGCTCCCTCGCCCTCGCCGGCGGCGTCACCGTCATGGCCACCCCCGGAACCTTCATCGGCTTCAGCCGCCAGCGTGGACTCGCCCCCGACGGCCGCTGCAAGCCCTTCGCCGCCGCGGCCGACGGCTTCGCCCCCGCCGAGGGTGCGGGCATGCTCCTCCTGGAGTGCCTCTCCGACGCCCGCCGCAATGGGCACCCCGTCCTGGCGGTCGTCCGCGGTACGGCCATCAACCAGGACGGCGCCAGCAGCGGACTGTCCGCCCCCAACGGTCCCTCCCAGCAGCGTGTGATCCGCGCCGCCCTGGCGGACGCCGAACTGACCCCCGCCCAGATCGCGGCCGTCGAGGCCCACGGCACCGGCACGAAGCTCGGCGACCCCATCGAGGCGCAGGCGCTGCTGGCCACCTACGGCCGCGAGCGCCCCGCCGACAAGCCGCTGCTGCTCGGCTCCGTCAAGTCCAACATCGGGCACACCCAGGCCGCGGCAGGCGTGGCCGGCCTGATGAAGATGGTGCTGGCCATGCGGCACGGCGTGCTCCCGCGCACCCTGCACGTGGACCAGCCCTCGCCCCACGTGGACTGGTCGGCGGGCGCTGTTGAGCTGCTGACCGAGACCACCCCGTGGCCCGAGGGCGAGGAACCGCGCCGGTTCGGCGTGTCCTCCTTCGGCATCAGCGGAACCAACGCCCATGCCATCGTCGAAGAACCCCCCGCCCCGCGGGCCGACACCGACGAGGACACCCTGGCCACACCGGCCGCCCAGGCACCGAGGGCCCTGCCGGCCGTCCCCTGGGTGCTGTCGGCGAAGTCCGTGACAGCACTGCGCGCCCAGGCCGCACGCCTCCTGGAGCACGCCGAAGCCCACCCCGAGGCGACCGGCACCGACATCGCCCTCTCCCTCGCCACCACCCGGACCGCCTTCGACCACCGCGCCGTTGTCCTGGCCCCCGACCGCACGGCCGCGATACGGGAACTCCAGTCGTACGTCGCCGGCCGCGCCACCCCCGCTCTGATCGAGGGCACCGTGCGACGCGGCACCGGGGTCGCCTTCGTGTTCCCTGGTCAGGGTTCGCAGTGGCTGGGGATGGCGGCTGAACTGCTGGATTCCTCGCCGGTGTTCGCTCAGCGGATTGGTGAGTGTGCGGCTGCGTTGGGGCCGTTCGTGGACTGGTCGCTGACCGACATCTTGCGGGACATGGACAGTGTGGGCCGGCTGGAGCAGGTCGATGTTGTGCAGCCGGTGTTGTGGGCTGCGATGGTGTCGTTGGCCGAGGTGTGGCGGTCGTATGGTGTCGAGCCGGCTGCGGTGATCGGTCATTCGCAGGGTGAGATTGCCGCTGCGGCTGTGGCTGGTGCGTTGTCGCTCGGGGATGCGGCGAAGGTGGTGGCGCTGCGGAGCAAGGCGATTCGGGCGCTGTCCGGGCGCGGGGGCATGGTGTCCGTCTCCCTCGGCGTCGAGGCGGTTCAGGAGCGGCTGGCGGCTTGGGAGGGTCGTCTGGCGGTTGCGGCGGTCAACGGCCCGGCCGTGGTTGTTGTTTCGGGTGACGCGGACGCGTTGGACGAGCTGTTGGCCGCGTGTGAGGCGGATGGTGTGCGGGCTCGCCGTATCGCGGTGGATTACGCCTCGCACTGCGCTCATGTGGAGGAGATCGAGCGTGTCCTCCTGCGGGAGCTGGCGGACGTCGCTCCCCGGGCGGCTTCTGTTCCCTTCTATTCGACGGTGACCGCCGGTGTGCTGGACACCTCTGGTCTGGATGCGGGCTACTGGTACCGCAATCTGCGCCGGACGGTCCGTTTCGCCGACACCGTGCGTGCTCTGCTGGATGACGGTTTCCGTGTGTTCGTGGAGTCCAGTGCGCACCCGGTGCTGACGATGGGTGTGGAGCAGACGGCCGAGGAGCACGGGAACTCGCCTGTGACGGTGGTGGGTTCGCTGCGTCGTGACGAGGGCGGTCTGGAGCGGTTCGTCGCGTCGGTGGCGGAGGCGTTCGGCGGTGGGGCGTCGGTCGACTGGGCGGCGTTGTTCGAGGGTACGGGTGCTCGTCGAGTCGAGCTGCCGACGTACGCCTTCCAGCACCAGCGTTACTGGCTGGAGGCCACGAAGACCGGCCCCCTCGGGCACGGCCTGGCGACCGGTGACCGTACGGACGCGATCTTCTGGGACGCGGTCGAGCGGCAGGACGGCGAAGCGCTGGCGGCCACACTCAGTGTCGAGTCCATCGAACAGCAGGAGTCGCTCGACGCCGTCCTGCCCGCCCTCGCGCAGTGGCGCCGGCAGCGGCGTTCCGAGTCGACCGTGGACGCGTGGCGCTACCGCGCCGTGTGGCGTCGTACGACCGGCACGGCGGCGCCCTCTCTCGCGGGGACGTGGCTCCTCGTCACCCCGGACGCGTGCGGCGCCGACCCGCTGGTGGCGGACGTACGGCGGGCGCTCGAGGAGCACGGCGCCGACGTCATGCCCCTCGCCCTGGACGTGAACGACGCGGACCGCGCCGTACTGGCGCGGCGGCTGAGTGAGGTCACCGCGGACCACACGCCGGCCGGCGTCCTGTCGCTGCTGGCGCTGGACGAGACCCCGTACCCGGAGCACCCCGTCACCACCACCGGCCTGGTGCTCACCCTGAGCCTGATCCAGGCCCTGGGCGACCTCGACACCGGCGCGCGACTGTGGTGTGCCACGCGGGGCGCGGTGTCCACCGGCAGCGCCGACCCGCTGGCCGGCCCGGCACAGGCCACGGTGTGGGGCATGGGCCGGGTCGCCGCCGTGGAGTACCCGGACAGCTGGGGCGGCCTGGTCGACCTGCCCGCCACCCTGGACGGGCGGGCTCGCACGCAGCTCGCGGGCGTCCTGACGGGCGCCGACGCCGAGGACCAGGTGGCCGTCCGCGCCGCCGGGGTCATGCTGCGCCGGCTGGAGCCCGCGCCGCTGGGCGACAGTCGTCCCGGCCGTACCTGGAAGCCCCGGGGCACGGTCCTCGTCACCGGCGGAACCGGCGCCCTCGGCACCCAGCTCGCGCTGTGGCTGGCCCGCAACGGGGCCGAACACCTGATCCTGACGAGCCGCCGCGGGCCCGCCGCGCCCGGCGCGGACGCCCTGATCGCCGAACTCGCCGCGCTCGGCACCCGGGTCACCATCACCGCCTGCGACGTCGCGGACCGCGACGCGGTGGCGGGCGTCCTCGCGTCCGTTCCGGAGGACTGCCCCCTCACCGCCGTCATCCACGGCGCCGCCTACATCGACCTGGCGTCGCTGGCCGAGACGACGGCGGCCGAGTTCGCCGACGTCATGAACGCCAAGGCCGCGGGCGCGGCGCACCTCGACGCGCTGCTGGGCGACACCCCGCTCGACGCGTTCGTCCTGTTCTCGTCCGTCTCGTCCGTCTGGGGCGTCGGCGACCACGGCGCGTACGCGGCGGCCAACGCCTACCTCGACGCGCTCGCCGAACGCCGCCGGGCGAACGGTCTGACCGCTACATCGGTGGCCTGGGGCGTGTGGGACGCGGTCGGCGACAACGCGCCCGAGGCCCTCGACTTGGACCAACTCCGGCGTCGCGGCCTGCGGTTCATGGACGTCGACCTCGGCATCGCCGCGCTCCAGCAGACACTCGACCACGACCAGACACACCTGGCGATCGCCGACATCGACTGGGAGAGCTTCATCCCGGTCTTCACCTCCGCCCGCCCCAGCCCGCTGCTGGCAGAGCTTCCCGAGGCGCGGCGCATCCAGCAGGAGAGCGCCGCCATTCCCCGGGACGCCGCCGGCCCCGACGCCGACGCGGCCTCGCCGCTCCGGCAGCGGCTGGCGGTCCTGACACCCGGCGAGCGCGGACACGCCGTCCTCGACCTCGTGCACGAGCAGGTGGCGGCCGTCCTGGGGCACGCCACCCCGGACACTCTCGACTCCGAACGCGCCTTCAAAGACCTCGGATTCGACTCCCTGACGGCGGTGGAGCTGCGCAACCGCCTGAACACGACCACGGGGCTGCGGCTGCCCGCCACCCTGATCTTCGACTACCCCAGCAGCGCCGTACTCGGCGACTACATCCTGGAGCAGCTCTTCGGCGGCGGGGCGGCGACGGCCGCCGGCGCGGACGCCGCGCTGCTGACCGGTACCGTGGCGCCCGGGTCGACCGCGACCGACGACGACCCCGTCGCGATCGTCGCGATGAGCTGCCGCTACCCCGGTGGAGTGACATCCCCGGAGGAGTTGTGGCAGCTGATCATGTCCGACGGGGACGCGATCGGCGGACTGCCCACCGACCGCGGCTGGGACATCGAGGGCATCTACGACCCCGACCCCGACGCCCCGGGCAAGACCTACGTGCGCGAGGGCGGCTTCCTCTACGACGCCGCCGAGTTCGACCCCGCCTTCTTCGGGATCTCGCCGCGTGAGGCGGCCGCGATGGACCCCCAGCAGCGGCTGCTGCTGGAAACGTCCTGGGAGGCCTTCGAACGCCTCGGCGTGCCCGCGCTGTCCCTGCGCGGCAGCCGCACCGGCGTCTTCATCGGCAACAACTACCAGGAGTACGGGCCGCGCGTGCATGAGGCACCCGCGGGCTCCGAAGGCCATCTGATGACGGGCAACGCGGCCAGCGTCGTGACCGGCCGCGTCGCCTACTCCTTCGGGTTCGAGGGTCCCGCGGTGACGGTGGACACGGCGTGTTCGTCGTCGCTGGTCGCCCTGCACCTGGCGGTGCAGTCGCTGCGGCAGGGCGAGTGCACGCTGGCCCTCGCGGGCGGTGTCGCGGTCATGCCCAACCCCAGTGCGTTCATCGCCTTCAGCCGGCAGCGAGGGCTCGCCGCCGACGGCCGCTGCAAGGCGTTCGCGGCGGGGGCCGACGGCATGGGCCTCGCCGAGGGCATCGGCGTACTGCTGCTGGAGCGGCTGTCGGACGCCGAGCGCAACGGCCACCAGGTGCTGGCCGTGGTCCGTGGCTCGGCCGTCAAC
>NZ_JAERRF010000062.1 GCF_016741875.1 Streptomyces coffeae | reverse complement strand
CCGTCCAGGACCACGGCCCGCTGCTCGAACACCGACCGAGTCGTGGCGAGCGAGAACCCCACATCCACCGGCGACAGTTCAGGTACAGAGGCGGCCAGCCGCGCCGCCTGCGCCCGCAGCGCCTCCTCGGACTTGCCCGACACCACCCACGGCACCACCACCGGCGGCACGACATCCCCAGCCGGCTCCGCCGCCGACTCCTCCTCCGGAGCCGAAGCGGGAGCCTCCTCGAGGATGATGTGGGCGTTGGTGCCGCTGATGCCGAAGGACGACACACCGGCCCGGCGGGGTTCCTCGGTCTCCGGCCACGGCGTGGCGTCGGTCAGCAGCTCGACAGCGCCCGCCGACCAGTCCACATGCGGCGACGGCTCGTCGACGTGCAGCGACTGCGGCAGCAGGTCATGACGCATCGCCTGCACCATCTTGATGATCCCGGCGACACCGGCCGCCGCCTGCGTGTGCCCGATGTTCGACTTGATCGAGCCCAGCCGCAGCGGTCGGCCCTCGGGGCGGTCCTGGCCGTACGTCGCCAGCAGCGCCTGCGCCTCGATCGGGTCGCCCAGAGTCGTACCCGTACCGTGCGCCTCCACCACGTCGACCTGCTTGGCGGAGAGCCTGGCGTCCGCGAGGGCCGCCCGGATCACCCGCTGCTGGGAGGGGCCGTTCGGTGCCGTGAGACCGTTACTCGCGCCGTCCTGGTTCAGGGCGGAGCCCCGGACCACGGCGAGTACGGGGTGGCCGTTGCGGCGCGCGTCGGACAGGCGCTCCAGCAGGAGCATGCCCACGCCCTCGCCCCACCCGGTGCCGTCCGCGGCCGCCGCGAACGGCTTGCAGCGGCCGTCGGGGGCGAGGCCGCGCTGGCGGCTGAACTCCACGAAGGTTCCGGGAGTGGACATCACCGTGACGCCACCGGCCAGAGCGAGCGTGCACTCGCGCCGGCGGAGGGCCTGGGCGGCCCAGTGGAGGGCCACCAGGGACGACGAACAGGCCGTGTCGATGGTGACGGCCGGGCCCTCCAGGCCGAGCGTGTAGGACACCCGGCCGGAGGCGATGCTGCCGGCGGTGCCGTTGCCGAGGTAGCCCTCGAGCCCGGCGGGGACGGCGTCGAGGCCGGTGCCGTAGTCGTGATACATGACACCGGTGAAGATTCCGGTGCGGGTACCGCGTACCGAGGCCGGGTCGATGCCCGCGCGTTCGAACGCCTCCCAGCCCGTCTCCAGCAGCAGCCGCTGCTGCGGGTCCATGGCCAGGGCCTCGCGCGGCGAGATGCCGAAGAACGCCGGGTCGAAGTCGCCGGCCGCGTGCAGGAAGCCGCCTTCGCGCGCATAGCTCTTGCCGACGGCGCTCGGGTCCGGGTCGTACAGCCCTTCCACGTCCCAGCCGCGGTCCTCGGGAAAGCCCGAAACGGCGTCTGCGCCGGCAGACACCAGCCGCCACAGCTCCTCCGGGGAGCGCACGCCGCCCGGGTAGCGGCAGCTCATCGCCACGATGGCGATCGGCTCGTGGTCCGCAGTCTCCGCCTCCACCAGGCGCTGCCGCGTCTGGTGCAGTTCGGCAATGACCCGCTTGAGGTAATCCCGGAGCTTGTCTTCGTTACTCATCGCGCTTTCCCATCAAAAAGCAGTCGGCCACAAGGCAGTCGGCGGAAGGGGTTGGACTTCGACCGAGGCCGGTCGCTCGTCCATCAGGACGGTTGTCAGGACGGTCGGTTCAGCTGATTCCGAGATCGTCCACCATTCTGAAGAGGTCGCCGTCCGTCGCCGATTCGAGCTTCTCGACGAGATCGGCGCTTTCCGTGCCTTCCTGTGTGTCACCGAATTTCGCGAGGAGATTCCGCAGCCGTTCCATCACGTCGGTGCGGCCGATCTCCTCCAAGGTCATGGCCGACAGCCCGGCTTCGAGCCGGTCGAGGCTCACCGACACCGGCACGTCGGCGGTGTCGCTGCCGTGTGCGCCCTGGGGAGCCAGCTCCTGGTGGAGGAAGGCGGCCAGGGCCGTCGGTGTCGGATAGTCGAATACGAGGGTGGCTGGCAGGCGCAGTCCGGTGACCGCGTTGAGCCGGTTGCGCAGTTCCACCGCCGTCAGGGAGTCGAATCCGAAATCCTTGAAGGCGCGGGACGGTTCCACGGTTTCCATTCCGCCGTGGCCGAGTACGGCCGCGACATTGCGGCGTACGGCGTCCCGCACGATGCGTTCGCCATCCACCACCGGCGCACCGGCCAGCCGTTCCCGGAGGCCCGCCGCTGCCGCCCCGGCGGCCTCCGCGGCCTGCCGCTGCCTGGGCAGCGCTCGCACCAAGTCCCGTAGTACGTACGGCACTTCGCCGCCGCTGTCGCGGACCGCCGCCCGTACGGCCGCCACGTCCAGCCGCATCGGGGCGACCACCGGGGCCTCGCCGGCACAGCAGGCGTCGAACAGCGCCAGTCCGTCGGCCGTCGGCAGTCCGCCGAGTCCGATGCCGGCCATGCGTCGCTGGTCCGCCTCGCCCAGGCCGCCGGTCAGCGCGCTGCGCTGCTCCCACAACCCCCAGGCCAGCGACAGACCGGGCAGGCCCTGGGCGCGGCGCCGGGTCACGAGTGCGTCGAGGAACGCGTTCGCGGCGGCGTAGTTGCCCTGTCCGGCAGCGCCCAGCGTGCCCGCCGCGGAGGAGAAGAGCACGAACGCGGTGAGGTCGGCGTCGGCCGTCAGTTCGTGGAGGACGGCAGCCGCCTCCGCCTTCGGGCGCAGCACCGCGCCGATCCGCTGCGGGGTCAGCGAGGTGACGACTCCGTCATCCAGCACGGCTGCCGCGTGCACCACGCCCTTCAGCGGGTGTTCGGCGGGGATACCCGCGAGCACCGTGCCGAGGGCGTCGCGGTCCGCCGCGTCACAGGCTGCCCAGGTCACCGAGGCGCCCGCCGCGGTGAGTTGAGCCGTCAGTTCCGCCGCCCCATCCGCCTCGGCGCCCCTGCGGCTCAGCAGCAGCAGGTGCCGTATCCCGTGCTCGGCCACGAGGTGCCGGGCCACAAGACCGGCGAGAGTGCCACTCGCGCCGGTGATCAGCACGGTGCCCTGCGGGTCCCAGGTCGCAGCCGGTCCGCGGTCCACGAACGACCCGCTCTCCTTGGTCGGTCCGGTCTCCTTGGTCGGTCCGGTCTCCTTGGCGCGGACGAGTCTGGGCAGCAGTACGCGTCCTGCGCGTACGGCCAGCTGCGGCTCGCTCGAGGCGAGGGCGGCAGCCACGACTGCGGACGCGGCCTCGGCCGGGTCGTCGACGTCGAGGAGGATCAGCCTGTCGGGGTGTTCCGCCTGCGCCGAGCGCACCAGGCCCCAGACGGCGGCCCCGACCGCGTCGCGTACGGCCTGCTCGGAGGGGTCCGCGGTGAGCGGCGAGGTGTTCACCGCGCCCTGGGTGACGATCACCAGGCGCGCATCGACGAACCGGTCGTCCGCCAGCCATTCCTGTACCCACGCCAGCGTCCCGGCCACCGCGGACCGCAGTCGCTCGCCCTCACCCGTGCCGGTCTCGAGAGCGCCCGGTACGGGGAGGAAGACCCACTGCGGGAAGGAGAGGCCGCCGCCGTCGCCCTCCGCGTGCGAGCCGGTGTGGGTCTCGCCCAGGGCCTTCAGGTGCGCGTGCGTCGCCACGTCCCAGCCGCCCGACCGCAGGCCGGCGGCCAGACCGTCGTCGCCCGGTCCGCCCACCACGGCACAGCGGAGCGCGGAGGGCACCTCGGTCGCCGGCAGCGGCATGGCGCGCCAGTCGAGCCGGAACAGCGACTCACGCAGGGCGGCACCCCGGGCCGTGTCGATCTGCTCGGCCGTGACCGGGCGCGTCACCAGCTCGTCCACGCAGGCCACCAGTCGGCCGGACTCGTCCGCCACGACCGCGGACACGCCGTCGGCCCCGACGGACGAAAGCCGTACCCGGATCCTGCTCGCGCCGGTGGCGTACAGGGAGACCCCGTTCCAGACGAACGGCAGCCGGATCTGGTCCTGGTCCCGGACCTCCGCACCCGGTCCGGTGAGGCCGCCCGGCCCGGCCATGTGCAGGGCCGCGTCCAACAGCGCCGGGTGGAGTCCGTAGTACACGGCCTCCGCCGCGTGCTCCTCCGGCAGCGCGATATCGGCGAACACCGCGTCGCCGCGCCGCCAGGCCGCCCGCACGCCCTGGAACACCGGTCCATACGCCAGTCCGCCCAGCGCGAACCGCTGGTACATGCCCTCGATGTCCAGCGCTTCCGCCCCGACCGGGGGCCACACACCCGGCTCGTCCGAAACCGACTCCGCGGCCTCGGCGGCACCCTTGGTCACCACAGCGCCGGCGTGCCGCGTCCACGGCTGGTCCGGGTCGCCGGACTCCTGACGCGCGTACACGTTGACCGGGCGTCGGCCACTGTCGTCCGGGCCGCCGACGGCGACCTGAAGCTGGACCCCACCGCTCTCCGGCAGGACCAGGGGTGCCTCCAGAACCAGGTCGTCCACCCGCGTGCATCCGAACCGGGCACCGGCGTGAAGGGCCAGGTCCACGAAGACCGTCCCCGGCATCAGAACGGCACCCAGCACCGCGTGATCCGCCAGCCACGGCTGCGTACGCGCGGAGACGCGGCCGGTGAACAGGCAGCCGTCGGAGTCGGGCAGTGTCACGGCCGCACCGAGCAACGGGTGATCGGCCGCACCCAGACCCACCGAGGCGACATCACCGGACGTCGGCGCCGCCTCCAGCCAGTAATGCTCCCGCTGGAAGGCGTAGGTGGGCAGTTCCACCCGCCGGGGACGGGAAGGGGCGAGATAGGCGGCCCAGTCCACACTCCGGCCCTGGACATAGATCCCGGCCAGCGCCTCCACCAGAGAGGTGGTTTCGTCGCGGTCCTTGCGCAGGACCGGCGCGAACAGCGTCTCCGGAGCACTGTCCTGGCACATCGAGGAGAGAACACCGTCCGGGCCCAGCTCCAGGAAAGCAGACACACCGAGGGTGGTGAGGTGGGAGACGCCGTCAGCGAAGCGGACTGCCTCACGGACGTGCCGCACCCAGTACTCCGGGTCACACACCTCGTCCGCGACAAGCTCACCGGTCAGATTCGACACCAACGGGATACGCGGAGCCTCATACGTCAGTCGCTCGACGACCTGCCGGAACTCGGCAAGCATCGGCTCCATCAACGGCGAATGGAACGCATGCGACACCCGCAGCCGACGTACCCGCAGCCCCTCAGTCCGCCACACCTGATCCAGCTCCGCCACGACCGCTTCAGCGCCGGAAACCACCACGGACGACGGACCGTTGACCGCAGCCACGTCCACCGCAGCTCGCCCGGCCAACGCAGCCCGCGCAGACGCCTCGTCAGCCTCCACCGCCAGCATCGCCCCGCCCGAAGGCAACGCCTGCATCAACCGACCACGCGCCGCCACCAACACACACGCATCCTCAAGCGACCACACCCCCGCCACAAACGCAGCCACGATCTCACCGATCGAATGCCCACCAACGAAGCCAGGCATCACACCCCACGACGAGATCAGACGGTAAAGCGCAACCTCCAACGCGAACAGACCACACTGCGTGAACCCCGTCGCATCCAGAGCATCGCCATCCCCGAAGACAACCTCACGCAACGACCGCTCCAACAAACCGTCGAACTGCGCACACACCTCGTCAAACGCCTCGGCGAACACAGGGAACGCCTCATACAGCTCCCGCCCCATACCCGCCCGCTGACTACCCTGCCCGGAGAACAACACCGCCAGCTTCCCCGGCACCACCTGCCCCTGAACCACACCAGCAGCCGGCTCACCCGCCACCACCGCAGACAACCCACCCGCCAAACCGTCGCCCTCACCAGCCAACACCACAACCCGGTGCTCGAACACCGACCGAGTCGCAGCCAGCGAGAACCCGACATCCACCGGCGACAACCCACCCACACAAGCGGCCAACCGCTCCGCCTGCCCCCGCAACGCGCTCTCCGACCGGCCCGACACCACCCACGGCACCACCACCGGTCCAGCTCCGGCACGATCGTCAGCAGCCACGTCCGGCGCCGGCTCGTGCTCCAGGACCACGTGTGCGTTCGTCCCGCTGGCGCCGAACGACGACACACCTGCGCGGCGGGGTCGGCCGGTCTCGGGCCACGGCGTGGCCTCGGTGACCAGCTCGACGGAACCCATCGTCCAGTCGACGTGCGGCGACGGCTCATCGACGTGCAGCGTCTGCGGCACAAGCCCGTGCCACATGGCCAGCACCATCTTCATCACACCGGCCACACCCGCCGCCGCCTGCGTGTGCCCGATGTTCGACTTCACCGAGCCCAGCAACAGCGGCCGGCCCTCCGGCCGGTCCTGCCCGTACGTCGCCAACAGCGCCTGCGCCTCAATCGGGTCACCCAGCTTCGTACCCGTACCATGCGCCTCCACCGCATCCACCTGGTCAGCGGAAAGACCCCCACTCGCCAGCGCGGCCCGGATCACCCGCTGCTGCGACGGACCATTCGGCGCCGTCAAACCATTGCTCGCGCCATCCTGGTTGACGGCCGAACCGCGTACGACCGCCAGCACGCGATGCTTGTTGCGCCGCGCGTCGGACAGCCGCTCAAGGAGCAGCATGCCGGCGCCCTCGGAGAATCCGGTCCCGTCCGCGCCTGCCGCGAACGTCTTGCAGCGCCCGTCGGGAGCGAGACCCCGCTGACGGCTGAACTCCACGAACAACGCCGGCGTCGCCATCACGGTCACACCGCCGGCCAGTGCCAGCGAACACTCACCCTGCCTCAGCGACTGCACCGCCAGGTGCAAGGCGACCAGCGACGACGAGCACGCCGTGTCCACCGTCACCGCGGGACCCTCGAACCCGAACGTGTACGAGATACGGCCCGAGGCGATGCTGCCGGCGGTGCCGTTGCCGATGTAGCCCTCGACGCCCTCCGGGATCGCCAAGGAGCCGTAGTCGTGGTGCATGATCCCGGCGAACACGCCGGTCTGGCTGCCGCGCACCGACGCCGGGTCGATGCCCGCCCGCTCCAGCGCCTCCCACGAAGTCTCCAGGAGCAGGCGCTGCTGCGGGTCCATCGCCAGCGCCTCACGCGGCGAGATCCCGAAGAACGCCGGATCGAAGTCGCCCGCGTCGTACAGGAAACCGCCCTCGCGGGCGTACGCCGTGCCCTTGTGGTCCGGGTCCGGGTGGTACAGCGCCTCCAGGTCCCAGCCACGGTCGTCCGGAAACGCGGCCATGGCGTCGTGGCCCCTGGTGAGGAGGGCCCACAGGTCCTCCGGGGTGCGTATGCCGCCCGGGTAGCGGCAGCTCATCGCGACGATCGCGATCGGCTCGTCCACCGCCGTAGCCGTCCGGGTGGCCGGGAGCGCCGGGCGCGCGGTGGCGGCGCCGTTGGCGTCGCCCGCCGCCGTCAGCTCCGCCAGCAGATGGCGGGCGAGCCCGGCGGCCGTGGGGTAGTCGAACACCAGCGTGGCCGGCAGCCGAAGGCCCGTGGCCGCGTTGAGCCGGTTGCGCAGCTCCACCGCCGTCAACGAGTCGAAGCCGAGTTCGCGGAAGGCGCGGTCGGCTGCGACCTGGTCGCCCGGTCCGTAGCCCAGTACGGCGCCGATGTGGGTGCTCACCAGGTCCAGTACGACCTGTTCCCGCTCGGCCGCCGGCAGTCCGGCCAGGTCGGCGGCGAGGCCGTCGGGCGTGCCGGGCGCGATCGCGGACGCTGCCGCGGTGCGCCGCGCGGACGCACGCACCAGCTGACGCAGCAGCGGCGGTACGGGGCCGTTCCCGCCCCGCAGCACCGAGCCGGCGAGCCGCACCGGAACCAGCAGTGCCTCGTCCGCGGCGGTCGCCGCGTCGAACAGGGCAAGTCCTTCCTGCGACGACAGCGGTACGACGCCGCCGCGGGCCATGCGGGCGAGGTCGGAATCGGCCAGGTGGCCGGTCATCTCGCTGCGTTCGGCCCAGAAGCCCCAGGCCAGCGAGACCGCCGGCAGGCCCTGGGCGTGGCGGTGCTGGGCGAGGGCGTCCAGGAGGGCGTTCGCCGCCGCGTAGTTGGCCTGTCCGGCCGCGCCGAACGTCGCGGCGGCGGAGGAGAAGAGCACGAACGCCGACAGGTCCAGGTCCCGGGTCAGTTCGTGCAGGAGCAGGGCCGCGTCCGCCTTCGGGCGCAGTACGGCGTCCACCCGCTCGGGCGTGAGCGTGTCCACCACACCGTCGTCCAGTGCGCCCGCCGTGTGCACCACCCCGCGCAGGGGCATGTCCTGGGGGATGCGCGCCAGCACACCGGCCAGCGCCTCACGGTCCGCCACGTCACAGCCCTCGAACACGACCTGCGCGCCCAACTCCGCCAGCTCCGACGCCAGTTGCGGTGCGCCGGGGGCGTCCCCGCCTCGGCGTGACAGCAGTACCAGGCGCCGTACACCGTGTTGGGCGGCCAGGTGGCGGGCGACCAGGCCGCCCAGTACGCCGCTCGCTCCGGTGATCAGCACGGTCCCGTCGGCGCCCCAGGGCCCGGTCGGCCCGGCCGCCGTCGGCGCGGGCGCCGCCCTGACCAGCCGGGGAGCGCGGAACTCGCCAGCGCGTACGGCGATCTGTGGCTCGTCGGCTGCGAGTGCCGCGAGTGCCGCGTCGGCGGCACCGTTCCAGGTGCCGAGTTCGCGCACGGGGTCGAGGTCGACCAGGTGGAACTGGTCCGGGTGTTCCGTCTGCGCGGAGCGGACCAGGCCCCACACAGCGGCCGCCGCCGGGTCCGTCACATCCTCGCCGGGCGCGCTGGCCACCGCGCCCCGGGTGAGGAACACCAGCCTCGATGATTCGGCGGGCGCACTGCCGAGCCATTCCTGTACGGCGCGCAGCGCCCGGTTCGTCAGCTCACGCGTGGCGGAGGCCAGGTCCTCCGCTTCCCGGTCCGTGCCCGCCGGGGAGAAGCACGGCAGGAGCACGACCCGTGGGAAGGTCTCCGCCGTGGCCGAGGACAGGTCGGCGAGCGACGCCACCAGCCTCCCGGCCGATTCGGGTACCGCCCCAGTGCCCGAGGATTCCGTACCGAGCACCGCCCAGTCATCCGCGGCGGCCGCTGTCGCGGCCACGGCCGGGACCGTCTCCCAGCGCAGCCCGAACAACGAATCCAGCGACGACCGCGTCGCCGCGCTGTCGAGCAGCTCCGGCGAGACCGGGCGGCCCACCAGCGAGCCGACGGACGCCACCGGCGCCCCGGTCACGTCGGCCACCAGCACCGACACGCCGTCCGCTCCCGCCCTGGACAGGCGCACCCGGAGCGTGGTCGCGCCCGTGGCGTGCAGGGACACCCCGCTCCACGCGAACGGCAGTCGTGCCGCACCCGTCTCGTCGGCATCGCCGGCATGCTGACCGGTCAGGTGACCGACGCCGGTCACGTGCAACGCGGCGTCCAGCAGCGCCGGGTGGATGCCATAGCGTTCCGCCTCCGCCCGCTGCTCCTCCGGGAGGGCGACCTCGGCGAACACGTCGTCGCCGCGCCGCCAGGCCGCCCGTACGCCACGGAAGACCGGCCCGTACTCAAGCCCCAGTCCGGCCAGCCGCTCGTACAAGCCGTCCACCGTGAGCGGCGCGGATCCGGTCGGCGGCCATACGGCCAGCTCACCCGCGTCTGCGGGAGCTTCGGCATCGGCCAGGGCGAGCACGCCTCTGGCGTGGCAGGTCCAGGTTTCCTCGTCGTCACTCTCGACGCGTGAGTACACGCCCACATCGCGGCGGCCCGGATCTTCCGTACCGCCCACGACGACCTGCACCTGCACCGCGCCGTCCTCCGGCAGCACCAGCGGCGCCTGGAGCGTCAGCTCCTCCAGGCTCCGGCACCCTGCCGCATCCGCCGCCCGCAATGCCAGCTCCACGAACGCGGTCCCCGGCACCACGACCCTGCCCAGCACGAGGTGGTCGGCCAGCCAGGGCTGAGCCGCCTGTGCAAACCGGCCGGTCAGCACCAGCCCGTTCGCGTCCGCCAGCGACACCACCGCTCCCAGCAACGGGTGATCCGCCGACCCGAGGCCGACGGCCGCCACATCACCGACGCCGGAGGCGGGCGACTTGAGCCAGTAGTGCTGGTGTTGGAAGGCGTAGGTGGGCAGGTCGACGCGGGTGGCGCCGGTACCTGCGAACAGTCCGGCCCAGTCGACACTCGCGCCGCCGACGAACGCCTCGGCGGCCGAGGTGAGGAAGCGGAGCAGTCCGCCCTCTTCGCGACGCAGTGAACCGATCGCCGTGACGGGGATGTCGGTGTGAGTTTCGGCGGTCTGCTCGATGCCCATCGTCAGCACCGGGTGCGCGCTGGACTCCACGAACAGGCCGAAGCCGTCGTCGAGCAGGGCACGGACGGTGTCGGCGAACCGGACCGTCTGACGAAGATTGCGGTACCAGTAGCCCGCATCCAGACCAGAGGTGTCCAGCACACCGGCCGTGACCGTCGAATAGAAGGGGACGGATGCCGCCCGGGGAGCGATGTCCGCCAGGTCTCGCAGGAGGACGTCCTCGATCTCCTCGACATGCGAGCAGTGCGAGGCGTAATCCACCGCGATACGACGAGCTCGCACACCGTCCGCCTCACAGGCGGCCAGCAGCTCATCCAGCGCGTCCACGTCACCGGAAACGACCATCACGGCCGGCCCGTTGACCGCCGCGACCGCCAGACGGCCGTCCCAGGCGGTCAGACGTTCCTGAACGGCCTCGATATCGAGGGAGACGGAGACCATTCCGCCGCGCCCGGACAGCGCCCGAATCGCCTTGCTCCGCAGCGCCACCACCTTCGCCGCATCCTGCAACGACAAAGCGCCGGCCACACACGCAGCGGCGATCTCACCCTGCGAGTGACCGATCACCGCAGCCGGCTCCACGCCGTAGGACCGCCACACCTCAGCCAACGACACCATCACAGCCCACAACACCGGCTGGACGACATCGACCTGCTCCAGCCAACCCTCGCTGTCCATGTCGCGAAGGATGTCGGTCAGCGACCAGTCCACGAACGGCGCCAACGCAGCCGCACACTCACCAATCCGCTGAGCGAACACCGGCGAGGAAACGAGAAGTTCCGCCGCCATGCCGACCCACTGCGAACCCTGACCGGGGAACACGAACACAGCACGCCCATCCGAGCCGCCCGCACTCCCCCACACCACACCCGCAACCTCACGACCGTCGGCCAGCGCCTCCAACCCGCCGTCCAGATCGCCGAGAACCACGGCCCGGTGCTCGAACACCGACCGAGTGGTGGCGAGCGAGAACCCCACATCCACGGGCGACAGCTCAGACACAGAGGCAGCCAGCCGCGCCGCCTGCCCCCGCAGCGCGCCCTCGGACTTCGCCGACACCACCCACGGCACCACCACCGGCGACGCGACGTCCGCAGTCGGCTCCCCAGCCGGGTCCTCCTCCGGAACCGGAACCGGAGCCTGCTCCAGAATCACGTGGGCGTTCGTGCCGCTGACGCCGAACGCCGACACACCGGCCCGGCGGGGTTCCTCGGTCTCCGGCCACGGCGTGGCCTCGGTCAGCAGCTCTACAGCGCCCGCCGACCAGTCGACGTGCGGAGTGGGCTCGTCGACGTGCAGAGTCTGCGGCAGCAGCCCGTTGCGCATCGCCAGCACCATCTTCATCACACCGGCGACACCGGCCGCGGCCTGGGTGTGCCCGATGTTCGACTTCACCGAGCCCAGCCACAGCGACCGGCCCTCGGGGCGGTCCTGGCCGTACGTCGCCAGCAGCGCCTGCGCCTCGATCGGGTCGCCCAGAGTCGTACCCGTACCGTGCGCCTCGACGGCATCGATCTCGACCGAGGACAGGTGGGCGTTCGCCAGTGCCTGGAGGATCACCCGTTGCTGGGAGATGCCGTTGGGCACCGTCAGGCCGCTGCTGGTGCCGTCCTGGTTGACGGCGGAGCCCCGGACCACGGCGAGCACGGGGTGGCCGTTGCGCTGCGCGTCGGACAGGCGCTCCAGCAGGAGCATGCCCACGCCCTCGCCCCACCCGGTGCCGTCCGCGCCGCCCGCGAACGCCTTGCAACGGCCGTCGGCGGCGAGCCCCCGCTGGCGGCTGAACTCCACGAAGAGTCCGGGTGTCGTCATCACGGTGACGCCGCCGGCGAAGGCGACCGAACACTCGCCCTGCCGCAGTGACTGCACGGCCAGATGCAGGGCGACCAGCGACGACGAACATGCTGTGTCCACCGTCACGGCGGGGCCCTCGAAGCCGAAGGTGTACGAGAGCCGGCCGGACATCACGCTGGCCGCGCTGCTGGTTGCCAGGTAGCCCTCGACGCCCTTCGGAGCCTGGCGCAGGGCCTCGATGTAGTCCTGGCCGTTGGTGCCGATGAAGACTCCGGCCTTGCTGCCGCGCACCGACGCGGGTGCGATACCGGCTCGCTCCATCGCCTCCCAGCTGGTCTCCAGCAGCAGCCGCTGCTGCGGGTCCATGGCCAGAGCCTCGCGCGGTGAGATGCCGAAGAACGCCGGGTCGAAGGCGCCCGCGTCGGACAGGAAGGCGCCTTCCTTCACGTACGAGGTGCCGGCCCGGTCCGGATCCGGGTCGTACAGGGCGGCGAGGTCCCAGCCTCGGTCGTCCGGGAACTGGGCCACGGTGTCGCCGCCGCCGGCGAGCACCGCCCACAGCTCCTCCGGGGACTGGACGCCCCCGGGGAAGCGGCAGCTCATCCCGACGATCGCGATCGGCTCCTGGGCCTTGTCCTCGACATCACGAAGGCGTCGCTGTGTCTGACGCAGGTCGGCCATGACCCGCTTCAGGTACTCGACAAGCTTCTCTTCGTTCGACACTTAGCCCTGCCCCCTCGTGGACACCACACGGTTCATGATCATTCTCAGGCATCCCCGAGTTCTCGGTCGATGACGTCGAAGAGCTCGTCGACCGACACGCCGTCGAGATCGTCGTCCACGGCGTCGTCGCCCGCTGCCCCGAGCCCACCGGACGCGGCACCGGCCTGGCTCAGCTTCGCGAGCATGGACTGGAGTCGGACCACGGCCCTGGCCCGCGCCATGTCGTCCTCCCGGAGTGCGGAGAGCACGGACTCGAGGCGGTCGATCTCTGCGGGCAGTGCGTTCTCCGGCGCACTCTGGTCCGGGGCCAGCTCTGCCAGGAGGTGGCGGGCCAGCGCGGTGGGGGACGCGTAGTCGAACAGGGCGGTGGACGGCAGCCTCAGGCCGCTCGCCGTGTTCAGGCGGTTGCGCAGTTCCACCGCGGTGAGCGAGTCGAGGCCCATCTCGAAGAAGCCGCGCTCCGCGTCGATCCCCGTCTGGGCGGCGTATCCCAGCACGGTGGCCGTGTGCTTCCGGATCAGGTCGAGCAGCACCGACTCCCGTTCGGCCACCGGAAGAGCGGTCAGGGTCTCGGCGAGCGCCGAGGTCGACTCGGCGGGACCGCCTTCGGAAGAGCCCCCAACAGTCCGGTACAGCTCCCGCACTTCGGCGATCTCACTGAAGAGCGCGCTGGCCCGGGATCCACTCAGCTCCTTGGCGAACCGCGACCAGTCGACGTCGGTGATCACCGGGCAGGTCTCGGAGCCACCGAGTGCCTGCTCCAGCGCCTTGACGGCCAGCTCCGGATCCATGGGCGGCAGACCGAACCGCTCCATACGACCGCTGACCAGCGCGTTCTCGGCCGCCATGCCGGCTTCGGCCCAGGGGCCCCACGCGATCGAGGTCGCCGGCAGCCCTTCAGACCGCCGCACCTCCGCCAACGAGTCCACATACGCGTTCGCCGCCGCATAGTTACCCTGACCCGCACCACCCACCGTCGCCGAGAACGACGAGAACGACACGAACGCCGACAGACCCAGATCACGGGTCAACTCATGCAAATGCCGGGCACCCTCCGCCTTCGCCCGCAACACCCGCTCGAACCGCTCCACCGACAGCCCGTCCAACACACCGTCATCCAGCACACCCGCAGCATGCACCACCGCCGTCAACGGCACCTCGGCCGGAACACCGGCCAGCACACCGGCCACCGCGTCACGGTCACCGACATCACAGGCCACCACCGACAACCGCGCACCCAACTCGGCAACCTCAGCCTCCAGTTCCCGCACACCGTCGGCCGCAGGGCCACGCCGCGAGGCCAGCAACACATGCTCCGCCCCCGCCCGCGCGAGCCACCGCGCCACATGCCGGCCCACACCACCGGTACCACCGGTCACCAGCACCGTCCCCGACACCCGCCAGGAACCACCACCAGACCCCGCGGCACGCACCACACGCCGACCGAACACACCGGCGGCACGCAGTGCGACCTCTCCCTCCGCCTCGCGCGAGGCGAGCACACCGGCCACACGCCCCACCAAACGGGCATCCACCACCTCAGGAAGGTCGATCAAGCCGCCCCATCGCTCAGTGCCCTCGGTGGCAGCCACTCGGCCGAGGCCCCACACCTGAGCCTGGTCAAGGTCGATGACGCGCTCGGAGCCGGTCACCGCGACCGCGGCTCGGGTCACGCACCACAACGGAGCCTCGACACCGGCATCACCCAGCGCCTGGATCAAGCCGAGCGTCAGGGCGAGCCCGGCAGGCACGGACCTGAACAGCGCGTCCCGGCCCGGCGCCAGTGCGAGCAGCGAGACCACGCCCGCGAACCCGGACTCGCCGTCGAGCACGTCACGCAGTCGCTCGGCTATCCGCTCACGGCCGGACTCGTCCGCGTCGAGTTCGAGCATCACGGGCTGAGCTCCACTGCGCGCCAGACCCGTCACACACTCGCCAACCCAGGCATCACCGGCAAGCCCGGCCGGCACCACCACCAGCCACGCCCCCGACAACACACCGGAAGCATCCGCCGACGGGGACCACGCCACGCGGTACCGCCAGCCCTCGACCGCCGACCGCTCACGATCCCGACGACGCCAGGCCGACAACGCGGGCAACACCGCCGTCAGCGACTCGTCTCCCGGCAAGGCCAGCAGATCGGCCAGCTCCGAGGCATCCCCACGCTCCACCGCATCCCAGAATCCGGAATCAGCCCAGTCCTGTACGTCGAACGAGTTTTCCGACTCGGGCCGGATCGGCGGCTGGACCCAGTAGCGGTCCCGCTGGAAGGCGTAGGTGGGCAGTTCCACCCGCCGGGGACGGGAAGGGGCGAGATAGGCCGCCCAGTCCACATCCTGGCCCCGGACGTAGATCCCGGCCAGCGCCTCCAACAG
>NZ_JAERRF010000061.1 GCF_016741875.1 Streptomyces coffeae | reverse complement strand
CTCATGAGGCGGAGGAGTCAAGAGACTCGTCGTCCGGCCCGTGCGCGACGCGGCCTACCGGCTCCCTGCACCGCCGGCACCGGACCATCGCGTTCAAGAAGTTCCTGGCCAAGCTCGACAACGAGGCCGCCGCCGGCCTCGGCGTGCATCTGATCCTCGACAACTACACAACCCACAAGACGACCGAGGTCAAGCAATGGCCGCTGGCACACCCACGCTTCCGCTTGCACTTCACGCCCACGGGCTCGTCCCGGCTGAACCTGGTCGGACGGTGGTTCACCGAACTCACACAGAAGAAACTGAAGCGGGGCCTCCACCGCTCCGTCCAGGCTCTCTCGTTCGGATCATCTGTTGGTTGGTCTGGCTGTGCCGTTGACAGATGCGCAGTGGTCGCGGATCGAGCCGTTGATCCGCGTGTCCGGAAGCGGTTCACCAACGCGCCTCCCCGGTGAAACACTTCGCGGCCGTCCGAATGCATCACCACAACATGTCCGCTCTCAGATCCTCAAGATCCAGTGTCGCGAGCGTCCCAGATCGGGGATGAGGGTCCTGTATCCGTCAGCGGCTTTCGGTTCTTGCTTCTCCGTATTAGCCCGCCGGAGCGCAGGAAGGAGCGTCCGCGCGGGTTGGACGCCGTGTACAGGGCCGCTGCCGCGACCAGTCGGCCTGGCGGGCGTGCGACTACTTCGCAGGCACCACACGATCATCGCGGCCCGGCCACCACGAAGGCCCGGGGGAACGCATCGGACGGAACGTCACCGCCGACACGGAGCGACCAGAGCAGCTTGGCGGCGATGCACCCGGGAAAACCGTCGATCCACCACGGTTGCAGTTCCCAGCACACCAGCTCCTCTGCCGCGGGCCGGTGGAAGCGGCCGGCCACAGCAAGGACTGGCCGCAGTGTCGCTGCAGTGCTGAATCCAATGATTTCCCGGTTCTACGTATGATGACCGATGTAATGCCCGCTACGGCGTCTTAGGATCAGAGAAGTCCCCGCGGTAAACCAGAGGGACGGAAGTGGACGGCGTCAGGCCACATGTCACGAGCAGTCGCCTCAGTAAGTCTCTCTTCTCGAAGGGCTCGGGGCGCAGCCGTGACACAAGGCCCACCCGTTCCGTCCCACCACCAAAAGAGGACGGAAGAATGTGCACACGACTGCCCTCAACCGGGCGTATCGCCTCCATCTGGCAATCGCACCACTCGCGCTGCCGCTTGCAGCATCCGGGACACAGTGTCACCATCGGCCGCGCACGCGGAGTCGGCCGATCTGCACCCCATAGCGCCACGGAGCGATCCATCCCTTGCGATCACCCGCTATTAGTCCTGAGCCCCTGGCTTCGAAGGCCGATTCGTAGTCATGCTCACGCCTCGTGAAAGCGCAGGTCATGGGACAGCTCAGGGCCGATTGCAGGGATCTTCGTCAAGATCCGCAACATTGGCTACGACAGTTGTGGCGAAGATGGCACTGGACAGCATTATGGGAGGCATAGGCAGGCGAGACGGACACCAGGTGAATCCCGGCCTTGAGTGGTTGCGTCCAGGCTCCGTCCCGAAGAACGACGTGTAGAAGACGGTTTCGCGAGGCCGAGCGATACGGCACCGACTTCTGGGACGTCAATCGGGCAGGAGGGCCGGGTCGCCCGGCGCTCCCCCACATGATCTCGTGCAGTGGCACATCATTGGCGACGATCCCTCGACAAACCTGCGGGCTGTCATGGAAAGCTGTTCAGCCTGCCAGACCTCCAAGGAGAAACCCGAAGTGGCCGAGCTCTTCTACGACGACGACACTGACCTTTCCGTCATCCAGAACCGCAAGGTCGCGGTCATCGGCTACGGCAGCCAGGGCCACGCCCACGCGCTATCGCTGCGCGACTCGGGTGTCGACGTGTGCGTAGGCCTTCCCGGGAGCTCCAAGTCGCGTCCCAAGGCCGAGGAGCAGGGCCTGCGCGTGGTCACTCCGACCGAGGCGGCGGCCGAGGCCGACGTCATCGCGATCCTGGTGCCGGACCCGATCCAGGCCAAGGTCTACGAGGAGTCCATCAAGGACCACCTCAAGGACGGCGACGCGCTGTTCTTCGGCCACGGCTTCAACATCCGGTTCGGCTTCATCAAGGCCCCGGCAGGCGTGGACGTGTGCATGGTCGCCCCCAAGGGTCCGGGCCACCTGGTCCGCCGCCAGTACGAGGAGGGCCGCGGCGTGCCGTGCATCGCGGCCGTCGAGCAGGACGCGTCCGGCAAGGCCTTCGCACTAGCGCTCTCGTACGCCAAGGGCATCGGCGGCACCCGAGCCGGCGTCATCAAGACCACCTTCGCAGAAGAGACCGAGACCGACCTGTTCGGTGAGCAGGCCGTGCTCGCCGGTGGCGCCTCGGCGCTGGTCAAGGCCGGCTTCGAGACCCTGGTCGAGGCGGGCTACCAGCCGGAGATCGCGTACTTCGAGTGCCTCCACGAGCTGAAGCTGATCGTGGACCTCATGTACGAGGGCGGCCTGGAGAAGATGCGCTGGTCGGTCTCCGAGACCGCCGAGTGGGGCGACTACGTCACCGGCCCCCGCATCATCACCGACCAGACCAAGTCCGAGATGAAGAAGATTCTCACGGAAATCCAGGATGGGACCTTCGCCCTCAATTGGATGAGGGAATACCACTCAGGTCTGCCGAAGTACAACGAGTACAAGAGGGCTGATGCGAACCACAAGTTGGAGACCACCGGCAAGGAGCTTCGCAAGCTCATGGCCTGGGTCGAAGGCAGTGCATGATCTTTCGCGTGCGCACAGCCGCCTGGAGGCCAAGGCGCCGCGCCGTCGGGTGCGGGATCAATTGCCTCACACGGCACCGGGCCAAGCCACTAAGCACGACCAGCTCGCCGTCCGCTACTAAAGGCTGTCCCGTAACGCCTGTCAGGGCAGTGGGTGCAGGTCTGAGGGTATTCGTAGGTCTGTGAGGACGGCAGCGTGGTCAGACGGCCACACGCCGTCTACGGGCTCGTCGCCTACGCGGCGGATGGAGCTGACGGAGCCAAGACCTTGAGGGCCTGGTGGGCCTGTATGGATGTAATCGACGCGGACGCTGGGTTCGAATCCGGCGGCGACGAACGGGTTGGCTGCGTTCCAGGTTGCTGACGGCTGTGCCGGGTCTGCGTATTCCCACGCGTCGAGGAATACCTGGCCAGGGACGGCAGGTGCTGTCTTGTAGCCACCGAACTGTCGTACTTCGTCGGAGTCGGGAAATGCGTTGAAGTCGCCTGTGACAACGGGCGGGAAGTCGGTTCCACGGCTGTGCGCCGTGACGAACTCGGCGAGTACTTTCACCTGTTGGCAGCGCATGGCGGAGGCATCGATGGTCGATGTGAGCTGGGTGGTGAAGAACGGCACCTGGTGTGTGGGGGTGTCGATGCGTGCGTAGAGAGCCAGACGGCCGTCATCGTCGTCGTCGCGAGCCGGCAGCTCCATCCTGTCGTGCTCCGCTATGGGCCAGCGACTCAGGACGGCGTTGCCGATGTCCACCGTTGAGTCCCCGAGCCGTCTTTGCCACCGCTCCGGCGCGCGGGATGCTGCCCAGGTCCAGTGCATGTCGAGGTGGGACGCGAGCCACTCCGCAAGGTTCTCCCCGCCAGAGGCCCACACCTCCTGAAGGCCGATGACATCGGGCTGGAGATCTCTCAAAACCGTGAGGATGGCCTTCCGCCGTTCCTCCCAGGGGCCAAAACGCCACCACACGTTCCATGTCAGCACGCGCACCACTGCCACCCCTCTATCCGGTTCGCATGAGCATCCTGGACCATGTTGGACGTTGGCTATCCGGTGAGGGCGAGGTTGTGCAGGCGGGCGATGCCGAGCATGGCGTGGTGGACGCCGTCGCCCTTGAGACGGCAGTCGCGCAGGATCTTCCAGGTCTTCATACGGGCGAAGGTGTGCTCCACGCGTGCACGAACGCGTTTGTGTGAGCGGTTGTGTTGCTCTTTCCAAGCTGGGAGTTCGGTCTGGTTGGTCTGGCGGCGGTGCGGGATGACCAGGCCAGTGCCCTGGTAGCCGCCGTCGGCGATCGTGATGGTGTTGCCGACAGCGGCCTTGGCACCGGATTCTTCCCAGCCCTTCGAGTCGTGCCGGTTGCCCGGCAGGGGCCGGGAAACCACGACGACCAGACGGCTGTCGGCGTCGATGACGACCTGGTGGGCGGTAGAGTAGCGATAGTTCTTCGACTGCTCGGCGATTGTGTGGTCGCGGGTGGGCACCAGAGTCCCGTCCACGATGAGCACAGTGTCCTTGCGGAACCGCTCGCGCGTCCGGAGCGCGAGGTGCGGCCCGAGATGGTTGATGACCCGGTCGGCCGCGGACTTGGAGATGCCGAACAGCGGAGCCAGCTGACGCAACGTCAAGTTCGTGCGCCAGTAGGCCGTGACCAGCAGAATTCGATCTTCGAGCGACAGACCCCACGGCCGCCCTCGTCGATCTTTGCTCGCGGTCTCGCGACGTACAGCGGTCACCAACTGGCGAAGCATCGCGGGCTCAGCCCGGTGAACGGACCTATCCAGGACGGCACCGACGCCGTGATCACACCAGCCACACCAAGATCATCTCACCCGTGACCAGCTGTTACGGGACAACCTTTAAGCTTGGCGTTTATGCAGCTTTGCTGTTTGTGATCGCTGCCGCGAGGTACGGTTTGCTCTGTGCCCGACGGGCTGCTGGCGTGCGCGGTGCTTGTTCTTCATGCCGGTTTGTCGGCCGGGGCCTGCGGTACTGGGTTTCGGTGCGTCGGCCGGCTGTGGGGTCTTTCCGTGGAGGCGGCGAAATCCTCGGCGGACACGTGCGGGTGTGAGGCGCCCCTTGCGTGCGGGCCGTTCCCAGGGTTTGTGGAGTCCTCTGCGAGGGTCCGGGCGAGGCGGAGTTGGGTGTGGACGGCGATGACGAGCCAGGTCCAGCGGTCGGCGGCGGCTGGCTCGCGGAGTTTGGGAGCGGTCCACCCCAACGTCTGCTTCATCATTCTGAAGGTGCGTTCCAGGTCGAATCTGCGCAGGAATGCCTGCCAGAGCCGGTCCACATCCCCGGCAGTGGCGCCGGTGAGCGACCACCACAGCCACACTGGCCTGGGGCTGCGGTCGCCACGGAGGTGGTCGACCTGAAGACGGATGACGGTGCCTTCGATGACCGGCAGCTGTCCTTCGGGGTAGTCGGCCCAGGCCGAGCGCCGGACCAGCAGCGGGTGCAGACGGTCCCAGGCGGTGGCGACGGCCTTGCCGTAGTGGGTGGTGTCGGTCGTCGTAGTGATGGATGGGACAGGCTGGGTGGCCGGATCCTCGAACTTGAACTCCGCCCCGCGCTTGGGCTTGCGCCCGCGCTTGCCCGCTGGCTGTGGCGGGGTACAGGACGCGGTCTGAACGCATCCGGCCCAGCAGCTCAACGGGCAGGTCCGCGAGCGTGACCATGTAGGACACGGTGTAACACCGTGTCCTATGTGGTCAGTTGGCAGTTGTGCTGGTCATGGGGAGCGGGTAATGGGGATGGATCGTGCTGGATGGTCTGTGGGAGATCGCCAAGCCTTGTCTACCGCCGGCGCGGGTGCGGCCGCAGGGCGGCGGGGTGGCCAACATCGATGACGAGGCGGTGTTCGCTGCGATCGTCTACGTGTTGGTCAGCGGCTGCGTCTGGCGGGCTCTGCCGCCGTGTTTCGGCGCTTCGAAGTCGACAGTGTACCGCCGGTTCCTGATCTGGTCCCGGGCCGGCGTCTGGGGCCGGCTGCACCACAAGGTCCTGGAGATACTCGCCGACCGGGGGCTGGTCGGCCTGTCCCGGGCCGTGCTCGACTCTGCCCACGTCTGGGCGGCAAAGGGGGTGAACTTGCAGGTCCGTCGCCGATGGACCGGGGCAGGCCGGGTTCCACGATGCACGTCCTGTCGGACGCGAACGGCCTGCCCCTGGTCGTCGGTGTCTGTGCCGCCAATGTCCACGACAGCCTCGGACTGAAGCCGATGGTCGCCCATTTCCACATAGGACACGAACTCCACGGCGGCCATTCCCAGCCCAAGCGGCTGCACGCCGGCACAGCCTATGACCTCTCTGGCTTGCGGCAATGGCTGTGCAGCCGGCACATCGGCGTCCGCATCGCCCGTATGGGCATCGAGTCCAGCGATCGACTGGGCCGTCGCAGATGGGTCATCGAACGCACCATCTCCTGGCTCACCGGCTACCGCCGCCTGTCACCCCGCTACGAGCGCCATCCCCGCAACTACCTGGCCTTTCTCGGACTCGCCGCAGCCCTGTGCTGCTACAAGCGCCTCCTCAAACTGACCATGTAGGACACGGTGTAAGTTACCGGTTTTGAGGTTAATGGCGGACGTCCTGGACTGATTGTTCGCTCCGGTCCTCCGCCCATAGTGTCGAGAATGTGCCCTCGCGGTCAGTGCGTCGGTACCCATGGGTGCCGAAGAAGTCGCGCTGGGCTTGGATCAGGGCGGCGGGGGACCGGCTTGTGCGGAGTGCGTCGTAGTAAGACAGCGCTGTCGCCAGGGCGGGTACTGGCAGGCCGTTTCGGGCCGCCGTGGCTACGACCGTGCGCCAGTCGTGCTGAGCCTCGTCCAGCTCCCGGTTGAATTGGGTGTGGTGGAGCAATCCGGGAAGGTCCGGAGCCTTGAGGTATGCGGCACTGATCCGGTCCAGGAACGGAGCTCGCAGGATCGAGCCGGATCTCCACACGGAGGCTACCGCGGCAGGGTCGATGTCCCAGCCGTGAGCGGTGGCGGCGGCACGGAGGAGCTGCCAGCCCTGCGCGTAGACGGTGACCTTGGATGCGTAAAGCGCGTGCTCAATGCAGGAAACGAATGCGTCGGGGTCTGGCACGGAAAGAAGTGGACCTGGCTCACGGTCGCACGGTATGTGGAGTTCACGGTGGCACGAGAGAGTGCGGGCGAAGACGGCCACGGCGATTCCAGGTACTGGCACGCCGAGTTCGAGCGCGGTCTGTACGGTCCACCGGCCCGTGTCTTTCTGCTCTGCGCGGTCGGCGACGACGTCGATGAAGGCTTGCCCTGTCGCCGTATCAGTGTGACCGAGGATTTCGGAAGTGATCTCCATGAGGTGGGCAGCCAGCCGGCTTTGGTTCCATTCACGGAACGTGTGGGCGATCCGCGCCGGTGCCTGGTTCGCGACCCTGCGGAGCAGGCCGTAGGCTTCAGCGATCAGTTGCATATCGGCGTACTGGAGCCCATTGTGTACGGTCTTCACGAAGTGTCCGGCGCCGGAGCCGCGCAAGCGTGCGACGGTGGGCATGCTGTTGGGGGTCCGTGCCGCGAGGTCGTGCAGCAGGGAGCCGAGTGTGTTGTACGCGTCGTCTGAGCCGTCGGCTGTGATGCTCAGGCCGTGTAGCGCGTCCTCGGTGCCCCCGCACATGCCGGCGCCGATGAAGTGGACTCCGCGAGCGCGGAGCATGGCTTCGCGTCGGCGTGTGTCCTCGAAGTGTGAGTTGCCGCCATCGACGATCAGGTCTCCGGGGGCGAGTAGCGTGGCCATTTCACTGATGACTGCGTCGGTGGGGCTGCCGGCTTCGACGACGATAAGGACGCGTCGTGGCGGCTTCAACGCGGCGACGAGTCTTCGGGGCGTATCGGCGATAAGGAAGCGGCCTTCGCCTCCGTACTTTCGCACTATCGAACGGGCTGTTTCGGCCGTCCTGTTGTGGACGACAACGGTGTAGCCCGAGCGGGCGAGTTGACGGGCGAGGTTGTGTCCCATGGCGCCCAGCCCCATGACGCCGACCTGTTCGGTTGGCCGGATTGATGGGGTCACGTGGTGGGCTCGATCGGGAACTGATCGCGCAGATCCGGATCCTCCAGGGCGAGGTGTAGCTCCTGCGCGGCGACGGAAGGGACAGTCTGGTAGGCGTCGACGGTGAACTGGCGCGCGTAGTACTGGTCGATGGCAATCTCTTTCGCGATCCACTCCGCCATGCCCACCTCGTCGCTGGGAAGCTCAGTCAGCAGGCGTTCGTAGATTCGTCGATGATAGGCGATGGCATGTGTTCCAAGGAGGCCTCGTGCCTCGGCGAGGTGAGTGCAGCCTTCGGTGAACACGCTCGGCTGACGCACCTTTTCGTATCCGCCGAGGTACACGACACTCCATGTCCGTCCGATAAGTCCCCGTAGACTGCGGCGCAGGACCCATTCAGCACCCCGTAAGAACACAGCGTCGTCCTCGAAGACCAGCACATTCTCCATTCCATCGTCGTAGGCGATCTGAATGGCCTGCCGGTGGGAGAGTGCGCAACCGATGTGATAATTGCCGGGTACCGCAACGGCGGGGATACGCCGAACCTTCCCGTCGAGGCCGAGAGCGGCGAAGCGTTGCCTCATACGCTCCCAACGGGCTGTGTCGCTGTCCAAGTTGATACACATGATGCCGTCGAATACTGAAAGCAGGGAGGGGTGTCTTGGCTTGCGAGGAGCGGACACCTGCCATGTCTCCTTACTATCGGCGGCGACGTCATCCGTAGCAGTCAGCCGGATCCCGACCCGTTCCTCACGCAAGTGAGGATCGACGAAGGATGCGACCAGGTCATATTCGCCCTGAAGGTCGGGCAGGCTCACGCTCAGAGAGTTCTCCCCCGGATGAGACATGCCTTTCGCCAAATAGCCGACATCCTGTCCACCTCGACGCAAAAACACATAGAGGTCGTTGCCAGATACCGCTTTCGCAAGCTGCTTCCACTCAAGAAGAACCTTTCCTCCGGGCACGGCAAGACTCCCGGGGACAGGAGCCAAGATCTCGATGACACGCTCTTGCCTGGTTGTCACACGAAGCTCCTCGGGGAATGTCGCGTCAACACCTCAACAACGCAACGGGACTCCACGGGGCTTGGCCCCGGATGTTGGACACCAAAGACACTCAAGCCTTATGGTTCAGGTGGACAGGAATTCTGTACTGATGATGGGGTAACATTGCAGATCCCTTGACCGCTTGCAGGCTGAGTGAGATCCAGGGCAAGCGGCCAGGGACTCTGCCTACCGTTTCACCCCCTGCACTTCATCTAAAGGCTTTTCCGTAAGTCGATTGAGGCTGCAGTAGGGCCTTATGTCCTTGGACATCTATGTCATTCTGTCCGGTTTTCGGTCGCCACTTGGGGGTCTCGAACCGGAACAAGCAGAGCACATCCAGGCCTTGCGTGGAGTTACGGGATAGCCTTTAGCCAGCTCACCTGCCCATCAAAGCGAAGGGCGAGAGAGCTTAAGCTAAGGCAGGGTGAGGATGATTACGACTGATCCCGTGGCGGTGTGGATGCTCCCTCCGGCCAGGCAGGCAGTGTCGTCTGAGGCAAGGGCAACAGCCAGGGTGTGGACGGTTCCCTCAGCATAGTGGCCGCTGGTGACAGTCCAGGTTGAGTGGCAGATCGGATGCCCTTCGACGCGTTCAGCCGACTGCGAGATGAGGGAGATCGAGCTGGTGGTGCCATCTGACCAGGTAAGGGTCCCTTCGGATTGAGGATTTTCGACCGGCCCTGTGCAGCTTTCTGTGCTGGAGCCCGACAGGTGGGCCGCCTGTAGCTGGACACTGGGGGGGAGATCTGTAGGGATCGCAGGTGCGAATACGATATCGCTGGTGATGCGGTGTTCGCGAGTACGCCGAGTGATGGGAGGGATGTACTCATCGGTGTACACTCCCGCACCGGCAAGGACATGCGTGGCCATGTGATGCTCCTTTTCTGGAGAGGATCGCAAAGCGATGAATGCAACGGAAACCCGTGCCGCAAGACAGGGCGAGCCAACTAAGAAATCGACCTTGATGCGATACCCGAAAATGCAACCGCAAATAACGGCGACCTACCGCTCCATCCACCACTGCCGCGAGTGGTCACGGAATTTAATTTGAGCTTCAGGCAAGGCCGAGCGACTGTCAATAGGTCATGTTATTTGCAATATGAGTATATTAATTCGCAAGTCGATCAATCTCGACCGTGACGGTCCGCCGACGGAGTCGGTGAACCGGTTTCCGTTTCTGTGGGGTGCCAGAGGGGAGCCGGTCGCCGAACCGGATCTTGAACTGGTTTATGGCGCGGGTCCAGCCGAGGGTCTTGGTGCCGCGGATGCGGCCGGTGGGGATCTTTTCGTCGCCGTCGATGTGGCGGCCCTCGATGTTGCGGATGCCGGGTAGAGCTTCTTCAGCGCGGCGTCGTCGGAGAGAAAGCGGCCGGTGGTATTGGCGAGTGTGCGCAGGTTGTGGTTCATCGACTCGATCGCGTTGGTGGTGTAGATGACGCGGTGGATGTCCTGGTCGAAGTCGAGGAAGGGGATGAACTGTGCCCAGGCGTTCTCGAACACGTTGACCAGGCCGGGGCGCTGCCGGTCCCAGTCCTCACGGACGGCTTCGGGGGCGGCGGTCTCGTCGACGGCGGTCGTCCATGAAGAGGAGACGCTCAAGGGCGCGAAGCCATGGCCCACCGCACGCCATGCACGGCTTGCGGCGTTCCGCTGGCCAGCCGCTACAACACCCGCCGCCGGCACTGCCGCCCGGACAACGCTCCCCGATCAGCTACGAGAACGCGTTCTTCGCACCCACAACTACACTTTCCCAAGCCGCATACCCCCGTATCCAACACCCAGGGTCAGAGCCCGAGCTCGTGTTGTCGAGAGGGCTGACGGTCCTTGATCCCTGCGGTATCCAGGTGGGATGCGGTATCCCCAAGAGGGCGGGCTGAGCGCCGAATGCCTGCTGTTTCGTGAGCAGTTACGGCTTGAGGCCGCCAAGCGATTCCAGCGCGGCGAGAACTGGAGGCGAACTGGTCAGCGCGGGTGTCAGGTTGAACGTGTGTGCGCACGAACGCCAGGCTGCAGCCTGGCGGACTTTACAGCCGCCCTGCGAGCATCACTACATCCACCCCCGAGACTCAGGAGCGCTCCGCATGCCCGATTCTCCCGACATTGATGTTCTCATCGTCGGCAGTGGCCCGGTCGGGTCGACCTTTGCCCGGGTGATCGCTGACGAATTGCCATGGACCCGCATTCTCATGGTTGATGCTGGTCCACAGATCTCTCATCCGCCGGGGAGTCACGTCAACAACATCCCGGACCAGGCTGAGCGGGCGGCAGCCCAGGCGGCTTCGCAGGGTCCCCACCCATTCCCCTACCCAGTGCTTAGCATGGCTCGGCGGCTTGGCCTCGGAGTGGCGGGAGGCGTACCAGATCCGCTGCTGGCAGGCACCCACAGGGTCGCCGATCCTGCTCAGTCCTCGCTCGTGGAGGGAATGGCGGGGGCCGCGATGTCCACCAACGTCGGCGGAATGGGAGCCCACTGGGCCTGCGGCTGCCCCCGCCCGGGCGACGGCGAGCGCATCGTCTTCATCGATCCACCGATGTGGGAGCTGGCGCTCACCCGCGCCGAGCAACTCCTACACGTCACCCGGAATGCCTTCGACGACTCTCATTTCGTCACCCGGGTTACGCGCCTGGTGGGCAACTACCTGAATGCGGGGAGGCCCCCGGAGCGCCGTGTACAGCCCACGCCGCTCGCCCTCAGTGTCGGACAGGACGGGGCGGTGCGCTGGTGCGGCCCTGACATGATCCTCGGCGACCTGGTGCAGCCAGCTACCCCCACCTCATTCGAGCTGCGCGCCCAGACCCTGTGCCGTCGGGTGCTCATGGACGGATCCACTGCCCGGGGCGCCGAACTGGAGCATCTTCCTACCGGACGGCGGCGCACGGTGACAGCCCGGGCGGTCGTCGTCGCAGCCGACAGTCTGCGGACCCCACAGCTGCTGTACACCTCTGGTGTGAGGCCGCAGGCTCTCGGCCGCCATCTCAATGATCACCCGATGGTCATCACCGCTGTGCGCCTGCACCCCGGCCTCGCGGCCGAGCTTGGCTCAACGACCGCCGGCACCAGTGCGCAGGACAGTGCACTGGTGCCCTTGGTGTGGGTGCCCTACAGCGACACCCACCCTTTCAGCGGCCAGATCATGTACATCGGCCAGATCCCGGCAACTGCTACAGGCACCAGCCAGAAGCCGCCGGGAGAATTCGCCGGCCTGTCCTGGTCATGCCCCAAACAACTGCGTGCCGAGGACCGCATCACTTTCAGCGACAGCCGACGTGACGCCCTGGGCATGCCAGCCATGCAACTGCACTACGGCCTGAGCAACGCGGACCAGACCACCATCGCTGTCGCCAAGAAAGAGGCCTCCCATGTAGCGGCGCTCCTCGGCACTCCAATCAGCACTGATCTTCCCGCCCTGCTGCCCGCGGGCAGTTCCCTGCACTACCAGGGGACTGTTCGGATGGGTGCCACTGACGACAACACCACAGTCTGCGACAGCTCTTCACGAGTGTGGGGCACCACCAACCTCTACGTCGGGGGCAACGGTGTAATCCCCACCACCACCGCATGCAACCCGACGCTCACCTCCGTTGCCCTGGCAGTACTCGCCGCCCGCGCTCTTGTCCGCCGCCACCTACACCGTGAGGTTCCCCCGCTGTGCGGCAGTTGCTGATCAGGACGTTAGGGGGCGTATTTGGTTGTGATCAATTTGCGGGATTGGTCCTCGCGGCTGGGCCTGATCCAGTAGTTCGTCTTGTACGACGCTGATGCAACTGACGGATGGGCGGGGGAGTTCACCGGTCCGTACCTGCCGATCGGCGAGTACGGGCCGTACCCGGAACGGCTGCGGCAGCAGTTCGAGGGTGCGATGTGGCGGTTTCGGACGGGCGGGCAGTGGCGGGAGATACCGCAGGAGTTCGGCGCCTGGCCGACCGTCCACAACCGCTTCCGCCAGTGGCGTGATGCAGGTGTCTTCGAAGCCCTGCTGGCGGGTCTGATCGCGGAAGCCGCCGAACGGGGCGGGGTGGACTTGCCCCTGGTCAGAGTGGACTCCACCACCGTGCGAGCCCACCATGACGCTGCCGGGATGCACCTCGGCCCGGACGTCATCACCGCCCTGGGCAAGGCGGCCGCCGAGGAGGAGAAGGCCCGGCAAAAGGTGCCTGATTCGAAAATCGACCATTCACGCAAATCAGACCGCTTCCGTTGATGGGAGGGACACTTGATAGGAGCCGCCGACTCAAGCGCTCGGCCTGAATTCCGAAGCGGGCTGGAAGGCGTTGCCGATAGGCTGATCGGATGTTCACAGTGCGTCGCGCCGACCAGTACGACGGGGATATCCTCGGCGAGATCCACGCCGCAGCCTGGGAGGCGGCTTATGCCCCCTTCTTCGACCCGGAGTTCGCCGCACGTGAGGTCCAGAGCAGGCGAACACGATGGCACGAAAGGATCGCACAGGGCACACGGACGATCCTGCTAGCCGAACACGACAGTCGTCCTTTGGCACTGTCCGCCTTCGGCCCATCCTCGACCCGGCCGGGTCTTGCCGAGATCCTCACCTTTTTCAGTCACCCCCACAGCTGGGGCAGCGGCGTCTCCGCCGCACTGATGACCGAGACACTGCGCTACCTGCCCAACGACGGGTTCGCCAAGGTACACCTGTGGACACTGCGCGATACCCCACAGTCCCGCCGCTTCTACACCAAGTGCGGCTTCACCGAGCGCGGCACCGCACGCTCCCACGACTTTGGCGATGGGCACCATCTTGAACAGGTCGAATACGAGCGAGTGTGCTGATACGCCCAGAGAGACTCTCGCCGTCTCCCGGCCCGCTGAAGTACTCAGACACAGCTCACCTCAGCCCGCGGGACTGGTGGGCTCGCATGTTGAGGTGTCGCGTATTCCAGCTCGGGTCACCATGATTGGTCACTTTGGGTGATGAGGGCAGTGTCCAGGTCGGGCCTGGAGTAGGTATGTTCATCCGGTGGCGCGATCGAAGCGCTTCGGGAGGGGGAGAGTGCCGGTGGACGTCGTCGCGATCATGGAAGCACTGGCTGAACAGGGCGTAACGGTGCTGTTCAAGGCCGACGCCGAGCGGATGGCAGAGAGGCGCAATCCTTGGACCTTCGTCGCCAGTGGGGCCCCGTTGCGCGAGGACGTCCTTGTGCGAACCGATGCCGCGTCGGTGGAGCAATGTCTCGCAGCGTGCTTGCCCCGACTGCGTGAGCTGGGCTTTTCGTTCCCTGAGTGAGGGAGCGTCGTCGTAGTTCACCGTGTGTGGTCGCCGGGCGCGTATCGGCTCCAGGTTCCGTCGGCTTCGGTGACGAGGCGGGTGGTGGTCTTGTCGTGGTAGCCGAGTGTCTTTGCGATGACGGGGGCCGGGGCTTGGAGGACGAGTTGTCGGATTGCGGAGGTCCTGCCGCGCTGCGGAGGGACGCCGATCTTATGCAGGTGGACTTGAAGGCTGACCGGGTCCATTGGCTGTCCGGGTTGGCGCCCAGGAAAGAGCCATCGTGAGCTCCTGCTGCTGGCGTAAGGAAGCTGCTGGCAGGACGGACGAGGGACACCGCGTGCTCCGGGCACGAGTGCGACCAGGGCGGCGAGGTGACCTGGAGCGCTGAATGGCAGTGCCACGTCTGCGGCGCCTCAGGCGTGACCCAGTTCGACGACGACACCACGACGTTCTCCGGTCGCGAGTGCGAGGACGAGGTCCTGGAGATGGATGGAGCTACGGCATGAGCGGCAGCACGGTCAGTGTGCTGAGCGGCGTGGATGAGTTCGAGCATGAGCACCGGGTGGAGTGATGCTCGAGCTCTGGCGCGAGGTGAGGGCCGTGCCGCTTGTTCCGTCAGTCCGTGTTCGGCGGGCGGTCGGAGCGAGGGGCGCGGTCATCTCTGGTTCTCGGTCGGCCGAATGCGTCGGATCGTGGTCCGTGTAGGGGACAGAACCAATGGCGCAGGGCGGCTCCGAGGATGTCAATGCCGGGGCTATCGTTGAGGGACCATGCCTTGCGTATGTGGGTGATGAGGGTGCGCGCGCTGTAGGGGGAGATGCTCAGTTCGAGGCGCGCCTCCGCGAGTGTTGGCGAGGGCTTGTTCGCCGCGCCGGTCGAGTCCGGGGGCGGTGAAGATTTCCAGCAGGGTGAGGGTGAAGTAGCTGTAGGCGGCGGCTTCGTCGATGAGCTGGCGGGCGTTGTCGGTGATGTCGCCGTGGCTCGGCTGGGTACCGGGAGGTTGGTGTGCGAAGTGCTCGAGGGCGTGCAGCAGCGGCCCGTCGGAGCAGACACACTGTGAGATCTTGAGGTGTCCGCAGAGTGTGTGGAAGTCGCTGAGGATGCCGCTGGTGTTTTGTGTCCATTGC
>NZ_JAERRF010000060.1 GCF_016741875.1 Streptomyces coffeae | reverse complement strand
CCAACGACGACGAACACGCCGTGTCCACCGTCACCGCAGGCCCCTCAAAGCCGAACACGTAGGAGACCCGGCCGGAGAACACACTGCCCGCGTTCCCATTCCCCAACAAACCCTCGACTTCCTCCGGAATCCCCTCCAACCGCGAGGCGTAGTCGTGATACATCAACCCCGCAAACACACCCGTCGCCGAACCCCGCAACGACAACGGATCCAACCCCGCCCGCTCCAACGCCTCCCACGACGTCTCCAGCAACAACCGCTGCTGCGGATCCATCGCCAACGCCTCACGCGGCGAAATCCCAAACAACCCCGAATCAAACTCCGCCGCATCAAGCAAAAACCCACCCTCACACACATACGACGACCCAGCACGCTCCCCATCCGGATCAAACAACCGCTCAACATCCCAACCACGATCGGACGGGAAGAACGAAATACCATCCCCACCCGACGCCGCCAACCCCCACAGAGCCTCGGGCGAGGTCACCCCACCCGGATAACGACACCCCATCCCCACAATCGCAATCGGCTCATCGGTCACAACCACCCGCGCAGAGCTCGGGACCAGGTCCTGTTCAGCCGACTCTCCCAACACCTGCTTCCGCAGATAGGCAGTCAGCGCGCTGGGGCTCGGATGGTCAAAGACCAAAGTGGCGGGCAGAGTGAGCGCGGTAGCGCGGTTCAGCCGATTGCGCAGGTCCACCGCCGTCAGCGAATCAAAACCCAGATCCTTGAACGCCCGCACCGGATCAACGACCGCACCCGACTGATGTCCCAGTACCGCCGCCACCTCCGACTGCACCAGATCCAACAGCAAACGCTCCTGCTCACCAGAAGACAAACCCCGCAGACGGTGAACCAGACCAACCGAACCACCACCGCCACCCACGGTCCTGCGCCGGGACGAAGCCGAGGCCGGAACGATTCCGCGCAGTACCGCGGGCAGGCTGTCACGACGGGCGGCAAGAGCCGTGGTGTGGAGGGCAACCGGTAGCACGAGGGGTTCATCGGCCCCCAGCGCCGTGTCGAAGAGTGTCAGCGCGTCTTGGGTGCGAAGGGGCGGGAAACCCAACCTGCGCAGGCGGGCGACCTCTGCCCCGGCCATCCGGCCGCCCATGCCGTCGGTGTGCTCCCACATGCCCCACGCAAGCGACACCGTCGCCAGACCTTGCGTACGACGGGACAGCGCGAGCGCGTCGAGCAAGCTGTTGGCGGCGGCGTACGCGGCCTGGCCCGCGTTCCCGACCACGCCGGCGAAGGAGGAGAAGAGAACGAACGCGGTGAGGTCGCGGTTGTCACGGGTCAGCTCGTGCAGGTGAAGGGCTGATTCTGCCTTCGCCGCGAGCACCTGGTTCAAGCGCTCCGGGGTCAGGTCGGCGATCAGGCCGTCATCGAGAACACCCGCGGCATGCACGATGCCCGTCAGGGGGGCGCCGTCGGAGACGCCATCAAGCACTACGGCCAGTGCATCGCGGTCGGACACATCGAGCGCGATCATGGTGACCTGGGCACCGAGATCGGTCAGCTCCTGGTGGAGTTCGCCGGCCCCGGGGGCGTTGGGTCCGCGGCGGGAGAGCAGCAGCAGATTCCGCACGCCGTGGTTACTGACCAGGTGGCGCGCGATGACGGCACCCAGCCCACCCGTACCGCCGGTGATCAGTACCGTGCCGTGAGCGGGCCACAGGCCAATTGCTTCAGCTTCGATCGCCGCTACCATGACCTTCTCAGGGACCTCGGAGCGGGCTTCGCTGACTGCTCCGGAATCTTCCCCCGAGGCGGTTTCCGAGGTGGTCTCGGAGAAGTCGTCAGACGCGCTGTCGGATGCCGTCCCGGGAGCCGTGGCCATGCGTGCGATCCGAGGCAGCCACACCTCTCCCCCGTGCACGGCGCACTGGCTCTCCTCGGTACGGGCCAACACATCAGCCAGCGCTCGGTACGAGGACGGCTCGTTGTCGACATCGGCCAGCACGAAGCGGCTCGGGTGCTCACTCATTGCCGAGCGCACCAAGCCCCATACCGCCGCACCAGCCAGGTCGGTGACGTCCGAACGCACAGCGCCGGAGGTCACCAGTACCAAGCGAGATTGCGCGAGTCGTTCTTCGTCCAGCCACGTGTGCACCAGGCGCAGAACATCGGCCAGCACCTCAGCAGCCTTGGTGTCTTCGCCGTGGGTGAGCGACAGCAGAACGGTGTCCGGGGTACTTTCACCGTCGTCCAGGGCAGAGGTCAACGCGGCCAGGTCGGCGTAGCCGGTGACCGGCACCCCGGAAGCCTGCCACGGCCGCGGATCGGTCAGCACGGCCCAGCCCGGGGCTTCAGGTTCGCCCGACTCCGTACCGGCAGCGTCAGCGTCAGCGACAACGTCGATGGGGGTCCACTCCAGGCGGTACAGGCTGTCCGCGGTCGGCGAGCCCCCGGTGCGGCCGAGGAGTCCGGCGTTCGATACCGGGCGTAGCACCAGGGACGCCACCTCCGCGACCGGCTCGCCTTCCGCGTCGGCCACCCGCAGCGCGAACTCGGCCGAACCCGCTCCTCGCGGCGACAAGCGCGCCCGGACCGTCGAGGCACCCACCGCGGACAGCGAGACGCCGGACCACAGGAAGGGCAGCGACGCGTCGGTCTCGGCCTGCTCGGCCAGCCCGAGGGCGTGCAGGACGGTGTCCAGCAGTGCGGGGTGCAGGCCGAACTGGGCGGCGTGTGCGGCCACATGCCCGGCGAGGTCACCGGCGACTTCCCGGGCAGCACCGCCGACGATGTCCCCTGTGCCGCCGCCCTCGGCAGCCTGCTCGGGCAGCACCGCCTCCACGAGCAGGTCCTCGCCGTGCCGCCATGCCTCCCGCAGCCCGCGGAAGGCCGGTCCGTAGGTCAGTCCTGCCTCGGCCAGCCGCTCGTAGAGGTCGCGGAGGTCTTCGGCCGGGATGGGTTCCGCGCCCTCGGGGGGCCAGGCGCGCAGGTCCCAGTCCGTGCCGTGTCCGGCGGTGGTGAGGGTTCCGGTGGCGTGCAGGGTCCACGACTGGTCGGCCGGGGCGTCCTGCGATCGGCCGTAGATCCGCAGCGTCCGCTGTGGGTCGTCATCGGCGGGTTCGACGGTGATCTGGAGGTGGAGGGTGCCCTCGCGGGGCAGGACCAGCGGCTCCCGAAGCGTCAGATCCGCCACGTGGTCGCAGCCGACCTGATCCCCCGCCTGCACGGCGAGTTCCACGCATACCGTGCCTGGCACCACGACGGCCCCGGCGACCACATGGTCCGCCAGCCACGGGTGTGTCTGTACGGACAGCCGTGAGGTCAGCAACACCGTGTCCGACCCTGCCAGTCGGAGCGCGGCGCCGAGCAGCGGGTGTCCGACCGCCCCCAGCCCGAGCCCGGTCGCGTCGGTCACCGATCGGGAAGGCCGCAGCCAGTAGCGCTGCCGCTGGAAGGCGTACGTCGGCAGTTCCGTGCGCTGGGCGCCGGTTCCGGCGAACACGGCGGGCCAGTCCAGCTTCGCGCCGCGGACGAACATCTCCGAGGCCGCGGACAGGAGTGACTCGGCCTCCGCGCGGCCCTTCCGTAGCACCGATGCGGCGGCGGGCTCGGACGAATCCTGTGTGATGCCAGAGAAGGCAGCCAAGCCGGCCAGTCCGGTGAGTACGGGGTCGGGGCCGACCTCCAGCAGGCGGCTCACGGTCAGGGGGCCGGTTGCGGTCCGCAGTGCGTCGTGGAACCGGACGGGTCGGCGCACCTGGTCCACCCAGTAGCCGGGGGTCGCCCAGTCCCGGCTGGTGACCGGTTGCCCGGAGACCGTGCTGACGGCCGCGAGCGTCGGCCTGTGGTAGCGGATTCCCTCCGCGACGTCGGCGAACGTGTCCAGCATCGGTTCCATCAGCTGTGAGTGGAATGCGTGGCTGACTCGTAGCCGGGACACGCGGTGCCCCCGCTCCTGTGCGATGGTCATGGTCCGTACGACCGCTGCCTCAACACCGGAAACCACCACCGCAGTCGGCCCGTTGACGGCGGCGATCTCCGCGCGTGAAGCGTCCGGCAAGCCGTCGAGTATCTCCGTGACCTCGGCCTCGTCGGCCTCGATGGCGGCCATCGCCCCACCCGTCGGCAGGGCTTGCATCAGCCGTGCACGGGCGGCGACCAGCCGGGCGGCGTCGGTGAGTTCGAAGACACCGGCGGTGTATGCGGCCACGACCTCGCCGATCGAGTGGCCGAGCACCACATCGGGGCTCATGCCCCACGAGCGCAGCAGTTGCACCAGTGCGACCTGCACCGCGAACAGGCCCGTCTGCGCGTACCCGGTGCGGTCCAGCAGCGCTGCCTCGGCCTCACCCTCCGCCGCGAAGAGCACCTCCCGCACTGGTACGCCGAAGTCCGCCGCTCCCGCGAGTTCGGCGTCGAGGAGACGGCACACCTCGTCCAGGGCCTGTGCGAAGACCGGGAAACATTCGTACAGTTCGCGGCCCATTCCGGGCCGTTGGCTGCCCTGGCCGGTGAACATCCAGGCCGTCCGGCCCTCGGCGACCGTACCGGACACCACAGTTGCCCCGTCGGCGCCACCGGCCTCCAGGGATGTCACCCCGGCCCGCAGGGCCTCCTGGTCGGCGCCGAGGACGACGGCGCGGTGTTCGAGGACCGTGCGGGTGGCCGCCAGTGACAGACCCACATCGGCCGCGGAAACCTGCTGTGCGCCGTCCTCCTCGAGGAAAGTGGCGAGACGTCCGGCCTGTGCCCTGAGCGCCTGCGCGCTCCGGCCCGACAGCACCCACGGCACCACCGGCAGTCCAGCAGCCGACGGCTTCACAGTCGTCTCCCGGGTGGCGGGAGCCTCTTCGAGGATGATGTGGGCGTTGGTCCCGCTGATGGCGAACGCGGAGACACCCGCCCGACGTGGGCGTTCGCCCTGCGGGTCCCGGGGCCAGGCGCGGGCCTCGGTCAGCAGCCGGACCGCGCCGGCGTTCCAGTCCACGTGGGAGGAGGGTGTGTCGGCGTGCAGGGTCTTCGGCAGCCGCTGGTTCCGCAGCGCCATCACCATCTTGATCACGCTGGCGGCCCCCGCCGCGGCCTGGGAGTGCCCGATGTTCGACTTCACCGAACCGAGCCACAGGGGATCCTGACCGTCACGCCCCTGGCCGTACGTGGCCATCAGCGCCTGCGCCTCGATGGGGTCGCCGAGGCGCGTGCCGGTGCCATGCGCTTCCACCGCGTCGACGTCGGACGGCGACAGCCGGGCCGCGTCCAGGGCCTGTTGGATCACGCGTTGCTGCGAGGGGCCGTTGGGCGCGGTCAGGCCGTTGGACGCGCCGTCCTGGTTGACCGCGCTCCCTCGCACCACGGCGAGGACCGGGTGACCGAGCCGCTGGGCGTCGGAGAGCCGCTCGAGGACGAGCACACCGGCGCCCTCGGCCCATCCCGTGCCGTCCGCCACATCGGCGAAGGCCTTGCACCGTCCGTCCCGGGCGAGGCCACCCTGCCGTGCGAACTCCAGGAAGATGCCCGGGTTCGCCATGATGGTCGCCCCGCCGGCGAGCGCCATGGTGCACTCACCGGCCCGTAGCGCCTGGCAGGCCAGGTGCAGCGCCGTCAGCGCCGACGAGCAGGCGGTGTCGACCGAGACGGCCGGCCCCTCGAAGCCGAGCGTATAGGCGATCCGGCCCGAGACGATGCTCGGGGTGCTGCCGGTCAGCAGATAGCCCTCGGTCTCAGCGGTTCCCTCGTGGAGATGACCGCCGTAGCCGTTGCCTGAAACGCCGCAGAACACACCGGTGCGGGAGCCGCTCAGTGACAGGGGGGCGATCCCGGCCCGTTCCAGGGCTTCCCATGACGTCTCCAACAACAACCGCTGCTGCGGATCCATGGCCAGCGCCTCACGCGGGGAGATGCCGAACAGCTCCGCGTCGAAGTGTGGCGCCTCGTGCAGGAAACCGCCCACCTCGGCGATGTCACCGAAGTCCTCGAGGTCCCAGCCGCGGTCGGCGGGGAACGGCGAGATTCCGTCCACGCCCGAGGCGACCAGGTGCCACAGTGTCTCCGGTGAGGTGGCGCCGCCGGGAAACCGGCAGCCCATGCCGACGATCGCGATCGGTTCGTGGGAGGCGGTGACCAGGTCCTGGTAGCGCTGCCAGAGCCGGTCGTTCTCCTTGAGGGACTCCCGCAGGGCCTTGACGAGCTCTTCGGAGGATGTAGCCATTTCGCTCTCCACGGTCGCGGCCCACTGAAGACCGGAACTGATGCCTGGAACTGATGACACTGGGAACCGGCGCTGGCCACCGACGCCCTGGTGCGCACGGCTGGGGTGGGGGGACGGCGTGCCGCCGGTGGGGCGCCCGGTTACATCGGCCTCACGCGCTTCAGCGCCAGCTGTACGAGACTGTCGGCGCCCATTGAGTCAAGACTCTCGGCTTCGCCGCGGTCGCCGGACGGTTCCGTTTCGGCTTCCCGTGTCGCGTCCCCTTGGCCATCCCCGGCCGTGTGCCCGTCCCCGGCCCCGTTTCCGTTGCCGTCCCCGTTCCCGTTGCCGCTTCCGGTGCCGTGGGTGTCGGCGAGTCGGCGCAGCATGTCCAGCACGCCGGATTCCCGGAGCCGCGTGATCGGGATCGCGGCCAGCAGTTTCCTCACCTGCGGGTCCATGGCGCCGTCGGCGGTGTCGACGCCGTGATCGGTGTCCCCGGTCGGAGCGGTGTCGGCGAGCAGCCGGTCCCGGAGCAGCCGAGCCAGCGCTTCGGGTGTCGGATGGTCGAAGATCAGCGTGGCGGGCAGTTGCAGCGCGGTGGCCGCGTTGAGCCGGTTGCGGAGCTCCACAGCGGTCAGGGAGTCGAAGCCGAGTTCTTTGAACGCCCGGCCCGGGTCGACCGCGGCGGCCGAGGCGTGCCCGAGCACCGCGGCGACCTGGGCCTGCACAATCTCCAGCAGCATGCGGTCCTGTTCGGGCGCGGGAAGCTCCAGCAGCCGCCGGATCAGGCCGTCCCCTGCGGCGTCGGGCGCCCGGCCCGCGGTGCGGCGCTGCCGTGCGACAGGTACGAGCGAGTGCAGCACGCTCGGCAGATCGTCCCGCCGCGCGGCCAGTGCCGAGGTCCGTACGGCGAAGGGCAGCGCCACCGGCTCGTTGATCTGCAACGCGGTGTCCAGCAGCGCCAAGGCGTCGTCGGTGGACAGGGGCGGGTACCCCTGACGGCGCATCCGGGCCAGGTCCGCCTCGGTGAGCCGGCCGCCCATGCCGTCGGCGTTGTCCCACAGGCCCCAGGCCAGGGACACACCGGGCAGCCCCTGGGCACGGCGGGATGTCGCCAGTGCGTCCAGTACGGCGTTGCCTGCCGCGTAGGCGGCCTGGCCGGCGGAGCCGATCACCCCGGCGATCGAGGAGTAGAGCACAAAGGCACTGAGGTCACATTTCGCGGTCAGTTCGTGCAGATGCTGCGCGGATTCCGCTTTGGTGGCCAGGACCCGGGTCAGCCGCTCCGGGGTCAGGTCGGTGATCAGCCCGTCGTCGAGCACTCCGGCTGTGTGCACGACCGCGGTGAGCGGGGCCTGCTGCGGGATGCCTTCGATGACACGGGCCAGTGCGGTGCGGTCGCTGACGTCGCAGGCGGTGATCGTGACCCGTGCGCCGAGGCCGGTGAGTTCCCTCTCGAGTTCCGGCGCACCGGGGGCGTCGATGCCCCGTCGGGAGAGCAGCAGCAGGTCCCGGATCCCGTGCCGGGTGACGAGGTGGCGGGCCGCCGCCGCGCCGAGGCCACCGGTGCCGCCGGTGACCAGGACCGTGCCGGGTTCCCGCCATGGCCCCGGAATGGTCAGTACGACCTTGCCGATGTGCTTGGCCTGGGCCAGGAACCGCAGGGCCTCCGGAGCGCGGGAGATGTCCCAGGTGGTGATCGGCGCCGGGCGCAGGACGCCGCTCTCGAACAGTTCCAGCAGTGCGGCCATCATCTCGCCGATCCGCTCGGGGCCCGCCTCGACCACGTCGAACGCCTGGTAGGTCACGCCCGGATGGGTGTCGGCAACCTCTGCCGCAGTGCGGATGTCGGTCTTGCCCATCTCGACGAAGCGGCCGCCGGGGCGTGTCAGGCGCAGGGAGGCGTCGACGAACTCCCCGGTCAGGGAGTCCAGTACGACGTCCACTCCGACACCCTCAGTGACCTGGGAGAAGGTGTGCTCGAACTCCGTTGTGCGGGAGGAGGCGATGTGGTCGGCGCTGACGCCGAGATCGCGGACGGCGGGCCACTTGCCCGGGCTCGCAGTCGCGAACACCTCGGCCTGGAGGTGGTGTGCGAGCTGCACGGCGGCCATGCCCACACCACCTGCGGCGGCGTGGATGAGGATCGACTCGCCGGTCTGCAACCCGGCCAGGTCGACCAGGGCGTAGTAGGCGGTGAGGTAGGTGATCGGCACCGAGGCGGCCTGTGCGTAGGACCAGCCGCGTGGGATCCGCGCCAGCACACGGGCGTCCGCGACCGCGGCGGGGCCGAAAGCACCGTCCATCATGCCCATGACCCGGTCGCCGACGTTCCAGTCCGTCACGCCGGGGCCGACTTCCAAGATGGTGCCGGCGCCTTCGAGGCCCATCCGGCCCGCGTCGCCCGGGTACATGCCGAGGACGTTCAGCACATCGCGGAAGTTGATTCCGGCCGCGCGGACGCCCACCCGGACCTGGCCGGGCAGCAGCGGTCGCAGTTCCTCGCGTACCAGGCCGACGCCGTCGAGGTGGCCCTGGGCGAGGATGTCCAGCCGCCATCCGAGCCCGGCGCCCAGAGCGGTGTCCGGAGTGGCGGGGGGCACCAGGACACCGCCGGCGGCCATCCTGACCATTCTGGGCAGCCACACCTGGCCGCCTCGTACGGCCAGTTGGTCGTTGCCCGCGTCGGCGAGTCCGGTCAGGTGCGCCGACAGTGCCTGGTAGGACTCCTGGCTGCCGTCGGTGTCGGCGAGGACGAAACGGCCCGGGTTCTCGCTGATTGCCGAGCGGATGAGGCCCCACACTCCGGCAGCGGCGATGTCGACCGGGCTGTCGCTGTCCGCTACGGCGGGTCGGCCGTGGTGTCCGGCGGGCTGCTCCTCGGACGTGCCGTCCTCGACCGGTACCGAGACGGCACCGGTGGTGAGTACCACCAGCCGGGACCGGCTCAGCCGGTCCGCGCCCAGCCAGTCCCGTACGGCGCCCAGCACGGCGGTGAGGGTTGATGTCACCCGCGTGTCGGAGTCGGCCTCGGGGTCCACCGGGGTGAGGTTGAGCGGGAGGAACACGGTGTCGGGCAGGTCGGCACCCGCGTCCAGGGCCGCGGTCAGCGCGGAGAGGTCGGTGTAGTTTGTTCCGCCGATGCCCGCGGGGTAGCCGACGCCCGCGGGATACCCGGCGTCCCGGGGGCCGTCGGACCCGGTCAGGACGGCCCAACGGCCGGTCTCGGCAGGCGGGTTGCCGGTGGTGGGTGCGGGGAGCCAGTCCAGCCGGAACAGGCTGTCCGAGGTCGGCGAGGCCGCGGCGGCCATGTCGGTGGCTGACGTCTGGCGCAGCACCAGCGACTCGATCTCGGCCACCGGAGCACCGGCTGTGTCGGCCACGCGCAGCGCCACCTCGCCCGTCCCGCGTACGGCCAGGTGCGCACGTACGGCGGCGGCACCCACGGCGGCCAGCGACACGCCCGACCACAGGAACGGCAGTGACGCGCCGTCCGCTGCCTGCGGGCGCAGTCCCAGGGAGTGCAGCACGGTGTCGAGCAGCGCCGGGTGCAGTCCGAACGCCCCGGCGTCACCACTGAGTTGCTCGGGCAGTGCTGCCTCCACGTAGAGGTCCTCGCCGAGCTTCCAGACCTCGCGCAGACCCTGGAAGGCGGCCCCGTACACCAGTCCGGTCGAGGCCAGCCGTTGGTACAGATCGTCCATCGGCACCGGCTCGGCGCCCGGGGGCGGCCAGGCTGTCAGGTCCCATGCGGTGCCGGTGGATTCGGGTTCGGGTTCGGTGACCAGGGTTCCGGTGGCATGCAGGGTCCACGGCTGATCGGCGGTGGCGTTCCGGGGGCGGGCGTACACGGTGACCATGCGCCGCTCATCTGCCGCAGTCCCGGGCGCCGGGGCCGCCGGGTCGGGTGAGTCATCCGGTTCCGCGGAGCGCTCCACGCTGAGCTGCACCTGCACCGCGCCCTCCTGAGGGAGGACGAGTGGCGCGAGCAGGGTCAGCTCGTCCACCCGCGCACACCCGACGTGGTCGCCCGCCTGGAGGGCCAGTTCCACGAACGCGGTACCGGGGACCACGACCGAGCCGGCGACGGTGTGATCGGCGAGCCATGGGTGGGACCTCAGCGAGAGGCTGGACGTGAGGAGCACCCTGTCCGAGTCGGCTACGGTCACCGCCGCGCCGAGCAGCGGATGTCCGGGCTCGCCCAACCCCAGGCCCTCGGCATTGGTGGCCGGGGCAGACGGCTCCAGCCAGTACCGGTCCCGCTGGAACACGTAAGTGGGCAGGTCCACACGCTGCCCACCACATCCGGCGAACACCGCGCCCCAGTCGACGCCCTCGCCGCGTACGAACAGTTCGGCGACGGCGGCCATGACGGTCTCGGCCTCGGGGCGGCCGGTACGCAGCGCGGACGTCGCGACGGCGACGGCTGCGACGACCTCGGTGTCCGGGGCGGGCTGGGCCAGCGAGGCCAGAACCGGATCCGGTCCTACCTCCAGCAGCCTGGTCGCCCCCTGGTCCCCGGTGGCCGTCAACAGCGCGTCGTGGAACCGTACGGGCTGTCGGATCTGGTCGGTCCAGTACTGCGGTGTGGTCCAGTCCCCGTCGCCGAGCGGCTGCCCGGTGACGGTGCTGATCGCCGGAAGCGTCGGCTGCCGGTAGTCGATGGCCGCGGCGATGGCGGCGAACTCCTCCAGCATCGGCTGCATCAGCGGCGAGTGGAAGGCGTGGCTCACGCGCAGGCGGGACACGCGCCGGTGCTGTTCCCGAGCGATCACAATGACGCGCTCGACGACATCCTCTGCCCCCGAAACCACTACCGCGGTCGGCCCGTTGACGGCGGCGACAGCTATCTCGGCGTCCTCGGAAAGGCTCTCCAGAATCTCCGTGACCTCGTCCTCGGTAGCCTCGATGGCTGCCATGGCGCCGCCTGTTGGCAGCGCCTGCATCAGCCGGGCACGGGCGGCGACCAGCCGGGCGGCGTCGCCCGGACCGAACACTCCGGCGGTGTATGCAGCGGCCAGCTCGCCGATCGAGTGGCCCAGCACCACGGCGGGGCTCATGCCCCAGGAACGCAGCAGCTCCACCAACGCCACCTGCACCGCGAACAAGCCTGTCTGGGCGTAGCCGGTGCGGTCCAGCAGAGCCGCCTCGGTAGAACCCTCCTCCGCGAACAACACTTTACGCAGCGGAACTTCAAAGCCGTCAGTGCCATTGAGCTGCTCTTCGAGGTGTCCGCAGATCGCGTCGAAGGCACGTGTGAACACTGGGAACTGGTCGTAGAGCTCACGCCCCATGCCGATGCGCTGGCTGCCCTGACCGGTGAACATCCAGCCCGTCCGGCCCTCGCCCGCGACACCGGACACCACCCGAGCACCATGCGGGCCCGTGAGCCCGGTGACATCGTTGAGGTCGCCGGTGAGCCCGGCCCGGAGGGCGTCGCCGTCCGAGCCCAGCACCACGGCACGGTGCTCCAGCACGGCGCGAGTAGTCGCCAGCGACAGCCCGACATCGACGGCACCCGGAACGGAACCGTCGCACTGGTCGAGGAAGGTGGCAAGACGCCTGGCCTGTCCCTCCAGCGCCTGCGAGCTGCGGCCGGACAGCACCCACGGAACCACCGGCAACACACCCGAAGGCTCCTCCTCGACAACCGCCGACTCGATTGTGGGAGCCTCCTCGATGATGACGTGCGCGTTCGTCCCACTGATCCCGAACGAAGACACACCCGCCCGACGCACACGCTTCACGCGCTGCGGCCACGCACGCGTCTCCGCCAGCAACTCCACCGCACCGGACTCCCAGTCCACATGGGACGACGGCATATCGGCGTGCAGTGACTTCGGCAGTTGCTGCTCCCGCAGCGCCATCACCATCTTGATCACACCAGCCACACCCGCAGCCGCCTGCGTGTGCCCGATATTCGACTTGATGGACCCCAGCCACAACGGATCGCGGCCCTCGCGGTCGTGCCCGTACGTGGCCAGCAGCGCGTGCGCCTCAATCGGATCACCGAGCTTCGTACCCGTGCCATGCCCCTCGACGGCATCCACATCCGAGGTCGACAGAGCCGCGTTCGACAAAGCCTGGCGGATCACCCGCTGCTGCGACGGACCGTTCGGCGCCGTGAGCCCGTTGGACGCGCCGTCCTGGTTGACGGCGCTGCCGCGCACCACCGCCAGCACTCGATGCCCCAGGCGCTGGGCGTCGGAGAGACGCTCCAGCACCAGCACCCCGGCACCCTCGGCCCACCCCGTACCATCCGCCGCCTCCGCGAACGACTTACACCGACCGTCCGCGGCAAGGCCCCGCTGCCGGGAGAACTCCACAAACGTCGCCGGAGTCGCCATCACCGTCACACCACCCGCCAACGCCGCATCACACTCACCCGCCCGCAACGCCTGACAAGCCAAGTGCAATGCCACCAACGACGATGAGCACGCCGTGTCCACCGTCACGGCAGGTCCCTCAAAGCCGAACACGTACGAGACCCGGCCGGAGAACACACTGCCCGCGTTCCCGTTCCCCAACAGGCCCTCGACTTCCTCCGGAATCCCCTCCAGCCGTGAGGCGTAGTCGTGATACATCAGCCCCGCAAAGACCCCGGTCGCCGAGCCCCGCAGCGACAACGGATCCATCCCGGTTCGCTCCAGCGCCTCCCAGGACGTCTCCAGCAGAAGGCGCTGCTGCGGATCCATCGCCAACGCCTCACGCGGCGAAATCCCGAACAACCCCGCATCAAACTCCGCCGCATCATGCAAAAACCCACCCTCACACACATACGACGACCCCGCACGACCAGCACCCTGGTCATCGAACAACCCGTCAAGATCCCAACCACGATCCGTCGGGAACGCTGAGATTGCATCCCCGGACACACTCAACAGATCCCACAGGGCCTCCGGCGAGGCCACCCCACCCGGATAACGACACCCCATCCCCACAATCGCAATCGGCTCATCGGCCACAACCACGCGCGCAGAGCGCGTCACCAGGTCCTGTTCAGCCGACTCTCCCAACACCTGCCTCCGCAGGTAGGCAGTCAGCGCGCTGGAGCTCGGGTGGTCAAAGATCAGCGTGGCGGGCAGAGTGAGCGCGGTAGCGCGGTTCAGCCGATTGCGCAGGTCCACCGCCGTCAGCGAATCAAAACCCAGATCCTTGAACGCCCGCACCGGATCAACAGCCGCCCCGGACTCGTGTCCCAGTACCGCCGCCACCTCCGACTGCACCAGATCCAACAGCACACGCTCCTGCTCACCAGAAGACAAACCCCGCAGACGGTGAACCAGACCACCCGAACCAACAGCGCGACCCGCCGCCCTGCGCCGAGACGAAGCCGGAACCATTCCGCGCAGTACCGCGGGCAGGCTGTCACCACGGGCGGCAAGAGCCGTGATGTTGAGCCGGACGGGCAGTGCGACAGCCTCGCCTGACCGCATAGCGGTGTCCAGCAGCGCAAGGGCATCCTCAGTGGACAGGGGCGGGAAACCCTCCCTTCGCAGGCGCGCCACATCGGCGTCGCTGAGCCGGCCGCCCATACCCTCGGCCTGCTCCCACAGACCCCACGCCAGCGACACCGCCGGGAGGCCCTGTGCCCGCCGGGACACCGCAAGCGCGTCCAGCACGGAATTGCCTGCCGCATAGGCGGCCTGCCCCGCCGAACCCACGATTCCCGCGATCGAGGAGAACAGAACAAAGGCGTCCAGCTCACGGTCGCGGGTCAGCTCATGCAGATGCACCGCCGACTCCGCCTTCGCCGCCAACACTCGACCCAACCGGTCAGACGTCAGATCCGCCACCACGCCGTCATCGAGCACACCCGCGGCATGCACAACACCGCGAAGCGGGGTATCTGCCGGGATCGCGTCCAGCACACCCGCCAGCGCCTCACGATCACCGACATCACACGCGGTGACCGTTACGCGGGCGCCCAAAGCGGTCAGTTCCTCGCGCAGTTCCTCCGCCCCCGAAGCCTCAAGCCCACGCCGGGACAACAGCAGCAGATCCCGCACACCATGCACCGCAACCAGATGCCGAGCCACCACCGCACCCAGACCACCCGTACCACCGGTCACCAGAACCGTGCCCGACTCCGGCCACCGACCTCGGCGCGCCTCCGCCACCGGCACCGCACCCTCCAGGCGGCTCCGATCCGCCTCGTCGAGGGAGAGACGCCGGACGCGGGGCAACCAGACCCGCCCCTCCCGCACAGCGGCCTGACTCTCCCCCTGCGCGATCAGCTCAGCCAACCCCCCGGCCAAGGCCCGGTAGGACGATTCCTCGCCATCCACATCGGCCAACACGAAACGGCCCGGATGCTCACTGACCGCCGAACGCACCAAGCCCCACACACCCGCACCAGGCAGATCCAGCCCATCATCCTCAGACACCCGCACCGCACCAGTGGTCACCACCACCAGCCGCGAAGAGGCGAACCGCGACTCCGCCAACCAACCCCGAACCACCTCAAGGGCAGAGGCAACGACATCAGTGGTGCCCGAGTCGACACCGGCACCATCTCGGACCGGAACCGGGAGCAGGACGGTCTCGGGAGTATCGGCGCCGCCACCCAGGGCGGCGATCAGGCCCGCCAAGTCGGCGTACGACGTGACCGGAACTCCAGCCTCCCGCCACCCAGGCTCGCCCAGCACAGCCCAAGCGCCGTGCCGAACCAGCTCATCAGACCCTGTCGAGGGCGGCGCAGGAGTCCACTCCAGCCGGAACAGGCTGTCCGCATGCGAGCGATTGGCCACGGCCAGCTCCGCGGCCTGCACGGGACGCAGCACCAGCGAGTCGATCTCGGCGACCGGCTCACCGGTCCCGTCGGCCACCTGGAGTCCGACCTCACCGGGTGCACGTACCGAAAGCCGGGCCCGCACCGCGAACGCGCCCACCGCCGACAGCGACACCCCGGACCACAAGAACGGCAACAGCGCCATGCGACCGACATCCGACTCATCCAGGGCCCCCCACCCGGTCGGGTCGATGGCCAGGGCATGCAGGACCGTGTCCAGCAGCGCCGGATGCAACCCGAACTCGTCTGCATCCATGGAAGCCTGGTCGGGAAGGGCGGCCTCGACGAACAGCTCGTCGCCCCGACGCCAGACCTCCCGCAGACCACGGAACGCCGGACCATAGTCCTGGCCCGACCCGGCCAGCCGGTCGTACACCTCCTCGACCGATACTGACTCTGCCCCAGCAGGTGGCCATGCGCGCAGGTTCCAGTCGAGGACGGGCTGATCTGTGGTCAGGGTGCCGGTGGCGTGGAGGGTCCACGGCTGACCGGCCGAAGCATCCTCAGGACGGGAGTGGATCCGCACCGTACGCCCGCCCTCGTCCTCACCGGCGGGCTCAACACCGATCTGCACCTGCACCGCACCATCCGGCGGCAGCACCATAGGAGCCCGCAGGGCCAGCTCCTCCACCCGACCACAGCCCGCCCGATCAGCAGCCTGCACAGCCAGCTCAACAAACGCCGTCCCCGGAACCACAACAGAAGAACCCACCACGTGATCCGCCAGCCACGGATGAGACGCAACAGACAGCCGCGCATGCAATACCACCGTGTCCGAATCCGCCAACCATGCCGCAGCCCCCAACATCGGATGCCCCACCGACACAAGCCCCATACCGCTCGCATCCAGCGCCACAGGCACCGCCCTCGGCCAGAACCGCTGACGCTGGAACGCATACGTCGGCAAT
>NZ_JAERRF010000006.1 GCF_016741875.1 Streptomyces coffeae | reverse complement strand
AGGGGACGGGTACCACGGTGCGTGCGTCCGCGACCGCCACCGGCCCGAAGGCGCCCTCGAACAGGCCCATGACCCGGTCGCCCACCGCGAGGCCGGTCACACCCGGACCCACCTCCCGCACCACACCGGCACCCTCACTGCCCCCGAACTCGGCGCCACCGGGGTACATCCCCAACACGATCAGCGCGTCGCGGAAGTTGAGGCCCGCGGCGTGAACATCGATCCGTACCTGGCCCGCGCCCAGGGGCTCCAGCACCTCAGGGCAGGCCACCGGCCGTACGCTGTCCACCGTCGCGGTGCCCTCGGCCCCGAGCCGCCACGCGGACAACTCCACGGGGGGTACGAGACCCGGTGCGGATCCCGCGCGTACGAACCGGGGCACCAGCACCCGGCCGTTCCGCAGCGCGAGCTGCGACTCCTCCCGTTCCACGGCCCGCACCACGCCGTCCGTGAGGTGGTCGGTGCCGGGAGCGATCCCACCGTCGTGCGACGTGTCGCCCGGATCGAGGTCGAGCAGCAGGAACCGGCCCGGGTTCTCCGTCTGCGCACTGCGTACCAGGCCCCATACGGCGGCTCCGGCCACGTCCACGGGCTCGGGCCCCTCGCCCGCGAGGCCACCGGTGGCAACGGCTCCGCGGGTCGCCACCACCAACGTCGCTTCCGCCAGCCGCGGTTCGGCCAGCCAGCCCTGGAGCAGTGCGAGGGTCCGCTCCGCGGAGGCCAGTCCGTCGGCCGCCAGATCGCGCACACCGCCATCGGTCGGCACCGCCATGGGCGCCACCACAACGCCCGGGGTGGGCGCGCCGTCGTCAAGCGCGGTGATCAGCGCCTCCAGATCCGGATGGCACACCGCGGTGGGCCTCGCCATCGGCGCCTCGGCTCCCAGCACCACCCAAGCCGGGCCGCCGCCGTTCGGTGTCGCCGCAACCGGCAGGGGCGTCCAGTCCATGGCGAACAGCCCGTCCGCGCCGGGTGTGCGGACCGCCCGCAGTTGCTCGGTGCCGGCCGAACGCAACACCACCGCTTCGGCGCTCAGCACCGGGGCCCCCACGGCGTCCGCCACGCTCACCCGCAGCGTCCGCTCCCCGTCCGCACCGCTCTCATCGGGGGACAGCCGGATCCGTACCCGGGTCGCCCCACCGGCCCACAGCGACACTCCGTTCCAGGTGAACGGCAGCCACACCCGGCCATCGGCTGGTTCGGCGTCGGTCGCGGACCGTTCGCCGAGCAGCACGGGGTGCAGGGCCGCGTCGAGCAGCGCGGGGTGGACACCGAAACCGGACGGCTCCCCGGCCGCCTCCGGCAGCACCACCTCGGCCAGCAGGTCGGCACCGTCCCGCCACACGGCGTGCAGCCCCTGGAACGCGGGCCCGTACGCGTATCCCGACACCGCGAGCCGCTCGTAGAACCCCTCCAGATCCACGGGTTTCGCACCCGCCGGAGGCCATACGCCGCCCTGGTCCGCCGCGGGGGCCGGGGCCTCGGACGGCGGGCTCAGCACACCTTCCGCATGGCACACCCATCCGGCGCCGGAGCCTGAGCCGTCATCGGGGCGCGAGTACATCCGCACCTCCCGCCGCCCGTCGGCGCCCTGTTCACCGACGTACACCTGGAGGCGGAGTCCACCCGACGGCGGCAGTACCAGTGGCACGTGGAGCGCCAGTTCCTCCACACCGCCGCTGCCGACCTCGTCGGCGGCGCGCAGGGCCCACTCCACCAGGGCCGTGCCGGGCATGAGGGCGGTGTCCGCCACGACGTGTTCACCGAGCCAGCCATGTGACGGTGCGACAAGCCGACCGGTCAGCAGCTTGCCGCCACCCTCGGCCAGTTCCACCGCCGCGCTCAGCAGCGGATGTCCGGTGGGCACCAGACCGAGGTCCGCCGGGTCGGTGCCACGGTCACTGAGCCCGTCCAGCCAGTAGCGCTGGTGCTGGAAGGCGTAGGTGGGCAGATCGACGGTACGGGGGCGGGGATCGGCGGGGAACAGCGTTGTCCAGTCCAGCTCGATTCCGGCCGTGAACGCCTGCGCGAGCGACCGCGCCAGCTGTCGCTGACCTCCTTCGTCACGGCGCAGCGTCGGCACCGTCACCGCCCGGACGCCGGCTTCCTCGAACGTCTCCTGCATCCCCACCGTCAGCACCGGATGCGTGCTGGCCTCGATGAACACCCGGTGGCCGTCGGCCAGCAGCGCCACGATGGCGTCGGCGAACCGTACGCGCTCGCGCAGATTGGTCGTCCAGTACGCGGTGTCCAGCGCGCTGGTGTCGGCGCGGCCACCGGTCACCGTCGAGTAGAACGCCACCTGCGATGTGGTGTTGGGGCGGATGCCGCTGAGAACCGTGTGCAACTCGTCGGTGATCCGGTCGACCTGGGGGCTGTGCGAGGCGTAGTCCACCTCGATCAGCCGTGCCCGGTCACCGTTCTCCTGGCATGCCGTGACCAGCGCGGCCACCTGCTCCGGTGGACCCGATACGACCGTGGAAGCGGGCCCGTTGACCGCCGCGATCCCGACTCCGGCGGCCGTCTTCCCCAGCCCGGAGAGCATCCGACCGGCACGCTCCTGTCCCACACCGAGCGAGGCCATGGCTCCGCCACCGGCCAGCTTCCGCAGCGCCTGGCTGCGCAGCGCCACGATCCTGGCGCCGTCCTCCAGGGACAGCGCACCCGCCACCACCGCCGCCGCGATCTCGCCCTGGCTGTGGCCCACCACCGCGGCGGGCCGCACACCGTGTCCGGCCCAGACGGCGGCCAGCGACACCATCACCGCCCACAACACGGGCTGCACCACATCGACACGGCCCGGATCAGCGGCGCCCTCGGCGCCCCGCAGCACGTCCGTCAACGACCAGTCCACATAGGGGGCAAGGGCGCGTTCGCACGCGGTCACCCGTTCCGCGAACACCGGTGAGACATCCAGCAGCCCGGCGCCCATGCCCACCCACTGCGAACCCTGCCCCGGGAACACCAGCACCGGACCGATGTCGCCGGTGGCCACGGTGACACCAGAGGTCATCACACCGGGATGCGCGTCGCCTGCCGCCAGAGCCTCGACGGCCGCCACCAGTTCCTCGCGGTCCGTGCCCAGCACCACCGCGCGGTGCTCGAACACCGCACGGGTGGTGATCAGCGACCACCCCACCTCGACGGGCCCGGCCTCGATGTCCTGTGCCATCCGCCCGGCCAGTGCCGCGGCCTGCCCCCGCAATGCCTCGGCACTGCGCGCGGAGAGCACCCACGGGACCACCCCGCCCGTACAACCGCCCACCGCGACGGGCTCATCCGTCTCGGGCCCCTGCTCCAGGATCAGATGGGCGTTGGTGCCGGAGACCCCGAAGGAGGAGACCGCGGCCCGGCGTGGCCGGTCCAGAGCGGGCCAGGCGGTGGGCTGGTCGAGAAGCCGGATACCGCTGCCGTCCCACTCCACATGCGGGGTGGGCTCGTCGAGGTGGAGATTGGCGGGCAGTTCCGCGTGGCGCAGGGCCATCACCATCTTGATGACACCCGCGACACCGGCCGCGGCGTGGGTGTGGCCGATGTTGGACTTGAGCGAGCCCAGCAGCAGCGGGCGGTCGTCGGGCCGGTCCTGACCGTAGGTGGCCATCAGCGCCTCGGCCTCGATCGGGTCGCCCAGTGTGGTACCGGTGCCGTGTGCCTCCACCGCGTCCACATCGCCCGGCCCCAGCTGGGCGCCGGCGAGGGCCTGCCCGATGACCCGTTCCTGGGCGACGTCGTTGGGCGCGGTGAGCCCGTTGCTGGCTCCGTCCTGGTTGATCGCCGAACCGCGGATGACCGCCAGCACCCGGTGTCCGTTGCGCAGCGCGTCCGACAGCCGTTCCAGCACCACCAGGCCGACGCCTTCGGAGAAGCCGGTGCCGTCGGCGGTGGCGGCGAACGACTTGCAGCGGCCGTCGGGGGCGAGCGCTCCCTGCCGGGTGAACTCGGTGAACATGATGGGAGTGGCGAGTGAGGTGACACCTCCGGCCAGCGCCAGGGCGCATTCGTTCTGCCGGAGCGCCTGGCAGCTCAGGTGCATGGCCACCAGGGACGCCGAGCACGCGGTGTCCACGGTCACCGCGGGCCCTTCCAGGCCGAGGGTGTAGGCCACCCGTCCCGAAATCACGCTGGTCAGGCTGCCGGTGGTGGCGTATCCCTCAAAGCCCTCGGGGATCCGTGGCGCACGGGCCAGATAGTCCTGGCTGGATACTCCGGCGTAGACACCGGTGCGGGTGCCCTTCAAGGAGTGGGGGTCGATACCGGCGCGCTCGAGCGCTTCCCACGCCGTCTCCAGCACCAGCCGCTGCTGCGGGTCCATGGCGAGTGCTTCGCGGGGACTGATACCGAAGAACGCCGCGTCGAACCGGTCGGCCGCGACAAAACCGCCCTGGCGGACACAGCTGGTGCCGTAGTGCTCCGGGTCGGGGTGATAGAGGCCGTCCAGATCCCAGCCACGGTCCGTGGGGAAGTCACCGATCGCGTCGACACCGGAGACCAGCAGGTCCCACAGCTCCTCCGGGGAGGTGACCCCGCCGGGGAAACGGCAGGCCATGCCCACCACGGCCACCGGCTCCTGCGCCCGCTCCTCCATCTCACGCAGCCGCAGCCGCGTGTCGTGGAGATCGGCGGAGACGCGCTTGAGGTATTCGACGAGTTTCTCTTCGTTCGCCATGAGGGTCACCCGGTCTTCAGCGTTCGTCGCGCCCGGCACATTCAGGACACACCAAGCTCGTTGTCGATAAAGTCAAGGACCTGATCCGCGGACGCGGACTCCAGCCGTTCCGCCGCGCTCAGTTGGGCAACGGGACGACGGGACGTGCGGGGTTGGACCGGCACGGCCACCGGGGCGGCGACGCTGGACGTGGCGGAGGTGGTTTCCTCGGGTGCGAGCCGCCGCACCAGATGGTTCACCACCCCTGCCGGGGTCGGGTAGCGGAAGATGAGCGCCGCGGGCAGCCGCAGCCCGGTGGCGGCGGCGAGCCGGTCGCGCAGTTCGACGGCGGTGAGGGACTCGAAGCCCAGTTCCTTGAAGCTGGCGTCGGCGTGTATGGCGTCGGCGTCGGTGTGCCCCAGCACCGTGGCGGCGTGGTCACGGACCAGATGGAGCATCTGCCGGTACCGGTCCGCCGCCGACAGCCCCGCCAGCAGGGCGGCCCAGTCGACGGACCGCTCGCCGGTGGTGGCCGCGGTGCGCCGCCGCACACGCGCCCCGCCGTTGGCCGTGGCCGCGGTGCGCGGGGCCGTGGCCTTCAGCTGGTCGGCCGCGGCCGGACGCGTCACCAGCGCGTCGACGGTCAGCACCGGCGCCCCCACGGCGTCGGCGACGACCACCCGCACCTCCCGTCCACCGTCCGGGCCGGGCGGTGGCGCGGTGAGCCGTACGCGGACCGTGGTCGCCTCGGTCGCCCACAGCGACACCCCGCTGAAGGCGAACGGCAGCCGTACTCGCCCCTCGGGTTCACGCAGATCGTCCAGCAGCACCGGGTGCAGAACGGCGTCCAGCAGCACCGGGTGGACACCGAACCCCCTCGGTTCCCCGGCGGACTGCGGCAGTTCGACCTCGGCCAGCAGATCGGCGCCGTCGCGCCACAGTGCACGCAGCCCCTGGAACGCCGGACCGTATGCGTAGCCCGATGCGGTGAGGTGCGCGTAGCACCCGTCGATGTCCACCGGCCGCGCACCGGGCGGCGGCCACACCCCGGTCAGCTCCGCCGTCCGGTCCTCGGTGTCGGACGGGCCGAGCACGCCCACCGCGTGGCAACTCCAGTCGGTTTCTGCGTACACGCCGTCGTCGGGGCGGGAGTACACGGCCATGTCGTGGCGCCCGTCGTCACCCACCGGGCCGACCACCACCTGTATCCGGAGGCCGCCGGTCTCGGGCCAGATGAGCGGCTGCCGCAGTGTGAGTTCTTCCACTGCGCCGCAGCCGGCTTCGTCGGCCGCCCGCAGCGCCCACTCCACCAGGGCGGCTCCGGGGACCAGTGTCACCCCGGCCACCGTGTGCTCGCTCAGCCAGGGATGGATCTGTGCCGAGAGACGGCCCGTCAGCACCTGGCTGCTGCCGTCGGCGAGCTGTACGGCGGCGCCCAACTGCGGATGTCCGACGGCGGTCAGCCCGAAGTCGGCCGGATCACCGCCCCGGCCACCGGTGACGTCCAGCCAGTAACGGTCGCGCTGGAAGGCGTAGGTGGGCAGCTCGACGGTGTGCGGTGATGGCTCCGCGGGGAACAGCGCCGTCCAGTCCACCGCGACCCCGGCGGTGAACGCCTGCGCCATCGAGCGTGTCAGCTGGGCCGGATCGCCGTGGTCACGGCGCACGGTGGGTACCGCGACGGCGTCGATCCCGGCCTGTTCGAAGGTCTCGCGCAAGCCCATGGTGAGCACCGGATGGGTGCTGGCCTCGATGAACACCCGGTGGCCATCGGCCAGCAGCGCTTCGACCGAGTCGGCGAACCGCACCTGCTCCCGCAGATTGCGCACCCAGTACCCGGTGTCGAGCTCCTCGGCGCCCACCCGGCCGCCGGTCACGGCCGAGTAGAACGCCACGTCGACGGCGGGCGACGCAATTGGCTCGACTCCGTCCAACGATGTGGTGAGTTCATCGGTGATGCGGTCGACCTGGGGGCTGTGGGAGGCGTAGTCCACCTCGATCAGCCGGGCCCGTTCCTCGCCCTTCCGGCACTCCTCCACCACCGCCGCCACCTGCTCGGGCGGGCCGGACACCACGGTGGACTCGGGACCGTTGACGGCCGCCACCACCACCGCGTCGGCCCGGTCGCCGAGGCGCGACAGCAGCTCCGTCAGGCGTTCCCGGCCGAGTCCGAGCGAGGCCATGGCGCCACTGCCCGTGAGCTGCCGCAGCGCCCGGCTGCGCAGGGCAACGATCCGGGCGGCGTCGTCCAGGGAGAGGGCGCCCGCCACCGCGGCCGCCGCGATCTCGCCCTGGCTGTGGCCCACCACGGCCGCGGGGCGCACACCGTATGCGGCCCATACGGCGGCCAGGGACACCATCGCCGCCCAGAGCACCGGCTGCACCACGTCCACCCGGCCCAGGTCCGCCGCGCCCTCGGCGCCGCGCAGCACATCGGTCAACGACCAGTCCACATACGGGCTCAGTGCCCGCTCGCACTCTGCGACGCGCGCCGCGAACACCGGCGAGGTGTCGAGCAGTGCCGCGCCCATCCCCGCCCACTGCGATCCCTGTCCCGGAAACACCAGAACCGGTCCCCCGTCGTCTGCCGTGCCGGGACGGATCGCTCCGGGGCCGACCACAGCCGGGTGGTTCTCCCCCGCGGCCAGTGCCGCGACGGCCGCCGCCAGCGTGCCGCGGTCCTCGCCGACCAGCACGGCCCGGTGCTCGAACACCGACCTGGTGCTGATCAGCGACCAGCCGAGGTCCACCGGCGATGCCCCGGAGGCGGTGGCCAGGTGGTCGGCCAGCACCCGGGCCTGGCCGCGCAGGGCTTTCGCGCTCCGCGCGGACAGCACCCACGGCACCACACCGTGCGGCATCCGCTCCGGCGCGGCGGCACCGGCCGCGCCGGTGGGGGGAGGTTCGGGGGCCTGTTCCACGATCAGATGCGCGTTGGTGCCACTGATACCGAAGGAGGACACGGCCGCCCGGCGGGGGCGTTCGGTGTCCGGCCAGGCGACCGGCTCGGTCAGCAGGCGCACCGCACCGCTGTCCCAGGCGACATGGGGGCTCGGTGTGTCGATGTGCAGGGAGGCGGGCAGGGTGCCGTGGCCCAGCGCCATCACCATCTTGATGACACCGGCCACCCCCGCCGCGGCCTGGGTGTGGCCGATGTTCGACTTCAGGGAGCCGAGCCACAGCGGCCGGTCGTCCGGCCGTTCCTGTCCGTAGGTGGCCAGCAGCGCCTGGGCCTCGATCGGGTCGCCGAGCGTGGTGCCCGTCCCGTGTGCTTCGACGGCGTCCACCTCGGAGGGCGCGAGTCCGGCGGTGGCGAGGGCATGGCGGATCACCCGCGCTTGCGAGGGTCCGTTCGGGGCGGTGAGCCCGTTGGACGCGCCGTCCTGGTTGACCGCGGAGCCCCGGATCAGCGCCAGCACCGCATGGCCGTGGCGCCGTGCGTCGGACAGCCGTTCCAGCAGGACCAGGCCCGCTCCTTCGGCCCATCCGGTGCCGTCGGCCGCCGCGGCGAACGGTTTGCACCGTCCGTCGGGGGCGAGTCCGCGCTGCCGTGAGAAGCCGGTGAACATGCCGGGGGCGGCCATCACGGTGACCCCGCCCGCCAGCGCGAGCGAGCACTCACCGCGGCGCAGGGACTGCGCGGCCAGATGCAGGGCCACCAGCGAGGAGGAGCAGGCGGTGTCCACGGTGACCGCGGGGCCCTCGAGTCCGAAGGTGAAGGCCACCCGGCCGGACACCACGCTCGGGGTGCCGCCGGTGAGCAGATGTCCGTCGAGCCCCTTCGGCGCCTCGTGCAGCCGCGGTCCGTAGTCCTGGGGCATCACCCCGACGAACACACCGGTCGGGCTGCCCTTGAGGGCGGTGGAGCGGATGCCCGCCCGTTCGAACGCCTCCCACGCGGTCTCCAGCAGCAGCCGCTGCTGCGGATCGGCCGCCAGTGCCTCGCGCGGACTGATGCCGAAGAACTCCGCGTCGAAGCACGCCGCGTCGTACAGGAATCCGCCCTCGTGGGCGTAGCTGGTGCCGGGGCGGTCCGGGTCGGGGTCGAAGAGCGCGGCCAGGTCCCAGCCGCGGTCGCGGGGGAACTCCCCGATGGCGTCCACGCCGTCGGCCACCAGCCGCCACAGCGTCTCCGGCGAGTCGACGCCCCCCGGATAGCGGCAGCTCATGGCCACGACGGCGATGGGGTCGTCGTCGAGGTGCGCGGCGGCCGGTGCGAGGGCGGACGGGGTGGCCGGGGCGGTGGCGGTGCGCAGATGTGCGGCGACGGCGAGGGGGGTGGGGTGGTCGAAGATGAGGGTGGCGGTGAGGGGCAGACCGGTGGCCTCGGCGAGCCGTTCGCCGAGTTCGGTCGCGGCCAGCGAATCGAAGCCGAGCTCTTTGAAGGTCAGGCCGGGTTCGACGGCACGCGGATCGCTGTGTCCGAGGACGGCGGCCACATGGGTACGGACGGTGTCCAGCATCCCGACCGCGCGCGCCGGCGCCGGGGCCGGGCTCCGGTCCGGCCCCACGCTGTGCTCGGCGACGGGTGGGGTGCCCGGGACGGGCTCGGGGTGGAGCGCGGTGTCGGGCCAGTGGCGCTCGCGCTGGAAGGCGTAGGTCGGGAGGGCCACGCGTCGGTGGGGGCGCCCGGCGAAGGCCCGCTCCCAGCGCACATCGGCGCCGCGCACATACGCCTGGGCCAGCGCGGTGGCGAAGGTCTGGGTCTCGGGTCGGTCGCGGCGCAGTACGGCCAGGACGGCGGGGCGGGGCCGACCGGGGGCCGTGCCGGGGCGCGCGGCGAGGCATTCACGGGTCATGGCGGCGAGGAGGGCGTCCGGGCCGAGTTCGACAAACGTGGTGGCGCCGGTGTCGCGGAGGGTGTGCACACCGTCCATGAACCTGACCGCGTCCCGGGCGTGCCGCGCCCAGTAGTCGGGCGAGGCCAGCTGTTCGGCGGTGGCGAGCCTTCCGGTCACATTGGAGACGACGGGAATGGCCGGAGTTGCGAAGGTCAATCCGGCGGCGACGGCGCGCAGTTCGTCGAGGACGCCGTCCATGTGGGGTGAGTGGAAGGCATGGCTGACCTTGAGCAGATGGGCCTTGCGGCCGCGGGCCCGCCAGGTGTCGGTGGCCTGATGGACGGCGTGGTGGTCGCCGGAGATCACCACGGACGAGGGGCCGTTGACGGCGGCGATGCCAAGGCGGCCCTCCGCCCCGGCGAGGGCCGCGGTGGCTTCGTCCGCCGTGGCCTGCCAGGCTGCCATCGCGCCGGAGGCCGTGACGGACTGCATGAGCCGGCCGCGGGCGGCGACCAGGGTGCAGGCGTCGGCCAGGGAGAGCACTCCGGCCACATGGGCGGCGGCGAGCTCGCCGACGGAGTGTCCCATCAGCCAGTCGGGGCGCAGCCCCCAGGCCTCGGCCAGCCGGTACAGGGCCACTTCGATGGCGAACAGCGCGGGCTGGGTGTACGCGGTCCGGTCCAGGGCCACGGGGTTCCGGTCGAAGACCACCTCGCGCAGGGGCCGGTCCAGGTGGCGGTCCAGGTGCGCGCATACTTCGTCCAGGGCGGTGGCGAAGGCCGGGTGGGCGGCGTACAGCTCCCGGCCCATGGCGGGGCGCTGGCTGCCCTGGCCGCTGAAGAGCACCGCGAGGCCGCCGTCGGCCACCTGGCCCCGGGTCAGCCCGGTGGTTTCGGTGTCCTGGGCGAGGGCGTCCAGTCCGCGGGCCGGCGCGTCGGGGTCGTCCTCGCCGCCGAGGATGACGGCGCGGTGGGGGAACGCGGTCCGGGTGGTGGCCAGGGCGTGTCCGATGTCTTCCGGGGTGTCACCGGGGTGTTCGGCCGCGCGGAGGTGGTCACGCAGGCGTACGGCCTGGGCGCGCAGGGCGGCCGCGCTCTTTGCGGAGATCACCCAGGGCACGGCGGCGAGTTGCGCCGCGGGCGCGGGGGCTTCGGCCGGGACGGGTGGCTGGACGACAGCGGGGGGTTCGACCGGGGCGGGCGGTTCGGCGAGCACCAGGTGGCAGTTGGTTCCGCCCATGCCGAAGGAGCTGACACCGGCGAGCAGTGGCTGGTCGGGGCGGGGCCAGTCGGTGAGGCTGTCCTGGACCCGCAGTCCGAGGTCGGCCAGTGCGATACGCGGGTTGGGAGTGGCGTAGTGGAGGCTGGGCGGGAGTTGCCGGTGGTGGATGCTGAGGGCGGTCTTGAGCAGTCCGACGATTCCGGCGGCGCCTTCGAGGTGGCCGACGTTGGTCTTGGCGGAGCCGACGAGCAGCGGGGTGCCGTGGGTCCTGGCGGTGCCGAGGGCGGCGCCGAGCGCGGCCGCTTCGACCGGATCGCCCACGGGGGTTCCGGTGCCGTGGAGTTCGACGTACTGGACATCGGCGGGTGTGACCCCGGCCCGCTGGTGTGCGGTGCGTATCACCTCTTCCTGTGCTGCCGGGCTGGGGGCCGTGAGACCGTCGGTGGAGCCGTCGTTGTTGACCGCGCCGGAGCGGATGACGCAGTAGACGGCATCGCCGTCGCGGACGGCGGCGTCGAGCGGTTTCAGCACCACGATCCCGCCGCCTTCGCCGCGGACGAAGCCGTTGGCGCGGGCGTCGAAGGTGTGGCAGCGGCCGTCCGGGGAGAGTCCGCCGAACTGGGCGGCGGCGGCCTCCATGCTGTCCTCGCTGAGGATGAGGTTGACGCCACCGGCCAGCGCCAGGACGCATTCCTGGCGCCGCAGACTCTCGCACGCGGTGTGCACGGCCACCAGCCCGGAGGACTGTGCGGTGTCCACGGTGATACTGGGGCCGCGTAGCCCGTATCCGTAACTGATGCGGTTGGCGATGATGCTGCGGTGCACTCCGGTCATGGCATGCCGCGGGCGGGCGCTTGTGGTGTGACGGCGCAGCAGGGCGGCGTACTCGTCCCAGATGGCGCCCACAAAAACACCGGTGGCGCTGCCGCTCAGCGTCCCGGGGCGGATTCCGGCGTCCTCCAACGCCTCCCAGGCGAGTTCGAGCATCAGCCGCTGCTGCGGGTCCATGGCCACCGCTTCGCGCGGCGAGATGCCGAAGAAGCCGGCGTCGAAGGTGTCGACGCGGTCCAGGAATCCGCCGGACCAGGCTGTCTCCGGACGGTCGTGGCCGGTGGTGGCCCCGGCGCGGCGGCGATCGGCCGGCATCGCGGTGATGGCGTCGACACCGTGCCGCAGCAGCCGCCAGAACGACGACGGGCTGGGCGCCTGGGGCAGTCGGCAGGCCATTCCCACCACGGCGACGGGCCCCGCGGGCCGAGGTGTCGGGGTGGGCGCGGCGCTATCCATCACACCGCCGGGGGCGCTGGGAAATCGTGAGCGTGTCCTTGGTCATGGGAGGTACTCCCGCTCCGGATTGATGATCGGTGCGAGCACTTCGCCCATCCTGCGGCGCAGGTCTAAAGGCAGACCAAATGGTTCTGCGGCCGGTCACTTTAGAGACGCGTTAACGGCACCCCGGATCATGACGTGACGGGTGGGCCCGGACCGGGCCCTTGATGGCCGACCGGATCTTCCGAGAATCAGGAGGAGTGCCATGACATCCCCCTCAGCCGTACCGCCGGACGGCACGGTGTCGGACTACTACAGCACGCTCGGGCCGTTGTTGCAGATGGCGTGGGACGACAACTTCCACTTCGGCTACTGGGACGGCCCGTCGGACACCAGTTCGGTGCAGGAAGCCACGGATCGTTTCACCGATCTGCTCATCGAACGGCTGCGGGTGGGTCCTGGAGACCGGGTGCTGGATGCCGGTTGCGGTATCGGGAAACCCGCGCTGCGGGTGGCATCGGCCACCGGCGCCCATGTGGTGGGCATCACGATCAGTGAGCTCCAGGTCAAACAGGCGACCGAGTCCGCCCGAATCGATCAGCTTTCCGATCGGGTGTCCTTTCACTACGCCGACGCCATGGCCACGCCTTTCGACGACGCGTCATTCGACGCCGTACTCGCATTCGAATCGATCAATCACATGGACCGTCCGACGGCACTGCGGGAGATGGCTCGGGTGCTGACGTCCGGAGGGCGTTTGGTGCTGACGGATGTGACACCGCCGAGCGACGGGAGCTACCGGCCGGAGGACGACCCCAAGGTCGTCACCTCGCTGACCCGGCTTGCGGACTGGCCCGGTCTGATCAGCGATGCCGGGCTGACACTCGATGAACTCACCGATGTCACCGAACACACCAAGGACACCGCCAACCGCATGATCGACGGCATCCTCCGCTGCCGCCGGGAGTTCGAGCAGCGGCACGGCGTCAGCGTCCAGGAAGTGCTCGACGCCGCCAAGTCGGCGCTGCCGACGGTACCGAGTGCGGGGTGTGCGATCGTGGTCGCGCACAAACCATGACCACACAGATTCCGACGTTTATCCCAAACGTTCGGTAGGGCACCGGACCTCTGGAGTCCGGGATTACCCACTCCTCATCAACGGCGCGGGCAACGCCCAGAGCTCGCTGGAGACGCTTGTCCCGGCCGAGGCGGTCCGCGTATTCTCTTCGCTGGCTGCAACGCCTGACGATCCAAGGAATCCGGACCCCGATCTTCCGGACTGCTCCGAGAATAATCATCGATCCGTACCGACCATGCGGAACGGCGTCAAGATCTCGTATCACATGGTTGTCCCCGTCAACGAGAGCACCGTATTGCCTCGGCCGGGTGCAGCGGCTCGAGGATGCGTATATCCGGATTCAAGGCGGGGTGGATAGTCATAAGAGGCGCTTACGATCTGGGGCACCTGCCGTAGCACATCTCGCTCGTCAGTTCTCCCAATCACCGGCAGGTCCGCGATAAATGAGGGGTGAGTAATGGCAGTCGCGAACGACGTGAGTCGGTGGCTCCGGCGGCACCGTCCGTCCCCGTGCCGCGAGGCACACCCGGACCACTTTTCACACGTGGGCGGCTCGGCGGTTTCCTGCTTCTTCCCATCCCCCTCGGGGCGGCGCGGCCCCGGGACCGACAGACCGCCGTGCTCCCCGGGCAGCCGGGGCAGGCGACCTGATCGACACACCAGAGCCCGTCCCAGCTGCCCGCCCACCGCACCCGTTGGATACTGGGATGGGACGTACCGTGCGATATGAGATCATGGGCCCCCTCCGGGTGGTCGAGGGGGAAAAGAAATTAACCATCAGGGCCCGAAAGATCGAGGTCCTGCTGACCGTTCTTCTGGTCCGCGCTGACCAGGTGGTTCCGATCGACCAGCTCATCGCGGAGATCTGGGGAGAGGATCCGCCGCGGCGGGCCATCGCCGGACTCCATGTATATGTCTCGCAGATTCGAAAGTTCCTGCGCCGCCCCGATCCGAGCGAAAGCCCTGTACAGACCCGGACCCCGGGTTATGTCCTGCAACTGGGCCCCGACGAACTCGACTTCCATTGTTTCGAACGCCTGGTGGGCGAGGGCCGGAACCATCTTCGGGAAGGGCGCTACAAGCAGGCCACCGCCGGCTTCGAATCCGCACTCGACCTCTGGCGCGACCCGCTGCTGGACGACGTTTGCCATGGACCGATCCTGGAGGGATTTCAGACCTGGTTGAAAGAGGCCCGTCTGGAGTGCGTCGAGATGCTCACGGATTCCCGTCTTATGCTCGGTCGCCATCGTGAACTGGTGAGTGACCTCTACCAGCTGACCACCGAGCACCCCTTGCGGGAAGCTCTGCACCGCCAGTTGATGCTGGCGCTCTACCGCTGCGGTCGCCGGGCGGATGCCCTGCACGTCTACCAGGCAGCACGCAAAACGCTCAACGAAGAACTCGGGCTGGAGCCCTGCCGGGCCCTCCAGGACATGCAGCGGGCCATCCTCACCTCGGATGACCGGCTTGAACTTCAGGTCCCCGCATAGGAAATCCGCGGATGAACCGAGGGGTACAGATGAACGAACATATCGGATTCCTTGCGGACGACACCGAGGTCGATGTCGTTCTCGAAGGCGGTCCGGACGATCTGCCACGGGCGCACCAGGCCGAGCGATCGTCCCTCACATCCAGAAAGCTCAAGATCCAGCATCGCGATGGATATGAGCACTTCGAACTCATCGGCACCGGGGATGACTTCACCCCGGCGACCTTCCGCTGGACCGGGCGGACGAAGATCGCGGAGTAGCTCCCCTCCGGCCCGGGGACAGCCGCCGTTGGCTGTCCCCGGGCCGGTCCTTTTGTGTTCCCCAGCGACCAGGAGGTCCGCGTGCTCACCTCACGACGGCGGCGGGACGTGATCGCCGCGTCCGCGGTATCGGCATGTCTCGCCACCCTCCTCGCCGGGCCGGCGTCGGCCCGCGCCCCGGAGGCGACGTCCATCCGTGTGGCCCACGGCCGCACCCAGCCGGTCTTCTCCTACCAGGACGCCATCCGCGAACACATCATGGTCCAGACCCCCGTCGACAGCGACGGCGACGGTCACAAGGACCGGGCAGCCGTCGACATCATCCGCCCCAAGGAAACACAACAGGGGCTCAGGGTGCCGACCATCATGATGTCAAGCCCCTACAGCGACACCGTCGGCCGCGGATTCGAGGCGGAGAAGAAGTCCTGGGACGACCACGGCAACCCGGTGATTTTCCCACTGTTCTACGACAACTACTTCGTACCCCGCGGCTATGCCGTCGTCGATGTGGACTCGACGGGGACCGGCAGGTCAGACGGCTGCCCGACCGTCGGCGGTGCCGCCGATGTGGCGGCGGCCAAGGCGGCCATCAACTGGCTGGGCGGCCGCGCCACCGCGTACCGGCCGGACGGCAGCGAGGCCAAAGCCACCTGGTCCACCGGCAAGGCCGGAATGATCGGCCACTCCTTCGAAGGCACCCTCGCCAACGCCGTGGCAGGGACGGGAGTGGAAGGACTGGAGACCATCGTCCCGATATCGGCGATCAGCTCCTGGTACGACTTCGCCCGCCACAACGGCGCCAAGCACTGGAACGGCTTCGGGCCCTGGCTGGCCGGTGAGCTGGACTCCGACCCCGACACCAAGTGCCAAGCGGTCCGTGACGCGCTCTCGGCCGGTGAGGACGACGCCACCGGCAACTACAACGACTACTGGCACGAACGCAATTACCTCGCGCCACCGGCGCCCGAGGCGGGCAAGGTCCGCGCCAGTGTGTTCGCGGTCCACGACACCAACGACTACAACGTGCGTATCGACCAGTTCGCCAACTGGTGGGCGCCGCTGGCGCAGCGCGATGTGCCGCGCAAGCTCTGGCTCGGACGCTACGGGCACACCGATCCCTTCGACTGGCCCGGACGGCGTGCGCACTGGGTCTCCACCGTGCACCGCTGGTTCGACCACTGGCTGTACGGTCTGCGGAACGGGATCATGGACGAGCCCCGGGTGGACCTCCAGACCGGGCCGGACAGTTGGGCGGCTCAGGCCGACTGGCCCGCGCACACCTCCTCGGTGTCGCTGCGTCCCGCACCCGACGGCTCGCTCTCACCCCAACCCGCCCGAGGCACCGACTCCTTCACGGACACCAAGCTGAGCGAGGCCGTTCTCATCACCGACCCCTCCGTGGACCGGCCCGGACGGCTGGCGTTCGCCACCCCGCCGCTGCCCCATGCGGTACGGCTGTCGGGTACCCCCACCGTGGATCTGCGGGTCTCCCTGAACAAGCCGACGTCGAACCTCACGGCCCTGCTGGTCGACTACGGCGAGGACGAGCGGATCGACTGGGCGCGGAACGAACCGCAGAACGGGATCCACGACGGTCTGCGAGGGCTGGCCGAGGAGTCGTGCCACGGTGAGAGCACCGCCCAGGACAACGCCTGCTACAAGGAGACCGCCCATGTGACGGCCACCAAGCCGTTCGAGGTGATCGCCCGTGGCTGGATGGACGCGCAGAACCGACACTCGGCCAGCACCCCCGAGCCGATGGCCCCTGGGGAGTACGCCCGGGTCACCTGGCGGACCCTGCCCAACGACTACCGGATCAAGCCGGGCCACCGGCTCGGACTTGTCCTCGGCGGCACCGACGCCGACTTCCTCTACTTCGAGGACGCCACCGCGGCGAAGGTGACGGTGGACCTGGGCGCCAGCCGGATCACGGTACCGGTGTCCCCTACGAAGGGTCTCAACCAAGGCCAGACGCAAGCGCGTTGAGTTACGTTCACCAGAACGACGAGACTGAGGCCCGAGCCGAAAGCGGCTCGGGCCTCACCCCCCGCGTCTGATGAGCGCCTGATGGACGATCTGCTCGATCCACGCCATCAGCTGTCCGACCTCAGGGACACATCCGACATACATCTCGGGCACCGGGCCACGACCCGTCAGTGGGAACACCCCCTCATCGTGCGGGGCGCGGCTTGAGCGGAGCTAGGGTCCGCCTTCAAAGGGGGCGTCCGGGCGCGAGCGGCGTCTGGTGCGGTAGCTCGCAAGGCGGAGGATCGTCCTCGTACTGGGCGTACTCGGGCGACTCCGACAACGCGGCCGGGGGCACCTCCCAGCGGTAGCTGGGGGCGCCGTGCCAGGCGTCGGGAGCAGGGCGGCCCCTTTGAAGGCGGGCGCTAGCACCTCACCGGATCGCGGACCGCCAGGTGTGCACCACACGGGCCCCCATATCCGAGGACACCTCGGCCGTATCCGCGTCCGCCCCGCCCGTGTAGCGGGCTGCGAGATCGCCGTAGCCGATGTCCTCGATCGCCGAGAAGCGCAGGCCGTGGAGAGCGGACACCAGCTCCTCCGGGGTGAAGTGGCTCAGGAACGGCTCACCGGCCTCGGCCACCCACGCCGCACGCGCCTCGCGTACGGCGCGCTGCTCCGGCGGCAGGGATCCCGATGGCTCTCCGTAGTCGAACACCACTCCGGACCCGGCGGGCAGCCCCGCGATGAAGCCGAGTGTGTCGAAGACGGCGGCGCGGGTCAGATACGGCACCACGCCCAGCCAGACGAAGAACGCCGGACGGCCCGCGTCGAATCCCGCCGCGCCCAGCCCCTCGGCCGGGCCCGACCGCTCGAAGTCGACCGGTGCGAAGGTCAGGGACGGCGGTACGGCGATCCCGGACTCGGCCAGCCGGTGCCGTTTCCACTCCTGGGTCGCGGGATGGTCCACCTCGAACACCCGCAGACCGGCCGATGTGTGCGGATTGCGGCAGCCGAAGGTGTCCAGCCCCGCCCCCAGCACCACACACTGCCGCACCCCGCGCTCCACGGCCGCCGCGACCGCGTCCTCGGCGAAGCGGGCGCGGGCGGCCACGGTCAGTCGGCTCCGCTCCCCCTCGGGCCGGAATGCCACCGCCACCACCGGATCGTCGGTGTCGGCACCGAGGATGCGGAGCGCCAGCGGGTCCTGGAACACCCGGCCCCCTTCCAGCTCCTGGTGAGCCGCGCGCAAAGCGGCCGCCGCACGGGCGGTGATGCTGGGCTGACCGGCCTGCACGGTGCCTCCTCCCCCTGAAGTGGCGTAGCGCCGCCATCCTCTCAGCTCAGCGACCCCAGCACCATCAACCTGCCGTGAAGTAAGGGGAGTTCACCCGACCTTCACAGGTGGCCGGGACAGCCACGCGACCGCCGGACGTCCTCGCGCGCCTGTGGTCGGCTCGGGTGCATCTGGTCCGCCGATCCGGTGAAGCTCCGCACCGCTCCGCAAGGATCCCTCATTCCGTGCATATAAATATGACAATCCTACTGATATTGCCCCATACGGGTGAGGAGTGAACCGTGTCCCCTCACAGACGCCATCGGACGGCGATCCTCGCCGCCGCACTGATCGGAACCGTCAGCGCTTGCAGCGGCGGGACTTCCGCCGGCCCGGACGCCGAGGAGAAGCCCTCCAAGACGGCCGCCGCGCTCAAGGGAAAGCCCACCAAGGACTTCACCCTGGTGGCCACCGGTGACCTCCTCGTCCATGACTCGGTCATCCGTCAGGCGCGGGCGGACGCGGGCGGCAACGGCTATGACTTCCGGCGCATGATTGCCGCGGCGGCGCCCACCGTCGCCCAGGCCGATCTGGCGATCTGCCACATGGAGACGGTCTACGGCGCCGACGAGGGTCCGTTCACCGGCTACCCCACCTTCAAGACCCCGCCCCAACTCGCCCAAGCCGTCAAGAAACTCGGCTACGACTCCTGCTCCACCGCCTCCAACCACACGCTGGACGCCGGAACGGACGGCGTGGTCCGCACCCTGGACGCGATGGACCACGCCGGGCTCAAGCACGCCGGTTCGGCGCGCTCCGCCGCCGAGAGCACCCGGCCCGCCCTGTTGGAGGCCGGTGGCGCCAAGGTGGCGCAACTCGCCTACACCTACGGCACCAATGGCATTCCGGTGCCCGAGGGCAAGCCGTGGCTGGTCAATGTCATCAACCCGAAGCGGATCATCAAGGACGCGCGGGCCGCCCGGCGGGCCGGAGCCGATGTCGTCGTGGTGAGTGTGCACTGGGGCACCGAGTGGCAGCAGGCACCGGACGAGCTCCAGCTCTCCCTTGCCAAGAAGCTCACCGCGTCCGCCGACCGCGGCCGCCGTGACATCGACCTCATCATCGGCACCCACGCCCATATCCCGCAGGCGTACGAGAAGGTCAACGGCACCTGGGTGGTGTACGGCATGGGTGACCAGATCGCAGGCGTCATGGGCGACGAGCGCGGTCAGATGGGCTCGGCGGCCCGCTTCACCTTCTCTCCTCCCGCCGCCGAGGGCAAGGCGTGGCGGGTGAGGAAGGCGGAGTACATCCCGCACGCCGTGGACAACGATCCGATCTCCTTGGTGAACCTGCCCCGCGCACTGGAGAAGAGCCCCGGCAACGGTGGCTGGAGCAGCGCGCTGAGCACCATCCAGGAGGCGGTGCTCAGCCGTGGCGGCAAGAAGGACGGGCTCGCCATGGGCCGCTGATATCCCCGCCGTTCGGGGCCGCCGCGCGCGGGCGGCGGCCCCTCAGTGAGCAAGCCTTCAGTAGCGGGCCTCAGTTGCGGGGCCCTCAGTTGCGGCCCAGCATCTCGGCGACGCGGCTGAACCCATCGGCGCCATGGCCCAGTCCGATGGCGCGGCGGGCCATGCCCTCGGCCGCCCGCATCACCCCCGAGTCGATGCCATGGGCCTCGGAGGTGTGGATGATGTGGGCCATGGACGACACCGCTGAGGTGAGGGGATTGCCCTCACCGGAGAAGGTGCCGCTTTCCACGTCCTTCGCCGCCTCTTCGAAGATCGGCGGGAGGATCGCCCCGATCCCCTGGGCGAAGGGAGCCAACTCGCGTGCGGTGACACCCTCCGCCCGTGCCACCGCGAGGGCGTGCACATAGCCCGCCATCGCCGTCCAGAAGATGTCGAGCAACGCGATGTCGTACGCCGCGGCCCGGCCGATCTCCTGGCCGAGATGGGTGTGGGTGCCGCCCAGCGCTTCCAGCACCGGTCGGTGCTCCTGGTAGACGCTCTGCGGGCCACTGTGGATGAACACCGCTTCGGACGTTCCGATGGTGGGGGTCGGCGTCATGATCGCACCGTCCAGGTAGCGGATGCCGTGCCCGGCCGCCCAGTCCGCCGTGTCCCGGGCCCGGTGCGGGGTGTCAGCGGTCAGGTTCACCACGGTGCGTCCCTTGAGTGCGTCGGTGACCGCCGTACGCCGCAGAATGGCGTCCGAGGCGTCGTAATTCACCACGCACACCACGATCAGACCGCTTGCAGCCACCGCCTCCTCCGCCGAGGGCGCACTCCTCGCCCCTCGCCCGACCAGTGCCCGGTCCCTGCCCGGCGTCCGGTTCCAGATCGTGGTGCGCAGCCCCGCGTCGAGGAACGCACCGGCCAGGGCCCGGCCCATCGGGCCGAGACCGAGCACGGTGACGGCAGACTGTTCGGACTGGATGGACATGACCCAACTCCCCTGTACACAGTGATGCATGGCAAACGAACGGCAATGGCAAGGACGAAGATGACGCGCAGTCGTGCCCAGGACCCGAATGTCTGCGGAGTGACCGCCGCGATCGCCGTGATCGACGGCAAGTGGAAGACCGCTCTGCTCTGGCTGCTGGAGTCCGGTCCGCATCGCCCCGGTGAACTGCGTCGGCAGTTGCCCGGCCTCAGCGAGAAGGTGCTGACTCAGGCGCTGCGTGAGATGGCGGCGGACGGACTGGTGCACCGGGAGGTGCATGATGTGCTGCCGCTGAAGACCGTGTACTCCCTGACCGCGTTCGGCCGCGAACTCTCCGAGGCCCTGGGCCCCGTTGCCGATTGGGGACACCGTCGTCTGGCACGGCTGGCGCAGTCCCCACCGGCGCCCTGACGCACCGTCCCTCCGTCCTGGGCGGTGGCCTTTCCACCGCCTTCCATCAGCTTCGTCGGGTTACCGGCCACTGCCAAGTACCCACAAAAAGGTGGGTACCGGGGCCGGCGCCCACCCGACGGGCCTCAGCTGTTCCCCGTGTGGAACGCCAGCCTTCCGTCTTCCACGTCCACTTCGACCCGCCGGTGCGGACGCAGGGTGCCGCCGAGCAGCATCCGGGAGAGCGGGTTGTCCACCTCGCGCTGGATGGTGCGGCGCAGCGGCCGGGCGCCGTACTCCGGCTGGTGTCCGCGCTGGGCGAGCCATTCGACGGCGGCCGGGGTGAAGTCGACGGGGACGTCCTGGGCGCGCAGTCGGCGCCGGGTCTCCTCCAGCAGCACATCGGTGATCTGGCGCAGCTGTTCATCGGCGAGACGGCGGAAGATGACGGTTTCGTCCACGCGGTTCAGGAACTCCGGCCGGAAGTGTTCGCGCAGCGGCCGCAGCACCCGTTCCTTGCGGGCCTCCTCGTCGGCCTCCTCGTCCCCGCCGCCGAAGCCGAGGACGGCGCCGCGTCCGATGATGGCCTCGGAGCCGAGGTTGCTGGTCATCACGATGACGGTGTTCTTGAAGTCGATGGTGCGGCCCTGCGCGTCGGTGAGCCTGCCGTCGTCGAGGACCTGGAGCAGGATGTTGAACACGTCCGGGTGGGCCTTCTCCACCTCGTCCAGGAGCACCAGTGAATAGGGCTGCCGGCGCACCGCTTCGGTCAGCTGCCCGGCCTCTTCGTGGCCCACATAGCCGGGCGGGGCGCCGATGAGACGGCTGATGGTGTGCTTCTCCTGGTACTCGCTCATATCGAGGCGGATCATCCGGTCCTCGCTGCCGAAGAGCGCCTCGGCCAGGGCGCGGGCGAGTTCGGTCTTGCCGACGCCGGTGGGGCCGAGGAAGAGGAAACTGCCGCTGGGGCGGTCGGGGTCGGAGAGACCGGCGCGGGAGCGCAGTACGGCGTCGGACACGGCCGAGACGGCCTCCTCCTGGCCGATGACCCGCTGGTGGAGGTGTTCCTCGAGGCCGAGCAGCCGGTCCCGCTCCTCCTGGGTGAGGCTGCTGACGGGGATCCCGGTCTGCCGGGAGACGATGTCGGCCACGTCCTCGACGGTGACCTCGGACACCCGGGTGCCGTGGAACTGGGTGCCCGACCCTTCGGTGATCCGGGCGCCCAGATCGGCGATCCGGTCGCGCAGCGAGGTGGCGCGCTCGTACTGCTCGGAGGCCACGGCCTGGTCCTTGTCCCGGGTGAGCTGTTCGACCTCGCGCTCCAGGGCGCGCAGATCGGTGCCCCGGGCGCTGGAGCGCAGCCGGACCCGGGCTCCGGCCTGGTCCATCAGGTCGATGGCCTTGTCGGGCAGGAAGCGGTCGGTGAGATAGCGGTCGGCGAGTTCGACGGCCGCGAACAGCGCCTCGTCGGTGTAGCGGACCTGGTGGTGGGCCTCGTAGCGGTCGCGCAGCCCGTGCAGGATGGACACGGCGGCCGTGGTGGTGGGCTCGGGGACCATGATGGGCTGGAAGCGGCGGGCGAGTGCGGCGTCCTTCTCGATGTACTGGCGGTACTCCTGGAGGGTGCTCGCCCCCATGACATGGAGTTCCCCGCGGGCGAGTGCGGGCTTGAGGAGGTTGCTGGCGTCCATCGAGCCGCCTTCGGAGCCTCCTCCGGCGCCGACGACGGTGTGCAGCTCGTCGATGAAGATGATCAAATCGTCGGAGTTGTCGCGGATCTCGTCGATGATGCCGGTGAGCCGCTGTTCGAAGTCACCGCGGAAGCGGGTGCCCGCCACGATGCCCGCGAAGTCGAGCTGGATGACCCGGCGGCCGAGCAGGATGTCCGGCACATCGGCGTCGGCGATCCGCTGGGCCAGTCCTTCGACGACGGCGGTCTTGCCGACCCCGGCCTCGCCGATGAGCACCGGGTTGTTCTTGCCCCGGCGGGCGAGCACCTCGATGCTCTGCTCGATCTCCTCGTCGCGGCCGATCACCGGGTCGATGCGGCCCTCGCGGGCCAGCTCGGTCAGATCGCGGCCGAAACGGTCCAGACTGGGGGTGTTCCGGCGGTCCATCACGGGCCGCTGGTCCACCGGGCCGGCTCCCGCCGCGAGACCGCCCTGGGGGCTGGGCCGGGGTTCGAAGCGGGCGGCGTTGAGGATCTGGCCCGCCGTGGAGTCCCGGTTGGCGGCCAGCGCGATCAGCACATGCTCGGGGCCGATGTACGAGGAGCCCCGGGAGCGGGCTATTTCATGGGCGTCGAGCAGGGCCCGCTTGACCGCGGGGGTGACGGCCACCGAGTTGCGCGGCGGCCCCTCCCCCGCCTCCCGGTCGATCTGCTCCGCGAGCCGGTCGGGGTCGGCCCCGGCGCGGCTGACCATCGTGCGGGTGGGTTCGGCGAGGAGTGCCGCCCGCAGCAGATGCTCGGTGTCCAGGTCGGTACTGCCGTGCTCGGCGGCGTACGACGCAGCGGAGGAGACGAGATTCCGTGCCGTTTCGCTCATCAGACGGCCGAAGTCGACATGGCGGGAGTCGGACCGCTGCCCGGCCGGCCCGGTCCCGAGGAAGCGTGCGAGGAAATCGCCCAGTGGGTCTGGCCCGAAGTCTTCAGGGCCTTCGTTGCCGCTGCCCATATCACTATTTTACGGGTGATCGCCGTCTATGCCCCGCCGTCCGGGTGCGCCGCGTCCGCCATGATCGCGCCGAGCCGCCCGCGCAGGGTTCCCAGGCGCGGGGCGAAGGCCCCGGCCACGGCCGCCGAGCCGACCGTGAACGCTTCCGCTCCGGCCGCCGCCAGGTCCCGTATCCGCGCGGGGCGCTCGGCGCTGCCCGCGACGACAGGACGGCCTGGGGTCGCCGCGCGGGCGGCATGGACCAGGGCGAGCGGTGCGGCGTCGGTGGCACGCCAGGCCGGCAGGTCCCTCCCCGCGCCGCGCGCCGCCGCGTAGCGCGCGCACTGTTCCGCCACGTCCGGCGCGGCGAGGGCGGCGGCGGTTTCCGCGAAGGCCAGGTACGGACGTGGTGCCGACACCGCGGGTGGGCCCGGCGGTCGCCCGTTCGGCTTTGTGCCGGGCGGCAGCGCCTACACCCTGATGACCGCCCTGCCGTCCGGGGACGAGCGGGTGACGGCCCTGCGGTCGTGGCTGGGTGAGCAGGTGCGCGAACCGCCCGCCGAGGCACGCCTCGTGACACGCCCGACAAAGGCCCGGGCTCGATGGAACGAGAGGGTGGCCCGCTTCGCCCAGGGTCTCCCCCGGGGCTTCGGCCCGGCGGCGAGGGGCGCGGGGCGCCACGCGGATCGACCCCACCGCCCGCCGGGTCGCCATGGACAACGGCCGCGAACTGCCGTACGACCGGCTGGTGTACGCGCTCGGCAGCCGCACCGCCGACCCCGGTGAGCGGGCCTTCACCCCCGAGACCGCCGCCGAGCCGCACAAGCGCCTGCTCGACGGTCCCGGCGAACTGTCGGTGGTCGGTGGCGGGCTGACCGGGCTCGAACCGGCCGCCGAGGTCGCCGAAACACAGCGTGAGTGGCGCGTCCGGCTGGTCACCGGAGGGGCGATCGGCCCCGGGCTGTCCCCGAAGGGCCGTGCGCACGCACGGGCGACACTGACCGGCATCGGCGTCCGGATCGAGGAGAGCCGCACGGTGGCGCGCCCCGAGGACCTCGGCTCCGACGCGGTGGTCCGGGCCGCCTGCCACGGCCGATGGAGCCTCGGCCGCCCCGGCGGTCTGATCCAGGCCGTCCGCGCCGATGACTCCCCGCGCGACGTGGTGCTACGCGGTGGCATGGCAGCCCGCGTCAAGGAACAGGTGGTGCGCTCCACGATCCACCTGCTGCGGCCGGCCGCCCGCCGCCCGGGAGCGTTCGCGCATCTGCCGGGCTTCGGCTGAGTCTGTCGTGGGCATGATGGAAGGCACGGACCTCCATCGCGCTCTGCTCATAATCTCCGCACACATGGTGACGATGTGAGCGGAGTGTGAATCAGCGTTGCACCGTACGTAAGCGCAGGACCCCCGCTTCCCTCACCCAGTAGGTTCGATCCGCGCGCTGTCCGCAGCGGAGATCCGGCTATGGGTGAGGGGAGTCACGGTGCGCTCAGGGGAGGAAGTCGGTGGGCGGTACCGGCTCGAGAAGCAGCCCATGCGCGGGGGCATGGGCGAGGTCTGGCCCGCGTACGACAAGGAGTTGGGCCGCCGGGTGGTCCTGAAGCGCACCGCGCTGGAGGACGGCAGCGCCCTCGCCTTCGACCGGTTGCGGGCCGAGGCCCGCGCGCTGGCGCGGTTCAGCCATCCGCATGTCGTCACCCTGTACGACGCGGTCCGCGTGGGCAGGCGCAACCGCTCCACCTCGTGGCTGGTGCTGGAGTACGTACGCGGCGGCAGCCTGGACAGGTGGCCGCCGGTGCCACCGGAGCTCGCCGCTCGCGTCGGCGCGCAGATCGCGGATGCCCTCGCCGCCCTGCATGGCGAGGGCATCGTGCACTGCGACATCAAGCCGGGGAACATCGTGGTCACCGAGGGCGGGTCGGCCAAGCTGACCGACTTCGGCACCGCCTACCGGCTCGGCAACCGGCATTCCATCACCCCCAATACCGCCATCGGCTATACCCCGGCCTATGCCGCGCCCGAGGTCGTCCGGGGCGAACCCGAACCGGCGTCCGATGTGTTCTCCCTCGGCGCCACGGTGTACGCACTGGTCACCGGAAGCACTCCCGGAAGCGGCGGCAAGGCTCCTCGCGGCGAAGCCGACAGCACCGTGGCGATGCGGGAGCCCTCGGGCGACGGCGTCGAAACCCCTGAACTGGACGGCGAACTCGGCCCGTTGCGCGCGGTACTCCCCGCGATGCTGCGCACCGACCCGGCACTCCGGCCCGGCGCGGCCGAGGTCCGCGCCCTGCTCGAGGAGGCCGCCGGGGACACCGACACCCTGCCGAACCTGGCCGACCTCCGCGCCGTCACCACCCTCCCGGCCACCGGCCGGGCCGGTGCACACGACGACGGGGACGACCACGACGAACCGCGGGAGGAGTCGTGGCACGGCGGCCGGCCGACGCGGCTCGTCCGGCGCCACATCCGGCTGATCGGGGCCGGGGCGGCCACGGTGGTCCTCGCCGTCGTCCTGCCCTTCACCCCGTTCAGCCCCTTCACCTCGGGCGGTCAGGCGGACGAGAACCGCTCCTCACCGCCCTCCTCGTCGTCGAAGAACGTGTCGGCCAAGGATGCGGGGTCCGTTTTCGGCGACCCTCCCACGGCCGATCCGTGCGCCCTGACCGACCCCTCGGCGCTGCGCCGTTTCGGGGACACCGAACTCGACCGGGACTACGGCAACTTCGACCGCTGTGACGTCCTGGTAACCCCGGACGGCAACGGCGTCGTGGACATGAACGTGGACTTCAACCACGGACCGCCGCCGGAGCTGACCGGACCGGCGAAGACCGTGGGGAAGGTCGGGATCATCAAGGATGGGGCCGACGGCGAGGCGTGTGAACGGAACCTGGTGATCTCCGGCGAGGACGACGCCTTCGTCAAGGTGACCGCGAAGCAGGTCGAGTCGGGCCGGGCCCCGCTGTGCGACATCGCCGACGCGGCCACCGACACCGCGGTGAAGACGCTCAATCGGGGGGTGATCGCACGCCGTTCACCGCCGCTCCCCGCCACCTCGCTCGCGCGGAAGCACGCCTGTGAGCTGCTGGACCCCGCCGCGCTGGAGGTCGTCCCCGGTATCAACGCGGACGACCCGGACGTCGGATACGCGGGGTGGGACTGCGACTGGTCCAGCAGCACCCGGGACCTCTCGGTGGACCTGAAGTTCGACCGCGGCCAGCCGCTGGACGGGGAGGACGGCACCCCGGCACTGTTCAGTGGCTACCACGCCTTCGTCGAACCGGAGGGGGACGGCGAGGGGACCTGTCTGGCCCGGGTGGTGTACCGCTCGTACGCGGACCAGGACGGCCGGAAGGCGGTCGAGATGCTCCATCTGGTGGTGGCCGGGGACTCCTCCAAGGACGAGCTGTGCACCACAGCCGGAAAGCTCGCCCGCTCGGCCGCCGCGGCGCTGCGTTCGGCCTGACGCCGCCACTGATCCGACCGCCAAGGAGAGCCAGGATGAACCACCCCCGGAGCCTCGCCTACGGCGTCACTCCCTCCCGGCCCGGCACCCTGCACGCGCGTTCGCTCACCGGTGGGCTCGCGGTGGCGCCGCGGCCCGGCGCGACCATCCGGTTCGGGCGCGGCGGTGAGCCGGAGATTGATCTGCGCGTCGGCGAGGACGACCTCCGGGTGAGCCGGCGCCACGGCGAACTCAGCTACCACGACCGCCAGTGGTGGCTGCGGAACACCGGACAGCAGTTGCTGCGGCTGCCCCGCGGCCAGATGATGCACACCAGTACCGACCCGATCCCGCTGGCCGCCGGATACACCCCGCTGTTCGTGAAGGGCTCGGGGCCCCGGGAACACCTGGTCGAGTTGTATGTGACCGACCACGAGGACGACGGGCTGGTGCCCCGTCACGCCGCCATCACAGTGCCGCCCAGACGTTGGCATCTCGAGGAGGACGAGCGGCTGGTCCTGGTGGTCCTGGGCCAGCGCTATCTGCTGTACGAGGCGGGCCCGCGGCCGCTGTCCTACCGGGAGGCGGCCGCCGAACTCGCCTGTCTGCGCCCGGCCGCGAAGTGGTCCAAGCGCCGGATCGAGCACAAGGTCGAGGCCGTGCGCCACCGGCTGTCCAAGGGCGGCGACTTCCCCTATCCGGTGGTGCGGGACCGGGAGTCCGCCGGTCCGAGCGATCACACCCTGCTGCACAACCTCCTCAAGGGGCTGGTGGAGTCGACGACGCTGGTACCGCCCGATCTGGAGCTGATCGAGGACGAGTTCCCCGGCTGAGCGACCGCGAGACCGCCACGGGCTCGCCACCGCACCGGCGGCTGAGACTCACAGGTGCTGCATGATCATGACGCAGGTGGTGCCCGGCTCCAGCGCCTGGCAGATGTGCGGCACATCGCCCGGGTACGACAGATAGTCCCCGGCCGCGAGCTCGACCGGCTCATCGCCCGGCCCGGCCAGCACCCGTCCGGTCCCCACGATCAGATGCTCGACGGTGCCCGGCATATGGGGGTCGGACTCCCGCGCGGGCCCGGGCTCCACCCGCAGGAAGTACACATCCCGCCGTGCGCCCGGCGGACTCGAGGACAGCAAGGTGGCGTTGTAGTCCGCGCGCTCCGAGGGCACGGAGGGGCCCTCGCCCGCGCGGATCAGCTGGACCGCGGGGCGCGGCGGGTCGACCAGGGCACTGAATGGCACATCGAGCGCCACGCTCAGCGCCCACAGTGTCTCCACGCTGGGGTTGCCGGTACCCGACTCGAGCTGGGACAGCGTGGACTTCGCGATCCCGGCGCGCTTGGCCAGCTCGGAGAGGGAGATCCCGGTCCGGGTGCGCTCGTGGCGCAGCGACGCGGCGATCCGGTCCAGCGGCACGCGGGGGGCGGGGGCACCATCAGTCATCGTTCGCTCCAGAAGTACGATCGTTCGCCTTGACGAACAGCTTCCCATGTGTCCATTGTAGAAAACATGCGTTCACTTTGCCGAACAGGCGATCCCCGTCTGCTGCGCGATGTAGCCCTGGTCTGTCTCGCCGACGGCGTCATCGGCGTCTCCTTCGGCGCCATCGCGGTCGCCGGAGGCATGCCCGCGTGGCTGCCCGTGGCCATGTCGCTCATCGTCTTCGCGGGCGCGGCCCAGTTCAGCGCGGTCGGCATGCTGCTGACGGGTGGCAGTCCGCTCGCCGCCGCGGCCACCGGACTGCTGCTCAACACCCGCACCGTGCCGTTCAGTCTGGCGCTTGCCGACTCGCTGGGGTCCGGCCGGGCCGCCCGTCTGCTCGGGGCTCATCTGATCACCGACGAAACCGCGGCCTTCGCCCTCGCCCAGCGCGATCCGGCCCGCCGTCGGGCCGCCTTCTGGCTCTCCGGCCTCGCTCTCTTCGCCACCTGGAACGTCGGTGTGCTGGCCGGGTCCCTCGCCGGGAACGCGCTGGGCGACACCGACGCGCTGGGGCTGGACGCCGCCTATCCGGCCGTACTGCTCGCCCTCACCCTCCCCGCCCTGCGGGACCTCCGCACCCGCCGTGCCGCGCTCACCGGAGCCGCCCTGGCGCTGGCCGCCACGCCTTTCCTGCCCCCGGGGCTACCGGTGCTGCTCGCCCTCACCGGGCTGCTCGCCGCCGGGAGGGCGTCATGACTCTGATGGCTCTTCTGCTGCTGGCCGTGGGAACGTACGGCTTCCGGCTGGCCGGTCCCCTGCTGCACGGCCGGTTCCAGCCGTCCGCCGAGGCGCAGCGGCTGCTCTCCATCGGGGCGGCGGTGCTCCTTGTCGCGCTGCTGGCCACCGCCGCCCTGACCCAAGGACACGGCTTCGCGGGCTGGGCCCGTCCGGCGGGCGTGCTGACGGGGGCCGTTCTCGCCTGGCGGAAGGCTCCGTTCATGGCCGTGGTGGCCGCGGCGGCCGCCACCACCGCCCTGCTGCGCCTCGCCGGTGTCCCCTGACCCGTCCGGCCGACGGGAGGATATGACGGCCAACGGGCGGACGGGACGGCCCCGTTGTCCGACCTGGCCGGCAGACGAGCGGAGGCGCCAGCGGGCCGGGAGCGCGCCGTGGCGCCGGCTCCCGGCTACGCCTGGGCCGTGGCGCAGCGCGAGAGGCTCCTGTCGAACGGACCGTCAGGGACCGGGGCTTGAAGAGCCGGGCCGATGCCGTGACGGGCGCGCGGGCCGGTCATCGGCTCGGTGTGCGCGGCCGGGAGCGCCCGAGGTCACCGGTCCGTGAACCCGGGCGACCTGCACCGCTCTTGGCGAACGGCCCGTGCACACCGATGGTGTCCTACGGGTGGTGTCACCGGTCCCCGGCCGATCCGCTCCGGACCAGAGGGAACGACCAGATCCGCCGCAGGGCGTGCAGCAGGGCCCGGAGCCGGCGCGACCTCGGCGGACGCCGTCGCGGCACGTTCGCCGGGATCGCCATGGCGGCGGTGACCGGCCGCATATCCCCGGTGGGACCGGGCGGATCCATCATCGGGTCCTCCGGGTCGATCGCGGGCGGGGGCGGCGGGGTGGCGTTGGTCGGGACGGACGGGCACCGGGCCGCTTCGGCCCGCATCAGTGCCCGCATGGCGGCGTGGACATCGAGAGGCATGGCTGTACTCCTGCGCTGTCGGACGTCTGACTGCTGACCGGCAGGGCGGACCGTCCCCGCGGCCCGCGGGGCACTCACGGAGAGCGGGATACGGACGGCCCGGAGCCGGTCAGCAGCGCAGAACGACGCTGCGCGAGGAGAACTGGAGGGCCGACGGCTCCGATCCGGTGTCGAAGGCGCCGGTGTCGGAGGCGTGGTCGGCGAGTCGTCCGCGGGCCGCGGCGATGACCACATGGCCGGGCGCGGACGGCAGCGAGCGGGCACCGGAGACCGAGGTGGCGCAGGCCCGCCCGGCATGACCGGCGTGTCCGGTGTGACCGGCGGGGTGGCCGTCGGTGTCCCGGGCCGGCAGCGCGGCGGGCCGCGCCGCCTCGGAGGGCTCATCCTCGGCGCGCGGCGCGGCGGCGGCTGGTGCCAGGGCGCGGAGCGCACCGCAATGGCCCAGGTCAGGGGGCGGGGCCTGGGAGGCGCCCAGGGACAGCAGGGTGTGCAGCAGTGTCATCGCCAGCAGCACGACCAGTACGGTCGCGCAGGGTCCGCGCCGCTCCGCGGAGCGGCTCGTCCTGTGGCCGTGCACCATGCGGCCTCCCTTGCCGATCCCTCTCCAGGGAACCCCGCTCAGTGGAATCCAGCACTCCGATAACCCGGAAGTGGTCCTGCTTTCACCCGTGTCGGTGACGTCCTCGAACGGGAATACCGGCACATTTCGAGGAATGACGCGATTGCGGGGGCGGTGCGGAGAGGGACGGCGCGCAGGTGCCCGGATTCAGTCCAGCAGCCTGGTGGGGGCGGCCTGGCGCCAGGAGTCGAGAAGGATGTCCCGCAGCTCCTCGAGGTCGTCCAGCGCGGCGAGCCGGACCCGGACCCAGGCGAATCCGGCCTCGTGGTCGGCGATCCAGAACTTCTCCGGCTCCGCGAGCACGAGTTCGTCGCGCTCCACCTTGGGGCATCGGACGGCCATCGACGTCTCGTCCTCGGGAAGCGTGGCGAACATCTTCCCGGCGACCCGGAACGTGGGCATGGACCAGGCGACCTTCTCCGTCGTCTCGGGCAGCGACAGAGCGATCTCGCGGACATCGTCGGACGTCGTCATGGCTCGACCGTAGAACACCCCACTGACAGGGCAGGCGTCAGCCCCGGTACGCACCCGGCCGTCAGTAGTAGTGGCGCAGCGAGGGCCACAGGGCCGACCATGCTGAGCGGGTCCCCGAGCACAGCTCGACGGCCGCGTGCTGCTCCTCGTTGTCCAGGTCATGGTGGTTGTCGACGCGGGCGACCTCACGGCAGCCGGTGAAGTGCCGTGCGATGCGCCGGTCTCCGTCCTGGTGGACCAGCAGCACCGGACCGTCGGCGGAGTCGCGGGGCGGCCCCCAGTCGGCGTAGCTCATATGGCCGGAGTAGACCGGGGGCAGGCCCTGCCCCGGGCCGTAGTGCCCGATCGCTCCCGCTTCACCGTAGTTCTGGGCGAAGATCACCGCATGGTCGCGCCGGTCGGCGGGGATCAGGGACCACCCGTCCCGGACGGCGCTCACCAGCGTGGGCCAGCCCACCTGTTCGCCCTGCTCCGGGTTGACCGCCTGAGCCACCGCGAGGGCGCCGGTCGGCAGCACCGGCAGTCCGATCACGGCGCTCACCGCGGCCGTCACCGCCACCGCCGCCCCCGCGGTCCAGCCTCGCACGGCACGCCGGCCCGCCCGGGTCCACGCGGCCACGGGCTCGCACCCGGCAGCCATGAGCACGATGAGCAGCGGAATGACGTAGTACCCCCTGCCCCCGGCCACCAGCACCAGTGCGCAGAGCAGCGGATACGCCAGCGCCGTCGGGCGGGCCCAGCGCAGAGCGGGGTCGCGCCACAGCCGTAGCCAGCCCGCCACCCAGACCGGTACGAACATCGGGGACAGAAACAGGATCTGCTGCGGGACGAACATCGCGCGGTTCTCGGCCCCGTCGTCGGCCCGGATGCCGTCCGCGACGGTCAGCTGCGGCCACCCGTGCCGGGCCTGCCACCACAGCTGGGGCAGCGCGAGGACCAGCGCGACCGCGGCACCGGCCACCGGCCACCCGCCGCGCAGCACCCGCCGCGGGCCCACCGCGAGCAGCGCGGCCACCACGACGGCGATCAGCAGTACCACCAGGTACTTGTTCTGCACGCCGATCCCGGAGGCCGCTCCGACCGCGAGCCACCAGCGGCCGTCCCCCGTGCGCAGCAGCCGCAGCACCAGCCAGCAGACCAGCAGCCACACGAGCAGGTCGAGGGTGGAGGTGGAGAGCATATGGCCGATCCCCAGCACATATCCCGACGTCGACGTGGTCACCGCGGCGATCACCTGCGCGCGACGCCCCCCGCCGAACTCCCGGGCCAGCGCGGCGACCACCACGACGGTGACGGCGCAGCAGAGCGTGGCGGGCACCCGCAGCCCGGCCGGGCCGTTCCCGAAGGCGGCGGTGGCGGCCCTGGCCACCAGTGGGGTCAGCGGTGGCTGGTCCACATACCCCCAGTCCGGGTGGTCGCCGGCGGCGAGGAAGTACAACTCGTCGCGGTGAAAGCCGTACCGCCCGGAGAGGGCGGTCAACACCCCCGCGAGAACGGCGGCGATGCCGAGGACCGGGACGGCGGCGAAGCGTGCCGGCCCCGGCTGGTCACCCGTCCCACCCATGGCAGCACCCCCCGGGACGGACACGGCACCCCCTGTACCGTGCGGCCCGTTCGCAGCGTACGGGCACGATGAGGACTGCGCACTCGGAATGTCCCCGTCCCCAGCCTGCCGCCGGGAACGTCCCGGCCTCGCGGCCGGGTTGCCTACGCGTTCCGCGAGGCGGTCGCCGTCGCCCCGCCCTCCGCCTCCGCGTAGCTGATGGCGATCCGGGCTCCGAGCCGCGCGTTGTTCTTGACCAGGGCGATATTGGTGGCCAGGCTCTCCCCCTTCGTCAGCTCGACGATCCGGCCCAGCAGATAGGGGGTGGTGTCCTTGCCGGTGACACCCGCTTCCGTCATCTCGGCGAGCGCCCGCTCGATGATGCCGTCGATCCGCTCGGCCGGGATCTCGTCGTCCTCGGGCACCGGGTTGGCGATGGACAGCCCCGCCGTCAGGCCCAGGTCCCACTGGGCGCGCATGATGGCGGCGATCTCTTCGGGGGAGTCGGCGCGCAGCGGGGAGGGGAAACCGCTCACCCGGGAGTAGAAGGCGGGGAAGTCGTCCGTGCCGTAGCCGAGGACGGGCACTCCCAGGGTCTCCAGGGTCTCCAGGGTCAGCCCGATGTCGAGGATGCTCTTCACCCCGGCGCTGATGACCGCCACCGGGGTGGTGGAGAGTTCGGTGAGGTCGGCGCTGATGTCGAAGGAGGTCTGCGCTCCGCGGTGCACTCCGCCGATGCCACCGGTGACGAACACCTTGATACCGGCGAGCGACGCGAGCCGCATCGTGCTCGCCACGGTGGTGGCGCCGTGACCGCCGCGTGCCATCACCTGGGCCAGGTCGCGCACGCTGACCTTGCGCACCTCGGGGCTGGTGGCGAGCAGTTCGAGGTCGTCCCGGTCCAGTCCGACGCGGGGCCTGCCGTGCAGCACGGCGATGGTGGCGGGGACGGCGCCCTGGGCGCGGATGATCGCTTCGACTTCGGTGGCCATCTCCACGTTCTGCGGATACGGCATCCCGTGGCTGATGATGGTGGACTCCAGCGCGACCACGGGGCGGCCGTCGCGCAGCGCATCCCGGACCTCCTCGCCGAGGGTGAGCCGGGGGTGCGGGCTGGTCATGGGGTCCTCCGCAGGGGGGCGTTCAGCGCGTCCTCGATCAGACGCGGGGTCAGGTCGGGTCGTACGGTGGCGGTGGAGGCCACGGTCAGCGCGGCCGCGGCGTGGCCGAAGCGGGCTGCCTCGACCGGTTCGGCGCCGGTGAGCAGGGCGTGGACGAAGGCGCCGAGCATGGCGTCGCCGGCGCCGGTGACGTCGTGCACCTCGGTCGGGACCGCGTCGAGGAAGGTGTGGCCCGCGTCGGGGGTACTGAGCAGACTGCCGCGCTCCCCGAGCCGTACCCACACCTGCTGTACCCCGCGCTCGTGGAGGGTGGCCACGGCCGCGAGCAGTTCGCGGTCGTCCCCACCGACCGGGTGGCCGGTGAGGACGCCGAGTTCGGCCAGGTTGGGGGTGACGGCGAACACCGGGCGCTCACCGGAGAACAGCGGGGCGAGCAGTGCCGCCTTGGGAACGCTGACCGGGTCGATCAGGGTCTGGACGCCGGTGGCGGACGCGATGTCCAGCGCGTAGGCCAGCACCTGGGGGGAGAGATTGCCGTCGAGCACCAGCATGCTCGCATGGCCGATGAGCTCCCGCGCGCGGTGCAGATGTTCGGGGCTCAGCCCGTCGGTGGCGGCCATGTCGGCGATGGCCACCACCAGATCGCCGTCGGCGTCCAGCACCGCCGTGTAGGTGCCGGTGGGATGGGTGCTGCGGTGCACATGGTCCACCCGCACCCCGGTGGCCTGGGTCTCGCTCAGCAGCCGCTCCCCCGCCGCGTCCTGGCCGACGGCGGCGATGAGATGGGTGGGGGTGCCCAGCCGGGCCAGGTTCTCCGCGATGTTACGGGCCACCCCGCCCGGGCCGGTGTGGGACCGGCCGGGGTTGCTGGTGTGGTACGCGACCGGGGCGAGGCTGCGCACCTTGACGTCCACGTTGGCGCCGCCGATGACCACCACCGCGTTCTCCTGGCGCAGGATGTAGCCGCGGCCCAGGATGGCACCCTTCTTGCCCAGGTTGGACAGATGCACATTGACCGCCGCCCGGGTGGTCCCGAGGGCGTCGGCGATGGTCTGGGGTCCGGCCAGCGGATCCCGTCGCAGCAGCGCGAGGATGTCGCGCTCCCGGCGCGTCAGCATCATGGTTCAGCAGAGTAAAGGAAACTTACTCGGATAAACAGAGCCGGTGAGTGGCGATCGACGGGTCAAGAAATCGCCCCGGAACGACGGATGACATCCTGAGGGACCTTGGCTGGCCCGACACCTCGGCAACAGCCCGGGGAGAACTGTCCGGTAGTGAGGAAGAAGGCCGATGAGACTCTGCTTCCTGGTGGAGGAGCGCTATCGCCGGGACGGGATGCCCCGTGAGGTGATCCATCAGCTCTCCGCCTGGGGGCATCAGGTCGATGTGATCCGCCCGGGCGCCTCCCTGACCCGGATCTCGGACGCGGTACGGGCGGGCAGCCATGACGCCTGGGTGCTCAAGACCGTCTCCGGTGGCCCCGGTCTGACCCTGTTGGAGGCCGCGGCGGCGGTCGGGCTCACCACCGTCAATGACGCGCGCTCGATCCGCGGGGTGCGGGACAAGGCTCTGGCGGCGGCCATCGGACACAGCCGCGGACTGCCGGTGCCGCCGACCTGGACGGCGGCCCGCCCCGAAACCCTCGCCGAGATACCGGAGTCGGCGTATCCGCTGGTGGTCAAGCCCGCGGACGGCAGCTCGGGGCGGGCGGTGCGACGGGTGGCCTCACCGCGGCGGCTGGCCGCGCTGAGCCCAGAACTGGCAGCGGAGGGCGTGCTCATCGCCCAGCCCTATGTGCCCAATTCCGGCATCGACCTCAAGGTGTACTGCGTCGGCGGCGAGCTGTACGGGACCGAACGCCCCTCACCGCTCGGCCCCGAACAGGGCGTACGCGGGCGGCGGGTGGCGCTGCCCGCGGAGGTGGCCGCCCTCGCCGCCGAGGTCGGGGCGGTCTACGGCCTCGATCTGTACGGGGTCGATGTGCTGCTGGGGCCGGACGGCCCGGTCATCGTCGATGTGAACGACTTCCCCAGCTTCCGGGAGGTGCCGGACGCGGCGGCGCGGGTGGCGCGTGCGGTGCTGGAGCTGGCGCGTGGCGACGGCACCCGGCCGCCCCTTCAGAATGCCGTGGCCGTGCCACCGGTGGGAGCTCCGGTACCGGTGCACGCGGCGGCGGTGACGGCGGTGAGCGGCGGCTGATGCGTATCGGCCTGATCACCTCCGACCCCGGCCATCAGCTTCTCGCCGACACCACGGCCCTGCTGACACCCCGCCATGAGATGGTGGCCGTGGACCCCGCCACCGACGACATCGCACCGCCCGACGCGGTTTCCCCCCGCGCCCTCGCCGATGTGTATCTGCTGAAAGCCAGAACACCCCGGGCGCTGGCGCTCGCACACGCCCTGGAGCGACGCGGTGCCCCGGTGGTGAACTCGGCCGCGGCCACCGGACTCTGCCAGGACCGGACGGCGATGGCCGAACTGGCCCGCCGGGCCGGGCTGCCGTTCGCCGCCACCCGTACGGCGGCGACGCTCGGCGGGATGGCGGCGGAGCCGCTCGGCGGTCCGGTCGTGGTCAAGAGCCGTCACAGCCGTCGGCACGATCTGGTCGCACGGGCCGATGACACGGCGGGCTTGCGCGCCCTGGCCGCCGCCTGGCCCGATGAACCCGTGGTCGTCCAGGACTTCACCCCGAACAACGGCTGGGACCACAAGCTCTGGGTGATCGCGGGCACGGTGTTCGCCGCGCTCCGCCGCTCGGAGCTGGCGCCGGGCGGCCGAGGACCCACCCTGCCGCTGCCGCTCGGCGATCTGCCGCGGGGCTGGCTGGAGCCGGTGCTCGAGGTCGGCGCGGTCTTCGCGCTGGAGGTGTACGGCGTGGATGTGATCGACGCGGGTGGAGGCACCCCGCTGATCGTGGACATCAACGCCTTTCCAGGCGTACGTGGGCAGACGGGCGCCCCGCGTGCGCTGGCGGAGCTGGCGCTGCGCATCGCCGCGCACGGCGCACCCGACCGGCGCGATGGCGCGGGTGGGCTCCCCGGTATCCCGAAACCCCTGGTGGGCGAGGGGCGGACCGGCCCTTGAGGGAAGGGGTGTCCGGAAAGCGACGTCCGAAATAGGGGTTGTCAGCGCTCCGTTGGCCCCGGCAGGCTGAAACTCGCCTCCGCGCGAGGTCCAGGTATGTATACGACGGTCCGCATCAGCGGCCGGTCGATCCAGTGGTACGAAAGGACGTCAGGTGACCGCACAGCCCACCGGCACCAGCCTGTGGATCAGGCAGTTCCATCCCGCGCCCGACGCGGCGACGCGACTTGTCTGTTTACCCCACGCGGGCGGTTCGGCCTCCTACTTCTTCCCCGTCTCCAAGGCGCTCTCCCCGAAGGTCGACGTTCTCGCCGTCCAGTATCCGGGCCGGCAGGACCGCCGCAACGAGCAGTGCATCGACTCCATCCGCGATCTGGCCGATGCCCTGGTCCCGGAGCTGCTGCCATGGACGGACAAGCCCATCGCGCTGTTCGGCCACAGCATGGGGGCGACGCTCGGCTTCGAGGTCGCGCTGCGCCTGGAGCAGAAGGGCGTGATACCGGTCACGCTGTTCGCCTCGGGGCGCCGCGCGCCGTCCGCCCACCGCGACGAGACGGTGCACCAGCGGGACGACGAGGGGCTGATCGCCGAGGTGAAGTCGCTCAGCGGCACCGACTCCCAGCTCCTCGGCGACGATGACATCCTGCGGATGGTGCTGCCCGCGATCCGCAGCGACTACAAGGCCGCGGAGACCTACCGCTTCACATCGGGGCCGCGGTTGGCCGCCCCGATCCAGGCCCATGTGGGCACCAGCGACCCCAAGGCGACGGTCGAGGAAGTCCGCGCCTGGAGCGAGCACACCTCGGGTGATTTCGCGCTGCACACCTACCCCGGCGGCCACTTCTATCTGAACAGCGAGGCGCCGCGCGTCATCGCCTCCATCTCCGAGACGCTGTCCTCGCCGCCTTCCTGACACTGACACCTCGCGGCCCACCGCGCCCGGGGCGCAAGCGGGTTCAGCCGTGCGGGCGTCCGGCCGGCACGGTCCGGGTGTAGTCCTCGACGGTGGCGTCCAGGCCCACGTCACGGCCGGCCCGCTCGGACAGCAACCAGCGGTGTTCCAGGAGCTCGTAGTAGAGCTGCGCGGTGTCGGTGGCACCGCGCAGCTCCAGCGGAACGGCGCGTACGGCCGGCCGGAAGACATCGCGCACCCAGCGGTGGGCCAGTACTTCCGGCCGTGCGCCGAGCGGATCGCCGGGCGCGTAGTCGTCCTGGGTGGCCATCCAGGTCTCCAGGTCGTTCAGCAGACTGCGGGCCTGGTTCTCCTCCGCGTCCAGACCGGTCAGCCGCAGCAGTTGGCGCTGATGGTGGCCCGCGTCGACGACCTTGGGCACAAAGGTGACCGTGTCTCCGTCCGGCGAGCGCTCGATCTGCATCTCGGCCACATCGAAACCCAGGTCGTTCAGGCGCCGCACCCGCCGGTCGATGTAGTGGCGCTTAGCCGTCGGATACACCGACTGCCGGGTCAGCTCGTGCCACAGCTCGGCGTACCGCTCGGCGATGGCCTGACCGAAGAGCACCGGGTCGACCGAGGGGTGCAGTGAACCGCCGGCCTCCAGGTCCATCAGCTCGCCCGCGATGTTGACCCGGGCCACCTCGACGTCGTACTCCCGCTGTCCGGTGGTCAGCCGTGGCTGGATCTGCCCGGTCTCGGCGTCCACCAGATACGCGGCGTACGCGCCGGCGTCCCGCCGGAAGAGGGTGTTGGACAGCGAGCAGTCACCCCATGCGAAGCCCGCGAGGTGCAACCGCACCAGGAGTACGGCGAGCGCGTCGAGCAACCGCTTGATGGTGCTCGGCCGCATCGTCGTCTCGAACATCGAGCGGTACGGCAGCGATCCCACCAGATGCCGGGTGACCAGCACCGGTTCCAGCGATTGACCGCCCTCGCCAGTGCGTCCGGTGACCACCGCGAGCGCGTCCACCGCGGGGATGGCGAGCCGGTCCAGATCCCGCAGCAGCCCGTACTCGCGGACTGCCGCCCACTCGCCGACCTCCTTGACCGCCACCACTTCGCCGCCCGCGCGGACGAACCGGACGACATGGCGGGAGATACCACGGGGCAGCGACACCAGGTGCTCGTCCGGCCACTCCTCCAGCGGGATGTTCCACGGCAGATCGAGGAGGGATGCCGGGTGCTCGGGCGAGGTGGCGGTGATCTGCAACTCCATGACACACCAGTGTGCGGTACGGAGGTGCGATCGGGGCCGGTCGGGGATGTCCGCAACCCTGGACAGAATTGGACAGGCTCTGTCCACATATCTACGCTGCGGGGAGTTAACCGGACATGATCCGTCCGTTTACCGGGGGTCGATCTCCGCCTGTCCGTCGGCTCTCCGCACTGTCCGTCCGCCCCCGAAGGGAACCCGGTCTTGCCCCATCTCGTCGGCACCACCGCAGTGATCACCGGTGGCAGCGAGGGCCTCGGCTACGCCATCGCCGACGCGTTCGCCACGGAGGGCGCCGACCTGGTGCTGATCGCCCGCGATCAGGACGGACTGGACCGGGCCCGGCGGACCCTGTCCTGCCACGGGACCACGGTGCGCACACTCTGCCTCGACCTGGCCGACCACGGCGCCGCGACCACCGCCGCACAGCAGGTGCTGGAGCTGACCGACCGGGTGGACACCCTCGTCAACAACGCGGGGACGGCGCACTTCAGTCCACTCGCCCAGACCTCCGCCGACACCTTCGACACCATGCTCCACCTCAATGTGCGGGTGCCGTTCCTGCTCGCCCAGGCGCTGCTTCCGGCACTCACCACCGGACGCGGCAGCATCGTCAACATCAGCAGCTACTGGGCGGATTCGACGGGCACCGACCGCCCGTCCGCCGCCTACTCCGCCACCCGCGGCGCGATCAACGCGATGACCCGGGCGCTCGCCGGTGAACTCGGCCCGTCCGGCGTCCGGGTCAACGCCATCGCCCCGGGTGCGGTGCGCGCCCCGGCGTACGAGCGCGAGCACATCGTCCCGATGAGTGCCGAGCAGAGCGAGGAACACGAGCGCCACACCGGTGACGCCTATCCCCTGGGCCGGGTCGGGGCGCCGAGGGAGGTGGCCGCCGCCGCGGCCTTCCTCGCCTCCCCGCAGGCCGGTTGGACGACCGGCACCGCTCAGGCCCTGTCCGGCGGGTCTTATCGGGCCCGCGACGCCTGGCACCGCGCCCCCAGCTAACGCTGGGAGGTGCCCCCGGCCGCGTTGTCGGAGTCGCCCGAGTACGCCCAGTACGAGGGCGATCCTCCGCCTTGCGATCCACGGCACCAGACGCCGCGGGCTGCTCCTCAAAGACCCACCGGACAGAGCCTAGCCAGACCGCCGCGCCCACCGCCCGTTCCACCCCGTGGCCAGCGGGCAGGTCAGCACACGTCGAGCGCGGCGCCGACGATGCTGTCGGCGTCCAGACCGTGGTAGCGGTACACCGACTCCAGATCGCCGGACTGCCCGAACCGGGTCACCCCGAGGTGGGTGGCGCGTACCTGGTTGATACCGCTGAGGAACGCCAGCGTGTGCGGATGGCCGTCGAGGACGGTGACCAGGGGCGCCGCCCGGTGCGCGGGGAACGCCGCGTCCAGGATCCAGCTGTCGCCCTCGCCCCGGCCGGAGCGGGCCCGCACCGCGTCGAAGAGCAGACCGGGGCTGGTCACACAGACCACGTCGGCGGGGGTGCCCTGGGCCGCCAGCCGCTCGGCCGCCAGCAGCGCCTCGGGCACCACGGCGCCCATCGCGGCGATCGTGACCGCGGGCTGCCCGGCGGAGCGCACCAGCGGATACGCCCCGGCGACGGTCTGCCGGCGGCGGCGCTCACGGGCCGCCGGATCGGTGGGCACGGCGGCGAGGCTCTGGTCCACCGGGCGGGTGGAGAGCCGCAGATAGGCGGAGGTGCCGTCGGGCCGCCCGAGCCGGGCCAGCGAGGCCAGCAGCGTCCACTCGACGTCGATCGCGAACGCGGGCTCGTAGGTGACGCAGCCGGGCTGTTCGAGCCCGACCGAGGGCGTGGTGACCGACTGGTGCGCCCCGCCCTCGGGAGCCAGGGTGACCCCGGAGGGGGTACCGACCAGGATCGACTGGCCGCCCGCGTAGATCCCGAACGACCAGGGCTCCAGCGCCCGTTCGACGAACGGGTCGTAGAGCACCCCGATGGGCAGCAGCGGCTGCCCCCAGCGGCTCCAGGTGGCGCCCAGCTCGGCGAGCAGTCCGACCAGGTTGCCTTCGGCGATGCCGAGTTCGAGGTGCTGGCCGGTGGGCCGCTCGCGCCAGTGCAGGATCGTCTCGGGGTCGTCCTCGAACCAGTCGCGGCGGTCGTCGGCCGCCGACCAGACGCCGACCTTGTTGACCCAGCCGCCGAGGTTGGTGGAGGAGCTGACGTCGGGGCAGAGCGTCACCACACGGCGCGCCGCCTCCGGGGCGGCCCGGGTGAGGTCCAGCAGGGCGCGGCCGAGCGCGGCCTGAGTGGTGGCCTTTCCGTGGGGGGTGCGGCCGATGTCGGTGGGCAGCTCCGGGACGGGGGTGAGGGCGACGGGTTCACGCCGCAGCCGGGCGGCCACCCGGGTGCAGAGCCGACCCGCCGCCGAGTCCGGGGCGAAGCGCTGCCACGGGTCGTCGAGCGACATACCCACCCGCTCCCCCAGCTCGGCCATCTGCTCGGCCGCCAGCAGTGAGGAGTGGTTCTGCGGATGGCCCTCGGTGGCCAGCCCGTTCCCCTTCACCGTGTACGCGAAGACAACGGTGGGCCGGGTGTCGTCGATGGCGCCCAGCGCCTCGTCGAGCGCGCGCAGGTCGTGTCCGCCGAGGTTACGGATGGCGGAGTGCAGGGTGGCGTCGTCCAGCGGTGCTATCAGGCTGTGCAGGGCGGCGGCATCGGGACCGTCGCCGGGCAGCCGGGTGCGCAGCTGCTCCGGGGTGCAGCGCAGCAGCCGCTGGTACTCGGGGTTGGTCATGTCGTCGATCCGCCGCCGCAGGGCGTCCCCGCCGGGCCGGGCGAACAGTTCCCGCAGCAGCCGTCCGTACTTGACGGTGAGCACCTGCCAGCCCGCGGCCTCGAACATGCCCTGCAAGCGGTTGGCGCCGATGTTGGGCACCACCCGGTCCAGCGACTGCCGGTTCACATCGACGATCCAGCAGATCTCGCCCAGCTCGCCGACCATCGGGTCGAGGATCGCCTCCCAGCAGGCGCCTTCGTCCAGCTCCGCGTCTCCGACCAGCGAGTACTGCCGCCCGGTGCCCGCGCCGCCCGCCACGGAGTCGGTGTAACGGCGGGCCAGCGCGCCCCAGATCGGCGCGGTGGCGCCGATGCCCACCGAACCGGTGGAGTAGTCGACGGGGTCGGGGTCCTTCGACCGCGAGGGATAGCTCTGGAGACCGCCGAACTCCCGCAGCGTGGTCAGATACCGCTCGTCCAGCTCCCCGAGCAGGTAGTTGATCGCATGCAGCACCGGAGAGGCATGCGGCTTCACCGACACCCGGTCCCCCGCCCGCAGCCGGTCGAACCACAGCGCCGTCATGATCGTCGTCATCGACGCGGACGACGCCTGGTGCCCGCCCACCTTCAGCCCGGTGGGGTTGGGCCGTACCCGGTTGGCGTGGTCGATGATCGCGGTCGCCAGCCAGAGCACCCGCCGCTCCACCTCGCGCAGCAGCGCGTCCTGCGCCGCGAGCGCGTCGGAGACCTCGGCCTCGGGTGTTGTCGCGCTGGTCTTCGTGGTCATGGGGGTCGGTCTCCTCGGCATTCGGGCCCGTCGTGGTGGGACGGCGTATTCGTCAGGCGCGGTCTGGTGGGAATGCGCCTCGGTCGTGCGCGGCCTGGTGGGCCGCGTCGTGGCCGGCGGATTCGGAGATCACCAGCGAGACGTAGTCTCCGTTCCGCCCGCGCGCTCCGCAAGGGCTGCCAGGTCCCGATCCCCCAGCCCGGCCCGTCGCCTCCCGCTCCCCCTCTCCGGCCGTGCCGCACCGCAGCCCACGCGGGGGCGCGTTCTTCCACGTCGGGCCGGTGGCGTAGCCTCTCAGCCGCCCATCGCCCCGGTACGAGAGGATCCCCGATGTACGCCGTCTGGCTGCTGCTTGCGGTCTTCGCCGGTGGGCTCATCGCCGTACAGTCGCGTCTCAATGGTGAGTTGGCGCACGGGATGCACGACCCGTACGCCGCGGCACTCATCTCCTTCGGCTCCGGGCTGGTGGTCATAGCCGCCGGACTGCTCATCGCGGGTGCCCGGCGGGCGGGGCGGCGGGGGGCCGCGGAGGGGCCTGAACGTACCGGGCCGGGTGCCGTCGTCCGCGCGGTGCGGGAAGGCCGGATGATGTGGTGGCAGGTGCTCGGCGGCTGCGGTGGCGCGCTGCTGGTGCTCTCGCAGGCGCTGACGGTCACCGCGCTCGGGGTGGCCCTGTTCACGGTGGCCGTGGTGGCCGGACAGACCGCCGCCGGGCTGGCCGTCGACCGCAAGGGGCTCGGCCCCGCGGGGCCGCAGTCGCTGACGGCGCCGCGGATCATCGGCTCCGTCCTCGTCCTCGCGGCGGTCGGGGTGTCCACGGCGGGCAAGCTGAGCGCGGACTTCCCGCTCTGGATGCTCGCCCTGCCGCTGATGGCCGGGGCCTGTGTGAGCTGGCAGCAGGCCGTCAACGGCCATGTGCGCGTCGCCACCGGCTCGGCCCCGATCGCGACCTTCACCAACTTCGCGGTCGGCGCCACCGTCCTGGCCACGGTGTTCGCCGTGCACTCGGTCGTGGTCCATCCGCCGCGCGCGTTCGCCGCGGACTGGTATGTGTACTGCGGCGGGCCGATCGGCATTGTCGTCATCGGGATCGCCATCGCGGCCGTTCACCAGCTCGGTGTGCTCATCCTCGGGCTGGCCACCATCACCGGCCAGCTCCTGGGATCACTCGCGCTGAACACGGCCTTCCCCCGGGCGGGTGCCGAGGTGACCGCCTCGACCTTCGTGGGGATCGCCGTCGCGCTCGTGGCCATCGCGATCGCCGCTCTTCCCCGGCGACGTGGCCGGGGCTCGCGGACGGTGGCCACCGGCACCCCGAACGCCACCGCGGCCCCGTCCACCGCCGCCCAGTCCTCCGCGTCCCGGTCCGCCGCTACCGAGCCCCGGGCACGGCGCTGAGCGCCACGGCCCGAACACGGTGTCCGATTTCCGCCGGCACCGCTCCCCCGGCATGGCGCACAGTGGACACCGTGATGACGGAGGACGGTAAGTACGAGGCGGTGTGTGGTCGGGACGCACGGTTCGACGGCGAGTTCTTCTTCGCCGTGGCCACGACCGGTATCTACTGCCGTCCAAGCTGTCCGGCGACCACGCCCCGGCGGAAGAACGTGCGGTTCTTCCCCACCGCGGCGGCGGCCCAGGGCGAGGGGTTCCGGGCGTGCCGTCGCTGCCGCCCGGACGCCGTGCCCGGTTCGGCCGCGTGGAACACCCGCGCCGATGTCGTCGGGCGCGCGATGCGGATGATCGGCGACGGGGTGGTGGACCGCGAGGGCGTGGCGGGGCTGGCCCACCGGCTGGGCTACAGCCCACGTCAGGTACAGCGGCAGCTCAACGCCGAACTGGGCGCCGGACCCATCGCCCTCGCCCGCGCCCAGCGCGCCCACACCGCCCGCATCCTCCTCCAGACCACCGGTCTCCAGGCCACGGAGATCGCGTTCGCCGCCGGATTCTCCAGCGTGCGGCAGTTCAACGACACCCTCCGCGAGATCTACGCCGCCACCCCGAGCGAACTGCGCGCCGCCGGGCCACGGACGGGGCGGACGGGACCGCCACGGCAGGACGGCGCGCGGCCCGGGGTGGCACTGCGGCTCGCGCATCGCGGGCCCTATGCCGCCACCGAGGAATTCGACTATCTGGCCCGGCGCGCCCTCACCGGGGTGGAGGAGGTCATCGGCGCCCCCGGCGCCCGTACCTACCGGCGCACCCTGCGGCTGTCGCACGGCCACGGCATCGCCGAGGTCGACGAACGGTCCGGCGACGGCGGCTGGCTGGAGTGCCGGCTGCGGCTGACCGAGCTGCGCGATCTGACAACGGCCATCCAGCGGATGCGGCGGCTGTTCGACCTCGACGCCGATCCGTACGCCGTCGCCGAGCGGCTGGGGGCCGACCCCGCGCTCGCGACCCTGGTGGCCGCACGGCCGGGGCTGCGCTCCCCGGGCACCGTCGATCCGGCGGAACTGGCCGTACGCGCCGTCCTGGGCCAGCAGGTCTCGGTCACCGCGGGACGCGGTCTTGGCAATGCGCTGGTCGCGGCGTACGGCGCGCCTCTCGCCGAGCCCGACGGCGCGCTCACCCATCTCTTCCCCCGCGCCGAGGACCTGGCCGACGCGCCGCTCACGGAGCTCGGGATGCCCGGGAGCAGACGCGCAACCCTGCGCACCCTCGCCACCGCGCTCGCCGACGGCGCCGTACGTCTCGACGCCGGAGCCGACCGGGAGCAGAGCGAGCGGGAGGTGCTGGCGCTGCGCGGAATCGGCCCGTGGACGGCCGGTTACCTCCGGATGCGGGCGCTGGGCGACCCCGATGTGCTGCTGGCGGGCGATGTCGCGGTACGGGCGGGGGCGCGCCGCGCGGGGGTGCGTCTGGAGGACGCGGAGAGCTGGCGGCCGTGGCGTTCGTACGCCATGCACCACTGCTGGAACGCCCCGGCCACCCGCGGCTGACCGCCTCCCGGCACCATGAACACGATGTCCGAATCCCGCCAGCATCCGGTGTCCGATTTCCGCAGACTGGACAGCGTTCAGGACACTTCACAGGAAAGCGACCAAAACCATGACCATCTACACCTTGTTTGACAGCCCTCTGGGGGAACTGCTGCTGGCGGGAGAGAAGTCCGCGACCGCCCCGGGCGGTGTCGCACTGACCTCGCTCTCGGTGCCCGAGCAGCGGGGCGGGGCGACGGTCGGCGACGACTGGCGGCGCGACGACGCGGCGTTCACCACGATCGTGGAGCAGCTGCGGGCGTACTTCTCGGGGCGGCGCACCCGGTTCGACATCGAGTTCACGTCCGCCGGCACCCCGTTCCAGCAGCGGGTCTGGCAGGCGCTCGAGGAGATCCCGTACGGCACGACCCTCAGCTACGGCGCGCTCGCCGAGCGGGCCGGGGCGTCACGCACCGCCGTACGCGCGGTCGGCACGGCCATCGGCCGCAATCCACTGCTGGTCGTGCGCCCGTGCCACCGGGTCATCGGGGCCGACGGTTCGCTGAGCGGCTACGCGGGCGGGCTGGAACGCAAGCGCAGTCTGCTGCGGCTCGAGGGCATCAGGGACCACGCATGATCACCAAGAACACGGCCACCCGGGCCCGCCGCGCCCTGGACTCGGCCGACTGGCGAGCCCTGGCCGGGGAACTGGACACCTATGGCTGTGCGCTCACCCCACGGCTGCTCAACGCCTCGGAGTGCCGCTCCCTGGCGGGGCTGTACGACCAGGAGGCACGCTTCCGTTCCACGGTCGACATGGCACGGCACCGCTTCGGCTCCGGTCAGTACCGGTACTTCAGCCATGAACTGCCCACACCGGTAGCGGAGTTGCGCGCCGCCTTCTATCCGCATCTGCTGGCCGTGGCGCGCGACTGGGCGGCCCGGCTGGGGCGCCCCGCGCCCTGGCCGGACACCCTGGACGCGTGGCTCACGATGTGCCAGGCGGCGGGGCAGAGCCGGTCGGCCCAGATCCTGCTGCGTTACGGGGCGGGCGACTGGAACGCCCTGCACCGTGACGTGTTCGGTGACATGGTCTTCCCGTTGCAGGTGGTCATCGGGCTCGACGAGCACGGCACCGACTACACCGGTGGGGAGTTCCTGCTGGTGGAGCAGCGGCCCCGGGCCCAGTCGCGCGGCACGGTCAACGTGCTGAAGCAGGGCCATGGCCTGATCTTCACCACCCGCGACCGGCCGGTGCGCTCAGCCCGCGGCTGGTCCGCCGGGGCGATGCGGCATGGAGTGAGCACCGTGCGCTCCGGCCGCCGCCACGCCCTGGGCCTGGTGTTCCATGACGCCTCCTGAGCGCGCCCGCGACGATGGCCGGCGCCCCGGGCCCCCTGCGTACGTACACACTGCTGGGCGCCGACAGGCGTTCGTACCGCGCCACGGAACCGGGCACGCTCGGCGGGCATCGGCGGGGCAGGCTGTACGGGCGGCTGGACTGCCCCTCGGCGCTGCGGGCCCTCGCCCGCGGCGGCTATCGGCGGCACCGGGTGTTCTTCGCGGACGAGGCCACCGCTCTCGCGGCCGGGTACCGGCCGTGCGCGGTGTGCCTCCCCGCGCGGTACGCCCGCTGGAAAGCGAACCGGGAGACCATGGAACCGTCATGAACACCCCGCGACACATCGACGAACGGCCCGTCTCGCCACTGCTCGGCGCGGACGAGGAGACGGCATACGGCCCGCTGCCGTGCCCCGCCCCGCACACCGCGGCCGAACTCGCCGCCGTCATCGGTCTGGTGGCCCGTCTGACGCCCCGTGCCGGGACGGTGGCCGTCGGCCACAGCCGGGACACCGCCTCGCGCGCCGCCGCCACGGCGTTCGGCACCGCCTGGCAGGAGCGGGACGGGCAGATCGTCGCGGTGGTGGACTGGCCCGAGACCGCCGCGTCATGGCTGCGCCCGGCCCGTCGGCTGACCGCACCGGGGCCGGACGCCTGGGTGGTGGCCGCAGCGCCGCTGGGCTGGGTCCGGATGGGCCGCCGGCTGCGGCACAGCACCGCATGGGATCCGTCGCGCACCGTCGCGTTCGCCTCGCTGCGGGACCCCCGCGTCCCGGCGCCGGCCGGTCCGGAGACGCTGCACGGGCTGCGCGGGGCCACCGCCGACGGGGGAACCTGGGACATCCGCCACCGCTGGATCACCTCCCACCCGGCGCGGGAGGGCGGTGGCACACCGTGGACGCGCTGATCCCCCGGCCGCGGCTGTGTGTGGCCCCCGGCGCCGTCCATGTGCCCGGCTGGCTCGGCCTCGACGAACAGCGCCGCCTGGTCGCGGCCTGCCGCGCCTGGGCCACCGGCCCGGTGCCGATCCGCCGCACCCGGCTGCCGAACGGCGGGGTGATGTCCGTACGCACGGTGTGCGTGGGCTGGCACTGGAAGCCGTACGCCTACACCCGGACCGCGGACGATGTGAACGGCGCGCGGGTGGCCGCGTTCCCGGACTGGATGGTGGAGCTGGGCCGCCGTGCGCTGGCCGCGGCGTACGAGGACGAGCGGGCCGGTGACGGCTACACCCCCGACACCGCGCTCATCAACTTCTATGACGCGCAGGCGAAGCTCGGCATGCACCAGGACAAGGACGAGCGCTCCAGCGCACCGGTGGTGTCCCTCACCGTCGGTGACACCTGTGTGTTCCGCTTCGGCAACACCGAGACCCGCACCAAGCCCTACACCGATCTCGAACTCGCCTCCGGCGATCTGTTCGTCTTCGGCGGCCCCTCGCGCTACGCGTATCACGGGGTGCCCAGGATCCTGCCCGGCACCGGCGATCCGGCCACCGGGCTGACCGCGGGGCGGCTGAACATCACCATGCGCGTCACGGGGCTGACGGAGCCGGGCTGAGGGAGCCGGGCTGACGGAGCCGGGCCGAGGAACCCATCCGCGGTGTCCCGGCGGGGGACCGGCGGGGCCTAGGAAGCGGCCAGTTCACGCGCCCGGCGCAGCCCCGCCGTGACATCGGCGAGCGTGGCGCAGTCCTCCACCGCACCGCCGGCGGGCAGCGCCAGGTCCGTGGGAGGGCGGCGGGTGGCGACGGCGTCGGCGAGGTCCGACAGCGCGGTACGCAGCCGCTCGGCCAGTTCCGGGTCGGGGGCCGCGGCACCCTGGTCGAGCCGGACACCGCAGGCTGTCGCGGTGTCCACGATCTCCTCCAGCGCGGAGACCACCGGAGCCCACACCGCCAGGTCCCGTCCGAAGGGCGGGTGTTCGGCGCTGGCCACCGCCACCGCGCGGCGGGCGTCGGCCAGGGACCGGTACGCCTCGCGGCGCAGCCGGAGCCGTACCTCGTAGGGGGCATCGGTGGTCAGCACCCGGTCGAGGTGGTCGCGGGTGGCGCGGACGGCGAGCGAGAGCCGGACGGACACCTGGGCCCGTGGACCACCGAGTCCGGGCAGCGCTCCGGCGGCCAGCACCACCACACAGGCCAGCAGGGTGGCCATCAGCCGGGTGTACTCGGCGTCCGTGTCCCCGCCGAGGTAGACCAGGGACAGCAGCAGCGGGGTGAGGACGGCGGTCTGGAGCGCGAAGTGGCGTACGGAGACGGGGATCAGCGCCGAGCAGAGCGCGGCCACGGCCACCGGCCAGACGCCCGGCACCCCGGCGACCGGGCCGAGGAGGGCGGCGAGCGCGCCGAAGACGGCCACCCCCACCGCGGTGCCCAGGGCTCGTGAGACGGCGCGGGAGAACAGCGGGCCCATGTCCGGTTTGACGAGGAACGCGGCCGTGACGGGGAGCCAGTACCAGTAGTCGCCGGGGAGTTCGCGGCCGATTGCGGTGCTCACCCCGACGCACAGCGCCACCCGGGCCGCGTACTCGCGCCCGGCCGCGCCGAACGCGCGGCGCAGCCGCTGCCGGAGGCCGGGTCCCACCGGGCCGACGGCGGGCGCCGGTTCGCCGTCGAAGACACGGGCGGCGAGCAGCACCGCGCGGTGCACGGCGACCTTGCCCGCGGTGTCCGGGACAGGCGCGGGCAGCGGGCCGGGGAGCTGTCCGGTCCGTACCGAGCGGGCCAGCCGGGCGGGGGTGCGTGCCAGCTCGTCCGGCAGGGGCACACCCTCCCACAGCAGGGTGAGGGCGGCCTCGCTGAGCGCTCCGGCCACCGCGAGGCGGTCGCGCAGCCCCTGTTCGCGGGCGTCGGGCCGGTACCGCGGCAGCCGGTGGGCGTAGAGCGCTTCGTAGGCGGTGTCGTACGCGGTGGTCAGCCTGCGCCGGGCGGGGCGGCCGGCTTCGGTGCCGACCGCGGTCATCAGCTCCGAGAGGGCGTCGTAGACGGCGGCCACGACCTCACCCGCGTCGGCGCGGGCGGCCGGGCGACGGCGGGTCGGCCGGGGCAACCGCGGCAGCAGCGCCGCCATGGCGATCACCCAGGCGGCACCGGCGAGGATCAGCCCGGCGCGTCCGGCCGGGGCTTCCGGCAGTGGCATTCCGGCGCCGACGACACCCAGCACCATCAGCTGCACCCCGGCCGCCGAGCACACGGGCCCGATGGCGCTGAGCGCGCCCGAGACCAGTCCCACGGCGGCGAGCGCGCCCGCGATCCCCGCGCCGAGGCCGAGGGTGCCCAGCCAGACCCCGATGAGCATGCCGACGGCTCCGGCGAGGGCGGGCAGTCCGATGCGGACGACCCGCGTGGTGCGCGTCGCGGGGCGGTCGTTGATATGGGCGAACATCGCGCCGAGCCCGGCGGTGACCCCCGCGGAGGTGTGTCCCGAGGCGACTCCGGCGGCCACCACGGGGCCGACCCCGAGCGCCCCGCGGACGACGGCGCCCCAGGGCACGGGGCCGCCGGTGCCCCACACCCCGCGCAGGGGATGGATCAGCCAGTCGGGCAGGGTGGGGCGGACGCGCAAGGATCCTCCGTGGTGCTGTGCGGTGCGGGTACCGCGTCGGTGCGGGTACCGCGTCGCTGCCGGTGCTGCGGGCATGGCGGCGCGGTGGCGGTGCGGGCGGTATGTCGGAATCTCGTTCGGGTGGAATCAGGCCAGGTCTCCTCGACCGTAAGGTAGTCATGCGGAACTTCCTTAACCTGCGCATTTCCGCCATGTGAGATGTGGGTGATCCGGGGGCGTCCGACGGTGGTTGTGCGCCGGAGCGGGGAGGCACGCGGGGCGGCCGGTCAGCTGCGGGATGAGCGGCGCGCGATCGGCGCGATCGAGGTGATGGCAGAACCCGATCATGCAGCGTTTCAAAGCGCACATGCCAGGCTCATATGTGTCCGAAGCGTGGCCATCTTTAGACGGAGCGTGTTGTGTTCCGCGCCCGGAGCCAACTAGCCTCCGTAGCCGCCGCGTTACCGAACACACATTTAGTACTCGCGTTCAGCACCTTTCGGTATACGCGTCGACCCACTGCTCCAGGCCAGATACCGGCAACGGAGGAGAGATGACCGACACCCTCACGGACACGGCGAGCGATACCGGCCCGGAACCGGGTTACCCGATCGACAGAAGCCCGCGCTGCCCGTTCTCCCCGCCCGCCGGGCTGCGGGAGTTACAGGCCACGGCGCCGCTGCGGAAGGTCCGGCTGTGGAACGGCAGCGCTGCCTGGCTGGTCACCCGGTACGAGGAACTGCGCGCCCTCGCCGGAGACCCCCGGATCAGCAGTGACATCCTGCGCCCCGGCTTTCCGCAGGTAAGCCTCGGCAGTCTGGAGCGCGCCCGCCGCCAGACGTCCTTCCTCGTGATGGACGACCCCGCCCACGCCCGGCTGCGCCGAATGGTCACCGGGCCGTTCGCGGTCAAGCGGATCCAGGCGATGCGTCCGGAGATCCAGCGGCTGGTGGACGAGCTGATCGACACCATGCTGGCCGGGCCCTCCCCCGCCGATCTGGTGCGGGAGTTCGCGCTGCCGCTGCCGTCCCTGGTCATCTGCCACCTGCTCGGCGTCCCCTACGCCGACCACGCGTTCTTCCAGCGCAACAGCGCGGCCCTGCTCAACCGGAACTCCGCGGACCGGGCCACCGAGGCTCAGCGCATCCTGACGGACTATCTGGACGGGCTGATCGGTGAGAAGCTGGCCCGCCCCGCCGACGATCTGCTCTCCGCCCTGGCCACCGAGCAGGTCGCGACCGGTCTGCTCGAGCGGCGCGATCTGACGGCCATCGCCATCCTGCTCCTGGTCGCGGGGCACGAGACCACCGCCAACATGATCGCGCTGGGCACCCTGGCCCTGCTCCGCCACCCCGACCAGCTCGACGCCCTGCGGGCCACGGACGACCCGGCGCGTATCGCCGCGGCGGTCGAGGAACTGCTGCGCCAACTCACCGTTGTCCAGACCGGGCTGCGCCGGGTGGCGCTGGAGGACATCGAGATCGGCGACCAGATGATCCGCGCGGGCGAGGCGGTCATCCTGGCCATCGACGCGGCCAACCACGACGCGGCGGTGTTCTCCGAGCCCGACCGTCTGGACCTCGGCCGCGACGCCCGCCACCACGTGGCCTTCGGCTACGGCGTCCACCAGTGTCTGGGCCAGCAGCTGGCCCGGGTGGAGCTCCAGGTCGTCTACGGCACGCTCTACCGGCGCGTCCCCACGCTGCGCCTGGCCGGCGATCCGGCCGAACTCCCCTACAAGCACGACTCCATCGTCTACGGGGTCCATGAACTGCCTGTCGCGTGGTGAGGGCGGATTCCACCGCCGTCACCACTGCCGCTTTCGACAACCCCCCACCCCCGATCGAGGAGAAGAAAGCCCTATGCGGGTGACCTTGCACCAGGACAAATGCGTGGCCTCCGGCCAATGCGTGCTCGCCGCGCAGGAGGTGTTCGACCAGCGTGACGAGGACGGTGTCGCGGTCCTGCTCGACGACAACCCGCCCGCCGAAGCACACGACGACGTCCGTCACGCCGCCGCCGTCTGTCCCGCCCTCGCGATCACCCTGGCAGAGTCGTGAACACCACCCGCAACGTGGTCATCGTGGGAGCCTCCGTCGCCGGGCTCACCACGGCCGTGACCCTCCGCACCCTCGGCTACGACGGCCGTCTCACCCTCATCGGGGACGAGCCGCACACCCCGTACGACCGGCCCCCGCTGTCCAAGCAGATCCTGGCGGGCACCTGGGAACCGGATCGCATCAAGCTGCGCACCGACGAGGAGCTGTCCGCGCTCGACGCCGAGCTGCTCTTCGGCAGGTCCGCCACCGGGCTGGACATCGCCGCCGGGCGGGTGCTGCTGGACCGGGGTGACAGCGTGGCCTACGGCTCGCTCGTCATCGCCACCGGGGTGAACCCCTGCCGGCTGCCCGGCGTCGAGCTGGAGGGAGTGCATCTGCTGCGCACCCTCGACGACGCCCTCGCCCTGCGCGCCGCGATGCTGCGCGGGCCCAAGGTGGCCGTGGTGGGCGCCGGTTTCCTTGGTGCCGAAGCGGCCGCGGCCGCCCGTGGGATGGGGCTGGAGGTCACCCTGATCGACCCCCGGCCGGTGCCCATGCGGCGCCAGTTCGGCGACCGCGTCGGCGCGCTCGTCGGACAGCTCCACCAGGACCACGGCGTGTCCGTACGCTGCGGCACCGGGGTGAACCAGTTCCTCGAGTGCGACGGCCGGGTGACCGGTCTGGAACTCACCGACGGCATCAAGCTGGACGCGGATCTCGTCGTGGTCGCGGTCGGCGCCACCCCTGCCACCGGCTGGCTCCAGGAGTCCGGACTGCTGCTGACCAACGGTGTGGAGTGCGACGCCACCTGCCGGGCCGCCCCGGGGATCTACGCGGCCGGGGACGTGGCGTCCTGGCACAACAGCCACTTCGACGCCCCGATGCGGCTGGAGCACCGGCTGAACGCGACCGAGCAGGCCCAGGCCGTGGCCCGCAATGTGCTCGGCGAGGAGCTGCCGTTCGCCCCGGTGCCGTACTTCTGGACCGACCAGTACGACGCGCGTATCCAGGCGTACGGCATCTTCCCGGCCGACGCGGACCTCGCCGTGCTCCACGGCGAACTGGAGAACCGCCGCTTCGTCGCCGCCTACGGCCATCGGGGCCGGGTGGTCGGGGTGCTCGGCTGGAACTGCCCGCGCGAACTGCGCAAACTGCGCCAGCTCGTGGTCGACCGGGCGCCGTGGTCGTCGATCGGGGCGCAGGAGTGCCTGACCGCCGCGTGGTGAGAGCCGGGTGAGAGCCCGCTGAGGGCCGCACCGGGGGCGGACGCCGCCCCTGGGAGGCGGGCCGACACCTCGCGGCCAGCCGCCGGTGACCGCGACGTCAATTTTCGGCCATGCGCCCTGGTGAGGCTGGTCGGATGCTCGTCCGTCGTGTTCTCGTCCAAGGCGTCACCGTCGCTCCCCACCACTGCCGACTGCTCGGGCTCGCGGGCTCGGTGGCGCTGGCGCTGGGGGGAGCGACGGCCGGAGCGCTGCCGGTCGCGGACGCCCTCACACCCGACTCCGGCAGGGCCGCCCTCGGCCTGGTCAGCACCTACTTCGGACTGGTGCTGCTGATCGCGGCCTGGTGGTGGCTGGGGCGCGCGGTACGTGGACCGCGTCCGCCCGGCACCCGGAGCCTGTTCCTCACCCTCGCCGTCTGGGCGGCTCCGCTGCTGCCCGCTCCCCCGCTGTTCAGCCGGGACGTGTACAGCTATCTCGCCCAGGGCGCGATGGTGCACGCCCAGATCGATGTGTACTCCCACGGCCCGATCCAGCTGGGCGGACCGCTCGCGGCCGAGGTGGCGCCGATGTGGCAGCACACTCCGACCCCGTACGGACCGGTCTCCCTGGCGTTCGAGACCGCGGTCGCGCACGCCTCGCGTGCCGAGCCGTCCCTCGGGATTCTGGGGCTGCGGCTGGTCGCGCTGCTCGGTGTGGCGCTGATGGTGCTGGCGCTGCCGGTGCTCGCCCGGCGCTGCGGCACCGATCCGGCCGGTGCGCTGTGGCTCGGGGCGCTCAATCCGCTGTTGCTGCTGCATCTGGTGGGCGGGGCGCACAACGACGCCGTGATGCTCGGACTGCTGGGCGCCGGTCTGGTGGCCGCGACGGGCCGGTGGCCCGCGTGCGGCGCGGTGCTGGTCACGCTCGCCGCCCTGGTCAAGGCACCGGCGGCGCTGGGGCTGCTGGCAGTGGCCTCGCTGTGGGCGCGCCGGGTGGAGGGCCCCCGACGGCGGGTGGGAGCCGTGCTGGCCACCGCCGCGCTGGCGCTCGCCACCACCGGCGTGGCCACGGCCGTCACCGGTACCGGATACGGCTGGATCAGCGCGCTGGGCACCCCGGCCTCGCCCGGCAACTGGGCGCTGACCAGCACGCTCGGACGTGCCACCGGTGCTCTCCTGGAGGCGGTGGGCAGCGGTCTGGCCCCGCTGGCCACCCCGGCGTGGCAGACCCTGGGGCTGCTGGCCACCGCCGTGGCCGTGGTGGTGGTCTGGCTGCGCCCGCCCCGGCGGCGGCCGCTGTACGCGCTGGGGCTGAGCCTGACGGCGGTGGCGTTGCTCGGCCCGGCGCTGCGGCCCTGGTATGTGCTGTGGGGGCTGTTCCTCATCGCGGCGGCGGCGCCGGCCGGAGCGGTGCGCCGCGCGGTGGCCGCGGGCAGCGGGGTGCTGGCCCTGGCCGTTCTGCCGAGCGGATTCGCCCCGGACGCACGGCAGTTGACGTTCGCGGTGTGCGGAGGGGCGCTGGCGCTCCTCGCGCTGTGGGGTGCCGGGCACACCCCGGGATTCACCACCGGACCCGCCCTGTCCGCCGCGTCCGGCGGCCACCGCCCGGAGCGTGCCGTATGAGCGGGCCCATCCGTGTGAGCGGGCCCGCCACCCCGCGCGGACGGCTGCTGCTGGCGTCCGGACTGACGGCGGCCGTGGCGCTGTTCCTGGTCACGGTCCCGCTGCACCGGCACTGGTTCGACCTCAACGTGTACTACGGGGCGGTCGGCCACTGGCTGCGGGACGGCCGTATCTACGAGTTCACCACTCCCGGGGCGGACGGCGCGGACTACGGCTTCACCTATCCGCCGTTCGCCGCCCTGTGCATGCTGCCGATGACCCTGGTGAGCTGGCCGGGCGCGGTCACCATCAGCACCGCGCTCAATGTGGCCGCCTCCGCCATCGTGCTGGGCTGGCTGATCGGCCCGCTGGTGCGCAGACAGGGCTGGATCCCGTGGTTCGCGTTCACCGTGGCGGCCTGTCTGTTCGCGCTGCTGGAACCGGTACGCGACACCTTCAGCTTCGGCCAGGTCAATCTGCTGCTGCTGGTCCTGGTGCTCTTCGACGCGTGGCTGCTGTCCAGCGGGCGCGGCCGGTTCGCCGGATACGGCACCGGCCTGGCCGCGGCCATCAAACTCACCCCGGCGATCTTCATCGTCTATCTGGCGGTGACCCGGCGGTGGCGTGCCGCCGCCACCGCCGCGGGCACCGCCGTGGCCGCCACCCTGCTGGCCGCGTGGGTGGCGCCGGGCGCCTCGCGGGAGTACTGGACCGAAGCGCTGTGGGACACCGACCGCATCGGTGTGCTCGCCTACGTCTCCAACCAGTCCTGGGAGGGGGTGCTGGCCCGGCTCGTCGAACCCCTCGAGCCGAGCGGGGTGTTGTGGGGGCTCGGTGTGCTCGCCGTCCTGGCCGTCTGGGCGCACCGGGTGCGCGGCGCGGCCGCCGCCGGGAACGAGACGGCCGGGTTCGCGCTGACCGGTGTGGCCGCCTGCCTGATCAGCCCGATCACCTGGGTGCACCATCTGGTGTGGCTGATCCCGGCGTTGGCGGTGCTCGCCGAGTCCGCGCTGCGGCCCGACGCGCCCCCGGCCCGCCGCCGGACGCGGCTGCGGACGGCCGCGGTGGTCCATGTGCTGCTGTGCAGCAGCCTGGTGTGGCTGTGGCGGTTCGACTCCACGGGGGTGGGCGGATTCCTCGGCAGCAACGCCTATGTGTGGATCTGCCTGGGGCTGCTGATCGCCCTTCCGCTGCGCGACACACTGCCGGAGACGGGCCCGGCACCGGCCGGGGGTACTGCGCGCCGGATGACGGGGCAGACGGAGCGATGAGCACGGAACCTGGTCCGGACCGTATTCCAGGATCAGAGATGTCCGGACCCAAGCCGGAAGCGAGGTCGCGGCCCATGTCGCAAACGATGTCGCGAGCACTGCCGCAGGCACGGCCGCAGGCACCGCCCCACCCGGTGCCGCAGCGGACACGCCGCCCCGGGTACCGCCGGGTTCCGGTCCGCCGGATCCTGTGTCTGCTGCCGCTGGCCGCCGTCGCCGTGTGGGTGCTCCAGCACCGGTCGCTGATCGGCTCCGGCGCCCGTCAGATGCTGACCGCCGATCCCTGGTGGCTGCTGGTTGCGGTGGCGACGACCGGGTTCGGCTGGGTGGCGGTGTCGTTCGCCCGGCAGGGCACGGTGCTGGAACGGCTGCCGGCCCGGCGGCTGTTCGCCACCCAGTTCGCGGCGGGCGCGGCCAACCACCTGCTGCCGTCGGGGATCGGCGCGAGCGCGGTGAACATCCGCTTCATGACCGGCTGCGGTCTGACGCCCGCCCGTTCCTCGGCCGCGCTCGCGCTGTACTTCCTCGCCGAGGGGGTGACCCGGGTCGGTCTGCTGGCCGTGCTGTTCCTCGCCTTCCCCGAGGCGCTGCGGCTGGGCCCGATGCTGCCCGACCGGTCCGGCGCCCTGGTGCTGGCTGTGGTGGTGTCCGGGGCGGCTGCCCTGGTGGCGGGGGCACTGCTGATCCGCCCGGTGCGCCGACTGGCCCGGACGTTCCTGTGCACCGCGCTGTCCGACGCGCGGTCGCTGCACAAGCGGCCGTCCCGGGCGCTGGCCCTGTGGGGCGGTTCGCTGGCCTTTCCGCTGCTCCAGGCGACGGGGCTGGTGGCGGTGGCGCTCGCGCTGGAGCTGGAGGTGCGGTCCGCGCATGTGATGCTCGCGTATCTGGCCGCAACGGCAGTGGCCGCTCTGGTCCCCTCCCCCGGTGGTATCGGTTCGGTGGACGCCGCACTGGTCATCGCGCTGGTCGCGGCGGGCGCACCGGTCGAGGCCGCCACGTCCACCGTGCTGGCCTACCGCTTCATCACGCTGTGGCTGCCGCTGCTGCCGGGGGCGCTGGTGCTGGGCGCCCTGGTGCGCGCGAAGATCCTCTGACGCCCTCGACTCAGTTGCCGGGGTGGTGCATCAGCAGCTGTACGGCGGGGCCGAGCACACGGCGTTCGCGCAGGGTGAGTTCGACACCGCCGAATCCGGCCCGAGTCGCCTCGGTCACCAGCCGCTCGGGCGGAATCCCGAGCACATGGCGGTGCACGGTGAGCACCATCCGTCCGCCGGGGCGCAGCACCCGCAGCAGTTCGCGGAATCCGGCCGGGCGGTCCCAGTGCATGACGTTGTTGACGGACAGCACGGCGTCCACCGCGGCATCCGGGCATCCGGTCCGCTCCGCGGTGCCGTCGCGGACGTCGAGCGTGCCCGCCGCGATCCGGGTCGCGCAGCGCCGGATCGCCATCCGGCGCATGGTGGCCGACGGCTCGACGGCGATGACCCGGCCGCCCGGCTCCACGGCGGCCACCGCCGGTGCCAGCCCGACGCCCGGACCGGGTCCGACGACCAGTACGCGTTCACCGGCGCGCAGAGCCGCCCGGTCCACGGCCCAGCGCTCCTGCGAGGCGTTGAGCCGTGCCATCACCACGCCGCCCACGGTGCCCAGGGGGCCGCGCGGACGGCCGAAGGCCGCGTCCAGAAGACGGTGGGCCTGCTCCGGGTGTTCTTCGGGGGGCTTGTCGGGGGACATGGCCGCCTCCTCGCTCATCCGTGCCGGAGGGTCAGGACGTCGTACGGCGCGTCGTGTGCGACGTCGACGCGGGTGCCGAGGCGGGAGCTCACCCGGTCGAGGGTGCTGCCGAGCCAATCCGCGTCCCGGCGCGTGGCATGGCACAGCCGCATCCGCCGCGACTGGAGGGGCACCATGCGCAACTCGACCAGGCGTCCGGTGCCGGCCGCCACGCGGACCAGGTGGAGCAGCCGCAGATCGTCCCGGTACCGCTCGTAGCCGGTGATGCCCTCGTAGTCGTCGATGAGGTCGCCGCAGCCGTAGAGGATCAGCTTGCCGCGGTACACCTCGGCGGGACGGGGGTGGTGGGAGGAGTGGCCGTGGACGAGGTCGAGCCCGCCGTCGATCAGTGTGTGGGCGAAGCTGATCTGGTCCGGGGGGATCTCGTAGCCCCAGTTGCCGCCCCAGTGGATCGAGGCGACCGCGATATCGCCGGGCCGCTTGATCCCGCACACCCGGGCCGCGATCGCGGCGGCGCCGGCGTCCGTCAGCTCGGGCACGAAGTCGACCCCGGGGCGGTCGTCGGTGGCGGCCCAGCGGTAGGGGATACCGCTGGAGGGGGTGCCGAAAGCGAAGACCAGGATCCGGCGGTTCTCCCCGACCGGCACGACGGCGGGGCGCCGGGCGGCGGTGATGTTCCGTCCGGCTCCGGCCACCCGGAGCCCGGCCCCGGCGAGCGCGTCGAGGGTGTCCTCGAGGCCGTGCGGGCCGCTGTCGAGGACATGGTTGTTGGCCAGTACGCATACATCGGGCCGGGCCGCGGCCAAGCAGGGAAGGTTGGCCGGGTTCATGCGGTAGTGGAGCTCCTTGTCGGGGGCGTCCTCGCCGCCGGCCGTGACGCTGGTCTCCAGATTCAGCACCCGGGCGTCGGGCGCGGCCTCATCCAGTACCGCCAGCGCGTCGCCCCACGGCCAGGTGAAGCCGACCGGTCGCGGAATCGGGCCGTTCCGCTCCTCGGCCAGCCCGACATAGGCGCGGGAGTCACGGATGTACGGCTCCCGCAGCTCCGGGTCACCGGGGTGCGGCAGGATCTGGTCGACGCCGCGGGCGAGCATCACATCGCCGCAGAGGAAGAGCGTCAAGGCGTCGCCGTCCATGGTTTCAACGTACTGCCTCGGCCACCGGGACGCCTGCCGCCCGCCGACGGCCTTCGCGGGGCGCGGACAAGCGGCAAGGACAAGCGGCCAAGCATGACCGCTCTCGCGGCGCAAATGACCAAGGTTTACTGAGCCTTTCCCGCCGATTCTCCTCCCGGCCGTTGTGCCGGGCGGCCAGACCGGAACAGACTGCCCCGGTTGCTTGCCCCGCTTCGAACACCACAGGAGACCGGACCGATATGACCTCCATCGACCGTCGCAGATTCATGCAACTGGCCGGTACCAGCACGGCCCTGTCCCTGCTGTCCACCAGCATCGCCCGTGCCGCCTCGATTCCGGCGAACCGTCGTACCGGCAGCCTGCGGGACATTGAGCACATCGTGGTGCTTATGCAGGAGAATCGTTCCTTCGATCACTACTTCGGAACTCTGAGCGGGGTGCGCGGGTTCGGCGATCCGCATCCGGTGCGGCTGCCCAGCGGCAAGCCGGTCTGGCACCAGTCCGACGGCAGCAAGGAGATCCAGCCGTTCCGGCCCGAGGTGGACGACCTGGGGCTCGAGTTCCTCGAGGAACTCCCGCACGGCTGGAAGGACGGCCACGTCGCCTACAACAACGGCGCCTACGACAAGTGGGTGCCCGCGAAGTCCGCCACCACCATGGCGTACCTCACCCGTGAGGACATTCCGTTCCACTATGCGCTGGCCGACGCGTTCACCATCTGCGACGCGTACCACTGCTCGTTCATCGGCGCCACCGACCCCAACCGCTACTACATGTACACCGGTTACACCGGCAACGACGGCAAGGGCGGCGGTCCGGTCCTGGACAACGCCGAGCTCGGCTACGGCTGGACCACCTACCCCGAGCGGCTGGAGAAGGCCGGGGTCTCCTGGAAGGTCTACCAGGACATCGGCGACGGACTGGACGCCGAGCACAACTGGGGCTGGATCGACGACGCCTACCGGGGCAACTACGGCGACAACTCGCTGCTGTTCTTCAACCAGTACCGCAACGCCAAGCCCGGCGACCCGCTCTACGACAAGGCCCGCACCGGCACCAACGCCAAGAACGGCGACGGCTTCTTCGACATCCTGCGCGCGGACGTGCGGGACGGGAAGCTGCCCCAGATCTCCTGGATCGCGGCGCCCGAAGCCTTCACCGAGCACCCCAACTGGCCCGCCAACTACGGCGCCTGGTACGTCGCCCAGGTGCTGGACGCGCTGACCTCCAACCCCGAGGTCTGGAGCAAGACCGCGCTGCTGATCACCTACGACGAGAACGACGGCTACTTCGACCACGTGATGCCGGCGTACGCGCCCGCCAAGGACCGCGGCGCCTCGACCGTGGACACCACCGAAGAGCTCTACCCGGGCTCCGCGTCCTTCCCCGCGGGCCCCTACGGCCTGGGCCCGCGGGTGCCGATGCTGGTGGTGTCGCCGTGGAGCACTGGAGGCTATGTGTGCTCCCAGACGCTGGACCACACCTCGATCATCCGCCTCATGGAGGAGCGCTTCGGTGTCGAGGAGCCGAACATCTCGCCGTGGCGGCGCGCGGTGTCCGGGGACCTGACGGCGGCGTTCGACTTCTCGCGCACGGACACCAAGGTCCCGTCCCTGCCGGACACCGACGGCTATCTGCCGCCGGACAACGAGCGGCACCCGGACTATGTGCCCACGCCCCCGGCCCAGGGCTCCCTGCCCCGTCAGGAGTCCGGTCTGCGGCGCTCCCGGCCGCTGCCGTACGACCTGTCCGCCAACGCCACCGTGGCGGACGGCAGCCTGCGGCTGGACTTCGCCAACCGCGGCAAGGCAGGCGCGCACTTCCACGTCACCTCCGCGAGCCACCCCGACGGGCCGTGGGGCTACACCGTCGAGGCGGGCAAGCAACTGTCCGGCACCTGGCGGGCCGTCGCGGACAAGGACACCTACGACGTCGAGGTGCACGGGCCGGGCGGCTTCGTTCGCCACTTCACCGGCCGCATCACCGGCCGCGGTCCGGAGGTGACCGCCCGTCACGACCGGGCGACCGGTGATGTCGAGCTGACCCTGACCAACCAGGGCGACAAGACCGTGCGGCTGACCGTCACCGACGGCTACCGCCACCAGAAGACGGCCGAGTACCGGCTCCGGCCGGGTGGCCGGGCCGTGCACACCGTGGACACCGGGTCCAGCCACCAGTGGTACGACGTGTCGGTGGCCTCCGACGCGGACAGCGGCTATCTGCGACGGCTGTCCGGCCACGTCGAGACGGGGCGGGCGGGAACCAGCGACCCCGCGCTGTCCGCGGGCTGACCTCCGCACCCGGCGCACTTCCGCGCGCGTCCGCCCGGCGGCTTCCGCCGGGCGGACTCGTGTGCGTACACCGGTAGTTCATTCACAACTGAAACACGACGTGTCGTCGCGCTCCCCGGTACGACCCCTGGCCTGAACGTGATACGGAGGTAAAGGAAGCAGGCGGTGGACACACGGGGGCGCTGTGCTACGCATTCATTTCACCGGTCAGGATCTGGGACTCACCCGCGTGGCCGCGGGACCGGTCGCGATGTGGGAGACCATGCTGAGTCTGCACAGTCTCCGGCAGCAGAACGGGGGGCTGGTCCCCGCGCAGTGGCGGCGGTCGGTCGGCCCCAAACTGCCCCGCTCAACCGGGCTGTTGACCGCTCTGGTGCCCTCAAAGGGCTATTTTCCGGACTTTCTCACCCCGGCGACCCCGCTGTACGACGCGGACGAAGGTCTCGACGCGGTGCTGAGCACTCCGCGGGCCCGGCTGCGGCGCGATCTCACGCTGCTCGCCGGAGGGCAACGGCTGCCCCCGTGGACACGTTCGCTGGCCGAGGGCGACGGCGATGCGCTGGCGCTGCTCGGACGCGCCATCGAGGCGTACCACGAGGCCGCCATCGCCCCGTACTGGGAGCGCATCCGGGCCCAGGTCGACCATGAGCGGTTACGGGTGTCCACACCGATGCTCAGCGGTGGCACCGAGGCGCTGCTGTCCGCGCTGCCGCCGTGTCTGCGCTGGCGGCGGCCGGTGCTGGAGGCGGACTACCCCGTCGACCGCGATCTGCGGCTCGGTGGCCGCGGACTGCTGCTCATCCCCTCGTTCTTCTGCCGGCGCACCAGCATCACCCTGCTGCACCAGGACCGGACACCGGTGCTGGTGTATCCCGTACAGCACCGACTGCTCGACGAGGGCCCCGCGGCCCAGGGCCGCCCCTCGCTGGCCAAGCTGCTGGGGCCGACCCGGGCCGCCGTGCTGGAGGCGGCCGAGGGGAGTTGTACGACCGGTGAACTCGCCCGGCGTGTGGGCATCCTCGTCTCCTCGGCCAGCCAGCACGCCACGGTGCTGCGCAACGCCGGACTGCTCACCAGCAAGCGGGTGGGTAATACAGTGGTGCACTCGCGCACTCCGCTCGGAAGCCAGCTGCTGTACCGCGGGACCGTGCCGCCGACACTGACCGAACCGGGGCGGTGAGCGAATGGCACGGGCGGGCCCGCACCACCGCGCTCACCCTGGCGCGGTACATTTGACCTCGAACGATGGAACCGCCGGTTCGCCGTCGCGTCAGCGTTCGCAGCCGATGTGAGGAGTCCGCCCGTGTCCGGCCACCGATCCATTACCGACACCGAGAAGCTGGTCGCGGCCAAGCTCGGCGGCATTCCGATCCGCCGTGAGCAGATGGCCATGGTGTCCAACATCTACCGGGCCGCGTCGGCGGTGCGACAGCATCTGGAGAACTCGGTGCTGCGCGGCTGCGATCTGACCTGGACGGCCTTCGTCGTGCTCTGGGTGGTGTGGATCTGGGGCGAGTCGGAGACCCGCAACGTGGCGGAGGAGGCGGGCATCTCCAAGGGCACGCTCACCGGAGTCGCCCGCACGCTGGAGTCCCGCGGTCTGATCCGGCGCTCCGGCCACCCCAGCGACGGCAGGCTGGTGCTGCTGAGCCTCACCGAGGAGGGTGAGGCGCTGATGCGACGCATCTTCCCGGAGTTCAACGAGGAGGAGGCGTTCGTCGCCGGGCAGTTGTCCGACGAGGAGTGTCTGCGCACCGCGGAGGCGCTGCGCCAGGTGGTGCTCCAGGTCGAAACGCACGGCGAGGAGCGCAGGCTCGCCCTTCTGGACGGCGCCGAACCGGCGCCGCGCCGCAGCGGACGCCGTCCGAAGGCGTAGTCCCGGTCCGGGCGTGGCTCAGCGGCGCTCGCGGGCGGCGCGCACCAGCGCGTCGAACAACCCCTGCTGGGCGGGGTCCCGGTGGGCGGTGTTCTCGGGATGCCACTGGCCGGCGGTGAACCAACCGCGTGCGGCGGGCAGTTCGCGCGCCTCCACGGTGCCGTCGGCCGCCGTGGCGGTGATCTGGAGCCCGACCGCGGCAGAGGCGAGCAGCGGCACTCCGGTGTCCAGTGCCCGGCGGGCCAACTCCAGGTCGAAGCCGTCCTGCTCGGCGTCCACATCGTAAATGCTGGTGTGGGGCGGACCGCCGCCGTAGCGGCGGGGGTCCAGATCGCCGCCCCCGGGCAGCAGCACCCCGTCGAACCGTTCGAGACAGGCAGCCACCTCGGCGGGGTCGGCGGTGCCGCCGGGCGCGCGGGGGTGGATGGTGGCGGGTTCGCCCCCGGCCCGCCAGACCGCCTCGACGAGGGCGCGGGCGTTCACCTCGCCCGCGAAGCGCAGGGCCGAGGTGGTGGCCGAGAAGCGGGCCGGAACGGCGATCAGCGGGCGCGGGCCGGTCAACAGCTCAGCCACGCCGTGGCGGGCGGATGCCGCGGTACTCCCAGTCGCCGCCGAGGGCGGTGGACAGCACCTCCTCCGACTCCGTGGGCTGGGCTCCGACGTCGGTACGGATCGGGGTGGGCCCGGCCACGATGTGGTTGCTGAGCCTGCCGAGTCCCGCCACCTCGACCTCGACCACATCGCCTGGCCGCACCGGGCGGGAGCCGGCCGGGGTGCCCGAGAGCAGCACATCGCCGGGGTGAAGGGTGATGGTGCGGGCGATGTCGGCCACGAGGTAGTGCATGTCCCACGCCATCTCGTCGGTCGAACCGTCCTGCACCACACGCCCGTTGACATAGGTGCGCAGATACTTGCCGCGGAAGTCCCAGTCGGTGACCAGCCCCGGACCGAGCGGGCAGAGGGTGTCCGAGCCCTTGACCCGCAGCATGGATCCGGCGTCGGTGTCCCGGAAGTCGTGCAGCCCGTAGTCGTTGGCCACGGTGTATCCGGCGATATACCCGCCCGCCTCGTCCGGGGACACATTGCGGCAGGTCCGGCCGATGACGATGGCCACCTCACCCTCGTAGTTGAGCCACTTGCAGCCCTCGGGACGGACCACGGCGCCCCGGTGGGCGTTGAGCGCCGAGGTGGGTTTGTGGAAGTAGGTGGGGGCAGCGGCCGGCGCGGTCCGGAACTCCTCCACGCGGCTGCGGTGGTTGAGGTGGACGGCGATCACCTTGGTGGGCACCACAGGCGGCAGATGGTGTGCCTCCTCGGCCTTGACCCGCCGGCCGTCCCCGGCGACCAGCTCCTCGCCGTCGCGAACGGCCTTGACGGCCGCACCGTCGAGGAGGATACGGCGGTACTCAGGCATGGGCGGACTCCTGTGTCAGGGTGTGGGGCGCCATCCAGCCGGCGGCGGGCCGGTCGAACCAGAGATGAGCCTGGCCGGTGCCGACGGAGTTCTCGTAGCTGCCGTACTGACGGGCGGTGGCGGTGCACTCCACCCCGCCGAGAGCTCCGGCCATCATCAGGTAGTGGGAGAAGCGGGCCTCGGGCTTGTGGGCCAGGAACTCCGGCATGGTGCGCAGCACTTCGTCGTGACGGCCCTCCGTGAACCACGCGATGCGCTGCTCGTCGGCGGCGCGGGCCTCGGGGGTGAAGATGTGCGCGGGGTCGCTGGACTCGTGGTCGCGCAGTTCACGCAGCGGCCAGAAGGTGTGCGAGAGCGCGCCGGAGGCGATGAGCAGGACCCGGCGGCCGGGAGTGGCGGCGATGCCGTCGGCCAGGGCCCGGCCGAGCCGCAGATGGTCTTCCATGTCGCCGGTCTGGCAGACGCCGATGGACACCCAGCGTTTGCCGGGGAGGCCCGCGCCCAGGAACGTCCACAGATTGATGGTGGCGTAGTGGAGCGGCAGATACGGGTCGTCGATGGCGGTGATCCAGGTGCCGTGCTTCCCGGCGAACCGGGCCACGTTGTGGGCGAGTTCGGGGTCGCCGGGGAAGTCGTAGGGCATCCGGCACATCCCGCGCGGCAGTTCCTCGGAGGTGAACAGGCCCGCGCGGCGCGGCTGGGCGGTGACCACGAACTCCACGGTGGTGGCCCAGTGGGAGTCGAGGACCACCACGGTGTCGTAGATGTCGCGCTCGAACACCTCGCGGCGGAGCCGTTCGAGCCCCGTGACAAGGGTGATCTCACGGCCCTCGTTCAGCCGCAGCCGGTCCTCCTTCGGGAGCACGATGGTCGGCACATGGGCGAGCAGCCCCGCCCCGGCGATCTCACCCATGGCTCTGCCATCCCCTCGGGGCCGTGACGGTGTTCTTCAGGTCGCAGTAGAAGTCGAAGCTCCAGGTGCCGCCCTCGCGTCCGATACCGGAACTGCGGGAGCCGCCGAAGGGGGCCTGGAGGTCGCGGACGAAGAAGCAGTTGACCCAGACGGTGCCCGCGACGAGCCGGTCGGCCACCCGATCGGCGCGTTCGCGGTCGCCGGTGGCGAGGGTGGCGGCGAGGCCGAACCGGGTGTCGTTGGCGAGGGTGACGGCTTCGTCCTCGGTGTCGAAGGTCTGGAGGGTGAGCACCGGCCCGAACACCTCCTCCTGGACGATCTCGGAGTCCTGGGCGACATCGGTGAGCAGGGTCGGCCGGTAGTGGAGACCGCCGAGTCCGGTGTGGGGTCCGCCGCCGACGATCGCGCGCGCTCCCGCGTCCAGGGCGCGGCGCACAAAGCCGTCGATCTTCTCCAGCTGGCGGGCGTGGATGACGGGGCCGATGTCGGTGGCCTCGTCGCGCGGATCGCCCTGGACCAGCGCGGCGGCCTTCGCGGTGAAGCGCCGGGTGAACTCCTCGGCCACGGAGGACTCGACGAGCAGCCGGGTGGCGGCCAGACACACCTGCCCGGCGTTGTCGTACTGCTCCACCGCCAGGTCCACGGCCAGGTCGAGATCGGCGTCGGCGAACACCAGCAGCGGCGACTTGCCGCCGAGCTCCAGGCTGAGCGGGGTGAGATGGTCGGCGGCGGCCCGGGCGATCCGCCCGGCGGTGGGCACCGAGCCGGTGAAGCTGATGCGGCGCACCCCGGGGTGGGAGACCAGGGCGCCGCCCGCCTCGGCGCCGTAGCCCTGGAGGACGTTGAACACCCCGGGCGGCAGACCGGCCTCGGCGGCGATATCGGCGAGCAGGGATGCGGTCAGCGGGGACCACTCGGCGGGTTTGAGGACCACGGTGTTCCCGGCGGCGAGGGCCGGGGCGACCTTCCAGGTGGCCAGCATCAGCGGCGCGTTCCACGGGGCGATGAGGGCGCAGGGTCCGGCCGGGTCCCAGGTGATGTGGTTGGTGTGGCCGCGGGTGGTGAAGTCCTCGTGTTCCCGGTCCAGTGTGAGCAGCCAGTCGGCGAAGAAGCGGAAGTTGTGGGCGACACGCGGCATCACACCGCGGCGGTGGGAGCGCAGCAGCGCGCCGTTGTCGGCGGTTTCCACGGCCGCGAGGTCCTCGAGCCGCTTCTCGACACCGTCGGCGATGGCGTGCAGCACCCGGGCCCGCTCGGCGTGCGGGGTCGCGGCCCAGGCAGGGAAGGCGTCGCGGGCGGCGGCCACGGCGGCCTCCGCCTCGGTGGCACCGCCGCGGGAGATCTCGGCGAGGGGAGTGCCGTCGATTGGTGAGACATCAGTGAAGGTGTCCGGGGAGGCGACGCGCCGGCCGCCGATCCAGTGCCGGGTGTCGACGGGGATTCCGGCGACGGTGATCCGGTGGGTCATCCTGCGCTCCGTGTGACGAGGGGTGGGATCGGGCGGCCCGGGGCGGGGTACGGCGGGGTGGTGGCCCGCGCTCAGCGGACTCGCTGAAGTCCGGTGCGGCTGGGTTGCGCCCCGAAGGGGCGCGGGGCTGTGTCGATGTGCGGCTCCGCCGCGTGGGCGCGACCAGCCACGAGGCAGCCGCGGACGAACGACGGCTCCTCGCGGCATTTCCGGCGGAGCGCTTAGGCACCCGAGGTGCCGGACTCCAGCAGTCGGCCGCCGTCCCAGACGACGCCGACCCGCCGGTAGTACGCGGCGATCGGTTCGCGGATCTCCAGCCGTGCCAACTCCTCGGTGGGCGCCTCGAAGAGCTCCAGTTCGGCGTCGCCCCGCCATGCCTGCCCGGCCTCGAACTCGGCCGCGCCGGAGGCGATCAGCTCGTCCAGGGCCAGTCCCTTGCCCTTCTCGATGGAGGGGAGCCAGCGGTGGTGGGCCATGGGGTGGCCGTTGACAAAGCCCCCGGTCTCCGAGGGTTCGCGCAGGGTCAGCACCGCCTGGGCCAGCCGGCGGTCCGCGGCGGCCAGGGTGGCGCCGAAGCGGGCGCCGGGGGCGATCCTGGGTGCCGGGCCGTAGGGGTGGGGACGGGTGAGGTGCACCGAGCCCATTTTCTTGGGGTAGCCCTGGTGCAGTCCGCGGGCGATGGCGAAGTCCTTGTCGACCCAGATGTAGACGCAGCGCGAGTAGGTCTGTCCGCGGTAGGCGCAACGGACCACCGCGAACACCTCCTTGTACTGGGCGCGCACCGGGTCCAGCAGCTCTTCCTTCGTGGCGGAGCACGACTGCCAGTCGGCCCAGATCAACGCGACCGCGCCGGGGTCCTCCTCGGCGAGCTCCAGTGGTCCGGGCAGCAGTTCCCGGACCCGCGCGGGGTCGGTGCGGTACTCGACGGTCAGCAGATCGCCGGAGTAGTACCAGGGCGGGGAGGGGATGAGGGACGACGCGCCGGTCGCCGTCTTGGGGTGGAAGTAGCCGCGGAGGCCGGACATGGTCTCGCTCCTCAGACAGTGGCGGGAGTGGGGTGGCGCCCCCTTTCATTCGTTTGACTTCAAACAAGATAGGCAGCCGTGGAACCCTGGTCAATGCCTGTCCAGATGGATAAATATGTGGCCCAATCCCCTTGCGGGGTGAGACCTCCGTCCATAACGTTTGGTGTCAAATGAATGCTGAGGCATCCGAACCGCCCAAGGAGGCATCGGTGACCGCCCATGACCCCGCGCACGTGCGCCACCACATGGACCGGCTCGCCGCCGAGGGCATCGATGTGGTCCGGGTGTCCTTCCCCGATCTCATCGGGATCGACCGGTCCCGCGATGTCCTGCTGGAACACCTGCCCACCGCCTGTGCACACGGTCTGGCCTTCTGCCGCGCCGTCTACCACACCAGCCCGCAGGGAGATACGGTCCCGGTCTCGGGCGGACTCGACGCGGGGCTGCCCGATGTGGTCGTCACCCCCGATCTGGACACCCTGGTCACCCTGCCCTGGGAGCCCGGGGTCGCCTGGTGTCTCGGTGACACCACCGATCCCGCCACCGGCGCCCCGGCTCCCGAGTCACCGCGCGATCTGCTCCGCTCCGTCCTCGCCAACTGCGCGGACGCCGGGCTGCATCCGGTCGTCGGCCCCGAGCTGGAGTACTTCCTGCTGGAGCCGGACCCGGCCGCTCCCTCGGGCTGGCGCCGCCACTCGGAGGTCCCCGGCGCCGTGTACACCGCAGGACTGTGCGCCGACCCGGGCAACCATCTGCTGCGCACCCTGCGGCTGCTGCGCGACCTCAACATCGGTGTGGTCTCCGGCAACCACGAATTCGACGGTGGTCAGTACGAGATCAATCTGACCCACTCCGCCGGACTGAATGCCGCCGACCGCGCCTTCCGCTTCAAGGCCGCCATCAAGGAACTGGCCCGCAAGGAAGGCATGTTGGCCACCTTCATGGCCAAGCCGCGCAATGACGCGGGCGGCTCGGGCTTCCATCTCCATCTGTCCTGCGACACCCCCGAGGGCCGCAACGCCTTTGCGGACCCCGCGGCTCCGTTCGGTCTCTCCGACACCGCGCGCCACGCCATCACGGGCATCCTCGCCCACGCCCCGGCGCTGGCCGCGCTGCACAACCCGACCGTCAACTCCTACAAGCGCTTCGGCCCCGACACCCTCGCCCCCTGGCTCATCGACTGGGGCCTGGACAACCGCAGCGCCATGGTCCGTATACCGCCCGAGCGCGGTGCGGGCACCCGCCTCGAACTCCGCCTCGGCGACGCCGGCGCCAATCCCTACCTCGCCATCGCGTCCGTGTGCGCCGCCGCGCTGCTCGGTGTCCAGAACGCTACGGAGCCACCCGCCCCGCTCGAGGGCTACGGCTACGACCCCGAGAAGTCCCAGATCCTGCCGCGGACCCTGGGAGCCGCGCTGGACGCCCTGGAGGCCGACGAGGCGCTGACCGGTGTCCTCGGCAAGGACTTCACCGCGTCCTTCCTCGCCTACAAACGCAATGAGGTCCAGCGCTTCGAACGCCACGTCACCGACTGGGAGTTCGCCGAGTACGCCTACCACCTCTGACAGCCGCGACGAGCCGGACGCGTTCGCCCCCGCCCGCGAAGGAGTCAGTGTGACCTCCCCCGCCACCGCCCCCACCGGGGTGCCCGAACCCCTCCCCCTCGACGAGGTGGACCTGACCGACCTCGACAAGTTCCGCGACGCGGCCACTCCCTGGCGGATGTTCCACACCCTGCGCCACCAGGACCCCGTCCACTGGCAGCCCGAGGCCGCGCCCCAGCACGGGTTCTGGGCCGTGACCCGGCACGAGGACATCGTCCGGGTGGGCCGCGACCCCGAGACGTTCACCTCCACCATGTTCGTCAACCTCGAGGAGGTGGACGAGGACCAGATCGCCCGCCGCGCCTCCCTCCTCGAACTGGACGGACTGCGCCACCAGGCGCTGCGCCGGCTGCTCCAGCGCGAGTTCGGCGCCGGGGTCATCACCACCTACACCGATTTCCTGCGCGGACTCACCGCGAAGACCCTCGACACGGCGCTCGCCAAGGGACGCTTCGACTTCGTCCATGAGGTGTCCGCGGACTTCCCCATCCATGTGCTCGCCCGCCTCCTCGACGTCCCGGAAGACGACACCCAGCAGCTCATCGACTGGGGCAACCGCATCATCGGCAACACCGACCCCGACTACGCCGATGTGCTGTTCGACAGCGCGGAGAGCGAGAACTACCGCGATCTGCCGTTCCGCTCCCCCGCCTCCCTCGAAGTGTTCGCCTACGGCCGGAAGCTGGCCCGCAGGCGACGCGGCGGCGACGGCACCGACCTGGTGTCCCGGCTGGTCAATGAGACCCCGCGGGACGGAGTCCCGCTCTCCGAGCAGGACTTCGACAACTACTTCCTGCTGCTGGTGGTCGCGGGCAACGAGACCACCCGCCACGCCATCTCCCACGCCATGCTCGCGCTGATCCAGAACCCCGATCAGCTCGAACTGCTGCGCCGCGACCCGTCGCTGATCCCCGGCGCCGTCGAGGAGTTCCTGCGCTGGTCGTCTCCTGTCCACCACTTCCGCCGCACCGCGACCCGCGATGTGGAGCTGGGCGGCAAGCACATCAGGGAGGGGGACAAGGTCGTGATGTGGTACGCCTCGGGCAACCGGGACGAGGCCGTCTTCCTCGACCCGTACCGCTTCGACGTGACCCGGCGGTCCAACAGCCATGTCACGTTCGGCAAGGGCAGCCCCCATATGTGCCTGGGCAATCTGCTGGCCCGCACCGAGATGCGCATCATGTTCGAGGAGCTGATCCCGCGCATCGCCGACATCCGGCTGACCGGTGAGGTGCCCCGGGTGCGCTCCAACTTCGTCAACGGCATCAAGTGTCTGCCGGTCGAGGTGGTCGTTCCGCCGCGCCGACGGTCCGGAGGTCTGGTCGGTCCGCTTCGAGGGCGATGACATCCGGCTCACCGAACACACCGGGCCCGCCGCCCCGGACGAACCGTGCGATGTCGAGCTGACCGCCACGGCCTCGGATCTGATGCTCTTTCGCTGGCAGCGCCTCCCCGCGGACCGCCTCGCCTCGGTGACCGGGAACCGTGCGGTGCTCGACCGGTATTTCACCCTCGTGCCACCGGTCTGAGCCCACGGGTCCGCCTCCCCGGGGTGCAACGATGGTTCGCGGGCCGAGCGGGCGAGCGACCGATCGCCCGACGAGCGACGAGGGAGCCCCGTATGAGAAGCGCAGATCTGCTGGCCGACGCCTTCGACCGGGTGTCCGAGGCCGTGCACATGGCCGTGGACGGCCTCGGCGAGGACGAGCTGGCCGAACGGCTCGACGCCGGGGCCAATTCCATCGCCTGGCTGGTGTGGCATCTGACCCGCATTCAGGACGACCACGTCGCCGATGCCGCGGGCACCGAGCAGCTCTGGACGGCCGACGGCTGGTACGAGCGGTTCGGACTGCGGTTCCCACCGGCGGCCACCGGCTACGGCCACCGCGGCAAGGACGTGGCGGCGGTCCAGGCGGACGCCGAGCTGCTCACCGGGTACTACGACGCCGTCCACGAGAACACGCTCGCGTATGTGCGGGGGCTTCGGGACACCGACTTCGACCGCATCGTGGACGAGGCGTGGACCCCGGCGGTGACCCTCGGCGTCCGGCTGGTCAGCGTCATCGCGGACGATCTGCAACACGCCGGACAGGCGGCCTTCGTCCGCGGGGCGCTGCGGCGGCGTTAGGGCGCGCCGCTCGCGGTGTCCGCCAACGAGACGGTTTCCTCCGGCGAGACGGCGTACTGGGCGACCCCGTGGCCGAAGGACCAGTCGATCGACTCGTTCTCGGTGACCGTGATGAACACATTGCGCGGCTCGGTCCCCGCGTACTCCTCGGCCAGCTCCGCGATCCGCCGGTACAGCGCCCGCTTCCGCTCGGGCGGGCGCCCGCAGCGCATGGTGATGGCGATGAACACGATGCCGTCGTCGCGGCGCACACCCAGGTAGTCGTCGTAGCGCAGGGTGCCGCTGGTGCCGTCATGGCCGGTCAGGATCTGGAACCGGTCGTCGGGCGGAAAGCCGATCGTCTCCACGAGGGCGTCGTGTACGGCGCGGCCGAGCGCGTCCAGCCGCTCGCTGTCGGCCCTCAACGCGTCGATACGGACCAGGGGCATGGCGGGGTTCTCCTTCGTCGATCGCCGATCGCGGTCATCGCGATCGACTGTACATACTAGTAGGTACAACACGCGACTCAGTCAGGACCGATTGACATGCAGGCAATTGCCTGCATAACGTGAGACGTGAGCTCAGAGACGGACAAGGTCTTCAAGGCGCTGGCCGACCAGACCCGGCGCTTTCTGCTGGACCTGCTGCGCGAGCACAACGGACAGACGCTGGGCGAGCTGTGCCGCCGTCTGGAGATGACCCGTCAGTCCGCCACCCAGCACCTCGCCGTGCTCGAGGCCGCCCATCTCGTCACCACGGTCCGGCGGGGGCGCGAAAAACTCCACTACCTCAACCCCGTCCCCCTCCAGGAGGTCCAGGAGCGGTGGATCGCCACGTTCGAGCGCCCGCGGCTGCGCGCGCTGAGCGCGGTGAAACGACAAGCGGAGGAAGCCATGGCCGACAAGCCGACGTTCGTGTACGTCATCTACATCGAGTCCACACCGGAGAAGGTGTGGCGGGCGCTGACCGACGCCGATCTGACGGCCGAGTACTGGGGCCACAGCAATGTGTCCGCCGACTGGCGGGCCGGTTCCTCCTGGGAGCACCGGCGAACGGACGGTTCGGGCATCGCCGATGTGGTCGGCACCGTCGAAGAGAGCGTGCCGCCGACGCGGCTGGTGACCACCTGGGCCGCACCCGGTGAGGAACCCACCGCGGGGCCCTCGCGGGTCACCTTCGACATCCAGCCGCACAACGAGATCGTCCGGCTGACCGTGACCCACGAGAACCTGGCCGACGAAGCCGAGCGGGAAGCGGCGGCCAGTGGCTGGTCCGCGGTACTGTCCAATCTGAAGTCGCTGCTGGAGACGGGAAGTCCACTGCCGCAGCAGCCCTGGCTGATGACCCGCTGACCGGCCGCCGCGACACCGTCGGCGGTTGCGCGCGCACCGGAGTCGTCAGGGCGTGGTGGCCGGTGCCGTGGCGGGATTGGCCGCCGTGCCCTCGGTGCTCAGCAGTACGAGGGTGGATGCCGGCCCGAGCCCGAGCGCACCACGGCGGTCGGCGGCACCCTCACCGGTGAGAGCGGCGCGCACCCCGGCCAGTGAGGCGGCCCCGCAGGGCCCCGAGGAGACACCGAGGGCGGCGAGGTCACGGGAGGCGCGGGCGCTGTCGGCATCGGTGATGGCGACGGCGGCGTCCAGCCCGTCGCGCAGCACCGGCCAGGCGAGGCTGGAGGGCGTGCCGCAGTTCAGGCCCGCCATGGTGGTCTCGCCGGTTTCCACGGCGACCGGCTCCCCGCGCACCAGACTCGCCAGCACACATGCCGCGGCCACCGGCTCCACGGCCAGCAGGGCGGGAGCGGGTCCGGTGGGGCGGCTCCGGTAGTGGGTGACGGCGGCCTGGGCGAGCGAGCCCACCCCCACCGGGACGGCGAGCAGATCCGGCAACTCTCCTCCCACGCTGCGCAGTTGCTCATCGATCTCGTGGAACAGGGTGGCGTATCCCTCGACGATCCAGCCCGGGATCTCCTCGTAGCCGGGCCAGGCGAAGTCTTGGACCAGTACGGCCGGAGGGCGCTCCGCGGCCTCGGCCGCGCGCCGTACCGCCGCGTCGTACGGCCCGTCCACCCGGGTCACCCGCGCGCCCTCGGTCTCGATGGCGGCCACCGCGTCGGGGTGCACACCGCGGGGGACGAAGACATGGGCGGGCCGTCCGTTCAGCCGCGCCATCCGGGCCACGGCACGGCCGTGGTTGCCGTCGGTGGCGGTCACCAGTTGTACGGGAGCGTCCGGCGACCGCTCCGCCAGGATCCGGTGGACCGCCCAGGACGCGCCGAGCGCCTTGAACGCAGGCAGCCCGAGGCGGGACGACTCGTCCTTGACGAAGACGCGGCCGACGCCCAACTCTGCGGCGAGCGTGGGACATTCGGTCAGCGGAGTGGGCGCGTAGCCGGGCCGCGCGGTGTGGAAGCGGCGCACGCCGTCCGGGGCGGCCGCACACCGCCAGGTCCGGGCGGCGGGCCGGGCGAACCACCTGGCGGGAGACTGAGCGGGCGAAGACATCGGGTGCACCCCACTACCGTGCCGTCCGCCCCTGTCTCCGGTCCAGTGCATGGCCCCGGGGTGTCCTTCGCAGCCCATCCCCGGCTCGGCCATCAGCGTCGTCCGCTGCGCCGATCCGACGTGCGGCGCGACGAGGCGGTTCCAGTGTCCGCCACCTTCACCCCGAGCACATCGGCGAACATCGGGGCGAGTTCCAGCAACTGCGCGCCGGTGATCACTGACCCGCGCAGCGCGTCATGGCCGTCGGTGATCTCCAGCCGGGTGGCGTCCCGCAGATCGGCCCCGTCCATCCGCGCCCCGGCGAACCGGACGCCCTCCAGCGCCGAGCCCGGGAATTCCACCCGTGTCAGCGCGGCCCCGCTGAAGTCGACGTCCCGCAGCAGGCAGTCGGCGAAGGTGACCTCTCGCAGGGTGGCGGTGCGGAGGTTGACCGACTCGAACTTGCAGCGGTGGAAGGTGACCCGGTGCAACGTCGCGCCGAATGTCTCCAGACCGGCGAGCACACAGCCGATGAGCTCGGCGTCCAGCCAGTCCGTCTCCGCCAGGTCGGTGCCGACCCACCGCACTCCGTCCAGCCAGACGTCATTGAACCGGGCACCGCGCAAGTGCCCCGCGGTGAAGTTCACGGAGGAGAACGCGCACTCGAGGAACCGGGCGTTGCCACCCTCGGCCCCGTCGAAGTCGGCGCCGTCCAGATGGACGGTGTCGTAGTCGCCTCCGTCGGTGAGGGGCTCGTCGAACGCGCGCAGATGGCGTGCGTACGGCAGATCGGCGAGCTGGCGAGGGGACGGCATCGGAACTCTCTCCTCCGGACAGCGGGACACGGGGCTTCGCGTGTGTGCGGCTTCCATCATGGGGGCACGGGCCGCGCCACCGTGCGCGGTCCGGCCGGGTGCGGTGTCCTCCCCCGCCCCGGCGTTCCGGTTACGGATGGCCGCGGTGCGCCGCCCACTCCCGGTCCAGCACGGACATCATCACGGCGTCGATCCATGCGCCCTCGTACAGCAGCGCCTCGCGCTCCACCCCTTCGGCGACAAAGCCGACCTTCTCGTACGCGCGACGGGCGCGGGGGTTGAAGGCGAAGACGCCCAGCGAGATGCGGTGCAGCCCGAGCCGCTCGAAACCGTGGCCGACGATCAGCCGGGTGGCTTCGGTGCCAAGCCCCCGGTCACGCCCCCGCGGGCCGAGCAGCGTGCGGAACGCGCAGCTGCGGTTGGGCTCGTCCCATTCGTAGAGCACCACCTCGCCCACCAGCGTGCCGTTCGCCCGGTCGACGACCGCCAGATCCAACCGGTCCGGCTGCGTACCGCGGCTTCCGTACCACTCCCGCAGGCGCCGTTCCTCGAAGGCGGGGGCGGTCGGCTCACCGGTGAACCTGCGGACTTCCTCGTCCTCGAGGATGACGGCCATCTCCGGCGCATCCTCCTCGGTGAACGGGCGCAAGCGCACCTTCTCGCCGACGAGGACGGGTTTGGTGGCGAAGTCGGCCGTCGGGCCGGAGTGCGACGAGGTCATCCGTGGATGATGCGCGAGGGGCGGGCCGTTCGCCACGGGATTTCGCCGTCCGCCCGCTCCCGGGCCGGGTATCCCGTGCCCGGCTTCGAAATTGGCCGACGGACATGCCCTCATGGGGCTCGAATGCGACGACCTGGGAGCGCGCGTCCCAGCCCGAGTGATCCTCCAGCGCTGTGGGAGACCGTGACGGCACCCTCGGCGCCGGGGTTTCTTCCAGGTGAGGACGGTACGGGCAGTGGCATGGGGCGTGTGCGCGACGTCGCAGGGTTCTGTCAATCCGTCATTTCGGGGAATATCCGTGTCTTGCGGGTCACGGCTAGCTTTCTGCTCTCTCTGACATCAGGTCAGAGCGCTTACACAGAAGGTGGGTTGAACAGAGTGATGCGAAGCCGAAGGGACATGCTCAGGGCGGCAACAGCCGTGGCGGGTGCGGCGGCGGTCGGCGGCATGGGAGCCGGAGCGGCCGCCGCCGCGTCCAGGGGGCCGCAGGACACCAGACGTGTGCTGAGTTCGGTGGGGACGCGCCTGAACACCTTCCACGACGCCTCGGGCCGGGTGACCGTGTCGGTGTTCTCGCACCGGGGGAATCCGCCGCAGCAGCACTGGATCGACGAGACTGTGCTCGTCGGCGACGGGGACATGGTGGCCATCGGCGGCGGGGCCACCGCGGTGGAGTACCCCCAGGGCGCGCTGCTGACCGCGTCGTACCCCACTGACGACCTGTCGGGGTGGACCGTCAGCGCGAAGGACCATGTCGACGCACAGGCGTATGAGCTGGTCTCCTACGTCATCGGTCTGAAGATCGCCGGGATGAGCCGGGACGAGCTGCTGCGGTCGGTGTACGTCTCGCGTGCGGACAGCGGTCTGGCCCCGCATCCGGAAGCCGAGGCAGGGCTGCCGTCGTCGAACGACTACGTCCTGGTCGGCGGCGGTTTCCGGGTGGACTGGCACGGTGCGGGCAATCTCGCCACCGCGTCCTTCCCCGCCACCGAGACCTCCTGGAAGGTGCGGTCGAAGGACCATCTGGTCTCCGACCCCGCCAACATCCGTGCGTACGCCATCGCCCTGCGGCGGCGGCTGCGGGTCGGGACGGTGTTCAACACCTTCACCCGGGCCGATGCCGGACGGTCCCCGCACCCGGCCGCGGTGGCATCGCTGACGCCCGGATACGCGCTGACCGGTGGCGGGGCGGAAGTGCACTGGAACGGCTCGGGCAATCTGCTGTGGAAGCTGGAACCGGCCACCACCCAGACACCCAGCTTCACCGCCGCCTCCAAGGACCACCACGTGCCCGATCCGGCCACCCTCACCGCCTACGCGGTGGGCATCCGCCTCGGCTGACGGGCGCGGCCGTTTCCGCGGGCCCCGAGGGGCCCGGTCCCGCGCCGGTGGTGTTTCATCGCCGGCGCGGGCCGGGATCGACCTGGATCAGCGCATGGGTGCCGGTGGTGCGCCAGCCCTCCGGGTGGGCGGTGTCGAGCGCGGCCACGGTGCGTTCGTCGAGGCCCACGATCACATCGGACTTCAGGGTGCGCAGTGCGGCCACCGGCCCGGGGAAGTACCCGGTGCATGCGGTGAAGGGCGTGGTCGGCGGCCACAGCCGGTCGCCCACCAGGCGGCGGTAGTTGAGGTCGCCCTTCATGACGGTCACCGTGGCCGAGGCGAATGCACGCCGCAGACTGCCGGGCATGGCGGCGTAGGGCAGCGGAGCGCGGAAGAAGTCATGGGCCCCGATGGTGAGGTGCCCCTTGCCCATCGCCGACCACAGTCGGCTGCCGACATCGGCGACGGCTCCCCCGGCCCGGGTCAGACGGCGCAGACAGTCGAGGACATCGGCGGTGGTGGCGTCGGAGACGTAGTACGGATACGGCTTCACCGCCAGCACGGCCCGGTCGGCGCGGCCGTGGTACAGCAGATGGTCGAGGAGGACGAGGTCGGGCAGCAGTTCCCGCCCGGCGTTGTCCGCCACCAGATACACGGTGGCCGGGGAGCCGCCGGGCAGCAGTGACCACAGGGCCTCGGTGGCGTCTGCCACGAGGGGCGCGTCGGCGGCGTCCGCCGCGTCACTCGTGGTGGAGAGCCGGAACCCGAGGTCCGCGCGGTTGCCCCAGAGCGAGCCGTGCACCAGCGCGTTCGCCTGACGCTCGGTGGGTGAGCGCAGCACGGCGTCGAGCGCGGCCAGTTCTTCGGCCGCCTCAGGGGTGTGCAGTTCGGCGTGTTTGAACGGGCGGAACGGATCGATGCCCTGCCAGGGGCCGGGCCCGAAGTAACCGACGGCTTCGAGGAGCTGACGGTAGAAGTAGCTCTCGGCCCACAGGAAGGGCACATCGAACCATGACCGGCCGAAGTGTTCCCGTCCCCACTCCTGCCATCGGTCGTGGTCGTACGCGGTGGCGGGGAGCGGCGCGATGACACCCTCGGTGCACTCATGGTGCAGGGTGTCGAGCGCACGGTGCTGTTCGGGGCCGTACGGGAAGGCATCGCGCACCTTCTCGATGAGCGCCGGATGCCGCTCGGCGAGCACGCTCCGGGCGAACGATCCGGGCGCGTCGCTCAGAATCTGGGGCGCGTCGGATGCGTCGGGCATGGCAGTCAGGATTCCACACCGTGCCCGGGGACGGGGCGCTGCCAGTGCGCGGGGCGGTTGAGCGCGCCGGGCACCCGGGTGGCGGCATCGCCCCGTGCCGCGTTGAGCTGGGCCTGGGTGAGGAAGAGGGCGCCGGTGAGATCCGCTCCGCTCAGATCGGCGTCGCGGAGGTCGGCGCCGATCAGATCGGCGCCGCTCAGATCGGCCCGGGTGAGGTCGGCCGCGATGAGCAGAGCCCCGCGGAGATTGGCGCCGCGCAGATCGGCACCGCGGAGCCGGGCTCCGATGAGATCTGCTCCCCTGCGGTTCTTCTTCTTTCCGGGGACCGTGGCCCGTACCCGCTCGCTGGTGCGCAGCAGCAGACCACTGACCTTCTCCCGGTGGGCCGCGACGTCCAGTCGCCGCAACTCGTCGGCATTGCCGCGGGTGAGCCGTTCCGTCTCGTGCAGCGCCGCGCGCAGCTCGGTGTGGAGGGGCCGGGCGGCGGGAAGCGTCAGGGACTCGGTCAGGTACCACAGCAGTTCGTGGAGCACACGCATCACCGGGAACACCACGAACATGTCGGCGGCGGTGTGCGGGTGGCGGCGCCAGTCGCGTCCGGCGAAGGTGTGGCGGGAGACCTTCTGCCCGGCGCCGAAGCAGTCGAAGACCGTGCAGCCGGAGAAGCCCTTCTCCCGCAGCCGGGCGTGGACACCGCAGCGGAAGTCCTCACGCAGATTGCGGCAGGGCCGCCCCGCGTCCTTGTTGAACGCGAAGTCCGCCGAGGCGGCGAAGGGCAGCGCGACACAGCAGAGCGCGAAGCAGCTGCCGCAGTCGGCCCGCAGGTCGAGGCGGTCCACCTCGCCGGAGGGTGCTTCGGGCTGGTGTGACACCGTGTGTGATCTCCCGTTTCCACAGTGCGCCACGGCTTGGGGTGGCGCTGGGCACAAGGACCCATTGTCTCAGTCGGGGATGATCAGGTCGATTCCATAAGCGGCGACCGCCAGACAGGCGGCGAAACACACCATGGCGATGGCCGCGGCCACCGTGCCGGAGCCGCGGTGAAGGACACCGCGGCGGGTGGCGCCGGAGCGTTCGCCGTACGCCTCGGCACGGCTCCACGCGGCGATACCGAGCGAGAACATGACGACCACGACCACGGTGATCCCCAGACTCACTCCGAGGACCCCGCCGAGGCTGCCCCATTCGATGTCCATCCCGTCAGACTCCTCCCGTCGTCCGGTGTGCCTGTCGTCCGCGGTCCGTCCGGTGTCCCCTCCCCGGTGTCACCTCCCCGGTGTCACGCGGCCGAGCGCGCCGTGCTCTCGGCGGCGCCGGGAACGGGCAGCTCATTGACGTTGTCCGGGTTGACCGGCCGACGGCGCGAGAGTGCGTAGAAACCCGCTGCCGCCGCCACGGCCACGCTCGCCACCAGCGCCACGCCCGCGGTGCCCCGGCCGGCGACCCAGGCGGCGGTGCCTCCCACGGCCGCTGCCGCGGGCAGGGTGAGCATCCAGGACACGGCGATCCGCCCGGCCACGCCCCAGCGCACATGGGCCAGCCTGCGGCCGAGCCCGGCGCCCAGAATGCTGCCGGTGCAGACCTGGGTGGTCGACAGCGCGAAGCCCAGGTGGGAGGAGGAGAGGATGACCGCGGTCGCGCTGGTCTCGGCCGCGAAGCCCTGGGGTGGCTGGATATCGGTCAGCCCCCTCCCCATGGTGCGGATGATCCGCCAGCCACCGGCATAGGTGCCCAGCGAGATCGCGAGACCGGCGCTGACCACCACCCACCACGGCGGGCCGGCGCCATGGCTGAGCACACCGCCGGAGATGAGGGCGAGGGTGATGACCCCCATCGTCTTCTGCGCGTCATTGGTGCCGTGGGCGAGGGCCACCAGGGAGGCCGAGCCCACCTGTCCGGCGCGGAAGCCCTTGCGCACCGTGCGGCCGGACACCCGCCGGGTGATCACATAGGCGAGGTATGTCGCCAGTACGGCGACCAGGCAGGCCACCACCGGGGAGGCGAGCGCCGGAATCACGATCTTCTCGGCGATGGCGTCGAACCGCACCGCCGAACCGCCCGACCCCACCCACACCGCGCCGATCAGCCCGCCGAAGAGGGCGTGCGAGGAGCTGGAGGGCAGTCCGGCAAGCCAGGTGATGAGATTCCACAGGATCGCCCCGACCAGCCCCGCGAAGATCATCACTGGGGAGACCTTGGCATCGTCGACGATGCCGTTGGAAATCGTCTTGGCCACCTCGGTGGACAGGAACGCCCCGGCGAGGTTGAGGACTCCGGCCACAGCCACGGCGACGCGCGGGGACAGCGCCCCGGTGGCGATGGAGGTGGCCATCGAGTTGGCGGTGTCGTGGAAGCCGTTGGTGAAGTCGAAGGCCAGTGCGGTGAGAATCACAGCGATGAGAAGGAAGGTGACAGATTCCACCTCGGACCTCCCACACCCTCGCGCCGGACCGTCCTTGTGAAGACCGCTGTCTGATTCAACGCTAAGCGCGCAGCCGGACGGCCGCCACGCGGTACGGAGCGCGACCCCGAGGCCGCTCCTGGCGACGCGTCGGGCTCAGGGAGAGGCGGGTGTTGAGCTCCCGCACGGCGCCCCCGGCAACCCGGCCCGCGCGGTTCCAGGCCGCGTCCCCGGCCGGCGCGCGGGTGCGGACATCCGCACCTGGCAGACCCGGTTGGTGCGGTCACGCCCGATCGGATACGCGACCGGTTCCCCATCCCCGTCGCGCACGATCACCATGGAGGTGCGGACCGCGTCCGCACCTCCAGTCGCTCACGGACCGCCGCCGATCCCGGCCCCGGCGATGAGGACGGTCATCCCTCGCCCCGGTCCGGGGAGCGGACCTCGGGGCGGTCCATGATCCGCAGCCAGGTGCCGTCCGGCTGGCGCCGGGCCACCTGCACCCGGCCACCGGTGTTGTCGGCGGGGCGGGTCGAGGTGAGGGCGAGGTCCCCGTGGCGGACGGTCGGCAGCGCCTCCTCGAGCTGGAAGGGCTCGGAGGTGTGCTCGAGCATCCGCTCGCACACCGCGCGGATGGCGTCCCGGCCGACGGTCGCGGACCCCGGCGGATACGCGAGCACCGCGTCCGGCGCGTACAGCTCGGCCAGCCCCTCGGCGTCACCGGCGTTGGCTCGCTCCACGAACAGCCGGGCCAGGTCCTCGGGGGTGGTGGCGCGTTCACGGGTCTCGGTCATGATCGGCTCCTTTCGTCTGCCTCCACTCTCGTGCGGTCGTCACCAGAAGTACAAGAGATAGTTCATCTGGTTGCTAGAATCATCTGTTATGGAACTGCGACAGCTCGCCTACTTCGTGGCGGTGGCCGAGGAGCGGAACTTCACCCGGGCCGCGGAGCGGGTCCATGTGGCGCAGCCCGGGGTCAGCGCCCAGATCCGGCGGCTGGAGCGGGAGCTCGGACAGGAGCTGCTGGACCGCTCCGGCCGCTCGGTGCGGCTCACAGAAGTGGGCGCGGCGGTCCTCCCCTACGCACGGGCCGCGCTGGCCGCGGTGGAGGGCGCCCGGCTCGCCGTCGACGAGCTGACCGGGCTGCTGCGGGGACATGTGGCGGTGGGCACCGTGACCTCGCACAGTGTCGATCTGCCGGGGCTGCTGGCGGAGTTCCACGACGCCCATCCGGCAGTGGAGATCACCCTGACCGAGGGCACGTCCGACGAGCTCGTCGACGGACTGCGCAACGGACGGCTGGACGCGGCGATCGTCAGCGTGGGTCCCACGGCCCCGGCCGGTCTGGAGATGGCGGTGATCACGGACCAGCCGATCGTCGCCGCGGTCAGCCACGATCACGAACTGGCCGTCCACTCGGCCATTTCCCTGGACACCCTGCGCGGGCGCGCGCTGATCAGCCTGCCGTACGGCACTGGGCTGCGCACCCGGCTGAACGAGGCGTGCGCCGCGGCCGGCTTCACCCCGCGCATCGCCTTCGAGGCCAGCGACCCCGAAGTGCTGGCCCAGCTCGCCGAGCGTGGACTCGGCGCGGCCATCCTGCCCCGCGCGTTCGCCGACGCACGGTCGGACCGGCTGCGGACCGTCGCCATCGACCCGCCCGCGCTGCGCGGACGGCTGGCCTTCGCCTGGCGGGCGGGCGGCCCGAGCGGTCCGGCCGGACGTGCCCTGATCGCCCGCGCCCGCGAGGCGGTGGCCGGGGCGTAGACGCTCCGGCCAACTCACCCCGGGTGCAGCTGTGCTGACAGTAGATCAGACCTTCGGCGCGGCCGAGGGGTTGCGGATGAGGCCGGTGAGCGGGGCGTCGGTGCGCCACCCCAGCGACTCGTACAGCGCCTGCCCCTCGGGCGTCGCCCCGAGCACCGCGGACCGCGCGCCCACCGCGAGGGCCTCATGGGCCAAGGTGCGCATGACGAGGCTGCCCAGGCCCTTGCGGCGTTGGTCCGTGGCGGTCTCGATCTGGTCGACCACCGCGGTGTCGGCGCCCGGCGGAACCGCCACCTGGCCACGGGCGGCGAAGGTGCCGTCGGTGGTGACCACCAGCGCCCGGGTGAGACCGCCCCGTGTCCAGGTACGCATGCGATAGCCGTCGGGCACCGGCGCGGACACCGGGGCCAGCGGTGTCGACATCAGGAAGCCCGGATCGTCGAAGTCCCAGCCGGGCGCCATCCATGGTCCGACGACCTCCCTCGGAAGCAGCGTCTTCAGCCAGGTGCCGGGTGCCGTGATGGTGCTGGTGAGCTCGCGCACCAGCGCTTCGTTCGCTTCGGGCAGGACATGGCGGGTCACCTGACGGGGCTGTGTACCCACATCGAAGACAAACCCGTACAAGGTCCGCTCCGGCGGTGACGCCAGTCGTGAGATGACCCAGCCCTCGACCCAGGCCCGCACCAACTCCGGGTCCACCGGCCCAGCGTCCACGCGCGCGGTCGCCATCTGATACATCGCCACACCATCCCCCGGATGTAATAGGTAATCTTGCCGTGCACACATTACATCGCCATGACAGCGCAGCGCGGGGAATTCCAGAATCGCCCCCTGACCCGGCGCCGGGCGGGCCGGATGCGACCCGGCCGGTGCGGGGCGACACTGGCAGGGGGAGGTGGATCTCTGTGATGCGGGGTGTGTGCGTATGGGTGGGCTGCGGCGATGACCAAACGCCCCGGGCCCCAGGGCGGGGAGGGCGCCCCGCAGGTGCGGGATCTGCCCACGCGTATCGATGCCACCGGCCGGCGCCGCGAGTCCGACGCTCTGGGGACGATCGAGGTGCCCGCCGACCGGTACTGGGGTGCCCAGACCCAGCGGGCGCTGGTCCACTTCTCGATCGGCGAGGACCGGATGCCCAGGGCCGTCTACCACGCCTACGGCTCCATCAAGAAGGCGGCCGCGCTGGTCAACGGCCGTGAGGGGCGGCTGGCGGGCTGGCAGGCCGATCTGATCGCCCATGTCGCCGACGAGGTGGTCTCGGGCGCGCTGGACGACCACTTCCCGCTCCATGTGTGGCAGAGCGGATCCGGCACCCAGGTCAACATGAACGTCAACGAGGTCATCACCAACCGCGCGATCCAGTTGGTCGGCGGTGTGCTGGGATCGAAGGACCCGGTGCATCCCAACGACCATGTCAACATGGGGCAGTCGTCCAACGACACCTTCCCCACGGCCATGCATCTCGCCACCGTGCGCTCCCTGCACGACCATGTGCTGCCCCGGGTGAGCCTGCTTCAGGAGGCCATCGCCGCCAAGTCCCGCGCCTGGTACGACGTGGTCAAGACCGGCCGCACCCATCTCCAGGACGCGGTCCCGCTCTCCGTGGGGCAGGAGTGGTCCGGCTACGCGGCCCAGCTGTCCGACGCCATCGAGGGGCTGCGCGCCACTCTGCCCGGCCTGTACCAGCTGGCCATCGGCGGCACCGCGGTGGGCACCGGCCTCAACGCGCCCGAGGGCTTCGGCGCGGCGGTCGCCCAGGAGCTCGCACAGGCGACCGGACATCCGTTCCGGGTGGCGGTCAACTCCTTCGCGGCGCAAGGCAGTCTGGACGCCATGGTGGCCGCGTCCGCCGGACTGCGGGCCCTGGCCGTTCCGCTGATGAAGATCGCCAATGACATCCGCTGGATGGCGTCCGGCCCCCGCTGCGGTATCGGGGAGCTGATCCTGCCACCCAACGAACCCGGGAGTTCCCTCATGCCCGGCAAGGTGAACCCCACCCAGTGCGAGGCGATGATGATGGTGTGCGCCCAGGTGCTGGCGGAGGACAGCAGTGTGGCCCTGGCGGGCGGTCAGGGCAATTTCGAGCTCAACACGATGCGGCCGCTCGTCATCAACAACGTGCTGCACTCCGCCCGGACCCTCGCCGACGCCTGCGAGAAGCTGCGGGTCCACTGCGTCGAGGGCGCGGAGCTGAACCGTGAGCGGATCGACGACCAGGTGGCGCGTTCCCTGATGCTGGTCACCGCGCTCTGCCCGGAGCTCGGCTACGACAGGGCGAGCCAGATCGCGCACATGGCGGCCGACGAGGGAACCACCCTGCGCGAGGCCGCCATCGCCAGCGGCCACATCGGCGCCGAGGACTTCGACCGCATCGTCGACCCCCGGAAGATGGCCCGGCTCACCGAATGAAACCGGGGACCCGGCTCACCGAAGGAACCCGGGCGATCCGTGGTCGGCCAGCGGCCCGACCTCCAGGCCGTTCGCCCGGCATTCCGCCACCAGCGCGGGCAGCGCAGCCAGCGTGGCGCGCCAGCAGCCCACCGCTGCCGCCCGGTCGGAGTCGTGCAGCAGCACGGTGGCGCCGCCGCGCAGATCGCGCCGTACGGCGGCGAGCACCGAGCGGGGGGTGGCGTCCGCGGACCAGTCGCGCCCCCAGGCCGACCACAGCACCGGCCGGAGACCGGCCCGGAGCGCCGCGAGCCAGCGGCCGCCGGTCAGAATGCCATACGGCGGCCGGTACCACAGCGGCACCGAGCCGGTGGCCATCCGCACGGCACGGGCGGCCTGGGCGACCTCACGGACGTCCCGGGCCACCGTGGGCAGCCACGGGCGGCTGTGGGTCCAGCCGTGGACGGCGAGTTCATGGCCGCGGCGGGCGATGTCGAGCGTGGTCCGCGGATAGCGCACCACGCTGTCGCCCAGGACGAAGAAGGTGGCCCGTACCGCCAGTTCGTCGAGGACGTCGAGGAATCGCGGGGTGGACCGGGGATCAGGGCCGTCGTCGAAGGTGAGGGCCACATGGTCGGAACGACCGGAGCCCGCGAGCGCGGGGAACAGGGCCCGCCGCGGCCCCGCCAGCCAGGTACCGGCCGGGGCGGCGTGGGCGGCGGCCACCAGCAGGGCCGTGTTCCGCACCATCGCTCCGGGCCGGTGACGGACGCTCATGGTGCCCTCCCCCGGTCCCCGGACCCGTCCCGCCGTCCGGGGATGTCCGTCGTGGGGGCGGCGGACGGTTCCGGGGCCGCGGGTCCGTCGGCGTCCCAGCCGCCCGCCATGGCGGGCGAGCGGGTCAGCCCGACGATCCCCACGGCCATCAGGGCGACGCCGACGGCCTCCGGCAGGATGCGCAGCCCCAGTTCGACCCGTTCACCGAACAGCACCCAGCCCAGCACGATGCTCACCAGCGCGTCGCCGAGGGTGAGCGCGGGCTGCGACGCCGCCAGGGTGCCCGCGCGCAGCGTGCTCTGCAACAGCAGGAAGCTCAGCAGCCCGACCACGCACACGGCGTAGAGCGGCCAGCTGGTGAACACCGCGGCCACTCCGCCGGCGAACCGGCCGGTGAACTCCTTGATCAGGGCCGCGGTGCAGGCGAAACACGCGGCGGTGGCACAGCCGAGGACGGCGGCGCGGGCGGCGCCGTGCAGAGCGCGGGCCACCGCGGCCAGGGCGGCCACGGCGAGCACCACGGCCACACCCACCGGGAGCCAGCGGCCGTTCTGCGCCGTGGCCTGTCCACGCGAGGGGTCGGCGGCGATGAGGAACAGCGCGAGACCGGCGGCGAGCATCACAAACGCCAGCCAGGTGCGGCCGTCCGGGTACTGCCGGAACACCAGACTGCCCACCACCAGCGTGAACAGCAGCTCGCTGACGAGCAGCGGCTGGACGACGGAGAGCCGTCCCACGGCCAGCGCGCCCACCTGGGCCACCGCCGACACCACCATCGCCGCGCCCCCGGCCAGCCAGTAGGGGCGGCACAGCAGCCTGCCGAGCCGCCGTACGGCGTGGCCGAGGCCCTGTCCGCCCGGCTGTTCCCGCTCCTGGTCCATCGCGGCCCGCCGCTGGAGCACCGACGCCGCTCCGTTGCCCAGCGCGGACAGCAGGGCCAGCAGGACGGTCAGGACGTTCACCGGGCGTCACCCGAAGCGGGAGGCCAGCCGGTGGTAGAGCGCCGGCGCCGCCCCGTGGATCAGTGCGGGCAGCCGCAGCCAGGCGGGTACGTAAACCTCGTCGCGGCCCCGTGCCACGGCGTCCCAGACCGCGGCGGCGACCCGCTCGGGCGGCAGCGGACGGGGGTGTGCGCGGGTGTACGGGGCCCCGCGGCGGGCGAAGAACGGGGTGTCCACCACACCAGGGACCACATGGGTGACACGTACGCCGGCCCCGCGCAGTTCGTAGCGCAGGGAGTCGGCGAAGGCGCCGAGCGCCGCCTTGGCGGCCGAGTACACCGCCTCGCCACGGACGCCCACACTGCCCGCGATCGAGCCGATCAGCACGATGTGTCCGCGCCGCCGGTCGAGCATTTGCGGCAGGGCCGTGCGGACAAGCCGTACGGCCGCCAGCAGATCGACGCCGACCACCCGGTCGATGGCGGCCGGGGGCATGGTGGCGAACGATCCGGCCCAGCCCACGCCCGCCCCCGCCACCAACAGATCGATCCGGCCGGCGGCATCGAGGGCGTCGCGCACCAGGTCCTGGCTGCCCTCAGGGGTGGCCAGATCGGCGGGGAGGGCGATGGCCGAGGTCCTCCCGGCCACCCGGGCCAGCCGTTCCCGATGGCGGCCACTGACCAGCAGCCGCCAGTCGTCCTCTGCGGCGAACCGGTCGGCGATGGCGGCGCCGATGCCCGAAGAGGCGCCGGTCACCAGCGCGATCCTGGTCCCGGTGCCGGCGTCGCGCCCGGTGTCCCGGCCCGTGCCGTGGTGGAGGTGTGCGTCCGGGAGGGGGCGGATCATGGCATCTCCCTGTCTCGCTGCGGGCCGGCGGGTGGTCGGGACACCGGCCGTCGGGTGCGCGGTTTGACGGCACGCGGAGCGGTTACCTCCAGTGAGCCATGTCCCGGCGCGCCTCGCACCATCGGAGGTGTTCATGCGGCCCCTGCCCGACCGCTCCGGCGCCCCCTCCCCCCGCCGTCTGCTGGTGATGAGCGCCGGGATGGGCGCTGGGCACGACGCGGTGGCGGGCGAGCTGGTGCGCAGGCTGGAGGCGATGGGGCACCGGGCGGACCGGGTCGATGTGCTGGATCTGCTGCCCGCCGGTGTGGGAGCGGGGCTGCGGTCCTTCTACCGGACGACGATCCGCCGCGCGCCGGTGGTGTACGCGGGCATCTACCGGGCGTTCTTCCGTCCCGGCCCCGGTCCGCGGCCCGGCACCGCTCCGCTGGCCGTGCTCGCCGAGGGCCGTTTGCTGGACACCGTGGAGCGGCTGCGGTCGGACGCGGTCGTCCCGGTGTTCCACCTCGCCGCGCAGCTCACCGGGCGGCTGCGCAAGCGCGGTGCGCTGACCGTGCCCAGCACGGTCGTCGTCACCGACTTCTCGGTGCACCGGCAGTGGCTGCATCCGGGCAACGACCGGTATCTGTGTGTCTCCGCCGAGGCCGCGGAGACCGTGCGCCGGGCGCTGGGGCGTCCTGCCACGGCCACCGGCCCGGTGGTGGCGGCGCGGTTCTTCGCCCCGGCGGAGGGCGCCGATGACTGGGGGCGGCGGTTCGCGGCCCGGGCGCCCGGGAGGCCACCGGTGCTGCTGTCGGTCGGCGCGTGGGGGGCTGGGACACGGGTGGCGGAGACGGCGCGGCTGCTGTCCGGCGGCGGATATCTGCCGGTGGTGCTGTGCGGCCGGGACGAGCGGCTGCGGCATGGGCTGGCGCGGTGGCCGGAGGTGCTGCCCCTCGGCTGGGAGCCGGACATGCCCGGGTTGCTGGCGGCCTCACAGGCCCTGGTGGACAACGCCGCCGGGCAGACCGCGCTGGAGGCGCTGGCGACGGGTGTGCCCGTGGTGGGCTACCGCCCGATCCCGGGGCACGGCCGGGAAGGTGTCCGCAGGATGGCCGCCCTGGGCCTGTCGGACCATGCGGCGGACTCATGGGATCTGCTGCGGCTGCTGGATGTGCTCACCGTGTCCTCCGGGACACGTGAGCGCCGGATCGCGGCGGCCCGCGAGCTGTTCGCGGACGACGCCGCCGCACGGATCGCCGAGACGGTGCGGGACGCGGCAGCGCCAGGCTGACGGGGCGCCGGGGCGTGGACGGCCATCAGTCCGGTGGCCGCGGGGGTGTTGTGGTGGCGAGCGGTGTGGCGGTGCCGACGGCACCCCGCGACCGGGGTGGCCGACGGCTGCCGATGTCGCCGGGGCCGGGCGGGCAAGGCAGCGCGGATACGGGCGGGAGAGGATGGCCCGTGTCTTCGGTGGGTTCCGGACCGCCGAAGCGTATCGGATCCACCCTCTCCCGGGGCCCTGCGCGCCGACCGCCGACTCCGCGGACCGCGTCAGCCGCGCCCTCGGTTTGCCTGGAGTCCTGTCGTCGCCAACACCGCGGCCCATGGGTGGCGGTGAGTGGTGGCGCAGCGGCCAGGGTGGTGAGGAGGGTTGTGCGGTACGCGGGTGCCGACCGGGCGCGACGCCAGGCCGTCAGCTCGTGGCCGCGGCCTCGTACAGGCCACGGCCGGAGCGCTGGGCCCGGTCCGTCGAGCGCAGCCGCTCGAGGGTGTTGCGCACCGAGTTCACGTTGGTACGCGTTTCCTCGCGCCCCAGCGCCTCGTTGACCTCGGAAGCGCGCATCGGGCGACCGGCCTTGCGCAGGGCGGCCAGCACGTTGTCCGTGAGCCCGCTGGCGCGCTCGGAACCGGTGCCCGCTTCCGTGGCCTTGTCGGCAGCCTTCGCCGCGGTCTTGGCGACCTTGGCGACGGTCTTGGGCGCCTTGGTGGCCTTCACCGCGGCCTTGGTGGACTTCGGGGCCTTGGCCGCGGCCTTCTTGGTGGCCTTCTTGGCGACCGCGGTCTTCTTGGCCGCGGTCTTGGTGGCCCGTCCGGTGGCCGACTTCGCCTTGCCCCTGGTGCGCTGACGGCCGATGGCCGCCTTGCGGGTGGCGGCCGCCTCGGCACCGGCCTCCTCGGTCACCTCGGTGGCCACGTCCGCGGTGGCGGCGGCCGTGTCACCGGTGGCGGGCTCGGAAACCGACGCCGCCACGGCCACGGTGGTGGCCACCTCCGCGGACACCGCTCCGGTGGAGAGCAGCTGAAGGCTGCTCAGCGCGGTGCTGACCGCCTCCAGCCGCTTGGTGACGGCGTCCAAATCGTCCTTGAGGGCCTGCTGTTGCTTCTGAAGCTCAGGGAGTTCCGCCTCCAATGCCTCGATGGTGGATCCGACACTGCTGTCCGCGCTCAATGCGTGCGCCATCGTTCGTCCCCTTTCTGGGCCTCTGCGCCCATCGCAGCTGCGATTATGCCTGCTGTCAGGAGTGTGCGGTGCCCGGTGTGCAACGACGCAAAACAACTGGAGCCGTCCGGATCCCTCGTGAGAGGCCAACTTCCGGTGAAGAAACGGGCCCCGGACACCGTGTGCGGACCCCGGATGTCATCCGGAAGAGTGGCGCCGCAAACACGATGACGAGACGTCAGAACACCTGATGTCGGCGCAGGTTGCGGTGGTGGACGCAGCGTGGTGGATCGGTCGCCACCCCGCCCCATCGGCGGATTAATCGATGTGCACACTCACACTTCCTGTGTACCCTAGCCTTTTCCCTAGGATCCCTAGGTTCTACCAGGAACACGGAGGTGGCGCATGGTTCGTGCCGGTCTGACGACCGAGCGCGTGGTGCGGGCGGCGGCGGATCTGGCGGACATCGTCGGACTGGACAACGTCACGATGTCGGCACTGGCGCGGAGTTTCGGCGTCAAGGACGCGAGCCTGTACTCGCACATCCGATCCGTCTCCGAGCTCCGGGCACGGATCGCCCTGCTGGCCGCGGACGAGATCGCGGACCGCTTCGGGGCGGCGGTGGCGGGCCTTTCGGGCCGGGACGCCCTGGTGGCGTTCGCCGATGCCTACCGCAACTACGCGCTGGAGCGCCCCGGCCGCTACGCCGCCACCCAGATCCAGATCGACCCCGCGACGGCCGCCGCATCGGCGGGCGGACGGCGCAAGATCGACCTCACCTACTCGATGCTGCGCGGCTACGGGCTGTCGGAACCCGATCTGACCGATGCGGTACGGCTGCTGCGCAGCACCTTCCACGGCTTCGTCAGCCTTGAGGCCAACGGCGGCTTCGGACACCCCCGTGACCTCCGGGCGTCATGGGAGCGGACCGTCGAGGCTCTGCACATCGCACTGGAGCACTGGCCCTCTTCCGGGTCCCGAACGAGCGGAAAGCGACGCACCTCATGAGCACGCACACCAGCGGCGAACCCCTGACCGGCAGCCTGCGGGTACCCGGCGCGACCCTCCACTACGAGGTGCGCGGCAGCGGCCCGGTGCTGCTGCTGATACCGGGCGGATCCGCCGACGCCGCCCTCTTCGACACAGTGGCGCCCGTCTTCACCGACCGCTGGACGGTGGTCTCCTACGACCCGCGCGGGATGTCCCGCAGCTCGCTCGACGGCCCGCTGGAGGACCAGCGGGTCGAGCGCCACAGCGAGGACGCGTACCGTCTGCTCGAGGAGGTGGCGCCGGACGGCGCACCGGCCTGTGTGTTCGGCACCAGCTCCGGCGCCATCGCCGCGCTGGACCTGCTGGCCCGCCACCCGGAGCGGCTGCGGCTGGTGGTGGCCCACGAGCCTCCGGTGGTGGAGCTGCTGCCCGACGCCGAGCGCCACCGGGCGTTCTTCGCCGAGGTGCACACGGCGTACCGCCGTGAGGGGGTCGCGGCGGCCATGGCGGTGATGAGCGCCGGAACCGGCGGCGGGGGCCAGGAGAGGGAACGGCAGGAGGACCGGCCCGCGAGTCCGCCGGTGGATGAACTGCCGCCGCATCTGACCCATATGGTCAGCCGGATGCATGCCAATACGCCGTACTTCCTGGAGCACATCCTGCGCCAGTTCACCACCCATGTGCCGGATGTGGCCGCGCTGGAGAGGGTGGCGGACCGGCTGGTCCTGGCCGCGGGCCGGGAGTCCCGGGGACAGCTCCTCCGGCGTCCGGCCGCGCTGCTCGCGGAGCGATTCGGCGGCGAGGTGGTGGAGTTCCCCGGTGGCCATGTGGGCCTCGCCGAGCATCCGGCGGAGTTCGCCGAGGCGCTGTCCGCGACCCTGGGGTGAGCCCCGGCCCGCCCCGGCGGCTTCCGCCGGATGGTGGAGCCGGGTCGTGGAGCCGAGTGGTAGAGGTGGGTGGTGGAGCCGGGTGGTAGAAACGACATACCCCTACCAGGCGGAAGGACAGCGATGAAGCGGCGCTGCGCGGTGCTCGACGACTACCAGGACGTGGCGCTGTCGATGGCCGACTGGTCTCAGCTGCGCGACACGGTGGACGCGGTCGTGCACCGGCACCACATCGCCGATCAGGACGCGCTGGTCGAGGCGGTCGGGGACTGCGAGATCGTGGTCATCATGCGGGAGCGCACCCCGTTCCCCGCCGAGATCTTCGCCCGGCTGCCACGGCTGAGGCTGCTCGTCACCACGGGGATGCGCAACGCCTCCGTGGATCTGGCGGCGGCCGCCCGGCACGGGGTGACCGTCTGCGGTACGGCGAGCAGTTCGGAGCCGCCCGTCGAGCTGACCTGGGCGCTGATCCTCGGACTCGCCCGCCATGTGGTGCCCGAGAGCACCGCGCTGCGCGACGGCGGACCGTGGCAGAGCACGGTCGGCACCGATCTGCACGGCAGCCGCCTCGGACTGCTGGGGCTGGGCAAGATCGGTGCCAAAGTGGCACGGATCGGCCGGGCGTTCGGCATGGAGGTGGCCGCCTGGAGCCGGAATCTGACGGCGGAGCGGGCGGAGGCCGAGGGTGTCCGGCTCGCCTCGTCCCTGGAGGAGTTGCTGGAGAGCAGCGATTTCCTCTCGGTGCATCTGGTGCTCAGCGACCGCAGCCGCGGACTGCTGGGCACCGCGGAGTTGCGGCGGATGCGGCCCAGCGCGTTCCTCGTCAACACCTCGCGCGCGGCGATCGTGGATCAGCGCGCGCTCGCGGACGCCCTGCGCGGTGGATGGATCGCGGGCGCGGGGGTCGATGTCTTCGACGAGGAGCCGCCGGGGCCGGACCACCCCTACCGTTCGCTGCCGAATCTGCTGGCCACACCGCATCTGGGCTATGTCACGCGAAACAACTACGAGCGGTTCTTCACGCAGGCGGTCGAGGACATCCGCGCCTACCTCGCGGACGATCCGGTCCGGGTGCTCACCGCGCGGTAGGCCGTTCCGCGTCAGCCGTCAGTAGAGGTGCAACGCGGCCCCGCACAGGCCGAGTCCGGCCGCGGCGGCATCACGCCACTGCCGCAGCGGTCCGTCCAACACGCTCTCCTCGTCCGCGGAGTAGTCGAGCCGGTCCTGCTCCTCCGCGGCGATGCGCTCCTCGGGGGTGAAGCCGAGCGCGCGCTCCACCAGGGGCAGGGTCTGCCGGATCTGGGCCGAGGTGAGCAGGAAGTTCCCGCACCAGCCGGGCAGCAGCGCCGCCCGGCTGGGCCCGATGGCGTGGAAGAGGGACGCCACCGCGTAGTCCTTCCTGTGCGCCGAGAAGAACATCCGGTCCGGGTCCGCACCGCGCTCCCACACATCGTCGACGATCCAGAAGGGGTCGTCCCGGTCGCCGCCGCTGTACAGCTCCTGCATGTGCTCTCCGGCGGTGGTGAGCTGTACGAAGGAGTCCAGGTCCGCCCGCTCCGTCTCGTCGTGGCACCCGAAACTCTCCCCCCACGCCCGCCAGTCGGGCAGCGGCCGATCCTGCCAGCGCCGCCACTGCCGCTGCGCCTCGGGCGCGGCGCGTTCCGCCACGATCAGCGGCAGCATTCGCGGGGCGAGGGTGTCGATGAACGTGTCGTGGTGGGCGCTGATGGCCCAGGCCGAGGTCACTCCCATGTCCCGCACGGTAGGCGGTGGCACCGACAGCGGTGCCACCGCCGTGGGGCTTACAACGGCGGCCCGTCCGCTGCGGCGTGCTGACGCGCGGCCAGGGCATGCGCCGCGTCACGGGTGGCCGGGTACAGCTCGCGATAGAGGCGGTAGAGCTCGTCGTACGTCCCCGCCGTCGCCGGATCGGGTTCCACCGTGTGCGCGACCGGATTCCACCCGGCGATGTCCGCCGCCACCGCACGGCCCGTCCCGACCGCCGCGAGGAACGCGTCCCCGTAGGCCGCGCCCGTGGTGTACCGGGGGACGTCCTGGGCCCGTCCGGTCACATCGGAGACGATACGGGTCCACAGCGCCCGGGCGCCGCCGCCCACGGCCGTCACCCGGCGGATGTCCCCGCCCGCCGCTTCCATGGCGGCCAGGTTGTGCCGCACCCCGAAGGCGGTGGCCTCCAGCGCCGCGCGGTAGAGGTGTCCCCGGCCGTGGCGCAGGGTCAGCCCGAGGACGAGTCCGCGGGCGTCGGGGTCGAAGAGCGGTGTGCGCTCGCCCGCGAAGTACGGGAGCATCAGCAGCCCTTCGGCGCCGGGGGCGATGGCCGCGGCCTCGGCCACGAGGGTGTCGTAGTCCGCGCCGGTGAGGTCGCGCAGCCATCCGGTGACGGCGCCGGAGGTGGCCATGCCCGCCGCCAGGCAGTAGGTGTCCGGGAAGGCGCCCCGGGTGGACCACAGCCGGGGATCGGGGGCGGCCTCGGCGACCACGTTGACCAGGAACATCGTGGTGCCGTACATCAGCATCAGATCGCCGGGCACGGTGGCCCCGACGGCCGTGGCCTCGGCCCAGGCGTCGATGGTGCCCGCGATCACCGGGGTGCCCGCGGGGATGCCGGTGGTGCGCTGGGCCTCCGGGGTCACCTCGCCGACCACCTCCGACGGCCAGACCAGACGCGGCCGTTGGAGACCCGGCGCGATCTCCTCGCACCACTCCTCGATCCAGGCGCCGCGCCGCAGGTCGTACAGCGGGGTGCACTGGCTGGCGGAGTGGTGGTCGAGGACGTACGCACCGGTGAGCCGGTGCACCAGATACGAACTGGCCATGAACCAGCGGCGGGCGCGGGCCCAGACCTCGGGCTCCCGCTCCCGCACCCAGGCCAGTTTGGGGCCGATGGCCTGGCTGGTGAGCGGTGAGCCGCAGCGTTCCAGCACCTGCCACTCGCCGTAGCGTTCCCGCTGGGCGGCGATCTGCTCGCCCGCGCGGGTGTCCACCCCGTACAGGATCGCCGGGCGCAGCGGAGTGGCATCGGCATCGGTGGGCAGCAGACAGGGGCCGATACCGCTGACACCCACCGCGCCGATCCGCTCCCCCGCCGGGACGGCGGCGAGCAGTTCGGCGCTGAGCTCCGTCAGATCCCGCCACCACACGGTCCGGGCGTCGTGTTCGGCCCAGCCGGGTCGCGGGGTGGCGGTGGTGTGCTCGCGGGACGCCCGGGCCAGCAGGGCGCCGTCGGTTCCGACCAGGACGCCCTTGGAGCCGGAGGTGCCGATGTCGATGCCGATCAGCAGGGTCATGTCGTTCCTCGGGGCCTCTCGTGGAGCCGGATCGTCTTCCTGGTCACCAGGGTGCCCCCGACTCCGCGACCGTCGGCCCTTTGCCCGGCCCGCCACCGCGTAGCGGCGGTCCGCAACCGCGGCGTGGCACACGGTACGTATCCCCCGATTGCTCTTCGTCACACAGTGGCCATCGTTCCGTTTCGCCTCCGGTCGTTCCGGAGAGGCTCGAGGGCACGGACAGCCCCATCGGCCCGCAGAACAGACCCGGTGCCCGGCCCCTCCCGGGCACCGCGGACGGAGGGAACGTGGCTCACAGCACATCGGGGAAGACCGCACCGGATGACGATGTGTCTGCCCGGCGGGAGGCCCGGCGGCCCGGGGACGGCGCGGGCCGCCCCCGGACATCGCCGCCCACCCGGCGCGGACTGCTCACGGCGACGGCGGCGGCCGGACTCGGCCTGGTCGCCGGATGCGGTGAGCAGGACAGCACGGTCGGCTCGGATGCACCCGCGAAGGGTTCGGCGTCCGCCCGGCCGTCCACGTCCCCGGGGCCTTCCAGAGGTGCCGAACGCTCTCCCTCGGGGTCCGGTCGCAACGCCCGGACCACCCACCCGGCCAAGCGCCGTCCCGAACTCCCCCGCGGTGGCCGGGAGCTGTCGAGGTACCGGCTGGTGGGCTACTGCGGACTGCCCGGTGCGGCGGCGCTCGGCCGCCTGGGCACCGGCGATCTCGACGACCGGGTCGCCGAGATCGAGAAGACCGCACGCGCCTACGCCGCGGGGCGGGAACCGCAGCCCGTGCTGGAGCTCCTCGCCGCCGTCGCCAACAGCAGCGCGGGCCCCGACGGCACCTACCGCTCGCGGACACCCGACACCACGATCCGCCGCTTCCACAAGGCCGCCAAGCGCCATCGCGCCCTGTTGCTGCTCAACATCCAGCCGGGCCGGTCCTCCGCCCTGGACGAGGTGAAGGCGCTGCGCAGCTGGCTCGTCCACCCCGATGTGGGCATAGCGCTGGATCCGGAGTGGGACATGGGTCCCGGGGAGGTGCCGGGCGACACCTACGGCCACACCAGCGGCAAGGAGCTGACCGAGGTGGCCCGCTATCTGTCGAAGCTGGTGGCCGAACACGATCTGCCACAGAAGCCGATGGTCTACCACCAGGTGGCCGTCTCCGTGGTACGCGACCAGTCGGCGCTGCGCCCGCAGCCCGGTGTGGTGGTGATCAAGAGCGCGGACGGGATCGGATCGCCCGGTATGAAGCGGAGCACCTGGCGCAAGCTCGTCAAGGACCAGCCGGAGGGGCTGCGCACCGGTTTCAAGCTCTTCTACGACGAGGACGCCGAGGGCAGCCGGCTGATGACCCCCAAGGAGGTGCTGGCCCTCCGGCCGCGGCCGGACTACATCATGTACGAGTGAAACCCGTGGCCACATGGGACCGCCCCCGTCCTCCGGAGTGTTCCGGGAGGCGGGGGCGGCGGGTGGAAGTGAGCCAGTGGTTCGGTGAAGGGAATCAGGTACGGGGCGCCGCGGGCACCGTGAGCGGTTCCTTGACGGGGATCTCTTGGGAGCCGGGGCGGGTGAACCGCATGGTGATGCCGGCGCCCGCGTAGAGCACGGCCACCACCAGCAGGAGGGCCTGGTAGCCCGTGAGGAGGGCCAGGTACTCCAGGGCACCGCCGGTGAGGGCGCCCAGCAGATTGGCCCCGAAGGCCGCCGTGGGATCGGAGGCCGCGGCCAGCCGGTCGGAGAAGATGAGGTTGGCGCAGAAGATGGGCGCGAAGGCCAGGGCGATCGCGGCGGCGAGACGTCCCGCGAACGGCAGCCCGAGCACCAGGTCGGTCGGGATCAGCCAGGCGATGGCCAGGGTGGCGAAGAGCAGCAGTTGCAGGGCGAGCTGGTTGACCCTGCGCATCCGGCGCCGTACTTCCACCGCGCACAGGACGGCGATCAGCACACCCGCGAACACCATGGCGTTGACCAGCCAGGTGGTGCCGAAGTAGAGCGCGAAGCCGATCACGTTCTTGGTCTCGAGGAGCATGAAGGCGGCCCCGAGCAGGAACATGTCGGTGTAGGCCGCGGTGCGCCGGATGCGGACACCGGTCATCCGTACCGACACCAGGGTCACCAACAGGATCGCGCTGAGCACACCGATGTAGAGGCCGGGGATGGTGCGGTGCAGCAGATAGGGGAACGGGTGGTCGTCGGTGGCGGCGGTGGGCACCTTGCCCGAGGGCTGCCACGTCGAGTGGGCGCAGGACTGGTCGCGCGCGGTGACGCCCGCCACCATGACCGCGGCCCGCTTGTTGCCGTAGTGGGTGATACAGGGCGCGTGGCCGAAGACGGAGGCGAGAGTGGATCCGAACCGGTCGATGAGCCAGTTCTGCCGGTAGTAGTTGTACATGGCGAACGCACCGTCGGGGGCGAGGTGGCGGTGTGCCGCCTCGAATGCCTGACGGGTGAACAGATAGCTCTCCAGACGCAGATTGCTGGCCCCCGACACCAGGGTCAGGGAGTCCGGAAGCGCGAGCACGATCAGGTCGTAGCGGGTCTTCGTCTGCTCCAGGAAGGCCCGGCCGTCGTTGATGTGCACGTGCACCCGGGGGTTGTCGTACGGGCGGGCCGGATGCAGCGAGGCGCCGATCTCCTGCAACCGGGGGTCGATTTCCACGGCGTCCACCCGCTTGGCGCCGTGGGCGAGGGCGAGGGCCACGTCATTGCCGTTGCCCGCCCCGATGACCAGGACGTTGCGGTGGGGGTTGCGCGGTGTCTCACGGTAGGGCTGGTTGTACGGTGAACCGGGTTTGGTCAGCGCCTTCATCGGGGCGATGCTCTGGTGCGGCACCCCGTTGGCGGAGATGTTGTAGTCGCGGGCGGTCGAGGTCGAGCGTTTGGTCTCGATCTTGTAGTACGGGGACCAGGAGATACCGCTCGCCACCGTCTCCAGGGCGAGCACCGCCACCATCACCCCGAGCGGGATGGTGTACCGGATGGTGTTGCGGCGGCCGCCCAGGACGAGCAGTGCCACCGCGGCGATCACTCCCCACACCACCGATGGGGCGCGCAGCCAGGACAGCAGCGCGAAGGACAACGATCCGGTGAGGGAACCCAACAGGTCGAAGCGGTACGCCTCCAGCGACGGCAGACGGCGGAACAGGTCCGCGGTCATCTTCCCGATCGCCATCATGATGAGCGCGGTCAGTCCGAACAGGACGGGCAGCGTCACCCACTGGGGCAGTCCGGTGGTTTTCACGGCCGTGAAGTAGATGACCTCACCGCTGCTCTGCCGCACCTGGACGGGGAACTCCCGTACCAGGACGACCAGGACGGCCAGCGGAATGGGCGCCCAGCGGGTGAGCCACTGCCCGCGGCCGGCGGGGATGAGGAATCCCAGGCCGATCCCGAGGAACGAGCCCAAGAGGATGAAGTTCGAGAAATAGCTCAGATGGACGATATTGGCGCCGGTCCACCGGATCAGCGCCAGCTCGACGAAGAGCATGGTGGCGCTGGCCAGCAGCAGCCTCGCGCGCACGTTTTGCGGTCCAGGGCTGTGCTCCATGTCGGCCCACGCTGTCATCCGAGGCGGGGCAGGTCGAGCACCCGCACGGCCCGTGCCGTGGGCCGTACGGCGGCTCCGTGGAACACCGGAGTACGCCACCGGGGCGTACACCCACCGGCCTTCCGACACCTCGTCATACGGCGGCCATCAACGGCCATACCGATGGTTTACGCAGGTCAGCGCTCCAGGCTACGGGCGGGGACACCCGGTGCGCGCCACCCGGAGAGCACACCGCCACCCTGTGCGGACACCTGCGGATCCACCCGCCGGAATACGGCGTTCGTGTGATTCCCGGGACGCCATCCGTCACCTGATGAGCGCAACGGCCACTGCGCGGTGGCGGACCTCGGCACAAGCTGTACTACGTCCCGCCGGCCGCGGGCGCCGAGGTGTGGGTGGCCGTGGCCGTCGGAGTGGTCTACGGCGCCACCCTCGCCGGATACGTACCGCTGTCCGCGCTGATGCCGTCGCTGTCCCCGGAGCACAAGGGCGCCGCGATGTCCGTGCTCAATCTCGGGGCAGGGCTGAGCACCTTCGTCGGACCGGCCATCGTCGGGCTCGCGATCGGGCCGCTCGGGGTGGCCGGGGTCATGTGGATCTTCGCGGGGCTCTATGTGGTCAGCGGGTGCTCGCCCTCTTCCTGCGGCTGCCCGACGACGAGCCGGCATCCGCCGGGGCAGCCGAGGCGGAGGCCCCCGCCTCGGCTCCGTCCTCCCTGGTCAGTGCGACTGAGCCGTCGGCCGCACCAGGATCTCGTTGATCGCGGCGTGCGGGGGCTGGGTGACCATGAAGGTGATCGACCGGGCGATGTCCTCGGCCTGAAGCCACAGCTCGCGCGGCATACCGCGGGCCACGGCCCCGGTGGTGCTGTCGGCCGTCATCTCCGTGGCCGTCATACCGGGTTCGACCACCCCGACCCGCACCCCCCGCGCGGTCACCTCCTGCCGGAGGGCCTCGCTGAAGGCACCCACCGCGTGTTTGGTCGCTGAGTAGACGGCGTTGTGGGCTCGCGCCAACCGGCCGGCCACCGAGCTCACGCTCACCAGGTCGGCCACCCCGCGCGGGCCCTCCGCCGCCGCCCGCAGCAGATGCGGCAGCGCCTTCTGCGAAGTGTGCAGCACCGCCTTGACGTTGAGGTCGATCATCCGCTCCCAGTTCTCGGAGTCGCCCTCCTCGATATCACCGGTGGCCACGAACCCCACGCTGTTCACCAGCACATCCAGCCGGCCGAACCGTTCCGCGGCGTCCTCGACGGCTTGACGGGCCTGTGCCGAGTCCCGCAGATCGGCGGTGAGGGCGACACAGGAGCGCCCCTGCTCCCGGATGCCGGACGCCAGTTTCTCGAGCCGGTCGGTGCGGCGGGCGACCAGCGCCAGATCGGCGCCCTGCCGGGCCAGCGACCGGGCGGTCGCCGCCCCTATGCCGCTGGAGGCGCCGGTCACCAGCACAGCGCACCCCGCCAGCGGGGCGTCGGCCCCTCCGGCTCCCCCGTCGTTCCCGGTCCTCGTCTCCGTCACCCTGACTCCCTGTTCGCGCGGACGATCATCTGCCGTCAGCATGCTCGCACCCATGCCCGTCCGCGGACACGGTTGAGGTCCGGTACCCCGATCCCGCCCGCGGATCGCTGCTGTTGCTCCCTTCGGACCAGGACCGGCAGGCCCGTCGGAGCAGTACGGAAAGCACACGACCGGCGTATGACAGTAGGCCGTTGGGGTCGCGCTGCTGTCCAGCCTGAGCACCCTGCCGCCGTGTCGCGGCGACCATCGTTGGCTGAGGCACCGCATCGCCGGGTCCGGCGCATGACCACCGAGTCCACCCCGTCCGCCCCACTCGCTCAGGGAGCCGCGTTCATGCCCCAGTACTTCCGTGACTCGCCCGAGTCCCTCGTTCCCGACGCGCTCGCGGGCTTCGCCGCCGCCCACGCCGACCTCGTCGCGTACCACCCCGACCACGGCTATCTCCGCGCCCGCCACCCCGCGCCCACCCGCCGTGTCGGCTTGGTGTCCGGGGGTGGTTCGGGTCATGAGCCGCTGCACTCCGGATTCATCGGCATGGGGATGCTGGACGCCTCCTGCCCCGGCCGGATCTTCGCCTCGCCGCACAACCGGCAGATCTTCGAGGCCAGCCGTGCCGTCGCCGGGCCCGGCGGAGTCCTGCACATCGTCAAGAACTACACCGGCGACCGCATCAACTTCGGCATCGCCGCCGAACGCCTCCACCACGAGGGGATCGCCTGCGCCCGCGTCCTGATCGACGACGATCTCGCCACCGACTCCGACGACATCGCGGTCGGCCGCCGCGGCACCGGTGCCACTCTGCTCATCGAGAAGATCCTCGGCGCCGCCGCCGACGAGGGACGCGGACTGGACGAACTGGCGGCCCTCGGCGCCGAACTGACCGGCCGGGCCCGCAGTCTGGCCGTGGCCGCCGCCGCGCACACCGCGCCCGCGTCCGGCGCCCCGGCCTTCGGTCTGCCCGAGGGCGTCCTGGAGTTCGGGGTGGGCATCCACGGAGAACGCGCCGAGGGCACCACTCCGCACGCACCGCTGGGCAAGCTGGTGGAAACCATGACCGACCAACTGCTGGCCGCGCTTCCCGACGGGTCGCGGTCGCGGGTGCTCGCGCTCGTCAACGGGCTCGGATCGATCACCTCCCTGGAGCTGTACGGGATCCGCCACGCCCTCGCCAAGGCCCTCGACACCCGTGACGTCGCCCTGGACCGCTCGCTCACCGGCACCTTCGTCAGCGCCCTCGACATGCGTGGCTTCTCACTGACCCTGCTCGCCTCCGACGCCGAGACCCTGCGGCTGTGGGACGCCCCCGCCCGCACCCCCGCCTGGCCTCTGTGACCCCGCGTAACACCGCGCCGTGTCAGAACACGGTGCCACGTCCTTCCTCCACGACCGCCCCGAGGAGCCTCTCCATGCCCGACCGCCCCGCCCGACACGCCCTGACCCATGACAGCGTCGCGGAGTGGCTGACCCGTTTCGCCGCCACCGTACGCTCCGTCGAACCCGAACTCACCGCCCTGGACCAGCAGGCGGGCGACGGTGACTTCGGCGCCAACCTGGCCACCGGTATGGACGGTGTGCGCCGCGCCCTCGACGCGCTGACGGCCGCTCCGCGGTCCGCCGACGACGGCCCGGCGGCACCGCTGGCCGCCGCCGCACGGGTCTTCCTCGACGATGTCGGCGGCACCAGCGGCCCGCTGTTCGGGCTGCTGTTCCAGGAGCTCGCCGACGCGCTGTACGACGCCTCCCCCGCCCTCCCCGGCACCGCCGCGCTCGCCACCGGGACCGCCGCCGGTGTGGCCGCGATCCAGCGCGTCGGAGAGGCCGATGTCGGCGACAAGACGATGGTGGACGCCCTCGTCCCGGCCGCAAAGGCACTCGCCGCATGCCCACCGACCGCCGACCCGGCGGCCGCGCTCCATCTGGCCGCGGTCGCCGCCCACCAGGGGGCCCGCTCCACCAGCGGTCTGCGCGCCCGGCGCGGGCGCGCCAGTTACACCGGCGACCACTCCCGTGGCGTCCCGGACCCCGGCGCCCTGGCCGTCGCCCTGCTGTTCGCCTCCGCGAACGAGGAGGTCACCGTGCTGGACCGGCTCCCGGACCGCTGATTCCGCATGGACCGGGCCGAACCGGGCAGGCGCACGGGACGCGTTGCCGTCTTTACCGAAGGTGCCCGGGAAACACATGCAACAGGACACGACCGCCCGAGTGACCACACCACCGGCCGCGACACGGCCCAAGGGCGGTGACGGGTCCGGATCCAGAACCCGCGACCCGTACTTCGACAATGCGAAGTACCTGACGATCGTGCTGGTGGCCTGCGGCCACGCCTGGGAACCGCTCACCTACGACAGCCGCGCCGCCACTGCGGTCTACCTCATGGTGTACGCCTTCCACATGCCCGCCTTCGCACTGATATCGGGCTACTTCTCGCGGAGTTTCGATCTGGCGCCCGGCCGGGTGCGACGGCTCATCAGCAGTGTGGTGGTGCCGTACCTGGTCTTCGAGGTGGCGTACACCCTCTTCTCCCGGTGGGTGCTGGACAACCCGGGGGAACCGTTCAGTCTGCTGGACCCCTGGTATGTGATGTGGTTCCTGGCCGCGCTGTTCATCTGGCGGCTCACCACACCCCTGTGGCTGGCACTGCGTTATCCGGTGCCGGTCGCGCTGGCGGTGGCCGCGCTTGCCTCCATCTCGCCGGACTCCGGCGGCGATCTGTCGCTGCAACGGGTGCTGGCGTTCCTCCCCTTCTTCGTGGTCGGACTCACCCTGCGGCCGGGCCACTTCGCACGGCTGCGCACGCGCAAAGCCCGGCTGGTCTCCCTGCCCTTCATCGCCTTCGTGCTCTGCGCGGCGTACGCGGCGGCGCCGTGGTTCGACGCGGAGTGGTTCTACCACCGCACGAGCGTCGCCGGGCTGGACGTCCCACGCTGGGCCGGTCTGCTCACCACCCCCGGGCTGTTCCTGCTGGCGCTCGCCCTGACGGCCTGTTTCCTGGCCTGGGTGCCGGGGCGGGCGATGTGGTTCACCGCGCTCGGCACGGGAACGCTCTACGGCTATCTGCTGCACGGTTTCCTCATCAAGGCGTCCCGCTTCTGGGACTGGTACGACCATCCGTGGCTGCACACCCCGTGGGGTGAACTGACGGTCACCGCGGCCACCGTGGCGATGATCACGGTGCTGTGCAGCGGGCCGGTGCGGCGGGTCTTCCGCCCGCTGGTGGAACCTCGGATGGACTGGGTGTTCCGGCGCACGTCGACATGAGACGGGGCGCGGTGTGGACGGCGGCCCGGTCGAGAGCCACCTGTGAGATGTCCACGGCGGTGACGTGCCGGCCCCGCCGGGCGAGCCGGACGGCGCCGCCGCCCTCACCGCAACCGAGGTCCAGAGGTGCTGCCGGGGGTCAGCCGAGGGCGTTCACAGTCCGTGGCGGCGGTCGCCCAGCACACGGGCACACACCTCGCGTTCCTGCGCCGCGGAGAACGAGGAGCACGAGGAGAACGACGACTGCCGCGCGGCCACCGCGCGGCGGGTCTCCTCGGCCACCAGGTCGGCGTTGATGGCCGCGGCCGCGTGCACCCCCGAGGCGGCGGCGCCGGCCACCTTCTCGAGCGGGTCGGCCACATTGCCCGCGACCCACACCCCGGGGACGGCGGTGGCGCCCGTCGCGTCGGCCTCGATCCTGCGGGCGATCTCGTGGCCCGCCATCTCCTGACCGGTCGGCTCCAGACCGAGGGAGGCCAGGAAGTCCGCGCGGGCGGCGAAGTACGGTGCGGTGACCAGCGCGCGGCAGGCGATCACCGGCCCGTCGGCGAGCCGCACCCCGGAGAGCCTGCCACCGGCCGTCTCCAGTGCGGCCACGGTGCCGTCCACCACGGCGACGCCCCGTGCGGCGAGTTGCTCGTACTCCTCGTCCCCCGGCTCGGGCCCGGTGTGCAGGAAGAGGGTGATGTTCTCGCTCCACTGCCGCCAGAGCAGTGCCTGACGCACCGCGTGCGGCCCGCCGGCCAGAACGCCGATCGCCTGGTCGCGGACCTCCCAGCCGTGGCAGTACGGGCAGTGCAGCACATCGGTGCCCCACAGCTCGGCCACCCCGGGCACCGCGGGCAGTTCGTCGACGAGGCCGGTGGTCACCAGCAGCCGTTCGGCGCGGACCGCGGTGCCGTCGGCGAGGGTGACGCGGAAGCCGCCGGTGGCCCGGCGTTCGGCCGCCACCACGGTGCCGTCCACGATCTCGCCGCCATAGCCGCGCACCTCGGCACGGCCGTTGGCCAGCAGGGTGGCGGGTGGTGTGCCCTCGTGTCCGAGAAGGCCGTGCACCCCTTCCGCGGGGGCGTTGCGCGGCTGCCCGGCGTCGATCACCAGCACCGAGCGCCGTGCCCGGCCGAGGGTGAGCGCCCCGCTCAGCCCGGCCGCGCCACCGCCGACCACCACGACGTCGTAAGCCCGCTCGCCGTGTTCCTCATATCCGTTCATGCGCGGTACCTCCGTTCGTGGAAGGAGCGTGCGCGCCACGGCGACCGCTTGACAAACGTCTTTGCCGAGGCGGCAAATGGACGGTATGGCTGACGACGACCTCGCCGATGTGCTGACCTCCGTGGGACCCCGGCTGCGTGCGCTGCGGCGGACACGTGACTTCACCCTGGCGCGGCTCAGCGAGACCACCGGGATCTCGCTGAGCACCCTCTCGCGGCTGGAGTCAGGGCAGCGCAAACCGACCCTGGAGCTGCTGCTGCCACTGGCCAAGGCGTACGGTGTGCCGCTGGACGAGCTGGTCGGCGCGCCCGCCACCGGCGATCCTCGGGTCCATCCCCGGCCCTTCACCCGGAACGGCCAGACGTTTGTGCCGCTCACCCGCTATCTGGGCGGGCTGAACGCCTACAAGCTCATTCTCCCGCCCCGGCCGCCCGCCGAGCGCGGCCGCCCCGAGCAGCGGGTGCACGAGGGCTATGAGTGGCTGTATGTGCTCTCCGGGCGGCTGTGGCTGGCGCTGGGCGAGCATGATCTCGTGCTCACCTCGGGCGAGGCCGCCGAGTTCGATACCCGGACACCACACGGCTTCGGCAACGCGGGAGACCAGCCGGTGGAATTCCTCTCCCTGTTCGGGGCGCAGGGCGAGCGGATGCATGTCCGGGCCCGCCCCTCCGCCAGCTGACGCGCACCGCCACCGGAATGCGGGTGCTCAGCCCGAGGGTTCGTCGGGGACGGGCTGTTCGGGGTGGACACTTCCGGTCTGCGGCTTCCCCCGGCGTCCGGTGCCGGACTCGTCCAGGTCGGGGACGTCCTCGGCGTGGTCCGGCGCCGGGTCCGCGCCCTCCACGTCCAGCGGATCGGGTCCGTCCTGGGCCTGCTGGTCGGGCAGGTCCCGCGGAATGGCGCGGCCGTCCTCTCCGGGCTCTTCGCGTCGACGGTCCTGGTTCATTGGTGCCGCTCCTCTCCTCGGCATGTGCAAGGGCATATCACCCCCGTACCCAGCGCATCCGCACCGATGCACGGCCGCGCCCCCGCACATGGTCGCGTACCCCGTCCGGAGCGGCATCCCGGTGGCGAAGGCCCGACCGCTCCTTGGCAAGACTCAGCCGTGTTGGGCGAAGGCGGCGGTGATGGCGTCCCGGTCCGCACCCGAGGCCAGCAGCAGCCGGAGCAGCACCCGTGCCTTGTACGGATCGAGCAGTCCGCCGTCGATCAGTCCGCGTCGCCGCAGATCGATCTCGGAACCGACCGCGCCGTAGGTGTTGCGCAGGACCGAACCGCTGCCGGACCGCGAGGTCAGCACCACGGGGATGCGCTCGGCCAGGGCGCCGAGCACCGGTGCGAGGGTGCCCGGTACGTGACCGACGCCGAACCCCGCGACGACCAGGCCGTGGTGGGTCTCGGCGAGCCCGTCGAGCAGCACACCGTCGTCGTCGAGCGACACGGTGTACAGCGCCACCCGGGCGGTCTCGCCAACCGCCGCCCCGGACGGGACCGGCCAGGGGGCGTGCCGCGGTGGCCTGGTGAGCAGACGGACCCGGCCCTCGATGACATGGCCGACCGGGCCGGTGTTCGGGGAGGCGAAGGTGGCCGTACTGGTGCTGTGGGTCTTGCGCACCCAACGCGCCGCGTGGATCTCGTCGTTGAAGACGACCAGCGCCCCCAGGCCACGGGCCCCGGGCGCGGCGGCGACACGGGCGGCAGCGAGCAGATTGGCCGGGCCGTCCGCTCCCGCGAGGGTCGGATTGCGCATGGCGCCGGTGAACACCAGCGGTGCGTCATGGGCCCACACCAGATCGGCGAGCCAGGCCGTCTCCTCCAGGGTGTCCGTGCCCTGGGTGACCACCACACCCTCCGCCCCCTCGGCCACCGCACCCGAGGCGGCCTCGACCACCGAGAACAGCTGCGGGAACGTCAGATGCGCACTGGGCACGGCATGGGTATCCCGTATCTCCAGCGGAACACCGAGTTCGGCGAGGCCGGGCACCGCGGCGGTGAGGTCGGCGCCGGTCAGCCGGGCCACCACACCGCTGCCACTCTGTCCGGCCATGGCGATGGTGCCCCCGAGGGTGAACAATGCGATGCTCATCCGCCGACTACATCAGGAAACGGCGGGTGCGGGGAAGAGCGGCGGCGGCGCGGACGGCCCCGTCAGCGGTGTCCGGCGGGTACACGGACCGGCTCGGGGACGGCACCGGACACGGCCGGGGCGAGGTGGTGGGCCTTACGGCGCTCCAGGGCACCGGCGAGCACCGCGAGCGCCAGTGCGGCGGCGGCGAGGGCGGCGCCGACCCAGTTCGGGGCGGTGTAGCCGAGCCCGGCGGAGATCACCAGCCCGCCGAGCCAGGCCGAGAGCGCGTTGCCCAGGTTGAAGGCGCCGATGTTGACGGCGGAGGCGAGGGTGGGGGCGCCCGCCGCCTGGTCCAGCACCCGCTTCTGGAGCGGGGGGACGGTGGCGAAGCCGAGCGCGCCGACCAGGGCGATGGTGATCGCGGCCGCGAACTTGTGGTGCGCGGTGACCGTGAACAGCCCCAGGACCAGGGCCAGGGCACCCAGCGAGACATACAGCATCGGCATCAGGGCACGGTCGGCGAACCTGCCCCCGGCCAGGTTGCCGCCGACCATGCCGAGGCCGAAGAGGACCAGCAGCCAGGTGACGGAGGAGTCGGCGAATCCGGCGACCTCGGTCATCATCGGCGCGATGTAGGTGATCGCGGCGAAGACACCGCCGAAGCCCAGCACCGTCATCGCCATGGCGAGCAGCACCTGCACATTGCGGAAGGCGGCCAGCTCGTGGCGGAGGCGCACACCCTCCGGCCTGGGGACCTCGGGGACCAGCTTGGCAATGCCCGCGAGGCCGATCACACCGAGGGCGGCGACGAGGTAGAAGGTGGTCCGCCAGCCCAGCGACTGGCCGATGGAGGTGCCGAGGGGTACGCCGACGACATTGGCGACGGTCAGACCGGTGAACATCATCGAGATGGCTCCGGCCTTCTTCTCGGGGGCGACCAGGTCGGCCGCGACGACCGATCCGATGCCGAAGAACGCGCCGTGGGCGAAGGAGGCGACGATCCGCCCGGTGACCATCACACCGAAGGCCGGGGCGGCGGCCGAGACCACATTGCCCAGGATGAACAGGCCCATCAGCAGCATCAGCATGCGCTTGCGGGAGATCTTCGTGCCGAGTGCGGTCATCAGCGGCGCACCGGTCATGACACCGAGTGCATAGCCGGTCACCAGGAAGCCGGCGGTGGGGATGGAGACACCGAAGTCACCGGCGACCTCGGGCAGCAAGCCCATGATCACGAACTCGGTGGTTCCGATCCCGAAGGCTCCGATGGCCAGGGCCAGCAGGGCGAGGGGCATAGGGGGTTCACTCCAAGCGAGGGCATCCGCGTCTTATGCGCGCCGACAATACTTGCATGGAAAATTAATTGCAAGCGCGCCATATTGCTCACGCTGCGTATCGTCCGGTCGCGATCCGCTGCGGGAAACCGCTTGGTCGCGGCGGTTCCGGGGACGCCGCCGGAAGCCCGGCCAACGTCACTCTGAACGCAACTCGCGCACCGCGCGTATCAACTGCCGGGTCGAGCCTCGTCCGTTGCGGGCGAGCGAACTCGGTGCCCCCCTGACTGGAGGTCATGAGTTGAGCCATAAACGCGTACCGAAGCGCAAGGTTGTCTTCGCGGGGGCCGGTGCGGCCGCCGTCGTCGCGGCGGCGATCCTGCTGCCGAACGCCAACGCCTCCCAGGACGGCGACAAGACCGACCTCCAGCCCAAGAAGGTGAACGCGGCATCCGCGGCGGACATCGCCTCGCAACTGGCGTCCACGCTGGGCGAGGCGTTCGCCGGGGCCTACTACGACAAGGACAAGCAGCAGGTCATCGTGAATGTCGTCGGGGACGGCAACGATGTGGACGTGGAGGTCAAGAAGGCCGGGGCGGTGGCCAGAAGCGTCAAGAACAGCACCGCCGACCTCGAGTCCGCGGCGAAGACGCTGAAGACGAAGGCGACCATTCCCGGCACGGCGTGGTCCGTCGATCCCCAGACCAACGAGATCCGGGTCACCGCGGACCGCACCGTCACCGGCGGGAAGTGGGACACGCTCGAGTCCACCGTCAACTCGCTGGGCAAGGGCGTGGCCACCATCAAGAAGTCCCAAGGCACGTTCAAGCCGTTCGCCGAGGGCGGTGACGCCATCTTCGGCGGCGGGTCGCGGTGTTCGCTCGGGTTCAACGTCACCACGGACAGTGGCGCGCCCGGTTTCATCACCGCCGGACACTGCGGTGTCGCCGCCAAGGAGTGGTCGGACTCCCAGAACGGTGCCCCGATCGGCACCGTGCAGGACGCCACCTTCCCCGGTGACGGCGACTTCGCGCTCGTCACCTACGACGACCCCAACACCGAGGCCCCCAGCACGGTCAACACCGGTGACGGCAACACGGTGAACATCGCCAAGGCGGCCGACGCCACGGTGGGTCAGAAGGTGACCCGGATGGGCAGCACCACCGGCCTCAACGACGGCTCGGTCACCGGTCTGGACGCCACCGTCAACTACCCGGAGGGCACGGTCAGCGGGCTCATCCAGACCGATGTGTGCGCCGAGCCCGGCGACAGCGGCGGCCCCCTGTTCAGCCAGGACGGCAGCGCCATCGGTCTGACCTCGGGCGGCAGCGGCGACTGCACCTCCGGTGGGGAGACCTTCTTCCAGCCGGTGACGACCGCGCTGAAGGCGGTCGGCGCCACCATCGGTGACGACGGCGGCGCTGCCGGAGGCGACGGCGGCGGAGCGGCCGGCAACGGCGGTGGTGCGGCGGACGATCAGGGCGGCGCGGCCGGTAACGGTGGCGCGGCTGGTAAGGGTAAGAAGCAGGGCGGCGCGGGCGACAAGGGCTGATCTCCGTACCCCGGACACACCGGGTGTCCCGCGCCGTCACCGCGGGACACCCGGATGACATCGGCCCACCACTCGTTCCGCCGCGGAACACCGGTCGGGCCACGGTCAGTTGCGCAGCCCCGCCCGCACTCGCTCCAGGGTGATCGGCAGATCGCGGACCCGGACGCCCGTGGCATGGTGCACGGCGTTGGCCACCGCCGCGGCCGTACCGACGATCCCCAGTTCACCGACGCCCTTGGTGCCCAGCGGGTTGAGTTCGCCGTCCTCCTCCTCGAGGCAGTACGCCTCGACATCGCGCACATCGGCGTTCGCCGCCACGTGGTAGGTCGCGAAGTCGTGATTGGCGAAGTCGCCGTAGTGCGGGTCCACGTCGAGCATCTCGTGCAGTGCCATGGACAATCCCATGCACATTCCGCCGCGCAACTGGGACCGTGCGGTGCGGGGGTTGATGATCCGTCCGGCCGTGAACACCCCGAGCAGCCGGTCGACCCGCACCTGGCCGGTGACGGCGTCGACCCGTACCGCGGCGAACTGGGCGCCGAACGAGCAACGGGCGAGCTTCTTCTGCGCCTGGACGTCCTCGGTGGTGTCCGCGCTCAGCTCCAGTCCCTCGGGCGGAACGGCGCCGGAGGTCTCATCGAGCCGTTCGGCGAGCGCCCGGCACACCTTGCTGACCGCCCACCCCCAGGAACTGGTGCCCATGGAGCCGCCCGCCATCGGGGCGTTGCCGTAGACACTGCGGCCGATGTCCAGGGTGACCCGGTCCAGTGCCACGCCGAGTTCATCGGCGGCCACCTGGGTCAGCATGGTGCGCGCGCCGGTGCCGATGTCCGCCGCGGCGATCCGCACCACAAAGCTCCCGTCGGGTTCGGCACGGGCGGTCGCGGTGGCGGGCATGGTGTAGACGGGGTAGTTGCCCGCCGCCACTCCGCTGCCCAGCAGCCATCGCCCGTCCCGGCGGCGGCCGGGCACCGGGTCACGTCCCTCCCAGCCGAAGCGGGCCGCACCCTCGCGCAGACACGCCACCAGATTGCGGCTGCTGAACGGGCGTCCGGACTCGGGATCCACGGCGGGTTCATTGACCACCCTGAGCCGCACCGGGTCCATGCCCAGCGCATCCGCCAGCTCGTCCATCGCGCTCTCCAGCGCGAACATCCCCGGTGCCTCACCGGGGGCGCGCACCCAGGAGGGGGTGGGTACGTCCAGCTGAGCCAGCCGGTGGATGGTGCGGCGGTGGGGCGCGGCGTACATGATGCGGGTGGCGGCCACGGTCTGCTCGCAGTACTCGGTGAGCCGGGAGCTCTGCTGGAGCGCGTTGTGCGAGATGGCGGTGAGACGGCCGTCCCGCTCGGCGGCGAGTCTGACGCGCTGCACGGTGGGCGTCCGGTACGACACCATGCTGAACATCTGCTGCCGGGTCACCGCCAGTTTCACCGGGCGGCCCACGGCGCGGGCGGCCAGCGCGGCGAGCACCGTGGGCGGCCGGGGCACCGCCTTGGAGCCGAAGCCACCGCCGACGTGGTCGGCCACGATCCGTACGCTGCCCCGGGGCAGGCCGAACAGCTCGGCGAGCGCCTCGGCCGTCATCCAGGGTCCCTGGTCGCCGTTGTAGAGGGTGAGCGCGTCACCGTCCCAGACCGCGATGGTGGCGTGGGGCTCCATCGGGGCGGCGTGTTCGGGGGGTGTGGTGTACGTGGCGTCGACGGTGACCGGCGCGGTGGCGAAGGCGGTGTCCACATCGCCGCTCTCCCGCAGCCCGGGGTAGCCCGCGTTGACCGTGTCCGGGACGAAGGCGTTCGGATCGTCGTCGCGCAGTTCGACGTCGTGGCCGTTCTCCTCGTACTCCACGCGCACCGCCGCCGCGGCCTGGCATGCCGTCTCGTAGGTGTCCGCGACCACGGCCGCCACGATCTGGCCGCGGTAGGCGATGTCGGTGGACTGGAGCACGGAGAGTTCGGGGTCCTCGGTGGGGTGCAGCCGCTGCACGTTCCCGCTGTCGAGTACGGCCACCACACCGGGCAGCGCCAGCGCCCCGCCGCCGTCGACACCGCGCACCCGGCCGCGGGCCACGGTGGACTGCACCGCCCAGGCGTAGAGGGCGTCCCGTACCGGGTATTCGTACGCGTAGAGCGCGGCGCCGGTGACCTTGTCGCGTCCCTCGATCCGGGTCACGTCGGCGCCCACGGACCTTTCGAGCGTGGTCATCGCCCTTCCCCTCCGACGAGCTCCAGCACGGTGGCGGTGATGAGGTCCACCGCGAGGTCGATCTTGAACGCGTTCCTCGGCAGCGGGCGCGCCGACGCGAACTCGGCCCGGGCCGCCGAGCGCAGCGCCTCCTCGGTCGGACGGCGGCCGGCGAGCTGCTCCTCGGCCCGGCGGGCCCGCCAGGGCAGCGGCGCCACTCCGCCGAGTGCCAGCCGGATCTCGCTCAGCGTGCCGTCGGGCCCGGTGGCGGCCACGGCGGCGACGGATACCAGGGCGAAGGCGTAGGACCAGCGGTCGCGGACCTTGCGGTAGCACATGGCGGCCCCCGCGGGTGGCGGTGGCAGCTCCACACCGGTGATCAGCTCCCCGGCTTCGAGCACGGTCTCCCGCTCCGGAGTGTCGCCGGGCAGCAGATAGAAGTCGGTCAGCGGCACCGAGCGGGTGTCTCCTCCGGCGCGCCGGAGGTGGACGACGGCGTCGAGCGCGGCCATCGGCACCGCCATGTCGGACGGGTGCGTGGCCACGCAGGCGTCGGAGGTGCCCAGGACGGCGAGGTCGCGGTGGCTGCCCTCGAGGGCCGAACACCCGCTCCCCGGCTCGCGTTTGTTGCACGCCTTGGTGACGTCCTGGAAGTACACACAGCGGGTGCGCTGGAGCAGATTGCCGCCGGTGGTGGCTCTGGTGCGCAACTGTCCGGAGGCTCCGGCGAGCACCGCCTCGGCCACCGCCGGGAAGCGCCTCCGGATACCGCGGTCGCCGGAGAGCACACTGTTGGAGACCAGCGAGCCGATCAGCACGCTGCCGTCGGCGCGGTGCTCGATGCTGTCGTACGGCAGACCGGTGATGTCGACGAGCAGGGTGGGTTCGGCCACGCCCAGCTTCATCAGGTCCACCAGGTTGGTGCCACCGGCCAGATACATGGCGTCGGCGGTGTCCGTGACACGTGTGGCGGCGGCCTCGGGCGCGGTGGCGCGTTCGTAGGCGAAGGGTTTCATCGGGCACCGCCCGGTGCGGTGGCGCGGGTGGCCCTTCCGCCATTGCCCCCGGAGACCTCACGGATCGCGTCCACGATGCCCCGGTAGGCGCCGCAGCGGCAGAGGTTGCCGCTCATCCGCTCCCGGATCTCATCGGTGTCCAGGGGCTGTGCCGCGGGGACACCGGCGGCCACGTCCTCGGTGACATGGCTGGGCCAGCCGCGTGCGGCCTCGGTGAGGGCGCCGATCGCCGAGCAGATCTGGCCGGGTGTGCAGTAGCCGCACTGGAAGCCGTCGTGATCGAGGAACGCCTGCTGGAGCGGGTGGAGTTCACCGGTCGCCGTCAGGGCGGCGATCCCCTCGATCGTGGTGATGTCATGACCGGCCGCCGCCACCGCCAGCACCAGACAGCTGTTGACGCGCTCGCCGTCGACGAGGACCGTACAGGCTCCGCACTGCCCGTGGTCACAGCCCTTCTTGGCCCCGGTCAGCGCCAGGTGTTCGCGCAGGGCGTCCAGCAGCGTCACCCGGTTGTCGAGCGTGAGGGCCCGGTCAGCACCGTTGACACGCAGGGTGAGATCGGTGTGATACGTGTGCGCTGTCACACCCTTCAGCGTGGCACCGGGGTGAGGGCCCCGCATCTCCAGCGGGCCGCCCCACGGTCATGCCTCGGGTGGCGGGGGCAGCCGCAGATGAGCCAGGTCGGCGGGGACCGGGGTGCGCGGGCGGTAGAACGGCGGGGCCGGGTCGGCCGCGGGCGAGTCGGCAAGCCGGAAGCGTTCGCGCAGCCGCCGGTAGAACTCCATGGGCTCCAGCCGCACCAGCCGCAGCCGGTCCGGCGCCCGGTAGGCCGCCACCCAGTCCCCCGGCTCCAGAACACCGCGCAACTGGCCGTCGATGCTCACCGCCACCCGCCCCGAATGGGGCAGCACCCGTACGGCGACGGCCTCGTCGACAGCGGCCACGACGGTGCGGTCGAAGGCGATGTGCGGGGCCACCGGGGTGAACACCAGCGCGTCCATGGACGGGGAGACGACGGGGCCACCCGCGGCGAAGCTGTAGGCGGTGGAGCCGGTGGGCGTGGCCACGATGATCGCGTCGGCCGAGTAGGACGCGAGCAACTGACCGGCCACATACACCCCGAGGCTGGCCTGCCGGTCACGGGCCAGCTTCTCGAAGACCACATCGTTGACGGCGACCACATCGAGGGCGACGCCCCAGCCGACCTCCTCCGGGCTGCCGGGGCGGACCTTCGGTGGTGGCAGGACGGGGCCGCGGCCATAGCGCAGCAGCGCCTCCATGCCGACGGGCAGTTCCAGGAGCCGCGAGGCGCGCAGGGTGAGCAGCATGCGTTCCTCGACCGTGGCGCCGCCCGCGTGCACCGTGTCCAGCGCGGTTTCCACCTGGTCGGGGGTGATTTCGGTGAGGAAGCCGACCCGGCCGACGTTCACCCCCAGCGCGGAGCCCCCGTCCTTGGCGGCGATGCGGGCGCCGCGCAGAAAGGTGCCGTCGCCGCCGAAGGTGACGATCAGATCGGGGTGCCCGGCCGCGTCGGCCTCCTCCTGGGCGCTGCGCCGTGGGTGGTCGCCGCGCCATACGTCGATCTCGGTGCAGGGGAGGGCATGGGCGGCGGCCCACGCACTCGCGGCACGGGCCGCCGCGACGGCAGCGGGTCGGGCCCGGTGGATCACCAGGCCGAGCCGGGTGACAGCCATGACTTCCACCGTAGAGCGGGGCGCCGCGGAGCGCGCCCCGGTCGGCGTCCTGGGCGGGGTCGACTGTCCGGGTGCGCGACGCCACACCGGGGTTCCCGAAGGTGAACGGATGTTCTGATCTAAGGTGTTGAGTACAGAGACCTGCGCAGGTACCACCACGTCGATACTGGGACCGGACGAGGCCAGGCAGAGTCAGGGATGGTGCAGTTGATGGAGAGCCGAGGACGTACCGCGCTGGTCGAGGACCTGATGGAGCGCTTCCCCCAGGTGCCCCGGGAAGCCGTCCTCAAAGAGGACCTGTTGCGCGGTGGCATGGCCTTCGACGAGTCGGCGCTGAGTGGCAACGAGGACGGCGATGTCAAGCCGAAGTCGTATTTCATCTTCTCCTTCGACCACCGCACCCTGCCGGAGCTGGGCGCGGCGGCCCTCAACCGGCCGCCCGAGGAGATCGTGCTCACCGGCGGGCCCTACGAGCTGCGCCGCACCGTGGTGTCCGTGCGGGTCAATCCGGCGTCGCCGTATGTGGTGCGGGCCGGGGAGGACGGGGCACTGGGCCTGTATCTGGACGGCCGCCGGATCGCGGACGTGGGTCTGCCGCCGATGCCGGACTACTACCGCCACACGCTGGCGAACGGCAAGTCGGTGATGGAGGTGGCGCCGACCATCCAGTGGGGCTACCTCGTCTATCTGACGGTGTTCCGGGTGTGCCAGTACTTCGGCGCCAAGGAGGAGTGCCAGTACTGCGACATCAACCACAACTGGCGTCAGCACAAGGCGGCCGGGCGCCCGTACACCGGGGTGAAGCCGGTCGAGGAGGTGCTGGAGGCGCTGGAGATCATCGACCGGCATGACACCGGCCGCACCTCCCAGGCGTACACGCTCACCGGCGGCGCCATCACCTCGCAGGTGGGCGGCCGGGACGAGGCCGACTTCTACGGCCGGTACGCGAAGGCCATCGAGGAGCGCTTCCCCGGCCGGTGGATCGGCAAGGTGGTGGCGCAGGCGCTGCCCAAGGCGGACGTACAGCGGTTCCACGACTACGGGGTCCGGATCTACCACCCCAACTTCGAGGTGTGGGACCGGCGTCTGTTCGAGCTGTACTGCCCGGGCAAGGAACGCTACGTCGGCCGTGACGAGTGGCACCGCCGCATCCTGGACTCGACCGAGGTGTTCGGCGCCCGCAATGTGATCCCCAACTTCGTGGCGGGCGTGGAGATGGCCGAGCCCTTCGGCTTCACCTCGGTGGGCGAGGCCATCGAATCGACCGCCGAAGGACTGCGGTTCTTCATGTCGCACGGGGTGGTGCCCCGCTTCACCACCTGGTGTCCGGAGCCGACCACACCACTGGGCAAGGCCAATCCGCAGGGCGCCCCGCTGGAGTACCACATCCGCCTGCTGGAGACCTACCGGGCGACGCTGGAGGACTTCGGGCTGACCTCGCCTCCCGGTTACGGTCCGCCGGGGCCGGGCCGGGCGGTGTTCTCGGTGAGCTCCTTCATGGACAGTCTGCCCGCCGCGGAGCCGGACACGGAGCCGGTGGCGCACTGATCCACGCGGAGAGCGCGTGCCACGCGACCGGGTCTCCCCCGCCGCGTGGCACGGTGCGCGTCTCAGTCGAGTCCGGACGCCTTGAGGATCTCGCGGGCGGTGCCGCCGTCGATGCGCTCGCCCAGCCGGTCGAGTACGGCGGCGCCGTGCCGCAGGGTGCCGCGCTGACGGGAGCGGCGGGCGCCCGCGTCCAGCCGGTGCCACAGCAGGGGATTGGCCACCAGCACATCGGGGTCGAGCTCCACCGCGTGGCCGTGCGCATCACGCAGCACCAGCCGGGTGGAAATGGATCCGTACTCCATCACCGAGACCAGGGCGTCGGTGCGCACCCGGCGTTCGCACAGCAGTCCGCGGACGGCGAGCCAGCCGTCGCCGGCGGTGACCCGGGCCGGGCGGAGCACCATGAACACCACGGCGCCGATCAACGCCCACAGATCGGCACGGCCGACGGTGAGCCCGCCCGAGCCCCAGTCGAGGAGGGTGGTCAGCACCACGAACGTCAGCGCGCAGTATGCCGCGCACCGGGCGTCCCCGCGCCACCGGCGGTCGCTGTCGGAGTGCGCGGACACCGGGTGCCCGGCGCGCTGCCCGCCGGGCACCGGGGCCGGTCGTTCCGTTCCCCGTCCCATGTCTCCACGCTAGGCCGAACGGGGGTCCGGTGCCTGTTGTGCTGACGCGTTCCGTACGCCGGACGGCCCGGCCTTGACGGAACGCTGACGCTCAGCCGACGTGGACATGGGGGCGGCGGGCGCGGTCGGGTTCGGCCTCCCGCAGCACCTCGCGGGTGACAGGCGCGACCTCGCCCTGCCCGAAGAGGAAGAAGCGCAGGAAGTGGGCGAGCGGATTGCCCTCGGTCCACTCGAAGTAGATGTGCGGCCGCTGTCCGGTCTCGTCCCGCACCCGCAGCACCAGGGCGGCCAGTGCGTTGGGGATGGTGGCGCTCTGGAGGGTGAGCACCCGGTAGCGTCCGTGCACGACCTCTCCGCACACCCGCAACTCGCTCTCGAACTCCGACGGGTCGGCGACGGTGACCTCGACGAAGATGATGTCCTCCTCCGGCGGGATGTCGTTGTCGGTGCGGATCTGGTGCTGTTTCTCGCGGTACTCGGCCAGGTCGCGGCGTTCGGGCTTGTTGGCGATGAAGCGGATCCTGCGGTGGGCGATGTCGCGGATGAACCGCTCGGCCATGGCGTCGAAGGTCACGCTGGTCACCCGCAGTTCGAAGGCGCGGGCGACACGGGAGAGCAGGGACACGGCCATGATGCCTGCGATGAAACAGGCGCCGATCTTGACGCCGTCGGGCCGCTCGATGACGTTGACCGCCGTGGTGTACAGGAAGACCAGCGAGATGACCCCGAAGCCGAGGCTCCAGCCGCGCTGCCGGGCCCGCCGGGCGGCGATGGTGACGGCGATGGCGGCGGAGGTGATGAGCACCAGGACACCGGTGGCATAGGCGCCGCCCTGGGCGTCCACGTTCGCCTCGAAGATCCAGGTGACCAGGAACGCGACGAGGATGAAGACCAGCACCATCGGGCGGACCGCGCGCGCCCAGTGGGGAGCCATGCCGTAGCGCGGCAGATAGCGGGGCATGAGGTTGAGCAGCCCGGCCATGGCCGAGGCCCCGGCGAACCAGAGGATGGCGATGGTGGAGGCGTCGTAGACGCTGCCGAAGGCCGATCCCAGGTACTCGTGGGCGAGATAGGCCAGGGCGCGGCCGTTGGCCGGGCCGCCCTCCTCGAAAGCCTTCTGCGGGATCAGCAGGGTGGTGATGAAGCTGGAGGTGATCAGGAAGACACTCATGATCACCGCGGCGGTGGTCAGCAGCTTCCGGGCGCCGTGGATCCGCCCGGTGGGGCGTTCCTCGGTGTCCCCGGGTTTGCCCTCGATATGCGGCATCACGGCCACGCCGGTCTCGAACCCGGACAGGCCCAGCGCCAGCTTGGGGAAGATGATCAGGGCCACCCCGACCATCACCAGCGGACTGCCGCGTTCGGCGGTCAGGGCGTTCGACCAGTCGGGGATGACATGCGGGGCGGTGAACACATGCCACAGTCCGACCGCCACCACCACGGCGTTGAGCAGCAGATACACCCCGACCAGGGCCACCGCGATCCCGATGGCCTCGGTGAACCCCTTGAGGAACACCGCGCCCAGCATGCCGACGAGGATCAGTGTGACGGCCACCTCATGGCCGTGCAGGGCGCTGGTGAGATGGGGGTTCTCCACCAGGTGGGCGGTGGCGTCGGCGGCCGAGAGGGTGATGGTGATGAGGAAGTCGGTGGCGGCGAAGCCCAGCAGGGTGAGGACGAACAGCTTGCCCTTCCAGAACGTGAGCAGCCGCTCCAGCATGGCGATCGACCCCTGACCGTGCGGGCTCTCCTCGGCCACCCGCCGGTAGACCGGCAGCGCGCCCACCAGGGTGACCACCACCAGCACCACGGTGGCCAGCGGGGAGAGCAGTCCGGCCGCCAGCGCGGCGATACCCGGCTGGTAACCCAGTGTGGAGAAGTAGTCGAGACCGGTCAGGCACATCACCCGCCACCAGGGGTGTCCCTTGTCCGCGGATTCCGGCTGGGCATGAGGTCCGGGCTGGCGCCTGGCCATGTCCGTCAGCCCCTCCAGCAGCCACGCGCGGAAGCGGTGCCGCGGGCCGCCGTCGGATACGGCGCCGTCGTGGGTGGGGCCGGCCACGGTGTGCTCCTGTCGTCCAGCGAAGGTTTTCGGCCAACGGTGAGACGCTGCGGCCAGCGTATGCGGACCGGCCGGTCTCCACCCGGTCGGCGCCGTCGATCCGGTGCGCTGGGATGACATCGCTTTCTCAGCGGACTCTCATCTTCGGTCCCTACGGTCCGCCCCATGGACACCACCACCAGGACCGACCATTCGACCGACCCCGTGAAGGCGGGGGATGCACCCGAGGACGCCGGGCAGAAGACGGCGGAGGGTGCCCCGGAGGCGGTCGAGGACCGCACGGAATCCCCTGACGGGGATCACGCCACGGACGACCACCACCCCGACCACGATCCCGCCGGGGATGACCGGGACGATCAGCCCGCGCCGCGGGCGGCCACCCCCGGAGTGCTCCCGGGCGCCGCCGCGGTCGTCGCCGCGGGCCTGGGCTTCGCCTCGGTCAGCGGCACCTGGCTCGGCACGATGATGCAGGAGCGCAAGCAGCTGACCGGGCAGATCGCGGCCCAGTCCGGCTCGGCCGGAGACCAGATCGCCGCGTTGTACGGCACCCCGTGGCACACCGCCGCCCTGGTCAACGGGATCTTCGCGCTGGCCGCCGTGGTGATCGCCGCGGTGGTACTGACGCGCCGCCACCCCTCGGCGCCGGACACCTCCTCGGCTTCGGCCGCCGCCCCGTGGATCACGGCGGTGGCCTGGGGCGCCGTGCTGCTCGGCATCCTCGGGCTGCTCATCGCCGCGGCGATGGGTCTCGATCTGTTCACCGCGCTCCCCACGGTTCCCTCCTCACCCGGTGGCGCCACCGGGTGACCCCTGGCCGGAAACGCTCCATGGGCCGGATCGCTCCCGAGGGGAGCGATCCGGCCCTCGCGTCGCGGCGGCTGGTGCGGGCGCAGGGGAATGACACCGCCGGGTACGGGTACCCGGCTTCGCGGCAGCCCGGATCAGCCGACTTGTGTACGGAGGCACTACTCATGGGCTTGGGCGGTTGCATACTCATGATCGCGGTGGGGGGTATCCTCACCTTCGCTACGGACTGGGACGCCAATGGCTTCAACGTCCAGTTGGTGGGCCTGATCCTGATGGCCGTCGGGGTCATCGGGATGGCCGCGTACGTCAGCGTCTACAAGCGTCGGCGTGTGATCGCGCCGACGACGGCGACACCGGTGGTCGAGGACCCCGAACACCGGCACCACCACCACACCATGTGAGTCCGCGGCGCCCCTTCGTCCGAGATGGCTCCCGTGACGGCGGGGGCCGTCTCCGCTGTGGTATCCCGGAGGCGAGATGACCGAACCACTGCCGTATCCGCGGGTGCTGGCCCCCGAGGCGCATGGGCCGGAGCATGTGGCGCTCGACACCGAGGGCCGGATCCTGACCGGGACCGCGGACGGGGCGGTCCGGCGGCTCACGCTGTCCCCCGCGCGGGACCGGGCCGGGTCGGAGGTGATCGCGCGCACCGGTGGCAGACCGCTGGGACTGGCCCCCTCCCCCGACGGCGGGGTGCTGGTGTGCGACGCCCGCCGCGGACTGCTGGCCGTCTCCCCGGCCGACGGTGCGGTACGGGTGCTGGCCGACGAGGTGGACGGCGAACCGCTCCGCTTTTGCTCCAATGTGGCCGTGGCGGCGGACGGCACCGTCTACTTCACCGTCTCCAGCCGCCGTTACGCCCTGGAGGCGTGGCTCGGCGACATCCTCGAGCACCGGGGCACCGGGCGGTTGCTCCGGCTGACTCCGGGCGGCCGCCCGGAGGTGCTGCTGGACGGACTCCAGTTCGCCAACGGCGTCGCGCTGGCCGAGGACGAGTCGTTCGTGGCCGTGGTGGAGACCGGCGCCTACCGGATCAGCCGTCTGTGGCTGACCGGTCCCCGGGCCGGGCGGCGGGACACCCTCCTCGGCGGTCTGCCGGGCTTCCCGGACAATCTCACCCGTGGCCCCGGCGGGCTGTTCTGGGTCGCCCTGGCCGGACCGCGGGAGCCCGCCGTGGACTGGTTGCACCGGGCCTCACCCGCCGTCAGGAGGGCGGCGTGGCGGGCGGTGCGGCGCTTCGCCCCCGGCCCGCGGCCGACGGTACGGATCCTTGCCGTGGGCGCCGACGGCCGGGTGGCCCACCACCTGGTGCACCGCCGGTCCCCGTACCGGATGGCCACGAGCGTCTGTGTCACCGGCCGCCATCTGGTGCTGGGGAGCCTGGTGGAACGGGGGGTGGCGGTATGCGACCTGGGCTCCCCGCCGGTGCCCGGTCCCCAGCCCGGTCCGGGGTCCGGCGCTCAGGGCACGATCGCGTCCACATAACCGCCGTCCACCCGCACCGCGGCCCCGGTGGTCGCCGCGCGCCCTTCCTGCTCGTCGCCGCCGTTCGGCGGTACGCACGCCCGGTTCGTCCGGCGGTACGCACGCCCCGACCGTACGCAAGCGGGAGGAGGGAGGGGCGACGGCGCGCTCGCCGAGCGGATCGTTCGCGGGATGCCCCGAGCGCGCCGTCGCCCCGGTCCGTGGGATCACCCCCAGCCGGTGGAGTAGTGGTCGCGGTAGCGGCGCCGCCGGCCGGGGATGGTCAGGGTGGACAACAGGCCCAGCAGTCCGGCGCCGATGATCAGCGCACCGGGGCCGAGGTCACGGAGGCGGTTCACCACACCGTCGACGGACAGGGAGCGGTCCTCGGCCCCGGTGCCGCCGGGGGCCGCCGCACTGCCCGCCGCGGGGCCGACCGGCGCACCGCCCGCCTTGGCACCGCCGGTCTTGGTGCCCGGGATGGTCACCCCGAGTGCGGTGAGCGCCTTGGTGACGGGTTGGAAGAACGTCACTCCGCCCTTGTCGCAGTCGCCGCTGCCGCCGGAGGTGACCCCGAGCGCCACGCCCTGGGCGAGCAACGGCCCGCCGCTGTCTCCGGGTTCGGCGCACACGGTGGTGCGGATGAGTCCGCTGACGGTGCCCTCGGGGTAGTTGACGGTGGCGTTCAGCCCGGTCACCTTGCCGGAGCGGAGTCCGGTGGTGCTGCCGCTGCGGAACACCTCCTGGCCCACCACGGGGTCGGCGACACCGGTGATACGCACCGTCCGGCCGCCGCCCACGTCCACCACTCCGCTCTGGTCCAGGGCGCGGTTGTCGTAGCGGATCAGAGAGAAGTCATTGCCGGGGAAGCTGCTCTGGACCGTGGTGCCGATACCGGTCTTCCCCGAGGTGTCGGTGAACCAACTGGTGCCGTTGGGGCCGCAGTGTCCGGCCGTCAGGATGTAGCCGTTCTGTCCGTCGGTGACGTTGAACCCGGCCGAACAGCGGCTTCCGCTGGCGAAGATGGGCGCGGCGCCGGTGGTTCTGGTGGTGAAGGCACCGGTGGTGCGCTCCATCCGTACCTCCCCGCCCACCTCGGAGGCGACGCCCTTCATCCGGGACCAGCGGTCGGCGGAGACGGTGCTGTCGCCGAGCACCACCACCTTGTTGGAGGTGGGGTCCACCATCCACGCGGTTCCGGCCACCCGGGGTGCGGCGCGCAGCGTCCGTGCCGCGGAGTCCAGCTCCTTCATGCTGTAGCGCACCTGTTTGGGCCGCGCCCCGGCCCGGGTGACCTCGGCGGCGGCCTCCTCGTCGGTCACCGCGACGACCATGCGGCCGTCGGGACCGACCCAGCTCCCGGCGGTACGGGAGGCGCCGAGCGTGGTCTCCAGGCGCCCGCCGAGGCCCGCGTCCCGGTCTCCCAGGACCCTGGGCGCATCGCCTCCCACCGCCCCCTGGACGGATCCGTTCGACACGGACTGCGAGACCATCAGTCCACCCGCCACCAACGCCCCGACGGCCGCGAACCGTACGCCACGGCGCACGCGTCGCCGCGTGTGCTTCACCACCCTGCCTCCTTCACGTCGATCCGGCCCCGGGCCCCGGACGGCGAGGACCCTCCCCCTATACGGGCCGGACCGGCGTGGCGCTCACCGCGAGCGCGGGATGCTCACTTCGTGCGCGGAATCGGCCGATGGAAGCAGACCCGGTGCTGCCCCGGACCGTCGTAGTCGCCGTGCATGGGCAGGCCGTCGAGCTCGCGGTCGCCCGGCTCCAGGGCGAAGCCCATGGCACGGTGGAAGGCGATGGAGCCGGTGTTCTGCGGGGAGGTGATGGCGCGGACCTCACGGCGGCCCGCCTCGGCGGCGCGCCGGAAGAACTCGGTGTACAGCTCGCGGGCCACGCCCCGGCCGCGCAACGCCGGGTCCACGCCCACGAAGTGGATGTACGCCTCCTCGTCGTTGTCGGCGGAGTAGAAGCCGACCAGGAAGGCGGCGACGGATCCGTCCGCGTTCTCCCGGACCAGGCTGGTGCCGGAGAAGAACTGGAGGAACAGCTTGGGCAGCAACAGGGACAGCTCACGGGCCTGTTCGGGGGTGCGCGAGTCACCCCACCACGTCTGGACGCGCTCCACGATCGCGCGGTGATCGGAGACATGGGCCCGGCGTACCTGGGACATGCGGTTCAGCTCCCTCTTCCCACATCGGTCGCGATGACTTGTAGAGATCATTCCGCTGGAGCGAACTCCCGTGCCGGCGGGGCCGTTTCCCCCGGCCGCGCCGAGCGCCTAGGCTGGGCCGCGCAGCTGGTTCGCCCTGTCCGCCAGGCAGGCGCGTCGTAAGAGGGAACCCGGTGGGAATCCGGGACTGCCCCGCAGCGGTGAGCGGGAACGACCGCCGTCATACGCACTGGGCCCGGCCGGGTCTGGGAAGCGACGGCCAGTAGGTGCCTGAAGGATCGACAGGCGCGCCCGTGAGTCCGAAGACCTGCCACTGCCCGTGCGCGGACGGCCGTGCGCGGATGTCTCGGTGACCTCGAGGGCGGGTCGGCGGCGCGGGCGGGCACCTTCGGTGTCACGCCGTCCTCGCCATCCCTTCGCACCCTCGGCCCGGTCCCGGGACCCCATGACGAGTGCTCGCGAAGGAGAGTTCCGTGACAACCGAGTCCGCGGCCACGACCGCCACGGCGACCGTGTACGGCTATCCCCGCCAAGGGGCGAACCGGGAGTTGAAGAAGGCGGTCGAGGGGTACTGGAAGGGGCGGGTCACCGCCGAGGAGCTGCACCGCACCGCCGCCGGGCTGCGCCGCGCCAACTGGCGCCGGCTCGCCGATGACGGGGTGCGCGAGGTGCCCACCGGTGACTTCTCGCTGTACGACCACGTCCTGGACACCAGTGTGATGGTGGGCGCCGTCCCTGAGCGCCACCGCGCCGTCGTCGAAGCCGATCCGCTGGACGGCTACTTCGCCATGGCCCGCGGCACCCGCGAGGTGGCCCCGCTGGAGATGACGAAGTGGTTCGACACCAACTACCACTATCTGGTGCCGGAGCTGGGGCCGGACACCGTCTTCCGCACCGACTCCGCCCGTCAGGTGGCCGAGTTGGCGGAGGCCCTGGCACTCGGCCACACCGCCCGCCCGGTCCTGGTCGGCCCGGTCACCTATCTGCTGCTCGCCAAGCCCGCCCCCGGGGTGGACGGCTCGTTCGCCCCGCTCACCCTGCTGGACCGGCTGCTCCCGGTGTACGCGGAGGTGCTGGCCGATCTGCGGGCGGCCGGTGCCACCTGGGTCCAGCTGGACGAACCCGCGCTGGTCCAGGACCGCACCCCGGCCGACCTGAACGCCGCCGCCCGCGCCTACCGTGAGCTGGGCGCCCTGACCGACCGGCCCCGGCTGCTGGTCGCCTCGTACTTCGGCCGGCTCGGCGAGGCGCTGCCGGTGCTCGCCAAGGCCCCGGTCGAGGGGCTGGCGCTGGACTTCACCGGACCGGCCGCCGCCCAGGTCGAGGATCTCGCCGCGGTGGGCGGGCTGCCCGGCAAGCGGCTGGTCGCGGGGGTGGTGGACGGCCGCAATGTGTGGATCAACGATCTGGCCGCCTCGCTGTCCACCCTGGGCACCCTGCTGGGCCTCGCCGACCGGGTGGATGTGTCCGCGTCCTGCTCGCTGCTGCACGTCCCGCTGGACGCCGGGGCCGAGCGCGAGCTGGATCCGCAGATCGCGCGCTGGCTGGCGTTCGCCCGGCAGAAGACCGCCGAGATCGCCACCCTCGCCCGCGGGCTGGCCGACGGTACGCACACCATCGCCGCACAGCTCGCCGCCAACCGCGCCGATCTGGCCTCCCGCGCCGGGTCCGCGCTGACGCGCGACCCCGCCGTACGGTCCCGTACCGCCGCCGTCACCGCCACCGACGCGCGCCGCTCCCTGCCGTACGCCGATCGGGCCGCCGCCCAGCGCGCCCGGCTGCGGCTGCCCCTGCTGCCGACCACGACCGTCGGCTCCTTCCCGCAGACGGCCGAACTGCGCACCGCCCGTGCGGAGCTGCGGGCCGGACGGCTGGACACCGCCGGGTACGAGGAGCGGGTCGGGGCCGAGATCCGGGAGGTGGTCGCCTTCCAGGAGACGGCGGGGATCGACGTCCTGGTGCACGGTGAACCCGAGCGCAACGACATGGTGCAGTACTTCGCGGAGCGGCTCTCCGGCTATCTGGCCACGCGGTCCGGCTGGGTCCAGTCGTACGGCACCCGCTATGTCCGCCCGCCGATCCTGGCCGGGGACATCTCCCGCCCCGAGCCGATGACGGTCCGCTGGACCGCGTACGCCCAGTCGCTCACCGACCGGCCGGTCAAGGGGGTGCTCACCGGCCCGGTCACCATGCTGGCGTGGTCCTTCGTCCGCGACGACCAGCCGCTCGCGGAGACCGCCCGGCAGGTGGCGCTCGCCCTGCGCGACGAGGTGGCCGATCTGGAGGCGGCCGGCACCTCGGTCATCCAGGTCGACGAGCCCGCCCTGCGGGAGACTCTGCCGCCGCGGGCCGCCGACCGCCCCGGCTACCTGGCCTGGGCCACCGAGGCGTTCCGTCTCACCACCTCCGGGGTGCGCCCGGACACCCAGATCCACACCCATATGTGCTACGCCGAGTTCGGTGACATCCTCCAGGCCATCGACGACCTCGACGCCGATGTGATCAGCCTGGAGGCGGCGCGCTCGCATATGCGGGTGGCCGGGGAGCTGGCCGGGGCCGGATATCCGCGCGAGGTCGGCCCCGGCGTCTACGACATCCACTCACCGCGGGTGCCGGGGGCCGATGAGGCGGCCGCCCTGCTGCGCAGGGGGCTCATGGCCGTTCCGCCCGAACGGCTGTGGGTCAACCCGGACTGCGGGCTGAAGACCCGTGGCTGGCCCGAGGTCCGGGCCTCGCTGGAGAACCTGGTGGCCGCCGCCCGGGAGGTGCGGGCCACACTGCCGGGCCGCACCGGCTGAGGGTCCGGCTCACTCCGCCGCCGTCAGCGGCCGCCCGCAGCGCAGATTCCAGCGCCCGGAGCGGCCGCTGAGTTCGGTGGCGGTCAGCGGGGCGGCGTCCAGCCGCCAGAAGGCCGGGGCGGGCACGCCGAGGGCGTGTACCAGCGCCGCCCGGACCACCGGGGGGTCCGCGACGGCGAGCACGCTCTCCTCGTGCCCGGCCCGGCCCTCCAGCCAGCCCCCGACCCTGTCCAGCAGCTCCAGCAGTGATTCGCCACCGTGCGGGGCCGCCGCCGGATCGGCCAGCCAGGCAGCCACCTCTTCCGGTGCCCGGCGGCCGACCTCGTCCAGCGAGCGGCCCCGCCAGCGGCCCACGTCCAGATCGCGCAGCCCCTTCTCCACCGCGGCGTCCAGACCCAGCGCGGTCGCGGTGGAGCGGCAGCGCTCGGAGGGGGCGGTCAGGCTGATGTCGTGGCGCGGCAGGGAGCCCGCGGCGGCCTCGGCGCGGCGGGCGGCCGACGGGTCCGGCGGGGCGTCGTCGAACCTCACCTGCCGCAACGCGGCGTTGACCGCGGGCGTCACCAGCGTGATACGCACCACCTTGTCCCCCTCGTCTGCACCATTCGCCCATGTAGGGGCGCACATTCTGGTATCGCGCCGTAGCGGTGAACGACTGTCACGCGCTACCGTCTCATGACAACGACGGCGCGACGGAAGTCCGGTGAGAGCCCGGCACGGTCGCGCCACTGTGTGTCCGTCGGAGAACCCCGCACCCGGGGGCCGCCGCCGGACGAGTCAGACCCGGCGCCGTCGTTCGAGTACCCACGACCGGGACGCGTGTTCCCCAGGAGGTTCGACCATGGCTCAGTCCGTTCCCGCACCCAGCGCCCAGCCGGTGCCGGAGATCACCCCGATTTCACTCAAGGCCATCGCCCCTTGGGCCGTCTTCTTCGGCATCCTCATGCTGGTCCTGCTCTACTTCGTCGGCGCGGAGCAGGGTGCCACCGCTCTCGTCTCCGGCGAGGATGTGCACGAGTGGGTGCACGACGGTCGTCACCTGCTCGGTTTCCCCTGCCACTGACCCCGACCCCACCCTCGTCACATCCCAGTTCAGGGGAAGCGGAACCGTCATGAACTCCATATCCGTCCGGGCGTTGCTCGTCCGGGGCATGCTCGCGGGCCTCGCCGCCGGGGCGCTGGCCCTCGTCGTCGCGTATCTGCTGGGCGAGCCGCGCATCGACTCGGCGATCTCCTTCGAGGAGGCGCACAGCCATGAGCACGGCGGCGTCGAACTCGTCAGCCGCACCATGCAGTCCACCGCTGGTCTGGCCACCGGTGTGCTGATCTACGGTGTCGCCTTCGGCGGCATCGCGTCCCTCGCCGTCTGTGTGGCCCTCGGCCGCATCGGACGGTTCGGGCCGCGCGCCACCGCCGCGCTGGTCTCGCTCGGCGCGCTGGTGGCGGTGTACCTGGTGCCCTTCTTCAAGTATCCGGCCAATCCACCTGCCGTCGGCGACCCGTCCACCCTCGACCAGCGGACCGCGCTGTACTTCCTGATGGTGGTGCTGGGCGTGCTGCTGTCAGTGGCCGCGGTCATCCTCGGCAAGCGGCTCGCACCGCGGCTGGGCAACTGGAACGCCACCGTGGCCGCTTCGGTGGCCTTCGTGGCGGCCGTCGGGCTGGCCTACGCTTTCCTCCCGTCGTACAGCAATGTGCCCGAGCACTTCCCGGCGACCCTGCTGTGGCAGTTCCGGCTGGCGGCCCTCACCGTCCAGTGCACCCTGTGGGCCTCCTTCGGGCTGATCTTCGGCCATCTCGCCGAGCGTCAGCTCACCCCGCGTCCGGCGGCCGGTACGGCTGCCCGGACGGCGGAGGCGACCGGCGCGAACAGCGCCGCCACCGCCGCCCGCTGACCCCCGCGGCCGAACGCTCGGGCCGCCGCCGCTTCCGGATCCCACCGGAAGTGGCGGCGGCCCATCGCGTTTCCGGCACCCGGTGACGGGGCCTTGGTGCCTCCCTTCGCACCGCGGTGACCCGGGTGGCGGACCGCCGCCACCCGCGGGGCGCAACTACGGGTGCAGATCCCAGAAAACCCAGACACGGTTGACATATCCGATGTTGCCTAGCTGGCTGGGGTGCTGTGGTATGCGCGTAACCGGACTGGGGCATGCTGGACTGTTCATCGAGACCGCCGCGGGCTCGGTGCTCTGCGACCCCTGGGTCAACCCCGCCTTCTTCGGCTCATGGTTTCCGTTCCCGGACAACACCGACCTGGACTGGGCGCACTACGGGCGGTCGGCCGACTATCTGTACGTCTCCCATCTGCACCGGGACCACTTCGACGCGGAGAATCTGCGGCGGCATGTCCGCAAGGACCTCACGGTGCTGCTTCCGGCCTTCGCCACCGATGAACTGGAGCGTGAACTGCGGGACCTCGGATTCACCCGGTTCCTGCGCACCCGGACCGGTGTCCCGGTGGAGCGCGACGGCCTGCGCATCATGATCACCGCGCTGACCGGCCCCGGTGACGGGCCCATCGGCGACTCCGCGCTCTCGCTCGACGACGGGCAGACCGTCCTGCTCAACCAGAACGACGCGCATCCGCTGGACATCGCGGCCATCCGGGAGTTCGGCGAGGTGGACGCGTATTTCGTGCAGTTCTCCGGAGCCATCTGGTATCCGATGGTGTACCAGCTGCCGCTGTCCGCGAAGAAGGAGTTCGCCGCACGCAAGCGGAAGGGCCAGTTCGATCGGGCGCTGCGCTACATCGACGCGGTGCAGGCGAAGCATGTGTTCCCCAACGCGGGACCGCCGTGTTTCCTCGACGAGGCGCTGTTCGAGCACAACGGCACCGGCCGGGACGGCGAGAGCATCTTCGTCGACCAGCGGGCGTTCCTGCGTGAACTGGCCGGGGCGCGGCCGGAGGTGCCGGCACATCTGCTGCTGCCGGGCACGGTCGCGGAGCCGGAGGACACCGCGTGCAAGCTCACCCACCGCTACACCGACAAGGAGATCGACCACATCTTCCGCAACAAGCGCGACTATCTGCGGGACTTCGCCCGCAGACAGCAGGATGTGCTGGCCGCCGAACGCGCCGCGCGCTCCCCCGAGCTGCCCCGCGACCAGCTGCTGGCGCAGCTGAAGGAGTGGTGGGAGCCGCTGCTGGCGCGGGCGGAGCACATCTGCACGGGAGTGGGCGGCCCGGCTCGGCTGGATGTGGGAGAGGTGCCGATCGTGATCGACTTCCCGGGGCGGGAGGTTCGGCTGTGGGACGGAGAGCGCTGCCGCTACACCCTGTCCACCACGGGCGATCTGGTGGCCACCAACATCGCGCGGCGTGAGGTGGACTGGTCCAACAGTCTGCTGCTGTCGATGCGGTTCACCGCGAGCCGGATCGGGCCCTACAACGAGTTCCTGTATGTGTTCTTCAAGTGCCTGTCCATGGAGCGCATCGAGTACGTGGAGAACTACTACGACGCGAGCCAGGACGACGGCCAGGACATCGAGACCGGCGGCTGGCGGATCCAGCGCCGCTGCCCCCATCTGAGCGCCGATCTCGGCCGGTTCGGGCAGATCGACGGCGACGTGCTCACCTGCACGCTGCACGGCTGGCGCTATGACCTGTCCACCGGGCGCTGTCTGACGGCCGACGGCCATGACATCAGGGCCACTCCGGTCCGCTGATTCCAACTCTCCGCAGATGCGAGCACCTTGCGCGACAGGTGCTCGCATCTGCTGTTCGAGCAGGGGATTCGATATGCATATGCGTTTGCGCGGACGGGCGCCGCGGGTACCGTCATCCGGGAGGTGGATGCCCATGAGCCAGTCCCTCGCGCCCGCCGGTCCGTTGGCCGCGGTCGTCCTCACCGGCGATCTCGCCCGCCCGGCCCGACTGACGGTGGCCGATCTGCTCAACTGGCCCCAGCATCGAGCGCAGGTGAGCTTCGATTGCGCGACCAGCAGTGTCCAGCGGCACCGTTTCGAGGGCCCGTTGCTGCATGAGGTCCTCCTCGGCGCGGGGCCTGGGTTCGACCGGACCCGGCGCAAGGACCGGTTGCGTTTTCTCATCGCCGTCAGCGGTGCGGACGGTCATCGCGCCCTGCTGTCCTGGGGTGAGATCGACCCGGACTTCGGGCAGGCGCCGGTGCTGCTTGCCACCCGGATCGATGACACCCCGCTGGACCGCCATGGCCCTCAGCTGGTGCTGCCCCAGGACCGGTGCGGTGCCCGGCATATCAGCGGGATCACCGCCATCCGGGTCGACGGCGGCTATCCGGTGGTGTGAGAGCGGGCCCGGTACCGGCGGACCGGTGTCAGGTCTGTGGCCGGGGCCGGGGCCGCGTGGCCAGGGCCAGGACCGGAATGACCGTCAGCGCGAAGATGCCACCACCCGCCGCCAGCCAGCCGTAGCCACCGCCCGCCACGACCAGACCCGAGGCCAGCCCGCCGGTGGTACCGGCGATGGCCACCCCGACGTCGACCAGCCCCTGGACGGCCGCCCTGCTGTCCAGCGGTACGGCGTCGGTGATGATGGCCGTGGCGCTCACCAGCCCCATGTTCCAGCCCAGGCCCAACAGGACCAGCGCGGTGGCCAGGGCGGGCACGCTGTGCGGGGAGGCGAGCGCGGCGAGCAGCCCGGCGGACAGCAGCACGGCGGAGCCCGCCGCCGCGACGCGCAGTCTCCCGACCCGGTCCACGAGCAGACCGCTCAGTGGCGACGGCAGGAACATCGCTCCCACATGGAGCGCGATGACCAGCCCGGCTGCCTGGGTACTGTGGCCGTGATCCTTCATATGCACCGGGGTCATCGTCATGATGGCGATCATCACCAGCTGCCCGACGACCATCACCGTGGCACCAGTGATCACACCGGGCGCGGGGCGCCCACCGGCCTTCCCGGTGGCGGGACCGGTGGCCGGACCATCGGTCCCCGCGTCCGTCCCCTCGCCGGTTTCCGACGCCGCCCGGCACTCGGCGAGTTCGCGGGCGAACCGGAGCGGATCGGGGCGCAGCCACCCCGCCAGCACACAGCTGCCCAGTGTGTACGCCACGGCGGCCAGCAGGAAGGGACCGACGAGCCGTGGCATGGCCCAGGAGTGTGCGAGGTCCCCGGTGACGCCCACGAGGTTGGGCCCGAGGACGGCCCCGAAGGTGGTGGCCAGCAGAACCGTACTCACCGCCCGTCCGCGCCGCTCGGGTGGCGCCAGATCGGCTCCGGCATAGCGCGCGAGCAGATTGGTGGCGCTGCCCGCGCCGTAGAGCACCAGGGAGAGGAAGAGCAGCGGCACACTGTCCACGGTGCCCGCCACCACCACACCGAGGCTCCCCGTCGCCGCGGTGGCATAGCCGAGAGCCAGTCCGGGGCGGCGGCCCCAGCGCTGGGAGAGCCGCCCGATGGCCATGGCCCCCAGGGCGGCGCCCGAGGTGAACAGGGCGGCGGGCAGACCGGCGAGTCCGGTGGTGCCGAGCATGTCCTCGGCGAGCAGTGCCCCCACCGTGATGCCCGCGGCCATCCCCGCACCGCTGAGGATCTGGGCCGTCACCAGGACGGTCAGCACCCGTCGCTGCTCGGGTATGACCCCCGGCTCCGCGGAGGCGCGGGCGGTCCGCCCGGCCGGTGTGACACTCATGGTCTCCCCCTTCACATGGCCGGCGTTCGGCCGTCGGCAGGTTATCCGGCGGCGAGCGGTTCGAGCGGTTCGAGCGCCGAGATCTCCTCCAGCGACATGTTCATCCGCGTGTGGAGGAAGCGCACCACGGTCCAGTGCGGCAGCGCGCCCTCGTCGAAGGGCCCGAACGCCGCACAGTAGAGGGGGATCCAGCGCAGCGCCTCCTCGATCGCCCGCTCCCGGCCCGGCTCCCGCTGGTAGTCCCCGTAGGCGATGCTTCGGTGGTGGATGAAGTAGCGACCCGGCAGCCGCTCCTCGCACAGAGTGCGGTACTCCCGGGTCTGGAGGATCAGAAAGTGCCAGATCTCGTCGATCTCCTGCTCGACCGGCAGGAAGAGCCCGCTGAGCCGGTCGCGGTGGCGGGAGACGAGATAGAGGTAGCGGAGGCATTCGAGGACCTGGCGCTCGGCGTACTCCGGTCCGGCGTCGGTCCTGCCGGTGGCGTAGCCCACCACCTCGTGGTGCAGTCGTTCGCCGAGGAGGCCGGTCAGCTCCTTCGCCGATACCTGGGGCTGGGTGCTCTGTGGGGTCATGGGCCGTCCGTGGTGTGGTCGGGGGGCGGGTGGGCGGTGCTCGGGGGTCGGTACCCGGGGATCAGCGCTCGGTGGCGAGCCACGCGTACTTGCCGGACCTGCCGATGGGCAGGTGGGTCCGGTGCTCCAGGACGCAGTGGAGTCCGGTCAGTTGGGCCGTACCGTGCTCCAGGACGGCGGTCTCCTCGGCCTCCAGGGGGCGGTCGTCGAAGGTGGTGTAGCGCAACCGGCACTCCTTCTCCCCCGTGAGCACCAGTTGGTGGAGGAAGATCCGGGATGAGACGGAGTCGATGCGGTCGTCGAGGTCGGCCTGTGCCACCGGCCCGCGCGCGGTGTCCAGCAGTTCCTTCTCACGGCCGCAGAAGGCGGCGACCTTTCCGGGGTCGGACGAGCCGTCGAGGGTGCGGACGCAGTCGCCCGAGTTGTAGCGGATCAGCGGCATATGAGGATTGCGCACACTGGTGACCACAAGCCGGTGGATGTCGCTGCCGGGCGCCACGGGGAGCAGTTCGACGCTCATCCGGTCCAGATAGGGGTGATAGCGGCCGTCGCGGTCGCTGTAGTAGAGATAACCCAGCTCGGTGCTGCCGAAGAGGTCGATGACAGGGCAGTCGAAGTGCTCGCGCAGATACCGCCGTACGCCGCGCGGGGTGTACTCGTAGGCATGGATGATGCTGGCGGGCCGGGGGAAGTCGTCCCACATCCCCCACTGGTCCGCCTTGCGCACCAGATGGGCCAGGTGGTAGCCGGAGCAGTCGAGGTGATAGCGGCCCTGGGGGTGGGCTGCGCAGACACTGCGGATCTCGGTGAGCATCCGCTCCACCTCCGCGCGTTCCCAGAGGGCGGGGTCCAGCCGGAGGTTGAGATAGAGCGTGCGGTCGTCCAGCCGCCGTTCCGCCGGCGAGGGGACCTTCTCCGGTTCGCCTCCGTGTTTGGCGGCATTGACCCGGGCGACGTGTTCGGTGGCGAGCACGGTGGTCAGCGAGACCCGTTGGCATCCGTCGTGCCAGGTGTGGGCGATGTCCGGATGTTCGCTCCACAGCCGGTAGTAGGAGTGGAGCAGGAAGTACGGGGGCCGGATGAGCCGCATCCGGGCGTGGTTGGTGCCGGTGGACAGCACATACTCCGCCGCGCCGGTCTCCAGGGCGCGGGCGAGCTCCGGCGTCATCCAGTTGTGCGGGAAGTCGCGGGCTATCTCGGTCTTTTCCAGTACGGGAAAGTGTCCCCGCTCGATCGACTCGCGGTACAGCGGGATGTTCCGTACCTGGTCGATGATGTCGGGTGTCGGCTGGTCGTCCATGGCCACCTTGGGCGTCCTCGAAGAGACGAAGGCCCCGCACGGGCGGGGCGTGGACATGCCGGGGTGGGGCCGCCGGTCCGCTTGAGCCCGTCCGCCCCACCCCGGTCGCGCTCGGAGAGCGACGGGTCAGGAGATACAGCCCGTCTTGCCCGCCGCGCTGATGCAGCCCTCCTTCGAGGACGCGCTGATGCAGCCGTCCTTGGCACCGCCCTGGGCGGAGTTGGCGGCGACCCAGCTCTTCCAGACCTCGTCCTGAGCCATCTTCTTGATCAGCTGCTCCATCTGACACCTCCGGAATGGGGAAGGGGGAACGGTGGGCGGCTAAAGTTGATGTTGCTGCCGCCGCGTTCAGACAGTAAAAGAATCGTCAATGGAGTGTCAACAGACAGTCAAATCAAGCCAGTTGGCCAAAGAAAAACGGTCCATGGCGCGCCACTCAGCGCCATGGACCGCTTCGATCCGGGGAGATCAGCTGCCGGTGGCCGATTTCCAGCCGTCGATGTACGCGTCGAGGTGGTCGTCGATGTCCTTCCAGTCCGGGTGGAAGATCTGGACACCCTTCATGATCTCCGCCAGCGCGCGGGCGTTGGCGTCCGTGGCCTTGATGTCCGTACGGGCCGAGAATCCGCCGCCGATCCCACTGACCTGCTTCTGAGCGGCCTCGGTGAGCATGAAGTCCAGCAGCTTCTTGGCGTTGCCCTCATGGGGCGCGTTCTTGACCAGCCCGGCGGCGTAGGGCAGCGGGAAGGTGGTGGGCTTGCCGCCCCGCTTGGCCGGGAACCATATGCCGAGGTTCGGCATGGACCGGGACTGGGCGTAGTTCATCTGGACATCGCCGTTGGCGACGTGGATCTCACCCTTGTCGACCTTCGGCGCCAGCTTGCTCGTCGAGGAGGACGGGCCGACATTGTTGGACTGGAGCTTCTTCAGATAGTCCAGCGCCGCTTCCTTGCCTCCGAAGTCATGGATGGCCTTGATGACCACCGCCGTGCCGTCACCCGCGACCCCGGGGGTGCTGTACTGCACCTTGCCGCGGTACGAACCGTCGAGGAGCTGCTCCCAGGTGGTGGGCGCGGTCTTCAGCTGCTTCTTGTTGTAGATGAACCCGGCGTAGTTGTTGACGACGGAGGTCCAGGTGTCCTCGGCGGACTTGTCGGAGGCGGCGACCGTGTCCGCCCCCTTCGGCGCGTAGCGGTCCAGCAGCCCCTTGGCGTCGGCCTGCTGGATGAACGGCGGCAGGGTGACCAGCACATCGGCCTGGGTGTTGGCCTTCTCGCGGACGGCGCGCTGCACGATCTCGCCGGAGCCGCCCTCCACGTACTCGACCTTGATACCGGTCTGCTTCTCGAAGTCCTTGAAGACCTTGTCGTACCAGCCGTCACCGCTCTCGCCCTTGAGCCCGTCGGCGCTGTAGACGGTGACGACCTTGGCGTGGGGATCGGCGGTGGCACCACCGCAGGCGGTGAGGTACACGGCGAGGACAAGGACCCCGCCGACGGCGGCGATCGGCTTGAGTGCGCGGGACATGACGTTTCGCTTCTCCTAGCGGAAGGTGGCTCTGGTGCGGATGCGGGAGACGGCGAGCAGGACGAGCAGCGTCGTTCCCATGAGGACGACGGCGACCGCGGAGCCGGTGAAGAGGGAGCCCCGGTCGGTGGCCGAGAAGATCCGGACCGGCAGCGGCAGCCAGTCCGGCGGATAGAGCATCATCGTGGCGCTGAGCTCGCCCATGGACAGGGCGAAGCACAGCCCCGCCGCCGCGGTGAGCGACGGGAGCAGCAGGGGCAGGGTGACCCGCCACAGCACATAGCCGGGGCGGGCGCCCAGACCCGCGGCGGCCTGTTCGTAGGCGGGGTCCAGCCGGGCCAGGGCCGCCGAGACGGACTGGTAGGCGAAGGCGGTCACCAGGACGGTGTGGGCGACGATCACGATCGACGGGGTGCCGTTGAGCAGCATCGGCGGCTTGCTGAACGCCACCAGCACGGCGAGACCGACCACCACGGACGGCACGGCCACCGGCAGCATGAACAGCGCGTCGAGTACCCGGCGCGTCCGCCGCCCGGCACCGGAGGCGGCGAGCGCGGCCCAGGTACCGGCGGCCAGGGCCAGCAGACTCGCGGCCACGGCCGTGATCAGGCTGGTGGTCAGCGCGGTGAGCGCGTCGCCGTGGACGGCGGAGGTGTAGTGGCCGCCGGTCGGCCCGGACGGCAGCACACCGCTCCATGAGCGCGACAGCGAGGCGGCCACGATGACGAGCAGCGGCAGGGCGAACAGGGGCAGGAAGAGCAGCAGGAAGACGGTCCAGACGCCCCAGCGGGCGGCGCGGCTATGCACCAGCACGACGGCTCACCACCCTGTACAGGCCGTAGAGCCCCACCGAGAGAAGGACGTTGACGACGGCGACGGCGCAGGCGGAGGGGTAGTCGGACTCGAGGATGGCCTTGGTGTAGACGAGCATCGGCAGGGTGGTCACGCCCTTGGCCCCGGTGAAGAGCACGATGCCGAACTCGTTGAGGCACATCACCAGCACCAGGCTGCCTCCGGCGGCGAGCGCGGGCAGCGCCTCGGGGAGGATCACCCGCCGCACGATCCGCAGCGGGCGTGCGCCGAGCGAGGACGCGACATCGAGCTGTGCGGTGTCGAGCTGGGAGAAGGCGGCGAGCAGCGGACGCATCACGAAGGGCGTGAAGTAGGTGATCTCGGCGAGCACCACACCCCAGGGTGTGGTGAGGAAATCGAAGGGTCCGGTGGCCGCGCCGGTGGCGCCGGTCCACAGCCCATTGGCCACGCCGGTGGTGCCGTAGAGGAACAGCAGCGCCAGGGTGATCAGGAAGGAGGGGAAGGAGAGGAAGACATCGATGAACTTCGACACCGCCTTCCCGCCGGGGAACGGGACGAAGGCGATGACGAGGGCGAGCGACAAACCGAGCGCCAGACAGCCCGCGGTGGAGGCGAGGGCGATCCAGACGGTGGTGGTCAGCGCCTCGTGGAAGACCTCGGCGGCGAACAGCTCGGTGTAGGGCTCCGCCGAGGTGCCGCCCTCGTCCGGGGTGAAGGACTGCTGGACGACGAGGGCGAGCGGATGGAGGAAGAACACCCCGAGCGCGGCGATCGGCGGCAGCGCCCACAGTCGGCCGGACACCGAACGTCCCCCGGTCTTCCGGGCCATGGCGGGCCGTCGCACCACCTCAGCCATGGCCGCCACCGCCCGGGACCGCTTCGGGCGCGGCGGTGGCCGGGAGCAGCACCGCGTCCTCGGCAGCGAAGTGCAGCTCCACCTCGGCTCCGAGCGCGGGCGGGGTGCGCAGTTCACGGACGTCGGCCTTGAGCCGGATGCCCGCGATGTCCACCAGCAGGCGGTGCGTCGCGCCGCGCCACTGCACCTCGGCGACGGTGCCGCGCAGGGTGTTGGGGCCCGGTCCGAGCCCGACCAGATGCGGACGTACGCACAGGGTGGCGGTGGCACCGGGGGAAGCGGGCGCCCCACCGCCGTGGACCCGCAGCCGGGTGGCGCCGAGGGCGGCGCCGACGGTCCCGTCGGGCCCCTCCTCTCCCAGGGTCACCGGCAGCAGATTGGCGTTGCCGACGAAGGAGGCGGTGAAGGCGGTACGCGGGCGCCGGTAGAGCTCCTGCGGGGTGCCGCAGTCCTGGAGCCGGGCGTGGTCCATCACCGCGATCCGGTCGGCGAGGGTCAGCGCCTCGATCTGGTCATGGGTGACATAGAGAATCGAGACATCGGGCAACTCGCGGTGCAGCCGGGCCAGTTCGGCGAGCATCCCGGAACGCAGCCGGGCGTCGAGCGCGGACAGCGGTTCGTCCAGGAGCAGCACCGAGGGACGGATCGCCAGGGCGCGCGCGATGGCCACACGCTGCTGCTGTCCGCCCGACAGCTCGCGCGGATACCGCCGGGCGTACGCCGCCATGCCCGTCATCTCCAGTGCCTCCGCGACCCGTTCGGCGATCTCGCGGCGGGGCGACTTGCGGGCCTTGAGCCCGAAGGCGACGTTGTCCGCGACCCGCATGTGCGGAAAGAGGGCGTAGCCCTGGACGACCATCCCGATGCCCCGCCGGTGCGGGGGAAGCGCGGTGACGTCCCGATCGCCGAGGAACACCCGTCCGGAGACGGGCCGGACGAATCCGGCGACCGCACGCAGGGCGGTGGTCTTGCCGGAGCCGGACGGGCCGAGGAGGGCCATCAACTCCCCGGGTTCCACGGTCAGGTCGAGTCCGTCGAGCACGGTGTGCTTGCCGTAGGCGACGGACACCTGGTCGAAGCGGATCCCGGCCGGGCGGGTGTCGACGGCGGCCGGCGCGGCCACGGACATGGCGGCGGTCATCTCAGGCCGCCCGGACGGCGAGCAGCTCGAGCAGACCGGCGATCGATGGCAGCACATGGGTCGCCCCGGCCCCGGTCAGCTGTTCCCGCCCGTGTGCCCCGGTGAGGACGCCCGCCACGACGGACGCGCCCGCGCGTCGCCCGGTGAGCATGTCGTACGAGGTGTCGCCGCAGACCGCGACCGACCGGACGTCGTCGGTGCCGGTGCGCAGCAGTGCGGTGAGCACCATGTCGGGGTAGGGCCGGCCGCGTCCGGCGTCCGCGGGGCACAGGGTGAGATCGGCCAGCTCCCGCCAGCCGAGGGCGTCGAGGATGCGGTCCTGGGTGGCGCGGGAGAAACCGGTGGTGAGCACCACCTTGGTCCCGGCCTTCCGCAGGGTCTCGATGGCCTCGGCGGCACCGGGGAGCGCGGTGCACCGCCCGCCGTCGACAAGGTCGTGGTAGGCCTCCTCGAAGGCGGTGTTGGCCTGCTGGGCGCGACCCTCGTCACCGAAGAGATGGCGGAAGACGGAGATCTTGGACTCCCCCATCGTGGCGCGGACATAGTCGAGTTGGCGGGTGTGTTCCGGGGAGCCGGGGGTGACGCCGAGCCGTTCGGCGGCCGCGGCGAACGCCTGCTCCACCAGGCCGCCGTCGGCGACGGTGGTACCGGCCATGTCGAGCACGGCGAGGTCGATGGCGGGGGTGTTGTGGTTCTCGGTCATGTCTCCTACCAGCCCAGTTCGTCTGCGGTGGTCTCGGCGATGGCGGGGGCGCAGGTCATTCCGCGGCCGCCCGGCCCGGTGACCAGCCACACTCCGTCGCGTACCTGCTCCCGGTGGATCACCCGAGAGGTGTCGGTGCACTGCGCGTACACCCCGGCCCAGCGTCGGTGGATCCTCGGCAGGGGGCGGCCGAGGACACCTTCGACGGTCGCGGTGAGGTGGTCGTACGGGTCCTCGACGACGTCGAAGTCGAAGGGGTCCTCGTACTCATGGGTGTCGCCGATGGTGAGCCCGCCGTCCTTGCGCTGCACCATGAGCAGTTGCATCCGGTGTTCGGCGGCGACGGGCGGCTGCGGCCGGGCGGCGGCCAGGGTGTCCAGGGCTGCGCCGCCGTAGGCCGGGTAGTAGCGGAAGCTGTCGGCGTCGGCGACGGAGGTGGTCAGCTCCTCGCCGAGCGGCGCGGACTGCATCATCTGCAACCGGACCCGGCGCACCGGCAGTTCGGGGGCCAGCTCCCGGACCAGCCCGCCCAGCCAGGCTCCGGTGCACAGCACCACGGTGTCGCCGCGGTGCACATCGCCGTGGTCGTCGCGGACGGCGGGGCCGCTCGAACCGTCGCGCACCTCACGGACCTCGCGCCCGCCGAGGTAGGTGTAGCGGCCGGAGGCGAGCAGCGCAGTCTTCAGCGCCCGCTGGGCGGTACGCGGTTCGACCGCGGCGTCGCGCTCGCACCACAGGGCGCCGAGCAGCGGACCGCGCAGGGCCGGGTTGAGCAGACGCGTCTCGTCGGGGCCGAGCAGCTTGTAGCCGCGGGCGGCGGCGTCGGAGCGCTGGGCGGCGGCCTCGGCGACCGCGAGTTCGGTCTCGTCGCGGACAACGGTGAGGGAGCCGTTGGGCCGGAAGCCCAGGGCGGGGACCCGGTCGCCGACGCTCTCCCACAGGACCCGGGCGCGCAATGCGGTCTCCAGCTCCTCGCCACCGGCGCGGCCGCTGACCCACACCAGACCGAAGTTGCGCAGGGAGGCGCCCCTGGCCTCCGTCTCACGTTCGATGTGCAGGACTTCATGGCCGCGTTCCACGGCGTGCCAGGCGTGCATGGTTCCCACCACGCCGGCTCCGACGACTATCACTCGCATGTCTGTGACGCTCCTTTGGTCGGGTGGACCGGGCTCATCCGGTTGGCAACGCCATGGTGAACGGGCACCCAATCTTGGCCTAGACCCGTTATCATTCCGTAACAGAAAAAGGGGCGCCCTGATCTGCCGGACGCCCCTCTTGGTGGGTTTTCTCCCGTTAGTTTTTGTCGTCCGTTCCGAGCGGCTGTCCGAGATGAGTCGTGAAGCTGAAGCGGTCGCCCCGGTACAGCGACCGGACCCGCTCCAGCGGGCGCCCCTCGGTGTCCCGCGAGACCCGGTGGATCAGCAGCATCGGCAGCGCGGGCGGGGTCCCGATCAGCAGCGCCTCGCGGGGCGTGGCCAGCACCGTCTCCAGACGTTCGTCCGCGTCGCCGAAGGAGATGCCGAGCCGGTCGCGGAGATAGCCGTAGAAGGACGAATCGGGGTCGAAGTCGGTGTCCAACCGCGGCACCCGCGCCACCGCGACATAGGTGCTCTCCAGGCCGACCCGCTCATCGTCCGCGAGCAGCACACGCTCCAGGTGCCACACCGGTTCGCCGCGCTCGAGCCCGGCCTCGTCCGCCAGCCCTTGCGGACACGGGAACCGGTCGAGGCAGATGAGGGTACGCCCCGGGCGCAGCCCCTGACGCCGCACGCCCTCGGTGTAGCTGGCCAGCGCCAGCGGCTGCGCCAGCTTCGGCCCCGCCACCACAGTGCCCCGTCCGGCCCGCCGCACCCGGCCTTCGAGCAGCAGCTCGCGCAGCGCCTGCCGTACGGTCTCGCGCGCGACCTCGTACCGCTCCGACAGATCGCGCTCGGTGGGCAGCAGGCCACCCTCGCCGAGGTCGTCCAGGAGTGCGGCGAGTTGTGTCTTCACCGCGTAGTACTTGGGCACACGGCCGTGTTCGGGGATACCGGCACGGACCGGGGCGCCGGGGGCCTGATCATTCGGGTAGTCCACGTCAGTGATCGTCGCAGACGGCGGCCCCGGCGGAGCGGACGGCCCCGCGGCGTCAGCCCTTGCGGACCGCCCACTGGCCGGTCTCGTCGGCGGCGCCACCGCTCGGGATGAACTGGAGCGAGGTCACCGCGGCCCCCGTGGGCACCTCGGCGACCACCCAGCCCACGGCCTTGGCGCCGGTGGCCAGCTTCAGATGGGTCGCCATCGAGGATCCCGCGGCGATATCGGCGACGGTGGCGTCGTAGCGCCGCCCCTCGGCGTCCGCGACCCGGACGCAGTCCGGCGGGCTGTCACGGTAGGTGGCGGAGCCGGTGTTGACGAGCCGGATCTGCGCGGCGACCCAGCGCTTGCCGAGGGAGGGGATGGTGTGGCGGTCGGCGCTCTTGGCGGGGTCGAGCCACTTCACCAGGGTGACATCCAGTTTCTCGCCGTCCTCCGCACCCTTGAGGCTGATGGTGTCGCCGACGGTCGACACCCCCGGGCCCAGGGATCCACCGGTGGTGGGTTCATCCCGCGGGGTGTCCGCGGCGCCGGCGCCCTCCGGGCTCTCGGCCGCCGAGGAGAAGGACCCGGCCTGGGGTGTGACGTCCACGGTGGTGCCACCGCCCTCGGTGCCGCATGCGGTCAGCGACAGGCCCAGGGCGGCGACGAGGAGCGCCGCGGTGCGGATGGACATACGTCCCCCTGTATGTGGTGGTTGGTGCTCGTGGGGGGAGAGGTACTGTATCGGGCGAGCGGGACGTTGTGTAGGGATCAGACCGAAATGCCGCGCCCGGCAACACGCCCATCAGCGGGCACGGCGCGGCCACGGCGGTCTAGAAGCTGAGCTGACCGAGCAGCCCCTCGTCCTGGACATAGGTGACACCCAGCCATGAACCATCCTGGAAACGCAGCCGGTTGAGATCGGACCGCTCGGGCAGCGGGGTCTCGATGGCCACCTCCTCCCGAGGTATCCGCTCCAGCACCCGCGACTTCCTGAGGGTTCCGGTGCTCACCCGCCCCCGTGGTCCGGCGATCACCAGCTGGGTGTCGGTGCGCAGCAGCAGCCTCCGGGGGTATCGGGACATCCCGTACCAGCGCAGCAGAAGCTGTCCGGCGCGGCCGTTCCAGTCGCCGTCGAAGGTCTCGTCGAGCCGGTGCGCGGTCAGTTCCGCCGCGTCCCGCTCCTCCTTCTCCTTCCGCTCCTCCCGCTCACGGCGCGCCTTCTCCCGCACGGTGGCCGAGAACGCCCGGTGGACGGCGTCCACGGCGCCCCCGAGCAGGGCGAGACCGAGAGGGATCGCCAGGCCCAGCAGGATGAGCGGTGCCACGAGCAGATAGCCGAGCAGCACATGCGGACGGATGAACCCGGGCCGCAGGCGCCCGCCTCCGGCGGCGATGCGGACCTCGGCCGGTGGTGGGGGAATCCGGCCGATCCGGCACCAGGTGCCCCAGTCGGCCGGGGAGTCGAGCCGTCCCTCGATCCGCTTGAGCTCATACGGCTTCAACTCCACCGGAGTTCACCTCGGTACATGGGGGCCATGGGGTCCCACGAAGATATCGGGGCGGCTGTCGCCACTGCTCAACGGGCGGTTACCGGCAGCCGGGAGCGCCGGACACCGCGCGGTGCGCGGACGTAAAGGTCGCGTCAAAACCATGGCGATCCGGTGTCAGAGGCGCGACAAGGGAATTGCGCAGGTGGCCGGGGCGGGGTGAGAGTGGTTGCGCGCGGCGGAGAGAGCCGCGGAACGGGCACTCCGCCGTACGGGCGGGCCCGGCGCGATGACCAGCACCGTCGACGCCGAGCACCGCGGCCCGACGTGTTCACGGTGCCCCGCACCGTACCTGAGTGCGCGTCGGTCCCCCCGTCGACGGTGGCACGTTCCGCCCTCCCCGCTCTCCCCGCCGCCCCACACGGCAGAGGCGGACGCACACCACGGGCAAGGGCGCCGGTCAGCACGGGGGCAGTGTCTGCTCGGTCCAGATGCACTTACCGGTGGCGGTGTAACGGGTGCCCCAGCGCTGGCAGAGCGCGGAGATCAACTGAAGTCCGCGGCCGCCCTCATCCGTCTCCAGGGCACGGCGGATCCGCGGAGTGGTCAGACTGCCGTCGGAGACCTCGCAGACCAGACTGGCGCTGCGCAGCAGCCGCAGCCGCACCGGCCCCTTGGCATGCCGCACCACATTGGCGACCAACTCGCTGACCAGCAGCTCGGTGGTCATGGCCAGTTCGTCCAGACCCCAGAGGGTGAGCTGTTCACGGACGTGCTTACGGGCCTCCCCCGCCGCCTGCGGATCCTCCGGGAGCGGCCAGGAGGCCATCTGCGCGGCGGACAGGGCGTGCACCCGGGCCACGAGCAAGGCGGCGTCGTCGGCGCTCTGCTGCTCGACCGGGAGCAGACCGGCGGTGACGGCGTCGCAGACGCGGTGCAGATCCAGCGTGCGGGAATCGCGCAACAGCCGGGCGAGCCGCGCCATGCCCTCGTCGATGTCACGCTCCGCCGACTCCACGAGTCCATCGGTGTAGAAGGCGAGCAGACTGCCCTCGGGCAGGGTCAGTTCGACGGTGTCGAAGGGCGGCACGGCGGCCCCCAGCGGTGGGTCGGGGATCACGCCGGGGAAGTACGCGGTGCCGTCGGGGTGCACCACGGCGGGCGGCGGATGTCCGGCGCGGGCGAAGGTGCAGCAGCGGGTGGTGGAGTCGTACAGGGCATACAGACAGGTGGCGTAGGAGTCCGCGCCGAGGCCGACCACGATCTCGTTGAGATGGCTCATGAGCTCGTCGGGCGGCAGCTCGAGATGGGCGAGGGTGTGCACGGCGGTGCGCAGCCGCCCCATGGTGACCGCCTCGGACAGCCCGTGGCCCATCACATCGCCGATGACGAAGGCGACCTGTTCCGCGGAGAGCGGGATGATGTCGTACCAGTCGCCCCCGACCTCCATACCCTGTCCGGCGGGGAGGTAGCGGGCAACGGCCCGGCAGGCGGGCGGCGAAGGGAGTTCCCGGGGCAGCAGACCCCGCTGCAACTCCTGGGCCCGGATGTGCTCGGCGTCGTAGAGCCGGGCACGCTCCAGGGCCTGGGCGACGAGGGCGGCGATCGCGGTCAGCAGGGTGCGCTCCTCGCCGTTGAGGCGGCGCGGCCGGTCGAAACTGATCACACAGGCGCCGAAGGGCCGACCGGAAGCGGTCAGCGGCAGAAACGCCCAGGACTGCTTGCCGACGGCGTGGGGACGGTCGGCCAGCGCCGGAAAGCGGTCGGCGTACTCCTGCGCGGAGGAGACGAAGAGGGGTTCTCCGGTGCGCATCGCGTGCGCGATCGGGGTGGACTCCGAGACGGGGTTGCCGTCCATCTCCGCCAGGAACTCGCGGGAGTATCCGACGGCTCCGACGTTGTAGCCGCGGTTTTCCTCGATGGCCTGCACGATCAGACCGCTGGCGCCGAAGGGCGGCAGCACCCGGCGCGCCACCGCGTCCACCACGTCCCGGGAGGTGGTCGCCTTGGCGAGGGCGGCGGTCAGTTCGGAGATACGGGTGGCGCGGCGGGCGGCGGCGCGTTCGGCGGCCTGGCGCTCGGCGTCATGCCGCCGCCGCTCGGTGACATCGGAGAAGTAGCAGGTGGTGCCGCCCGGCGCGGGGACCAGGCGCAGGTGGTACCAGCGTCCGGTGTCCGGCAGCTCGATCTCGAATCCGGACGGGGTGCAGGTGTCGGTGGCTTGCCGACAGCGCTCCTCGAGGCCGGACACCCGCCGCAGGGTGGGCAGTTCCCACAGCACCCGGCCGATCAGCTCCGCCTCGGAGGAGCCGAGGGTGCGCTCCGCCTCCAGGTTGACGAAGGTGATCCGCCCGGTGTCGTCGAGGGCGAGGAAGCCGTCGGTCATATGGCGCAGGGCGCGGCTGAGCGCGTCGGAGGCCGAGCGGGCCTCGTTGCTGTCCCATCCGTGGCCGACCATCCGGACCGGTTCGCCCCGGTCGTCGACGATCACCCGGGCGCGAGCCTGGGTCCAGCCGTAGCTGCCGTCGGGACGGCGCACCCGGTACTCGGCCTCGAAGATGCCGCGATCGCGGATCGCCTGCTGGGCGGCGGCCAGGGTGGAGGGGAGGTCTTCGGGATGGACGATCTTCATCCAGCTCTCGACGCTGGGGACGAAGTCGGCCGGGTCGGTGCCGAAGACCTTCATGGCCGCCTCGTCCCAGGCCAGTTCGCCGGTGCGGATGTTCCAGTCCCAGGTGCCCACCTCCACGATCCGGCGGGCGGCGGTGAGGTGGCTGCCGATCGACTCCTCCTGTGGCGGGCGGACCGGCGGGGGCGCCTGGCTCATCCGCTCCTCGGCCCATGCGGCCACAGCGCGCAGAAACGCCCACTGCTCATCGGTCGGCTCTCCGCGGCCCCCTCTCACCACCGTGACCGCCCCGGCGGTGCGGTCACCGTCGAAGACGGGGACGGCGGCCATACCGGTACGGGGCCCGGGGCCGCCCGACACCTCCGGCGCGGACTCGGGCACCCAGACCTGGTCACCCCGGCGGACGACTTGGGCGGGCGCGGCCTCGCCCTCCTGGTCGACGATCTCCCAGGGCAGGGTGTACGCCGGGGGCAGCCCGGCCGAGGACACCAGGCGCAGCGCGGACATGGGGCCCCGGAGGTGGACCATGCCGCCGAGACCGCCGAGCTCGGCCACCGCGTGCTGAAGGGCCAGCCGGAAGGCTTCGCTCTCCGTGGTGTTCCGATCCACAGCGGCAAGCAGGGCAAGTCGCCCATTCATAGCAAAAACCCTACATCACACGGGGCGTTGCGTTGATCTTCGGCGGCCGGTCTCCACCGCGGCGCACCCGCCCGGCGGGAACGGAAGGCACCCCGGCGGGCGCCGGTGCCGGTTGCCTACCGGAAAACGGCATGACCGGGCCGCCCCGACGGATCCGTAAAACCACCTTCCGACGCACCTTCCAGCGGTCCGGAATTACTGGCACATCCGAGCCACCACCGGCACTCACAAGGGTGCTGACCTGGCCGAGCGCTGCTCCTGGCATTCCACCTTAAGCCTTCATTAAGGCTTAAGACTTCTTTAAGGTACCGCCCGGAATGCCCCTTCCGTTCAATCCTCAAAAATATTCGTGGCAGAAATTTCCGAACGCTCTGAAACGACTCCGTATCCCGCCCGTATGGAGATGCGGGCAGTCAGAAAAAGGAGTCGGAGATGACACGCAAGAGGACCCTCAGCCGCAAGAAGAAGCTCGGCCTGCTGGTCGGCTCGCTCGCCCTGGCAGGCACCGGCGCCGGGGTGATGGCGGCGACGAGCAACGCCAGCACCGAGGGCGCGGCCCAGTCCTCCTCGGCCTGCGCCGGGCTGGCTCAGGCCCTGGCCAACAACGAGAAGTTCATCGCGGACCAGAAGGCCAAGCCGGACGCGCAGTCCCAGGCGCGCATCGAGAACCGCGAGGCCGTGATCGAGGAGATCAAGCGCAAGCAGGAGGCGTCGGGCTGTGAAGTCGGCGAGAGCGCCGGCCAGGCCGGGGCCGAACCACCGGCCGACGCCGGCGACCAGGGCATGGGCAACGAGGGCGGCGCGGGCGACCAGGCCGCGGGCAACGAGGGCGGTGCCGGTGACCAGGCCGGCGGGGGCGCGGACGAGCAGGCGGGCGGCGCCGGTGACGCCGGTGGCGAGGCCGCCGCGGGCGAGGTCGTGTGCAAGGGCTCGACCGTGACGCTGTCCGGCGAGGCCGGGGCCCCGGCCGCCTCCAGCGGCGACTTCCCGGTCGGCACCAAGCTGAAGGTGACCAACCTGGACAACGACAAGTCCACCACCGTCTCCGTCACCTCGACCTCGGGCAGCTGCGCCCTGCTCAACAACGCCGCGTTCGAGCAGGTCCGCGAACCCGGGAAGAACCTGATCCGCAATGCCCGGATCGAGCGCGTGGGCTGATTCCGCCACCCCGCCGCCGCTGCGCGCGGCGGCGGGGGCCGCGGCCCCCGCCGAGCTCTACTGCCGGTCCTGCCACGGCTGATTGCCGGTGAGGCGAACTAAGCGGCCTCGCTCACGTCCGGTGCGGTTCGGTTGCGCCCCGAAGGGGCGCGGGGCTGTGTCGATGTGCGCCTCCGCCGCGTGGGCGCGACCAGCCACGACGCGGCCGCAGACGAACGACGGCGCCTCGCGGTACTTTCCGCGGCGCGCTTAGCGTGACCGTATGACGCTGTTGAGCCATGACCGCCACTGCTCGGAGATCGTCACCCAGACCCGGCTGCTGACCTCCCATATCGAGAGCGCCGATCTGACCACTCCCGTCCCCTCCTGCCCGGGCTGGAACGCCGGTCAGTTGCTGCGCCATCTCGGCGGGGGCCAGCGCTGGGCCGAGACGCTCGTCCGCACCCGGGCGACCGGGCCGATCCCCGACCACCACTTCCGCGACCTGTCGGAGTACACCCACGAGGACCCCGCCGTGCTGGGCCCGTGGCTCACCGAGGGCGCCGCCGGGCTCGCGGACGCCCTGCGCGAGGCCGGGCCCGAAGCGGAGCTGTGGACCCCGGTCCCCGACCGCACCGCCCGCTTCTACGCCCGCCGGTTCGCCTACGAGACGGCGTTGCACCGGGCGGACGCGGCCCTGGCGCTCGGCGCGGAGTTCACCCTCGACGAGGAGGTCGCGCTCGACGCCCTGGACGAGTGGATGGAGCTGGGCTCGCTGCCGTTCCACTTCGACGTCCACCCCTGGATGCGCGAACTGCTCGGCCCCGGCCGCACCCTCCATCTCCACGCCACCGACACCGCGCCGGAGTCGCGGGCGGAGTGGGTGGTCGACCTCACCGGCGAGGCCATCGTCTGGCGCCGCGCCCATGAGAAAGCCGCGGTGGCCGTCCGCGCTCCGCTCACCGATCTGCTGCTCCTCGTCTACAAGCGGCGCCCCGCCCGGGGCGAGGGCATCGAGGTCCTCGGTGACGGCGAGCTGCTGGACTTCTGGCTGGAGCGGGTGAGCTTCGCCTGAGCAGCCCGCACCGGCCTCAGGCGACAGACTTTTCACGGCTTCAGGGTGTTCTCGCCGTGGATCTGCCGGTACGGTGGCCGAATGACCGAGAGTCTCGATGCCACTGACTGGTCGATCCTGTCCGAACTCCAGCAGGACGGCCGGCTGCCGATCACCGAGCTGAGCCGCCGGGTCGGCTTGAGCGCCTCCGCGACCACCGACCGCGTCAAGCGGCTGGAGTCACTGGGCGTCATCACCGGGTACCGGGCCGAAGTCGACCTGGAGAAGGCCGGTTTCCCACTGCTGGGGCTGGTGCGCCTGAAGTACTCCGCTCATCAGCATCAGCCGCTGCACCGGGTGCTCGAGGAGCGCCGGGAGATCCTTGAGTGTCTGCGCACCACCGGCGACGACTGCTACACCGTGCGCGTGGCCGCGACCTCCATGCGTCATCTGGAAGAGGTCGTGGACGAGTTGGCCCGGTTCGGCTCCACCACCACCAGCGTGGTCTTCAGCCGGACCCTGCCCTACCGCGGCCCCGTCGAGCCGCCCAAGGAACCCAAGCAGCCCTAGCCGTACCGGCGTTCGCCATCGTTCGTCGAGAGCCGAAAGGAACGGGGCCCAGCCTCGCCGCCATGACGATCAGCAATACCACGGACACCCGCTCCGACCAGCAATGGCCCGCGCTGGCAGCGGCAGCCGTCACCGTTCTCCTGTGGGCCTCGGCCTTCGTCTCCATCCGCAGCGCGGGCGACGCGTACTCCCCGGGCGCCCTGGCGCTGGGGCGGCTGCTCACCGGCACCCTCGCGCTGGGCGCGATCAGTCTGATACGCCGGGTGGGGCTGCCGGCCCGCGCCGCCTGGCCGGGCATCATCAGCTCGGGAGTCCTGTGGTTCGGCCTCTACATGGTGGCGCTCAACTGGGGTGAGCAGCAGGTCGACGCGGGCACCGCGGCCATGGTCGTCAATATCGGGCCGATCCTCATCGCGCTGCTGAGCAGCAAGCTGCTGGGCGAGGGGCTGCCGCGGCCGCTGCTGGCCGGGATGGCGGTGTCCTTCGGCGGTGCTGTGGTCGTGGGGTTGTCGATGTCCGGGTCGGGCGGGTCGTCCGTGCTCGGGGTGCTGCTGTGTGTACTGGCCGCGGTGTCCTACGCGACCGGTGTCGTCTCCCAGAAGCCCGCGCTGGGGCACGCCGGGGCGCTCCAGGTGACCACCTTCGGCTGCCTCATCGGCACGGTGGCCTGTCTGCCATTCACCGGCGCCCTGGTCTCGGAAGCCGCGGACGCGCCGCTGTCCGCCACGCTCAACGTGGTCTATCTGGGGCTCTTCCCGACCGCCCTCGCCTTCACCACCTGGGCGTTCGCCCTGGCCCGTACCACCGCGGGGAAGATGGGCTCCACCACCTATGTGGTGCCCGCGCTGGTGGTGCTCATGTCCTGGCTGTTCCTGGACGAGGTGCCGGGGCTGCTCACCCTGGCGGGCGGCGCGCTGTGCCTGGCCGGAGTGGGGGTCTCCCGGCGCCGCCCGCGCCCGGCGCCGACCACGGTGGTGGCGGTGTCCCAGCCCACCACCGCGCCCCGCGAGGAGCCGTCCCCGACCGACTGACATCCCGGTGTACGGATGAGGTGTCCCGCTTCCCCGGTGTCCCCGGCCATGAACTGACCGTGATGTCCGAGTGTGACCGGTATCGCAGGATGAGCCCGGCGCGCGTGGGTACCCGTCGCTCATGGACAGAAATGAGCAGCCCCTGCTCACCCCCGATCTGCCGCCTCTGGTCGAGGTACCGGACCTGACGTTCCCCGCCCGGGGAAGCCGGGCGGACGGTGCGACGGCCGCGGTGGAGCGGGACGGCGACAAGGAGTCCAGCATCCCCTCCCCCACCCCTGGTCACACCGCCGGACATCCCCTCGCGGCATAGCCCCCACCGACTTCCATCCGACCTCAGCACACTCACGACGCCGGCGCCCTCCGCAACCCGTACAGACAGGCCCCGAGGACCAGTACCGCGGCCCCCGAGAGCACCGAGGTCAGTGGGAGGGCGCAGGCCAGGGCCGCACACCCGGCCAGCCCCAGCGCCGGCACCGCGCGTACCGGACGCCCCTCGGCCGGGGCGAGGGTCCAGGCCGCGGCGTTGGCGATGGCGTAGTAGACCAGCACGCCGAACGACGAGAATCCGATCGCCCCGCGCAGATCCACCGTGGCCGCCAGGACCGCCACCACAGCCCCGACGGCCACCACCGCGCGGTGCGGCACCGCGAACCGCGGATGGACCGCGGCCAGCGGTGACGGCAGCCGCCGGTCGCGTGCCATGGCCAGGGTGGTCCGGGAGACTCCCAGGATCAGCGCCAGCAGCGAGCCCAGCGCGCCCACCGCGGCGCCCACGCGCACCACCGGCGCCAGACCCGGCAGCCCGGCGGCGCGGACGGCGTCGGCCAGCGGGGCCGAGGCCCCGGCCAGCCCGTCGGCGCCCAGCACGCTCAACACCGCGATCGCGACCGCCGCGTAGACGGCCAGGGTGATGCCCAGCGCCAGCGGTACGGCGCGCGGGATGGTGCGTGCCGGATCGCGCACCTCCTCACCGAGGGTGGCGATCCGGGCGTACCCGGCGAAGGCGAAGAACAGCAGCCCCGCGGCGCGCAGCACCCCGCCGGGGGTGGTGTCGCCGCCCGGGTCGAGCCGGGAAGCGTCGGCCGCGCCGGAGGTGAGCGCGCCGACCACCACGGCGGCCAGTACCGCCAGCACAACGGCCACGATGACCCTGGTCAGCCAGGCGGCCTTGCGAACACCGAGGTAGTCGACCGCGGTCAGCGCCACCACGGCCGCCACCGCCACGACCCGCGCGTGGTCCTCCCAGACGTACGCCCCGACGGTCAGCGCCATCGCCGCGCAGGACGCGGTCTTGCCGACCACGAACGCCCATCCGGCCAGGTGGCCCCAGAACTCCCCCAGCCGCTCACGGCCGTACACATAGGTGCCGCCCGACGCGGGGTAGCGGGCGGCCAGCCGCGCGGAGGAGGTGGCGTTGCAGTACGCCACCACCGCCGCCACCGCCAGGCCGATCAGCAGCCCGGATCCCGCGGCGTGTGCCGCGGGGGCGAGGGCGGCGAAGATCCCGGCGCCGAGCATCGCGCCGAGGCCCACCACCACCGCGTCGAACACACCGAGCCGGCGTCCCAGCTCCGACGGTGGACCGGCGGAGCCGGGCACCTCGGACTCGGTCGGCGGCTGGCTCATGGCTACTCCCGGGCGGCGCGGCTCCTGCGGCTGAGTCGCAGCGTAAGGCCCTGCGGCAGCAGCGTGAGTCGCTCGGTGACCCGGAGCCGGTAGCCGGGGTCGGGGTGCAGATCGTAGCGGCGCACCAGCAGCCCCAGCACCAAGGTGGCCTCGTGGAGGGCGAACTGGCGGCCGATACAGGCGCGCGCCCCGGTGCCGAACGGCTTGAACACCTGGGCGGGCCGGGCGCGTACCGCCTTCGGCGCGAAGCGGTCCGGGTCGAACGCCTCGGGGTCCGGCCCCCACACCGCGGGGTCGCGGTGCAGCATCGCGGTCAGTACCAGTGCCCAGGCGCCGCGCCGCATGGGGTGGATCCCGCAGAGCAGGGTGTCGTGGAGCGCCTCGCGGGCGAACGCGGGAGCGGTGGGCCACAGCCGGAGCGATTCGTCCAGGACCCGGCGCAGATAGCGGACCTTGGCCACCTGCTCGTACCCGGGCTCGCCGGTGTCGCCCCACACCTGGTCCACCTCGCGCTGGGCACGCGCCAGGACATCGGGGTGGCTCGCGAGGTAGTGCAGGGCGAAGGACAGCGCGCCGGAGGTGGTCTCATGGCCCGCGACCAGGAAGGTGATGACCTGGCGGCGGATGTTCTCCGCGGACAGCCGCTCACCCGTCTCCGGATGAGCCACCTCCAGCATCCGGTCCAGCAGGTCGGCGTGTCCGCGCAGGGCCCCGTCGGCGCGGCGGGCGGCGACGATGGTGTCGACGGTGCGGTTGAGGTACGCCATGTCGGCCGCGTTGCGCCGCTCGGCGCGCCGCATCAGGGGGGCCGCTCCGGGCGGGAGGACATTGCGGCGCTGGGCGTGGGAGAGCGTGCCGACCATCGCGGAGACGAAGGGGTGCGGCCGGTCGCGTTCGAAGGAGCCGAAGTCGTGGCCGAACCCGGTTCTGGCGATGGTCTCGAGCGTCAGCTTCGTCATGTCGCCGGGCACGTCCACCGCGACGCCCGCCTTCTCCCGGCCGTCCCAGGTGTCCGTCAGCCGGGCGGCGACGTCCAGCATCGCCCGGTGGTAGCCCTCCATGGCGGTGCGGCTGAACCCGGGCGCCAGGATGTCGTGTGCCAGCTGCCAGTTGGGCTCGTGGTTGTAGGCGGTGAACAGCCCGTCGCCCACCACCGGGCGGAGATTGGCGACCCCGAGGCCGACGTGTTTGGCGAACCGGGACTCGTCGGCCAGGTCCGCGGCCGGCTCCGCGCCCCAGACGAAGACGATCTCCCGGCCGAACGCCTTCCGCCGGAACACCGGGCCGAGACGGCGCGCCAGCCGCATCGAGTCCTGGACCGGAGTGCGCGGGTTGGCCCCGAGCACATCGCCGAGCAGTGGCAGCCGGCGCGGCGGACGCGGGATGCGGTGGAGCTCGGGCCAGCCCAGCTCCGCGCCGCGGAATCCGCTGGGCACCGTGGCGCCGTCCGCCGCCCCCGTCATCTGCGCCATGTGTGCCATCTCCCTCGTGCGCGGCGGCCCATGGGGAGGCTCCCGCCGCTTGTTATACGTGGATTCAATAGCGCGCTCAGTCTGATCCTGGTGTTGAACCGGCGTCAAGTAGGGTGCTGCCATGGCCGCCAACCCCTGTGGGCGCACCCGTCGCCGGATGAGCACCGAGGAGCGCAAGGAGCAGTTGCTGTCGGTGGGGGCGCGGCTGTTCGCCCAGCACCCCTACGACGATGTGTGGGTCGAGCGGGTGGCCGAGATCGCGGGAGTCTCCCGGGGGCTGCTCTATCACTACTTCCCGACCAAGCGGGAGTTCTTCGCGGCGGTGGTCCGCCGGGAGAGCGAGCGGATGCTGACGCTCACGGAGGCGGTGCCCGGACTGTCGTTCCAGGAGCAGATCAACACCGGTCTGGACGCCTTCCTCACCCATGTCGAGCAGCACGCCTCGGGTTTCCGCACCTTCCACCGCGCGGAGGCGGCGGGCGATCCGACGGTGCGCGCGGTGCACAAGGAGTACCTGGCGGGGGTGGAGGAGCAGATCCTCGAAGCCCTCGCGGTGGACCCCTCGGCGGTGGACCCGCCCCGGGACCCGCGCGCGCTGCGTCTCGCGGTACGCGGCTGGCTGGCCTTCATGGTCGCCGTCTGTCTGGAGTGGCTGGACGAGCCCGGCCCGTCCCGGGAGCAGGTGCGCGAGCTGTGCGCACGGGCGCTGATGGGGGCGCTCGCACCCGCCCCGTGAGCCGCCCGGGTGGGTGCGCGGGCGGTCGAGGCGCTCCGGAATGACCGGGCGGGCGGTCGGTGTTACGGGAGTGTCACCGCCGGTGCGGCGCACCGGACCCATGTTGCCGGGCGACCGGCGACCGACCGACGAGGAGGCGGACCATGCCGCTGGAGGGCGAATACCGGCCGAGCCCGGAGAAGTGGGTGCGTGACCAGGTCGAGTTGATCGAGAGCTCCGGGGGCACCAAGGGCACGACGATCAGGGGCCTGCCCGTCGTGCTGCTGACGACGCGGGGCGCGAAAAGCGGCAAGATCCGCAAGACACCGCTGATGCGGGTGGAGCACAACGGCCGCTACGCCATCGTCGCCTCCCTGGGCGGCGCCCCCAAGCACCCGGTCTGGTACCACAACGTGGTGGCCGATCCCCGCGTGGAGCTGCGGGACGGCCCGGTGCGCCAGGACATGACGGCACGCGAGGTCACAGGCGACGAGAAGGCGCTGTGGTGGGAGCGCGCGGTCCAGGCGTACCCCGACTACGCCGACTACCAGCGGAAGACGGAGCGGCAGATCCCCGTCTTCGTACTCGAACCCGCGGCCACGCCGCACTGAGACACGCCCCCGCAGACACACGCACGATCCGACCGCCGGTGTCCGCAGGGGCATCGGCGGTTGACTGTTCCTGTCCTCCCCCTGAGGTCCGGCGTCAGAGCGAGACCTTCCGCCCCACTCCGCGCTCCCGCGCGGCGGCCAGCACCAGTGCGGCCGCGGCAGCGTCCTGCACGGCCACGCCCACCGACTTGTAGAGGGTGATCTGGGTGTCCTCCGTACGGCCGACGGCCGTTCCCGCCACCAGTTCCCCCAACTCGGCCCGGACATGGCCGGGGGTGATCAGACCGCTGTCGATCGGGTCGGCGAGATCGCGGTTGGGGGGAACGGCGGACAGCGCCGCCGCGCGGGACTCCACGAACAGCAGCGCGTCGGCGACGGTGGCGTCGTCGATCTCCCGCCCCCGCGGGTTGTAGCCGACCGAGGTGATGTGCGTGCCCGGTGCGATCCAGGAGCGGCGGACGACCGGTTCATCGGCGTAGGTGGCCGCGCAGACGACATCGGCACCGTCCAGTGCCTCCTGGTATGACGCCGCGGCACGCACCGCCGCCCCGCTCACCGCCGCCTCCTGTGCGATCTCCTGCGCGAACGCCGCCGTCCTGGTGCGGTCCCGGCCCGCGACGCGTATCTCACGGATCGGCCGCACCCGGACGGCGGCGAGCGCATGGGCCCGCGCCTGCGGCCCGGTGCCCAGGACGGCCAGCACGGAGGCGTCCTCACGGGCCAGCAGCCGAGCGGAGAGCGCGGAGCAGGCTCCGGTGCGGGCCGCCGTGATCCAGGTGGCGTCCATCAGCGCCGCGGGAGCTCCGGTGTCGGGGTCGAACACCAGCATCACGCCCTGCCGCACCGGGACCGGGCCGCCCGCGTTGCCGGGAAACACCGACACCGACTTGCTGATCAGCGCCCGGGTCGAGGGCACATAGGCGGGCATGTCCACCAGCATCGTCGTCGGGTCTTCGGGGAGTGCCGCCCCGGTGCGGGCGGGGACGACGGCGCGCCCGGCGCTGAGGTCGGCCATGGCCGCGGCGAGCGCGTCGATCAGCGCATCGGTGTCCAGCAGGGCGGCGACGTCATCTTGGCCGAGGATCAGCATGGGGGCAGCGTAAACGACGCCCGCGCGGTGGCGATGCACACCGTGAGGCCCGCCACAGCGATCACTACGCATGCGTGGGCGCGGGCCGGGTAGCGGAAGCCGAGCAGAGTCAGATCCTGATCAAGAAAGACATACCAACCATGACAACCGCGAACACATCCGGCCTCGTGCCCATTTACGACAGCATGGTGGCCGAGCACGGGGATGTGCCCACCCAGACCCGCGAGGCCGCGGAGGAGATCCAGCGGGAGGTCGCGGAAGTCCTGGACTGGAACCGGTTCCGCCCCGGCGACTGACGCCAAGGCCCCTCCCGGGTGCGGGGCGGCGGTACCGCCGCCCCCACTCGATCCCAGCATTTCCCCACCCCTTCCTTGGATAAGATCGTGATGACGCACCGCACTTGATGTCGTCGACGCTTATTTCACGAGGGGAATCAGTGACTACAGGGATCGAAACCTTCGAGTTTCAGGTCGAGGCGCGCCAGCTGCTCCAGTTGATGATCCATTCGATTTACTCGAACAAGGACGTCTTTCTCCGTGAGCTCGTCTCCAACGCCTCCGACGCGCTCGACAAGCTGCGACTGGAATCGCTCCGCGACGGAAACCTGGAAGCGGACACCTCTGATCTCCACATCGCCATCGAGGTCGACAAGGAGCAGCGCACCCTGACCGTGCGCGACAACGGCATCGGCATGTCGCACGACGAGGTGGTGCAGCTGATCGGCACCATCGCCAACTCCGGTACCGCGAAATTCCTCCAGGAATTGAAGGAATCGAAGGACGCGGCGGCCTCGCAGGACCTCATCGGCCAGTTCGGTGTCGGCTTCTACTCCAGCTTCATGGTGGCCGACGAGGTCACCTTGCTGACCAGGCGCGCCGGGGAGAGCCAGGGCACCCGCTGGGAGTCCAGCGGCGAGGGCACCTACAGCATCGCACCGGCCGACGACGCCCCGCAGGGCACCGCGGTCACCCTGCGGCTGAAGCCGGAGGACACCGAGGACGCGCTCTACGACTACGCCTCTCCCCGGAAGGTCCGGGAAATCGTCAAGCGGTACTCGGACTTCATCACCTGGCCCATCCGGATGGCGGCCGAGGCACCGGCGAAGCCCGCGGCGGACAGCGAGGAGGCCGGTGACGACAGCGCCGAGGAGGCGGCCGCCCCGGAGGTCGAGACGGTCAACTCGATGAAGGCGCTGTGGGCGCGCTCGAAGGACGAGGTGACCGACGACGAGTACCACGAGTTCTACAAGCACATCAGCCACGACTGGAGCAACCCGCTCGAGACCATCCGCATGCAGGCGGAGGGCACATTCGAATACCAGTCGCTGCTGTTCATCCCGTCCCGCGCACCGCAGGACCTGTATATGCGGGACCACAAGCGCGGCGTTCAGCTCTATGTGAAGCGCGTCTTCATCATGGACGACTGCGAAGCGCTCATGCCGGAGTATCTGCGCTTCGTCAAGGGTGTGGTCGACGCGGCGGACCTGTCGCTGAACGTGTCGCGTGAGGCCCTTCAGCAGGACCGCCAGATTCAGCTGATGCGCCGGCGTCTGGTCAAGAAGGTGCTGTCGACGGTGAAGGACACGATGTCCGGCGCCCCGGAGCGCTACACCACCTTCTGGAAGGAATTCGGTCCCGTCCTCAAGGAGGGTCTGCTCGGCGACTTCGAGAACCGCGAGGCGATCCTCGACCTCTGTTCGTTCGCCACCACCCGGGACGCGGAGGAGCCGACCACCCTGCGCCAGTACGTGGAGCGGATGAAGGAGGGGCAGGAGCACCTCTACTTCATGACGGGCGAGTCGCGCTCGATGGTGGAGAGTTCGCCCCATATGGAAGCGTTCCGGGAGAAGGGGTTCGAGGTCCTGGTCCTCACCGACCCCATCGACGAGCTGTGGGTGGACGCGGTCCCGGAGTTCGACGGCAAGCCGCTGCGGTCCATCGCCAAGGGCCAGGTCGACCTGGACACCGATGGCGAGAAGGACGAGGAGACGGAGGCCGAGCGGGAGCGGCAGAAGCAGGACTACGCCGATCTGCTCTCCTGGATGACCACGACGCTGAGCGACAGCGTCAAGGAGGTGCGGCTCTCCTCGCGGCTCACCACCTCCCCGGCGTGCATCGTGGGCGACACCCATGACGCCTCCCCGCAGCTCCAGAACATCTACAAGGCGATGGGGCAGGAGCTGCCCGAGGTCAAGCGGATCCTGGAGCTGAACCCCACGCATCCGCTGGTGATCGGGTTGCGCACGGCCCACGGCGAGCGCGAGGACGACGCCGGGCTGGCCGAGACCGCGGAGCTGCTCCACGGAATGGCCCTGCTGGCCGAGGGCGGGGAGCTGACCGACCCCGCGCGCTTCATCAAGCTGGTGGCCGGACGGCTGGAGAAGACGCTGTAACACCCGAAAGCAAACATTCCGGGCATATCACCAGGGGCGGGCCGCGATGGCCCGCCCCTGGTGGCGTCCAGACCCCGGAGAGGGTGCGAGAAAATATCTCGCACAATGTGTTAACTCTTGCTCGATCTTCTGCTAACAATGTCGTCCGTCAGAGTTCGCGCCGGCCCTCTTCCCGGGTCTGCCCACTCCAAGGGACGTACGACATGGGTTCTCCCCCACCCTCCTCCGCACCGCGGCCCTCCCCACCGCCCAGCCGCCGCTCCGTGCTGCGCGGCGCCGCCGGGGCAGGGGCCATGGGGCTGCTGGCCGCCTGCGGCGGCCGGTCCGACGCCGCTTTCCACGCCGACGCCGGACCCTGGCGCCGGTACGCCGGGACCACGGTGAACTTCATCTCCGAGAACACCGCCCCCACCGCCGCGATCGCCGCCGATCTGAAGCCCTTCACCGAGCTCACCGGCATCCGCGTCAACATCGTCACGCTCGAGCTGTCCGCGCTCGCGCAGAAGGTCGCTCTCGACCTCGCCTCGGGCAACGGTGAGTACGACGTGGTGTACGCGGACCCGTACCAGGTGCTGGCCCCCTACGCACCGGCCTTCGCCGACCTCAGGGAGTTCGCGGAGGACCCCGGGCTGCCCCGGCTGCCCGGCGGCTTCGACGACTTCATCCCCACCCACCTGGACGCGGCGGGCCGCTTCGGCGGCGACGGCAAGATCCTCGCGCTGCCCTACGACTGCCCGACGATGGTCTGGCAGTACCGCGCCGATCTCTTCAAGCGGTACCGCGACCGGATGGCGGACGACCTCGGGTTCGATCCGATGCCCTCCGACGACACAACGTGGGAGCAGTACTACGCCATCGCCACATGGTTCAACGACAAGACCGACGCGGTGCGCTACGGCACCGGCCACCAGGCCAAGCAGCATGACGCGCTGATGTGCGACTTCTCCAATCTGCTCTGGTCCTACGGCGGTGACTACTTCGACGGCGGGACCCGGGTCGGCCGCATCGGCACCCTCGACCCCGGACCGTGCCGGCTGGACTCGGACGCCGCGATCGCGGGCGCCGAGTTCTACCAGCGGCTGCTGAAGATCGCCGACCCCGGCTCCCGCACCTGGGACTGGGATGGACTCGGCGCCGCCTTCCGCGCCGGACGCATCGCCATGTGCCCCAACTGGCACGAGTACGCGGCGTCCAACGAAGCCGCCATGCCCGGCAAGGTCAGCTACGCCCGGCTGCCCAAGGGCCCGGCCCGCTCGGCCGGAATGTACGGCGGCACCGGCATCGCCGTGTCCGATGTGATCCCCGAGCGGCGCCGCCAGGCGGCCTGGCTCTTCGTCAACTGGGCCACCGCGCCGAAAACCCAAGTGGCCAACCTGGCCAGCAAAGTCGGCGGTGGCACCCCCACCCGTACCTCCGTCTACGAGATGCCACGGGTCACCGCGGCCCAGCACCGGCCCTCGAAGATGGCCAACATGCTCTCCGCGACCGCGGTCAAGAAGACCTGGCGGTCCGACACCATCGGCCTGCGGCCGAAGATCCCCATGTGGGCGGAGTGCGACACCGCCGTCTACACCCAGCTGTCCGGCATGCTCGCGGGCGACGCCTCGCCGGAATCGGCCATGCGGGCCGCCAGCAGCCGTATCGACCGTATCGTCGCCCGAGGGTGGGTGAACTGACCATGGGTTCCCTGACGACCGGCCTCCACCGGGCCGAGCGCTCCTCCGGCCGCCGTATCCGGCTGTCCCTCCCCGGCTTCCCCGGACGCATGATGGCCCCCGGACTGCTGGTGCTCGCCGGTGTCTCCCTGCTGCCGTTCGTGGCCGTGGTGGTCATGAGCTTCTCGCGGGTGCATCTGCTCGGCGGGCTGCGGCTGGAGGGTGCCGGAGCGGACAACTGGACCCGGCTGTTCACCGACCCCGACATGGCGTGGGCCTGGGTCAGAACCGCCGGGTACTTCGTGCTCACGGTGGGCGGCGAGATGGTGCTCGGCACCGTACTGGCGATCTGTCTGTGGCGGCTGCGGCACGGGCGCAACGCCGCGCTCAGCCTGCTGCTGCTCCCGATGTTCGTGGCGCCCGTGATCGTCGGACTGCTGGGCCGCTTCCTCACCGACTCCACCTTCGGGCTCTACTCGTGGATGCTGGGCCAGGTCGGCTACCACGGCGATCTGATGGGCGACAAGACGACCGCGTTTGTCTCGGTGACCCTGATGGACGTCTGGGAGTGGACACCGCTGGTCACTCTGATCGCACTGGCCGGGCTGACCTCGGTGCCCTCCAGCGTGCTGGAGGCGGCGTCCCTCGACGGCGCCGGAATGCTGCGGACACTGCGCCATATCGTGCTGCCCGCCATCGCCCCGGTGCTGCTGGTGGCGCTGCTGATCCGGTCGATGGACGCGCTGCGCTACTTCGACATCATCTGGAACACCACGGGCGGCGGGCCCGCGGACGCCACCAAGACGGCGTCCATCAAGCTCTATGAAACCGCCTTCCGCTTCTTCGACTTCGGCTACGCCGCGGTGACCGGACTGCTGATGCTGGCCGTCACCACCGTCGTCGCCCGCTACTTCGTCCGTCTCCTCGACCGGAAGGGGCTGGCCCGATGACCGCCTCCACCACCGGAGCCGGGCCGCTGGAGCGCGGCAGCCGTGGCTCACGCGTCCTGGTCCGTGTTCTTGTCGCCATCGCGCTGATATGGACGCTGATCCCGCTGGGCTGGATGCTGCTGTCGTCCCTCAAGCCCACCGCCGAGGTCACCGCGGCCACCCCCGATGTGTGGTTCGGCCCCACCCTGGACAACTACCGGAACCTGTTCAGCGGCGGCAACAACCTGTGGCCGTATCTGCGCAACAGCCTGATCGCCGCGGGCTGTTCCGCCCTGCTGGCCACCGCGCTCGGCGCGCTGGCCGGATACGGTCTGGCCCGTACCACGGCGCGGGGCAAGCACCATCTGTCGTTCTGGATCATCTCCACCCGGATGGCGCCGATCGCCGCCGTAGTGCTGCCGATCTTCCTGATCTTCCGGGTGCTGGGGCTGATCGACACCCTGCCAGGTCTGGTGTTGGCCTACCTCAGCTTCAATCTGCCGTTCGCGATCTGGCTGCTGAACGCCTTCTTCGCCCAACTCCCCCCGTCGCTGGAGGAGTCGGCCCAGGTGGCCGGGTGCACCCCGTGGCAGGCGTTCCGCCATGTGGTCCTGCCGCTGACCCGCCCGGGTCTGGTCACCACCTTTGTGCTGTGCCTGGTCTTCTCCTGGAACGACTACGCCTTCGCCCTGGTCCTCAGCGGACCGCGCACCCAGACCCTGCCCATCGCCGCGAGTCAGCTGGTCACCCAGACCGGTATCGACTGGGGCCAGCTGACCGCCATCGGCACCGTCGTGGTGGTCCCGATGATGCTCGTCGGCCTTGCCGTACGCCGGTGGCTGGTCACCGGCCTGACCATGGGAGCCGTGACCGGAGAATGAGCGCCGACGCCCTGCCCTCCGACATCCCCGACACCATGCGCGCCGCGGTGCTCCACGCTCCCAAGCAACTGGAGATCCAGCGGCGCCCGGTGCCCCGCCCCGGCCCCGGCCAGATCCTGGTCCGCATCGAAGCGGTCGGCATCTGCGGTTCGGATGTGCACTACTACGAACACGGCAGGATCGGCGACTTCGTCGTCCGTGCCCCCATGGTGCTGGGCCATGAGCCCAGCGGCACCGTGGTCGCCCTCGGCCCCGGGGCGAGGCGCCACACACCGGGACAACTGGTGTCCCTGGAACCGGGCGTACCGTGCGGGCGGTGCGCCCAGTGCCGCCATGGCCGCTACAACCTCTGCCCCGAGGTGTCCTTCTACGCCACGCCGCCGGTGGACGGCGCCCTGTGCGAATACGTGGCCGTCGACGAGGACTTCGCCCATCCGGTGCCGGACTCTCTCAGCGCCGAGGCGGCCGCCCTGCTGGAGCCGCTGTCGGTCGGGGTGTGGGCATGCCGCAAGGGCCGTGTCACCGCCGGTTCCCGGGTGCTGGTCACCGGCGCCGGGCCGATCGGTCTGATCGCCGCCCAGACGGCGCGGGCGTTCGGCGCCGCCGAGGTCGTGGTCACCGATGTCGAGCCCCATCGGCTCACCGCGGCCCGGGAGTTGGGCGCCACCGCCACCGTTGATGTGCGCGCCACCCCGCTCACCGACACCGGTTTCACCCCCGATGTGCTGGTGGAGTGCTCCGGGGTACCGGCGGTGGCCGACGAGGCCATCCGCACCGTCGGGCGGGCCGGGCGTGCGGTGCTGGTCGGTATGGGCGGGGACTCGGTCCCACTGCCGCTCGCGCATGTGCAGAACTTCGAGATCGAGGTCACCGGCACCTTCCGGTACGCCAACACCTGGCCGACCGCGATCGCGCTGGCGGCCTCCGGTGAGGTGCGGCTCGATCCGCTGGCCACCCATCACTACGACCTGGCGGAGGCGGAGCGGGCGCTGACCGTGGGCGCCCAGGACCCGACGGCGCTCAAGGCGGTGGTGCGTCCGCGAACCGGCTGAACACACCATCACCCCGCTGTCCGGGCGCCATGTCCGGGTGCGCGGAGCGCTCCGCGAGACGCGCCGCGTGCCGTCTTGCGACTGCGGCCGCGTCGTAGCTGGTCGCGCCCACGCGGCGGAGCCGCACATCGACACAGCCCCGCGCCTCTGCGGGGCGCAACCACACCGCACCGGACGTGAGCGGGGCCACTCACCGGCACGCCGCCGCGGGGCCGTCCGCCGTCACAGGTGTTCGGCCACCGCGGCGTCGATCAGCCGGCGCAAGCCGTCCGTGTAGATCCGGTGGTCGGTCAGCGCCGGGAGGACCACGTCCAGATGGCCGGTCAGCACGGGGAAGTCCTCGGGGTCCAGCGCGGCGAGCGCGGTGCGGGCGGTGGCCGTCGCCCGCTTGGTGTCGCGGTGGTCCACGAAGGCGACGGCGCCGAGGGTGAACAGATACATCCGCCGATAGGTCTCGATCGCGGCCCGCGGTGTCATCCCGGCGGCGAGGCTGTGGGCGAGCTGCGGTTCGACGAGCCTGCCGAGCATCCGCGGTCCGAACCAGGCATGGCCCGCGCGCAGCGCCGCCAGCCCCGGATGCGCGGTGAGCACCTCGTAGAGCCCGTGGAACCGGGTCTCGGTGGCGGTGGCCCAGTCGGTGTCCGTGGCCACCTCGGGCAGCTCGGTGGCGAGGCGGTCCGCACAGGCGGCCAGCAGTCCGTCCAGATCGCCGCAGCGCCGGAAGACGGTGGCGTGGGAGACGCCGAGCCGCTGGGCCACGGCGCGGAAGCTCAGGGCCTCGGGCCCGTCCTCGTCGATGACCGCCAGGGCGGTGTCCGTGATCTCGTCCAGCGTCGGCCGGTCGGCCGCCGGGGGTCTGCTGCGCGCGCTCCTCACGGGGGACAAGCGTAGCGAAGGTCCGGAACAGCGGAAGATACACTGGTTGAAACAGTGTTTCAGTCAGGAGGTGTCCCGGTTGACCGTGAGCTATCAGGACATACGGGCGGCGGGGCGACGGGTGGCCGGGCAGGTCCGGCCCGTCGCCCTCGCCCCGCTGGAGGAGGGCGCTCTCGGCGCGGCCCGGGGCTGGCTGGCGCTGGAGTTCCTCCAGCACACCGGCTCCTTCAAGGCCCGTGGCGCGTTCACTTTCCTCCGCGGCCATGCCGAGGCGGGCAGCCTGCCGGAGGCGGGTGTGGTGATCGCCTCGGGCGGGAACGCCGGTCTGGCGTGCGCGTGGGCGGCCGCGCGCCACTCCGTGCCCGCCGCGGTGTTCGTGCCCGAGACCGCGCCCGCCGTGAAGGTGGCGAAGCTGCGCGGGCTCGGCGCGGAGGTCCATCAGGTGGGCACCGAGTACGCGGACGCGCTGGACGCCTCGCGGAAGTACGCCGCCGAGACCGGGGCGCTCCGGTCGCATGCCTATGACCATCCGCTGATCGCCGCCGGAGCGGGCACCCTCATGGAGGAGATCCACCAGCGGCTGCCGGAGCTGGACACCGTGGTGGTGTCGGTCGGCGGCGGCGGTCTGTTCACCGGGGTCGCGGTGTCCGCGCTGGAGCACGGGGTGGGGGTGGTCGCGGTGGAGCCGGAGCGCTGCCGGGCCCTCAACGCGGCGCTGGCGGCCGGAGAGGTGGTCGACGTCCCGGTCGACTCGGTCGCGGCGGACTCCCTCGGCGCGCGACAAGCGTCGGCGATGGCTCTGGACTGGGCCCGCAAGGACGGGGTGCGGTCCGTGCTGGTGCCCGATGAGGCGATCGTCTCGGCGCGGCAGGCGCTGTGGGACGACCGCGGGCTCGCGGTGGAGCACGCCGCGGCCACCGCGCTCGCGGCCATCACCTCCGGTGCGTACACCCCCCGCGCCGGGGAGCGGATCGCCGTGGTGCTGTGCGGCGCCAACACCGACCCGGGCGATCTGGCGCGCGGCGCCACCCGCTGACGGCGGCGGCTCCGCGGCGGTCCGGGTGGTTGACGGACCGGCGCGGAGCCGAACGGGTGGCACGTCCGGTCACTCGCCCGCGTGCGCCTTCTTCAGGGCGGCGATGTCGAGCTTCTTCATCGAGAGCATGGCCTCGGTGGCGCGCTTGGCCTTCTGCGGATCCTCATCGGTGACCAGGTCCAAGAGGACGGACGGCACGACCTGCCAGGACACCCCGAACTTGTCCCTGACCCAGCCGCAGGCGACCTCCTGGCCACCACCCTCGGTGAGCTTGTTCCAGTAGTAGTCCACCTCGTCCTGGTCGGCGCAGTGGATCTGGAACGAGATGGCCTCGTTGAAGGTGAACTCGGGGCCGCCGTTGAGGGCGACGAACTTCTGGCCGTTGGCCTCGAAGTCGACGGTCAGCACCGAACCGGCGGGGCCGGGCCCGGCCTCGGTGTAGCGGCTCACACGGCCGATGCGGGAATTCTTGAAGACCGAGATGTAGAACTGGGCCGCCTCCTCGGCCTGGCCGTCGAACCACAGGCATGTGGTGAATCCGTCAGTGGCCATCGGTGCCTCCTGCTCGTGGGAGTGTTTACCTGTACCGACTGCCGCCACCGGGCAAACTCATCGGTCCTCGGACACCTGATGTCCCGTGATGTAGTCGTGCAGCCGTCCGGAGCCCTCGAGCATGTCGGTGGCGCGCCGGGTCAGCTCCTCGTGGCGCCGGACGATGGCGGCGCGCAGCGCCTCGCTGCTGCCCGTCCGGCGCAGTCCGTCGAGGACGGACCGGATCTGGGGCAGGGGGTAGCGGCCCTGCCGGAGCAGGCTGACCATGCGCGCGTCCCGTACGTCGGCGGGGGTGTAGCGACGGTAGTGGGTCATCGGCTCGCGCTGCGGGGCGATCAGTCCGAAGTCCTCCCACACCCGCAGGGCGGAGGTGCGGACACCGAGCCGGGCGGCAACCTCCCCGATGCGCAGACCCGAGCGGGGCACCGAGGTGGACTCCGGCGACTGCCCGGCGATCGTCTCCAGCGCCTCGCCCGCGGCCCGGAGGGACAGCCGCTGTTCGTGCAGGGCGGCGTGGGCGGCATCGACGAGGGTGAGGGCGCCTGGCAGGTCGTCGTCGTGGACGGCGCACATCACCGCGCGGGCGGTGTCCGGCCCGTACCCCTTCAGCAGCGCCCGGTGGGCGAGCAGCGCCCGGCGGTGCCGGGTGTCGAGCCTGCGGTATCCGGAGTCGGTGCGCTCGGCCGGGGGCAGGATCCCCGCGTCGACGTAGTTGCGTATCTGCTGGGTGGAGACACCCACCAGGCGCGCCAGATCGATCGGGCGCAGTGTGGTGTGCGGGGCGCTCATGGCCACGTCCCTCCCGGCGGGGCTTGTCTGTCAGGGTTCCCGGGGAGTTGAAGGTTATCGCCCCTGCTCTCCCGCTGGATCACGGTGGATCGCGGCCCAACTGTCTACGGGCGGTTCAATGAAACACTTGAAGCCATGGAGCTCAGCCACAGCAACTCCGTTCTTTCCCCCTGCTCTCAGCCGATAACGGACCCGGCGCCCCCTGCCCCGGCCCGCACCGCGGCCGCCGACAGCCATGACCTGATCCAGGTGCGTGGCGCCCGGGAGAACAACCTCACCGGTGTCTCCCTCGACATCCCCAAGCGGCGGCTCACCGTGTTCACCGGGGTCTCCGGTTCCGGTAAGTCCTCGCTGGTGTTCGACACCATCGCCGCGGAGTCGCGGCGGCTGATCAATGAGACCTATACGGCGTTCGTCCAGAACTTCATGCCGTCCCAGTCCCGTCCCGATGTGGACGGACTGCGCAATCTGAGCGCCGCGATCATCGTGGACCAGGAGCGGATGGGCGCCAACTCCCGTTCCACCGTGGGCACCGCCACCGATGCCCACACCCTGCTGCGGATCCTGTTCAGCCGGATCGGCTCCCCCGCGGTCGGCCGGCCGATGGCCTTCAGTTTCAACATGGTCGAGGGCATGTGTCCCTCGTGCGAGGGTCTGGGCCGGGTGTCCGAGATCGACGTCGATCAACTGGTGGACCGGCAACTGTCGTTGAAGGAGGGGGCGATCACCGTCCCCGGGTTCGCGGTGGACAGCTGGCACTGGCAGGTGATGGCGCAGTCCGGCCTCTTCGACCCCGACCGCAAGCTCAAGGACTACACCCCCGAGGAGTGGCGGGACTTCCTCCATAAGCCCGCCACCAAGATCAAGACCGGTTCCCAGCAGCTCACCTACGAGGGCCTGGTCACCAAGGTGCGCAGGCTCTATCTGACCAAGGACCGGGAGTCGATGCAGCCCCAGGCACGGGCGTTCGCCGACCGGGCGGTCGCGCTCACCGGCTGCCCGGACTGCCACGGCACCCGGCTGAACGAGGCGGCCCGGTCCTGTCTGATCGACGGCCGCTCGATCGCGGACTGCTCGGCACTCCAGATCAGCGATCTGGCCGCGTTCGTCCGGTCCATCGAGGACACCTCCGTCGGACCGGTCCTGGAGACACTGCGGGAGACGCTGGACTCCCTGGTGGAGATCGGCCTGGGCTATCTGAGCCTGGACCGGGAGTCGGGAACGCTCTCCGGCGGTGAGGCCCAGCGGGTGCGGATGGTCCGCCACCTCGGTTCGGCACTCACCGATGTCACCTATGTGTTCGACGAGCCCACGGTGGGTCTGCATCCGCATGACATCGAGCGGATGAACGAGCTGCTGCTGCGGCTGCGCGACAAGAGCAACACGGTGCTCGTGGTGGAGCACAAACTGGAGACCATCCGGATCGCCGACCATGTGGTCGATCTCGGTCCCGGGGCGGGCGCGGCCGGAGGACATATCACCTACGCGGGCGACCTGGCCGGGCTGCGCGCCTCGGGCACCCTCACCGGACGCTGTCTGGACCGCCGGGTCCCCTTGCGGGAGAAGGCGCGGCAGCCGGCCGGGCACCTCCCGATCCGGGGCGCGCGGACGCACAATCTGCGCGATGTGAGCGTGGACATCCCGCTGGGGGTGCTCACCGTGGTCACCGGTGTCGCCGGATCCGGCAAGAGTTCGCTCATCCACGGCTCGCTCACGGGGCGGGAGGGCGTGGTCGTGGCGGACCAGTCGGCGATCCGCGGCTCCCGCCGCAGCAACCCCGCCACCTACACCGGGCTGCTGGACCCGGTCCGGGCGGCGTTCGCCAAGGCCAACCGGGTACGGCCGGGCCTGTTCAGTGCCAACTCCGAGGGCGCGTGCCCCGCTTGCAAGGGCATCGGCCTGATCTACACCGATCTCGGCATGATGGCCGAGGTGGCATCGGTGTGCGAGGAGTGCGGGGGCAAGCGGTTCCGGCCGGAGGTGCTGGCGTACCGGCTGCGCGGCAAGAACATCAGCGAGGTCCTGGCCATGCCGGTGACCGAAGCCCGTGACTTCTTCACCACCGGCCATGCCCGGGTGATCCTGGACCGGCTGCTCGCGGTGGGGCTGGGCTATCTCGGGCTCGGCCAGCCGCTGTCCACCCTGTCCGGCGGGGAACGCCAGCGGCTCAAGTTGGCCATCCACATGGCGAGGAACGGAACGACCTACATCCTGGACGAGCCGACCACCGGACTCCATCTGGCCGATGTGGACCAGTTGCTGGAGTTGATGGACCGGCTGGTGGACGACGGCAACACGGTGATCGTGATCGAGCACCACCAGGCCGTGATGGCCCACGCCGACTGGATCGTGGACCTCGGCCCGGGGGCCGGACACGACGGCGGCCAGGTGGTGTTCACCGGCACCCCGGCCGACCTGGTCGACACCGGCACCACGCTCACCGCCCGCCATCTGCGGGCGTACACCGGGCGCGGATAGCCCCCGGTGGTCCCGGGGTGTCCCCGGGACCACCGGACGCATCGCGGCGCTCTTCCGCAACGCAGGGTGTCCGCGCATCCCGTGCGCCACGGCGGCGGGATCCGCGGGACATCAGTGTGTGGACGAGGGCCGCGAGCGCTCCGAATCCGGCGGCGCTCAGCAGCGCCCCGGGGAGGGACCGGGCGGCGATCGGCCCGGCCAGGCCCGCCCCGAGAGCGAAGCCAGTGATCTTCAGGCTGGCGCCGGTGGTGACGATCTGGCCGCGCAGCCCCTCCGGCGACTCCCGGTGGCGCACCGCGAACAGGGCGGTGAGGCCAGGCCCTTCGGCGGTCCCGGCGAGGAGTGCGGCGGCGATGACCGCGGCGGGCCGACCGGTGGCCGCCAGCAGCGACGCCATCGCCAGGACCAGGGCGCTGCCCCCGATGACGGCGTCGGGACGCAAGCACCCGGGGCGGCGGGAGAGCAGCGCGCCCGCGGCGAGCGAGGCGGCGGCGGAGGCGGAGGCGGACAGCAGCAGCGTTCCGCGATCCGCCCCGCCGAGGACTTCGGCGCCGAGCAGCGGACAGCAGGTGAGGAACGCGCCCTCGCCCGCGCAGGTGATCACAGATGTGGCGGTGGCACGGGCCAGCGCCCGGTTCCGCAGGATGGTCCGTACCCCGGCGGTGAGTTCGGCGGGGACCGAGCGCTCGGGAGGTGAGGGCGGCGCGGCCGGGCAGTCCGGGGGCGGAGCGTGGCAGCCGGGCGACGAAGCCCGGCCTTCCGGGCGCCGGACGCCGGGCAGCGTCCAGGCCGCGGGCAGCGCCAGGCAGAGCAGTCCCACGGCCACCGTCAGCGCGGCCGGTGCCCCGGCCAGGGCCGCGACCGTTCCGGCGAGGGCGGGGCCCACCAGGGCTCCCAGGCTGAAGGTCATGGCGTCCAGCGCGTTGGCCCGCGGTACGGCCTCCGGCGGTATCAGCCGGGGCAGTTGGGAGGTCCAGCCGCCCGACAGCACCGGGCTCACGAGCCCCGCGCCCAGCGCGATGGTGAGGGTGCCGGTGAACGGCGCCCGCCCAAGGCTCAGCAGAAGCGCGGCGAGCGCGAGGGCGTGCAGGCCGAGGGCCGCGGCGAGCACCCGGCCCGGCCGGGCGGACCGGTCGAGCAGTGCCCCGGCCACGGGTCCGCCGGCCGCCGCCGCGACGGTGAAGCCCGCCAGCAGGGACGACGCCGAGGACGCCGAGCCGGTGAGGGTGAGTCCGGCCAGCAGCAGCGCGGGCCCCGCCGTCTCGTCCCCGGTGCGGGCGGCGGCCGCCCCGAACAGATACCTCCCGAGCGGGTAACGCGTTTTCATGCGCAGCACGTTACGGCGGTAACGCAGAACTCCACCAGGTGCGTTACATTGAGACCATGCCGCCCTCGCACGACGACTGGTCAACCCGGCATTCGGTGCAGGCCACCGCGCGCCGTACCGCCGCCTTGGTCAACTCCCTGGCCGAGGAGCGCCCCGAGCCCGCCGCCATCGCCGAGGTGCTGCTCGCCCACGGCGAACCGGCCCCCCTCGAACTCTCCGCCGAGGACGTGGCCGCGATGCGGGCCGCCGCCGTACGGCTGCGCGAGGTCTTCGCCGCGGCGGACACCGACCGCGCCGCGTCGGTGCTCGACTCCCTGCTGCGGGAGGGCACCGGCCGGATCCGGCTCAGCTCGCACGACGGCACCTCCCCCTGGCATCCGCATCTCGACAGCGACGACGACGCCCCGTGGGGCGAGTGGTTCCTCGCCTCGTCCTGTATGGCGCTGACCGTGCTGATCTGGGACCGTCAGCGCCCGCCCGGCGGCGTGTGCGCCTCGCCGAGCTGCCGCGCTGTCTTCCTCACGCTGGGCAGTGGCTCCGAGCGCCGCTACTGCTCCCGGCGGTGCGCCACCCGCGAGCGGGTCGCGGCCCACCGGCGGGCCCGCGCCTGACGGGGCGGTGTGTGGATCACCGGCGGTCCGGGGGTGGGGAAGACCCGGCTGGCACAGGAGATCACCACGATGGTGCCGAAGGTCGAGTGGATCACACCCGCCGAGATACCGGCCGAGGTCCCACGGCTGCTGCGCCCGGCCGCGAGCGCCCTGCTGCCCGCCTGAACCCGCTGTGCCCTCCCCGTGGTTTCCGCGCGTACGCGATGGAGTAGCCCTTGCTCACCCCCGCGCGCCGCGCACCCCGTAGCGTGAGTTGATCAGCACGGCGGAGCAGGGAGACAAGCGCGTATGACGGAGTTGGCGGTCACCTACCGGGGCACGGTGTACCCCTGGCACTGCGACCACATGGGACATATGAACGTCATGTGGTACGTGGGCAAATTCGACGAGGCCACCTGGCAGTTGATGGCTTCCGTCGGTCTCACTCCGGACTATCTGCGCTCCGAGGGCCGTGGCACCGCCGCGGTGGACCAGCGGATCTCCTACCGGCGGGAGCTGCACGCCGGGGACACCGTGGTGATCCGCTCGGCGTTCCTGGAGGCCAGAGCGAAGGTGGTGCGCTTCTGCCACCGCATGGAACATGCGGTCACCGGTGAGCTCTGCGCGGTGACCGTGCTGACCGGGGTCCATATGGACACCGTGGCCCGCAAGGCGGTCCCGATGCCGGATCACTTGCTGGAGGCGGCCCGTAAGGCGGTCGTCGACCTGGACCCCTGGGAGTGACATACACCTCCCGGCGGATGGCCACGATGGAGTAGCGATCACTCATCGTCGTGGCCGGGGACGGTGGTCCACTGGACGTGGCGGCCGGGCCGTGGGGACGGAACCCGGGCCGCGAGCCCCGGCGGTGTCAGACCGGCCAGGGGTTATCCCGCTCCGCCCCCGAGCGGGGCCGAAGCGGCGGCTCCCGGGGGCGGACGCGGGTCCACGCCGGATCAGTGCGCCGGGCCGTCGAGCCCGGCGCCCGCTCCCTCCCCGAAAGGCAATCCGCATGGCATCAGCACAACCGGCGCACAGCGCGCGGACGGACCAGGTGTGGACGGCCGACCGGCTCAGGTCGGCCGTCCACACCGTCGTCTCCGCCCATGACCCGGCCACAACCGACCCGGTGGAGTTCCTGGGCGCGCTGTTCGACGCCGGGCTCGCCTGGGTGCACTTCCCGCCCGGACACGGCGGGCTGAACGCGCCACGCGCCCTCCAGTCCGTGGTGGACGACGAACTCACAGCGGCCGGAGCGCCGCCACGCGCCCCGGGCCTGCACACCATCGGGCTGGGTATGGCCGCCCCGGTGCTGCTCGCCTTCGGCGACGAGGCGCAGAAGAAGCGGTTCCTGCGACCGCTGTTCACCCGTCAGGAGGTGTGGTGCCAGCTCTTCAGCGAACCGGGCGCCGGTTCCGATCTGGCGGCGCTGGCCACCCGGGCCGAGCAGGACGAGACCACCGGCGACTGGGTGGTGAGCGGCCAGAAGGTGTGGACCTCGGTGGCGCACGAGGCGCACTGGGGGCTGCTGGTCGCCCGGACCGCTCCCGAACTGCCCAAGCACCAGGGGCTGAGCTACTTCCTGGTCGACATGCGGGCCCCGGGCGTCGAGGTGCGGCCGCTGCGCCAGGCCACCGGTGAGGCCGAGTTCAACGAGGTGTTCCTGACCGATGTGCGGATCCCGGACACCCACCGGGTGGGCGCGGTCGGCGACGGCTGGAAGGTGGCGTCCGGCACGCTGATGAACGAGCGGGTCGCCATCGGCGCCGGAGCAATGCCGCGCGAGGGCGGTCTGATCGGCGGTCTTGCCCGGCTCTGGCGGGAGCGGCCCGAACTGCGCACCGCCGGGCTGCACTCGCCGGTGGTGCGTGCCTGGGTGGACGCCGAGGCGCTGCGGCTGACCGCGGAACGGCTGCGCCAGCAGCTGGCCGCCGGGCAGCCGGGCCCGGAGGGCTCCGCCGCAAAGATCGCGTTCGCCGGTCTCAACCAGCGGATGTCCGGGCTGGCCCTGGACATCCTCGGCGAGGAGGGGCTCGGCTACGACGACTGGACGTTCCGGCGGCCGGAGCCCGACGACGACTTCTCCACCCGTTCGTTCGGCTTCTTCTACCTGCGGACGAAGGGCAATTCGATCGAGGGCGGCACCACGGAGATCCTGCGCAATGTGATCGCCGAGCGGGTGCTCGGACTGCCGCCGGAGCCCCGGACCGACAAGACCATCCCGTGGAAGGACCTCCCCAGGTGAGCACCGAACCCGCAGCCGATCTGCTGTACAACGAGGTCGAGGACGAGCTGCGGCTTCCGCTGCGGCGCGCCCTGCTGGCCGACCGCTGCCCGACCGGTGCGCTGCTCACCCGGATCGAGAGTGACGAGCCGTACGACACCGAGCTGTGGCGCGCGCTCGGCGCCGAGCTGGGGGTGACGGGTCTGAGCGTGCCCGAGGAGTACGGCGGCGCGGGCGCGGGCTGGCGGGAGACGGCCGTGGTCCTGGAGGAGCTGGGCCGGGCCGTGGCGCCGGTGCCGTATCTGGGCAGCAGTGTGCTCGCGACGGCCGCGCTGATGGCGGCGGACGAGACCCGGGTGCTGCCCGAGGTGGCCGCGGGCCGGCGGGCCGCGGCACTGGCCGTGCCGTTCTCCACGGGCCCCGGGCTGCCCTTCCCCGACGCGGTGCGGCTCAGCGGCTCCGCCCTCAGCGGTACGGTCACCAGCGTCGCCGACGCGACTCCCGCGCGGGTGCTGCTGGTTCCGGCCGTCGGTGAGGCGGGCCCCGGTCTGTATCTGGTGGACCTCGCCGCGGCGGGCGACACCGTGACCCTCGCCCCGCGCCGTTCGCTGGACCTCACCCGGCCGCTGGCGGACATCACGCTGCGCTCGGCACCCGCCGTGCCGGTGGCCCTCGGGGACGAGGCGATACGGGTGCTGGACGTGGCGCTCACCACCGGGGCGGCGCTGCTGGCGTCCGAGCAGCTCGGAGTGGCCGAGTGGTGTCTGACGACCACGGTGGCGTATGTGAAGGAGCGTCATCAATTCGGCAGGCCGGTCGGTTCGTTCCAGGCGGTGAAGCACCGGCTGGCCGACCTGTACGGGCTGGTCTCACAGGCGCGCGCGGTCGCCCGTAACGCCGTCGCCGCGCTGGACGCCGGTTCGCCCCAGGTCGCGCTGAAGGCGTCGCTGGCGCAGGCGTTCGTCTCGGAGGCGGTGGTGGAGACCGCCGAGGCCGCGCTGCAACTCCACGGCGGGATCGGCTTCACCTGGGAGCACCCGGTGCATCTGTATCTGAAGCGGGCCAAGAGCGACGCGCTGGCGCTGGGCACGGCCGACCGGCACCGGTCGGCGCTGGCGCTGCTGGTGGATCTGCCGCCCGCCGCCTGAGCGGAGGCGCCCGACGACGGGCTGCCGCCGATGGGGCGGCGGCCCGTCGTCGTGTCCGCGGACGCGCCTCTCAGTCGAAGAGCAGCGGGTCCTCGAAGTACAGCCGGGCCAGATCGGTCCGGGAGGTGATGCCCAGCCGGGGGAAGATCTTGTACAGGTGGTACTCGACGGTCCGAGGGCTCAGAAAGAGCTGGGCGGCGATCTCCTTGTTGGTGCTGCCCTCCGCCGCGAGCCGGGCGATCCGGATCTCCTGCGGGGTGAGCCGCTCGCCGGTGCCCCGGGTGGACGCGCCCGCGCGGGCGGACTCCCCGGTGGCACGCAGTTCCTGACGGGCGCGCTCGGCCCAGGGGGCGGCTCCGATCCGGTCGAACGTGGCCGCGGCCGAGCGCAGATGGGCGCGGGCGTCCCGGCGTCTTCGGGCCCGGCGCAGGGTTTCGCCGAAGTACAGCTCGGTGCGGGCCTTCTCGATCGGCACACTGCCGCTGTGCAGGGACACCGCCTCCTCGAAGTGAGCGATCGCGGTGGTGTCGTCGGGGGCCAGCAGTGCGCGGGAGCGCGCCAGCAGCGCCCTGGCCTCACTGCGCGCCGAACGGGCCTGCCAGCGCTCCAGCGACTCCAGCGCCTCCTCGGCGGCCTGCCGCTCCCCGGAGCGTACGGCGGCCTCGATCCGGTCCGGTAGCGAGAAGAACGCCATGATGGGGTGGCCGGAGCCGGGTTCGGCGACCGCGACCTGTTCCAGCAGCCGCAGCGCCTCGGGATAGGCGCCGCGCATCAGCGCCAGACAGGCCAGCGCATGGCGGGCGGTGGCCACCGCGAGGCCGATCCGACGGCGCAGTGCGGTGCCCAGCGCCTCGTCGGCGGCCTCGCGGCACTGCCGTTCGTCGCCGCGCAGGGCGCACATGAAGGCGCGCCGGGCCAGGTGGATGGCGGCCAGGTTCTCCTGACCGGATTCACGGGCCAGCCGCAGCCCTTCGTCGGTGAGAGCCTCCGCGTTGGCCATCCGCCCGCTGAACATCTCGAGTTGGGCGGTGAACTCCAGGTTGCTCGGCAGTACGCCCACGTGGCCCGACGCCCGGGCCGCCTCGGCCACCTGCCCGAACAGGGCGAAGGCGGTGGCGGCTTCGCCGAGGTAGAGCGAGCCGACGCCCGCCCAGCCCACCAGCAGCGGATCGCCGGACCGCTGGGCGGCGTCGACGCCCGCGGTGATGAGTTCGGCACCGCGCTCGATGTCCTGAGCCACCACCCGGTCGATCCCGGTGAGCAGCAGCCGGGTGCCGTCGGTCATCGGTGTTCCGCCGGCCAGCCGTTCGGCCGCCGCGGACAGTTCGCGGAAGCGGCCGGGGTCACCGGCGTGGGAGGCGGCCTCCGCCGCCTGGATCAGACAGTGGGCGGCCTCGTCGGGGACATCGGCGGCCAGCGCCTTCGCCGCCGCGCGCAGCGCGCGGTAGGCGTCGGTGAGCACCCCGCCGCGCATCCGGACGGCGCCGCGCAGCTGGAGCAGCCGACCGATGACCACCGGCCGGTCGGCGATGGCCAGCGCGTCGCGCACCAGGTGTTCGGTGCGCCCCGCCTGTCCCGCCTGCCAGGCGGTACGGGCGGCGTCCAGCAGCCGTTCGGTCCGGCGGGCGGGGTCGGGCGTCAGCCGGGCGGCGCGGTCCAGCAGATCCGCGGCGGTGGCGTACTGGGCCCGGGAACGTGCGTAGGCCGCGGCGCGTTGCAGTTCGCCGGCCACCTCCTCGTCCGGGCCGAGCGCGGCCGCGGCGCGGTGCCCGGCCCAGCGGCCGTCCCGCTCATGGGGGCGTACCACCTCGGCCAGGGCGAGATGGCAGCGCCGGCGGCGGGCAAGGTTCGCGCCGCTGTGCACGGCGGTCCGCAGGGCGGGGCCGGCGAAGGCGATATGCCGTCCGACGACGGTGATCAGACCGGTCTCCTCGGCGGCTTCCAGGCACGACGGTTCCAGGCCGAGGCGGCTGAGGGCCGCGGCCACCGTGGCCAGGTCACCACTCTCCTCGGCGGCGGCCACCAGGAGCGCCAGCCGTACCGGTTCGGGCAGGGCGCGCTCGGGGCCGAGGAAGGCCCGGCGGGTCCGCGGGCCGAGCGGCAACGGCACGGGCAGGGTCTCCTCGCCCTGGATCTGACGTGCGGTCAGCAGTGTGCCGAGCTCGGTCAGGGACAGGGTGTTCCCGCCGGTGCGGTGGGTCAGTTCGCGGGCGACGGCGGCCGCCGGACGCACTCCCGCGACCGCGGTCAGCAGGGCGGTGGCGGCGTTCTCGTCGAGACCGGGCAGGGCCAGCCGGGGCAGTACGGGGTCCTCGAGGGTCTCGGGTCCGGGGTCCCGCTGGGCCAGGAGCAGCGCCACGCCGTCCGAGCGCAGTCTGCGGGCGGCGAACAGCAGGGTCCGGAGGGTGGGCCGGTCCACCCACTGGACGTCGTCCAGCAGGCACACCAGACCGCGTGGTCCGACCGCGCCGCCCTCGGCCGCGGCCGAGGTGAGCAGGGACAGGGCGGCCATCGAGACCAGTGCGGGATCGGCGGGCGGGGCGCCGGTCAGCCGCAGCGCGGACGCCAGCGCCTCGGCCTGCTCGGCCGGGGGGGCGGGCAGCCGTGGCAGCAGGGGCCGCAGCAGCTGGTGCAGGCCCGCGAAGGCGCAATCGGACTCCTCCTCGGCACCGCGCACCTCGAGGAGGGCCGTGCCGAGGCCGGTGGCGCGCCGTTGGGCGTGTTCCAGCAGGGCGCTCTTGCCGCTGCCCGGCTCGCCGTGCAGCAGAAGCAGGCCACCGCGGCCCGCCGTGACACCGTCGAGAACACGGTCGATCACGGCCAGCTCGGTGTCGCGGCCGTAGAGCCCATCATGCGTGTGGTTGATGCTCATCCTCCGGTCAGCACGCTGTTCTCATCGTAGAACGGCTGGTCAGCGCGGGGAGCGCAGAAGACCGGGTGCGGATTGGCCCCTACCGCACCCGGTCCTGTCACACGCCCGTGCGGTTACGCGGCCACTCGTAGAGTTCACCGCGCTCGGCCCGCCCCACCAGGGAGGCCGGGGGTTCGAACCGCTCGCCGTAGCGCTCCGCGAGTTCGCGGGCGCGAGCGACAAATCCGGCCGGACCGCCCTCGTACTGGTTGATGTACTGGAGCACACCGCCGGTCCAGGCGGGGAAGCCGATGCCCAGGATCGAGCCGACATTGGCGTCGGGCACCGAGCGCAGCACGCCCTCGTCCAGGCACTTCACCGATTCCAGGGCCTCGACGAAAAGCATCCGCTCCACCATGTCGATCAGCGGGATATCGGCCGTACCGGCCCCGAAGGCATCGGCCAGACCCGGCCACAGCCGCACCCGCTTGCCGTCGGCGTACTCGTGGAAACCGGCCCCGTCGAGGCGGCCGGGCCGCCCGAACTCGTCCACCATGCGGTCGATGACGTCATAGGCGGGCTGGTGGGGCAGGGTACGGCCGTCGGCCGCGTAGCCCTCGATGGCTTCCTTGCGCACCTTCTGTGACAGCTTCATGTTGAGCTCGTCGCACAGGGCCAGCGGCGCGGTGGGGTATCCGGCCTGGAGTCCGGCCTGCTCCACGGAGGCCGGAGCGGCCCCCTCGGAGATCAGGTTCAGGGACTCGTTGATGAAGGTGCCGATCACCCGGCTGGTGAAGAAGCCACGGCTGTCACCGGCCACGATCGGGGTCTTGCCGAGCTGGCGGGCGATGTCGTACGCCTTGGCCAGGGTGGCGTCGCTGGTCTTCTCACCGACGATGATCTCCAGCAGGGCCATCTTGTCCACCGGGGAGAAGAAGTGCAGCCCGATGAAGTCCTCCGGACGGCTCACCCCCTGCGCGAGACCGGTGATGGGCAGGGTGGAGGTGTTCGAGCCGAGCACGGCGCCGGGCGCGAGATGCGGTTCGATCTCGGCGAAGACCTTCTTCTTCAGCTCGGTGTTCTCGAAGACCGCCTCGATCACCAGATCGGCACCGGCGGCGTCCTCGGCCCGCGTGGTGGGGGTGATCAGCTCCAGGACGGCGGTGCGCTCGTGCTCGCCGATCCCGCCCCGCTCCACGGCCTTGTCCAGGATCGTGCGCGAGTACGCCTTGCCGCGCTCGGCCGCCTCGAGGTCCACATCCTTGAGGACCACCTCCATACCGGCCCTGGCGCAGGAGTAGGCGATGCCCGCGCCCATCATCCCGGCACCCAGGACCACCGCCTTCCGGGCCTGGTGACGGGGGTGGCCTTCGGGGCGGCTGCCGCCCTTGGCGATGTGCTCGGAGTCGAAGTGGAACGCCTTGATCATGTTCGACGAGATCTGGCCGCAGGCCAGTTCGGCGAGATAGCGGGTCTCGATGGCGAGCGCGGTGTCCAGGTCCACCTGGGTGCCCTCGACCGCCGCGGCCAGGATGTGGTGCGGGGCGTCCATCGGGGTGCCCCGGCCGCGGTTGCGGACGGTGGCCGAGAACGGCACCACGACCTGGGAGAGGAAGGTGTGGGAAGTGGCGGCGCCGCCGGGGACACGGTAGCCCTTCACGTCCCACGGCTGCGCCGACTCCGGGTGGTCCAGGACCCAGCGGCGGGCCTGGCCGAGCATGTCCTCGGGCGAGGCGGCCACCACATCGACCAGACCGTGCCGCTGGGCGTCGCGTGGTGAGAACAGACGGCCCGTCAGCACGATGTCCGCCAGCGCCTTCTGGAGACCCAGCATGCGCACCGTACGGGTCAGTCCGCCGGCGCCGGGCAGCAGCCCGAGCGTCACCTCGGGCAGGCCGATCACACTGCCCTCAGTGTCCAGGGCAATCCGGTGGTGGCAGGCCAGGGCGACCTCCAGGCCACCGCCGATGGCCGCGCCGTTGACAGCGGCCACCACCGGCCTGCCGAGGGTTTCCAGCCGCCGCAGCAGACCTTTCAACTCATCGGAGGCTCGGGTGAGTTCGGGGGCCCGCTCGGGCGCGGTGCGGCGCAGCACGGTGAGATCGGCACCGGCGAAGAAGCTCCGCTTGGCGGAGGTGAGGATCACGCCCGTCACCGACTCCCGGTCGGCCTCCAGCCGTTCCACGGTGCTCTTCAGCGACGCGAAGAAGGAGTCGTTCATCAGGTTCACCGAGTTCGCGGGGTCGTCCATGGTGAGGACGACGATGCCGTCCTCGGCCCGGTCCCAGCGGATCATGGTGTCGGTCGTTTCGGCGCTGTCGGTCATACGAGAAGTCCTGTTCGTTCGCGGGTCGCGCGGGCAGAGGGAGAGATCGGAAGGGGGCGGGCGGCGGTCACAGCCGCTCGATGACGGTGGCGATGCCCATGCCGCCGCCGATGCACAGCGTCACCAGGGCACGGCGGGCCGCACGACGCTCCAGCTCGTCCACGACGGTGCCGACGAGCATGGCGCCGGTCGCCCCCATGGGGTGGCCCATGGCGATGGCGCCGCCGTTGACGTTGACCTTCACCATCGGCAGGTCGAGCTCCTTGACGAACTTCAGCACCACGGAGGCGAATGCCTCGTTGAGCTCGAAGAGGTCGATGTCGTCCACGGTGAGCCCGGCCAGGTCGAGCGCCTTGCGGGTGGCGGGGGCCGGGCCGGTGAGCATGATGAGCGGGTCGGTGCCGGTGAGGGCGGCGGCCACGATCCGGGCGCGCGGGGTCAGGCCGAACTCGGTGCCGGCCCGTTCACCGCCGACCAGGACCAGGGAGGCGCCGTCGACGATGCCGGAGGAGTTTCCGGCGGTGTGCACGTGGTCGATCCGCTCCACCCAGTGGTACCGCTGGAGGGCGATCGGGTCGTAGAGGGTGCCGGGCCCGGCGAACGAGGGCTTCAGGGTGCCCAGCCCGTCGAGGGTGGTCTCCGGGCGGACCAGCTCGTCGTGGTCCAGCACCGGCACACCGCGGTCCACCACCGGGACGACCGACGTGGCGAAGTAGCCGCCGGACCAGGCCGCCGCGGCCCGCTGCTGGGACTGGAGCGCGTAGGCGTCCACGTCCTCCCGGCTGAAGCCCTCCAGGGTGGCGATGAGGTCGGCGCTGACGCCCTGGGGGACGAACGCGCCCTTGCGGCTGGTCTCCGGGTCGAACGCCCAGGCGCCGCCGTCGGCGCCCATCGGCACCCGGGACATCGACTCCACTCCCCCGGCCACGATCAGGCTGTCCCAGCCGGAACGGACGCGTGCGGCGGCGGTGTTGACCGCCTCCAGACCCGAGGAGCAGTAGCGGTTGAGCTGCACACCGCAGACGGTGTCGGGCAGTCCGGCGGCCAGCGCCGCGGTCTTGGCGATGTTGCCGCCCTGGTCGCCGACGGGCATGACCGAGCCCAGGACGATGTCGTCGATCGCGGCCGGGTCGAGTCCGGAGTGGCGGCTGAGCAGTTCGTCGATGAGCCCGGTGAGCAGGGTGATCGGCTTGGTGCCGTGGAGCGAGCCGGTCTTCTTGCCGCGTCCGCGCGGGGTGCGGATCGCCTCGTAGATGAATGCTTCGGTGGTCACAGCGAGTCCTTTGCCTGGGATCCGGATGTACTCGTGGGTGGTCTGCGATCGGGTACGGCGGTCAGCGCGGGCCGTCCGGGGCGGCGACCGCGCCGGTGGCCAGGAGGTCCCCGATCTCCTCGGGGGCGTAGCCGTATTCGGTGAGCACCGTCGTAGTGGCCTCACCGGGCCGGGCGGCGCGGGTCGGCGGCGCGCAGGGCGTACCGCTGAACCGGGGCGCGGGCGCGTGCTGGAGCAGCCCTTCGTGGGACACGAAGCTGCCGCGGGCCATGTGGTGCGGGTGGGACGGGACTTCGTCCAGGGTCAGCACGGGGGCGAAGCACGCCTCGACACCCTCGAACACCCCGCACCACTCGTCGCGGGTGCGCTGCCGGATCACCTCGGCGATCCGCTTCTTGTACTCGGGCCACCGGGTGGGGTCGTACGGCTCGGGGAAGTCGGCCGGGTCGAAACCGAGGGTGTGCAGCATCATCCGCTGGAACTGCGGTTCCACGGCGCCGAAGGACACATGGCGGCCGTCGGCGGTCTCGTAGGTGTCGTAGAAGTGCGCACCGCCGTCGAGCCAGTTGGTGCCCGGCCGGGACGACCAGGCGCCCCGCTGGGAGAGCGCGTAGAAGATGCCCATCAGCTGCGCCACGCCGTCGGCCATCGCCGCGTCCACCACCTGCCCGCGGCCGGTGGTGGTGCGCGACTGGAGCGCGGCGAGGATCCCGACGGCCAGCAGCATGCCTCCGCCGCCGAAGTCGGCGAGCAGGTTCAGCGGGATCACCGGCCCGCTGCCGGGCCGTCCGATGGCGGCCAACGCACCGGAAAGTGCGGTGTAGTTGATGTCGTGTCCGGCGGTCATGGCGAGTGGCCCGACCTGGCCCCAGCCGGTCATCCGGCCGTAGACCAGCCGCGGATTGCGCGCCAGACAGGCGTCGGGGCCGAGTCCGAGGCGCTCCATGACACCGGGGCGGAAGCCCTCGATGAGCACATCGGCGCTGCCGATCAGCCGCATCGCCACCGCCGGCCCTTGCGGATGCTTGAGGTCGACGGCCACCGAGCGGCGGCTGCGGCCCAGGATCACATCGTCGAAGGGTTTGCCCACCTGGGCCGGGCGGTCGATCCGGACGACCTGGGCGCCGAGGTCGGCCACCACCGTCGCACAGAACGGACCGGGCCCCTGGGCACCGATTTCGACTACCTTCAGGCCGGTCAACGGCCCCATGTTCGCCTCCTTGCGCCGCACCGCCGGGGCACCCCCAGCCGCTGGAAAACGGTGGGGCCGCGGGGTGCGGAGGACAGTGGATCTGCCGTGCCGGCCGGGTTGGCGGGGACACGGGTGGGAAGCGACCGCGGACCCGGGGCGGCCCGCCCCCTACGGTGCGTACCGGAGGGGTGGGGCGTGGTGGCCGGAGGGATCCCGCGGTGGGTGACCGCCCGCTCGGCGGGCGCCGCTGGCCTCAGTGTTACGAGCCGGTAGCCACGATGTCCAGCGGTCCGTGGCGCCCGGTGGCCGGACCAGTAGTCCTACGGATTCGCACCCCCGGCGGCGGACGTTGGATGGCGGAAGCACAGGCGGTGCCGCCCAGGGTGACGGCGCCACCGTCGAGGCGACGGGCCCCAGGTACGCCGGAACGGCATACCCCGCGTACCGGGCCGAACGTTACCGACACGTCGCTCCGCAGCGACACACCGCTTCGCAGGAGGAACACCATGCCGGACTCCCCCCGACGCGTCGCCGTCGTCACCGGTGCCGCCCGTGGCATCGGTGCCGCCACCGCCAGACGCCTGGCCGCCGACGGTATGGCGGTCGCGGTCTGGGACCTGGACGGCACCGCGTGCGCGTCCGTGGCCGACGAGATCGCCGAGGCCGGTGGCACGGCCCTGGCGGTGACGGCGGACGTCTCCGACAGCGCCCAGGTGGAGGCCGCCGTCACCCGGGTGGCGACCGAGCTGGGCCCGCCGGTGGTCCTGGTGAACAACGCCGGAGTGCTGCGCGACAACCTGCTGTTCAAGATGTCCGAACCGGACTGGGAGACGGTGATGGGCGTCCATCTGCGCGGCGCCTTCCTGGTGACCCGCGCGGCCCAGCGGTACATGACCGAGCTGCGCTGGGGCCGGGTGGTCAATCTGTCCTCGACCTCGGCCCTGGGCAACCGCGGCCAGGCCAACTACTCGGCCGCCAAGGCGGGTCTCCAGGGCCTCACCAAGACCCTCGCCATCGAACTGGGCACGTTCGGCATCACCGCCAACGCGGTGGCGCCGGGCTTCGTGGACACCGAGATGACCCGGGCGACCGTGGCCCGGGTGGGCATGGACTTCGAGGAGGTGCGGCGGCAGATGTGCGAGCGGATCCCGGTGGCCAGGATCGGACGGCCGGAGGACATCGCGCACGCCGTTTCGTTCCTGGTGGGTGAGGACGCGGGGTATGTCTCCGGACAGGTCCTGTATGTCTCGGGCGGCCCTCAGGGATGAGAGCGCCGGGTACGCGTACCACCGGCGCGCCGCGCCGCCACCCTTCTGAGAGGTGACCGTGAATCAACCTCCGTCCATCGACAACCGCCCGGTCTCCCTCGCCCACTTCTTCCTGTCCCGGGTGCGGGCGAGCCCCGACGCGGAGGCGTACCGCTTTCCGGCGCCCGCCGCGCCGGGAGGCACCGCGCCTGAGGAGGCCGCGCCGGGAGACTCCGCGCCGGGAGGGGAAGAGCGGTGGCACTCGCTGACCTGGGCACACACCGGAGAGCGCACGGCGGCGATCGCCGCCGGGCTGATGTCCCTGGGCATCCGTCCGCAGGACCGGGTGGGGATCGCCGCCGGGACCCGGGTGGAGTGGATCCTGGCCGATCTGGGGGTGATGTGCGCCGGAGCGGCGACCACCACCGTGTACCCCACCACCGACGCCGAGGAGACGGCGTACATCCTCGCGGACTCCGGAAGCCGGGTGCTGTTCGCGGAGGACGCCGGGCAGTTGGCCAAGGTGGTACGGCACCGGGCCGAGCTGCCCGAACTCACCGCCGTGGTCACCTTCGAGCCGGTGGCGGGAACGACGGCCGAGGAGACCGGCGGGGACGGGCCGGAGGTGCTCTCGCTGGAGGAGCTGGAACGGCGGGGCGCGGATCTGCTGCGCAAGCGCCCGGACGCGGTCGAGGAGACGGTGGCGAAGATCGACCGGGAGGACCTCGCCACCCTGATCTACACCTCGGGCACCACCGGGCGCCCCAAGGGGGTGCGGCTGGCCCATGACTGCTGGTCGTTCCAGGCGCAGACCGCGCTCGGGCTCGGTCTGCTGTCGCAGGAGGATCTGGAGTTCGCCTGGCTGCCGATGGCGCACGCTTTCGGCAAGAACCTGCTGTGCGCGCAGATCGCGGTCGGCTATCCGCTCGCGGTGGACGGCCGACTGGAACAGCTTCCGGCCAATCTGCGGCTGCTGCGGCCGACGGTGATGGCCGCGGTCCCCCGGGTCTTCGAGAAGATCTACAACTCGCTGGCCGCCGAGGCCCGCCGGATGGGCGGGACGAAGGAGCGGATCTTCGTCTGGGCGGCGCGGGTGGCCCGGGAGTACGCCCGTGCCGCGCAGATCAAGGGCGCCGCGTGCGGGGAGGGCATGGAGAGCGGCAAGACGCTGGTGCCGTTCTGGCTCTCGGTCCAGCATGTGATCGCCGACCGGCTGGTCTATGCCGGGGTGCGCGAGGTCTTCGGCGGCCGGATCCGCGGCTGCACCAGTGGCAGCGCACCGCTCGCCCCCGACATCGGGCTGTTCTTCTGCGGCGCGGGCATCCCGATCCTGGAGGGGTACGGGCTCACCGAGTCCTCGTGCGGCGCTTCGATGAGCCTGCTGGAGTACCGCACGGGGGTGGCGGGGCGTCCGCTGCCCGGAGTCGAGGTGCGGATCGCGGACAACGGGGAGATCCTGATGCGCGGTCCGAACATCATGCGCGGCTATCACCACCTCCCGGAGAAGACCGCCGAAGTCCTGGACCCCGACGGCTGGTTCCACACCGGCGACCTGGGCGAGCTGACCGAGGACGGCTATCTGCGGATCACCGGCCGGATCAAGGAGCTGATCAAGACCTCCGGCGGTAAGTATGTGGCACCGCTGGAGATCGAGAGCCGGCTCAAGGGTGCCTGTCCCTTCGTCAGCAATGTGGTGGTCGTGGGCGACCACCGCCACTACTGCACCGCTCTGATCACCCTGGACGAACCCACGCTGATGGCCTGGGCGCGGGAGCGGGGGCTGACCGATCCGAGCTACGCCGGGCTGTGCGGCTCGGAAGAGGTGCGGGCGCTGGTGGCGGGCTATGTGGACGAGGTCAACACCGGGCTTCAGCGCTGGCAGACCATCAAGAAGTTCACGGTGCTGCCACGCGACTTCGACCAGGCGCACGGCGAGGTGACGCCCAGTATGAAGGTGCGCAGGCCGCAGGTGCAGCGCAGCTTCGCGGCGGAGATCGACGCCATGTACGAGGAGGCGCGCACCTCCTGATTCCTTCGCCGGAAGACGACGGTGGCCGTGCGGTTCTCCGCACGGCCACCGTCGTCTTCCGGACCGGGGGTTCAGCTCGCGAGGCAGGCGTAGACGGTGGCCAGCAGTGTCATACAGCGCTCGTCGGTGGCCGCGCCCTCGTCCACCATGCGGTTGGGGACGTAGGAGAAGGCCATCCGGGCGTCGAGGTCGACCACACAGCCGGAGCCGCCCGCGCCACCCCAGAAACCCGCGCGCGGATTGGGCGAGAGCGGGAACGCCTCGGTGGGCAGCGCGAAGCCGAGGCCCCAGCGCACCGGGAACTGGAGGATGAGGTCGAGGCCGTCGGTGCGGGTGCGGAAGACGGAGTCACAGGTGGCTTCGGACAGCAGCCGCACTCCGCGCGCCTCGCCGCCGTTCGCCAGGACGGACTGGATCGCGGCAATGGCCTCGGCATTGCCCTGGCCACCGAAAGCGGGCAGTTCGGCCTCGCGCCATTCGGGGGTCCAGGCGACCTTGTGGCCGGTTTCGAATATCGGTGGATTGTTGAGCGCCTGCGCCATGGGGTGGTCCATGTCGATTCCACCCGCGATGAGCGGCGGCGGAATCACCGGGGAGATCCGGTGGTGCTGTTCCCGCTCCAGCCCGAAGTGGAAGTCGGCGCCGAGCGGCCCGGCTATCTCCTCGGCCAGAAAGCGGCCTATGCTCACTCCGGTGACCCGGCGGACGACCTCGCCGATGAGATGGCCCTGGGTGTAGCCGTGATAGCCGCCGGCGCTGCCGGGCTTCCAGCGCGGGGTCTGCCCGGCCAGCAGTGAGGTCGATTTCTCCCAGTCGTAGACGTCCTCGAAGGACACCTTCTCGTCCCAGGCGGGGAGCCCGGCGGAGTGCGCAAGCAGATGCTCGACCAGCACGTCTTCCTTCCCGGCCTGGGCGAACTCCGGCCAGTAGCGGGCCACCGGGGCCTGCAGGTCCAGCGCTCCGCAGTCGACGAGGACCAGCGCGCACAGCACGGAGACCGTCTTGCTGCTGGAGAAGACATTGGTGAGGGTCCGCCGTTCCCAGGGCCGGGTGCGATCCGCGTCGAAATAACCGCCCCAAAGGTTGAGCACGGGTTCGCCATCCAGGTAGAGGGCAACGGACGCACCCACGTCCGTACCATTCTCCAGATTTTCCTGGAACACCTTCTTGACAGCCGTGAAACGCTCGTCGCAAGAGCCATGAATTTCGGTCATGGCGGCCAATGTAGATGCGTCGCACGGCATCGACATCGGCCTCAGCCTGGGAATATCGAATTGGAGTAGCCCTTACTCACAAGGGCACACAAAGACCGTACGGGGGCCGGCCGCCCTCAGTTCGGTCGGCCCCCGTACGGTCAGCCCGGGTACATGGCGTAGGGCGCCGGGTCCGGCTCGGGCCGCCGCATATGACGCGGCTGCCGCCCGAAGCGGGATCCGGCCCAGCCGAGCGCGAAGCCCGCGGGGATGGTGAACAGGCCGGGGTTGTTCAGCGGGAACCACTGGAAATCGTGGTTCGGGAAGACCGCGAGCGGGGCGCCGGAGATCGACGGGGAGAAGGTCATGGTGACGACGGTGAGGATCAGTCCGCCGTACAGCGACCAGCGCAGTCCGGTGGTGGTGAACCCGGACCACATCGTCCCGTAGAACAGCGCGGGCAGCAGCGCGGAGCCGGCGGCCGCGAAGGTGAAGGAGATCAGCACCTGCCGGTTCCAGTCCTGGGTCGCCACCGCCAGGATGACGGCCAGCACCCCGACGACGACGATCGCCGTACGGGCGGCCGCGAGCTCGCGGTCCGGGGAGAGCCGCCCCCGGAAGACGACCTTGGCGAGTCCGTCGTGGGCGAGGGCGGCCGCGGCGGCCAGGGTGAGTCCGGCGACCGCCGCCAGAGTGGTGACGATGACCGCGCAGGCGACGATGGAGAAGAGCAGACTGCGGTGGGCCGCCTCGGTCCCGGGGTCGAGTGCGCGGGTGAGCACCAGCAGGGTGTCGTTGCCGGTGGGGTCGGCGGTGCGCAGCCCCGGGCCGCCGACGATGGCGGCGGCCCCGGCACCGACGATCACGATGAGCACCAGGAGGGCGGTGACCGCCCCGACGGCCCAGGTGGTGGCGGCCCGGGCGGCTTGCAGACCGCGGATCGGATGCAGCCGCATGGTGATGTGGGGCATACAGCAGGCACCCAGGGCGACCGTCAGCTGCGCACTGAGGACGTCCAGCCGCCCGGCGGCGGAATCCCCGTACTGGCGGCCGGACTGCCAGAAGGTGCCGCCGAAACCGCTGGCGTCCGCGGCGGTTCCGAACAGGCTGACCGGGTTCCAGGAGAACCGCTTCAGCACCAGCACGGCGAGCAGGATGAACGCGGCGAACAACACGAAGGTCTTCACGATCTGGATGAAGCCGGTGCCCTTCATCCCGCCGAGCGCGGCGTAGCAGACCATGAGCGATCCGATGAAGATGGTGCAGCCGGTGACCGCCGCGTTTCCGGGGATGCCGAGCATCACGGCCAACATCGACCCCGCCCCGTTCAGCTGGACCAGCAGCAACGGCAGGACGACCACCACACAGACGACGGCGGTGTTCACGCGCGCGGGGCGTTCGCTCAGCCGCTCCGAGAGCACATCGCCGAGGGTGAACCGGCCGTGGCCGCACAGCGGACCGGACATCACCAGCATGAACATCAGGATCGAGAGCACGGTGGAGGAGGCGATGAGCACCCCGTCGAACCCGGCCAGCGCGATGGTGCCGGTGGTGCCGAGGACGGTGGCGGCGGAAATGTAGTCGCCCGCGATGGCCAGGCCGTTCTGCATCGGGCTGAGCCCGCTGGTGCCGAGGTAGAACTCGGTGGGGTCGTCATTGCCGGTGGCCGCGAGGATGCACAGCAGGAAGGACACGGCGATGAAGCAGGCGAAGAGCACAAACGCCAGGGTCCTCGGGTCGAGGAAACTCACCGCTCCGCCTCCCCCTCGGCGGCGGACTGGCGATGGGTCCGGGCCAGGACGGTGAGCAGCACCGTCGCGTCCAGGGCGACCAGCAGGGCGCCCAGGGTGAACCCGCTGCCCTGCCCGATGTCGACCACGCCCTCCGCGGCGCAGTTGACCACCACGGCCGCCACATGGCAGGCGAGGGCCGCACAGGCGGCGCGCGCCGTCCAGGGCCACGGCCGCTGCCAGGGCGTCCGGCGCAGGCCGCGGGACACCGTCGGGGGGTGGGTCGGCATCGGGGGCACCGAGGGTGCCGAGCCCTCGGCACGGGCCGAGGGCTCGGCAGATGCCGGGAATACGGCCGCTGCCGGGGGTGTGGCCGTGATTCCCGACATGGCATAGATGGCGGGCATCGCCTGCCGGGCGGACATCGCCGTCCTCGCGGACGGCGGTGGCATGGCGGGGCGCCCTGAGGCGGTACGACCTGCCGATGCCGCGTGACGTCCGGGCGCAGCCGTGGGCATGCGCATCGGGCGCTGCCTCACGGGTGGCGCCCAGGGCTGATCGTGATCGGACATGTCGCGGCTCCTCGTGGGGGTCCGCCCCGTGGTCCGGTGGGGCGGGACCGCCACAACAGCAGCTCACCAGGGAGCTCGTACACCCCGGCGGCCAACTGCGTGGCAGGGGCACATGATCCGCACCGAGCGATTGTGCACGCCCACATCGCCGCCGGTGGCGGGGTGCGGATCAGGTGTTCAGCAGCTGGTGGGCGGAGAGCGCGAGCGACAACTCCACGACGTCGCGCGGGTGGTCCAGTGAGCGCGCGGTCAACTGCTCGTAGCGGCGCAGCCGGTTGAGCACCGTATTGCGGTGGCAGAACAGCAGCTCACCGGCGCGGCGGGCGGATCCGTCGGCCTCCAGCCAGACGGCCAGAGTGCTCAGCAGCACATCGCGGTCGCCCGGTTCCAGTGCGAGGACGGGGCCGAGCATGCGGGTGGCGAGGGCGGACCCCAGCTCCGGGGAGGAGATCACCAGCGCCTCCGGGTAGTGGTCCTCCAGCAGTGCCGCCCGCCCCGGCGCCGGGCAGGCGCGCAAGGCCGTATCGGCCAGCCGCCGGGCCGTGTTGACCGCGGCCAGACCGTTCACCTCGGGGCTGACCCCGGCCCGGCCGCCCGGTGGCACCACCAGCTCGCGCACCAGCTCCGCCGGGCTGGTCTCGCCCAGCAGCACGATGGCGTGGGCGGCGCCCTCACGGGTGTGCCACACCGTGCGGCCGCCGCCGCGCACCTCCGGCGGGCGCGGGGCGCGGGGCGAGGAGTCGGCGTCCTCCAGCGCCACGACCACATAGCGCCCCTGCTCCGGAAGGCCGAGGACGGCCTCCGCCTCCGGGAAGTCGCTCACCCGGGCGGTGCCGTCGAGCAGCGCCCCGACGATGATCCGATAGCGGTTCTCACGGTGCCAGGCAAGCTGCCGCCCGACCTCGTGGTACGCCTCGGCGACGAGGGTGCAGTGCTCGTCGACGAAGTTCCAGACGTCGGCGGCGACATGGACCAGCGCCCGGGCGCCGTGCGGATCGTCGCGCGAGGCGGTGTCCAGGAGGTGTTCCCACACGACGGTGCAGCCGATGCGGTAAGCGTGGAGCAGCGCGTCCAGCGGAAAGCCCTGGGCGGCGCGGTCGGCGCCGATCCGCCAGGACACCGAGCGGGCCGCCTCCCGGCCCTCCTTGGGGTTCAGCAGGGAACGGACGTTGTTGCTCAGCGAGTCGTGGACTTCGCGCCACAGCTCGTGCGGATCCACGCAGGTGGCCCGGTAGGCGGGCTCCCGCTCCTTCATCAGCGCGACGATCCGGTCCGTCAGCCGCGGCAGTTCGTCGACCAGCACCCGGGCGGTGCGGTGCAGCAGCGCGATGGTGTCCGCGTCGGCCCGGGACCGGATCGGCGGCCGGGCGGCGGGCATCCGGGGCATGGCCCGGACCCGGTCGGTGGACAGGCGGGGAGCGGGGCGCCCCACGGCGGGGACGGAGGGGCGGGAGCCGGAGACGGTGACTGGGTGCATGACGTTCCTCCACCTGTGACGTGCAGTGCCGCTCAGCGCGGCATGATGAGGCAGCGACCCGCTCCATGGCCAGAGCCTCACCGCTATTGCACCATCGGCATACCGCCTGGTCGGTGTCCTCCGCGATTTCGTTACGGGTCCGCTGCCCCACTCCCACTATCGATCATGCCCTCGCCCCATCCGAACGCCCCCTCCCCTTTCCACCAGCGCATATCGCCCGGGACACCCCTGGGAGCCCGCCCTGTTTGCACCGAAGCCACCCGGCATCCGTCGGTTCACCCACCGATATGCCGCGCGGCTGATTCCCGGAGTGTGCGGACGAGCGGCGGCGGGGGCACCGTGGAGCGGTGCCCCCGCCGCCGTCCCGGTGGTGTACGACCGGGACCGGGATCACCAGCCCTTGGTGACGCGGTGCGCCTTCAGCGAGCCGCAGTTCGAGCCGTAGGTCCAGGTGGACTGGTTGTCGATGCCACCGGCCCAGTCGACGCACTTGCCGCGCCCGTTGGTGTACACCGGTCCGGCGTACGAGCGGTACAGGCCGCTGTCCTCGACCGACTCGGAGGCCCCGTGTGCGTAGAGGTAGGCGAACATCTCCACCGGTGAGCCCGCCGCGTTGCGCACGGTGACCACACAGTTCTTGCCCTTGGAGGAGTTGTAGGTGAGGAAGACGGTGCCTTTCGACCCGATCGGCGCCGAGTTGACCACCTTGTAGCCGCTTCCGCAGGCCCCGTTGTACGCGGCCTTGGCGGCGGCTGACGCCTGCGGGGCGAGGGCCGCGGTGCCGGCGATAGCGGACGCCAGGACGGCGGTTGCGGCGATACCTCGAGAAATCTTCATTTATCCCCCTTGTCTCCTAGACACTTTTTGCGTCTGAAATAAGTGACATGTTGAGGCCGAAGAAGGTTGTACTACCGTGAAGCGCTTGTGCGTTCGACCGTTGACCCGGCGGTGCGACGGCCCGTTCCGGAATGAACGCCGCACCGCTGCACCCCGTATGGGATGGGGAGGCGGGCCGCTGCCCCGCCGTGAACCGGAGCCTGGAGGGCCGTCTCGGATGACCTCGTACCGCACCGCCGCCGCGGCCGCCCTGCTCGGAGCCGTCCCCTGTCTGCTGACGGCGCTGGCCGCCGGGCCCGCCGCGGCGCACGGCGCTCCCACGGACCCCGTCAGCCGGACCGTGGCCTGCTCCCCCGAGGGCGGGAAGGACGCGCGGTCGGCCGCATGCCAGGCGGCGGGCAAGGCCAACGGACCGGGCGCGGAGCACTGGGACAATCTGCGGGTCGCGGGCGTGAACGGCGAGGACCGGCGGAGGATCCCGGACGGAAAGCTGTGCAGCGCGGGGCTCGACGCCTATAAGGGGCTCGATCTGCCGCGCGGCGACTGGCCGTCCACCCGGCTGACCGTCGGGGAGGACCTCACGCTCACCTACCGGTCGACCATCCCCCACACCGGGACCTTCGAGCTGTATCTGACCAAGCGGGGCTATGACCCGAAGCAGCCGCTCACCTGGTCGGATCTGGAGGCGAAGCCGTTCGCGAAGGCCACCGACCCGGCGTTGGTGGACAACGCGTACCGGATCAAGGCGAAGCTGCCGTCCGACCGGACCGGCCGTCAGATGCTCTACACAATCTGGCGCAACACCAGCACCCCAGACACCTACTACTCCTGCTCGGACGTGGTGTTGACAGCGCCCGCCGACGGAAAGGCCGCCCAGGCCCAGCAGCCGGAACAGCCGGAACAGCCGCCCAAGACGTCACCGTCCCGGCAGACGCCCGCCGCCCGCACCGCGGCCGCCGACGACGACGGAGGGGATTCCACCACCCCGGTGCTGCTGGCGAGCGGGGCCGCGGTGCTGGTCCTCGGCGCGGGCGTCGCGACGACCGTACGGCGGCGACGGCCGAACCCCTGAACCGCCCACCGCCACAGCCGACTTCGCGCCTTCCGAGATCCCCAGCGGCTCCGCCTCTTGAGGCCGTCGGCATGTGGTCGTACGTTCCCCCACACGGACCCCGCAGGACACTCCGCCCACACCGTGCGACCCGAGACTGAAGGGTCACCGCCGGACCTTGGAGGAGCCATGCCCGCACCTGTGTTCAGCCGTCGTCACGGTATGCGTGCCGCGGCCGCCACCGCCCTCGCGCTCCCGCTCGTCACCCAGGCCCAGGACGCCGCCGCGGACGCCCCCTCGGGCGATGACCCGCGGCTGACCGCCATGACCTTCAACCTCCGCTACGCCTCCGACTCCGAACCCAACTCCTGGGCCCAGCGCCGCCCCGCCATGCGCGAACTGCTGCGCCGGGCCCGGCCCCAGCTGCTGGGCACCCAGGAGGGGCTGTACGGGCAGTTGCGCGATATCGCCCATGACCTCGGACCGCGCTACACCTGGCTCGGCACCGGCCGGGCGGGCGGCAGCCGGGACGAGTTCATGGCCGTCTTCTACGACATCGACCGGCTGGAACCGCTGGAGTACGACCACTTCTGGCTCTCCGACACCCCGTATGTGATCGGGTCGAACACCTGGGGCGGGGCCGTGGTCCGCATGGTCACCTGGGTCCGCTTCCTCGACCGCGCCACCGACGGGCAGTTCTACGCCCTCAACACCCATCTGGACCACCGCAGTCAGCACGCCCGGGAGCGGGCCGCGGCACTGATCACCGAGCGGCTGCACGGGCTCGACAAGGCCCTTCCCCGCATCGTCACCGGGGACTTCAACGTGGCCGCCCACGGCAATCCGGTCTACGACGCGATGCTCGACGGTGGGGTGCTGGTCGACACCTGGGACACCGCCGAGCGGCGCGGCAAGCAGTACGCCACCTTTCACGGCTACGGTCCGCTGGTGCCCGACGGGGACCGGATCGACTGGATCCTGACCTCGCCGGGGGTGCGCACCCGTCACGCCGTCATCGACACCTACTCCCTCGACGGCCAGTTCCCCAGCGACCATCTGCCGGTGCGGGTGGTGCTGGAGCTGTGACCGGCGCGACCCGCGACGCGCCTATCGGCCCCGGTGCGCCACGGGCCGCTCCTCCAGGTCGCCGTGGCGCGGCAGCCGGAGCAGGGTGGCGGTGGCCAGCAGAGCCACACAGCCGGTGAAGATCAGCCCGGCGGTCCGTACCCCGACCGCGACGGACAGCGCCCCGACCCCGATCACCGGGATCGAGATCGCCAGGTACATCAGCACGAACAGGGCGGAGGTGACCTCGGCGCGCCGCGCGGCCGGGCTCCGCCGGGTCACCGCCCGCACCGCGGCGTGGAACGACAGCCCCTGGCCGGTGCCCGCGACCACCGCCCCGAACACCAGCAGCGGCAGTGAGGCAGCGGCCAGCGAACCCGCGATGGCGGCCATACCCGCCACCAGCAGGGCGCACCCCCCGGGCAGCGCCCGCCGGATGCCCAGACGCTGTGCCAGCAACTGACCGCCGAGGGAGGCGGCGAACACCGAGAACACCACACCACCGGCGACGGCGAGATCCCGTTCGCCCTCCACATCGAGCAGGAAGGTCGGGGTCACGGAGGTGAACAGCCCCAAGGTGGCGAAGCCCGCGAACCCGGCCATGGCCGCGGGCACAAAGGTGGAACGCATGTCGCGGGGCACGCGCAGCCGCTCCGGCCGCACCGGTGGACGGCCGGTGCGCCGTACGGTCTCGGGGAGGGCCAGCACCCCGACCGCCGCCAGCGTCACCAGGACGAGGTCCACCACGAACACCAGCCGCAGCGGCGCCGGGGCCCACTCCGCGAGCACGCCCGCCAGCAGGGAACCGAGGCCCAGCCCGCCCAGATTGGCCACGGTGGCGACGAGGGTGGAGGCGTTTCGCAGCCGCGGAGGCGCCAGTTCGATGACGGTCACGGTGGCGGTGCCGGTGATCAGCCCGGCCGAAAGCCCCGACAGCGTACGGCCGGTGAACAGCTCCGGCAGTCCGTCCGCGTCGAGGAAGCACAGCGCGCTGGCGGCGGACAGCACCAGGGCTGCCAGCATGACGGGGCGTCGGCCGACGGCGTCGGACAGATGGCCGAACAGCAGGAGCGCGACGATGACACCGAGGGCGTAGACCGCGTAGATCATGGTGGACGTGAACGGGGAGAAGCCCAACCATCGCTGGTAGAGGTCGTAGAGCGGGGTGGGCAGAGTGGTGCCGACCATCGTGGCCACAAAGGCGTAGGCCGCCACGACGAACGGCCAGGTCCGGTCTGCCTCGTATTCCTGAGTCCCCATGCTGCGTCATTTCACCACAAAGCGACAGGAGTCCAGCCGTCCCGTACGGCCGTGCCCGTCACCGGATCCGCTCCGGCGGGCAGGCCCCGGCCACCCCGCTGACCGGCGATGACCGGCGATGACCGGGGTCGGCCCCGGGGCCGTCCTGGGCCGCTCACCGCATGGGGCAGGATAGGCACCTTGCGCCGGGGCCGAACGGATGTGCCCCGGCACGACCCGTAGTTCCCGGATCGAGCAGGTGACAGCGTGACAGAACAGCACTCCGGACGGCGCTCCGCCCCGGCGGCAACAGGGGGTGGTGGCCGATGAACCGCGCGCTCACCCTGCACGACATCATCGTGGTCGGCGCGGCGCTGCTCGGCAGCGTGGCGGTCGGTCTGCTGCTGCGGTTGGGCCTGCGCTGGCTGGGGGTGCGGGCCCGGAGAACCCGGTGGAGCGGCGATGACATCATCGTCGACACCCTGTGCAGCCTGGCACCGTGGGCCGCACTGGCCGCGGGCGCGTCGGCGGCGGCCGCGGCGCTGCCGCTGACCTCGTCGGTCGGCCACGATGTGAACCAGGTGCTGATCGGGGTGCTGATCCTGGTCACCACGGTCACGGCGGCGCGGGTGGTGGCCGATCTGGTGCGGACGTTGGCGCTGTCCCGCTCGGGGGTGGCCGGAACCGCCACCATCTTCGTCAACATCACGCGGATAGCGGTGCTGGCGATGGGTGTGCTGGTGCTGCTGGAAACGCTGGGCGTCTCGATCGCGCCGCTGCTCACGGCGCTGGGCGTGGGCGGTCTGGCGGTGGCGCTGGCCCTTCAGGACACCCTGGCCAATCTGTTCGCGGGGGTGCACATCCTCGCCTCCAAGACGGTGCAGCCGGGGCACTACATCCGGCTGAGCAGCGGGGAGGAGGGCTATGTCGTGGACATCAACTGGCGCAACACCGCGGTGCGTCAGCTCTCGGACAACCTCGTCATCATCCCGAACGCCAAACTGGGCAATACCATCATGACCAACTATCACCAGCCGGAACAGCAGATGTCCGTCATGGTGCAAGGACGAGTCGGTTACGGAAGCGATCTCGCCCATGTCGAGGGCGTGACACTGGAGGTCGCCGGGAAGGTGATGGCCGACGTCTCCGGCGGGGTCGCCGACCACGAGACGACCGTGCGGTTCCACACCTTCGGCGAGTCGGGCATCGACTTCTCGGTGTTCCTGCGCGCCCTGGAGTTCAGCGACCAGTACCTGATCAAGCATGAGTTCATGAAGGAACTGCACAGCAGGTTCCGTGCGGAGGGCATCGAGATCCCGCTGCCGACCCGCACCCTTCTCCTCCCCCAGCAGGAACAACCGCCGACCGGACCGGGGTTCATCTCCCCTTCCTCACTCTGAGTTGCGGCTTCGCTTCGTACGCACTCCGTATGACTTCCCGTCCGGCGATGAAGTGGGCATGACCTGATGTAACCGAATGAGCTCAGGGTTGCCTCTTGTGACGTATTTCATACCGCCATAGAAATGACATAACAGTTCGTTGAGAGTCTCCTACACTTTTGTGCGTACTGTCGTGACGGTTGGAACAATTCATGGAGCACCAGAGGTCACTCATGCAGCCTTTTGCACTGGGCCACGCAATCCCGGCCGACCAATCGCCGGTGATTGTTCCCTACTCGTATAACGTCGCCCTCCAGTTGAATGTGCTTTCCGACGGGCGTCCGGCCATCGCGGACCGGGCGGTGCTTCTGGCCACCGGTACGACCACCTCAACAGCTGGTTCGAAGACGCACTTCGACGACTGACCGACTGAACCAGAAGAACTTCGATGACGGTACTCATCCTGACGTGCCGCCAGGATGTGACGGCGGACCTGGTGGTGGCGGAGCTGCGCGAACGCGGCGTCCCCCTCGTCCGCTTCGATCCCGCGGACCTTCCCAAGGACGCCGCCCTGTCGGCCGATTTCGACCGCGGTGACTTCACCGGCTACCTGTCGACCGGCGGACGCCTGATGAGCATGCACGGCCTGCGCTCGATCTGGGTGCGCAGACCGGGACAGCCCGCGGCGCACGCCGACGAGCCCTCGGAGTGGCTGACCGCCGAGTGCGGCCAGGCCCTCTACGGGATGCTCTACTCCACGACGGCCCGCTGGATGAACCACCCCGGCGCCGCCGTGCTGGCGCGCTGCAAACCCTTCCAGTTAAGGATTGCCCAGCGGAGCGGTTTCGCCGTTCCGGCCACTCTCGTCACCACGTATCCCCGGGCGGCCCATGAGTTCGCGGCCGAGTTCCGCGACATCGTCGTGAAATCCACCTCCGGCCCGCCCAGCGTCGATCCCCCGGTCACCCTCCCGACCACCCGCATCGGGCCTGACACGGATTTCTCGGACGTCGCCGCCGGGGCCACCCTTCTCCAGCGGTTCATTCCTAAGCAAGCCGACATCCGGCTGATCTGTGTGGGTGATCAGTTGTTCGCAGCGCGTAAGGTCTCCGCCGCCGACCAGGTGGATGGCCGCTTCGGCTGCCATGGACATCTGTGGGAGCCGGTGGAAGTGCCCGACAGAATCGTTCGCGCGGTCCACGAGTACATGTCACTCACCAATCTCGCCTACGGAGCCTTCGACTTCGCCGAGGACGAAGAGGGCCTCTGGTGGTTCCTGGAGTGCAATCAAGGTGGCCAGTTCGGCTTTATCGAGCTGGAGACCGGCCAGCCCATCGCGGCGGCCGTCGCGTCCTGGCTGGCCGCGCCCCGCAGTGCCGAAGGCTGCTGACCCGCACCGCCGAAGGCAGACCCGTACCGCCCGGCGGCGACTGATTCGTCGCCCCGGCCGGCCGGTCGTACCCTGATAACTGAAGAACTCCTGCCCCGTAAGCGCGGGAGGTCCGGATGACCGCGCCCGAAGGACTTCTCCGCCCCAGCAAGGCGGACGCGCCCCGCTACCTCCCCATCGCCGAGCACGGACTGATCGGCGATCTGCGGACGGCCGCGCTCGTCGGCACGAACGGCACCATCGACTGGTACTGCTGCGCCCGGTTCGACGCCCCCAGCGTCTTCGCCTCGATCCTGGACGCCGACCGCGGCGGGGCCTTCGAGCTCGCCCCGGACGTGCCGGTACGCAACAAGCAGTTCTACTTCCCCGACACCAACATCCTGATCACCCGGTTCTTCGCGGACGACGGGGTCGCCGAGGTCCAGGACTTCATGCCGATCACGGACGACTCCCGCGAGGCCGACCGGCACCGGCTGATCCGCCGGGTGCTGTGCGTCCGCGGATCGATGCCGTTCACCGCGCGGGTGGCACCCCGCTTCGACTACGGCCGGCAGACCCACTCCCTGGACATCGGGCACGACCACACCATCTTCGCCTCCCCTGATCTGTCGCTCGCGCTGACCGCCAGCGTCACTCTCGAGGCCGACGGCCAGGACGCGGTGTCCACCTTCAAACTGGTCGAGGGCGAAACCGCGGTCTTCGCGCTGGACCGGATCGGTGACTCGGTACGGCCCCGGGCCTGCCCGCTGGCCGAGGCCGAGGAGCAGTTCGGCGCCACCGTGCGGTACTGGCGCCGCTGGCTGTCCCGGTCGCGCTACCGGGGACGCTGGCGCGAGATGGTGCACCGCTCGGCGCTCACCCTCAAGCTCCTCACCTACGCTCCGACCGGTGCCATCGTGGCCGCGCCCACCGCCGGTCTGCCGGAGCTGATCGGCGGCACCCGCAACTGGGACTACCGCTACGTCTGGATCCGTGACGCCGCGTTCTGCATCTACGCGATGCTCCGGCTGGGCTTCACCGACGAGGCCGAGAACTTCGTCCGCTTCCTGTCCGAGAACATCCGCCTCCAGGAGGGCCCGCGCGGACCGCTCCAGATCATGTACGGCATCGACGGCCGCAGCGACCTCCCCGAGGAGGAACTGCCCCATCTGGAGGGCTACCTGGGTTCGGCCCCGGTCCGCATCGGCAACAAGGCCGTCGAACAGCTGCAACTGGACATCTACGGCGCCCTGGTGGACTCCCTCTACCTCTACGACAAATGGGGCCAGCCACTGTCCAGCGAGCACTGGGACACCATCGGCGAACTGGTCGGCTGGGTCTGCGACCACTGGGACCAGCCCGACCGCGGCATCTGGGAGAGCCGCAGTGGGGACCAGCGGTTCCTGTACTCGCAGTTGATGTGCTGGGTCGCGATCGAGCGGGCCATGCGGATCGCCCGCCGTCGCGGGCTGCCCGCGGACACCCTCCGCTGGGCACGCGCCCGCGACACCATCTACCGGCGGATCATGCGCAACGGCTGGTCCCCCGAGCGGCGGGCGTTCGTCCAGCACGAGGGCGATGACGTCCTCGACGCCGCGGTACTGATGATGCCGCTCGCCAAATTCATCTCCCCCACCGACCCCAAGTGGCTGTCCACGCTGGACGCCCTGGGCGAAGAGCTGGTGTCCGACTCGCTCGTCTACCGCTACGACCCGCAGCGCAGCCCCGACGGGCTGCCGGGCGAGGAGGGCACCTTCTCGATCTGCTCGTTCTGGTACGTGGAGGCGCTGGCCCGGGCGGGCCGGGTGGACGAAGCCCGGCTGGCCTTCGAGAAGATGCTGACATACGCCAACCACCTCGGGCTGTACGCGGAGGAGATCGGCCGCACCGGTGAGCAGAGCGGCAACTTCCCGCAGGCGTTCACCCACCTCGCCCTGATCAGTGCGGCGTTCAACCTCGACCGGGCGCTGGGCTGACCGGATGGCATGGGCGATAGGTTTGACCTGTCCATGTACATGTCTTTCCGAAGGACGTTCATGTCACAGCCACCACCGCCCGGGAATCCCTACGGCGCGGTTCCCGGAGCCGGCTACGGCGCGCCCCAGGCCCCGGCGGCCCCGCAGGTGCAGGCGCCGGCGCAGCCGTTCGCCGGCGCCCCGGCCCAGCCCGGGGCGTACGGGCAGCCGGGTCCGTACGGTCAGCCCGGGGCGTACCCCCAGCCCGGCGCCCAGGGTCAGCACATCTGCCGGATCTGTGGCGGCTTCCCCGCGGCCGATGTCACCATCCGCGCCCACCAGGGAATGCTGGTGATGATGACCTTCCGCAAGCTGGAGGGCCCGTTCTGCCGGATCTGCGGCACCTCGGTGTTCCGCGACATGATGAGCAGGACGCTGTGGCAGGGGTGGTGGAGCCCGTTCTCGGCAGGGCTGTTCAATCCGTTCACCATCATCGCCGACCTGGTGGCACGTTCGAAGATCAACAAGCTGCCGGACCCCGGCCACGACCCGTTCGGGGCACGCCCGGACATCGGTAAGCCCGTTTTCCGGCGCCCTGCCTCGTTCGTGGTGCTCGTGCCGGTGTTGTGGCTGCTGACCGTGTTCATGGTCATCGCGTTCGGATAGATAAGGTTGACCGTCATGGGGAACGGGGAGGGGCTCACCGCCGGGCCGGAACAACACGGCGGTCATGGGGCGACGGCGGCATGGCAGGCGCCCAGCCGTGTCGAGCGGGAGCTGTACGAGGCGAAGAACCGCGGTGACTGGCCGGCGTACTTCGATGTGCTGGCGCGTACGGATCTGTTCGTGGCCGACTCGTACACCCGGCTCCAGGCGCATCCGAGGACGGTGCGGTTCACTCCGTACTTCTATCCGCAGGTCGGGGCGGAGTGCCTGCCGGTGCTCACCGAGGGCATGCTCCCCGCTCCCCATCCGGAGACGGTCTTCCTCTCGCAGTCCCTGGGCTGGTTCGCCGACGAGTGGCGGCACGACGATCCGCAGTGGATCGTGATCAACCCCGGCACCCCGTGTGAGACGTTCTTCCCCGCGGGACCCGCGCAGCGGGCCCTGTGGAAGCAGCATGCCCAGAACACCACCGGCTGCGGCCACTCCCATCTCGAACTGCGCGGACTGGACTCCGGCGGGGCCACGGAGGGGCCGGTGGCCCACGGACTGGCCTGCGCGGCGCTGCTGTTCGTGAAGAACGGTGAGCTGTGGAACGCCATGGCCTACCACGGCGGTGGCTACACCAGCGAGCGCAACCGGCTCAAGGAGTGGTGGGGGGTCACCAGCCGCGAGGAGTGGCAGCGCACCCAGGAGGCGTTGCTCGCCGCCGAGATGATCAGCGGCGTCTGGGAGTTCGCGCTCGGTGTCCGCCGCTCACTGGCCCTGGACTTCGCCGGGCCGGTCGGGGTGGACCACTGGCGGGCGGTGGCCGAGCGGGTGCTGCGCCGCAACGCGGCCGAGGCCGAGTTCCGGATCACTCCCGACGGGGTCACCAAGACCGAGCCCCGGGAGAACGCGGAGCTGGAGGCGCAGGTCGCGGGCATCCAGCGGCTCATCGGGCGGATCGCCCGGTACGAGGCCCGGTTCCGCGCGGACGGGCTGCTGACCGAGGGGAAGTTCATCCGCACCGTGGAGGCCTGGGACTACGGCCGGGCCTCGGGGATGGCCCGCTGGGGGATGGCCGCCCGGTTCTGCACCCTGCCCGAGGCCGAGCACGCGGTGCTGCGGGCGAGCCGCGCGGCCCAGGCCAACTACCGCTCCTGGGAGGAGTTCTCCGCCGCGTACATCCTCGGGCGCTGTCTCCACTTCGACGAGGAGGAGTTCGGCAGCTGGTACGAGGACATGCTCACGGCGCATCGCATCCTGACCACCGACCCGGCCAGCCCCTGGCTCACCCTCCCCTTCAGCTAGGCCGTCGCGGGCCCGAGGTGATCCACACGACACGGCCTGAGAGCGCCACGCGGGGCGGTCGGCGGTGTCAGCGCCGCCGCTGCCCCGCGAGGAACACGCTCCCCCCGGTGAGCGCGAACAGCCCGGCGGATATCCCCAGTCCGGTGAGGTCGGGGGCGCGGTTGCCGGGAGTGTCGGCGAACGGCTCGAGCAACCCCGCCGGGTCCTTGTACAGGATCACCTGCTGACCGGTCCTGAACTGGCCGAAGCAGTTCTGCCGCTGGGAGATGTGGTGGATGCCGCCCGTGGTGTCGACCACGGTGCAGCTCTCCAGCGGCTTTCCCTTGAGGGACTTGCGGTGCCCGGTCTTGGTCACCACGGCGTCGACCGGGTCACCCGCCTTCTTCGCGTAGAGCTCGTAGAGCGCGGGCCCGGCGAAGAACGCGAGCACGAGCGCCGCGATGCCCGCCATAGCGGCCGCGCCCCCACGGTGCCACAGGCCACCCACGACGACCGCGGCGGCACCGGCGGCGAAGAACACCAGCGGGATGCCGAGCCACATGCCGTACGGGTACTGGGAGAAGCAGCCAGCCAAAGTGCTCAACACCGGTATGAGCAAAGCCCACTTGAGCGAGGAGGGCCAGGTACGGTCGGGGCCGGACACCACCGGTGTGGGTGGGTCCCCGGTGCCCCCGGGGTTCCGCGCGGCCGCCACCGTACCCATCATTCCTCCGACGCCCCTGGCACCTGATCGTGTTCCGACAACATACCTGTCGGCCAGGGGTGTCCGGACGGTGGCTACCCCACGTCGTCCTCGGCCAGCACCCGGGCCATGGTGCGCTCGGCCAGGGCCGTGATGGTGACGAAGGGATTGACTCCGATGGAGCCCGGGATGAGCGAACCATCCGTGATGTACAGCCGCTCGTACCCGGCCGCGCGGCCGTAGGTGTCGGTGGCCCGGCCCAGTACACAGCCGCCCAGCGGGTGGTAGCAGAAGTCGTCCGCGAAGGCCCGGGTGTCGCCGAAGAGGTCGTGCCGGTAGATCGTGGCATTGGCCCAGTTCATCCGGTCGAAGAGGGCCTTGGCGGCGGCCACGGAGGGGGCGCTCTGGCCGGAGCTCCAGTTCAGCACGGCGGTGTCCTGCGCCGCGTCGTAGGTGAAGGTGCCGCGTTCGGGGTTCTTGGTGATGGCGAGGTAGAGGCTGACCCAGGTCTCGATACCGGCCGGCAGCGGCGCGATCTCGGCGAACACCGGATTCTTGCTGTCGGACCAGGCGTCGATCGCCATCACCGGGATGGTGGACTGATGCGACCCGGTGGGGTTCCAGACGTGGTTGGCGCGGCCGAGCATCACATTGCCGTTGCCGCCCCAGCCCCGGCCCACCTCCCCGCTCAGCCGGGGCAGCGCGCCGGTCTCGCGGGCGCGCAGCAGCAGTTCGGTGGTGCCGAGGCTGCCCGCGCCGAGGAAGAGCGAACGGCAGGCGATCTCGTCGGTGGCGGTGACGGCGCCGGTGTCGTCGATGCGGTCGACGGTCAGGACGTAGGAGCCGTCGGTGTCCTGCGTCACGGCCCTGACGTGGCTGAGGGTGTGGAGGGTGACGTTTCCGGTGCCGAGCGCCGCCGCGAGATAGGTCTTGTCGAGGCTGCGTTTGCCGAAGTTGTTGCCGTAGATGACCTCCTGGCCCAGGGCGGACTTGGTGGCGGTCCCGGCGGCCTCCCGCTGCATGTAGTCGAAGTCGTACACATTGGGCACGAACACGGTCTTCAGCCCCGCGCGCTGCGCCTGGGAGCGCGCGACCCGGGCGTAGGCGTACCACTCGGTGGACTCGAACCAGGCGGACGGCACGGTGGCCGTGCCGAGCATCCGGTTGGCCAGCGGGAAGTAGCTGCCGTACATCGTGTCGGCGTCGACGCCCGGCAGCACCTCCTCGAAGTACGCGCGCGGCGGGGTCACGGCGATACCGCCGTTGACCAGCGATCCTCCACCGACGCCACGGCCGACGTAGACGGACATCCCGGGGTAGCGGACCCGGTCCAGCACACCGGGGTAGGGGCTGATGTCCCGGTTGATGACATCCAGCCACAGGAAGGTGGACAGGGGCGCCTCGGTGCGGTGTTTGAACCACATGGAGCGCCGGTCGGGGGAGGTCATCGAGCAGTACACCCGGCCGTCGCCGGCGGGGGCGTCCCACAGCCGCCCCATCTCGACGACCAGGGTGCGGATGCCCGCCTCGCCGAGCCGCAGCGCGGCGACCGCGGCCCCGTAGCCGGAACCGACCACAACGGCGGGGACCTGGTCGGCGCTCGTGGTGGCTGCCGCCGGGGTGAGGCCGATACGGGTGAGCCCGAGGGCGGCGGCGCTCTGTAGCGCGGCCAGCCCAAGAATGTGACGACGCGTCAGATTCGCTGCCATAGCGGCATGATGCGCGGCGAACCCCCAAATGGCCATGACCGGGCGCATGGTCGTTTCCGCAGTCCACCGCGACAGCCATCCCGATGCGGACGGTGCGTTCGCCGAGTGGTGAGGTCCGGCCGGACCGGGCTCAGTCCTCGGCCCGCTGGGTGACGGGTGCCCCGGTGCGGTCGCCCAGGAACTCGTACCACCGGCGCTGGAGGCAGCCGTAGCGGGTGTCCGCCTCGACCAGGCTGAGGAAGCCCCGGACGGTATCGGTGAGCCGCTTTTGCAGTCCGGGGTCGGCGAGGTCCCCGCTCTCGGTGAACCCCTCGTGCGCCTTGGCGAGGCTGAACATGTCCGGGTAGACACGGGTGCCCAGGTGTTCCAGCGGCACCCGCAGCACCCACAGCCCGCGGTTGCCGCCCGCCATCGACGGGGAGGCGGACACCAGCAGCGCGTGCTTGGTCTTGAACGGCTGTGGCCGGATCCGGGAGACCCAGTCGATGGCGTTCTTCAGCACCCCGGGCACCGACGCGTTGTACTCGGGGGACGCGATCACGAAGGCGTCGCTCGACCTCAGCCGCTCGCACAGGGCCAGCGCGCCGGGCGGCAGTCCGTGGGCCTCCTCCACATCGCCGTTGTACAGCGGCATGTCGAAGTCGTACAGCGGGGCGAGGTCGGCGGTGGCGCCGGTGTCGTTGATCAGGCGGGCCACCAGAGAGGCGAGCCGGATATTGGTCGACCCCTTGCGCAGCGCGGCACCGATGACGAGGACACGCAACGGGTGGGGTTCCGTGGTCATGACGGTGTCCTTCCGGCGTCCGGACCTTCCCGTGCGGCGCCCCGCCGGAGCCGGGCACCCCTGCGAACCAGTGTGCTGCGCGTCCGGCCGCCCCGCCATCGGGATCCGAACGCGGGCCGCCCGGGGCGCTGGGCGGTCCGGGCACATCGCCGTCACCGATGAGCACCGGATGACCACGGACGGTCAGCGTGCCCACCAGGTGGTACACAGTGGACAGAACGGGCGGCGGCATACCACCGTATATGCGCCGGGGAGCGTGACGGTCGCCACCCAGGCGTCTCACATAGTGGCGAGATGTTTCCGGGCGGCTGGGTAGGAGCACGGCATACATTCACGAGAAGTGGATCACACGCGGGCGGCCTGTGCGCAACTCGGCGCTAGTGTCGCCCGCGAGCTCACGCCCGTACCGGGCAGGCTTGTGGTCGTACGGGCAGGTAGAAAGGGATCGGGCATGTTCCGCAAGGTGCTGGTCGCCAACCGTGGAGAAATCGCCATTCGCGCTTTCCGCGCCGGCTATGAGCTGGGGGCGAGGACGGTTGCGGTCTTCCCCCACGAGGATCGCAATTCGCTGCACCGGCTGAAGGCGGACGAGGCCTACGAGATCGGTGAGCCCGGGCATCCGGTCCGCGCCTATCTGTCGGTGGAGGAGATCGTCTCCGCCGCCCGCAAGGCCGGGGCGGACGCGGTCTACCCGGGGTACGGCTTCCTGTCCGAGAACCCCGATCTCGCGCGCGCGTGCGAGGAGGCGGGGATCACCTTCGTCGGCCCCAGCGCGGAGATCCTCGAGCTGACCGGGAACAAGGCGCGCGCGGTGGCGGCGGCACGCGCGGCCGGGGTCCCGGTGCTCGGTTCGTCCGAGCCCTCCACCGATATCGACGAGCTGGTGCGGGCCGCGGAGGAGCTCGGCTTCCCGGTGTTCGTCAAGGCGGTGGCCGGTGGCGGCGGGCGCGGTATGCGCAGGGTCGAGGACGCCTCGACGCTGCGTGAGTCCATCGAGGCGGCGTCCCGCGAGGCCGATGCCGCCTTCGGCGATGCCACGGTGTTCCTGGAGAAGGCCGTGGTCGAGCCGCGCCATATCGAGGTGCAGATCCTCGCCGACGGCGAGGGCAATGTCATCCACCTCTTCGAGCGCGACTGTTCGGTGCAGCGCCGCCATCAGAAGGTGATCGAGCTCGCGCCCGCGCCCAACCTCGACCCCGAGCTGCGCGAGCGGATCTGTGCCGACGCGGTGAAGTTCGCCCGTCAGATCGGCTACCGCAACGCGGGCACCGTGGAGTTCCTGCTCGACCGCGACGGCCGGCATGTGTTCATCGAGATGAACCCGCGCATCCAGGTCGAGCACACGGTGACCGAGGAGATCACCGATGTCGATCTGGTGCAGTCGCAGCTGCGGATCGCGTCCGGGCAGACCCTGGCCGACCTCGGGCTGGCCCAGGAGTCGGTGTACGCCCGCGGGGCCGCGCTCCAGTGCCGGATCACCACCGAGGACCCGGCCAACGGCTTCCGCCCGGACACCGGCATGATCAGCGCCTACCGTTCGCCGGGCGGTTCGGGCATCCGTCTGGACGGCGGCACCGCCCACGCCGGTACCGAGATCAGCGCCCACTTCGACTCGATGCTGGTCAAGCTGTCCTGCCGGGGCCGGGATCTCACCACCGCGATCGGCCGCGCCCGGCGTGCCGTGGCCGAGTTCCGGATCCGCGGTGTGTCCACCAACATCCCGTTCCTCCAGGCGGTGTTGGAGGACCCGGACTTCCAGGCCGGGCGGGTGACCACCTCGTTCATCGAGCAGCGGCCGCATCTGCTGACCGCGCGCCACTCCGCCGACCGCGGCACCAAGCTGCTCACCTACCTCGCCGATGTCACGGTGAACAAGCCGCACGGCGAGCGGCCCCATCTCATCGACGCCGCCGCCAAGCTGCCGCGGGTGCCCGCGGCCCAGCCGCCCGCCGGTTCCAAGCAGCGCCTCACCGAGCTGGGGCCGGACGGCTTCGCGCGGTGGCTGCGCGAGTCGCCCACGATCGGGGTCACCGACACCACCTTCCGCGACGCCCACCAGTCCCTGCTGGCCACCCGGGTGCGCACCAAGGACCTGCTGGCCGTGGCCCCGGTGGTGGCGCACACCGCGCCCGAGCTGCTCTCCCTGGAGTGCTGGGGCGGCGCCACCTACGACGTGGCGCTGCGCTTCCTCGCCGAGGACCCGTGGGAGCGGCTGGCCGCGCTGCGCGAGGCGGTGCCCAACATCTGTCTCCAGATGCTGCTGCGCGGCCGGAACACCGTGGGCTACACGCCGTACCCCACCGAGGTGACCAACGCCTTCGTCCAGGAGGCCACGGCCACCGGTATCGACATCTTCCGCATCTTCGACGCGCTCAACGACGTCGGGCAGATGCGGCCCGCCATCGAGGCCGTACGGGAGACGGGCAGCGCGGTGGCCGAGGTGGCCCTCTGCTACACCTCGGACCTGTCCGACCCCTCGGAGCAGCTGTACACGCTGGACTACTACCTCCGGCTGGCCGAGCAGATCGTGGACGCGGGCGCCCATGTGCTGGCCATCAAGGACATGGCGGGACTGCTGCGCGCCCCGGCCGCGGTGAAGCTGGTGTCCGCGCTGCGCCGGGAGTTCGACCTGCCGGTGCACATCCACACCCATGACACCGCGGGCGGCCAGCTGGCCACGTACCTGGCGGCGATCCAGGCCGGTGCGGACGCGGTGGACGGTGCGGTGGCGTCGATGGCGGGCACCACCTCGCAGCCGTCGCTGTCGGCGATCGTGGCCGCCACCGACCACTCCGAGCGGCCCACCGGGCTCAGCCTGGAGGCGGTCGGCGCGCTGGAGCCGTACTGGGAGGCCGTACGCAAGGTCTACGCACCCTTCGAGGCGGGGCTCGCCTCGCCGACCGGGCGGGTGTACCACCACGAGATCCCCGGCGGGCAGCTGTCCAATCTGCGCACCCAGGCCATCGCGCTCGGCCTCGGGGACCGCTTCGAGGAGATCGAGGCGATGTACAGCGCCGCGGACCGGATCCTCGGCCATCTGGTGAAGGTCACCCCGTCCTCGAAGGTGGTCGGCGATCTGGCGCTGCACCTGGTGGGAGCCGGGGTGTCGCCGGAGGACTTCGAGGCCGAGCCGAACCGCTTCGACATCCCGGACTCGGTCATCGGATTCCTCCGCGGTGAGCTGGGCAATCCGCCCGGCGGCTGGCCGGAGCCGTTCCGCACCCGGGCGCTGGAGGGCCGGGGCGCGTCGAAGCCGACGGACGGCGAGCTGTCGGCGGAGGACCGGGAGCGGCTGGAGAAGGAGCCGCGCGCCACGCTCAACCGGCTGCTGTTCCCCGGGCCGACCAAGGAGTTCGAGGCACACCGCGAGGCGTACGGCGACACCAGCGTGCTGGACAGCAAGGACTTCTTCTACGGGCTGCGCCCGCGGCAGGAGTACACGGTCGACCTCGACCCCGGGGTCCGGCTGCTGATCGAGCTGGAGGCGGTGGGCGACGCCGACGAGCGCGGCATGCGCACCGTGATGTCCACGCTCAACGGCCAGCTGCGGCCGATCCAGGTGCGGGACACCTCGGCGGCCACCGATGTGCCGGTCACCGAGAAGGCCGACCGGTCCAACCCCGGCCATGTCGCGGCGCCGTTCGCGGGTGTGGTGACCCTGACGGTGTCCGAGGGCGACGTGGTGGAGGCCGGTGCCACAGTGGCGACGATCGAGGCGATGAAGATGGAGGCCACCATCGCCGCCCCGAAGGGCGGAACGGTGTCACGGATCGCCATCAACGCGATCCAGCAGGTGGAGGGCGGCGATCTGCTGGTCGCCCTCGACTGAGACACTTCGTCCGACGGACAGCCGGACGGAAGGAAGCGGCATCACATGGGGGCACGGAGCAGGCTGCGCGGAATCGGTGACGCGGTGACATCCGCCGCGGGCACGGTGACGTCGGCCGCGGGCACGGTGACATCCGCCGCGGCCGGGGTGGGCAGAAATGTGCTGAACCGTGGTACGGCCGCGGGCCGTTCAGGGATGGCGGCATCCGGCGACTGGGTGGTCGGTGTGCTCGGCGCGCTGCCCGCCCCGGCCGCTCCGGCCACCGAGGAGTGGGAGTTCTCCCTGGGGGCGCTGGTCTGCCGCCATCCGCGGGTGCCCGCGATCACCGCGCGGGCCCTGCGGCCCCTCGACTCGATCGGCGCGCTGCGCTTCGGTCCGGAGTCGGTGGGCTTCGACGGGGAGGACATCCCGTGGAAGCAGGTGGTGCGGCTGCAACTGCACGACGCCTTCAGCGCGATGACCACGGACGGGTTCGACGCCGAGATCGACCGCGTCCGTGATCTGCTGCCTCCGCTCCCCGGCCGTAAATGGGCGGTGACCAAGGTGGTCGAGGGTCTGGGCGCGGTGGCCCTCGCCGCCCTGGAGCAGTCCGGCGAACAGCGGCTGGACACCCGGGAGGTGGCCTGCGAGATCGTCTACGGGGGGCTGCTGGGCCGGGAGAAATCGCTGCGGGCCCATCTGTTCACCACCGCGCTGCTGGCCCAGCAGCCCGAGGTGGCGCACAGTCTGGTCGTCACGGCCGAGTCCATGGGGGTGCCGGTCCTCCCGGCGGAGCCGGGGCGGATGAAGGTCGAGGCGGCCGAGCGGGTCCGCGCCCTGCGACGCCGTACGGACGCGGTGGCGGCCCAGCTGGGGGCGGCCGCGGAGGACGAGGCCGTAGACGGTGCCGGGTCCGATGACACGACCGGCACGGTCGATACGCCCGCCCAGCCGGAGACGCCCCCGCAGCTGAACGCCGGGGCGTAAGCAGCCCGTCGGGTGCGGGGGCGCCACGGCCGGGCGCCCCCGTGCCGTCCGTGGGATCAGACGCGTGACGCCGGATCCGGGGCGGGCGCAGCCTGTTCCGGTGGTTCCGGGGACCGCCGTGTGAGCGCGGTACGGCCGGGCAGTCGGGCGGCCAGGACCACGCCGACGGCGGCCACCGCCGCGAGGACGGCGAACGTCGGCCGCATGGCGGTGAGGAAGGCGTCAGCCGCCAGTCGTGGCCCCTCCCCCGCGCCCCCGCCACCGGTGGTGTTGTCCGGCGCGGCGAGCGCCATGAGCGTGGTCGCGGCGGCGACACCCAGCGCCGGGCCGATGTTCATCGCGGTCTGCTGGAGTCCACCGGCCACCCCGGCGGTGTCCACCGACGCCTGATGCACGATCACATGGGTCGCGGTGACCATCACCGTGCCGAACCCGGCCCCCAGCAGCAGAAAGCAGCCGCCCGTGGCCACGGCGGACGAGGACCGGTCGAGGCCGGACATCAGCAGGACACCCAGCACGACAAGCACCATCCCCGCCACCACCGTTCGACGCGCTCCCTGCCGCCGCAGCAGAACGGCCGAGGCGGGCGCGCTCGCCACCATCATCACGGCCAGTGGCAGCGACCTCAGGGCGCTGTGGAGGGGGTCGAGGCCGAGGACATCCTGGAGGTAGTACGTCGCGACGAACAGGGCTCCGAACAGCGCGGCCGACGCGGTCACCAGGACACCGAGGGCCGAGCTGACGGCGGTCGAGCGCAGCACACCGGCCGGTATCAGCGGGTCCGCCGTACGCCGCTCACGCCGGACGAAGGCTCCGCCGACCACCAGCACGGCGGCGAGTCCCAGCCAGGTGGCGGCCGTCCAGCCGCCCTCCGGCAGCGCGACGAGCGTGTGCACCAGCGACATCAGGGCCACCGCGAGAAGGCAGGCGCCGGGCAGATCGAGCCCCCGGACACCGTCCGGGTTCCGTTTCGGCTCCGGTGTCCGGTCGGTGAGGGCCAGGACGCCCACGGCGACCGCGGGGACAACATTGAGGAAGAACACCGCCCGCCAGCCCAGATGGGCGACGAGCGCGCCCCCGACGACCGGCCCGGCCGCGGCCGCCACCCCGATGGCGCTGGTGCGCAGCGCGATGGGCATACCGAGTCGGTCGGGCGGATAGGCGGCGCGCAGCATGCCGAGGGTGGCGGGCTGCAAGAGCGCGCCGCACACTCCTTGGGCGACGCGCAGCGCGATGACCCAGCCGATTCCGTGTGCCAGTCCGATCCCGGCCGAGGTGGCGGCGAAGCCCAGCACTCCGACCGCGAAGATCCGGCGGTGGCCGTACCGGTCGCCGAGGCGGCCCGCGAACACCAACAGGCCGGCCACGGCGATGAGATATCCGGTGCTGGTCCACTGGACCTGGGCGTAGGTGGCGTCGAGTTCCCGGCCCAGGGTGGGCTGGGCAACCGTCAGCACAGTGCCGTCCAAGGCGACGATGACCGCCCCGGTGATACTGCTGACGAGGGTGAGACGCGTCCGGCGCGCGGTGCTCATCGGGCCTCCGGTCCGAGGTGGGCGTCCACCGTGGCGCGCAGCAGCGGTTCGATGTCCTCGGTTCCGTTGGCGAGCTGGAGGCTGCCCCATCCCCACAGCTGGGCGATGCCGTGCAGATTCGCCCACAACGCCCCGGCCACGAGCGCCGGTTGAGCCCCGGAGGACGGCTGGGCGCGGGCCACGAGGTCCACGAGCACCCCGAACAGCGGCAGGCTGGTGTCCCGCAGCCGGAGCCGGCCGCTCTCCAGCAGATCGTGGCGGAACATCAGCTCGAACATGCCGCGCTCGGTGCGCGCGAAGTCGAGGTAGACGCGGCCGAGCGCCATGATCTGGGCGCGTGGCGCGACTTCGGTGTCCGCGATCGCCGTGGCGGTGCGGTCGGCCAGATCGGCGAAGCCCTGGCGCGCGATGGCGGACAGCAGATCCAGATGGGTCGGGAAGTAGCGGCGCGGCGCACCGTGCGAGACCCCGGCCCGGCGCGCGATCTCGCGCAGGGACAGGGCCTGCACCCCCTCTCTTGTCACCAAGTCGATGCCCACGTCCACCAACCGGGCCTGAAGCCCCATGTCCTCACTCATAGACACTGTCTACCAGGGCTGAGTAGACAGTGTCTACTCAGCTGGTGAAACCGGAGTGGGCCGATGGCCGATAGAGGACATGTTCTGGCCTATATGGCCTCTACCGTTCTGCACATCGCACGACGAACGCCCAGGAACTCCCAGCAGAGGACGCCGAGATGAGCGCCGAGATCCGCCCCTTCCGCATCGACATCCCCCAGGCCGACCTGGACGATCTCAACGACCGCCTGGCCCGTGCCCGCCGGCCCCGGCAGCTGCCCGGTGAGGGCTGGAGCCGGGGCGTTCCCCCGGCGTATCTCAAGAACCTGGCCGACTACTGGCGCACCGGCTTCGACTGGCGCCGTGCCGAGGCGCGGATGAATGAGTTCCCGCAGTTCTTGACCGAGATCGACGGTCTGGATATCCACTTCCTGCATGTCCGCTCCCCCGAGCCGGACGCCCTGCCGCTCATCCTGACGCACGGCTGGCCCAACTCCTTCGTGGAGTTCCTCGATCTCATCGGCCATCTCACCGACCCGCGCGCCCACGGCGGCGACCCCGCCCAGGCGTTCCATGTGGTGGTCCCGTCGGTGCCCGGCTTCGGCTTCTCCGCCCCGCCGCCCACCACCGGCTGGAATGTCGCCCGGGTGGGGGGCCTGTGGGCCGATCTGATGCGCCGCCTCGGCTACGAGCGCTACGGCGTCCAGGGCGGTGACCTCGGGGCGTATGTCGCTCCCGAGGTGGCCAAGGCCGCCCCGGACCAGGTGGTCGGTGTGTATGTGATCAGCGGTCTCGGCTTTCCCACCGAGGCCGATATCCCGGACATGAACGAGGACGAGCGAGCCGCCTTCGCCTTCATGCAGAACCAGGACTGGATGTCCGGGGTGGACCACCACGCCCTGCTGCGCGCCGCACCGCAGACCTTCGCCTACGCCTGGCACGACTCCCCGGTCGGAGCGCTGGCCTGGATGGCGCAGAAGTTCAACGAATTCAGCATGGCGGACAAGCTGCCGGAGGAGATCCTCGACCGCGATCTGCTGCTGACCAATCTCACCCTCTACTGGCTCACCGACACCTTCGGCTCCTCCTCGTGGCCCATGTACGAGTCCACCGAGTTCGCCTGGCCGGAGGGCCAGAAGGCCGTCCCGACCGGTGTCTACAACGGCCCGCCCGGAATCCGCCGGCTCGCCGAGCGCCACAACACCATCGCCCACTGGCCGGAGGGCAACCCGGGCAGCCACCACTTCGTGGCCATGGAGCTGCCCGGCAGTGTCGCCGCGGACCTGCGGGTCTTCTTCGGTCCGCTCCGCGGCTGACGCCGGTCGGGACAGCGTGGGCGCAGGTCATCCGGCCCGCGCCCCCGCAGCCGTGGACCAACACCGGTGTCCTGGCGTCCGTGTCCCCGACCCCGTGTCCCCGACCCACCGGGAATGAGGTGATCCTTTCCGGGAACCCGGTCCGTCATGGAGACGCTGAGCCGATGGGAACGAGCGATAGAACGCTGGCAAGAAGGACTGCTCACCAGGATGTTCCGGAGCGAGCCCGTGGAACTCGTCGAAGCGCTGCGACGGGAGTGCGACGACCACGCCGTGGTCTGCGGACCGGAGCGGGTGGTGGTCCCCAACGCCTATGACGTCGAACTGGCGGAGCGTGTGTACGGGGAGCTGACCCGGCGCGGCTGCACGGTGGGACAGGTGCTCACCGACAGCCTGCTGCGCCACGCGGAGAAGAACCGCTACGAATGGGCGGGCCCGCTGACCGTCCATGTCACCTGGTCCCGCGAGGTGCCGAACGGACGGTACCGGGTGGCTGGAAACCCCATGGCCCACATCCGCGCGGACGGGTTCACCGCTCCGGTGGCCGCTCCGGTGCCCGAGTAGCCTCCCGCCGTCCGGGACGGGTCCCCGGGGCCCGGTCCTACGGTGACCGCCATGCGGATCACATGGAAACTGGTCATCGGCTTCCTCGCCGTCTCGCTCCTCGCGCTGCTGGCCGTGCTGGCCGGGCACTGGAGGTCGAGCGGGGCGGACGCCGGGCGGCCTCCCGCCACGACGACGCCTCCAGCAGCGAGGCTGTGAACGGGTGGCGCGGCGCGCTCAGGATCCGTTCGGCCGGGCCCCGTTCCACGATCTCACCGTCGTCCAGCACGGCGATCCGGGCCGCCAGGGCCGCGGTGTCCAGATCGTGGGTGACCAGGACCAGGGCCAGATCGCCGCGGTCGCGCAGCAGACCGGTGAGGAGATCGAGGATGCCCCGGCGGGTCAGTGCGTCGAGACCGGAGGTGATCTCGTCGCACACCAGCACCCGGGGGTGGGCGAGAAGGGCCCGGGCGAGTGCGGCACGCTGGAGTTCACCGCCGGAGAGCCGGGCCGGGCGCCGGCGCACCGTCTCGGCTCCGAGTCCGAGTCGGTTCAGCGTGGTCTCGGCCTCGGTACGCGCCGCCGCCGGGTCCGCCCCTCGCAGCCGTACGGCGGTGCGCGCCACCTGGTCCAGCACCGGCCGGTGTTCGTCGAAGGCGGCCCGTGCGTCCTGGAAGACATATTGCACGGCGGCGGTCTGCTCCCGGCTGCGCGAGCGCAGCCCGCGCGGCAGGGGCGTGCCGTCGAGCAGCACCTCGCCGTCGTGGTCGCGGTGGAGTCCGGCCAGACAGCGCGCGAGGGTGGTCTTGCCGCTGCCCGAGCGGCCGACCACGGCCAGACCCGTGCCGGGCCGGACGGCGAGGGCGTCCGCGCGGAGCACGGGGACCCGGCCGTAGCGGGCGGTCAGCCCGCGCACTTCGAGAACGGGGGCGGGCTCATCGGACGCTGCCTCATCGGGGGCGGGCTCATCGGGGGCGGGCCGCGCGGGAGTGGCCGCTTCGGGAGCGGGCCGTATGGAGAACGCGCGGTGCGCCGCCAGGAGTTGCCGGGTCCAGGTGTGCTCCGGATCGCGCCAGACCCGTCCGGCCGGGCCCGACTCCACCACCCGCCCGTCCCGCATCACCACCACCTCGTCCGCGAGCGCCCGCACGACGTCCAGGTCATGGCTGAGCAGCACCACGGCGATACCCTGCGCCGCGACGGCGGTCAGCCGCTCCACGATCCGGCGTTTGGTGAGCGCGTCCTGTCCGGTGGTGGGCTCGTCCGCCACCACCACCCGGGCGCCGAGCAGCAGAGCCTGGGCCAGTACCACCCGCTGCTGCTGACCGCCCGACAGCTGATGCGGATACCGGCGCAACACCTCCTGCCCACAGGGAAGTTGGGCCTGGGCGAGAGCGGCGAGGACCCGCCGTCGCGCCTCCGTACGCCGCTCGGCGCGCGGCAGTGCACGCACCTGGCGCCGCGCGATGTCGTGCAGCAGGGCGCCGACCCGCCGAGTGGGGTTGAGTACCGCGGCCGGGTGCTGGGGCACATAGCCGACCGGGCCATCGGCCACTGTGACATGGCCGGTGACACGGGCCCCTTCCGGATACTCGCCCAGCAGCACCAGACCGGTCGTGGTCTTACCGCTGCCGGACGGCCCCACCAGCGCGGTCACCTTCCCGGGCAGCGCCCGCAGTCCGACCCCGTCCACCAGGACACGGCCGTCGACCTCGACCCGCAGATCCCTGATCTCGGCCACGGCCGCGACCGCGTTCATATCCGCTTCCTCCTCGGTGTGTTCTGTTTCCGCAAGCCGGCGTCGACCAGCAGATTTCCGCCCATGGTGAGGGCCACGATCAGCAGCGCGGGCACCACGACGGCCCATGGCTGCACCCACAGACCGGTGCGGTTGCGGTCCACCATCACGGCCCAGTCGGCGGCGTCCGGCGTCACACCGATGCCCAGGAAGGCGGCGGTGGACACGAGATAGAGCACTCCGGTGAGCCGGACACCGGCGTCGGCGGCGAGGGTACGCAGCATCGAACGGCCGACATAGCCCACCCCGATCCGCCACCAGCTTTCGCCCTGCATCCGTAGCGCCTCCACGGCCGGGCGCGCGGCGGCCTCGGCCGCGGCGGCGCGGACGATCCGGGCCGCGTCCGGGACGTTGACGAGCGCGACCAGCAACGCCAGGCCGAGCACACCCGGTTCGAGGACGGTGGCCACCAGCAGGATCAGCAGCAGCGACGGCACGGCGAGCAGTACGTCCAACGGGCGCATCAGCGTCTCCTCCAGCCACCGCCGGTGGGTGAGGGCGGCGGTGAGCCCGACCGGCAGCGCCACCAGATACGCGAGGGCGGTGGCGGCGAGCGCGCTGATCACCACCGACCGCCCGCCGAGCAGGGTCTGCCGCCAGACGTCCCGGCCGACGAAGTCGGTGCCGAGCCAGTGGCCGTCGCCGAACGTGAACGAGGTGGCCCGGGGGCCGGGTTCCCCGGCGAACAGCGGTCCCAGCAGCGCCAAGGCCAGCGGCACCGCCACGATCAGGAGGGCGAGAGCCACCCGCCCCCGGCGCGGATGGAGATATGCGCTCACGCCGCCACCTCCGCCCGGGGCGCCAGCCGGTGGGCGACCAGATCGGCACCGAGGTTGAGGACGACGGTGAGCAGTCCGAAGACCACGGCGAGTCCTTGCACCACGGGCACATCACGTTCGGCGACCGCGTTCATCAGCACCGTGCCGAGTCCGGGAATCACAAAAAGGGCCTCCACGACGATCACACCGCACAGCAGCCAGTCGACCGTGCGGGCGAGTTGCTGGGCGGCCGGAGCCACCGCATTGGGGAGGGCGTGGGCGTAGACGACCCGGACACCGGAGACACCGTAGCGGCGGGCCTGGGCGGTGTACGGCGAGGCCAGCGCGTCGATCATGCCCGCGCGCACCAGCCGGGACAGCGAACACACCGGCCGGGACAGCAGGACGAGGACGGGCAGCACCAGCGCGGCGGGGTGGCCGAGCAGATCGGTGCCGTAGCCGACGGCGGTGGGCGGAAACCATTCCAGCCGCAGCGCGAATACCGTCACCAGCAAGGTGCCCAGGGCGAATTCGGGCACCGCGTACACACCGAGCGTCACGGAGCTGATGACCCGGTCGGGCCACCGCCCCTCATAGCTGGCGGCGAGCACACCGAGCCCGACCCCGGCCGGGACCAGGAGGAGCAGGGTGAGCGCGGCGAGCAGCAGGGTGGGCTCGAAGCCGTCGGCCACATAGGTGCTGACGGGGCGTCCGGAGACCAGCGAGGTGCCGAGGTCACCGTGGAGCAGTCCGGTGGCCCAGTCCAGCAGTCGCGCACCGGCGGGCCGGTCCAGCTCCATGGCTTCGCGGATGGCGGCGATCCGCGCCGGATCCGGCTGGTCACCGGCGAGGGCCACGGCGGCGTCGCCCGGCAGCGCCTCGGTGAGCGCGAACACCAGCAGCACCACGGCCACCGTCTGTGCCACGCCGACCAGCAGCCGCCGGGCGAGCCAGGAACGCAGTCCGCTCACGCCAGCCAGACCTTGTCGAAGCGGGCCCAGTCGAGGGTGTTGGCCGGGGCGGTGCTCTCGACCCCCCGAACGGTGCGGGCGGTGCCGATGATCCAGTCGGCGAACCCCCAGACCAGGAAGCCCCCTTCGGCGTAGAGGCGGCGCTGCATCCGCGCGTACACCCCGGCGCGGTCCTTGGCGTCCCGCGTGGACTGCGCCTGCCGGTACAGGGCGTCGAAGTCCTTGTGCCGCCAGGCGGTGGCATTGGTGGTGGAGTCGGTGAGCAGCCGCTGGGAGATATGGGATTCGATGGGCATGGCGCCGGAGCGGTAGCAACACAGCGTTCCGGAGTCGAGGATGTCGTTCCAGTAGGAGTCCTTGCTGCCCGTCCGGACCTTGACGGTCACCCCGGCCTTGGCGGCCTGGTCGCGGAAGATCCCGGCGGCCTCGGTGAATCCGGCGGCGACGGTGGAGGTGTCGAGGGTGACCTTCAGCCCGTCGGCACCCGCCCGCCGCAGCAGGGAGCGCGCCCGGTCCAGGTCCTGTTCGCGCTGCGGCAGACCGGTGGCGTAGTAGGCGTACCCCTTGCCGAACAGATCGTTGCCGACATCGCCCGCGCCGGACAGGGCTCCGTTGATCAGCTCCTTGCGGTCGGCGATGAGGAAGAACGCCTCACGGATCCGCTTGTCGTCGAACGGCGGCCGGTCCGTCTTCATGGCGAACGCCTGCATGGCGCTGTTGCGCAGCCGGACGATCTCGATCTGGCCCTTGCCCTCGTGGGCGCGGGCGGTGGTCGGATTGAGCTCATGGGCGTACTCGACCTGGCCGCCGATCAGGGCGTTGACCCGTGCCGCCTCCTCGTTGGCGACCGTGAACTCCAGCTCGTCGAGGTAGGGGGCGCCGTCCCAGTAGTCCTCGTAACGCCGCAGTACGGTGGAGCGGCCGGGGGCGAAGGAGACGAGCCGGAAGGGCCCGCTGCCCACCGGCTTGCGGTCGAACTCCTCGGCGCCGTCGGGGACGATGTACGCGCCGAACGCGGCCAGCACATGGGGGAATTCGGCGGTGGGGCGCTTGAGTACGAACTCGACAGTGCGCTTGCCCACGGCGCGGCTGGCCTTGAGGTCGATGGGTTCGAGGGACGCCTTGGCGCGGAACGCCCGCTCGGGGTCGGCGATACGGCGGTAGCTGTAGAGGACGTCATCGGCGGTCACCGGCTTTCCGTTGTGGAAGGTGGCCTCTCTGAGGGTGACCTTCCAGCGGTCGAGGCTCGCGTTGGACTCCCATGCCGAGGCCAGCCGTGGCCGGGCGGTCAGATCGGCGCCGTAGTCGGCCAGCTTGTCGAAGAGCGCCTTGGCGCGAGCGGCATCGGCGAACAGATTGCCCAGGTGTGGATCGAGAGTTTCACCGGCGCCGCCACCGGCGAACGCGGCGCGCAGCCGTCCGCCGCGCCGCGGGGGGCCATCGCCCTTCGCACCGCCCGGGCCGGAGGAGCAGCCGGTGAGGGCGAGGGCGCCGAGTCCGGCCGCCAGTCCGGTGGCCGCGGTGAGCACACCGCGGCGGTGGAGGTGGTGCGGAGCGGGGTCATGGGGCATGACGGAAGTCCTTTGCGGTGGGAGCGGAGTGGTGGCGAGGAGGGTGGGGAGCCGTCAGGGGTCGAGCCGGGCGATGAGATGCAGCCGGTCGCCGTCGGCCGTGGTGGCGACGGTGTCGCCCGCCCGCCACCGCGGTTCGGTGCGCGGTCCGGGAAGGTCGTACAGGGCGAGAACGGTGAAGCCGTGCGCCGCCAGGAAGTGGCGCAGTTCCTGCGGGAACAGCAGCCGCCAGGCGGAGCGCTGCTCGACCGGCGCGGCCCCGTCGTCGGTGGTCCACACCCGGGTACGGCGGAGCAGTTGCGCGGCCCGGTCGATCCGGAGGGTGGTGGTGGAGCGATGGCTGGTGCCACGCCATAGGAAGGCGGCATGGGCCGGGGTGTCCAGCAGATCGGTACGGCCCAGGAAGTAGGCGCCATTGCGCATCTCGGCCACCAGGAGCCCGCCGGGGGTCAGTGCGCTGCGGCAGGAAGCGAGGAAACCGTCGAGGTCGTCGTTGGTGTGGCAGTACAGCAGGGAGCTGTCCAGACACACGACGGCGTCGAAGTCACCGAGCTCGAAGGAGCGCAGATCGGCGTGGCGGTAGACGGGTCCGGGGTGGTGCCGTCGGGCGTGGTCGAGCATCGCGGCGGACCGGTCGGCCCCGGTGACCTCACGTCCGGCGGTGTGCAGATACGCGGCGTCGCGCCCGGTGCCGCAGCCGATGTCCAGGACCCGCGGCCCCGCGCCGTACCGGCGCAGACAGTCCTCGGCCCAGCGTCCGGCGATCCGTTCAGGGTCGGGGAACCGGGCCTCGTAGAGCTCGGGGCTGTCGGTGAGCAGATTGCGATCGTGGGTGGCGCTCATACGGCCACCGCCGGTGCGGGCTCGGGCTCGGAGCGGGCCGGGAGCGCACGGGTGCGGTGCAGCCAGCCGACACCGGCGGCGGAGAGGAGGCCGAACACCACACAGCACACCCACGGCAGCCAGGCGTGGCCTTCCTGGTCCCCCGTGTCCATGGCCCAGCCGACGACGGTGTTGCCGACGGCCGCGGCCACTCCGGAGACCATGTAGAAGAGCCCGAAGTACGTACCGGTCAGCTCCGGCCGTCCGAAGCGGGGAATCAGCTCCATCACGAACGGCTGCGCCACCATGACCCCGAGGTACAGCAGCAGCGCCCCGGCCAGCACGGGCAGCGCGTACAACACCGCGTCCCCCGGTCCGTCCGGGGTGGCCCCGGCAACCGCCATGGGTGGCAGGAAGGCGAGGGCCATGAGGGCGAGGCCGGTGCCGATCCACCGCCCGCGGCTGCCGCGTTCCTTGAGCGCCCGGGTGATGCGCAGTTGCAGGGCGAGGTTGGTGAGGGTGCCGACGAGGAACACCAGTCCGGCCGCTCCGTCCCAGCCGGTGGCCTCGCGCGCCCCGGCGGGCAGCAGCAGGTACAGCTGGTTCTCGAGGGTGAACATACCGACCATGGCGAGGGAGAACGCCACGAAGGCGCGGTTGCCGAGCACATCCCGCCAGTCGGCGAGGACACCGCCGGTCGCGGGCGCCACCTCGCGGTCGGGCAGCACCAGCGCCTGGGCGACGGTGAGGACCGCGAAGAGCGCGGCGGCGGTGAGCGCGGAGGCCCGGAAGTCCACCAGCAGCAGGGCGCTGCCCAGCAGCGGGCCGATCAGGGCGCCGGTGGTGGCGAACACATTGAACAGGGCGAACGCCTCGGGTTTGCGCTCCCCCGCCTCCTGGGCGAGATAGGCCCGTACAGCCGGGTTGAACAGTGCCCCGGCCAGACCGCTGAGCACGGACGCGGCCAGCAGCACGGGCAGTCCGTCGCCGAGCGAGAACAGCGCGAAGCCCACGGTGCGCAGAGCGCATCCGGCGATGATGACCCGGCGGGCGCCCAGCCGGTCGGCAGCGGATCCGCCGATGATGAACAGGCCCTGCTGGCTGAGGTTGCGGACGCCCAGGACGATGCCGACGACGGCGGCGGACATGCCCAGGTCCTCGCCCAGATGGGTGGCGAGATAGGGAATCAGCAGATAGAAGCCGGTGTTCACACCGAGCTGATTGATCAGCAGGAGGCGGATGGCGAGCGGAAAACCACGGAGCTCACGCCAGGTTGTCATGGTGTTCCCTCCCCTCCGGCGATCCCCTCCGGGGTGACGGTGTCCCGTGCCGGGGCGCTTCGTAGGCGGACGCCGAGCCCGGGGCGGCCGCCGGCACGGACCACCCCGTCGGTGCCGCCGATACCGGTCCACGGGTCGTGGGCGAGCAGCAGATGTCCGTCGAGGTCGGTCCAGCGGGCCCGGTCGGCGAGATGGACGGCGGGGGCGATACCGAGAGTGCTGGCGGTCAGACAGCCCAGCATCAGCGCGGTGCCGCTGCCGTCGAGCAGCGCGGCGATCCGCAGGGCGGCGTGGACACCGCCGCATTTGGCCAGCTTGACGTTGACACCGTGCACCCGCCCCGCGAGCCGGCGGACGTCCTCGAGTCCCACCGCGTCCTCGTCGGCGATGACGGGGAGGGGCGAACGCTCGGCGAGGCGGGCCAGTGCCTCGGGGTCACCCGGCGCGAGGGGCTGTTCCACCGCTTCCACGCCCAACTCGGCATAGCGCGACAGGAGTTCGCGGGCCTGTGCCGGTGTCCAGGCCCCGTTGGGGTCGAGCAGCAGCCGGGCGTGCGGGGCGGCGGCGCGCACCGCCCGTATCCGCGCGAGGTCGTCCTCGGGGTCGGGGGCACCCGCCTTGAGCTTGATGACGGAGAAGCCGTTCCGGGTCAGACACCGGGCCCGTGCCACGGCGCGTTCGGTGGAAACGATGCCGAGGGTGCGTGCGGTGGGGGCGAAGGGCGCCGCGGTGGCGCCGAGGAGCCGGTGGACGGGCAGCCCGGCGCGTATGCCGCACAGATCGAGCAGCGCGGATTCCACGGCGGCGGTGACGGCGGCGGGCCACTGGCCCATGGCGCCCTCGCGCAGGGCTTCCAGGGCGGTTTCGGGGTTGGCGAACCGGGTCAGCTGATCGGACGCCCCGGACAGCAGCCGTTCGAGGGTGGTCGTGTTCAGGCCGTAGTAGGCGCTGGTGACGGCCTCGCCGTGGCCGTGCTGTCCGTCGTGTTCGACGGTCAGCCAGACGGCCTCGCGGGAGGCCATGGTGGAACGGGAGATGCGCAGCGGCTCGGCGAGTTCGAGCCGTACGGTGCGCTGGGCGGTTTTCACGGGGTGTCTTCCGGGGTCGGGGTTCCGCGGGTGAGCGGATCGGTGACGGTGGTGCAGCGGGTCCAGCCGGTGGCGACGGCGGCGCCCGGATGCGGGATCTGCACGGGCCGGGTGGCGGCGGTGTCCGGGGCGAGGCCGTGGGCGGCGGCGAAGTCGTCGTCGTAGACGGTGTCGAGGTAGCGGTGCGGGCCGTCGGGGAAGACGGTGGCCACGACGGCGCCGGGCTGGACCCGGGCAGCCCAGGCGGCGACGAGCGCGACCGCGCCGGTGCTCCAGCCGCCGCTGACGAAGGCGCCCCTGGCCAGCCTGCGGCAGCTGTCCGCCGCTTCGGCCGGGCCCACCCAGTGAACCTCGTCGAAGGCGTCGTAGGCGACGTTGCGAGGGTGGATGCTGCTGCCCAGACCGCGCATCAGCCGGGGCCGAGCGGGCTGTCCGAAGATGGTGGAGCCGGTGGCGTCGACACCGATGAGCCGCAGCGCGGGCCAGTGCGCACGCAGCGGTCCGACGATGCCCGCGCTGTGGCCTCCGGTGCCGACGCTGCACACCAGAACGTCGAGATGGTCGAGCTGAACGGCCAGCTCGGCGGCGAGCGAGGCGTAACCGGCGGTGTTGTCGGGGTTGTTGTACTGGTCGGGCCAGTACGCGTCCGGCAGCAGCGCCAGCATCTCGCGCAGCCGGGCCAGCCGGGCGGCCTGCCAGCCGCCCTCGGCCGCCGGCCGGTCGACAAGCTCCAGATGGACCCCGTGGGTGCGCAGCAGCCGTCGCATCGAGGGCTCCAGCTCGGTGTCGCCGACCAGGATCACGGGGTGGCCGAGCGCCTGGCCCGCGAAGGCGAGCCCGATACCGAGGGTGCCGGAGGTGGATTCCACCACGGGGGCGCCGGGCCGCAGCTCCCCGCGCTCATGTGCGCCGAGCAGCATGGACACCGCGGCGCGGGCCTTCATCCCGCCGGCGCCGAGCCCTTCGAGCTTGGCCCAGAAGCCGGGGTGGGCGCAGGGCAGGGGGGTGGTGACCCGGGCGAGCGGGGTGCGGCCGAGCAGGGAGAGCAGTTCGTGGTTGGCGGTGGGGTGGTGGACGGCGGTGGTGGTGGTCATGAGGAGCCCCCGTGGCGGTGGTTGAGCCCGGGGCCGCCGTAGCGGTGGATCAGCCCGGGGCCGCCGTCGAGCCAGAAGAAGGGATAGGGTTCGGCGCACACCGCGGTGACTCCGGCGCCGAGCAGCCGCGGCAGGATCGCACTCCCGGTCTGGGCGAACATCACCAGTGGTTTGGCGTGGCGCAGGGCGTGTTCCCGCAGCGGTTCGAAACTGCCGTTGCCGAGGGTCATCCCGGAGGCGAGCACCGCGTCACAGTGGTCCAGATGGGCATGGGCGTCGGTGGCCACGGGTTCGCCCCATTCCGTGGTGCCGCCCTTGAGGTCGCAGGGCACATACCGCAGTCCGCGTGAACGCAGCGCCTCCAGCAGGGAGTTGACAACGCCGATCACGAGGACGGTCCGGCCCGGCGCGAGGTCGAGGAGTTCGACGACGGCCTCGGCGCGGGCGCGGGACTTCTCCAGGGAGGTTCCGGCCGCCAGGGTCAGCGGACGGGCGCCGTGCGCGGCGGTGTGCTCCATCGTGTGCAGCAGATACGCGTCGAGTGCGGCCACGCGCACAGCGGTCAGCTCGTGGTGGAGCAGCTGTGCCACATCGGCGCCGACACATGCGTCGATGGCGCTGTCGGGCAGCGCTCCGGGCTCGACCGCACAGGAGCCGACGGCCGCGCCCAGCCGCAGGCTGAACACCTCGTTGCGGTAGCCGCCGGTGCGGCCGGAGTGGCGAACGGCCTGGCGGGTGGTGAAGGCGAGGGCGATGTGCTGGGTACGCGGATCGGGCCCGAAGGCACCGTCCAGGACCTGGCCGACCAGTTCACCGTAGGAGGAACACGAGGGCGGAGCGGAGCGGGTGGGCAGACCGGTCGGCATCAGTGGCTCACCACCCGCGGGCGCAGCCCGGACAGCAGCTCCGCCACCCGGTCGCGGGCGCCGGGGCCGGTGGTGTCGGCCGCCATGATGTGTCCGAGGTAGGTGTTGTTGCTTCCGTCGGCCCGGACGGCGCGACCGGGCTCGGCGAGCTGCACCTCGAGCACGTCCGGCGCGCCCCGTACCGCGTCGCCGCCGCCGATCGAGGCGAGTGTGCCGTTGGTCCCGGGCACCAGGAAGCCGATGGCGGCGCTGCGCAGCCCGGTGTCCCATCCGCGCAGATCGGGCCGGTGGCCGAGGGCGAGGTCCACACCGGCAGCGGCGAGGTCGATCCCGGTGACGTGGCGGACGAGTTCGGTGATGCGGTTGCCCGCGGGGCGGGGGTTGACCTCCACCACCCGGGGGCCGTCGGCGGTCAGCTTGATCTCGGTGTGGGCCACCACACCGTCGAGGGCGAGGGCCTTCAGTGCGAGCAGGGCGGTCTGCCCGGCGGCCTCGGTGTCGGCGGGGGTGAGCGCGGCGGGGAACATATGGCCGGTCTCGATGAAGGCGGGTGCCCCGCCGACGCTCTTGTCGGTCACCCCGATCACCTCGGTCACACCGTCGTACGACACGGTCTCGACGCTGACCTCCGGGCCGTGGAGCAACTCCTCGAGCAGGACGACGGGATCGCGGCGCTGTCCACGGGCGTTGACCGGGAACTCGGCGAGCGCCCGGCAGGCGTCCTTCAGCTCACGCTCGTCGTCGACACGCCGGACGAACATTCCGGCGCACAGGTCCACGGGCTTGACCACCAGCGGATAGCCGATCTCCCGAGCCGCCTCGGCGGCCCGGACCCCGTCGGCGCAGACCGCGAAGCGGGGGCCGGGCAGTCCCGCGGCGCTCAGCAACCGCCGGGTGGCGTCCTTGCGGCAGGCGTTCTCCACCGCGTCGGGGGCGGGTCCGGGGAGTCCGAGACGGGCGGCGATCCGTGCGGCCGTCGGCAGGTAGTAGTCGCAGGAGGTGATGACACCGTCGAAGCCGAGAGCGCCATGCAGCCGCTCGACGGCGGGCAGCAGGGTGTCGGTGTCATTGGTGTCGGCGGTCAGCACGTGGCGGGCCGCCAGCAGCGGGTGGGCGGTGCCCTCGGGTGCGGAGCGCAGGTAGTGATGCAGGTCACGGGTGAGGAAGCTGAACTCATGACCGCCTTCGAGGATCGCCCTCGGCAGCAGTCTGCTCATCGAACCGACCCAGCTCTCGACCATCAGCAGATGGGCCACAACTCTCCTTCTTGACGGTGGGGTTGGGAGTTTCAGGGCAGGCCGGGGCCACTGGCGCCGGGGAGCGCCCCGCCTTGACCGACCCATACGCTATCGATAATCGTTTTCATTGTCATCCAGACATTCGACGACCGCCCTTCCGATTGCGAGACCATGACCCCCGCTGCCCCACGCCTCTCCCTGCTGTGCGCGCTCGTGGCGAGCGCCACCGCGCTGCTCCCCGCGGACACCGGTACCGCCTCCGCACCCCGTACCTCCGGCCCCGCCACCCAGCCGCCGCACTTCGCCGCCTGCCCCGACTCGATCCTCCGCCCGCCCGCGCCCGACCAGGTCAGCTGCGGCCGGCTGAGCGTTCCGCTGGACTGGGACCACCCGCGGGGCGCACACCTCCGCATCGCCGTCTCCCGGGTGCGCGCCTCCGGAACGCCCGCCGAACGGCGTGGCATCCTCCTGGTCAACCCGGGCGGACCCGGTGGCTCCGGGCTGTCCTACGCCGTCACCAAACGCGCCAAGCTGCCCGAGCGGGTACGCCGCGCGTACGACGTCATCGGCTTCGATCCGCGGGGTGTCGGCCACAGCGCGCCCGCCGACTGCGGTGCCATGGGCGGTCTGTTCCACACTCCCGGCCCGGATCCCGTACCGGTCGGACGCGCCGCCGAGTCAGCGCATCTCGACGGGCTGCGGCGGCTGGCGGACGACTGCGCGGCGGGCTCGGCGGACACCTTGCCGTATCTCTCCACCGAGCAGACGGCGCGGGACATGGACGCCATCCGCGCGGCCCTCGGCGAGCGACGGACCAGCTATCTCGGGGTGTCGTACGGCAGTTGGCTCGGCGCCGCGTACGCCGCCCAATTTCCGCAGCGGGTGGGCCGGATGGTGCTCGACAGCGTCGTCGGGCCCGAGGAGTGGTACGACTTCGATCTGCGACAGGCCCGTGCCCTGTTGCGCCAGCGTGAGGTGTTCTTCGGCTGGGCCGCGCGGCACGCGGACCGCTTCCGCCTCGGCACCGGCGCCACCGCGGTGCGCACCGCGTATCTGCGGGTGAGAGCGGGTCTCGCGGCGCACCCGGTGGACGGCTTCGGGGCGGCCGAGTTCGACCGCGCCGTGTACCGCGCGCTCGGCCGCACCGAACGCTGGACGGGGCTCGCCGACGGCCTCCGCGCGTATCTGCGCGACGGGGACACCGCGCGGCTGCGCCCCGCCACCGCCTTCGACAGCGCGGAGTCCCGCAACTACGAGGCCGCCAACCGCATCGTGAAGTGCGCCGACGGCCGCGCCCCCACACCGCGCCGAGTGGTGGCCGACATCCGCCGGCTGCGGCGGCTGGACCCGCACCCGATCCTCACCGGCATCGAGGCGTCCACCTGCGCCTACTGGCCCCACCGCCCGGCGCACCGGACCCCGCTGGGCGGCCCCGGTGTCCCGCCCGTACTGCTGATCGCCTCCGCACACGACCCCGTCACCCCGATCGCGGGCGCCCATGGGCTGCAACGACGGCTTCCCGGGGCACGGCTGGTGACCTTGGATCAGGACTACTCGCACGGGGTGTTCGCCAGCCGGGGCAATGTGTGTGTCGACAACACGGCCGCCGCGTACCTCGTCGACGGAACCGTCCCGGCACGGGACACGCACTGCGCCGGTCCGGGCCTCCCCGACCCGGCACCCGCCGCCACCCAGCACTGAAACGGAGCGCGGGCACGACGCTATGCCAAGGTGGTGGCCATGACCTCCGGCCACCACACTCCCCCGCAGGCAGCCCTCGCCACCTGGCCCACTCCCCTCGAACCCGCGCCACGGCTGGCCCGTGCGCTCGGACTCGGCGAGGGCGACCTGTGGATCAAACGCGACGACCTCATCGGCCTCGGCGGTGGCGGCAACAAGGTGCGCAAACTGGAGTGGCTCTGCGGCGCGGCACTGGACGACGGAGCCACCGTCCTGGTGACCACCGGCGCCCCGCAGAGCAACCACGCGCGGCTCACCGCCGCCGCCGGCGCCCGCCTCGGCCTGGAGGTCGTGCTCGTCCTCGCGGGCTCCCCCGGGTGCTCGTCGTCCGGCAATCTCGCGCTGGACGGCCTCTTCGGCGCCCGGGTGGTGTGGGCGGGCGAGGGCGACGCCGGAACACTCGCGACCACCGCCGAGCAGGTGGCCCAACGGCTGCGCCAGGAGGGCGCCGTTCCGGCGCTCATCCCCTTCGGCGGCTCCAGCCCGCTGGGCGCCCGCGGCTACGTCGACTGCGCCCGCGAACTCCTCGCCCAGGCCCCCGAACTGACCACCGTGGTCACCGCACTCGGCTCCGGTGGCACCATGGCCGGTCTGGTCGCCGGACTCGGCCCCGACCGGGTGCTCGGCGTCCACTGCGGCGCCGTCCCCACCCCCGCGGCCACCGTCTCGGCACTGGCCTCCGCCCTCACCGACACCCCCTGCCCGCCCGATGCGCTCAGGATCCGCCTCGACCAGGTCGGCGCGGGCTACGGCACCCTCACCGAACCCGTCATGTCCGCCCTCACCCTCGCCGCCCGCACCGAGGGCCTCGTCCTCGACCCCATCTACACCGGCCGCGCCCTGGCGGGCCTGGCCGCCGCCGTCCAGGACGCCGACATCACCCCCGGCCGGCGCGCGGTCCTCCTCCACTCAGGCGGCCTCCCCGGCCTCTTCGGCCACCCCCAGGCCCTCACCCGCGCGGAAGAGGGACTGACCAGCGGCTGAGGCGGGCCAGCGGGGTGACGTACGTACGGCGTCACCGGTCGTTGTCGTACGGCGTCGGCCGCCGGACGCAGAAGCGGCGTATTCCGCATGTCTGATTCAGGTCATGTCGCCGAGGTGGCCGGAGGCTGGTCTAGTCTGCTGCGCGCACATAGGACTACGGAATATGCTCCTCCAGGCCCTTGGCCGCACGGACCACTCCGCGCTATGAGTTGACCACAGGGCGAAGCGACCGGCGGTGCGGGGGAGTTCGCCGGTGCGGCCGCGGGGCGGGAGCGGTCGACGGGGGCGGGGGCGCCGTGCCCAGGGGATTCGCCGAACCTCTGTGGCCGGTGGGGTCGCTGGGCCCTGTGGGGCGGATGGGGTCGCGGACCCTACTACAACGCATCGGCCTTTTCATAGCATTACCGGATTTCAACCCCTCCTATCGAACGGTGCGTAACCTCGCGGTTACTGATGAAGCGCCATCGGTGCGCGCAACGGGTACCGCAGGGAGGGGAGACCGCATGCCCGGCATCGACGAATGTCTGCTCGAAGCCATGACCGTGAACGGCGCCCGCGGAGCCGCCGTGATCGAGTGGACCAGCGGACTCGCGCTCGGGATGGTCGGGGAGGTACGCGATGACAACCCCGAGGCCACCGCGGCGGAGACGGCAGAGCTGGCCCGGATGGCCGCCGAGCAGCGGGCGTTCGCGGCGGTCGGGGCGGAGGACGCGGAGAAGGGCGGCGGCGTGGACGGGGCGTCGTCCGTGGAGGACGTCATCGTCACCACGGGCACCTGCTATCACCTGCTGCGCTTCGTCGACACGGCCTTCGACAGCGGCGTGTTCTTCTACTTATGGCTCGACCGCCGGGAAGGGAATCTGGCGCTCGCCCGGATGCGGCTGCGCGATCTGTCCGAGCGGCTGGCCCTCATATGAACCCTGATTCGAGACCCAACAGCCGGACGGGAGACCGTGGATACGGCCCCAGCCTCACCGAACTCGCCGGGGAACGGGCCAGTGGCGCCCTGCTGTGCGACGCGGGCATCGTCTATCTGTCGGAAGGCCGGGTGGTGCACGCCGAGAGCCCGGTGGCCCCCGGCATCGATGTGCTGCTCACCACCGGCGGGCGGCTGACCGCCGACACCTGGCGGGAGGCGGTCGGCCATACGGACGGCCCCGGCGGCGTCGGCCGGTTCCTGGTCGACAGCGGTCGGCTGTCCGACGCGGAGCTGGAGATCTGCCATCTGGGAGCGCTGTTCGACGCGGCCTACTTCGCCCTGGGCACCGGCAGCGGGCCACGCGGTTTCCAGCGCGGCGCCGCCCACTGGCTGGGCCCGGTCCGCCCGGTGGACGCCGATGCCGTCGAGCGGGAGACCCGACGCCGCGCCCGACTCCTTGACGACTTGTGGCCTTGTCCCCAAGTCGACACCGTCCCGGTGGTGCTCCGGCGTCCGGATCCGCGGTGCCCGGCCGTCACCCGCCGTCAGCGCGCGGTGCTGGAGCTGGCCGACGGCGTCCGGACCCCCGCCGAGATCGCACGGGCTCTGGGCCGCCCCGCGTTCCACACCCTGATCGACATACGGCGGCTGGCGGCCACCGGTCATGTCGAAACCCCCCGGCCCCAGGCCACCGCGCCGGCCCGCTCCCCCGGGCCCGGCGCGGTGGTCTGGCCCGACACCGTCCCCGGCACCGTCTTCGCCGATCCCTGTGTCGATCTGCTGCGCCGGCTCCGTGACGCCTTGGAGGCAACCCTGTGATTCCACCGACCGCCCCGGCCGCTTCTTGCGCACCGTCATGAGACGCACCTTGCGGCAGCGCACGGAGAGGAAACAACTGATGGCCGCCGAACCCGATGTGCTGGAGGAACTCCGGCGGTTACGGGCCCGGGTCGTCGATGTCACCGGCGCCCTGGCCGCCACCAGCGACGGGCTGGTCCTGGCGCATGACACGGCCACCGTCGAACCCGAGGGTGTCGCCGCGCTGACCGCCGCGGCCCTCGGAGTTTCGCAGTCCCTCGCGGACGCCACCAGCCGGGGCGCCTTCCGCGAACTGCTGGTACGCGGCGAGGACGGCTATGTCGCCACCTACGCGGCCGGGCCCGCGGCGGTGTTGACCGTTCTGGCGGGACAGCGCACCAACGTCGGGCGGCTCCATATGGAGGCCCGTCGGTCGGGCGCCCGGATCGCCGACCTGGTCGGCGGCGCCCTCTCACGGGCCGAGCACCATACCTAGCCCGCCTCCTTTCCACCCCGTCCCCACGGCCCCGCCACGGCCCGTTCACGCCACGACCCCGGCGTGAACCCACGACCGCATCACCACCATCCGGACCCACCCGGACATCACCCGATCGAAAGGAACCTTCGTCATGGCGAACACCCAAACCGCGCTCAAAGAGGCGATGACGACCATCGAGGGCAGCCTCGGCGCCGCGCTGGTCGACTACTCCAGCGGTATGGCCCTGGGCACCGTGGGCGGCGGGAAGGATCTCGACCTGACGGTGGCCGCCGCGGGCAATACCGATGTCGTGCGCGCCAAGGTGCGCACCATGGAACAGCTCGGCCTCAAGGACGGCATCGAGGACATCCTCATCACCCTCGGCACCCAGTACCACCTGATCCGGCTGCTGAAGGGGCGTGACAGCCAGGGGCTCTTCCTCTACCTGGCGCTGGACAAGAACCGCGCCAATCTCGCCATGGCCCGCCACCAGCTGCGCAAGATCGAAGCGGATCTGGAGGTCTGACCCTCCGCCCCTCCGATCCTCCCGTAAGGCGAATCGGAAGCGGAACCGGCCGACCCGGACACGGAGTCACGCCGGTTCCGCTACGCCCCGCAGGCGTATCGTCACGGACATGACCGCACTGAGAAAGATCATCCTGTCGATGTCGGTGTCCCTCGACGGCTACTTCGAGGGGCCGAACCGCGAAATCGACTGGCACCAGGTCGACGACGAGCTGCATCGCTACTTCAATGAACACCTCGCTGCCATGGGTGCTTTCCTCAGTGGACGTGTCACCCACGAGCTGATGGCCGACTTCTGGCCGACGGCCGACGCCGACCCGTCGTGTACCGAGACCATGGCCGAGTTCGCCGCGATCTGGCGGGAGATGCCCAAGATCGTGTTCTCCCGGACCCTCACCAGCGCCGACTGGAACACCACTGTCCTCAATGAGGTCGAGGTGGACACCATCATGGCGCTGAAGGCACAGCCGGGTGGCGATCTGGTGCTCAGCGGAGCCGACCTGGCCGAGACATTCCGACGGCACGACCTGATCGACGAGTACCAGATCTATGTCCATCCGGTGCTGCTCGGACAGGGCAGACCCCTCTTCCGGCCCTCGGACACCACCACCGCGCTGGAACTGGCCGGGACCCGGGCCTTCGGCAATGGTGTGGCCCTGCTCCACTACCGGCGGTCCGGATCCGCAGTGCCCGGCTGAGCCTCCTAGCGGCTCGAGCCCTCGTATCCGGATTGCTGCTGTTCCGCGCGCTGCGTGACCACCCGGTTCAGCCGATCCATGCGCGTGGCCAGCGTCATCCGCCCCTCCAGCCGGAAGGCCGGGGGCCGGTTGCCGTCCACGTCGTCGAAGCCGTACCGCTCGGCCAGGTCACCGGTGGCCAGCACCTGTCCGGTGTACTCCTTGACCTCGGGGTCCGCCAGCAGCGAGACCACCGCGCGGCCGACGTACTCCGGTGTGTGCACCACCGCGGCGGGGCCGCTGCCGAGGGCGTCCCAGGCCGCCTCCACCCGTTCGGTGCGGACGAAGCCGGGGTGCAGGGAGACGGCCGTGATGTCGGTCCTGCGCAGATCGGCGGCGAACCCCCGGCACATACGGTCCGAGGCCGACTTGAACACGTCGTAGCCCACCTGCCCCAGATAGATGTCCCCGTCGGAGAAGCTGATGCCCACGATCAGCCCGCGCTTCTCCGGGAGCATCAGCCGGGTGAGACGGCGGGTCACGTCGTACTGAGCCCGCAGCGACCCCTCGAACAGGTCGTAGCGCCACATGGGCTGATCCCAGTACGGGGCGTCGAAGCGCACCTCGGAGGACCGCTCGTAGCCACCCCAGGCGTTGTTGACCAGCAGATCGAGCCGCCCGTGGCCGGTCCTGATCCGCTCGAACAGCGCCTCGTTGTCCGTCGGATCGCGGTGGTCGCACCGTACGGCGATGCCCGTGCCACCGCGCCGGGTGACCTCCTCGGCCGTCTCGTGCACCGTGCCCGGCAGATCCTCGGTCCGGCTTCCGTCACGCACACTGCGGCCCGTGACGTACACGGTCGCCCCCGCCGCGCCGAGCGCGGCGGCGATACCACGGCCCACGCCCCGGCTGGCGCCGGTGACCACCGCCACTGCCGTGCTGAGGTCCGGTGGGTTCCAGCCGTCATTCACCGTTGCAGTCCTTCCGTTGGGGGGCGCGTCTCAGCTCAGGTGCGCCGTGGCGTACTCCAGGCTGCGGAGGTACGCCGTGGTGTCGGACACGTGCGGGACGCCGTAGCGCTCGCGGAGTTCGGGCATGGAGGTGGGCAGTACCCCGCCGCTGCACACGGTGACCTCGCTGACATCGCGCAGCACGGAGAGGTAGGAGCGGGTCATCGGCGGCATCCGCTCCAGCTCGGCCGGGTCCAGCGACGCGGGATCCACGATCGGCGGGACGGTGAGCTCACGGCCCCGGGCGGCCGCGTGCTTGCCGACCACCTGGAGACATGCGGCCACATCCATCGCCTCGGCCCCGTACGTGACCCAGAACTCGCCCCGGTCGTCGCCGAGTTGGATGGCCCGCAGCACCGCCTTGGACAGCAGGTCCTGCGGGACGAAGTCCATCCGGATCCCGGCGTGGGCCGGGACGAAGGGCGCCCGGCCACGGCCGATCCAGTCGGACATCAGCTGGACGATCTGGCCCTGGGAGGTCCAGCCGGTCACCGAGTCGCCGACCAGATTGGTGGGCCGGAACACGGTGTGCGCCACTCCGGACTCGCGCAGCAACTCCTCGGCCCGGTGCTTGGACTCGATGTAGCGGCGGCACACATTGCCCTCGCCGAGTGGCGTCGGGGCGGTGTCGGCGAGCGCGGCCACGAAGGCCGTACTCATGAAGTGGACGACCGCGCCGGCCCGTTCGGCGAACTCGACGACCCGCCGGGTGCCGTCGATGTTGACCGGCTGGTACCGCTCGGCGGGCAGCCCCCATTCCGTCAGCCCGGCGGAGTGGATGACCACATCCACCGCACCGGCCAGCGCCGCGTAGCTCTCCTTGTCCAGCCCGAAGCGCTCCGCCGTGACATCGCATGCCACCGACCGCTCGGCCTCGGGCGCGGGGGCGCTGTGGGAGGCGGCGATGATGCGCAGCCCCGCGGCCTCCCGGCCGTCCGTGGGGCTCGTGTTCTCCCGCAGCAGGGATCGGCCGACCACACCGGAGGCACCGGTGAGCAGTACGGTCCGTGGTGCGCTCATGGCCGGGCGTCCTTCCAGTCCATCAGCCGCGGTGCCATCCGGGCTCCGGCGAAGAGGAAGGGGTCGGGCGGGAACGGGGGCGGGGGCTTGCGCCGGTCGTTGTCGACCAGCAGCAGCCGTGAGTAGTCGGTGTCCTTGCCGAGCACCAGGTCACGCAGGACCTTGCCACCGGTGTGGGTGGCCGCGATGCCGTTGCCGCAGTAGCCGTAGCCGTAGAACACACCGTGGCCCAGTCGGCCGAAGTGCGGTGCGTAGTCACGGACGACGTCGGCGGTGCCGCCATAGGCGTAGGTGAAGGACACGTCGTCCCACTGCGGGAAGAACCGCTGGAACTCATGGCGGATGGCGCGGTAGACCTCGGCGCGGTTCATGTTGCGCTGCCGCTTGTCACGACCGTAGTAGTACGGCGCGGGACCACCGGCGAACATGATGCGGTTGTCATGGGTAAAACGGGCGCAGGTCAGCAGGGACTTGGCCTCCACCATGCCCTCACGTCCGGCCCAGCGCACCCGCGCGGCCTGCCGGTCCGTCAGCGGCTCGCTCACCATCGCGTAGGTCCAGATGGGGATGACCCGGTGGCGGAACGGCCGGAACGCGTCCATGTGGACGTTGGTGGCGAGCACCACCTTGTCGGCGGTGACCCGTCCGCCCGCGGTGACGACGGTGGTCCGCACACCGGGCTCGACCCGCAGACAGGGGGTGCTGTCATGGATGACCACGCCCTTGTCCCGGACCACCCGGGCGATTCCGCGCGCCAGCCGGAACGGGTTGACCAGGGCGCCGCCGACCCGCATACCGGCCTGGACGGCGGGCGAGTCGATGATCTCCCGGGCCTGTTGCCCGGTGAGGATCTCGGGCGCGACTCCGCCGATGCGCCCGGCCAGTTCCCGGTCCTCCCGTAATCGTCTGACCTGCCCGCGGTCGGTGGCGACCATCAGGTAGTCATTGGCCTCGTATCCGGCGTCGATCTTGTTCTTCCGGGTGAACCGGCCGATTTCCAGGATGGAGCGGCCGACGGCCTGGGTGGCTTCCAGGGCCCGCTGTGCGCCGAACTTCTTGACGAGCGCCTGGAGGTCCTTGCCGATGGTCGGGGTGATAAATCCATCCGCCCGCCCGGAGGCTCCGTAACCGGAATGTTTCGCTTCCACGAGATGGATGTCCAGCGCTGGTTCGGCCTCCTTGAGGAAGTAGGCCGTCCACAGTCCGGTGAATCCACCACCGACAATGCACACATCGCAGTCGACCGACTCCCGCAGCGGGGGTCCGGACACCACGGACTCGGTGTCGTGCCAGTACACGACATGTTTCAGGTTGCTCAATGAGGGCCCCTTGACACGAACCACCAGTGTTTTCCGTTCACACCGCTTCGAGAACCATTCTCGACAGCCCCAGGTGACGCTTGGCGAAGTGCTCGACCGTTGCACCCAAGTACCGCTCGTAGTGGGTGACATTGCGCTCGCCGACACATTCCACGGCCTTCTGGCGATTCGTCCGCAGCCGGTTCAGCCACTCCTGACAGGTGCGGCTGTAGTGGTCCGGGTCGTTGCGCAAGGTGACGACGTCGAAGTGTTTCTCACTGCCCTCCAGGACCTCGGAGAGCGCAGGAATCTCGGACTCTGGAAAGATCGTCTCCATGATGAACATCAAGTCACGGACCGTCCGCTTGTCCATGATCGTATTGTTGCCCTTGATATTGGTCTGGAGCGCGAGCCGACCGCCCCGGGGGAGCCAGGACCGGCATCTTTGGAAGAATTCCCGGTAGGCCGCGACCCGCTCGGCGCGGGAAAGTCCGGTACGCGCGAAGTGCTCGAAGGCGCCGATGGAGATGATGGCGTCGTACCCCTCCCCCGGCTCGTGGTCCAGCCAGTTCTGCACCCGGATCTCGGTGCGGGGCAACTCCAGCCGGTTCAGATACTCCGCCTGACCGCTACTGAGCGTCAGCCCCACGGCCTGCCCGACGCCATACGTCCCGACCAGCCGCTTGAGCAGACTGCCCCACCCACAGCCGATGTCGAGCACCCGCCGGGCACCCGGCGCGCGGGCGCCTTCGATCAGATGGTCCAGCTTCCGCCGCTGGGCGTCCTCCAGAGTGTCCCCCTCGCCCCACAAGGCGCAGGTGTAGGTCAGCTCCTCGTCCAGCCACAGCTCATAGAAATCGTTGGAGACGTCGTAGTGGTGCCTGATCGATTCCGCGGTGGCACCTTGATAGCCGACCGTCACTGGGCGCTCGCCTTGGTGGCCTCGGCCAGCTTCACAAGATCGCCCACGGTCTTCACGCCGGCGGCCTGACTCGGGTCGAATTCGATGCCCGCGTCGTCCTCGATGGTGTAGACGATGTCGGCGATCTGGAGACTCGACAGACCGACCTCCTCGAAGGCGGTATCGGCGTTGAGCGTGAACGAACCCGCCTTGCTGCCGAGCTTCTTGGCTATGAGACCGCAGACGTCCTCGACGGTAATCACGAGCTTCACCTCTCCTGGATTGGTTACGCGACCGTAAACCGGTCCGAAACTGGATGCTCATGGTGCGGGAACGCGGGCACGGCTGCGCGGAACCACTCCCGGCACTCGCGATGAATGGCGCAGAAACCAACCCGAGCTGTCCCCCGTCGAACTCGGTTGCCATCTTGCCCGACCGACAAGGTCATCGCCAGAGTGTCTCCGCCAACTCCCCGCCGTGCCGTAGAGTTTCGGACCATGAAAGAGTGTGAACCGGGGCCGTGGCTTCAGGATCGCCCCCATCACAACCGCTGAAGCACGTGTGGCCATGCGTGTCGCGGAAAATGGCAAGGACCTGCCACAGAGAACCTCCGGAAAATTGGCAACGTCCTGCCACCGGGTGGGGGGTTGAACTCCTTTGCCGGGGTACCAAAAAATGGCGTGTGGACCATCGCCACCCCGAGCGCCAGTTCGACCTACGGGAGATGGCCAAGCCGCTGTGACGATCAGAGGTGACATGCCTGATCAATTAGGGGAGCACGGAGATACGTCGACCTCGTCGACGTCCGGCTTATCCACCGGCGAAGAAGGGGACGGCGGCCGGGCGACCGGATCAGCCGGCGGAGCGAGACGACGGGGGACAACCCATGCAATTGTGGAACGCCCTGACCAACCGCTCGTCGGGCGGCACCCTGCACGCCTGGTCCGGTGAGGAATTCGAGCACACACCATGGCGCGAGGTGGTCGCCGACGCCCAGGGGATGGCCACGCGGCTGCGCGCCCACGGAGTGCGGCCCGGCACCCGGGTGGCCACCGTCCTGACCAACACCCCGGAGACGGTCCGCGGACTGCTCGCCATCTGGCTGGCGGGCGGCGCGGTGGCCTCGCTGCCACTGCCCACCCGCGGCCAGAGCCCGGCGGAGTACCGGTGCCAATTCGCCGCCGTCGCCGCGCGGCTGGACCCGACGCTGCTGCTGATGGACGACTGGCTGACATCCCTGGTGCCCGAGGAGCTGGCCGCTCAGCTGCCGGTGGCCGGGTGGGCGTCCCTGCGCGGCTCCGGGACCATCGAGCCCAGTCCGCCGGGGCCGGAGGACATCGCCTTCATCCAGTACTCCTCGGGCAGCACCAGCACCCCCAAGGGATGTGCGCTCACCACCCGCGCCATCGAAGAGCAGATGAAGATCATCCTTGCTCTGACCGGTGGTCGGCCCGCCCATGACACCGTGGTGTCCTGGCTGCCGCTCTCGCACGACATGGGGATGTTCGGCTGTCTGCTCTACGCCTGGGCGTACGACTTCCACTTCGTGCTGTCCACGCCCGAGCGCTTCGCGATGGCGCCCCGCAGCTGGTTCCGTGACATGTCCGAGTACGAGGCCACCATGACCGCCGGCACCAGCACCGCGGTCCATCTCGCCGCCCGCGCCCAGGGACGCGCGGAACTCCCCAAGGAGCTGCGGCTGCGCGCCGCGGTGATCGGGGCCGAGCGCGTGGACTGGGACACGCTGTCCACGGCCACCGGGAAGTTCGGCCGGTTCGGACTGTCCGGTACCGCCTTCCAGCCCGCCTACGGTATGGCCGAGGCCACCCTCGCGGTGACCGGCAAGCCATGGGCCGACGCCCCGTCCTCGCTGGTTTTCGACGGTGCGGCGCTGCTGGATCGGAAGGCGGTGGAGGTGTCCGCCGACCACCCCCGGGCCACCCGGCTGGTCTCCAACGGAGTGGCGCTCCCCGGTGTCGAGGTGGTGGCCGGGTCCTCGGGCGAGGTGGCCGAGATCGAGGTCGGCTCACCGAGCCTGGCCCAGGGGTACTACGCCGATCCCGAGCGTACCGCCGACCGTTTTGTGAACAGCCGGCTGCGCACCGGCGACCTGGGCTTCGTCCATGACGGCGAGCTGTATGTGATGGGGCGTGTCGACGACATGCTCTCCGTCGGCGGACGGAAGATCTACGCCGCCGAGATCGAGTCGGCCGTGGACTCCTTCCCCCAGGTGCGCAAGGGGTGTGCGGCGGTGGTGGACATCGGCGCTTCCGGGGAACTGCCCCGGCTGGTGCTGATGCTGGAGCCCCAGGGCAAGCCGCGGGACTTCCGGCCGATCGCGGACCAGGCGGCGGCCGTGGCACGGGAGAAGTGCGGTGTCGCGCTGTCGGAGTGTGTTTTCCTGCCGCGTGGCGCCCTGCCGAAGACCCCGAGCGGAAAGATCCAGCGGTTCCGCTGCCGGGCGATGCTGGACGAGGACCGGCTCGAGCCGCTGGCCCGTGTGCCGTTCGCCTGACGGGGAGGACATCGGTGACCGCCACACCAACGGCCCTTCCCCCGGCGGGGGTTCGGGCGACCGCGGGCAGCTCCGTCCCTTCGTCCCGGAGGCATCGCGTATGAAGGCGCGGATCACACCGTCCATGGGCGCACCGCACGCCCGTATCCTCGGCGTGGGCGCATACCGGCCTCGCCATGCGATGACCAATGAGGAACTGTGCCACCGGGTGGACTCCTCCGACGAGTGGATCCGCACCCGCACCGGGATCACCACCCGCCGCTGGGCGGGGCACGACGAGTCCATCGCCGACATGGCGGTGCCCGCCGCGGGGAAGGCGCTGGCCGCCTCGGGCGTCCCGGCCGACGCCCTGGACTGCGTCATCGTGGCCACCTTCACCCATCTGCGGCAGACGCCCGCGGTGGCGGCCGAGGTGGCTCACCGGCTGGGGACCCACGCCGCCGCCTTCGATGTGTCCGCCGGGTGTGCCGGGTTTGTGCACGGTCTCTCGCTGGCCGCGGACGCGGTGCGTTCCCGGGGCGGCCATGTGCTGGTGATCGGGGCCGAGCGGATGACCGATCTGCTGGATCTGGAGGACCGCTCGACGGCGGTCATCTTCGGCGACGGCGCGGGCGCGGTGGTGGTCGGACCGTCGCGGACACCCGCGATCGGCCCGATGGTCTGGGGCGCCGACGGCTCCCAGGCGGAGGCGATCTCGCAGACCGTGTCGTGGGACGCGTTGCGCAGCAACCGCGATCAACGGTGGCCCGCCCTCCAGCAGCAGGGGCAGAAGGTGTTCCGGTGGGCGGTCTACGAGGTGTCGAAGGTGGCGGAGCGGGCCCTGGCCGCCGCCGGGGTCTCCCCCGCCGATCTCGACGCGTTCATTCCGCACCAGGCCAATACGCGGATCATCGACGCGATGGCCAAGCGGCTGGGGCTGCCCGAGTCCACCGTCATCGCCCGGGACATCGTGACCACCGGAAACACCTCGGGCGCCTCGATCCCGCTGGCGATGGAGGCGCTGATGTCCTCCGACGCGACCAGCCCCGGGGATCTGGCGCTGCTGGTCGGCTACGGCGCCGGGCTGTCGTACGCGGCCACCGTCGTCGCACTGCCCTGAGGCGCGGCGTGAGCCGTCTCCTCACCACGTGCGAGGGGGCGGGGCCCATGCTGGGTCCGCCCCCTCGGACGCGTCGGCCCGTCCGGTCAGCCGGTGGCCCGGGTACGGTCGGCACGCTTCAGCAGATAGGGCACGGCCATCTGGTGGATCGGTCGGGCCATACCCCAGACGGCGCGTGCGATTCCCTTGTTGAAGCGCACAAAGGTCACCCAGACAACATCCCCGTCGTTCACCATGACAACGTTGTAGGTGGCCACGATCCCGGAATGGGCTTCGACGGTCATCGTCGCGTCGTCGGAATCCGTGATGTGCCAGCCCAGGACATGCCGCGGTGACGTGGTCTTCGGCCCCATCCGTAAGCCGAGCACCTTGGTCCAGCCGAACCGGAGAAACCACCGCAGGACGGCTGGGGCGTCCTCGAAGGTGGCCCGGGCCCATTGTTCCGGGGTCAGCTTCCGCGCGTCCTCGACGGGCAATTGATACGCCGACTCGTATTGGAATCCCGTGAATTTCTGCCCGTCCTGAAGTGCTTGCGGAACGTCAACACGCTGTGCGCGCGCAGTGGCCATGGAAGAGGGCTCCTTGGGAATCGCGGGCGGAGACTTACGGCCTGACGGCCCCATGATGGCGTCGCATTTTACCCGCTGCTGACGAACAGCCGGAAGACGGCGCTTCGATATCCCCCGCTTCCACCCCCTCGCTCTCGCCGCGGAACACATCGGCCGACCGGATTCCTCCGGCCGGCTGACGGCTGCGCCCGATCACCGAATGGTTCCCGGCACGATGTGCTCAGGAACTCGCCTGCGAGGTCTCGGTGCCGTCCCGCTTGGCGGCGAGCTCACACACCAGGTCGACCACATCACCGACGGTGCGGACCCAGGAGAGCTGCTCCCGCTCCACATGCTGGCCGAGTTCCCGCTCCAGCACGGTGATGAGGTCGACATAGTCCATCGAGTCCATGCCGAGGTCTTCCCGGAGATTGGTGCGCGGGTCCTCCACGTCCTCTCTCGGCATCACCACGGCCTCGGCCAGTAGCGTGATCACCCGCTCCTCGAGCTGGGCGCGCTCCATATCCGCTCCTTCGGTCGATGTCCCGACGCCGACCCCGGTCACGGCGTCGGCGCCTGCGTCGAGATCGGCACTCCGGCCATGGCCAGCGCCTTCGGGGACAGCTCATCGCGCTGCCAGCCCAGCGAGGAGAACCGGCTCAGCCCGTCGCCCTCGTTGTTGTGTCCCACCAGCACGGAGTACAGGTTGATCGTCCCGGGCTCCTGGAGCTGCTCGGCGAAGGGCACATCGTCGAATCCGGCGATCCGGCGGTGGCGGACCGTCAGCCCGCCGTACTGCCGCTCGTAGTCCTCCGGAGTGAAGGTCAACACCCCGGTCTGGCCGCTGACCGCGGAGGGCTTGACGCTCTCCCGGTAGGTGCGGATCACGGAGTGGCTGCCGTTGACGAACCGGAAGATGCTGAGGTTCCGGCGGAACGGCTCACGGTCGACCGCGACCTGCTGGACGAGAGTGGGCACGATGTCCGGCGTCATGGCGGCGGCGCCGTCGCCCGTGAAGGAGATGACGTTCTGCTCGCGCCGGGTGAGGATGCCGGGCAGGGCCATCAGACCGTCGCCCATCAGCCCCCGGCCGTACCAGCCGGACACACAGGGGCCGGTACGCGGCAGGCTGTTGACCGCGGACAGTCCGGCGCGGCCGATGTCGTAGACGCCGACGTAAGCGTAGTCGTGCTCACGGATGATGCCGTCCAGGACGCCGCGCAGCCGCCGGAAGAAGTAGTTGGTGGTCATGGGCAGCACCGGCAGCAGGCTGATCACATCACCGTCGGAGTCGGTGGTGGAGGCCATGGCGTCCCGCCGGTAGGCCAGCACCTCCGGGTCCACGTCGAGCCGGTCCAGCAGGGTGCGCAGCACACCCTCGATGTCGGCGACGATGCCCAGTCCGGTGAACGGCGCCCGGTCGATCTCCCGCTCGGTGATCTGGATCGGGGCCAGCTGCCGCAGATGGGACTCGGAGAACGGGGTGTCGATCTGCGGGATCTGGGTGCCGAGGAACATCACCGACTGCTCGTCGCCGGGGCGGAGCCGCCCGTCGCGGTACAGGTACTCGTAGACGCGCGGTGAGTAGCCGTACATGCTCAGCGTGCCGATGAACTCCTCGACGGTGCGCCCCTTGTGGTAGCGGGACACGGTGCCGGGCTGTGCCACCGAGTCGGCCAGGCCGATGCCCGCCTTGTGCGCCAGCTCGTACAGCAGCTCCTTTGCGGTGTCGCCGAGCGGGCCGACCTGGCAGAGCAGCCTGCGCCGCTCGGAGTTGAGCAGCTGGGACAGCCGGTCGACCTCGGGGGTGCGGACGGCTTCCACCGTGGGTGCCGCCGTGGCCCCCGCCCCCGGCCGCTCGTCGAGGTCGAGTGTGGTCTGGAGAACGTCGCGAGGGGCGATCACCATGACCGGGCCGCGGTCGGCCGAGTATGCCTCGAACGCCTCGGCGAGGCCGCGGGGGATGTCGTCGGACCGCGGGATGTGGACCACCGGGAAGCCGCGGGCCAGCAGCGACGGCCGGCTGTCCTCGGTCCGGTGGATGGTGCCCTGGAACGGGTGCCACTGGTCGGCGCGGGAATCGCAGCAGACGATGAAGCCCTTGGTGCGGACGGCCACGTGGTTGGCGAGCGTGCCGCGGAACTCCTCGTGCATACCACTGGTGGCGACGATGGCGAACGGGGCGCCGTCGAGGGTGTAGCGCGCCAGCGCGGAGCAGGCGAGGCTGTGCTCGCTGGGGCCGCGGACGATCGGATTCCCGCCCGCGACGGCGCGCTGCTCGATGTCGTCGATGAAGGTGGCGACCCCGGAGCCGGTGTAGTAGTGCAGCCCCCACTCGGATCCGGCCCGGTCGGTCAGGAAGTCGGCGATGGCGTCGGCGATGGTGCTCGGTTTCATCGCGGGCCGCAGCCGGCTGTTGCTCTGCAACTGCACGGAGTCGACGAACGCGCAGGCGATGTCGGCCGGGACGACCCATTCCTCGGTGGGCTTCCAACGCGGAGTGAAGTGCTCCACCGAGTAGAAGTTCTCGATGTCGGCATCGGTGTAGACATGCACCGTGTAGGGGCTCGGTTCGAACTCGACCGTTCCGCTCAGCTCTTGGGAGAGCGTGCCCAGCCGCTCATTGAGGTCGTCGGGAGAGGTCATGCGGTAGCGGTGGTCCCCGTGGTCCAGGACCAGCAGGCTGAGGACGGTCTTCTGGTCCTGTGCCGCCTTGATGACCGCGTCCCGGACGGCGTCGAGCGAATCCACGGTCACCAGGGTGAACCGGTCCTCGGGCGCGACGAGGTCAAGGAACCGCAAACCCCGCTTGACCACTTCACGGTATTCGTCATTCGCCGGACTGCCTGACGATGAAACGGCGATGTCGACATCACGTGCGCCGGCCAGATCGGAAAGCGCGCGGCCTGCCGCCGGGCCCATCACCTCGCTATCGGTGACGACAACCACCAGCCGGCGGAAGGGACTGATATGAGCCATCTCGGGCATCTAGAACATCCCAACAGTAGGCGTGATCAGGACTGACCAAGGTCGGAGAGTGGTTCTGACGTTCCGTCGCCCTCGATCCGACATCGTGCGACTATCCCAATTTCGATCCTGGCAGTCCTCTGTACTCGGTGTCAACGCATTGCGGATACAGGCTTTTTCAGGGGGTCAGCCGGAGTACGGCGGACCACAGAGAACGGCCCGGGCGGCGTGGATTCCCCTTGGGTAGCCGGGCCACGATTCGCATCGCGGCCGACAGCCGATTCCATTGGGCTGCCGCGGGCAACTGCGAGGCAAAGCGATCGACAGTCCAGCCCGCCCGTTCGAAGAACGCAATCCCGTTCTCCGGCCCGAAGATGACCGGCGCATTATTCCTTCTGCCGGGCTTGCTGGACATCTTGAGGATGGTGGGTCCGATGATGTCCGCGACCCACCAGGCGATTTCGGGCCTGTTCAGCTCCGTGGTGAGCTCACGCACCTCGGACTCCGGCAGATACAGCAGAAGTCCCTCGGTGATGACGAGTGTCTTCGCGGCCCCCTTGACCGCGTCGGTCAGACAGCCGCGGCGCGCCGCCGCGTCGGTGAGATCGAGCGGCACCCGGGAGAGCTTGCAGCGCGGGGACTCATCGGCGAGGACGCGGTTCTTCTCCTCGATGATCACCGGGAGGTCCACCTCGATCCACTCCAGCGACGGCGGCACCTCCAGCCGGTACGGTCTGGTGTCCAGACCGGCGGCAAGGTTGACGACCCGGTCGCACCCCTCGGCGAGGGACCGCTCGACAAGGTCGTCGATCAGCTTGGTGCGCGCGATGAAGAACCAGCCGTTGCCGAATGACCGCTTGGCCGCCTCGGCGATGATCCTGCCGCGCTCGCCCGCCAGCCCGGCCGCCAGTGGATCGTGGAACAGGGCGTCCGGACGGGCGGATTCCTGTGCCCGGTACTCCGCGACCCAGCGCGCGGTGTCGGAGACGTGGTGAAACACCGTTTTGGCCATGGGCTCTCCCCTTGTGCTGCGTGTGCTGCCGGCCCGCGATGGTGACGGGTGGATCCGCCGCGTCAGGCGGTCCGCGGTCAGGGCGTGGACATTCGGGCGAACCAGTCCCCGACCACCAGGGCCGTGGTCGCGGCCTTGTCCTCCAGGATCGAGAAGTGGTCCGCCAGGACGGATTCGCTGGTGTCCGCCGTCTTCCAGACCGGTTCGACGGGCAGGTTCAGCGGGGTGTCGGCGGCCACCGCCCGCACCGCGAGGGTCGGAACCTCGCAGCCGCCCGGAGTCCACTCGTCGTACAGCCGCAGATAGGCCCCCATCGCCATCAGGTTGTTGTCGTTGACCACCAGACCGGTCGGATCCCGGTCGAGGATCTCGCTCATCGCCCAGACGAAAAGGGCCTCGCGTTCGCTGCGGACGTCGATGTCATAGGTGTCGATCATGACAACACCCCGGGCGGAATGGCCGGTGTGCCGCACGCGTTCCGCGATGGCCTGGGCGACCAGCCCGCCGACGGAGTGGCCCACCAGGAAGAAGGGCTTGTCCGCGGCGGCCGCCAGGGTGGCGTCCGCCATCGCCTCGATCGCCACCGTCCAGGAGGCGGGCAGCAGCCGGGACTTGCCGAACCCCGGCATGACCAGCGCCGAGGTCCGCAGCCGCGGGGTGAACTCCGAGGCCAGCCGGGCGAATTGGTGCGGCCCTGAACCAGCCAGGAAGGACGGTACGCAGATGACCGCGGGCGAGGCCGCGCCCTCGGCGGCGAGCACCGAGCCGGGCGCACCGCCCAGCTCCGCCGTCGAGGAGAACGACGGCCGGAACCGCGAGGCGGCCACCACCATCGGCACGGCCTCGGGGATGGCGTTCTCGACATGGGCGCGGCGCAGCAGCACGGTGAAGGTGCCACGGCTGTCCTCGGCCGGGGCCGGGGCAGAACGCTCCGGCGGGGGTGCCGCGGGCCCGTCCTTGGTCTCGTCGAGCCAGTACCGCTGGCGCTGGAAGGGGTAGGTCGGCAGCTCGACGGTACGGGCGTCGCGCCCGGCGAACGAGGGCGACCAGTCGACCCGTACGCCTCCCACGAACGCCTGGGCCAGTGTGTGCAGAAAGGTGGCCAGGCCGTCGGGGTCTCCCGGCGCCTCGGTGATCATGAATTCGGCGGGGTCGCCGCCCGCGGCGGTCACGGCGCCGGTCAGGGACGCCGTGAGCGACGGCTGCGGGCTGATCTCGACGAAGGCGCGGAAGCCCTGTTCGATGTGGGTACGGAGGGCCTCCCGCAGAGTGTCGGCCGCGCCGGTGGCGGACGCGGTGGCCACGGTGTGCGCCGCGTCCTCGAGGGTGCGCCGTCCGTCGATCACCTCGGTGGCACGTTCGGCGCCGGGCTCACCCACCACGGCGTCAGGCTCCACACCGTACGCGCGCCACAGCGCGGCCAGTGACACCTGGACGGCGAAGAGGGCGGGGCCGAAGACTCCGGGGTCGTCGAGTGCGGGTGCGCCCTGGGCGCCGTTTACCACGTCGAGCAGATTCCAGCCGGTGTGCGGGGCGAGCGCCTGGGCGCACTCCTCCATCCGCGCGGCGAACGCCGGTGCGGTGGCCAGGAGTTGGCGGGCCGGTTCAAGGGACTGCTTGTCGGGAGCCGGGATCACGAACGCCACACTTCCGGCCCGCGCCCCGGAGTTGAGCAGCACCCCGGGGCCCCCGTCCCCGCTGATCACCTGGTCCAGGCCGGCCATCAGCTCGTCCCGGTCGCGCCCCACCACGACCGCGCGGTGCGAGAGCTGGGCGCGGCCGGTGGCCAGGGAGTGGCCGATGTCCACGGGGTCGAGTCCGGGGTGGGCGGTCAGCCACTCCCGCAACCGGCGTGCCTGTGCGGTGAGGCCGGACGGCATCCTGCCCGACACCGCCCACACCACCGGCTCACCGGGAGCGATGGCGGGCCGGTCCCGGATGGGTGCCGGGTCGGCGGGCGGCTCCTCGACGATGATGTGGGCGTTGGTGCCGCTGGCACCGAAGCTGGACACCCCGGCCCGGCGCGGCCGTTCGGCGCGTGGCCACGGACGCGCCGAGGTCAGCAGTTCCACGGCGCCGGAGGACCAGTCCACCTTGGTCGTGGGCTCGTCCGCGTGCAGGGTGGCCGGAAGGGTCCCGGCCCGCATCGCCGTGATCATCTTGATGAGGCCGCCGACGCCCGCGGCGGCCTGGGTGTGCCCGATGTTCGACTTCAGCGACCCCAGCCACAGCGGCCGGTCCGCCGGGCGGTCCTGGCCGTAGGTGGCGAGCAGCGCCTGCGCCTCGATGGGATCGCCGAGCACGGTGGCGGTCCCATGTGCCTCGACCGCGTCCACCTCGGCCGGTGACAGCCCGGCGTCGGCGAGCGCCGCCCGGATCACCCGCTCCTGCGAGGGGCCGTTGGGGGCCGTCATACCGTTGCTGGCGCCGTCCTGGTTGACCGCGGAGCCACGTAACACCGCGTGGACCGGGTGGCCGTTGCGGTGTGCGTCCGAGAGCCGCTCCAGCAGGAGCACCCCCATGCCCTCCGCCCATCCGGTGCCGTCGGCCGAGGCCGAGAAGGACCGACAGCGGCCGTCCGGCGAGAGCGCCCGCTGCCGGGAGAACTCCACGAAGACACCCGGTGTGGCCAGTACGGTCACCCCGCCGGCCAGGGCCATCGAGCATTCGCCGCGGCGCAGCGACTGCATCGCCAGATGGGTGGCCACCAGCGAGGACGAACAGGCGGTGTCCACGGTCATGGCGGGGCCCTCGAAGCCGAAGGTGTACGCCACCCGGCCGGAGACAAAACTGCCCAGGTTGCCCAGCCCCCAGCGGCCGCCGACCTGGTCGTCGCGCTGACGCGCCAGCCAGGCGTAGTCCTGGAACATGGCCCCGGCGAACACTCCGGTACGGGTCCCGCGCATCGCGTCCGGGGCGATACCTGCGTCCTCGAACACCTCCCACACGCCTTCGAGCAGCAGCCGCTGCTGCGGGTCCATGGCGAGGGCGTCACGGCGGCTGATGCCGAAGAACCGGGGGTCGAACCGGGTGGCGGTGGACAGGAAGCCACCGGTGCGGACATAGCTGGTACCCGGATGGCTGGGGTCGGGGTGGTAGATGGCGTCCAGGTCCCAGCCACGGTCGTCGGGGAAGCCGGAGATGGCCTCCCGGCCGTCTGCCACCAGCTCCCACAGATCCGCCCGGGACATCACATCGCCGGGGTAACGGCAGGCCAGGCCGACGACCGCGATCGGCTCCCGGGCGCGTTCGTTCTCCTGCCGCAGCCGGACGTTGTCCTTCATGGCCGCGCGCAGTGCTTCTACGACATCCTCGTTGTCGACGGGCATAGGTGGGGTCCAATCACGAGTCGTTGCCGCGCAGGGCCAGGCGGACGAGGGTTTCGGCGTCCATGTCGTCGAGCTCGGCGGCAGCGTCGGGCGCGCCGTCGCCGCTTGCGGAGGTGTTGCCCGCCGGGTCCTGGGCGATGTTCCCGGCGGAGTCCGAGGGGGCGTCCCCGGCGTCCCCGGCGTCCCCGGCGGAGAAGAGCCTGCCCGCCAGGAAGACGGACACCGCCCGTGGTGTGGGGTGGTCGAACACCGCCGTCACCGGCAGTCCGAGTCCGGTGGCCAGGTTCAGGCGGTTGCGCAGTTGCACGGCTCCCAGTGAGTCGAAGCCGAGTTCTTGGAAGGCCCGGTCCGGGGGTACCGCGTCCGGCCCCGGGTACCGGAGTACCGCGGCGATCTCGGTGCGCACCAGATGCAGCAGTACACGTGCGCGCTCCGGCCCGGGCCGTGCCGCCAGCTCCTCCATGAGTACGGCGGAGGTGGCGGCGGGGCGGGCGGGCGCGGTGCGCACCAGCCCGCGCAGCGGGGCGGGTGCCACGCCCGCGGCGGCCTGGGTGCGCAGGGCGGCCATGTCCAGGCGGGCCGCCAGGACCAGGGGGGCGGACGCTTCGAGGGTGGCGTCCAGCAGCCGCAGCCCCTCCTCGACGGTCAGGGCGATCACCCCGCTGTCGGCCAGCCGGGCGGTGTCGGCCCCGCTGAGGTGGCCGGTCATATCTCCGGCCTCCTCCCACAGCCCCCAGGCGATGGACACGGCGGGCCTGCCCTGGATACGGCGCCGGTGTGCCAGGGCGTCCAGGAAGGTGTTGGCGGCGGCGTAGTTGCCCTGTCCGGGGCCGCCGACGATCCCGGCGAGCGAGGAGAACAGCACCAACGCGGTGAGGTCGTGGTCGGCCGTCAGCTCATGCAGATGCCATGCCGAGTCGGCCTTGGCACGCAGCACCCGGTCCAGCCGGTCGCCGGTCATGGAGGTGATCAGACCGTCGTCGAGCACACCGGCGGCGTGGACCACGGCCTTCAGCGGGTGGTCCGCGGAGACCATGGTGAGCAGACCGGCCATGGCGTCACGGTCGGACACATCACACGCGGCGACTCTGACCTCCGCGCCCAGCGCGGTCAGTTCGTCCGTCAGGGCCTGGGCGCCCTCGGCGGCCGGGCCGCGGCGGCTCGCCAGCAGCAGATGGCGCACTCCGTGTTCGGCCACCAGATGGCGTGCCACCAGCGCCCCCAGACCGCCGGTGCCACCGGTGATCAGTGCGGTCGCGTTTGGGTCGAAGGACGGGGTGGACGGGGCGGGGTGGATCCGGACCGTGCGTGGTACCAGCAACGCACCGCCGCGTACGGCGACTTGTGGTTCGTCGAGGGCCAGGGCGGTGGCGAGGCCGTCCGTTCCGCAGACGGTGTCGAGGTCGATCAGCCGGAAGGTGCCGGGGTTCTCGGCCTGTGCGCTGCGCACCAGGCCCCACAGCGGCGCGAGCCCCAGGGCGGGATCGTCGGCGGGGAGCGCTGCCACCGCCGTCCTGGTGACGAACACCAGGCGGGTGTCCTGGAGTCCGTCGGCCGCCAGCCACTCCCGCAGCAGGGACAGCACGGTGCCCAGCACCGTCCGCACCGCCTCGGGTGGGGTCGTGGCGTCCGGCGGCCCGATGGGCGCGACGACCCACCGGGGCGGGCTGCCGTCGGTCCCCTCCAGCAGCGAGCCGAGGTCGGGATAGGCGCACGGTGGCGTACCGTCCGGCTCGATGAGCCCCTCCCCCGTGCCGAGGACGGCCATGGTGCCGGGGGACACCGGAGCGGCCGCGGTGGCGGGCGCCCAGTCCACGCCGAACAGACAGTCGGCCGTCACCGAGCGGGCGGCGGCGAGCTGAGCCATGGACACCGGCCGTGCCAGCACCGAGTCCACGGAGACCAGGAGCTGTCCGTCCGTGTCCCGGGCGGACATCCGCAGGGAGCCGGTGCCGAGCGGGGTCAGCCGGACCCGCAGTTCCCGGGCGGTGTGTTCACCGGACCGGATCCGTACCCCGGACCAGGCGAACGGCAGCCATGCGGAGCCGGAACCGCTCTCGTCCGCCCGGTCGGCGAAGGCCGCGTGGAACGCGGCGTCCAGCAGCGCGGGATGGAGCAGATGGCGGGGGTCGATGTCCTCGCCACCGCCGTCGAGCCGGACCTCGGCACAGATCTCGTCCCCGCACCGCCAGGCGGCCCGCAGTCCCCGGAACATCCCTCCGTACTCCATGCCCCGGTCGGCCAGACGGTCGTAGAGTTCGCCGGTCGGGATGGTGACGGCGCCCTCCGGAGGCCAGACGGCGGGCGGGTCCTCTTCGTGCGGCGCGTCGGCGGAAGCGGTCAGTACGCCGGAGGCGTTCTGTGTCCAGCCGTCCGCCCCGTCCTCCGAGTGCAGGGTGAAGGCGACGCGGCCCCGTGTGTCGGACTCGGCCACCTGGAGCTGGATGCCGATCCCCTCGTCCCGGACCACCAGCGGGGATTCCAGGGTGAGTTCCGCGACGACGGGGAGGCCGAGTCGGTCGCCCGCGCTCGCGGCGAGGTCCACCAGCGCCGTGCCCGGCACGAACACCTCGCCGAACACGGTGTGGTCGGCGAGCCACGGCAGCTGTTCCAGTTCGAGCCGCCCGGTGAACACCGTGCCCAGTCCGCCCGCCAGCCGCACCTGGCCCGCCAGCAGCGGATGGCGCGCGGAGGTGAGTCCGGCGGGACGCGGATCGCCCGCACCCTCGCCACCGGTGGCCCAGTAGCGCTGCCGGGTGAAGGCGTAGCGGGGCAGGTCGACACAGTGGGCGGCCCGTCCGGCGAACGCGGCCGACCAGTCCACCGCGACCCCGCGCACATACGCTTCGCCGAGGGAACCGAGGAAGTCCTCCAGCCGTCCGTGGTCCCGCTTCATCGACCCGAGGACCACCGCGTCGGGGTCGCCCAGGGACTCCATGGACTGCTGGAGCGCGGCGGTCAGCACCGGGTGCGGGCTGATCTCGACGAAGACGCGGTACCCCTGGTCGGCCATGTCGCGGACGGTGTGCTCGAAGAGCACGGGGTTGCGCAGATTGCCGTACCAGTAGTCGCCGTCGAGGGCGGTGGTCTCGATGGCCTTGCCGACGACGGTGGAGTGGAAGGCGATCTGGCCCGCCCGTGGTTCCACCGGGGCGAGCGCGGTGTGCAGCCGCTCGCGGAGGTCCTCGATGTGCGGCGAGTGGGAGGCGTAGTCGACCGGGATCCGGCGGACCCAGACGTCCTCCGCGACGCACTCCTCGAAGAGTTCGTCCAGCGAGGCGGAGTCACCGGAGACGATGACCGACGACGGGCCGTTGACCGCGGCCACGGACACCTCACCGGGCACCGTGGCCAGTCTGGCCCGGACGTCCTCCACGGATTCGGCGATGGACAGCATCCCGCCGCCGCGGCCGAGGGTGGATATCTCCTTGCTGCGCAGGGCGACCACGCGGGCGGCGTCGTCGAGGGTCAGGGCACCGGCCACACAGGCGGCGGCGATCTCACCCTGGGAGTGGCCGACCACCGCGTCCGGCTCCACACCATAGGAACGCCACAGGGCCGCGAGGGACACCATCATGGCGAACAGGGCGGGCTGGACCACATCGACCCGGTGGAGCGGAGGCGCCTCCGGAACACCGTTCAGCACATCGAGCAACTGCCATCCGGTGTACGGTTCGAGCGCCTGAGCGCATTCCCGTATCCGCTCGGCGAACACCGGCGAGGAGGCCAGCAACTCCACGGCCATTGCGGCCCATTGGGTGCCCTGCCCGGGGAAGACGAACGCCACCCGGCCCGGCCGGGCGCTGACGCCGACGGGCTCATGTCCGGGGCCGGGGTGCTCGATCCGGTCCAGTCCGGCGAGCAGGTCGTCGCGGCCGTGGCCGACGACCACCGCGCGGTGCGAGAGCGGGGCGCGGGTGGTGGCGAGTGAGTAGCCGACGTCCACCGGGTCACGACCGGGATCCGTCAGCAGCCAGGCGCGCAGGCTGCGCGCCTGCGCCGAGAGCCCCGACGGCTGCTTCCCGGACAGCACCCAGACGGTCGGGGTGTCCGCGGACGGCCGGTGCCCGGCGGGCGGCGGTCCGGGCTCGGCGGACTGCTCGGCCGGCGCCTCCTCGAGGATGATGTGGGCGTTGGTGCCGCTGGCGCCGAAGGCGGACACCCCGGCCCGGCGCGGTCGTTCGGCACGCGGCCAGGGGCGCGCCGAGGTCAGCAGTTCCACCGCGCCCGAGGACCAGTCCACCTTCATGGTGGGCTTCTCGGCATGCAGCGTGGCGGGCAGGACCTCCGCCCGCATCGCCGTGATCATCTTGATCAGACCACCGACACCCGCCGCGGCCTGCGTGTGCCCGATGTTCGACTTCAACGACCCCAACCACAACGGCCGGTCCACCGGACGCTCCTGACCATAGGTCGCCAGCAGCGCCTGCGCCTCGATGGGGTCACCCAGCACGGTGGCCGTACCATGTGCCTCCACCGCGTCCACCTCTGCCGGTGACAGTCCGGCGTCCGCCAGGGCCGCCCGGATCACCCGCTCCTGCGACGGACCGTTGGGCGCGGTGAGACCGTTGCTCGCGCCGTCCTGGTTCACCGCTGAGCCGCGCAGCACCGCATGCACCCGGTGGCCGTTCCGGCGCGCGTCCGGGAGGCGCTCCAGCAGCAGCACCCCGAGCCCGTCGGAGAACCCGGTGCCGTCCGCCGCCTCCGCGAAGGACCGGCAGCGGCCGTCCGGCGAGAGCGCCCGCTGACGGGAGAACTCCAGGTAGACGGTGGGGGTGGCGGCCACGGTCACCCCGCCCACCACGGCCATCGAGCATTCGTCGTGGCGCAGGGACCGCATCGCCAGATGGGTGGCCACCAACGAGGAGGAACACGCGGTGTCCACGGTCAGCGCCGGGCCCTCGAAGCCGAAGGTGTAAGCGATCCGGCCCGAGGCGACGGCAGGCAGGGTGCCGATCCCCCAATAGCCCTGGAGACCGGCGCCACCGGAGCGGGCCACATAGCTGTAGTCGACGCCGGAGACACCCGCGAACACCCCGGTGCGGCTGGAGCGCAAGGTGCCGGGGTCGATCCCGGCGTCCTCGAACGCCTCCCAGACACCCTCGAGCAGCAGCCGCTGCTGGGGGTCCATCGCCAGTGCCTCGCGCGGGCTGATCCCGAAGAACTCGGCGTCGAATTCGGTGGCGGCGTGGACGAAGCCACCCGATGTCGCGTACGCGGTGCCGGGGTGGTCCGGGTCGGGGTGGTACAGCTCGTCCAGTGGCCAGCCACGGTCGGCCGGGAAGCCGGTGATCGCGTCGTGGCCCTCGTCGACGAGCCGCCACAGCTCGGCGGGGGATCCGACACCGCCCGGATAACGGCATGCCACGCCCACGACGGCGATGAGGTCCTCCGCGCCGTCGGTCGCGCCCTCGGAAGGCGCCTCGGGTTCGGTGGCGGGCCCGGCGTCCGACAGCCCCATGCGGAAGAGCAGATAGCGGGCGACCGCATCGGGATTGGGCTGGTCGAACAACATGGTCAGCGGCAACTCGAGACCACAGACGGAACTCAATTCCTCGGTCAGCGCGACAGCGGCGAGGGAGTTGTAGCCGTAGTCGAGATAAGGCCGCTGCGGATCGATGGCACTGGGCGGCCGGCCGAGCAACGCCGCCGTTTCCCGCAGCACCACATCGAGCACGATGCGCAGCCGCTCATCCGCCGCGGTCTCCGCCAGCCGCACGGCCAGGGAATCTCCGGACGGCGCGCCGTCAGTTTCTGAAGTGCCCACGTTGTCCACCCTTTCCACGAACCTTCGGTCGGGCCGCAAAAGGGGGCCGGTGGCCCCGGTCATGAGCTGGGCGGCGGATGTGAGATTTTCCCTCGTCCGTGATACGCGCCGCACGGCTCATCAATGCGAGGAAACAACTCCGTTTTCTGCACTGTCAACTCCGCGACAACTTGTGGTCATTGAGTGTGCGGTCGTTTTCCGAACCGGTGCCGGATCACCATCGGAAGGCGGCTGCCGCGGCGAAATCCCCGGCATGGGCGAAGCCCGCGGTGACCACAAGATTGCCCGGCTTGATACGGCCGGCGGTGACCGCTTCGTGCAGGGTGACGGGCACCCCGGCTCCGTAGAGATTGCCGAATCGGTCGTAGGTGTCGATATGGCGCTCGGCGTCGATTCCGAGGGCGTTGCGCCAGTTGCGCAAGAAGATGCGGTTCGGCTGGTTGGTGATCAGCACGTCGATCTCGTCGATACCGAACGCGCACTGCTCGCTCAGCTCGCGGACGAGCTCCGGCACCAGCCGATTGCCGAGCTCCAGGGTCTCCTTGGTCTTCGCGGCGTCGAACTGCACGTCGAGGACGCTGTCGCCGGTCTGCCAGTGGTGGCGGCCGTCGGAGGTCGCCATGCCGAGATCGCGTGCGGTGGCGGGGGTGTTGCGGGTACAGGTCCCCAGCAGCCGGGGCGTATCGGGGCCGGGCTCGGCGGTGACCAGGGCGACTCCGCAGCCGTCACCGGCGGCGACACAGTGCGCTTTGAAGCGGTTGCCCTCCTGGGCGAATATCTGGCCGGCGGTGTTCTGCACATTGGCTATCAGCGCGGTCCTGGCGCCTTCGGTGGCCATGATGGACCCCACGAGCTTCAGCATGTACTGGAAGGACGCACAGCCGCCGTTGTGCAGATCGATGATCCACTCGGGCGACATCCCCATCCGGTGGGCGGTGTCGGCGCCGCATCCGGTGAACATGTCGTCGGGCAGCAGCACATTGGTGATCAGGACGTCCACATCGCGGACATCGACACCGACCCGCTCGAACATGGGCGCCGCGGCCCGCTCGATCATCTCGCTTGCCCGGTCCCCCGGTGCGACATGGTGGCGCCATTGCGGTGCGCGCACCAGCGGCCCGTTGTCCATCGGGCTCAGTTCCAGACCCGCCTCGACATACGACTCCAGACTGATCGGCTCATGCGGCAGGTAATTCCCGGTTCCCACCATGCCGATCGAGGAAGTTAACCCAGGCACGCCCCGTTTCCCTCCCACTGTTCTGATGGTGCGACGAGCTTACGCGTCACGGGTCCGGGCCGAAACGGTCGGCTTCGGCATGTCGCCCTCGGCTTCCCCGACTTCGGGCACGTCCTCGCGCATGTCGCGCCGCCGGATGAACAGCAGGGCGATGACGGCGCCGATCCCGGCGACCACGGCCAGCACCACAAAACACAGATGCATACTGCTGACGAATACGCTGTCGGCGGAGCGGAGGAAGTCCTGGCGCAGGGGTTCCGGAATGGCTCTACTCGCTTCTCCGGCACCACCGTTGGCAATCGTGACACCGAGGGCATGGGTGTCCACTCCGGCGTCGCCGAGCTGTTTTCCGACCGCGGTGTCGGAGAATTCCCGCGCCACCTGATTCTGGAACAGCGAACCGGTGGCGGCGATTCCGAGTGCCACTCCGATCTGCTGGAATGTCTCACTCGCCCCCGAAGCCATCCCGGCTCGGTCCGGTTCGGCGACCAGCATCGCGACCGACGCACGTGGCGGATTGAAGGCCCCCATTCCAATACCAGCGGCGATCATGCTCGGAAGCAGCGCCGTCCACGACGAGTCCTGGTCGGCCAGCAGTACCAGGAGCATGGCGGCACACAGAAACGCTCCAGAGCCGAACAGCAGCAGCCGGGTAGGGATGCGGTTCATCACCATACCCGCCACCGTCCCGGCGACGAGCATGCCGAAGGTCAATGGCAGGAACCGGACACCGGTCTCCCAAGCGCTGAGTCCGAGGACGTTCTCGACGTAGTTCGCCTCCAGGAAGATGGAGGTGGTACCGGCCACACATCCACACCACGGGCCCGGGGATCGCGGGACTCCCGGACGAACACGGCGGTGATGACGATGGCGAACATCCCGATCGGGATGTTCAGGTAGAAGATCCACCGCCAGCTCGCCGTGGTGACCAGTGCCGCGCCGATCAGCGGGCCCAGAGCGACGGCGAGTCCGATGATGGCCCCGAACACCGAGAACGCGACGGCCCGCTCCCTGCCGTGGAATTGATGGGAGATCAGAGCCGGGGCGACGGCGAACAGCACCGCTCCGCCGACGCCCTGGGCACCGCGTGAGATGTCCAGGGCAAGGCCGGTGTCGGACTCTCCGCAGGCCAGCGAGGCCAGGGTGAAGACGGCGAACCCGACCTGGAAGATCTTTTTGCGGCCGAGCGTGTCGGCGAGCGCCCCGGCGGTGAGCAGGAAGACCGCGAGGGTGAGGGCATAGGCGTCAAGGACCCACTGCACCTCCTCGAAACCGGCGTCCTGACGGATCACCGGCAGGGCCACGTTCACCACGCTGAGGTCGAGCATCAGCATGACGTCCCGAGCACGGCCGCCGTCAGCGTCCACCACTTCGAGGCGCCCGAGGGTGGTGGCGAGGAGGGCCGGTGGCTCTCCAGCGGCGAATCCCCTCCGCCGACGGAGGGATCGGAACCAGCAGATCTGACGGGCCGCTCTGCATCCACGTGGATTCCCCCATGCGTTGAACGAAACGGACCACGCGGTCCGATCCCATCGAGTCGTCTGCCCGGGGTCAAGGGCGCACCCTGCACGGGCACTTGGCATCACGTTCGGGAGGGCAGCTTGCAGAGATCTCTATGCAGAGGATCCTCTGCAACCTACGATGCGAGCATGACCGACGCCCCCGAACCCCCACCCCCGCCCCCGCTCCCCGGCCCCGCCCGGCGGCTGGACGCCCACAGTCTGCGGGGGCTGGCCCACCCGTTGCGGATGCGGCTGTACGAACTCCTCAGCCTCGACGGCCCGGCCACCGCCACCCTGCTCGCCCAGCGGCTCGGTGAGAACACCGGCACCGTCAGCTGGCATCTGCGCCATCTCGCCGAGCACGGGTTCATCGAGGAGGACACCGCACGGGGCACCAAGCGCGAGCGGTGGTGGCGTGGCACCGGGGTCATCAATGACCTGCGGATCGCCGATTTCCGTGATGACCCCGACGCCCACGGCGCGCTGTCGGTCTATCTGCGCGAGCTGATACAGCAGTACTTCAGCCGGGTCATGACCTACGTCGGCGAGGACTGGGACGAGCGGTGGCGGAACGCGGGCACCGTCGCCGACTGGCGCGATCTTCGGATGACGCCCTCTCAACTTCGCGCTTTGAACACCGAGTTGATGGGCGTGATCGCCCGCCATGCCCCCGCCGCGGACACCGCGCCCGACCCGGAGGCGCTGCCGGTCGTGGTCCAGCTCCAGTCCTTCCCCCGCAGGGAGCGTGGCGGCGCATGAGCTCGCGGATACGCGGTGGCGTGCTGCGCCGCCACCGCGACTTCCGGCTGCTGTGGTGTGGTGAGACGGCGGGCAACTTCGGCGCCTCCGTCACGACGGTGGCGATGCCGCTGATCGCCGTCTCCACCCTGCACGTCGGGACCTTCGAGATCGGTCTGCTGACCGCCGCTTCCTGGATCCCCTGGCTGGTCATCGGTCTGCCTGTGGGAGTCTGGGTGGACCGGCTGCCCCGCAGACCGATCATGCTGACGGCCTCCGCGGTCTCGCTGCTGCTGTTCGCCAGTGTCCCCGTCGCCGCCTGGTGCGGTCTGCTGGGCTTCGGTCTGCTGCTGACCGTCGCCCTGCTCGCGGGCTCGGCCGCGGTGTTCTTCCAGACCGCCTACCGCGCCTATCTCCCCAGCGTGCTGCACGCCGACGACCAGCCCGAGGGCAATGCCGCCCTGCACGGCAGCGCTTCCGCCGCGCAGATCGCCGGGCAGGGTTCGGCCGGTGTGATCGCCCAGTGGGCGGGCGCGGTGAACGGCATGCTCACCCATGCCGCCACGTTCCTCGTCACCCTCTGCTGTGTGTCCGCCATCCGCCACCGCGAACCGGCCGCCACCGCGGCGTCGGTACGTCCGCGGCGGGCGCTTGCCGAGGAGGTCGGCGAGGGACTGCGGCTGATCGCCCGTGACCCGTGGTTCCGTACCTTCGCGTTCTTCTCCGCCGTCTCCAACCTCGCGCTCGTGGGATACCAGTCGATACGGGTGGTCTTCCTGGTCCGGACCGTGGGGCTGGCTCCGGGCACGGTGGGCGCGCTCATCGCCGCCGTGAGCGCCGGAGGCGTCGCCGGAGCGCTGGTGGCGCGGCGGGTGGCCGCCCGGGTCGGTACGGCCCGCGCGACCCTGGTGTTCGAACTGGGCCTCGCCGTATGCGCACTGCTCATCCCGCTGACCGTGGCCGGACCCGGGGTGCTGTGCTTCGTGGCGGGCGGCTTCTGCGTCGCGTTGGGCGTGGTGGCGGGCAATGTGATCAAGGCGAGCTTCCAGCAGCGCTACTGCCCGCCGGAGCTGCTCGGTCGGCTCACCGCGAGCACGGCGTTCATCAGTTACGGCACGATTCCGCTCGGCGCGCTGCTCGGGGGTGCGCTCGGCACCGCGTTCGGTGTCCGCACCGCGATGTGGATCACCACGGCGGGGATTCCGCTGGCCGGGGTGATCCTGCTCCGCTCCCCCATCCGGTGGTCCCGCGATCTGCCGACGGCCCGGCCGCCGGGCGAGGCGGCGGACACCCGGGTGGCGCCTCCCACCGGATGACATGCCGCCGATGGCGCAGCATGGGTCGCCGGGGGCCGCCGGTCCCGGCAGGCTGTGCATGTTGATCACAGCCGTATCAGGAGCCCGTGTGTACAGGTCGGCTGAGGCGCCACCGCCCCGGAGCGAGCCGTGAGACGGCCGGGCCGCGGCACAGCCGGCCACGGCGCCGAAGCCCGGAAGGCGCCACGGCTGAGCAACGGCGATCTGGAGATCCCCTCTCCCCCCGCCTGGATGCGCTGGCTGCCGGCCATCTATGTCGCGGTCATCCTGGTGGTCGAGCCCATCACCCCCGTGCAGTGGCCGGTGAGCTTCCTGCTCATCGCACTGCCTGTGGTGGCCGCCTTCAGCCACGGCCCGGTCACCGTGGCCGCCATCACGGTCTTCGCCGTCGGCTTCGAGGCCACCCTCGCGGGCACCCCGTGCTGTGCGGGGCGCAGCGTGGGTTACCTCTGGGACCGCCACTATGTGGCCACCTACATCGCCACCACCCTGGTCGGCGCCCTCGGCACGGGGCTGGCGGCGCACCGGAAGCGTCAGGAAGCCCATCTGATGCACGCCAGCTCGGTGGCCGAGGCCCTGATGCGCACGCTGCTGCGTCCGCTGCCGCACGAGGTGGGCCATGTGCTGGTGGCGGCGCTCTACTGCCCCGCCGAGGCGGGCACCATGATCGGCGGGGATCTCTTCGACATCCGCGCCACCCAGCACGGTGAGCGCGCCATCATCGGCGATGTGCGCGGCAAGGGGCTCCAGGCGGTACGCACCGTGGCCGATGTACTCGGCAGCTTCCGCCAGGCCGTCTACGACCCCGGGGATCTGCTCCAGGTGGCCAACCGGCTGGAGCGCCGGATGGCCGGTGAGGCCGCGGACATCCCCGACGACGAGCTGTTCGTCACCGCCGCGCTGATCGAGTACGACCCGGTGGCCCACCGGGTGACGATCGTCAACTTCGGGCATATCGAGCCCATCCTGATCTCGGGCGGCGAGGTGACCACGCTGACCGGGACCCCGTGTCTCCCCCTCGGCCTGGGCACTCTGGCCGATGAACCGCCCGCCGCCGCCCAGTACCGGCTGCTGCGCGGCGATGTGCTGCTGATGTGCACCGACGGGCTGATCGAGGCCCGCGATGCGAACGGGAACTTCTACCCCCTGCTGGACCGGCTCAGCGACCGTTTCGGGGGCCGCCCGGTCCCGGACCCCCTGGATGTCATCAACTTCCTCAACACCGATCTGCCGCGCCATGCGAGCAAGCGCCACGACGACGTCGCCATCCTCGCCATCGCCCCGCACGGACGCCTCTGACACCCGGCCACGCGGTGTGCGCGCGGTGCGGCGCGGTGTGGGTCCGCTCGTCAGACGGCCACCGGCAGCTCCGCCCAGCGGGTGACACCGGAGCAGCCCACCCGGGTGCCGTGGCAGGACGACAGCGCGGAAACGATGCCGATCCCACGGCCGTGCTCGTCCGGCTCGATCTCCTCGTCCGGCCGCTCGGTCCGGGGTGCGGGGCCGCCGTCGGTGACCTCGATGTGCAGGGTGCGGCAGCCATCGGTCTCACTCGAGCGCAGCCGCAGTACGGCGGGCGGAAGGGCGTGCAGCACCGCGTTGGTGATCAGCTCGGAGATCACCATGAGCGCGTCGTCGAGGCATTCGGCGGGCAGCTCCCACTCGTCCAGCAGCAGCCGCGCCCGGTGCCGTACGGTGGCGACGGCCCCGTGGATGTGCGGCACCGGGAGATGGTGGTCGGCACGGTGGTCGACATGGCCGATCGGCGCACGCGCGGCGGGGGCCTGCCCGCCGCCCGGGACCGTCCCATGCGCGGAGGCCGCTCCGCGCACCTGAGGACCGATGAGCGGCGCCGGTGTCTCCGTATGAGCGGACGGCCCCACGAAGCCGAAGGCTGCGGGAACGCTCCAGCCGCCCGCTCCCACCTGGGGAGCCATTCCCATGGCGGGATCAGTCGGCGGTGCGTCGCCGACGGTCGAAAGATTCAGCTGGTCCGCCACTTCTCCTCCTCCGGGTGCTCTGCCGGGCACTGCCCTGTCGAGCGCCCAGTGGGTTGCCTGTCGGTGGCCGGCCGAATAACGACCGGCAAGGTCGCCCCTGATGTCGGAGCTGTCCTGATACGGACGCTATGGGCGCACAGGGGCGCGGTCAACGAATGGAGGTCGGCATTACCGAACGTTCTTGTGCAACGCTGAACAAACCTAGAAACACGCAGCTAAGAGCCCTGAAGCGGGATTGCTTCAGGAAAGCGAAAAACCCGGCCAACAAGCTGGATCAGAGGACATAGAGCTACGATCGCGACATGGCCGGCCCGGTGCAGTCGATCGAGCGGGCGGCGGCGATCCTGCGGCTGCTCGCCCAGGGCTCCGGACGGCTCGGCCTGGGCGAAGTGGCCGCCGCGCTGGGCCTGGCGAAGGGCACCGCACACGGCATACTGCGCACCCTCCAGAGCGTGGACTTCGTCGAGCAGGACAAGGAGACCGGCAAGTACCAGCTCGGCGCCGCGCTGCTCCACCTGGGAACCAGCTATCTCGATATCAACGAGCTGCGCTCCCGCTCCATCAACTGGGCCGACGCGCTCGCCGCCCGCAGCGGTGAGGCGGTCCGGCTCGGCGTGCCCCTCGAGGGCAAGGTACTCATCGTCCACCACGTCTTCCGTCCCGATGACACATTTCAGACCCTGGACGTGGGATCCCTGCTGCCCCTGCACGCCAGCGCCCTGGGCAAGATCCTGCTGGCGTACGGGACGACACCCCTGGAGCCGGTTATGGAAGCAGAACGAGAGGGCTACACCCGGCACACCCTCGTCTCCCCCCAGCAGCTGGGCAGAGCACTCGGCGAGATACGGGAGGCCGGATGGGCGGCCGCGGTCCAAGAAATGATCATGGGTGAAGCGGATCTCGCGGCACCGATACGCGGACAGGGCGGCCTGGTGGTCGGCGCCATCGGGGTGTCCGGTTCCGTGGAACGCCTCTGCGACAGCAAGGGCCGGCCGAACGCTCCGCTCGTCGGCCTGGTGCGCGATGCCGCACGGGCGGTCTCCCGCGACCTCGGCGCGTCCCGCTGGTGACCCCCATGTCCTGCTCGAATCCGCGCGAAGGCAGGCCAGGCCATGGTTGAACGCTATGTGATCTCCATCGACCAGGGCACCACCTCCACCCGGTGCATCCTCTTCGACCACCAGGGACGCCTGGTGTCCGTCGCACAGAGGGAACACCAGGCGTACTTCACCCAGCCCGGCTGGGTGGAACACGACGCCACCGAGATCTGGGACAACCTCCAGCGGATCGTGCCCCGGGCGCTCGACAACGCCGGTATCGGCCCGGACCAGGTGGCGGCGATCGGCATCGCGAACCAGCGCGAGACCACGGTCCTCTGGGACCGCGGAACGGGCGTCCCCATCGGCAACGCCATCACCTGGCAGGACACCCGCACCGACGCCCTGGTGGACGAGTTGCGGCGCACCAGAGGTGACGACTTCTTCCTCGACCGCTGCGGTCTGCCGCCCACCACCTATTTCTCCGCGCCACGGATCCGCTGGCTGTTCGACCATGTCGACGGTCTGCACGGGCGCGCGGAGCGCGGCGAGGTGCTGTTCGGCACCGTGGAGAGCTGGCTGATCTGGAATCTCACCGGTGGGCCGAACGGCGGACTGCACATCACCGACGCCACCAATGCCAGCCGCACGATGCTGATGAACATCCGCACCCTCGCCTGGGACGACGAACTGCTGAGCTACTTCGGGGTGCCCCGTGCCATGCTGCCGGACATCCGTCCGTCCGCCGAGTGCTACGGCGTGGCCCGTGCGCTGCTGCCCGATGTGCGTATCTGTGCCGCCTTCGGCGACCAGCAGGCGGCGCTCTTCGGGCAGACCTGCTTCGCCACCGGGGAGGCGAAGTGCACCTACGGCACCGGCAGCTTCTTGCTGATGAACACCGGCACCAACCTGGTGCGCTCCCGCCACGGACTGCTCACCACCGTCGGCTACAAGATCGGGGACGAGCCGACGGTCTACGCACTGGAGGGGCCGATCGCGGTCACCGGTTCGCTGGTGCAGTGGTTCCGGGACCGACTGGGTCTGATCCACAGCGCCCCCGAGATCGAGACCCTCGCCCGTACCGTCGAGGACAACGGCGGCTGCTACATCGTTCCCGCGTTCTCCGGGCTCTTCGCCCCGCACTGGCGCAGCGACGCCCGCGGGGTCATCGTCGGTCTCACCTCGTACATCACCAAAGGTCATCTCGCCCGTGCGGTGCTGGAGGCCACGGGCTGGCAGACCCGCGAGGTCATCGACGCCATGAACGCCGACTCGCCCGAGCCGCTGAAGGCCCTGAAGGTCGACGGCGGTATGACGGCCAACAATCTGCTGATGCAGTTCGTGGCCGATGTGCTCGATGTGCCGGTGGTACGGCCCATGGTCTCCGAGACCGTCTCCCTGGGTGCGGCCTACGCCGCGGGCCTGACCGTCGGCTACTGGCCGGACCTCGAGGGGCTGCGCCACAACTGGCACCGGGCCGGTCAGTGGATGCCCACGATGGACCCCGGGCGCCGGGAGGCGGAGTACGAGAACTGGCGGCGCGCGGTGGAGCGGTCGTTCGGGTGGATACGGTCGTAGCGGCGGCCCCGCATGTGCGGCGCACGTACCGGGCCCGGCCGGCGGGCGGCTCCACCGGCCCTCATTCCGGACCGGAAGAGCCTGGCCGCCGCGTTCCCCCGGGGGCTCCGTCGACAGCTTGCGCGGCGGGTACCCAGGGGCGCGCGGTTTACGTCTGCCCGACCCGGACTTCTCCCGGTGCGAGCCCTCCGCACCGTGTGTGCCGTCGCCGCCAGAACGGACGGGCGGGCCATCGGCGCTCGGCGCGATAGGCGTCGTCGTGATGGCGGACGTGGACGGCGCGGATCCACCGGAGCTGGGCGGCGTACTCCCGCAGCGCCTCGCGGTCCCCGCGCAGCCGGGCGTCGACGGCCTGACCGGCGCGCAGTCCGGTGCACAGGGCGGTCAGCACCCCTTGGGAGGACAGCGGGTCGAAGGCGACGGCCGCGTCGCCCGCCGCGATCCAGCCGTCGCCGCAGACCGGTTCCAGATGGGCGCTGTGGGCGGGCGCCCGCCGTGGTACGGCGTCGGGGGCGAGGGGATGTACGGCGGCACGCCGGGCCAGATGGCGGGTGGTGGCGAGGCGCCGCTGAACGTCCTCGCGACTGTGGAGGGCGGCCGAGGGAAGGTCGGCGTCGGTGAAGTAGACGACGATCCGGTGGCCGCCGGGCTGGAGGGCGGTGTACCACCAGCCGTCGGGGTCCGATTCGACGAGCGAGCAGCCGTCCGCCGCGCCGGGGCCGGGCTCCAGGGCGAGCCGGACTGCCAGGAGCCGGTCATGGCGGTGGCGGCGGGCCCCGAGCGGGGTGGCGATGGCGCCGAGGCGGCCGGTGGCGTCCACCACCCAGGCGCAGTGGACGGTGGCGGGCCCCTCGAGCCCGCGCAGGGGCAGGGTCCAGCCGCCGCCGGGTGCGCGGACGGGGCGGCGGACGGCGGTGTGCTCGGCCACCTCGGCTCCGGTGGCGCGTACGCCGTCGCGCAGCCGCTGGTCGAACAGGCCGCGGTCGAGGTGCCAGCCGGTGCCGTGGGGGTCGTTGAGCGAGTCCACCCGGTACAGGGCGGTGGAGCCCCACGCGGAGACGTTGGCGTAGCCGGGCAGATGGCCGGGGCCCGGTACGCGGTCGGCCATGCCGAGGTCGGCCAGGACGACCCGGGCGGCGGCGGGGAGCGCCTCGCCGGTTTTCGCGGGGCCGCTGCCCGCGTCGGCGAGCAGGACGTGGTGGCCCGTCTGTGCCAGGGTGAGGGCCGCGGCGGCTCCGGCGGGTCCGCCACCGGCGACCACGACGTCGTAGTGGGCGCGGAGGGGGGCCGGAACGGGGATCACCAACCCTCGTGGAACGGGTCGATCTTGTCGATGTAGCCGACGGTGACCTCGGCTTCGCTGTAGCCCCACCGTTCGACGGCCGCGCGGAGGGCGCGGGTGAGGGCGGTTTCCGCGGCGTCCGCACCGATGGTGGGCAGTCCGGCTTCGGGGACGTGCAGATTGATCAGGTTCCGGTCGTAGGGCGCGGCGTGCAGGGGTGCGAGCGGTGTGGATTCCACCTGCATACGAGGGGGGAATCTGCCGTCGCCCACGGTGTAGTCGCGCACTTCGACGATGCCGAGCTTGTGCCAGTCCTTGACCATCTGGGCCATCTGCTGGAGGTTGGTCGCCCCGGTGAGTCCGCGCAGCCAGACGGCGCGCCGCTCGAAGGCCGCCTCGCGGTCGGGCGCTGCCGCGTCGCGGTCGGACGCCGCTGCCGGCGGTGGTGTGTTCACCGTCCGGAAGTCTTCTTCGGTGAGCACCTGGTTGGGCACCCGGGCGGGCCAGAAGGTGGGCAGATAGGGGTCGTAGCGCGGGCCGAGCCCCGCGAGGCTCTCGTATCCGTAGCGGCAGCTGGCGGTGTCGGCCTGCCAGGGGACGGCCATCCACCGGGTGAGATCGCCGGGCCCCTGGGCATGGAGCGGACCGCGGGCCGACAGCGCCACGCCCGGGGTGAGTTCGGGGCCGTAGGAGGGCTCGGGCTGATCGGCGGCGCGGTGCCGGAGGCGGAACGGGGCGGTGTAGAGCGTGTCGTGCCGGAGGGGCCAGGTGACCTCGCAGCCGGGGTGGAAGGCGTCGGCGAGGCAGTGGTCCAGCGCGGCGCGGTCCAGCCGCGCGGGCTGTTCGGACAGGGGCACGTCGGCCAGGGTGGCGGGGCCGTCGGCGGTGCTGCCGGGGGCGAAGTCACCGGCCACCCACCGCTGGAGCAGAGAGTCCTGAAGGTCCGTCAGAGCGAGGTGCTGGAGGACGGACCGGGGGCGTGAGGCCATGGCGTCGCCGTAGATCCACGGCCAGGGGGCCGGGGAGGCTCCGTCGCGTGGGTAGTTGCGCAGGGCCAGGTAGAACTGGCGGCGCGCCTCTCGGTTGCGGTCGTCCGGGGCGGCCAGCCGGGCCCGTCTGCGAGGGTCGAGGAAGTGGTTCGGGGCGCCCCAGCCGAACTGGACGGCGAAGCCCCGGTTGACCCACTGGAGTTCGCAGAACCGCCGCAGGACCGGTTCGATATGCGCGGAGAACGACACCTTCTCGGGCCGGGGCAGCCAGCCCTTGTTGATGAACACGTCCTGGAGCAGGTCGTAGAGGGTGCGGAGGGATTTCAGCCCCGGTGCGTAGTTGGGCGGTGCCACCACCACCCAGGCGGGATCCACCGGGATCTGCCGTCCGTCGATGGTGACGGTCGCGGTCACCGGTCCGTCCGACGTGTCGTCGAACCAGCCGTCGTTGTTGGCGAATCCGGTCAGCGGGCTCTGGTTCCACGAGCCGGAGCGGCCGATGCCACCGAGGACCGTCAGCCGTCCGAGGGTGTCGGTACGCATCTCGCCGAGGCGGACCGTCACGCCTTTGATCTTCCCGGTGTCGAAGGCGGCCGTACCGGCGGACGATCCGCTCAGGGTCCGGCTTCCGGGGTCGATGATCAGTGATCTGCGGTCCGGATCGGCCTTGTTGCGCAGGGCGAGCCGGTCCTGACCGAGGGCTCGGGCGTCGGGGATGTCGAGCGCCAGGTGGAACTGGTACCAGGCGGCCTTCTTGTTCGCCAGATGAGCCCGCCAGGTGATCTGGGTGCGGCTGTCCTTGGTGACCTCCTGGACGACCCGGCCGTCGGCGTCGTAGCCGTACAGCCGGAATCGCGCGCCCTGTCGTTTGATCGCGCCCTGCGCGTCCCGGTAGAAGCCGGGGCTCGCGGGTTTCTCGTCGGGTACTTCGGGGCCGAAGAAGAACTCCGTGGCGCTGTTGCCGACCCGGGCGATCCCGATCGCGGGATGGATGCCGATCCGGACGATGTCCCTTGCCATGGTGGACCACCTGTGGTGGAGGTGCGTATGCGGTTCCCCGAGATCCCCCGGGTTGCCCGAAACCCCGGCTCCACGATCCCCCCGGTTCCGTTCCCCTTCCACCACCGTCCCTCGCCTCGGCCCAGGCCGCCACCGCAGGCCCGGGGTTCACTCCTCGACGACCAACGTCGGGGGTCAGTGGCCGCGCGGGGCGTACATGATCACGGCCACTCCGGCGAGGCACACCAGAGCGCCGATCACATCGAAACGGTCGGGGCGGTAGCCGTCGGCGACCATGCCCCAGGCCAGCGATCCGGCGACGAAGACCCCGCCGTACGCGGCGAGGATGCGCCCGAACTCGGCGTCCGGCTGGAGGGTGGCCACAAAGCCGTACAGCCCGAGGGCGATCACCCCGGCGCCGATCCAGATCCAGCCCCGGTGTTCCCGCACCCCCTGCCACACCAGCCAGGCACCGCCGATCTCGAAGAGGGCGGCGACCACGAACAGAGCGACGGAGCGGGCGATGAGCACGGTACGGACTTTCTCTCGGACGGCCTACGGTCGGGGCGTGCCCAGCTGGCCAGGCACGCCCCGACCGTAGACCGCGCGCGGAGGGACGGCCGCATCCGCCGCCCCTCCGCCGCTACAGCCCGACGTCGCGGCTGCGGAAGTCCGCCAGCGATTCGCGCCGGACCAGCAGCCGGGCATGGCCGTCGGCCACGGCGACCACGGGTGGACGGCCGACCAGGTTGTATCCGGAGGCCATGGACAGGTGGTACGCGCCCGCCACCGGCACCGCGAGCAGGTCGCCGGGGTGGAGGTCGGCGGGCAGTTCGGCCCCGCCCGCCAGGACGTCCCCGGCCTCGCAGTGGCGTCCGGCCACCGTCACGGGGACCAGCGGGGCCGAGGAGCGGCGGCCGACCAGCCGGGGCGCGTAGCGCACCCCGTACAGCGCGGGCCGCGGGTTGTCGCTCATCCCGCCGTCCACGGCGACGAAGGTGTGCTCCCCGGTGCGCTTGACGGCCAGCACCCGGTAGAGCGCCACCCCGGCCTGTCCCACCACCGCACGCCCCGGTTCGATGATCAGCCGCGGGACAGGCAGCCCGGCCGCCGCACAGCCCCCGGCCAGCTCCGCCCGCACCCGCCCGGCCAGGGCGGCGATGTCGAGCGCGGGTTCGCCGGGCCGGTAGGCGATGCCGTGGCCGCCGCCGAGGTCCAGCTCGGGGAGGACCACTCCGTGCAGCTCCCGGACCCGGGCCATCAGGCCCACCATGCGGCGGACCGCGGACACATAGGGCTTGACGGAGGTGATCTGGGAGCCCAGATGGCAGTGCAGACCGACCAGTTCGAGCCGTGGCTGATCCAGGATCCGGGCGATGGCGTGGTGGGCGGAGCCGTCGGTGAGGGACAGGCCGAACTTCTGGTCCTCGGTACCGGTGCGGATCTTGACGTGCCCGCCCGCGGCGATCCCGGGCGCGACCCGCACCATGACCTTCTGGCGGCTGCCCTCGGGCACGGCGACGGCCAGCCGGGCGATCTCCGAGGGGCTGTCGATCACGATGCGGCCGACGCCGAAGCGCAGCGCGGCCTCCAGGTCCTGCGGACTCTTGGCGTTGCCGTGCAGCACGATGCGGTCCGGTGGGAAGCCGCTGGTGAACGCGAGCTCCAGCTCCCCTGCCGAGCAGACGTCCAGCCCCAGGCCCTCGTCCTCCACCCAGTGGGCCATGGCGCGGCACAGGAACGCCTTGGCCGCGTAGAGGACGGTTGAGCTCGGGAAGACCCGCTGGTAGGAGCGGCAGCGGGCGCGTACCTCGGTCTCGTCGAGCAGATAGGCCGGGGTACCGAAGCGGTCGGCGATCTCGGTGAGCGGCACCCCGCCCACGGCGAGGTCGCCGTGGGCGAGCCGGGCAGCCGAGGCGGGCCAGACGGTCAGCTCGTCGTCGGGGCCGGGCACCGGGTGCCCGGTGTCCGGGAGCAGCGGTGTGACCATGGAGCGTCGTCCCCTCAGCCGATGCCGGTACCGAGGGTTCCGGTGCCGCGGCCGGAGAGCAGTGCGGCGAGGGTGACGCCCTCGGGGTCCCGGGGGCGCCGGATGCGCCGTTCCAGCGGACGGCAGGGGAGCAGACCGCGGCCGGCCGCCACCTTCGGGTCCACGGTGAGATGGGTGACGCCCAGCGGTTCGGTGAGGGCGCGCAACGCGGTTTCGGCGAGCCTGATCCACGGCTGCCGGACGCCGAGCACCTCCGTCAGACGCCGCTGGCTGGAGAAGCCGACGGCGGTGCGGCCGCCGACGGGGGTGCGGAACACCCGCACCGCACAGCTGTCGGGTCCCGGCCGGACGGGGACGTAGAGCGGTCCGGCCGGGATCCGTTCTGAGGGTTCCGGGTCGTCCCCGTACAACAGCTCGGTCATGGCGGTCCTCCCTGGAGGAGTGGTGAGCAACGGTGTGCGGCCACGGGCCGGGCGGGTCCGGGGGCGCGTCGGGCTGCTCCTTCCCCCGGTCCGGGAACAGACGCCGCCCCTGACGCGACGCTGACGGGATTCAGTGGGGTGTTGACGCGATACTGGCGTGCCACGGGGAGGGAACGTGGCCCGGTTCACATCCCGGACCGGTTCCCGGCGGCGCGGGCGGCGGCGCGCGGCGGGGCGCTCAGCGGGGCCGGATGACCGTCAGTCCGGCCTCGGCGGCCGCCTCGAAGCTGTCGTCGACGGCGACGACTTCGCGTCCGGCGGCGTCCAGCAGCGAGGCGGCGATCGCCGCGCGCATTCCGCTCGCGCAGTGCACCCACACCACACCGGGCGGCACCTGGTCCATGCGGTCGTGCAGATGGTGGACGGGGAGGTGGACCGAGCCGTCGATGAAGCCGCGGCGGCGTTCGGAGTCGCGGCGGACGTCGAGCACCACCGTCTCCGCGCCGCTCCGGCGGGCAGCGGCCAGGTCGGCGAAGGTGGTCCGGGGGAAGGACCGGGTCTCCTCGCCCGGCCGGACCCAGGCGGCGGGGCCACCGGTGGCCGCGGCGGCCGGGTGGTCGATACCCACCCGTACCAGCTCGCGCTGGGCGGCGGCGATCTGGCCGGGGCTGTGCCCGAGCAGGGTGACGGGTTTGCCCCAGGGGATCAGCCAGGCCAGATAGGTGGCGGGGTTGCCGTCGCCCTCGAAGTTGAACGATCCGGCCAGGTGCCCGGCGGCGAAGGCGACCCGGCTGCGCAGGTCCACCACCCACTCCCCCGCCGCGAGCCGCGCCGCGATCTCGTCGGGACCGGCCCGGTGCGGCGGGGTGAGGTCGACGGGGGCGGGTCCGGCGGCGTTGGCCGGGCCCATGTGCGCGTAGTACGCGGGGATGTCGTCGAGACCGGCGAGGGTTTCGGCGACGAAGGTGTCCATGTCCTCGGTGAGGGCGTGATTGCGCGCCCGTTCCCGGCCGATGGTGGTGGACTCCCCGGTGGCCTGGGCGGAGGAGCAGAAGCTGCCGAAGCCGTGGGTGGGCAGCACCGGGACCTCGTCGTCGAGTTCGTCGGCCAGCCGGTGGGCGGAGGCGTACTGGGCGCGGGCCAGCGGCTCGGTGAGCCGGGGCTCGACGAGATCCGGCCGTCCGACGGCGCCGATCAGCAGTGAGCCACCGGTGAACGCCGCGGCGGCGCGGCCGCCCTCCTCCACGACGTAGGAGGTGTGGTGCGGGGTGTGGCCGGGGGTGGCCAGCGCCCGCAGCACCAGCCCGTCGTCGAGGGCGAGGGTGTCACCGTCGGCGACGGGGGTGCGGTCGAAGGACACCGAGGCCCGGGCGGGCACCAGATATCCGGCACCGGTGACCCGGGCCAGTTCGAGACCGCCGCTGACGTAGTCGTTGTGCACATGGGTCTCGGCCACATACGCGATCCGCACCCCGCGCCGGGCCGCGGCGGCGATCACCTGGTCGATATCGCGCGGCGGGTCCACCACCACCGCCTGGTGCGGCCCGCCCGCCAGATAGCTGCGGTTGCCCAGCCCCTCGATCGCCAGGGTGTCGACGGCGAACACGACGGCGGCTCCTTTCCGGACCGGGCCCCGGCGGGCGGGTGGCCTGTGCCCCTCGGGATTCCACCCTAGGCGAGCTTGTGGCGGGGCGCTCCACGACGGCCACGGCGCGGCCACCGCCCGGCGTAGGCTGGTGCGATGTCAACGTCTTCGGGGGCGCGGACGGACAGGTGCTGGATCTGTCCAACGGCGGCAGGAGCTGGGCTACGAGCCGGTGTTCGCCGCGTCGTATCTGCGCCGGTTCCGGGCGATGGTGGCGTCGTGTGCGGCACCGAGTGCTGAACTCCCTGCCGATGTGGGATGGTTGTGTGTTCTGCCACCAGCGGGACTGACCCCGGCCGGTCACTGGATCGGCGCGTCCGGGGGTGGCAGGCGGACGGTCCGGTCCCGGTCGACGGACTCCACGCCGTCAACGGCCTTCAGGGCCGGGATCCGGCCCTCCTCGATGGTCCCGGAGAGCGAACCGAGCACCTCCTGCTCACTGGTGACGGTCAGCCCGGCCCGGCGCGCGGCCGCCACCACCTCGGCGAACCGGTCCGGGTCGACCGAGAGGATCACCCCGACCGGTCCGGACCGGGATGCGCGGTTCACGGGCTCTGGAGCAGACCCGAGCCGATGTCCGCAACGGGCTGCGGCAGCGGATAGGCGCTGGAGAGCAGCCGGGAGCGGAGGTCGGCGGCGGTGGCCTCGGGGTGGGCCTGGACCATCAGCGCGACCACTCCCGCCGCATGCGGAGTGGCCATGCTGGTGCCGCTCAGCGTCTGGTAGGTGCCGTCCGGCGCGACCGAGAAGATGTCCACACCGGGAGCGGCGATATTGACCTCGCCGCCCGGGCCGTTGATCGCCCCGCAGGAGAACCACGCGGTCGCCAGGTCCTTGCCGAGCGCGGCCACCGCGAGGATGGACGGACAGTTGGCCGGGCGGCCCACGGGCGTGATGACCCGGGGCCGGCGGCTCTCGTTGCCCGCCGCCGCGACGATCAGCGTGCCGCGTCCGAGCGCGCGCAGCGCCACGTTCTCGTAAGTCTGCGGGAAGAGTTCACCCGGCTCCACCGGAGCGCCCAGGGACATGGAGACCACCCGAGCGCCGTGGGAGACCGCCCAGGCCATGCCCGCGAGGATCTGGCCATCGGTGCCCACACCGCGGTCGCTGAGCACCTTCCCGGCGAGCACACGCGCCTCGCCCGCCACCCCGTAGCGGGGCGCGTGCTCGGGTTTGGCCGGTCCGGCCACGGTGCCGATGCAGTGGGAGCCGTGGCCGTTGCCGTCCTCCACGGTCTCACCGGGGACGAACGAGGCCGTGGCCTCGAGGCAGCCGGTCAGATCCGGGTGGTCGGTGTCCACACCGGTGTCGAGAACGGCGACCTTGACCGCGCGCCCGGTCAGGGTGGACCAGTTGGCCCGGATCGCCTGGAGTCCCCAGGTGGTGTTCTGCTCGTCCCAGGCCGGGCCCAGCGAGGCGGCGAGCTCGGCGCGGGTGTGCCGGTTCACCTCGTCCTCATCACTGCGGTAGGTCGGGAAGAAGCCGGTCAGCGTCCGCTGAGGTTCGGTGATCACCGAGGTGTAGACCATGCGTTCCGGCTCGGCCGCGATGATGGTGGATTCCGCCTCGGCGGTGGTCACCAGCGCATGGCGCTGGTCGGGGCGTACTTCGACGACGGCGGTGGCGAGGTCGTCGAAGAGCACCGAGGTGTCGGGGCGTTGGAGGAGTTCGGTGGCGTCTTCGGCCTCGGCTCCCCGGACCCGCTCGACGGACTGGATGCCGACCGAGGACTGGAGGGCGTCGATACCGCGCTGGGGTTCCTGCTGGTCGAGCAGGACCACATAGCGGCCCGTGTACTCGGTGTTCTGCCTCATCATGGGGGAATCGGCCCGCTCCGGCGGTTCGCTGCCGAAGGGGCGCCTGCCCATGGGTCCGTTGGTCATCGCTGTCTCCGCTTTCTGTGCGCTGCCCCCGGGCTGGGAGGGGACGCGCCGATGCGCGGAGTGTTCAGAGGGCCAGGACAGGAGAGCGGTTCCGGTGGAAGAGCCGTACTGCCGTGTACCGGCGCGTCGCCATCGCGTATGTGCGTGATCGCGCGTGCGCGTGTCGCGTACGCGCGTGCTCGCGTATGTACATGGCCGTGCTCCCGGACGGGGCATGGCCGGGCACTTGTGCAACACCCCTTTCCACCGTCCCTCCGGCCACGGGGCGTCGCAACTCGGTCGTCAACCCCCGACGGCCACCGGTCCGATGGCGGCCGCTAGTGATCCACTCAGTTCGGGCCCGCCACGACGCGCCGTCCACCACATCTCGGGCGGTTTTGCCACCAAGAGCGACCGGAGGCTGACAGACTGACGCGCCAACGGGTTGGTAGAAAGGGCACTTCATGGACGTCAGCGCTCGTATCGAGGCCGTGTACGCGCAGGTGGTGGACCGCAACGCCGGTGAGGCGGAGTTCCATCAGGCGGCACGAGAGGTGGTGCAGAGCCTCGGACCGGTGCTCACCGCACACCCGGAATACCTCGACTCCCGGATCCTCGAGCGGCTGTGCGAACCGGAGCGTCAGATCATCTTCCGGGTGCCCTGGGTGGACGATCAGGGGAACATCCAGGTCAACCGGGGCTTCCGGGTGGAGTTCAACAGCGCGCTCGGCCCGTACAAGGGCGGTCTGCGCTTCCACCCCAGCGTCAACCTGGGGATCGTGAAGTTCCTCGGCTTCGAGCAGATCTTCAAGAACGCACTGACCGGGCTGTCGATCGGCGGTGGCAAGGGCGGTGCGGACTTCGACCCCAAGGGACGTTCCGCGGCCGAGGTGATGCGGTTCTGCCAGTCGTTCATGACCGAGCTCCACCGCCACCTCGGTGAGCACACCGATGTACCGGCCGGGGACATCGGGGTGGGCGGCCGGGAGATCGGCTATCTCTTCGGCCAGTACAAGCGGCTGACCAACCGCTTCGAGGCGGGGGTGCTGACCGGTAAGCACACCGGGTGGGGCGGCTCGCACGCCCGCACCGAGGCCACCGGGTACGGCACCGTCCACTTCGCCGAGGAGATGCTGCGTACCCGGGGCAAGGACTTCGACGGGCGGCGGGTGATCGTCTCCGGGTCCGGCAATGTGGCCGTCTACGCCATCGAGAAGGTGCACGCCCTCGGCGGGCGGGTGGTGGCCTGCTCGGACTCCGCCGGGTATGTGGTCGACGAGGACGGTATCGATCTGGAACTCCTCAAGGAGATCAAGGAAGTCCGCCGGGCGCGGCTGTCCGCCTACGCCGAGGTCAGGCCCCGCGCCACCCACTCCGAGCGGGGTTCGGTCTTCGATGTGCCCTGCGATGTGGCGCTGCCCTGCGCCACCCAGAACGAGCTGACCGAGCACCATGCCGTGGCCCTGGTGAAGAACAGTGTGCTGGCGGTGGCCGAGGGCGCGAACATGCCCTGCACTCCGGCGGCGGTGGACATTCTGCGGGAGGCCGATGTGCTCTTCGGCCCCGGAAAGGCGGCCAACGCGGGCGGGGTGGCCACCTCGGCGCTGGAGATGCAGCAGAACGCCTCCCGCGACCGCTGGACCTTCGAACAGACCGCGTCCCGGCTCGCCTCCGTCATGACCGAGGTGCACGAGCTGTGCCGTACCACCGCGGCGCGGTTCGGCTCTCCCGACGACTACGTCCTGGGCGCGAACGTGGCGGGCTTCCTGCGGGTGGCGGAGGCCATGGAGGCGCACGGGGTCATCTGAGCGGGGCTCGTCCGCGTTCGGCTCGCGTCAGCTCGCATTCGCGTTCAGGTGAGGAACTGCGAGCACTGGTAGGGACCGTAGGTCCGCTCGCCGTCGTCCAGGGAGACCCGGACATCATCGGGCCGGACGCCCTCGTCGCGGTGCACGTAGGACTGGGCGCGGGCGAGGGTGCACACCAGCTGGCCGTTGGGCAGCCGGTCGCGTGGGCTGTCGAAGGAGGCGCCGGGCGAGTGCAGGGTGATCCGATGGTCCCTACCGGTCGTCCAGTACCCCTCGAGCCGGACGAGGTTGACGAGCCCGCGCTCCTCCTCGGCCCGGGTCGGCTCCTGCGACAGCAGTTTGAGGACACCTTCGGGTGCCTGGAGGGAGATGTCGGGGCGGGTGACGCCCTGGAGCCGGGAGCCATGGACGTAGTAGATCCGCAGATCCTTGGTGAGCCCGCTCGCGGGCTCACCACCGTCCACCACCCCGGTGGGCTGGACACCACAACCGGCCGTCGCCGCCAGGGCGAGGGCCAGCACACCGGTCGCCTTACGGACGCGGGTCACCGCACACCTCCGTCTGCCGCCGTTCCCCGCCCGTCCGGTACCTCGCGGTGGCGGGGCAGCCGCAGGGTGAACACAGCTCCGCCGCCCTGCTTCGCGGGCCGGTTGCCGGCCTCGATCGTACCGCCGTGCAACCGGGCGTTCTCCAGCGCGATGGCGGTGCCCAGGCCGCTGCCCTCGGAGCGGGTCCGGGCGCTGTCCGCCTTGTAGAAGCGGTCGAAGACCTGGGCCAGGGTGTCGGGCGGCAGCCCCGGCCCCCGGTCGGTGACCTGCACCGTCACCCGGTCCGTGTCGGCGGACAGCGTGACCGTCACCGGCTGCTCGCCGTGCCGGAGCGCGTTGCCCACGAGATTGGCCACGGCCACGTCCACCCGCCGCCGGTCCACCACCGCCCGTACTCCCTCCGGGAGGCACGCCTCCACCTGGTCGGTCCAGCCGCGCAGCTCCAGCGTGCCGCGGATGGTCTGCGCGAGATCGGTATCCGCCGCGTCGAGCCGGGCCGCGCCCGAGTCGAAGCGGGACATCTCCATCAGGTCCTCCACCAGCCTGGCCAGCCGCGCCGTCTCGTCGCTGACGGTACGGGCGGCACGGGCGGCATCCGCGGGGAGGTGTGCCGCGTCCTCGTCCAGCACGGTCGTCACCATCGTCATGGCGGTCAGCGGGGTGCGCAGCTCGTGCGAGACATCGGCGACGAACCGCCGTGCCCTGGCCTCCTGGTCACGCAGGTCGTTCACCGAGCGCTGCAAGGCATCCGCCGTGGTGTTGAAGTCCGCGGCCAGCCCGGCGAGTTCATCACGCCCCTTGACCTCGACCCGTGAGTCGAGATCGCCCTCGGCCAGCCGCCGGGTGGCCCGCCCCAGCTCGCGCACCGGCCGCAGTACGGTCCCGGCGGCGAGCAGCGCGAGCAGCGCGGCCAGGCCCAGCACCGGGAGCAGTCCGCCGCGTACCGAGTCCAGCAGGGCCGCGGTGTGCTCCTCCTCCGCCCGGAGGGAGGTGACCGCGAAGACCTCGAGCCCGGAGACCCGGCCGTCGTCGTAGGTGACGGGAGTGCCGACCACCAGATACGGCTCGCCCCGGTACTCCACGCGCTGGAAGCGGGTGTGGCCGGAGGAGCGCACCGAGGCGCGCAGTTCGGGGGTGATCCGGGTGCGGTCGGCCAGACCGTCGCTGGAGGCGGTGAGGTCGTGGTAGCGGGCGACCACGAGCGGGGCGCCGGAGAGCCCGGAGGAGACGGAGTCGGCGAGCGTGGTCAGGGTGCGGACGTCGGGTGGGGTGTCGAAGTCGGGGGCGATGCTGTCGACGCGGTCACGGAAGTCGGCCTGGAAGGCGTCCTGGGTGCGCGTGAGTACGGCGGTGCGGGATTCGCGGTAGGCGAGCGCGGTGGCGGTGACCGTACTGATCAGTGCGACGAGGACAAAGGCGATGACAAGCCGGGTGCGCAGCCCGCCCAGCCGCGGCCGGAAACGTTTCATATCGGACCGAACCGGTAGCCGAAGCCGCGCACGGTCTGGATGTAGCGCGGCCGTGCGGGCACTTCCTCGATCTTCGCGCGCAGCCGTCCGACGGCGGCGTCGACCAGCCGTGAGTCGCCGAGGAAGGAGTGATCCCACACCGAGGCGAGCAGCTGGTCACGGCTGAAGACCCGACCCGGGGAGGCGGACAGCTCCAGCAGCAGCCGCAACTCGGTGGGCGGCAGCGGGACGGGGGTGCCGTCGCGGCTGACGGTCAGCCCCGCCCGGTCGATGACCAGCCCGGCATAGACCTCTCCGGGCTGCCGCGGTACGGGGTCGGCGCGCCGCAGTGCCGCCTTGATCCGCGCCTCCAGTACGGGTGCGGTGACCGGTTTGACCACGTAGTCGTCTGCCCCGGCCTCGAGTCCGCCGACGATGTCCGGGTCGTCGCCGCGCGCGGTCAGCATGATCACGGGCATGGTGGAGCGGGCCCGGATCCGGCGGCAGACCTCGAAGCCGTCCATGCCGGGCAGCATCAGATCGAGCACCGCGAGTTCGACGGCCGTCTCCGCCGGTGTGTCCAGCAGCGCGAGGGCCTCCTCGCCGGTGGCGGCGACCGACACCTGGTAGCCGTGGCGGCGCAGGACGAGCTCCATGCCATCGCGCACGGAGTCGTCGTCCTCGATGAGCAGTACATGCGGCATACGGTCGATTATGACCCAGGAAATCGCCGGAATCCGCTGGTCAGACCGGCGAATGCAAGGCGCGCGCGCTTTGTTACACAGCCATCATGTGGTCATGGACGGGCCATCATGTGATCGCCGGAAGGTGTTCGCCATGACACGACACACCACCTCCCGCGCCGCCTTCCGGCGCACTCTGGCCGTCTTCGCCGCCCTGCCCGTGCTGGCCCTGGCGGTGGGCTGCGGCGGGGGCGGCGAATCCGACTCCAAGGACGAGGGGGTCGCCTCCGTCCCGGGCGAGAAGACCGGCGACTCCGGCGGCTCTTCGAAGGACACCGGCAGTGGCTCCGGCAAGGGCAAGAGCGCCTTCTACGACGCCCAGATGGAGTATGTGCGCTGTATGCGCGCCAAGGGCGGAGCCAAGGACTTCCCCGACCCCAAGCTCAGTGGCCATCTCGACTGGGGCAAGATCGAGAAGCTTCCCGATCCCGACGGCAAGGGCGAGGTCACGAAGGGCGGGAAGGACGGCGCCTGTGCCACCGAGATGCGGAAGGCGATGAATCTCGAGCCCAAGCGGGACGCGCAGAAGGACTTCGAGTCCATGCTCGCGCACGCCAAGTGCATGCGGGACCACGGCGTATCGGAGTTCCAGAACCCCACCATGTCCTCGGGCAACGCGGTGCCCGGTGGTGAACCGGACCCCGCCAGCCCCCGTATCGACCCCGAGTCCTCGGTGTACAAGCAGGCTCGTGAGGCGTGCAAGGGCAAGCTGCTCGACGGTCTGGACGGTATGCAGTGAGGCGCAGTACCGCGTGGATCGCGGGTGGCATCGCCGTCGCCGCCGCCGCGACCGGGGCCACGGCCCTGGTCCTCGGCGGCGGTGACGGTGCCGACGCCTCGTCCGGGGACGGTGACCGGCCACCCGCCACGGCCAAGATCGTCCGTACCGATCTGGTCCAGAGCAAGACCGTCGACGGAGAACTCGACTACGCCCAGCGGCGCAAGGTGTCCTCCGCCGTCGACGGCACCGTGACCGTCGCGGCCAAAGCGGGCAGCACGGTCACCCAGGGGCAGGCGCTGTACGAGCTGAACGACAAGCCCGTCACCCTGCTGTACGGGCAGATCCCGATGTTCCGGACCATGAAGCCCGGGGACCGCGGCTCCGACGTCCTCCAACTGGAGCGGAATCTACGCGACTTGGGGTACGGCTCCGGGCTGTACATCGATCCGCGCTACGACGCGGCGACCAAGGCGGCCGTCAAGCGCTGGCAGAAGTCGCTCAACCGCACCCCCACCGGCACCGTGGGCCAGGGGGACGTGGTCTTCCAGCCCGACCGGGTGAAGGTCGTCTCCGCGGACGCCGCGGCCGCGGACCAGGTGGGCCCGGACACGAAGGTGCTCACCGTCGCCTCCACCAAGCCCGTGGTCCGGGCCCAGCTGGAGCAGGGGGATGTGTCTCTCACCTCCAAGGGCACCACGGTGAAGGTGACGATGCCCAGCGGACGCACGGAACGCGGCAAGGTGTCGGGCACCGTCCGCCCCGAGACCTCCGACGACGATCCGTCGGCGGCGAGCGAGGACGGGATCACGGTGGAGGTGACCTTGGACGGCGGCCGTTCCGCGGTGTCCGAGGAGGACACCAAGGCGACGGTGAACGTGACGTTCGCCAGCGAGAGCCGCAAGAACGTGCTGGCCGTCCCGGTCGAGGCGGTGGTGGCGCTGCGCGGTGAGCAAGGCGGCTACGGACTGGAACTGGTGAAGGGCGGCACCACCCGGATGGTGCGGGTCGAGACCGGGATGACGGCCGACGGGCAGATCGAGGTCAGCGGTGCGGAGCTGCGCGAGGGCATGGCGGTGGGAGTGGCCGAGCAGTGATCGCCACCGCACCGCCCCGCCCGGCGGCCGTGATCGAGCTGGTGGGTGCCACCAAGACCTATCCCGGTGAGGTCCATGCCCTGCGCGGGGTGGATCTGACCGTGGTCTCCGGTGAACTCCTGGCGATCGTCGGCCCGTCCGGGTCCGGGAAGTCGACCATGCTGAACATCATCGGCACCCTGGACCGTCCCACGTCGGGTACGGTCCGGGTGGCCGGGCACGATGTGAACACACTGTCCGACGCGCAGCTGTCCGCCCTCCGCGCCCGTCATATCGGCTTTGTTTTCCAGCACTTCCATCTCTCCCCCGGGCGGGACGCGGTGGACAATGTGGCGGACGGCCTGCTGTACGCGGGGGTGGGCCTGCGCGAGCGCAGGGCGCTGGCGCGTACGGCGCTGGAGCGGGTGCGCCTCGGCCACCGGCTGGACCACCGGCCGCATGAGCTGTCCGGCGGTGAGAAGCAGCGCGTGGCCATCGCGCGGGCGCTGGTCGGCGAGCCCGAACTGCTGCTTGCGGACGAGCCGACCGGCGCCCTGGACTCGGGATCGGGCGAGATCGTGATGGAGCTGCTGCGGGAGCTGAACGCGGCGGGCACCACGGTGTGTGTCATCACCCATGACCACGAGATCGCCGACGCGCTGCCACGGCGGGTCCGGTTCCGTGACGGCGAGGTCATCGCGGACTCCCGGACGCCCGGCTCCCCGACGGACGGCTCTCCGACGGACGGCTCCGCCACGCCCGACTCCGTCACGCCCGACTCCGCGTCGCACGAGGTGAGGTCATGACCGACCGGAAGACCGCACAAGCGACGTCCGGGAGCGGCCGCAGGCTGAAACCCTCCCGGCTGGCCGTCCGTGACATCCTCCGCGTGGGCGCCGTCGGGCTGCGGGCGCGCCGGACCCGGGTGGTGCTGTCCGCCCTCGGTATCGCGATCGGCATCGCCACGATGGTGGCGGTGGTGGGTCTTTCCACCTCCAGCCGGGCCGATCTGATGGCCCGGCTGGACCGGCTGGGCACCAATCTGCTCACCGCCGAGGCCGGAGAGGACCAGACGGGGAACGACATCGTCCTGCCCAAGAACGCCGTCGCGATGGTCGAACGCATCGGCCCGGTGCAGCACGCCACGGCGACCGGCGAGGTGGATACCCGGATCCGGCGCAGCGATGTGGTGCCGGAGGAGCGGACGGCCGGGGTCACCACCCAGGCCGCCCGGCCCGATCTGCTGGATACGCTCGGCGCCGAGGTGGACCGGGGGGTCTGGCTGAACCCCGCCAATGAGCGGCTGCCGGTGACCGTGCTCGGGTCGATCGCCGCGAAGCGGCTCGGCATCACCCATCCCGGTGAGAAGATCATGGTCAATGACCGCTATGTGGTGGTCGTGGGCATTCTCCGACCGGTCGAGTTGGTACCCACGCTGGACCGGGTGGCGTTGGTCGGATTCCCGGCCGCCGAGCGGTATTTCGGCTTCAACGGCCATCCGACCACCATCTTCGAGCGCTCCACGGACGCGTCGGTGGAGGATGTGGCCGCGGTGCTGGCCCGCAGCGTCGACCCCGGCCATGAGGGCACCGTCAAGGTCTCACGGCCGTCCGACGCCCTGGAGGCGAAGGCGACCACCGACGAGGGGCTGACGGCGCTGATGCTCGGGCTTGGGGCGGTGGCGCTCCTGGTGGGCGGGGTCGGGGTGGCCAACACCATGGTCATCTCGGTACTGGAACGCCGTCAGGAGATCGGCCTGCGGCGGGCGATCGGGGCCACCCGCAATGCCATCCGGCTTCAGTTCCTCACCGAATCACTGCTGTTGTCGGCCCTCGGCGGGCTGGCGGGAGTGGCACTGGGCTCGCTGGCGACCTGGGCGTTCGCCCTGGCGCAGGGCTGGACGACGGTCATCCCGCCCTGGGCGCTGGCCGGTGGTTTCGGCGCCACACTGGGGATCGGCATGCTCGCGGGGCTCTACCCCGCCATCCGTGCCTCCCGGCTCCACCCCACCGTGGCCCTCAACGCCTCCTGAATGCCTCACAGTTATCCCCACCCACAGATGTGGGCGGGGATCGAGGCGGCATACGATCCTGGGGTGGGCCCGCCGCGATGCAACGATCGCGCCCAGTAGTGGAGGAGAACACGACGTGACCGGTCACGGGGCAGCATCCCAGACGACGAGCGGGCCGGAGCCGCCCAACAGCCCCATCAACCAGGGGCGTCCGCACAGCGCCCGGATGTACGACTACTTCCTGGGCGGCAAGGACAACTACGTCGCGGACCGGCAGGCCGCGGCGAAGGTGCTCACCCTGTGGCCGGGCGTCATGATCGCCGCCCGCACCAACCGTGCCTTCATGCAGCGCGCGACCCGGTATCTGGCCGCCGAGTGCGGTATCCGGCAGTTCCTCGACATCGGCACCGGCATACCCACCAGCCCCAATCTGCACGAGGTCGCCCAGGAGGTCGCGCCGGAGTCGCGGGTCGTCTACGTCGACAACGACCCGATCGTGCTGGCTCATGCGCAGACCCTGCTCACCAGTCATCCCGAAGGCCGCACCGCCTATGTCGACGCGGATGTGGCCAACCCCGAGACCATCCTCACCTCCCCGGACCTCACCGAGGTGCTGGACCTGTCCCAGCCGGTGGCGCTGAGCCTGTGCGCGCTGCTGCACTTCGTACCGGACGAGTGGGACCCGTACGCCATTGTGCGGCGGCTGGTCGACACGCTCGCGCCCGGTTCGTATCTGGTGCTGAGCCACATCACCCCGGACTTCGACCCGGTGGCGACCCAGCGGACCGTGGAGATCTACCACAACGGTGGGATCAAGGGGAAGATCCGCAGCAGGGCGGAGGTGGAGGAGTTCTTCACCGGTCTCGAGCTGGTGGAGCCCGGGATCGAGGTGCCCCACCGCTGGCGTCCGGACCTGGCCACCGGCCCTCAGGTGGCCACCGGCGATGTCACCGACGAAGAGGTCTCCTTCTGGGTGGGAGTGGCCCGCAAGCCCGCTTCCTGACCGCCGCGGCCCCGCCCCACCGCGTACGGCCGGGCGGGGCCGCCAGGTGCTATGTACGGATCCGCTCGCGGACCGGGGTGAACCGCAGGGGCAGGGAGACCGGTCCGCGGGTGAAGGTGCCCTGGTCCACCGGGGTGAAGTCGGGTTCGATCCGAAGGTCCGGCATGGCGTCCAGGAGTTGACCGATTGCCACCTCGATCTCCGCCTTGGCCAGCAGGGCGCCCACGCAGAAGTGCCGTCCCAGGGCGAAGGCGAGATGGTCGGCGGCGGCCGAGAAGGCGGTCCTGGCCGTCAGGTCCGCACGGAAGATGTTGAACGCGTCCGGGTCGGCGTACTGCCGCTCATCACGGCCCGCCGAGCCGATGAGGCAGATGACGGTGGAGCCGTCGGGGATCAGCCCGCCGCTCACCTCCACATCCCCGGCCACCTGACGCATGATCATTTGGACCGGGGGTGTGTAGCGCAGGGTCTCGATGAACGCCCGTGGGATGAGCTCGCGATCTTCGACAACGGCGGCCAACTGCTCGGGATGGCGGAGCAGATTCAGCAGGACGGCGGCCACCGCCTTGTCGGTGGTCTCGGCTCCGGCCGACAGCAGCAGACTGCAAAGGGCCCTGATCTCCTCGTCGCTCATGGTGGTGCCGTCGACCTCGGCCGTGCAGAGGCTGGACAGCAGATCGTCGCCGAGCGCGTCACGCCGTCGGCGGATGACCGGGAGGAGGTAGGCGGCGCATTCCTCACGGGTGCGCAGCCCCGCGGCGGTCACCTCCGGGTCCTGCGAGAGATTGCCGAGGAAGGCGACGATCGACCGGTACCAGCGCTGGAAGGTGTCGTAGTCGCCCTTGTCCAGGCCCAGCATGTCCACGATGACGTTGATGGGGAAGCGGCCCGCGAACTGGGAGACCAGCTCGACCCTGCCGGTGTCGCGGAAGCCGTCGATAAGTTCCCTGGCATTGCGTTCGATCAACGGCAGCAGTCGCTCCTGTAACGCAGTACCGCGGAAGACGGGGGCGACCAGGGCGCGGCGGACGGTGTGTTCGCGCCCGCTCATCTGGACGAAGGTCCTGCCGTGTACGGGTTCGAGCTGCCAGGCGTAGTTCTCGCTGGTGAAGGCCGGGTCCTTGAAGGCGCGCCGGACGTCCTCGTAGCGCGAGAGGAGATAGCTGCGGGTGGGGGCGTGCCAGAGCAGCGGTGTCTCGTCACGGAGCCGTCGGTACACCGGATAGGGGTCGGCGGCGAAGGCGGGCGAGAGGATGTCGGGCACGTCCTGGGGTGTGATGGTCATGGTCGCTCCACGGGCTGAACCGGGTTCGGGCAGGTCGGGGCGCGTCCGCGGTGCGGCCACCGGGCGGTGGCCGCACCATGGGCCCGACTACAGTGTGTTGGCGCCGGTCACCAGGGGCGAGTACGCCGGTTGTACGGGCGGCAGGGCCGGGTCGAGCCGGGCGTGTTCCGCCGCCGCGTACACCACGCGTCCGCCGACGAGAGTGAGCACCGAGGTCAGGGCGGGGATCCGGGAGGCCGGGACGGTCAGGTAGTCGTCGGAGAGCACGGCGAGGTCCGCGAAGTGGCCGGGGCCGAGCATGCCCTTGACGGTGTCCTCGTGGGAGAGCCAGGCGCTGCCCTGGGTCATCAGCCGCAGCGCGGCGATCCGGTCCAGCCGGTTGGCGGCCGGGTAGAGCCGCTCTCCGCCGACGGTCCGTCCGGTGGTGATCCAGTACAGCGCGTTCCAGACGTTGTCACTCGCCACCCGGGTGGCGTCGGTACCCAGCCCGACCGGCACCCCGGCACGCAGGATGCGGTTCACCGGTGGGGTATGGGCGGCGGCGCGTGCCCCGTAGCGGTCGCGGAACAACTCGCCCTGGAAGGCCATGCGGTGTTGCAGGGCGATGGCGCCGCCGAGCCGGGCGACCCGGTCGATGGTGGGCTCGCTGATCGTCTCGGCGTGGTCGAGGATGAACCGGACGCCGGGTCCGCCGGGGCCGTGCACCTGCTCGATGACGTCGAGGAAGCGGGTGATGGACTGGTCGTAGGTGGCATGCAGCCGGAACGGCCACTTCTTCTCGGCCAGGAAGGACAGGACGTCGCGCAGTTGGCCTTCCATCGCGGGGGCGAGCTCCGGCCGCGGCTGGGCGAAGTCCTCGAAGTCGGCGGCGGAGTAGACCAGCATCTCCCCCGCCCCGATCATCCGCAGATGGTCGTCTCCGTCGCCGGGCGTGACCAGTTCCGCGATGCGCTGGAAATCGGCGAGTTCCTTGCCCGGGGCCTGGGTGAAGGTGTGGTAGCCGACGCGGACCGTCAACTGGTCTTCCCGATGGAGCCGGTTGATGACCTCGTAGTCGTCGGGGAAGGTCTGGTGGCCGCCGCCCGCGTCGATCACGCTGGTCACTCCGCGGGCGTTGAGATGCCGCAGATAGTGCCGGGTGGAGATGGTCCGGCTCTCCGGGTCGAGTCGCGGCAGCCGGGCCAGGGTGGAGTAGAGCAGGGTGGCGTTGGGCTTGGCGATCAGCATCCCGGTGGGATGTCCGGCCGCGTCCCGCTCGATCTGTGATCCGGGGAGGTCGGGGGTGTCCTTCCCGAAGCCGAGGACACGCAGGGCGGTCCGGTTGAGCAGGGCCCGGTCGTAGAGGTGGAGGAGGAACACGGGGGTGTCGGGGACGGCCGCGTTCAGCTCGTCGAGGGTCGGCAGCCGCCGTTCGGCGAACTGGAACCTGCTGAAGCCGCCGACCACCCGGACCCACTGCGGGGCGGGGGTGCGCGCGGCCTGGAAGGCGATGAGCCGCAGCGCCTCGGAGACGGACCGCACTCCGGCCAGGGAGAGCTCCTGGGTGTAGCTGAGCCCCTGCCGGACCAGATGGGTGTGGGAGTCGTTGAGCCCGGGGATCACCCGGCGTCCGCCCAGGTGGATCACCTGGGTCTGCGGGCCGATCAGCGCGCGGATGCGGTGGTCGGTGCCGGTGGCCTGGATCCTGCTCCCCTGGACGGCCAGGGCGGTGGCGTCCGGGTGGCGTGGGTCGAGTGTGGTGATGCGGCCGCCGAGCAACACGGTGTCGGCGTGGCCGGTGGTTCCGTCCGTCCTGCTCCCGGCCGTACCGGGTGCCGCGGCGGCGGTGTCGCTGACGGCGAACCGGGTGGCCAGGGCGGCGCCCGCGCCGGTCAGTCCGGCGACAACGCGTCTGCGGGAGACCTCCCGCTCCTGGGAGGCGGTCTGGTGGGGTTGACGGGATGGGTGGGGACTCACGGTGTTTTCCTCGGGGTGGTGATGTGCCGGGCCGGTGGACGGACGGGCTCAGTGCAGCCGGAGGGTGGTGACGCCGAACGGAAGGACCGGCGGATTGGGGCCGCTGACGGCGGCCGGGCTGCCCTTGGAGTCGAACTGCGCGTTGACCACCAGCAGCCGATTGCCGTGTACGGCGGCCGAGGTGGGGAAGCGGAAGCTGGGGTCGGTGAGCGGGGTGCCCGCGGTGGCAGACCGGTAGTCGGCGCTGAAGTGGAGGACGGCCACGGACCGCGGAGTGTTCTGCGCGGCGTAGAGCGTACGGCCGCGCAGGAAGATGCCGTCGGGCGTCTCCAGTGCCCCGGCGGGCAGCTGGACCTTCTCCACCGAACGGTCGGCGAGGGTGATGCGGTACAGGGCGTTCTCATTGCGCTTGGCAACGATGAGATGGCGGCCGTCGGGGGTCGCGGTGATGCCGTTGACGTTGATGCCGGCCGCACCGGGGGCGGAGATGTAGTGCAGGGGGGTGCCGGTGAAGTCGAGGAACTTCTCCAGCCGGTAGCCGCCGGAGGCGGTCCGGGTCATCCGGTAGAGCCAGGGGTTGACGGAGTCGGTGAGATAGGCGGTGCCGTCCTGGGTGACGCTGATGTCGTTGAGGAAGGTGCCGGTGGCGCCGAGACCGTTGTCGAGGGTGGCCAGATGGGCGCCGTTGCGGGTGTCGTAGGCGTAGACCTTGCCGGTCTGCCGCGACAGCACGATCAGCCGGTTTCCGTCGAGCGCCAGGCCGTTGGCGATGGTGCGGCCGTCCGCCCCGGACTTCGAGAACACCGACACCGTGTCGCTGCCGACCTGGCCCCGGAAGATCGTGCCGTCCTTGACGGAGCCGACGTAGTACACCCCCGTGGCATGGTCGATGGCAATGCTCTCCGGGAAGACCTCGGCGCCCGGCAGCGCGGTGAACGCCGAGCCGTGGCGCGCGGCGCCGGCGGACGCGGACTCCGGCTGCCCGGCGGCGGACCGCTGCGGCGGCTCGGCCTGGGCGACGGTGGCGAGGGTGGCGGAGGCTCCCAGCACGGAGGCGGCCACGGCCGCCAGGGCAGCCCGCCGGGGGATCCCGCGCTGCCGGGTGGACGTGTGCTGCGGACGTGACGGCGTGGACATAGAACTCCTCTGTGACGCGGTGGGGAAGGGAACCGCGCTCAGCCAATCCGATCCGCGCGAGAGGAGCCATAACGATCGGAACGCCGACCTATCAGGAATTGTGTGCGCTGACGGCGTTCTCGTGGGCGTCGGTGAGCTGGGCGAACACCGCCCGGACAGTCGGCAGATGTTCCTTGCCCCGCCTGGCGGCGAGATAGATCGGGTTGATCACCGGTTCCTCGGGGGTGTGCAGCACACTCAGGGTGCCTGCGTCGATGCCCTCCCGCGCCACATAGCGGGGAACGACGCTGAGCCCGGCCCCGGCGGCCACGGCCACCACCACCGCGCGCATGTCGGCCACGGTCAGCGACGGTTGCGGGGGCGCGATGCCCCAGCAGGAGCGGAAGTAGCGACGAGCCATGGGCATGCCCTGCGAATAGCCCACGAACCGCCGCTCCGACCGGGGCGTATAGGGCTTCTCACCGCTGCGCCCCACGAGCACGAACTCCTCGTCGTGGGCGTGTCTGAGAAAGAGCTGCTTGGTCGGAGCCCCTTCGATCTTGGTGATGACGGCGACATCGAGCTCATCGCGCAACAGCGCGGTGGCCAGGTCCGGTGACAGCCCGATCCGGCAGTGCACGGTCATCCCCATGGCCAGCAGCGGGGTCAGCCGTGGCATCACATGGCCCGCCAGAATGTCCCCCGGCCCGCCGACGAACACCGGCCCCGCGTCGCTGTCCCCGCCCGAGCGGAACACCTCGACGGCGTTCTCCAGCGCGTCGACATGCCCGGCCACCTCGGCGGCCAGGATGTGTCCGGCTTCGGTGGGGGCGATCCCGCGCCCGGCCCGGACGAACAGCGGCCGCCCCACCGTCTCCTCGATCGACTTCAGATGGCGGGAGACGGCGGGCTGGGAGAGGTTCAGGGCGTCGGCGGCCTTCGCCACTCCGCCCGTGCGGTAGATGGTGAGGAACGAGCGGAGCGGCACGAGGTCCGCGCGGTGGGTCATGGCCGGTGCCCCACGGGGGGTGTGTACCGCATCGCTCGCCTCTCCGGCCTTGTGCCCCACACGGGGAACCATCGTTCTCCCGGAGCGTAGCGCATCGGTGTGAAGCGGCAGTGACGGGGAGGGGTGCGCGGGCTCCCGAGGGTTTCGTCGGGGAGCCGGTGGCCGGGAGGGAACGTCCGAAACCTCCGCGGCCAGTCCTCACGCGCCTGGCGCACCTCCCCCATCAGCCGATCGGCTGATACCGGGGTCCACCGCGCCGCGTCCGCACCGTGGCCGGTCCACCGACCCCGGACCATCGCCGGGGTACGGAGGCCGCGACCGAGGCCCAGGACACCAGATCACCATCACGAGAGGACCGGCCGCCCATGCCCGCCAGGAACGTCAGCGTCAACCGAGCGTCGCTCGGCCATCGCCTCAGCTACGCGCTGCGCCACCCCTACCGGGTACCGCGCTATCTGACCCGTGCCGCCCGGGATGCCTGGCTGCGTCATCGTTTCCCGGACCACATCTCCTACTACCGCGCGGTGATGCGCTCGGACACCCGCGCCAACCCGGATGCCGCGGTGGGCAGTTCCAGCCGCGAGCGGTGGCTCGCCCTGGGCGCGATGCAGTTCGACTACCTCGTCGGCCACGGGCTGCGACCCGAACACCGGATGCTGGAGATCGGATGCGGCAACCTGCGGGCGGGCTGGCGGTTCATCCGGCATCTGGAGTCCGGCCACTACTACGGCATCGACATCTCGCCCGATATCCTCGCCGCGGCCCAGGACACCCTGGTGGAGTCGGGGTTGCAGGACCGGCTGCCGCATCTGACCCCGGTCCGCGACCTCACCCTGCGGTTCCTGCCCGACGCATGGTTCGATGTCATCCACGCGCACAGTGTCTTCTCGCACTCCCCGCTGCCGGTCATCGAGGAGTGCCTGGCCAACGTCGGCCGGGTGATGGCCCCCGGCGGCTGGTTCGACTTCACCTTCGACCGCACCGACGGCGCCGAGCACCAGGTGCTGCGCGAGGACTTCTACTACCGCACCGAGACCCTCGTCGCCCTCGCCGTGAAACACGGTCTGGAGGCGCGCTTCATGGACGACTGGGAGGCGCTGCCGCACGGCCAGTCGAAGATCCGCGTCACCCATGGCCCGGCCGCCGGGCGGCCGTCGGAGCCCGAGGCCGCCTGACCCCCACCCGGATACCGATCCGCCTCTCGCGGCAGGGAGACTGGGCCCAGGCCAACTACCAGGCCGACTACCTGTGAAGGAGCAAGGTGTTCGGGATATCGCTGGGTGACGACGGTGCGGAGCTGCGCCCGCTGGAGCCGTGGAACGCCGAGGAGTACCTCGCCCACATCGACCGCTGCCGGGAGTACGTGGGGACGCATATCTCGCTGGCGGACCGCGCCACCGACCTGTCGTCGGCCACTGCCTTCCTCCAGATGTACGCGGACAAGGCGGCCACCGACAGTGGACGGATCTACGGCATCTGGGTCGACGGGACGCTCATCGGCGGGGTCCTCTTCCGGATCTTCGACGCCCAGTCCGGCAGCTGTGAGGTCGGCTGCTGGCTGGAGGAGGCGTTTGCCGGACGCGGGCTGGTCACCCGGGCCATCGGGGTGCTCATCGACTGGGCGGTCGAGGTGCGCGGCATCCACCGGGTGGAGTGGCGGGCCGCGTCCGGCAATACGGCGAGCCTCAAAGCCGCCCGTCGGCTGGGCATGGTGCGCGACGGAGTGCTGCGGAAGAGCCATCCGCACCGGGGAGAACGCGTGGACATCGAGGTCTGGTCGGTGCTGGCGCCGGAGTGGCGCGCTCGGCGCGGATGAGGTCCGATGGGGGGAGGGCGTGCTACGTGATGGTCAGGGTGCGTTCCGCCTCGGCCAGCGAGCTGTTGCCCGCGTACAGCCGGATCTCGCCCTTCTCCACCACGAAGTTGCCGTCGCGGTCATGGGTCCAGAAGCCCAGGTCCTCGGCGCTCAGCCGGAAGCGCACGGTGGTGGACCTCCCCGCGTCGAGGGTGACCCGGCGGAAACCGCAGAGCCTGCGCACCGGTTGCACGATGCTCGCCACCGGATCGCGCAGATACAGCTGGACGACCTCATCGCCCGTGCGCCGCCCGGTGTTGCGCACCGTCACCGCCACGTCGACGGTGTCGCCCTGGCGCAGCGCGTCGGCCGCGATCCGGCGCGTCGACAGTCTCGGCTCACCGATGTCGAAGGTGGTGTAGCTCAGCCCGTATCCGAAGGCGAACTGCGGGCCGTCGGGCAGGTCCAGATAGCGGGAGGTGTAGGGGTTGTGCGGGTCGTAGGGGCGGCCGGTGTTCTCGTGGTTGTAGTAGACGGGGATCTGGCCGACCGCGCGCGGAAAGGACACCGGCAGTTTGCCACCAGGGTTGACCTTCCCGAACAGCACATCCGCGATGGCGTTTCCGCCCTCGAGTCCTGGATGCCACGCCTCCAGGACGGCGGGGGCCGACTCCAGCCAGCCGCCGATCGTCAGCGGACGCCCGTTGACCAGCACCACCACAAACGGCGCACCGGACTCCGCGATGGCCGCGATCAGTTCCTCCTGCTTCCCGGGCAGACTGATGTCACCGCGCACGCTCGCCTCACCGCTCAGCTTCGCGCCTTCGCCGATGACCACGACCGTCACCTCGGCGGCCCTCGCCGCCGCGACCGCCTTCACGATGTCGTCGGTGTCCTTGCCCTGGGCGTCCACACCCCGGACATGGGTCACCTTCGCCTTCGGGACAGCGGCCTTGACGGCGTCGGCCACCGTGACCGGACGGGGGGTGACCGCCCAGGGCCCGGCCCAGGATCCCTTGAGGTCCGGGGAGTCGGCGAACGGGCCGACCACCGCGATGGAGCGGGCCGATGTGCTCAGAGGGAGGGCCGACGTGTGGTTTCTGAGCAGCACCATGGACCGCGCCGCGGTTTCGCGGGCCGCCGACCGAGCGGCCTTGGTGGGTTTGGTGATGGCGGCGTCCTCATCCACATAGGGGCGGCGGAACAGGCCGAGCCGGAACTTCAGCCGCAGGATGCGCGCCACCGCGTCGTCCAGCCGGGCCATGGTGATCCGGCCGTTTCTGAGCAGCCGTTTGCCGTTCCGGGCAAGAAGGGTGCTGGCCATCTCCATGTCCACACCGGCGTTGAACGCCAGCCGGGCCGCGTCGGCGCCGTCGGCCGCGAAGCCGTGGACGGTCAGTTCCCGGATGGCGAGGTAGTCGCTGACCACCACACCGTCGAACTGCCACTGCTCCTTGAGGATGTCGGTGAGCAGATGCCGGTTGGCGTGGGCCGGAATGCCGCTGACGGTGTTGAAGGCGGCCATCACGGTGGCCACTTCGGCCTCCACGGCCGCCGCGAACGGCCCGAGGTAGAGATTGCGCAGCCGCGCCTCGGACACATCCACGCTGTTGTAGTCGCGCCCGCCCTCGGCGCCCCCGTAGGCGGCCAGGTGCTTGGCGCAGGCCGCCACCCGGTCGTTGTCGGCAAGGTCGTCGCCCTGGTAACCGCGGACCTTGGCCGCCCCCAACGCCGCGGTCAGATAGGGGTCTTCCCCGTTGCCCTCGGCGATCCGCCCCCAGCGCGGCTCATGGGTGACGTCCATCATCGGGGAGAAGGTCCAGTGCACCCCGTTGGAACGGGCCTCCCGCGCGGACACCTCGGCGTCCCGCACGGCCACCGCGGGATCGAAGCCGGCCGCCTGGGCGAGCGGAATCGGAAAGGTGGTCCACAGACCATGGATCACATCGAGCCCGAAGATCAGGGGGATTCCGAGCCGGGACTCCTCCACCGCGATCCGCTGCAACGCGTTGGTCTTCCTGGCCCCGTAGAGGTTGAGCACCGACCCGAGCGCGCCCCTGCGCGCCGCCCGCACCGCCTCCGCGTTCTGCCCGCGGCCGGGGCCGGTGTCGGCGCTCCAGGCCAGCTGCTGCAACTGCCCCAGCTTCTCGTCCACCGTCATCCGCCCGAGCAGCGCCTGCACCCGGGGCTCATACGGGCGGGGGCGCTCCGACGGCTGCCGCACACCGTCCGGAGGGCCGGGCGGGGGCTCACCGCGCCGGAATCGTCCAAGGGCTCCGCCCCCGGCGACGGTGCCGCCGAGCGCCCCGAGCACCGTACGTCTGCGCACACCATCCATGGTCTTCGCCTCATGAAGAGCATCAGGTGGTTCTGCCGGACATCCGTATCGTCCGCGCCCGGTACGCGCTGAACGCGCACCTCTTCCCCAGCGTAGGGCGGCCTCGCCGGGGCGCCCCTCGGGCAGTTTCCCACCACCGGGTTCGCCGGTCGTGGCACGGGGATCACGCTGGGATATCGTGCGCGCATGACTGGGGAGGACGAGATACACCAGCCACTGCTGCGCCTGCGGGACGTGATGCTGCGCGGAGTGCTCTACGGGCTTGCCGCGATACCCCTCGTCGGCATCGGCTCGCTCGGGGTGAGCGATCACCACGCACGGATGACGTTCCTGGCGGTCATCGCCGGGTTCGCCATGATCGGCGGGGGTGTGTTCACGGTGACGGGGCTCGGGTTCTGGGCCGCCTGCGGCGGTGACATCCGGCGCTGCCGCGACTGGCGCACCATCAAGGGCCAGACCGAGAGCGTCACCGTCGCGGCCCCGGTCCTGCTGCGGCTCGGCATGCTGGCACTCGCGCTGTTCCCGGGGGCGTTCGGCCTCTACCACCTGGTCGACAACGCCGACTACGACAGCTTGATCCACGGCAGCTGAGGGTAGACGGCGGCGACATAGCCGGTGTGCACGCGCATATCGGCAAAACAGGGAAACGTGTGCGATAAGGCGTATGAGTGGGTAAAAGCCCGGTGTGCCCAGTAAGACACGGCGACGGGCCACGCTGGTGCTGGCCGTCCTCGTTGCCCTGGTGGCGACCCTGTTCGCCGCCGGGAGCGCGCGTGCCGAGACGGACGTGGACAAGATCGGCCAGGCGCTGCGCAGCCGCCCTGTGTATGTCGATCCCCGCGCCTCCGACGCTCTGAGCACCCAGCAAGCACGGACCCTCGCGGACCGTATCCGCGCGGCGGATGTGCCCGTCTACGTCGCTGTTCTGCCGGACGACCGCGCCTACGGAGGGGAGCGCATCTTCCTGCGGCTGCGTGAGGCCACCGACCGACCCGGTGTGTACGCGGTGGCACTCGGCTCCTCCTTCGGCGCCGCGTCCGACGCCTCGGTGCTGCCGGGCAGCACATCCCAGGCGCTGGCCGAGCAGAATCTGCGCCGCCACCCCGGTGACCTGCCGAAGGTTCTGGACGGCTTTGTGGCGGATGTGGCCGCGGCCATCCACGGCCGGTCGGCCGACGGCGATCAGGGCGCCCCGGACTCCACCGGATCGTCGATGGGCGCCGCTCTGGTGCTGCTGATCATCCTGGTGGTGCTGGCCGGAAGCGCTCTGTTCGCGATGGGGCGCACCCGCAAGCGCCGCCGGGAGCGTGAGCGGGCCGAGCTGGAGCAGGTGCGCGGCGCGGTCCAGGAGGACATCACCGCGTACGGCGAGAAGCTGAGCGGGCTCGCCTTCAACCCGTCCGACCCGTCCTCCACCCCGGAGATGGTGGATGACTACGGCCGCGCGCTGGACGCGTACGAGAAGGCCAAGACGAAGTCGGACACCGCCCGGCGCCCCGAGGACGTACGGGCGGTCACCGAGGCGCTGGAGGACGGCCACTTCTCGCTGGCGGTGCTGGGCGCCCGCCGTGAGGGCACACCCCTTCCCGAGCGGCGGCCGCCGTGCTTCTTCGATCCGCGGCACGGGCCGTCGGTCCGGGATGTCACCTGGGCCCCGGCCGGCGGCGCCGAGCGGTCGGTGCCCGCGTGCGCAGCGGACGCCACGCGGGTCGAGCAGGGCCTCGACCCGGACGCGCGTACCGTCCCCGTCGGCGGCGAACGCCGTCCGTACTGGGAGGCGGGCCCCGCCTACGGCCCTTGGGCGGGCGGGTACTTCGGCGGTTACGGGGCGGCGCTGCTGCCCGCGCTGCTGGTCGGGACGCTGCTGGGCGGATCGCTGAGCCCCGGCTACGACGAGGCCGGAGCGTTCGGGGACGCCGGCGACTACGGCGGCTTCGGTGACGGCGGCGACTACGGCGGCGGCTTCGGTGACGGTGACTTCGGAGGCGGTTTCGGCGGAGGCTTCGGCGACGGCGGCTGAGCCCGGTCCGCCGGGGATGTGCTCCGTCCTCGCCACGCGCGCCTTCTCGTGCCGCGCTCCCCGTGTCCCACACCTATCCCGGACGCGACTGCTCCCCCATCGCTGCCGTGGGGGAGGATGGTGGGCAATCGGTGAGCGGGTGGTGGCCATGATCAGTCTGCAACGGCTTCTCGACGCCGTGGGACCAGCAGTGCTGTCGGGGATGTGCGCCCCTGAGCGGCTGTCCGTCACGGTCGGCGACGCGGTGATCGCGGAACCGGACGGGGAGCTCGAGCCACGGACGGGGGACGTGGTGCTCGGGGTGAACCTCACCGACCGGGACGCGGCGCTGCGGCTGCTGGCGCAGTGTGCCCGTCGGTCGGCCGCCGCCCTGCTGCTCAAGGCGCCGGTGGCGGTGGACGCGGAGATGGCCGCGGCGGCGGACGAGGCGGGCGTGGCGCTGTTGCGGGTCTCCGCGGAGGCGGGCTGGGTCCAGGTGCTGTCGCTGCTGCGCGCGGCGCTCGACAGCGAGGGGCTGACCGCGTCTGCCGCCGGGCTGGGAGTGGCGGAGGCCGGGGATCTGTTCGGGGTGGCGGATGCCATCGCCCGGATCATCGACGCCCCGGTGACCATCGAGGACCGCAGCTCACGTGTGCTGGCGTACTCCACCCGCCAGGAGCGCAGCGACGAGGCGCGGGTGGCCACCATCATGGGCCGCCATGCGCCCGAGGATGTCAACGAGCACTTCCGGCGGCACGGTGTGTTCCGCAGGATCGCCCAGGACACCACCCCCATCTACGTCCCGGCGGTGGTCGAGGGCACCAAGCCGCGGCTGGTGGTGCCGGTGCACGCGGGAGGCGATGTGCTCGGCTCCATCTGGGCGATCGTGCCGGGCCCGGTCGAGCCCGAGCGGGCGGCGGCGTTCGCCGACGCCGCGGACGCGGCCGCCCTGCATCTGCTGCGCCGGCGCGCGGAGGCGGACCGGCAGCGGCTGGCCCTGGCGGACATGGTGGCGAAGGTGCTGCACGGGCAGGAAGGGGCCACGGACGCGGCGCATCTCCTCGGCCTGACCAGCGGCCCCTGGCGGGTGATCGCCGTGGGGGTGCCCAGTGAGGACGCCGACGAGGCCGAGCGGCAGCGGCTGACGGTACGGGAGCGGCTGTGCCGGTTCCCCGGCACCCGGCTGCGCTCCCCCGCGGCCGTGATCGGCGATGTGGTCTACGGCATCGTGCACGCCGACGCGGTGAACTCCGCGTCCGGGGCCCGTGCCGACTGGCTGGGCGACGTCGCCGGGACCTCCGGGGACGCGGCCGCGCCCCTGGTGGCCATGGGCGGACTCGCCACCACCGTCCCTGGGCTGGCCGACTCCCGGGAACAGGCGGATGACACCCTCGGACTGCTCACGGCGGGACTGGTCCCCGGTGGCGCGGCTGTCCACGACGAGGTGTGGGCCACCGTGGTCCTCCGCCGTACCGCCCGGTCCGCCACCGGCGCCCGGACCGCGGACATCGGGCCGCTGCGAGCGCTGCTGGAGCACGACCGCGAGCACCACACCAGCCATGTGCCGACGCTGTACACCTGGCTGGAGGAGATGGGTGACGCGAAGGCGGCCGCGGCCCGGCTGCACATCCACCCGAACACGCTCCGTCACCGGATGCGCCGGATGCAGGAGGTGGTGGATCTGCGGCTGGACAGCCCGGAGGTGCGCTCGGCGCTGCTCCTCCAGCTCACGGCCCGGCGGTACGGCAACGACAGCGCCACAGCCTCCGAGGGCGACCCGCACACCACGGCGCTCGACCCCGTCTGACAGCCCCTTCCCGGTCCCCGTTGTCCGTTCGGCACTCCCCGGTGCCGTACGACAGTGGCGTTTGCACGATGACGGAGCGTTGTCCCCGACGACACGATGGCTTCACACCCGGCCCGTTCGGGGCCCGGTGAAGTCTCCACGGAAGGACAACGGTGTGGCGATCGGCAGCTCCTACGAGGTCAGCAACCGCGCGGACGGGGCCCACGAGGACGCGCCACTCGCACAGGCGCGGATCGACCTCGCGGCCATCAGCGCCAATGTGGCGCGGCTGCGGGAGGCCGCGGGTTCCGCGGAGACGATGGCCGTGGTGAAGGCCGACGGCTACGGCCACGGCATCGTCCCCAGCGCCCGCGCGGCGCTGGCCGGTGGTGCCACCTGGCTCGGCGCCGCACGGATCCATGAGGCACTGACCCTGCGTGCCTCGGGCATCACCAACCGGATCCGCATCATGGCCTGGCTGCTGGCTCCCGGCGACGACTGGGCCGCCGCCGTCGCCGCGGACATCGAGCTGTCGGCCGGGGCGATCTGGGCGGTCGAGGCCGCGGAGAAGGCGGCGCGGGCGGCGGGCCGTCCCTGTCTGCTGCATCTGAAGGCGGACACCGGTATGGGCCGCGGCGGTGCCACGTCCGCCGAGTGGCCCGCGCTGCTGGAGGCCGCCGCGCGCGCCGAGGCGACCAGGCATATCCGGGTTGTGGGGATCTGGTCCCATCTCGCCGACGCCGACGCCCCCGGCCACCCGGTGGCCGACACACAGGTGGAGAACTTCCGTGCCGCGGTGGCCATGGCGCGGAAGGCGGGGCTGCGCCCCGAGGTGCTGCACCTGGCCAACTCCGCTGCCACGCTGAAGCTTCCGCGGACCCATTTCGATCTGGTACGCCCCGGGATCGCGGTATTTGGGCTGAGCCCGGTGCCCGAGACCGCCGACGCCGCGGCCTTGGGGCTGCGGCCCGCGATGACGCTCTCCGCCCGGCTGATCTCCGTCAAACGTGTCCCCGCCGGGCAGGGGGTCTCCTACGGCCACCGCTACCGCACACCCCGTCGGACCACCCTCGGTGTGGTGCCGCTGGGGTACGCCGACGGGATACCGCGCCACGCCTCCGACACCGGTCCGGTGCTGGCCGCGGGTGAACGGCGCACGGTGGCGGGCACGGTGTGCATGGACCAGTTCGTCGTGGACCTCGGTGACGCCCCGGCGGAGGTCGGCGACGAGGTGGTGCTCTTCGGTCCCGGCGACCACGGTGAGCCCGGTGCGGAGGACTGGGCTCGGGCCGCGGGCACGATCGGGTACGAGATCGTCACCCGGGTCGGCGACCGGGTACCGCGCGTCTACACCGGTAGCTGCGCTCCGCCGTCGCGCCGGTCCAGGTCCCGTGCACGGTCCGCCGCACGGTCGACCGGCCGATGAACGCGGCCGGTTGACCGGGCCCGGTGCTATTCGGCCGACTGCCGCCGCGTGGCGTCGAGGGTTCCGAGCAGTCCGAGTGCCTGGGCGCTGGGGCTGCCGGGTTCGGCGTGGTAGATGACCAGTTGCTGACCGGGGGCGTCCCGGACGTCGAAGGACTGGTAGGTGAGGGTCAGCGGGCCGACCTCGGGGTGGTGGAGGTGTTTGGCGTCCTGGGTCTTGCCACGCACCGCGTGGGCGTTCCACAGGGTGGTGAAGTCGGCGCTGCGCCGGGTGAGGGTGGTGACGAGGGCGTTCAGCCGGGGGCCGTCGGCGGGATAGCCCTCCGCCTGGCGCAGATTGGCCACGGTGGCCTGGGCGCTCCACTCCCAGCGGGTGAAGAAGTGGCGGGCCGCGGGGTCGAGGAAGATCATCCGGGCCAGGTTGTCCATGAGCCGGAAGGGCGAGTACAGCGCCTCGGCGAGGGCATTGGCGGCGAGGACGTCCAGGGTGCGGTTGATGACGAAGGCGGGGGTGTGGGCGTAGCCGTCCATCAGCCGCCGCAGCGCCGCGCTGACGGTGTCCGGGGCTGGGGTGTGGCGGTCGTCGGGGACGGTGCCGGTCAGCCGGTACAGATGGGCGCGGGCGTCGGTGTCCAGGTGCAGGGCGCGGCTGAGGGCGTCGAGGACCTGCGGTGAGGGGTGGCGTTCACGTCCCTGTTCCAGCCGGGTGTAGTAGTCGGCGTTGACCCCGGCGAGAACGGCGACCTCCTCGCGGCGGAGTCCCGGGACCCTGCGGAGGCCGTGGTACGCCATACCAACGTCGTCCGGGCGCAGCGCCGCGCGGCGTGCGCGCAGGAAGTCTCCGAGTGCGTTGTCGGCCATGGCCTCAAGGTTAGGCAGCCGGGCGGGGTGCTGCCTGGGTGTGCCGCACCCAGGCAGTGTGCTTCCTGGCTGACCTGCGGCGTTCTCCTCAGACTCGGTGACGGGCGGAACCGCTCCACGATCGAGAGGATGGACAGGGATGACGGGCACCGAGAAGGTCGTTCTGGTGACGGGGGCCAGCAGTGGGATCGGGGAGGCGGCGGCCCGCCGGCTGGCCGCCGACGGCCACCGGGTCTTCCTGGGGGCGCGGCGCACCGACCGGCTGGCCGCGCTGGCGAAGGAGTTGGCGGATGGCGAGGACCGGGTGGCGTTCCGGCGGCTGGACGTCACGGACGCCGCGGACGTACGGGAGTTCGTGGCCGCCGCGCGGGAACGGTTCGGGCGGGTGGATGTGATGGTGAACAACGCCGGGGTGATGCCGCTGTCGCCACTGGCGGAGCTGAAGGTCGCGGAGTGGGACCGCATGATCGATGTGAATGTGCGGGGTGTGCTTCACGGGATCGCGGCAGCGCTGCCGGTGATGAGGGAGCAGGGTGGCGGACACTTCGTCAACATCGCGTCGGTGGGCGCGCACGAGGTGGTGCCCACCGCCGCGGTGTACTGCGCCACGAAGTTCGCGGTCCGTGCGCTGTCGGAGGGGCTGCGCCAGGAGTCGGCGGGTGACATCCGGGTGACCGTGGTGTCCCCGGGGGTGACCGAGTCGGAGCTCGCGGACTCGATCTCCGATCCGCAGGCCCGTGAGGACATGAAGACCTATCGTTCGGTGGCCATCCCCGCGTCGGCGATCGCCGACGCCATCGCCTTCGCCGTGGACACCCCGGCCGCGGTGGACGTCAACGAGATCGTGGTGCGTCCCGTCGCGAGCGCCCAGTGAACCGGTGTCACGGCCACGGCGCCCCCTCTGGCGAGGGGGCGCCGTGCCCGCCGTGCGGCGTCTACGCGACGAAGTCCTCCACCACCTTCGGGGGCCAGTTGGTGGCGTCGAGCATGCCCAGCGAGAAGGCGCGCGCGACCAGTGCCGTGCGGTTGGGCGCGTGGAGCCTGCGCATGAGGCGCGATATGCGGTAGTCGACGTACTTGGGGCTGAAGTGCAGCCGGGAGGCGAGGGTCAGCGTGGAGAGACCGACCGCGATGCCTTCGATGATGCGGGCGTCGGGGTCGGTGAGGAACCTCTCGTGGTGGCAGGGGAGTTCGGTGTGCCGCGGGGGGAGGTCGCCGGCCTGGCGGACGGTCAGCCCGGGGTCGAGGGTGGCCGTGCCGGGACCTGTCCGGGACGGTGGCCGGGGACGGGGCGGGGTGGCCGGGCGCGCCGCCGTCATCGCGCCACCTCACCGGCGAGCGCGCTGATCGTGGGGTGTTCACTGCTGAACATGGCGGTGACGGGGCTTCCCAGCGCGTCGCCGAGGCGGGCGATGACATCGATGAGCATCAGCGAGTCCATGCCCAGCTCGAAGAGGTCGGCGTCGGCCTCCGGGAGGGTGTCGCCGGGCTCGGGCAGCATGGTGGCGATCTGGTGCCGCAGGAAGTCCTCCACCAGGGCCTGACGGGCGGGCCGGTCACCGCGGGTGAAGCGGTCCCGCAGCCCGGAGGCGCCGTCCCCCGCGCTCTCCCGGCCGGACGTGTGCTCCGGCTCCACCCAGTGCCGACTGCGCTGGTAGGGATAGGTGGGCAGCGGTACGCGGCGGTGTTCGGTGCCGTACCAGACGGGCCACTCGACCTCCGCGCCCTGGGTCCAGGCACGGCCGAGGGCGTACAGCAGGGTGTGCCGGAGCGGCGCCGCGGCTCCCGGCGAGGGCGCGAGGTCGAGGGCGATCAGATCCCGCTCCTTCAGCAGAGCCTCCTGGGCGCACTCGCCGCCGTGGTCGAGTGTGGTCCAGGTGGCCGGGTCGCAGCTCTCCTCCGGCCGCAGCCACTGGCCGTTCGCCCCCAGGCTGAGCGGCAGCTCCGGGACGGCCAGGGTGGCGGGAGCTTCGCCGAAGAGGAGGGCGAGGGCCTCGGTCAGCCCGAACACACCCGCCAGGCATCCGGCGACCACACCTCCGACGCCGGAGCCGCACAGTGCGGCGGGTGTCACCCCCGCGGCCTGGCAGGTGCGGGCCAGGGCGTAGGTGGCCGTGAACGACGCGAGACGGTCGCCGCCACCGCCGGTCAGCAGACCCAGGACGTCGGGGCCGCCCCCGGGGAGCGCGGCGGCGCAGGCATCGGCCGCCTCGCGGAAGGGGCGCAGGGAGCGGTGGAGCGCGGCGGCGTCCTCGACCGGTGTGGTGGCCATGTGCGGGAGGACGAACGCGAACGCGGCGGCGCCGCTGTCGCCCGCTCCGTCCATCACCCGGGACGGTTCGCCGATCGCGAGCGTCAGAGCGGCGTCGGCGACGTCCTCGCACACCACCGCACGCCGGTGGGCGTGGGCGCGGCGGCCCACGGCCAGGGTGTGGGCGACCGCGGCGAGGTCCAGCTCCTTGTGGCGTCCCAAGTGGCGGGAGAGCTCGTCGGTCACCCGGTCGAGTGCGGCGGGTGTGCGCGCCGAGAGGACCAGCAGTTCGGGGGCGTCGGGGGTGGAGGGCGCGGGGGTGCCGGGCGGCTCCTCGAGCACCACATGGGCGTTGGTGCCGCCGACGCCGAACGAGCTGACCCCGGCGCGCCGGGGAGTGGTGCCGCCCGCCCACTCGGCCGTGGTGGTGGCGATCCGGAACGGGCCGTCGGTGAGGTCGATATCGGGGTTGGGGGTGCGGAAGTGCAGACTCGGCACCAGGGTTCGGTGGCGGAGCATGAGGACGGTCTTGATGAGCCCGGCCATCCCCGCCGCGGTGTCCAGGTGGCCGATGTTGGTCTTGACCGAGCCGAGGTGCACACCGCCGGGCGCCACCCCGTCGAACGCCTCGGTCAGCGCCGCCACTTCGATGGGGTCGCCGAGGGGTGTCCCGGTGCCGTGCGCCTCCACATAGCCGATGGTCTCCGGCGCGCAGTCGGCCACGCGCTGGGCGTCGCGGATGACATCGGCCTGCCGGGCCACGCTGGGGGCGGTGTAACCGGTCTTGGCCGAGCCGTCGTTGTTCACCGCGGTGCCCTTGATGACCGCGTGGACGGTGTCGCCGTCCGCCAACGCGTCGGCCAGCCGCTTGAGGACCACCACACCGACACCGCTGGAGATCACGGTGCCGCCCGCGTCCGCGTCGAAGGCGCGGCAGTGGCCGTCCGGAGAGAAGATCATGCCTTCCTGGTGGACATGGCCTTCGACCTGGGGCACCCGCAGATGGACGGCTCCGGCGAGCGAGATCCGGCACTCGCCCGCGAGCAGGCTCAGGTACGCCTGGTGGACCGCGACCAACCCGGTCGAGCAGGCGGTGTTGACGCTGAGGCTCGGCCCCCGCAGATTCAGCTTGTAGGAGACCCGGGTGGCGAGGAAGTCCTTGTCGTTGGCGAGCATCAGGCGGTAGCGCCCGACCGAGGTCTCACGCCGGTAGCGTTCGGCGAGATGGGTGAGCAGATAGGTGTTCATCCCGGCTCCGGCGTACAGGCCGATGTCGTCGGGGCAGCTCGAGGGGTCGTATCCGGCGTCCTCGAGGGCGGCCAGGGAGCACTCCAGGAAGTGGCGGTGCTGCGGGTCGAGGATCTCCGCTTCGTCGTCGGGGACGCCGAAGTGTCCGGCGTCGAACAGCTCCACACCGGGCAGGGGATGACCGGCGCGGACATAGCCCGGGTGGCTCAGCTCGGCCGGGTCGGCCCCGGCGGCCAGCAGCTCCTCCTCGGTGTAGAACACCACGCTCTCCCGGCCTTCCCGGAGGTTCTTCCAGAAGCCCTCCGGGGTGGTGGCGCCGGGAAAGCGGCATGCCATTCCAATGACCGCGATGTCGGTTTCGCGGATCGCCGTCGCCTGTTCCATGATTCCTCCGTCTCCCCGCCCTAGAGGGCGATGCCCAGTTCGGCGGCGAGCGTCCGCATGCCGAGGAAGCCTCCGGCGACGAACCGTGCCGCGTCCGCGGTGGCGCCCAGTTCCTGGAACAGGTCCACGAGTTCGTGCTGCTGCTTCTCCGGTTCACCGCGGCCCTCGGCGATGTCGAGGACCACGTGTTTCATCCGTTCCTCGATCGCGGGGAGATCGGCGGCGCGCGGGAAGGTGATGCTGAAGGTCGAGCGGTCGTAGTGCTTGTTGCGCTGGACCGCGCGCCGCTGACTGGCGGCGTTGAGCTTGTAGAACATGCAGTTCCAGTGGGCGAAGGAGTAGTAGTTGAGCAGCGGGAAGAGCGTGCAGTGGGTCTCCAGCGGGGAGGAGTCGTAGAGGCCCTTGGCCTTCAGATCGGCCACGATGCGGTCGGGGTCGTAGGCGTAGCGCATGGCCACGAACGGGAAGACGATCCGGGGCAGCCGCTCCTCCTCGGCGAACAGCACCTGCTCGGCCTCGCCCTGGAAGACCGTGTCGGTCAGCTTCGCGCCGAAGGTGCGGTAGAAGCCGCGCACCACCTCCCGGGTGTCGGATTCCATGGTGAGGATCTGCTGTGGATCGGCACACAGCGCGATGTAGGGAATGCGGTGGCGGAAGGCGTAGAGAATCGCGCGGATGACGAAGAAGGTGCGGCAGGAGACGCAGGGCAGCTTTTCGTCGAGATACTTTCCCGGTTTGGCGACGGGCCGGTTGAAGACCTCCCGCATCACCGTTTTGATGTTGTCGTCGTCCGAGTCGACCACAAAGGTGGCGGGGATCTTCTTCCGGGCCAGGGCGATGTTGTCGGCCGCATGGGTGCTTTCGAACGGCACATCGAAGGTGTAGGCCAGGACGCGCTTTCCGTATTCATTGACGAACTTGTCCAGCATATAGGTGCTGTCCTTGCCGCCGCTGTACATGAAAAGGCAGTCGTAGGGCCCGTCGGGATTGGGACCGCTGCGGGTGAACGCGTCGTGGACCTGCTGGGTGTAGCTGAAGTTCTCCAGCAGATCGCCGACGAGGTTGAGGCGGCACAGGCTGCACACCCCGTCCGCGTCGAGGGTGACGCCGGGGTGGTCCTCGTTCAGGGCGCATACCGAGCACACGCGCATGGTGGGTGGTTCCTTTCCGCTTCAGCCCGTTGAGGTCTCGTCGGCCGGGTGGTGCTGCCGCCGCCGTCTGCGCAGATCGCCGAGGCCGGAGCGGGAGCGCCCGGTGCCCCGGTGTGCGGCCGGGTCGGGGCGGGGGGCGGTGCGGCCGAGCCGTTGACCGTCCAGGTGCCGGGCCAGCGACCGGACGGTGGGATACATGAACATGTCCACGCGTGTCAGCGAGGCGCCGACATCGGCGTTGATCCGGGCCATCACCCGCATCAGCAGCAGTGAAGTGCCACCCGCCTCGAAGAAGTTGTCGTCGATGCCCACGGTGTCCGCTCCCAGCACCTGGCACCACACGGTGGCGATGGCGCGTTCGAGGCATCCGGTGGGTTCGGTACCACCGCCGGTGGTGCGTGCGGGGCGCGGCAGGGCCTGCCGGTCGGTCTTGCCGTTGGCGGTCAGGGGTAGGGCGCCGAGCTCCACAAAGGCGGTGGGCACCATGTAGTCGGGGAGTGTGGCACGCAGATGGCCGCGCAGTTCGGCGGGGCGTGCACCGGGCCGGGCGGGGACGGTGTACGCGACCAGCCGCCGGTCGCCGGGGCGGTCCTCGCGGACCACCACGACCGCCTCCGCGACGCCGGGATGCCGGCGCAGAGCATCCTCGATCTCACCCGGTTCAATGCGATAGCCGTGCAGTTTGACCTGGTCGTCCAGGCGGCCGAGGTAGTCCAGTTCACCGTCGGCGCGCTGCCGCACCAGATCGCCGGTGCGGTAGACGGTGCCGTCCGAGCGGCTGTAGATGTCCGGCAGGAAACGTTCTGCGGTGAGGTCGGGGCGGTGCAGATAGCCCTGGGCCACCCCCGCTCCCCCGATGAGCAGTTCGCCGGGGACACCGGGTGGCACCGGGCGCATCCAGCGGTCGACGACATGGAACCGGGTGTGGGCAATGGGCCGCCCGAGGGTCACCGGCTGCCGGGGGCGGATCCGTTTGACGGCGGACCAGATGGTGGTTTCGGTGGGCCCGTACATGTTCCACAGCTGGGCGCCGTGGGCGAGCAGTTCTCCGGCGAGATCGGCGGTGAGGGCTTCGCCACCGCACAGGATGCGGGGCAGGGGAATGTCCGTGGTGCCGGGCCATCCCGCGTCCAGGAGCATCCGCCAGGTGGCGGGGGTGGCCTGCATGACGGTGGGCCGGACACGCTCCAGCACCTCGCGCAGCCGGGCGCCGTCGGCGACGGCTTCGACCGGGGCCACATCGACCCGGCCACCGGCGGCCAGCGGGCAGTACAGCTCCAGCCCGGCGATGTCGAAGCACACGGTGGTGACCGCGAGAAGGGTGTCCCGCCCGGTCACCCCGGGCGTGCGGCACATGGAGCGGACCAGGTTGGTCAGGGCGCGGTGGCCGATCCGTACGCCCTTGGGGCGGCCGGTGGAGCCCGAGGTGTACAGCACATAGACGTCCTGGTCACCGCGGACGTCGTCACCGGGCTCCGGACGCGCCGCGGCGATCACCGGCCGGTCCCGGTCCAGGACGAGCACCTCGCCGTGGCCCTCGGGAAGCCGCCCGGCCAGCCGTGATTCGGTGACGATCAGGGAGAGCGAGGTGTCGATGAGCATGTACGCGATGCGCTCGGGCGGATAGATGGGGTCCAGCGGCACATAGGCCGCTCCCGACTTCATGATGCCCAGCAGCGTGACCGGCAGCTCGGCGGTCCGGTCCAGGAACACCCCGACCAGGGATCCGGCGCCGATGCCCCGGTCCCGCAGATGGCCGGCCAGCGCCGACGATCCGCGGTCCAACTCCGTGTAGCTGACGACGCGTTCACCGCAGGACACCGCGGGGGCGTCCGGGCGCAACCGGGCCTGCCGCGCCACCAGCTGGTGCACACAGCCGTCCGGTGGCGGACCGCCCGCCGCCGCGTCGTTCCAGCGGGTGGCGGCGCGGCGGTGTGCCGGACTGCCGAGCGGGATACGGGTCAGATCGCCGCTCCCCTCCCCCGTGGCCACCGCGGCCATGAAGGCGGTCGCGTAGTCGGCGAGCAGGGCGAGGGTCCGGCCGTCGCAGGTGTCCTCGCGGGCGACCCACTGGCCGGGCCCGCCGCTCCCGCGCGGGATGCGGATGAGCAGGGACGTGCCGTCGGCGGGTGCGGCGGGCACGGCGAGGTCGTCGCACACCTCGACGGCGATCGGCAGACCGGGGGCCGGTGGGCGGTGGGCGCGCAGCCGGGGGTGACGGACCCACAGGTCATGGGGGTGGGTCCGGTGACGGTCCGCCTCCGCGGTCCGTTCGGCCAGCAGCGCGCCGAAGGTGGCCATGTCCGCGCCGTCCACACACGGGACACGCAGCGGTACGAAGGAGGCGTACAGCGCGTCCACCGCCGGATGTCCGGTGGCGGGGTGGGCGGCCCGCCAGTGCACATCGGTCTCACCGTCCGTGCCGAGCCGGGCGAGAAAGGCGAGTTGGGCGGCGAGCAGCCACTGATCGCGCCGAAGCCCGGTGATGGCGGCGGCGCGGGTGGCGGCCGGCGGCACGGGGACGGACACGGTGACATGGCCGCCGCTGCCCCGCTCGGCACCCTCGGCCCGGATGAGGTCGGCGGGAGTCAACTCGGCGAGGCGCCGGACCCAGTAGCGCTCGTCCCGCAGACTGCCGGTCTGGGCCACACTGGCGGCGCCGAGCAGCCCCGGGTCGGGGCCGGGCAGCCGGTGTCCCGGGCGTACCCCGCGCGCGGCCAGCGCGGTGGCGGTGAGGGGTTCCCCGGTGGGGGTGGTGAGCCGGGTGAGCCGTACGGCGCCGTCCACGGTCGCCACCACCAGACCGTCCTGGCCGCTGCGCAGTACGGAGCCCGGTGGCGCCGCGGGGGGACCGGGAAGGGGAGTCAGACCGCCCACCAGGGCAGGGGTGTCCCCGATGACGATCTTCGCGGTGCCGAACTCATTGGGGTGCGGCCCCAGATCGGCGGCCCTGACGGCGGCGTGCAGCACCGCGGACGGCCGGTCCCAGGTGAGGAACCCGCCGCCCGGTGGACGGTCGAAGCGGCCGTGGTAGCTCCGGGCGCTCAGGTCCTGTGGTGTCCGCGGGACACCTCCGCTCTCCAGGCCGTCGAGCAACTCGCCGAAGGAGGCGTAACCAGCCTCGAAACACTTGGCGTTGAGGGTGTGGCTGGTGTCCTGGTCGGTCACCGGGACCGCCCGCTGGACCAGGATGTCTCCCTCGTCGGCCCGCTCCGTCATGATGTGCCAGGTGACCCCGTGGGACACCTCGCGGTCCGCCACGGCCCACGTGGTCGCGTACAGCCCGGCGTGCCGCGGAAGCAGTCCGTCATGGAAATTCACCGGCAGTCGGCGGGGCAGATCGAGTACGGGGGCCGGAAGAATCCGAAGATTGGCGATGCTGAACAGATAGTCGAAGGGTTCCGCGCTCAGCCGATCGGTCAGATCGGTTCCGAAGCCATGGGTCGACAGCTTCCGTTGGCGGGCCCAGTCACGGATGCCGGCGTCCTCGGACACCAGCCCCACCACCTCGTGGCCACGGCTCAGCAGTAGTTCCGCGCAGCTCACGACCAGCGCGTTCGCTCCGACGAGGAGGCAGCGGAACCGTGTGGAACGGCGATCGTCGTCTTCCGGGTATATGCCGGGTGAAATGTGCACGCGACTCCTTGCTCTCCTCGTTCAGCGCGGTCCGCGCCACGTCGGAGGCCATTCGTAGCCACCCTCAATCGAACTTCACTTGATTTTCGGTCCGATCGGAAATCTGCTGCACAATTTCAGGGTTTCTCCTCATGAGCGCCGCCATCCATTGCCCCCGTCGACTCGGGGTGGCTTGGCTTGCCTCGTGACCATTCAGCCAGGGGGCTCCATGTATGTCACTGATCTGCTGAACGGCGATGCGCTCACCGTGGTCGGAGTGGCTCGTCGCCGTCCTGATCAGCGGGGGCCGGACGCTGCTCGCACACCGGCGGAGCGCGGTCCGTTCCGTGAGGTGTGCGGCGCCGAACCGGATCCCGGACATCTGCTCCTCCTGGAGGCGGTGTGGGCGGCGGTGGAGGACGCGGGGCTGGCTCCCGGCCAACTTTCCTGTCGAGTCGGGGTGTTCGCCGCCGATGACGAAGGATCTGCCGATGATGTGCCCCGCGCCGATGAACCCGCCCGGGTGCTCGGCCTCACCGGGCCGCGCTGGACCGGTGCGGATCCGGTGGCCGCTGCGGTCGTGAGTCTGCGCGAGGGGGCGTGCGGCCTCGCCCTCGCGGTGGCCGTGGACCCCGTGGAGGGGGCGGTGGCCGCGCTGCTCTCGGGCTCCTCGTCCTTGCGCGCGGAGGAGGCAGTCGGTTCGGGCGGGCCTGGTGGCGAGGAGCATGACGAGGGCTGGGACGACGGCTATGAGGAGAGCGCCGACGAGCACCCCGACGACTCCCCGGACAACGGATGCGCGGAGGGGTACGCGACGGGCGAAGGGGAGGGCTTCGGCTATCCGGGCGCGCTGTCCCCCGGTGTGACCACGCGGGTGTGGGATGTGGTCGAGGCCGCACTCCGGGGCGGACGTCCCGCGCTTCAGCGATCCGCGGCCGGGGCCGGATCGGGCGACGAGGGACAGCCGGTCGCTCTGCCGCTGTCCGCGCACAGGCCGGACGCGCTCCGGGACATGGCCCGCGATCTGCGAAGCCACCTCGACGCACACCCCGGGCTGCCGCTCGCGGATATCGCGTACTCACTCGCCACCACCAGGGCGGCCCTGCCCCACCGGGCCGTCCTCGTCGGCCATGACCGGGACCAACTCGCCGCCGAACTCGACCGGCTGGCCCAGGGGACCCCCTGGCCGGGACTGGTGCACGGCACGGCGGGCGACCGGCGCCGTGCGGCCTTCGTCTTCCCCGGACAGGGCCCGCAGTGGCCGGACATGGCCAGGGAACCGCTTGCGACATCGACGGCATTCCGGGAGCGGTTGCACAGCTGCGCCGACGCTCTCGCGCCGTATGTCGACTGGCCGGTCATGGACGTCCTGCGCAACGCGGCGCCGGACGGCCCCGCCCTGAGCCGCCCGGAGGTGGCCCAGCCCGCGCTGTGGGCGGTGATGGTGGCACTGTCGGAGATGTGGCGGTCGTTCGGTGTGACCCCGAGCGCGGTGCTGGGCGCGAGCGCGGGCGAGATCGTCGCGGCCACGGTGGCCGGTGCGCTGTCGCTCGACGACGGGGCGCGGGCCGTGGCGCTGTTCAGCCGGGCGCAGCGGGAGCTGGTGGGTCAGGGGGTGATGCTGTCGGTGATGGCATCCGCCGACACCGTACGGCCCCGGCTGGCCCGGTTCGGCGGTGAACTCGAGCTCACGGCCGTCTACGCGCCCCACTCGGTGGTGGTCTCCGGCCCCGAGGACGCCGTGGCGCGGCTGCACACCGAACTCGTGGCCGACGGGGTGCGTACCTGGCGGATCGCGCTCGGGCTCGCGGGACACAGCCGCCAGGTCGATCCGGTGCTCGGACAACTCGGCGCCGACCTCGCGTCCATCCGGCCCCGGCCGACCGAGGTGGCGTTCTACTCCTCGGCCGCCGGTGGCAGAGTCGACCCGCTCGCGCTCACCGGGGACTTCTGGTGCCGGGCGCTGCGTACCCCGGTGGACTTCGAGGGCGCCACCCGCGCGGTGCTCGACTCCGGACACGGTGTGCTGCTCGAGGTCAGCCCGCATCCCGTGCTCACCCACGCGCTGGAGGAGACGGCGGAGGACGCGCGGTCCGGAGCCCTGGTGACCGGCACCCTGCGCCGTGGCCAGGGCGGTGCGCGCCGGGTGCTCACCTCGCTGGCCCAGCTGTACGCGCACGGGGTGGAGCCGGAGTGGGGCGGTGTGTTCGGGGGCGGTGCGTTCGCGGGCCGTGTGGTACGGCGGGTGCCGCTGCCCACCTATCCGTTCCGTACCGGCCCCGCCCCCGAGCGCCCTGCCGACGACGCGGTCTCCCCACGTGACCGACTCGCTTCCGCACCGGCGGCCGAACGGTACGACGAACTGCTGGATCTGGTCCAAGCCCAGATCGCCACGGTGCTCGACCGGGACCCCGGCCATCCGGTCGACGAGCGGACGCCGTTGTCCGGGCTGGGCGTGGACTCGGTCGCAGGGGTGGAGCTGCGCGCACTGCTCAACGCGGCCACCGGTCTGAGGCTTCCGGTGACGACCGTGTTCAACCACCCCACGGTGACCGCTCTCGCCGACTGTCTCGACCGGGCCATCACCGGCCGTTCCGCCGAGGATGACGCCGTGCTGCCGCCGATCGCCGCGGCGGAGGACGACGAGCCCCTCGCGATCGTGGCCATGAGCTGCCGACTGCCGGGCGGGGTGCGCAGCCCGGAGGAGCTGTGGGATCTGGTGTCCTCGGGCGGCGAAGCCCTGGGCCCCTTCCCCACCGACCGGGGCTGGCGGCTCGCGGAGCTGTACGATCCGGAGCCCGGCCGGCCCGGCCGTTGCTATCAGCGCCAGGCGGGCTTTCTCACCGACGCCGACCGGTTCGACGCGGCCTTCTTCGGGATCTCACCGCGTGAGGCACTGGCGATGGACCCGCAGCAGCGGCTGCTGCTGGAGATCTCCTGGGAGGCCGTGGAACGGGCGGGGATCGACCCGACAACCCTGCGCGGCAGCCGGACCGGGGTGTTCATCGGGGCCATCGCCCAGGACTACGGGCCACGACTCCATGAGGCACCGGCCGACCTGGAGGGGCATCTGCTCACCGGCAACACCGTGAGTGTGGCGTCGGGGCGGATCGCGTACACCCTCGGGCTGACGGGTCCGGCGCTCACGGTGGACACGGCCTGTTCGTCCTCCCTGGTGGCACTGCATCTGGCCGGTCAGGCACTGCGCCGGGGCGAATGCTCGCTGGCGCTGGCGGGTGGGGTCACCGTGCTCTCCTCACCGGGGCTGTTCATCGAGTTCAGCCGTCAGCGGGCGCTCTCGCCCGACGGCCGGTGCAAGGCGTTCTCGGACGACGCCGATGGATTCGGCCTCGCGGAAGGCGCGGGGATGGTGGTGGTGGAGCGGCTGTCGGACGCCCAACGCCTGGGCCACCCCGTCCTCGCCGTCATCCGCGGCAGCGCCATCAACCAGGACGGCGCCTCCAACGGACTCACCGCACCCCACGGACCCTCCCAACAAACCGTCATCACCCAAGCCCTCACCAACGCCCAACTCACCCCCGCCGACATCCACTACGTCGAAGCACACGGCACCGGCACCACCCTCGGCGACCCCATCGAAGCCCAAGCACTCCACACCACCTACGGACCCCACCACACCCCCGACAACCCCCTCCACCTCGGCTCCCTCAAAACCAACATCGGCCACACCCAAGCCGCCGCAGGCATCGCCGCCCTCATCAAAACCATCCTCGCCATCAACCACCACACCCTCCCCCAAACCCTCCACATCAACCACCCCACACCCCACACCAACTGGACCACCAACACCATCAAACTCCTCACCCAACCCCAACCCTGGCCCCACACCCACCAACCCCACCGCGCCGCCATCTCCTCCTTCGGCGTCAGCGGCACCAACGCCCACACCATCATCGAACAAGCACCACCCACACCAGAAACCACACCCACACCCCAACCCACACCCCAACCCACCACCCCCTGGATCCTCACCGCCAAAACACCCACCGCACTCACCGCCCAAGCACAACAACTCCACACCCACCTGCGCACGAGGCCGGAGCCGGCCATCGGGGACATCGGCCACTCTCTGGTGACGACCCGCTCGGCGTTCGAGCACCGCGCGGTGGTCATCGGCGGCGACCGCGACGAACTGCTCCGCGGCCTGGTGGCCCTGGCCGACGGCGCTCCGGCGGCCGGGGTGGTGACGGGCTGGGTCGCCGACGGCGCCAGGAAGGTGGTGTTCGTCTTCCCCGGCCAGGGCGCGCAGTGGCTCGGGATGGGTACCGAACTGTGGGAGGCGTCGCCGGTGTTCCGTACGGAGCTGCGGGCGTGCGCGGATGCCCTGGAACCGTACGTCGACTGGTCGGTGGTGGACGTGGTCCGGGGGCTGCCCGGTGCGGCGTCCCTGGACCGGGTGGATGTGGTGCAGCCCGCGCTGTGGGCGGTGATGGTGTCCTTGGCGGCGGTCTGGCGGTCGGCGGGCGTACGTCCACGGGCGGTGGTGGGACACAGCCAGGGCGAGATCGCGGCGGCCTGTGTGGCGGGCGCGCTGTCGCGGGCCGACGGAGCCCGGGCCGTGGCGCTGCGCTCCCGGGCGCTGACCGCCCTGGCGGGTACCGGTGCGATGGTGTCCGTTGCCCTGCCGGTGGCGCGGGTCCGGGAGTGGCTGACGGCGTGGGACGGCCGGATCTCGGTGGCCGCCGTCAACGGCCCCGCCTCGGTGGTCGTCGCGGGCGACCCCGACGCGCTGGAGGCGCTGGAGGAGTCGTGCGCCGCCGACGGTGTGGACACCCGGCGGCTTCCGGTGGACTACGCCTCGCACTCACGCCATGTGGAGCGGGTGCGCGAGGAGTTGCTGACCGAGCTGGCGGGGATCCGGCCGGGCCCGGTGAAGGTGCCACTGCTGTCGACCGTCACCGGGGACTATGTGTCCGGACCGGAGCTCGACGCCGGGTACTGGTACCGCAATCTGCGCGAGACGGTGGAGTTCGAGCGGGCCGTCACGGAGCTGGTCGGGTCGGGCTACCGGAGCTTTGTCGAGGTCAGCCCGCATCCGGTGCTGACCGTGGGGGTCCGGGCGACGGTGGAGGCGCTCGCCGATGACATCGCCGTGGTGGGCACACTGCGCCGCGACGACGGTGGTACGGCCCGGCTGACCACCTCGATGGCGGAGGCGTTCGTCCACGGTGTGCCGGTGGACTGGAGGTTGTCGTTTCCGGACAACGCCACCCGGGTGGATCTGCCGACCTATCCGTTCGAAGGGCGCCGCTACTGGATCGATCGCCCCTCCCCCGACGCATCCGCGTCGTCGCATCCGCGGGACGCCGCCGACGAGGCGTTCTGGTCCGCCGTCGAACGGGAGGACATGGCGGCGGTGGCCACGGCGCTGGACGCTCCGGCCGACGCATCCCTCGCGGCGCTGCTGCCGACGCTGGCCGACTGGCGACGGCGGCGGAACGAACGGGCGGCGATCGACTCCTTGCGCTACCGCGTCATCTGGCGGCCGGTCGACACACCGGCCGGGCACAAGATGACCGGCCGCTGGCTGTTGCTCGTCCCGGCGGATGCGGACGGCCCGGCGTCCGGTTGGTCCGAGGCCGCCGCTGAGGCGCTGCGCCGCCGTGGCGCGTCCGTGGTGACCGTCGACTGCGTCGGCACCGACCGGGCCGCGCTCACCGGGCGGCTGAACGAGGCCCTGGGCGAGTGCGGGCCCACGGGGGTGTTGTCGCTGCTGGCGCTGGACGAGCGCCCCGAACCCGAACAGCCCTCCCTCGTCAGGGGGGTGTCCGCCACACTGGCTCTCGTCGGCGCACTCGGCGACGCGGGGGTCGACGCACCGCTGTGGCTGGCCACCCGGGGCGCGGTGGCGGTCGGCCGGTCCGATCGGGTGGTGAGCCCCGCGCAGACGCAGGTGTGGGGGCTCGGTCTGGTGGCGGGGCTGGAGCACGCCGACCGGTGGGGCGGTCTTCTCGATCTGCCCGAGGCGGCCGACCGCCGGGCCGCGGACCGGCTGGCCGCGGTGCTCGCCGGTATCGGCGACGAGGACCAGTTCGCCGTCCGCCCCTCGGGGGTGTCGGTGCGGCGGCTCGTTCCCGCGCCGCTCAACGGCACCGGAGGCGTACCCGAGTGGCGTCCGCGCGGCACCGTGCTGATCACCGGGGGCACCGGCGCGGTGGGCGGCCAGGTCGCCCGGTGGCTGGCCGTCGGTGGTGCGGCGCATCTGGTGCTCGTAAGCAGGCGCGGAGCGGACGCGGCCGGCGCCGATGAGCTGGAACGGGAGTTGGGCGCGCTCGGCGCGCGGGTGACGGTGGCCGCCTGCGACACCGCCGACCGTGCGGCGCTCGCCGGTCTGCTGGAGCGGCTGGACGCGGAGGGTACACCCGTCCGTTCGGTGTTCCATGCGGCCGGTGTCGGACCGTCGCTGCCTCTGATGGACACCGGTCCGGCCGAGCTTGCCGAGGTGCTGGGCGCGAAGGCCACCGGGGCCGCGCATCTGGACGCGTTGCTGGAGGGCCGGGAGCTCGACGCGTTTGTGCTGTTCTCGTCGGCGTCGGCCGTGTGGGGAAGCGCCGGGCTCGGTGCGTATGGTGCGGCCAACGCCTTTCTCGACGGGCTCGCCGAGTGGCGCCGGGCCCGTGGGCTGCCCGCGTGTTCGGTCGCCTGGGGGAGTTGGGACGGCGGTGGTATGGCCGACGGCGCCATCAGCGGATGGCTGCGGCGGATCGGCCTGCGGCCGATGGCTCCGGAGCGTGCGGTGGCCGCCCTCGGTGCCGCGCTGAGCGGCGGGGAGACCACGGTGGCCGTGGCGGATGTGGACTGGGCGCGGTTCGCGGCGGCCTTCACCGCGGCCCGGCCGCGTCCGTTGATCGGTGACCTCCCCGAAGTGGCGCATCTGACGGCCGCCGGCCAGGGGACGAGGGGCGCCCAGGATCCGATGTCCGGCGACCGGTCGGAACTCGCCGAGCGGCTGGCCGGGTTACCGGAGGCCGAGCGGCACGGGGTGGTGCTCGAGCTGGTGCGCGCGCACTCCGCGGCGGTGCTGGGGCTGTCGGGAGGCGGGGAGATCGCCGCCGACCGGCCCTTCCGTGCGTTGGGGTTCGACTCGCTGATCGCGGTGGAGCTGCGCAAGCGGCTGTGCGACACCACCGGTCTGCCCCTGCCCACCACGGTGGTGTTCGACCATCCGACCCCCCGGGAGCTCGCCCGCCATCTCGGGGCCGGTCTGTTGGAGGACCGTCCGGACGACGCCCGGCCCGCTCTGTCCGACGTGGCAACGGCCGCGGACGAGCCGATCGCCGTGGTCGCCATGGCCTGCCGCTATCCCGGCGGAGTGCGCGGCCCGGAGGACCTGTGGGAACTGCTGCTCGCCGAGCGGGATGTGATCGGGCCGTTCCCCACCGACCGGGGCTGGGACCTCGACCGGCTGTATGAGGAGGACGCCGAAGCGGTCGGCCACAGCACCACGGCCGAGGGAGGTTTCCTCTACGACGCGGGCGACTTCGACGCGGACTTCTTCGGTATCTCGCCACGTGAGGCACTGGCGATGGATCCGCAGCAGCGGCAGGTGCTGGAGCTGTCCTGGGAGGTGCTGGAACGGGCGGGTATCGACCCCGGGACGATGCGGGAGAGCGCGACCGGGGTGTTCATCGGTGCCTCGCCGCAGGGCTACGCCGGCACCCTGGAGCAGGCCGCGCTGGGTACGGAGGGCTATCGGCTCACCGGTGACGCGCTGAGTGTGGTGTCCGGGCGGGTGGCCTACGCGCTGGGTCTGCGCGGACCCGCGATGACGGTGGACACGGCGTGTTCGTCCTCGCTGGTGGCGCTGCATCTGGCCTGCTCGGCGCTGTCGCGGGGCGAGTGCTCGACGGCGCTGGCGGGTGGTGCGGCGGTGATGGTGGCGCCCACGTCGTTCGCCGAGTTCAGCCGTCAGGGCGGACTGGCGCCGGACGGCCGCTGCAAACCGTTCGCCGACGCGGCCGACGGCACCGGCTGGAGCGAGGGCGCCGGAATGCTGCTGCTGGAGCGGCTGTCCGACGCGCGCCGCCACGGCCATCCCGTCCTGGCGCTGGTGCGGGCCACCGCGGTCAACCAGGACGGCGCGTCCAACGGCCTCACCGCGCCCAGCGGGCCCGCACAGCGACGGGTGATCCGTCAGGCGCTCGAGGGCGCCGGGCTGTCCGGCACCGAGGTGGACGCGGTGGAGGCCCACGGTACGGGCACCACACTGGGCGATCCGATCGAGGCGCGGGCGCTGCTGGCCACGTACGGACAGGGCCGGGACGACGGCCATCCGCTGTGGCTGGGGGCTCTGAAGTCCAACATCGGCCATGCGCAGGCGGCGGCCGGTATCGGCGGTGTCATCAAGATGGTGCTGGCGATGCGGCACGGTGTCCTGCCGAAGACCCTGCATGTGGACCGTCCGTCGTCCCACGTGGACTGGTCCTCGGGCGCGGTGCGGCTGCTGACCGAGGCCCGGCCGTGGCCGGAGAGCGGACGTCCGCGCCGGGCCGGGGTGTCCTCCTTCGGGGTCAGCGGCACCAATGGCCACGTCATCCTGGAGCAGGCAGAGCCCGCCGACGCCGCCCCGTCCGGGCCCCCCGAGGGGCCTGAAGGAGCGGTGGTGGGCTGGGTGATGTCCGCGCGGAACGCGGAGGCACTGCGCGCGCAGGCCCGGCGGCTGCACACCTTTCTCGGCGGCGAGTCCGTCGCGGAAGGCGCTCTCGGCGGCGGGTCCGTCACGGAACTCCATGAGGCGGACCCGGCGGACATCGCGTACTCCCTCGTCTCGGGCCGTGCGGGGTTGGAACACCGGGCGGTGGCTCTCGGCGCGACACGGGTCGAGCTGTTGGCCGGGGTGGAGGCGGTGGCCCACGGTACCGACACCCCCGCCGTACCGTGCGGGGTGGCCGACGGCGGGAAAGTGGCCCTGCTGTTCTCCGGACAAGGATCCCAACGCTCCGGCATGGGACGGGAGTTGTACGAGCGCTATCCGGTGTTCGCGGATGCCCTCGACGCCGTCTTCGCACATCTGGATCCCCTGCTGGACCGCCCGCTGCGCGAGGTGATGTTCGGCGAGGACACCGGTCTCCTCGACCGCACCGCCGCTACCCAGCCCGCGCTGTTCGCCCTGGAGGTGGCGCTGTTCCGGTTGTGGGAATCGTGGGGGTTGCGGCCTGACGCGCTGGCCGGTCACTCCGTCGGTGAGCTGGCCGCCGTCCATGTGGCCGGGGGGCTCTCGCTCGCCGACGCGTGCGCCGTCGTGGCGGCGCGGGGCGCCCTCATGGAGGCGCTGCCGCCCGGCGGGGCGATGGTGGCGGTGCGGGCCACCGAGGACGAGGTCACTCCCCTGCTGTCCGGGCAGGTGGCCATCGCCGCCGTCAACGGGCCGAGGGCCGTGGTGCTGTCCGGAGCCGAGGCGGACGTCCTCGACGCCGCCGGCCAGTGGGAGCGGCAGGGCAGGAAGACCACCCGGCTGCGCGGGGGCCATGCGTTCCACTCGCCGCTGATGGAACCGATGCTTGCGGAGTTCCGGCAGGTGGTGGCGGAGGTGTCGTTCCAGCCGCCCCGGATTCCGGTGGTGTCCACGCTGACCGGGCGGCCCGCCGGACCGGATGAGCTGTGCTCGCCCGACTACTGGGTCCGCCACGCGCGGTCCACGGTGCGGTTCGCCGACGGGGTCGGATCGCTCGTGGCCCGGGGCATGACCACCCTGCTGGAGATCGGCCCGGGCGGTGTGCTCACCGCGATGGGCCAGGAGTGCGCTCCCGATGCGTCCTTCCTGCCGTCGCTGCACACCGACCGTCCGGAGGCGGCCGCCGTGACCGCCGCCGCGGCGCACCTGTTCGTGCGGGGCACGGATCTGGACTGGCCCGCGTTTCTCTCCGGCCGGTCCGGCCGGCGGACCGAACTGCCCACCTATGCCTTCCAGCGGGAGCACTACTGGCTGAAGGCCGCCGTGGCGGACACGGCCGCGTCCGGGCTCGGGCTCACTCCCACCGGCCATCCGCTGCTGGGCGCGGCGGTCGCCCTGCCGGAGGACGACGGTGTGCTGTTCACCGGCAGGGTGTCGGTGCGTACACACCCGTGGCTGGCCGACCATGTGGTGGGCGGCCGGATCCTGTTCCCCGGCACCGGCTTCGTGGAACTCGCGCTGCACGCCGCCCGGCACTGTGGGTTCGACCAGGTCGAGGAACTGACACTACGGGTTCCGCTGGCGCTGCCCGAGCGGGGCGCGGTCGCGCTGCGGGTCACCGCCGGGGCCGAGACCGAGGGGCGCCGCAGCGTGGACATCCACGCGCGTGCCGAGGACGCGGAACGGGACGCCCCGTGGATCCACCATGCGAGCGGCACCCTGACCATGGGCGAACGGCCGCCCAGGGAACCGACCGCATGGCCACCGCGCGGTGCGGTCCCCCTGGACGTCTCCGATGTGTACGACCGGGCCGCCGGGCTCGGCTACACCTACGGCCCGGCCTTCCGGGCACTGCGGGCGGCGTGGGCTTGCGGTGACGACATGTGCGTCGAGGTCGCCCTGCCCGGCGGCGCCGACACCGGGGACGGTACGTCGTTCGGACTGCATCCCGCGCTGCTGGACGCGGCGTTGCACGCGCCGGTGCTGGCCGCTCTGGAGGAGGAGGGCGGCCGGGCCCGGCTGCCGCTCAGCTGGTCCGGGGTGCGGTTGTACGCCCCCGCGGGCGGTACCTCCCTGCGGGTGCGCTGGTCGCCGAAGGGCTCCGGCGAGATGGCGCTGTCCCTCGCGGACGGCGATGGCCGGCCGGTGGCGGCAGTCGATTCGCTGGTGATGCGGCCGGTGGAGCTGGACCGGCTCGCCGCGCCCGGCGACGTGGCCGCGGATTGCCTCTTCGAGGTGGTGTGGTCACCGGTCAACGGCTCCGAAGTCCCCTCCTCCGAACGGCTGTTCCTGCTCGGCGACCTCGGCTTCGCGGATCCGGCGCGGTCCGTCACCCGCATCACGGATCTCGACGAGCTCAAGGCGGCGGACGGCGCCGGGGTGGTGCTTCTCGCGCCCTGCCCGGTGCGGTGCGGCGAGGACGTGGCCGGGGCGGTCCGCGCGGCCACCATCTGGGCGCTGGAGCTGGCACGGTCGTGGTCGGCCGACGAACGGTGCCCGGCCGGTCGGCTGGTGTTCCTCACCCAGGGCGCGGTGCACACCGGGTCGCCCGACCCGGCGCAGGCGGCCGTCTGGGGGCTGGTGCGTACGGCGCAGGCCGAGCACCCGGGGCGCTTCGCCCTGGCGGATCTCGACGACGATCCGGCCTCCCATGAGGCGCTCCCCGCCGCACTTGCCACGGCGGATCCGCAACTCGCGGTGCGCAACGGCGCCTTGCTCGTACCGCGGCTGACCCGCGCCGCCGGGCGGGCACCGCTGGCGGTGCCCCCGGGGGCCGATGCCTGGCGGCTGGACATCCCGCGCAGGGGCTCATTGGACGAACTGGCGCTCATCGCCCACCCGGAGGCGGAACGCCCCTTGGCGGCCGGTGAGGTGCGTCTTGCCGTCCGCGCCGCCGGTATGAACTTCCGGGACGCGCTGATCGCCCTCGATTCCTACCCCGGGGATGCGCCGTTGGGCTGTGAGGCTGCCGGGGTGGTCACCGAGGTGGCCGCCGATGTCACCGGACTCTCCGTGGGTGACCGGGTGATGGGCCTGGTCCACGGTGGCTTCGGACCGCTTGCGGTGACCGACCACCGGCTGGTCGCGCGGATGCCGGACGAGTGGTCGTATCCACGGGCCGCGTCGGTGCCGGTGGCGTTTCTCACCGCGTACTACGCGTTGCACGACCTCGCCGGACTGCGCGGTGGCGAGTCGGTGCTCATCCACGCGGCGGCGGGCGGTGTGGGTATGGCGGCCGTCCAGCTCGCCCGTCACTGGGGCGCCGAGGTGTTCGCCACGGCGGCACCCGGCAAGTGGTACGCGGTGCGGTCGGCCGGAGTTCCGCACACCCACCTGGCCTCCTCCCGGGATGTGGAGTTCGCGGACCGGTTCGCCACGGCCACCGGCGGGCGCGGCGTGGATGTGGTGCTGAACTCCCTGACCGGCGAGTTCATCGACGCCTCCCTGCGGCTGCTGCCGCGGGGCGGCCGGTTCGTGGAGATGGGCAAGGCCGATGTACGCGAGCCCGACGCCATCGCGGCCGCGCACCCCGGGGTCGGCTACGACACCTTCGATCTGAGCCGCCCGGGGCCGGACCGGGTCCAGGACATTCTGACGGAGCTGGTGGAGTTGTTCGGGCGGGGCGCGCTGCGGCCCCTGCCCACCCGTACCTGGGATGTGCGGCGCGCTCCCGAGGCGTTCCGTTTCCTGAGCGGGGCGCGGCATATCGGCAAGCTGGTGCTCACCGTGCCCGCCCGCTTCGATCCGGAGCGCCCGGTCCTGGTCACCGGGGGTCTTGGCACCCTGGGGGCCACAGTGGCACGCCATCTGGTCACCGGGTGGAACGCACGGCGGCTTGTCCTCATCAGCCGCCGTGGGCCCGAGGCCGAGGGCGCGAAAGCCCTGCGGGACGAGTTGGCCGAGCGGGGTGCCGAGGTGTCGGTGGTGGCGTGCGATGTGTCCGACCGGCGGGCGGTGGCGCGGCTGCTGGCGTCCCTGGACCGTCCGGTGGGCGCGGTGGTGCACACCGCCGGGGTGCTCGACGACGGTGTCCTCGGCTCGCTGAATCCCGAACGTGTGGAACGGGTGCTCGCGCCGAAGGTCGACGGCGCGGTCCATCTGGACGAACTGACAAGGGAGTCGGACCTGTCGGCGTTTGTGGTGTTCTCGTCGGCGGCAGGGGTGATGGGAAGCGCCGGACAGGCCGGATACACGGCCGCGAACGCCGCGCTCGACGCCCTCGTACAGCGGCGCCGGGCGGCCGGTCTGCCCGGGGTGTCCCTGGCGTGGGGGCTGTGGGCGGAGGCGAGCGGGATGACTACCGCGCTCGACGGGGCCGATCACGCACGGTATCGGCGGTCCGGTATCGCCGCGCTGTCCACGCGGGACGGACTCGCGCTGTTCGACACGGCGGTCGCCGACGGCAGGGAGTTGCTGGTGCCGCTCCGGCTGGATCCCGTGGCGCTGCGCGACCAGGCCACGGCAGGCACCCTTCCGCCCCTGCTCAGCGGCCTGGGCGTACGACTGCCCGCCGCACGCCGTCCGGTGCGGGTGGCGCCCGCCCCGGCCGTGAGCCTGCGTGACACCGTGGCCGCGCTGCCCGTGGCCGAACGCCATGCCGCCGCGCTGGCGGCGGTGCGCGCCCAGGTGGCGGAGGTTCTCGGCCACTCCGGCACCGACCGGATCGATCCCGAACGGGCGCTGAGCGACCTCGGGTTCGGCTCGCTGACCTCCATCGAGCTGCGCAACCGGCTGAACACCGTGACCGGTCTGCGGCTGTCCGCCACCCTCGCCTTCGACCACCCCACCTCCGCCGCCATCGCCGCCCATGTGCTCGCCCAGTACGGCCTGGACGGGCCCGATGACGGACCGGACGACGTGTTCGAGGAGATCGACCGGCTGGAGGCCGCGGTCCTCGGCCTCGCCGGGGACCCCGCCCATGACAGTGCCACGACCGACCGGATCGACACCCGGCTGCGCACCCTGATGGCCCGGTGGGGCGGCGCCCTGCGCACCGGGCCGGAGCCCGAGGCCGAACACCACTTCGGCACCGCGACGGACAGCGAACTCTTCGACTTCCTCGACCAGGAACTCGAAACCCAGGACCCCGATCAGTGACCGTGTCCCCCGCCACCAGGAAGAGTCGTCAGATGGAGAACGAGGAAAAGCTCCGCTCCTACCTCAAGCGGGCGAGCACCGATCTGCACACCGCGCGGCGGCGGCTGCGCGACGCCGAGGAGCGGGAGCGGGAGCCCATCGCCGTCGTCGGCATGGGCTGTCGGCTGCCCGGCGGTGTGATGTCCCCCGAGGATCTGTGGCGGCTGCTGATCGAGGGTGTCGACGCGGTGAGCGAGTTCCCCACCGACCGGGGCTGGGACCTCGAGGCGCTGTACGACCCCGACCCCGACCGGCCCGGCACCTCGTACACCCGCCACGGTGGCTTTCTGCACGACGCCGCCGACTTCGACGCGGAGTTCTTCGGCATCACCCCGCGCGAAGCCCTGGCCATGGACCCGCAGCAGCGGCTGCTGCTGGAGACCTCCTGGGAGGCGCTGGAGCGGGCCGGGATCGATCCGGCACGGATCCGGGGCAGCCGGACCGGGGTGTTCGCCGGCGTCATGTACAACGACTACGCGGCGCGGTTCGCCCAGGTGCCGGAGGACGTCGAAGGCTATCTGGCCAACGGCAGCGCGGGCAGTATCGCCTCGGGCCGGATCGCGTACACCCTCGGGCTGACGGGTCCGGCGCTCACAGTGGACACCGCCTGTTCGTCCTCCCTGGTGGCACTCCATCTGGCCTGCCACGCACTGCGCCGGGGCGAATGTTCGCTGGCCCTGGCCGGGGGTGCCACCTTCATGGCCACACCCCGGACGTTCATCGAGACCAGCAGGCAGCGGGCGCTGGCCCCGGACGGGCGCTGCAAGGCGTTCGCCGAGGCGGCCGATGGCACCGGCTGGGGCGAGGGTGTGGGGATGGTGGTGGTGGAGCGGCTGTCGGACGCCCAACGCCTGGGCCACCCCGTCCTCGCCGTCATCCGCGGCAGCGCCATCAACCAGGACGGCGCCTCCAACGGACTCACCGCACCCCACGGACCCTCCCAACAAACCGTCATCACCCAAGCCCTCACCAACGCCCAACTCACCCCCGCCGACATCCACTACGTCGAAGCACACGGCACCGGCACCACCCTCGGCGACCCCATCGAAGCCCAAGCACTCCACACCACCTACGGCTCCCACCACACCCCCGACAACCCCCTCCACCTCGGCTCCCTCAAAACCAACATCGGCCACACCCAAGCCGCCGCAGGCATCGCCGCCCTCATCAAAACCATCCTCGCCATCAACCACCACACCCTCCCCCAAACCCTCCACATCAACCACCCCACACCCCACACCAACTGGACCACCAACACCATCAAACTCCTCACCCAACCCCAACCCTGGCCCCACACCCACCAACCCCACCGCGCCGCCATCTCCTCCTTCGGCGTCAGCGGCACCAACGCCCACACCATCATCGAACAAGCACCACCCACACCAGAAACCACACCCACACCCCAACCCACACCCCAACCCACCACCCCCTGGATCCTCACCGCCAAAACACCCACCGCACTCGCCGCCCAAGCACAACAACTCCACACCCACCTCACCACCCACAGCGACGCGACACCGCTGGACATCGGCTACTCCCTGGTGACAACACGCTCGGCATTCGAGCACCGCGCGGCGGTGCTGGCCGAGGACCTCGAAGGGTTCACGGAGGGACTTTCGGCACTCGCCGAGGGCATCCCCTCCCCCCGGGTGCTCTCCGGAGCGGTGGTACCCGGCGGGCTGGGCATGGTGTTCTCGGGTCAGGGCGCGCAGCGGCTGGGCATGGGGCGCGAGCTGTACGTCCGGTACCGCGCCTTCGCCGAGGCGCTGGACGCGGTACTGGAGCGGCTGGACGGTTCCGTACGCGAGGTGTTGTTCGGCGACGACGAGGAAGCGCTGCACCGGACCGGGTGCGCCCAGCCCGCGCTGTTCGCGGTCGAGGTGGCGCTGTTCCGGCTGCTGGAGTCGTGGGGGGTGCGGCCGGACGTCGTGGCCGGACATTCCGTCGGGGAGCTGGCCGCCGCGCAGGTGGCCGGTGTGCTGTCGCTGGCGGACGCGGCGTCGGTGGTGTCCGCACGGGGCAGGCTGATGCAGGCGCTGCCCGCGGGCGGCGCGATGGTGGCGGTACGGGCGTCGGAGGCCGAGGTGGCTTCCGGACTGCCCGACGAGGTCGGTGTCGCGGCGGTCAACGGGCCGCGGTCCGTGGTCCTCTCGGGCCCGGAGGCGGCGGTGGTCGCGTTGGCCGAGGAGTGGCGGGGCCGGGGCCGTGAGGTGTCCCGGCTGCGGGTCAGCCATGCCTTCCACTCGCCACTGATGGAACCGATGCTGGAGGAGTTCCGGCAGGTGGTGGCGGGAATCGCCGTCTCCCCGCCGGAGATCGCGGTGGTCTCCACGCTCACCGGGCGGATCACCACGCCGGAGGAGTGGGCGGATCCCGGCCACTGGGTGCGGCACGCACGGCAACCGGTGCGGTTCGGGGACGCGGTGGCCACGATGGCCGGGCAGGAGGTGCGGACCTTTCTGGAGGTCGGTCCGGGTGCGGCACTCTCGGCCCTGGGCCAGGAGGTGGCGTCCGACGCGGTGTTCGTCCCCACCCTGCGCGAGGAGCGGTCCGAGCCGTCGGCCCTGGCGTCGGCGCTGGGGCAGCTGCATGTCCGCGGAGTGCCGGTGGACTGGGACGCGTACTACACCGGGACCGGGGCGCGCCGGGTGGATCTGCCGACCTACGCCTTCCAGCGCCGCCGTTACTGGCTGGACGCCCCGGTGGCGGCCGGGGACATGGGCGCGGCCGGGCTGGGTTCGGCGGATCATCCCCTGCTGGGCGCGGCGGTGCCGACCGCCGACACGGAGGGGTACCTGTTCACCGCGCGGCTTTCACTCGCCACCCACCCCTGGCTCGCCGACCATGCCGTGTTCGGCACCGTCCTGCTGCCCGGTACGGCCTTGGTGGAGCTGGCTGTACGCGCGGGCGACGAGGTGGGGTGCGCGGTGGTGGCGGAACTGACGCTGGAGGCCCCGCTGGTGCTGCCCCAGCGGGGTGCCGTACGGCTGCAACTCGTCGTGGGGGCACCGGAGGAGGCCGGTCGCCGGAGGCTGACGGTGTACGCACGGGCCGAGGACGGGGACGCCGACGCGCCCTGGACCCGCCATGCCCGTGGTGTGCTGAGCGTGGACGACAGGCATCGACCGGCCGCCCTGGAGGTGTGGCCACCTGCGGAGGCCCGGGGCGTCGATCTGGAGGGCTTCTACGAACGCCGCAAGGAGGACGGGTTCGACTACGGACCGGTCTTCCAGGGGCTGCGGGCCGTATGGCGGCGCGGCGACGAGGTGTTCGCCGAGGTGGCGTTGGCGGACGGAACCGAGGCGGCGGCGTTCGGTTTGCATCCGGCGCTGCTCGATGCCGCGCTGCACGCGATCGGCCTGGGCGTGGAGAGCGCGGTGGACGGCGCGCGGCTGCCGTTCGCCTGGTCGGGGGTGCGGCTGTATGCGTCGGGTGCGCGGACGGCACGGCTGCGCATCGCCCCGGCGGGTCCGGACGCGGTGTCCCTGGAGCTGGCCGATGCCATGGGTGCCCCGGTCGCGTCGGTGGCGTCCCTGGTGCTGCGGCCGGTGTCGGCCGGGCAGCTGACCGCCCCGGACGGTGTGTGGGAGTCGTTGTTCCAGGTGGAGTGGGCGCCGGTGGCGGTGTCCTCCGAGGTCACCACGTCGGTCGGTGAATTCGGCGGCAGGGCGGCGGTGGACGCCGTGGTGGCGGACGGCGGAGCGCTGCCGGAGACGGTGGTGCTGCGCCGCTCCGCACCGGATGCCGCCGCGGGGCCCGACGCGGTGCGCTCGGCGGCTCGTTGGGCGTTGGACACGGTCCGGTGGTGGCTGGCGGACGAGCGGTTCGCCGGAGCACGGCTGGCGCTGGTGACACGGGGTGCGGTGGCGGCGAACACGGGCGAGGACGTACCCGATCCGGCGGGCGCGGTGGTGTGGGGTCTTGTCCGGTCCGCGCAGTCGGAGAATCCCGGACGCCTCGTCCTGGTGGACGAGGACGGTGAGGATTCCTCGCTCGCGGTGCTGCCGTCCGCGCTGGCCTCGGACGAACCCCAGCTCGCGGTGCGGTCCGGTGCGGTGTGTGCCCCGCGGCTCGCCCGGGTGCCCGCGGCGGAGGGACCGGCGGACACCCCGGCCGCCGGCGCCGGTCTCGACCTCGGTGCGGACCGGGTGCTGGTGACAGGTGGTACGGGCGGACTGGGCGGACTGGTGGCCCGGCACCTGGTGGAGCAGCACGGGGCGCGTCGGCTGCTGCTGGTGAGCCGCCGTGGCGGGAGTGCGCCGGGCGCGGCGGAGCTGCGTACGGAGCTGACGGAGCTGGGCGCCGACGTGGCCGTGGTGGCGTGTGATGTGTCCGAACGGGACGCGGTGGCCGACCTGTTGGCGCGCTGTCCGGTGTCCGCCGTGGTGCACACGGCGGGCGTCCTGGACGATGGTGTCCTCGCGTCGCTGACACCGGAGCGGGTGGACGCGGTGCTGCGCCCGAAGGCGGACGCGGCCTGGCATCTGCACGAGCTGACCCGTGACCTGGGTCTCTCGGCGTTCATCCTGTTCTCGTCGCTGTCCGGCACGCTCGGCTCCCCGGGTCAGGCCAACTACGCGGCGGCGAACGCGTTCCTGGACGCGCTGGCGTGCCACCGGCGGGCCAGGGGGCTTCCGGCGCTGTCGCTCGCGTGGGGGCTGTGGGGCCAGGACGGCGGGATGACCGGCGGGCTGGACGAGGGCGACCGGCGGCGGATGAGCCGGGCCGGTCTGACCGCGCTGACACCCGGGCAGGGGCTCGCCCTGTTCGACGTGGCGCACGGGGCGGACCGGGCCCTGCTGGTGCCCGCCCGGCTGGATCTGCCGGCCGTGCACCGGGATGCCCGGGTGCGGCCGGTGCCACCGCTTCTGCGCGGTCTGGTGCGGACGGTGACCCGGCGGACGGCGGACCAGGGTGGGGCGTTGGGGCACGGCGGTTCGGCGTTTGTGCGGAGGCTGGCCGCGATGTCGCCGGAGGAACGGGCTCGTACCCTGCTGGAGCTGGTCACCGGGCAGACTGCGGCCGTGGCGGGCCATGGCTCGGCCGGTGCGGTGGCGGCCGAACGCACCTTCCGCGAGATCGGTTTCGACTCGCTCAGCGCGCTGGAGCTGCGCAACCAGCTCGGCGCGGCCACCGGTCTGCGGCTGCCGCCCACCCTGGTCTTCGACCACCCCACACCCGACGCGCTCGCCCGCCATCTGGACGAGGAGGTCATGGGCGCCCCGGTGGCTCCCGTGGCCACCACGGCGGCCGCGGTCGACGAGCCGATCGCCATCATCGGGATGAGCTGCCGCTATCCGGGCGGTGTCGGGTCCCCGGAGGAGCTGTGGCGGCTGGTGGACAGCGGGGGCGACGCGATCGGCGGGTTCCCCGAGGACCGCGGCTGGGACGTGGCGAACCTGTACGACCCCGATCCCGACCGGCCCGGCACCTCGTACACCCGCCACGGTGGCTTTCTGTACGACGCCGCAGACTTCGATCCGCGGTTCTTCGGCATCACCCCGCGTGAGGCGCTGGCGATCGATCCACAGCAGCGGCTGCTGCTGGAGACCACCTGGGAAGCGTTCGAGCGGGCGGGGATCGACCCGGCCGGGATGCGCGGCAGCCGGACCGGTGTGTTCGTCGGTGTGATGTACCACGACTACGCGTCCCGGCTGCACCACCGGATGCCCGAGGGGTTCGAGGGCCATCTCGGGGTCGGCAGCGCCGGGAGTGTGGCGTCCGGCCGGGTGTCCTACACGTTCGGGTTGGAGGGCCCCGCCGTCACGGTCGACACCGCGTGTTCGTCGTCACTGGTGGCACTGCATCTGGCGGCGCAGGCGCTGCGCCGTGGCGAGTGCTCGCTCGCGCTGGCGGGCGGGGTGGCGGTGATGGCGGGCCCGGCTCCGTTCATCGAGTTCAGCAGGCAGCGCGGGCTGGCGCCGGACGGCCGGTGCAAGGCGTTCTCCGACGGCGCCGACGGCACCGGCTGGAGCGAAGGCACCGGAATGCTGCTGGTGGAGCGGCTGTCCGACGCGCGCCGCCACGGGCATCCGGTGCTGGCCGTGGTCCGGGGCAGCGCGGTCAACCAGGACGGTACGTCCAACGGCCTGACCGCGCCGAACGGCCCGTCGCAAGCGCGGGTGATCCGGCAGGCGCTCGCCGACGCGGGGCTCACCGAGCACGAGGTGGACGCGGTCGAGGCACACGGCACCGGCACCCGGCTGGGAGATCCCGTCGAGGCCCAGGCGCTGCTGGCCACCTACGGACGGCAGCGCGATCGCGAACGGCCGCTGTGGCTGGGCTCGTTGAAGTCCAATGTGGGCCATACCCAGGCAGCGGCGGGGGTCGGCGGGATCATCAAGATGGTGATGGCGATGCGGCACGGTGTACTGCCGCCGACCCTGCACGCCCAGGAGCCGTCATCGCTGGTGGACTGGTCCCCCGGGACGGTGCGGCTGCTGTCCGAGGGGCGGCCGTGGCCGAAGAGCTCGCGCCCGCGCCGGGCCGGGGTGTCGTCGTTCGGGGTGAGCGGTACCAACGCCCATGTCATCGTGGAGCAGGGCGCACCGGCCGAACCGGCGCGTTCCGCCGCGCCGCTGCCACCGGTGCCGTGGGTGCTCTCCGGGCACTCGGCTGCCGCGCTGCGCGGTCAGGCCGAACGGCTCCATGCGCATCTGCTGGCCCGGCCCGGACTGGACGCGGCCGAGGTGGGCCATGCGCTCATCACCGGCCGGGCCACCCTGGACCACCGGGCCGTGGTGGTGGCCGACGGCCGTGCGGCGATGCTGGACGGACTGGCCGCGCTGGCACGGGACGAGCAGTTGCCGTCGGTGGTGCGCGGGGTGGTGGGGCCGGACCCACGGCCCGTGTTCGTCTTCCCCGGCCAGGGCTCCCAGTGGGTCGGCATGGGCCGTGAACTCCTCGACGCCGAACCGGCGTTCGCCACGCGGATGGCGGAGTGCGCCGCCGCGCTGGCACCCCATACGGACTGGCCGCTGCTCGATGTGGTGCGTGGCGCGCCCGGCGCTCCGGGTCTGGACCGGGTGGATGTGGTGCAGCCCGTTCTGTGGGCGGTGATGGTGTCGCTGGCCGAGGTGTGGCGTGCGCACGGTGTCACCCCGACGGCGGTGGTGGGCCACTCCCAGGGGGAGATCGCCGCCGCGTGTGTGGCCGGTGCGCTGTCGCTCCAGGACGCCGCTCTGGTGGTGGCGCTGCGCTCCCGTGCCCTGCGCATCCTTGCCGGGCACGGCGGGATGGTCTCGCTGGTGGCGTCCGCGGAGGACACCGCGCGCCGCATCGCCCGCTGGGCCGACCGGCTGTCGGTCGCGGCCGTCAACGGACCGCGGGCGGTGGTGGTGTCCGGGGAACCGGCCGCGCTGGCGGAGCTGTTGGCCTCGGCCGAACGGGACGGGGTGCGGGCCCGCCGGGTGGCGGTCGACTACGCCTCCCACTCGGTGCAGGTGGCGGCGGTCAAGGCCGACCTCACCGAGGCGCTGGGCGGTATCCGGCCGCGGGTGCCGCGGGTGCCGTACTACTCGGCGCTGACGGGCGAACGGGTGGACGCCGCCTGTCTGGACGCCGGTTACTGGTACCGCAGTCTGCGGCACACCGTCGACTTCGAGCGTGCCACCCGGGCCCTGGCGGATGCCGGACACCAGGTGTTCATCGAGGTCAGTCCGCATCCGACACTGGCCCTGCCGATGCAGGACACCCTGCGGGACACCGAGGGCGCGACCCTGGGCACACTGCGCCGCGACGACGGAGGCCGCGGACGGTTCCGGCTGTCGCTGGCCGAGGCGTATGTCCGGGGCGCGGCGGTGGTCTGGGCGGAGCCTGTGTCCGGGGACCGGCCGGTGGTGGAGTTGCCCACCTATGCCTTCCAGCGGCAGCGCTACTGGCTGGAGGCGCCCCGGGTGGCGGCCGGCGAGGCCGCCGTGACGGAGCTGGGGCTCACCTCCGCAGCGCATCCGCTGCTCGGTGCCGCGGTGGAACTGGCCGACGGGCAGGGGCTGGTCTGCACCGCCCGGCTGGCGACGGCCACCCACCCCTGGCTCGCCGATCACACGGTCGGTGACAGCACCCTGCTGCCGGGTACCGCGTTGGTGGAACTGACCTTGACCGCAGGTGAGTTGACCGGTTGTGACACGCTGGAGGAGCTGACGCTCACCGCGCCGCTGGTGCTGCCCGAGCACAGCGGGGTGCGGCTGCGGCTCACCGTGGCCGGGGACGACGGTTCCGGGCGTCGCACGGTCACCGTGGACTCGCGTCCGGACGGCTCGGAGAGCCCGTCCGGCGAGGACGGGGCGGGCGGCATGGACGGCGCCGAGGAGTGGACCCGGCACGCGGTCGGTGTGCTCACCGTGGGCGGCGGTAGAGCACCGGACTCCGTTCCGGTCTGGCCACCGGCCGGAGCGGAGCCACTGGACGTGGACGGGGTGTACCGGACGATGGCCGCCGCGGGGCTCGGTTACGGCCCGGCGTTCCAGGGGCTGCGCGCGGCGTGGCGCCACGGGGACGAGGTGCTGGCCGAGGTGGAACTCGCCGAGGAGCAGCGGACCGAGGCCGACGCCTACGGGGTGCATCCCGCGCTGCTCGACGCCTGTCTGCACGCGATCGACCTCGGCGGACTCCTCGAGGACGCGGGCCGGGTCCGGCTGCCGTTCTCCTGGCGCGGGGTGCGGCGCCACGCCGTCGGCGCCGCTGTGGTGCGGGTGCGACTGAGCCCGGCCGGACCGGACGCGGTCGCCCTGTCGCTGACGGACCCCGCGGGTGAACCGGTGGCCACCGTGGAGTCGCTGGTGTTGCGGCCGGTCGATGCCGACCGGCTCGGAACGGGCCGTGGCGCACCCGCCGATGCGCTCTTCCGGCTGGACTGGGTGGCCCGGCCGCGGCAGTCCGCCCCGGCCACGGCTCTCCGCTGGGTGGTGGCCGGTCCTGACCACCTCGGGCTGGGGCCCGCGTGCGCCGCCGGGGGCGGCAGCGTCACCCCCCGCGCCGGTCTGGCCTCGGCCATCGGCGCGGGGGAGGGGTCACCCGACGCGGTGCTGGTGTCGTTCGGCGATGTGTCCGGCGCTGATCCGGCGGCCACCGCCGGAGAAGCCACGCTGGAGGCGCTGCGCCATGCCCAGGAGTGGCTGTCCGATGAGCGATTCGCGAGCGTTCCGCTGGTGCTGGTCACCCGGCGGGCGGTGGCGACCTGCGAGGAGGAGGATGTTTCCGATCTGGCGCGCAGCGCGGTGTGGGGGCTGATCCGGTCCGCCCAGACCGAGAACCCCGGCCGGTTCGTCCTGCTCGACCTCGACGGATCCGCCGCCTCGTACACGGCCCTGCCGACGGCCCTGGCCGAAGCGGTGGCCGGTGGCGAACCCCAACTCGCCCTGCGCGAGGGCGAGGTACGGGTGCCACGGCTCACCCGGGCCGGTACCGCCCGCGCCACCGGCGCCGACGTGGCCCGCTTCGTGCCCGGTGGCACCGTACTGGTCACCGGCGCCACCGGAACCCTCGGTGCCCTCGTCGCCCGCCATCTGGTGACCGCGTACGGTGTGGACCGGTTGCTGCTGGTCAGCCGGAGCGGGCCGGCGGCACCCGGTGCCGAGGAGCTGTGCGCCGAACTGACCGCGCTGGGCGTGGAGGTGACGCTCACCGCCTGTGATGTGTCCGACCGTGCCGCGCTGGCCGCGTTGCTGGCCGCTGTGCCCGCGGCACATCCGCTCACCGGAGTCGTGCACACGGCCGGGCTGCTCGACGACGGGGTGATCGGCGCCCTCGACTCCGAGCGGGTGCGGCGGGTGCTGCGGCCCAAGGCCGATGCCGCCTGGCTGCTGCATGAACTCACCCTCGACAGCGAGCTGTCGGCCTTTGTGCTGTTCTCGTCGGCGGCCGGTACGCTCGGCGGCCCCGGCCAGGGCAACTACTCGGCGGCCAACGCCTTCCTGGACGGGCTGGCCCACCACCGCCGGACGGCGGGCCTGTCCGCGGTGTCCCTGGCCTGGGGTCTGTGGGCGGACAGCAGTGGTATGACGGGAGGGATGTCGGCGGCCGATGTGTCCCGGCTCTCCCGGTCGGGTGTGGCCGCGCTGTCCGCGGCCGAGGGGCTGGCCCTGTTCGACCTGGGCCTGGAGTCACCGACGTCCGTGGTGGTGCCGATGCGGCTGAACACCGGTGCGCTGCGCGCCACCCCGGACGCCGTGCCGGTGATGCTCCGCGGATTGGTGCGGGCACCGGTGAAGCGGGCGGCTCGGGCGGCCGCGACGGCCACGGGTGGGGACACCGCCACCCGGCTGGCCGGACTGCCGGAGGCCGAGCGGGAGCGTGTGCTGACGGAGGTGGTGCGCGACCACGCGGCCGCCGTCCTCGGCTACGCCTCGCCCGACGAGCTCGATATGACCGATGCCCGGGGGCAGTGGAGCTTCGACTCGCTGACCGCGCTGGAGCTGCGCAACCGGCTGGCGGAAGCCACCGGGCTGAGCCTGGCCGCCACCCTCGCCTTCGACCACCCCAGCGGGGAGGCGTTGTGCGCCCACCTGTGCGCCGAACTCGCCCTCGGTGACGAGGCCTCGGCCATCGCCCCCGAGGACACCCTGCGCGGGCTGTATCTCCAGGCGTGTCGCCTCGGTCTGTGGGTGGAGAGTGTGGAATTGCTGCGGGCGGCCGCGGTTCTGCGGCCCACGTTCACCGTGGCGGCCGAGGTGGCCCCCCCTCCGCCGCCGGTGCGGCTGGCCACCGGCAGCGCCACCGAACTGCTCTGTTTCCCCCCGCTGGTGGCGCCGTCCGGTCCGCACTTCTACACCCGCTTCGCCACGGTATTCGGTGGCCACCGGAAGGTCACCGTACTGCCCTATCCCGGCTTCCGCACCGGGGAGCCACTGCCCGCCGGGGTGGAGCAGGCGGTGGACTTCCAGGCGGAGGTGGTGCGCGCCCACACCGGCGGCGCCCCGTTCGCCCTGGCCGGTTACTCCTCGGGCGGTCTGATGGCCAACGCGGTGGCGGCGCGCCTGGAACAGTGGGGTGTCCCGGTGGGCGCGGTGGTGCTGCTGGACACCTACCCCGTGACCGACAGGTTTGACGACCAGCTGTGGCCCGAGATCGTGGCCCGGGTCAACGCCGCCTCCCCGGAGGAGCTCGAGCTGCTGACCGGCGCCCAACTCACCGCCGAAGGCTGCTACTTGCGCGCGTTCGAGAACTGGAGCCCGGTGCCGGTCACCGCGCCCACCCTGCTGGTGCGCGCGGCCTATCCACCCGGCGGATCCACCGCCGCGACCCCCGTCGAGGCGGCCGAGGGCGCCTGGCAGGCGACATGGCCGCTGCCGCATATCCCCATCGATGTGTCAGGAGACCACTTCACCATCATGGAGGACCACTCCGAGGCGACCGGCCGGGCCGTCCAGGAATGGCTTGTCGCACATGGGGACACGCTCCGGTGACCACGATCACAACGCGGCCTCCCACCACGCCGCCACCGGCAGGCGATGATCGGTCCATGACCGATGTTGTCCTGATGTCAGATCCGAGAGTCACATCCATCCCTGTGGTGGACTGCGGTGAACCGCTCCTCGACGTCCGGCTCCATGCGTCGTTGGCCACCGCCCCCGAAAGAGCGGACGCCGAGGGTGCGTTCGCCTGGCTGCGGGAAGGTGTGCTGGCCCGGCTGCTGGAGGCGCGGAAGCTGCTGCCGGACGGCATCGGGCTGCTCATGGTCGAGGGCTACCGGCCGCCCGCCCTGCAACGGCGTTACTTCCAGGAGTACGCCGACGAGCTGCGCGCGTCCCATCCCGGCTGGTCCGCCGAGGAGGTCCACCGCGCCGCGAGCCGCTATGTGTCCCCTCCCGAGATCGCCCCGCACAGTGCCGGTGCCGCGGTCGACCTCACTCTCGCCACCACGGCCGACGGGCGGGAACTCGACATGGGGACCCCGATGAACGCCAGCCCGGAGGAGAGCGACGGCGCCTGCTACACCGACGCTCCCGGTATCGGTGCACAGGCCCGCGCCAACCGGCGGATACTCGCCGACGCACTGACGGCGGTGGGCATGGTCAACTACCCCACCGAATGGTGGCACTGGTCCTACGGCGACCGGTACTGGGCCCTGGCCACCGGCCAGGACCAGGCGCTCTACGGGCCCCGGGAGCGGACACCCGGCTGAACGCGCGCCTCGCGGTGGGCACCGTTCGGGGCCGGACGCGGCGCTGAACCGCCGTGCCACAATGCTCTGATGCAGAGCTGGCCGCGGCGCGGCGTACCGGAACGGCCGTGCACCCTCGTTGTCTGCCGGGGCTGTTGCTGCGGCGATGCGGCCAAGCACCCGCGTACGGATCACCAGGGTCAGCTGGACCGGCTGCGGGCGGCGGCCGACGCCGCGCCGGGGTGTCTGGCGGTCCGGACGACCGACTGTCTGGGCCCCTGCGGTCAGGCCAATGTGGTGGTGGTCCAGCCCTCCGCCACCGGACGCCGCGTCGGTGGCCGGCCGACCTGGGTCGGCTGGGCGCTGGACGACGAGAGCACCGACGATCTGCTCGCCTGGGCGCTCGCGGGCGGGCCGGGTGTGGCCGAGCCACCGGCCACACTGGAGCTCCAGTTCATCCGCCCGCCCGGCGAGGCGCGGGCGCGGGCGGTCGGGGCCGACGGCTGAGCGCCGGCCCCGGCCGGTGTGCGCGGGTGCCGTGTGCGGTGCCCGTTGGCGGCCGGGCACCGCAGGGCGAAGTGGCCGAGTGGGTCAGCGGGCGGCGGCGAAGTCCTGGGTCCAGTAGTGGCCGGGCTGCGCGTGGCCGACGCCGATCTCCTTGAAGTCGCAGTTCAGGATGTTGGCCTTGTGGCCGGAGCTGTTCATCCAGCCCTGCATGACGCTCTCGGGCGAGCTGTAGCCGTAGGCCACGTTCTCGCCGTAGGTGCTCCAGGAGTATCCGGCCCGCTCGATGCGGTCGTCGGGGGACGATCCGTCGGACCCGGTGTGCGACATGTTGCTGTGCGCCGCCATGTCCTCACTGTGAGCCTGGGCGGCCTTGGTCAGCTTGGCGTCGACAGTCACCGGCTTACAGCCGACCTTGGCGCGCTCCTTGTTGACCAGCGCGACAATCTGGTCCTGGAGGGACGAACCGGAGCTCTTGGTGGCGGTGCTCGACGCGGGGGCCGCGGAGGACGGCGAGGCGGCCTTGGTGGTGGCCTTGGCCGGGGCGGTGCGGGTGGGGGCGGCGGAGGACGGTGCCGCGGAGGAGGGGCGAGCGGACGGGGTGTGACGCGGCGAGGCCGACCGCGATGCGCTCGGGGCGGGCTTGGACCGGTCGGCGCGGTGCTTCCACCGGTGGTCGTTCTTCTTGTCCGAGTCGGTGTGCCCATGGTGGCGGGCGGTCGTGGTCCATTCGCCGCGGGCCTCGGAGCCCTTGTTGTCCTGCCCGTCCAGACAGGCCATGGCAACGGAAGGCACACCCACGGCGGCGACGGCCACGGCCGCGACGGCTATCTTCCGGTGGTGCGTCTTCTGGCTGCGGTGCTTGCTCATACATGACCTCACTCGGTAATCGCGGCACGCCCTCTCCCCCTGGTCCGGCGGGGTTCCGCACGATGTCGCGCATGAGCCGCCGGGGCGCCTTGCGGGCCGCCATTCTTAGATCCGCCGGAGGTCCGGGGCAACAAGTGTTCGGTCCTATGCGGCTTCGTAGTGGTTCATGTGGCTTGCACTCCTCGCCGATGCGTGCTGGTGCGGCTTCATAACTTCGCCACCGCACTGCCACCCCGTCAGAACACCTGGCACCGACGTGACTGGACACCATGGCGCTCCGATCCGGACGGCATCGCGAGCCGGAGTACACATGTCCACCAGAGCGGAAAAACCCTCTTATGTCGCCTAGGAGATATCGACCTTCACGCACCTTTTGCTCCACGGATCGATGTGACAGATCTCATGGCATGGCGCGGTGCCGCCGCCACGGATTTGCCCCCGACCAGGGGCGGTGTGCCAGAGTGGTCGGCCGCCTCCCCCATACCCCCTCCCCGTGGCTCCTCAGCCGTCCTTCCTTGTCCTTCCTCATGTCTTCGTGTGAGTAGCGATGCAGGCAACGACTGTCCTCCCCCGCCCCGCGGACCTGTTCGACCAGGGCCTGGAACAGCGGCCGGGCTCCGCCCTGCTGAGGTTCGGCGCCGCACGACAACGCCCGACCGACCGGATCAGCTGGACCGCCGACGGCGCCGCGGCCTGGCTGGACGACACCCGTGGCCATGTGTGGAGCGTCGGTGAGCCGGTGGCCGCCGCCGCCCTCGTGCTGCGTGCGGCGCAGCGCCGTCCCGACCGGGTGCGTGAGTTCACCGGGCCGCGGGGGACCGACACCCTGGTCGCTCGCCATCTGCCGGTGACCGACGTGGTCGAGTGGGTCTTCCGCTGGACACTGGAGGAGCCACCGGTCCAGCGTGGCGAGGAGCGGGTGGTCGAGTGCGGCGCGCGTCACCACGACGAGTTGCTGGCGTTCCTCAACGAGCACAGCCCGGCCCACTCCACCGGTCCCGGTTCCGCCGGTGTCAGCCTGTGGGCCGGCATCCGGGACGACGACGGCAGGATGGTGGCGTGCGGCGCCCTGAGCACGCTACGGGACAGCGGGGCGCCGCTGATGGCGTCGGTGGCCACCGACGCCCGGATGCGCGGCCAGGGACTCGGCGCGGCGCTGACCTCGTGGCTGACCCGGTACGCGGTACGCCGCCACGGGTTCTGCACCCTGTGGCAGCTGGCCGACAACGCCCCCGCGGACCGGCTGTACAACCGGCTCGGCTACCGCAACGAGGACCCCTGCGTGGCCGCGCGGATCACGGCCCGCTGACGGTCGCCCCTGGCGGAGCTGCGGAATCCCCTCCGACCGGGCATGGTGGAGGTCGACCGTTGGCACGGTGCACACCGTGCCGAGGGGGACCGGACCGGAATCAGGGGTGAGGTGGCGTTCGTGGCGGACACCGGTGGCGGGGGCGAGCCCGTGCCCGTGAGGCGGCGGGACTCCGGGCCCGACCGGGCCCTGGTGTGGGAGCCCAGCGAGCGCTGGGTGCGTGGCACCAAGGGCGGGATCACTGTGGTGGACAGCCGCCGTCCGATCCTGGTGTGGGAGCCGGGGCGCCCGGTCCCGCTGTACGCGTTTCCCCGCGAGGACGTCCGAATGGATCTGCTGCGCGAGAGCGCACCGCCCGCCAACCCGACACCGGGGGCGACCCACTACGACCTGGACACCGGCGAGGCGATCGTCCCGGACGCGGCCTGGACCTACCCCGGTGAGGAGTTGGCGGGATACCTCTCCTTCGCCTGGTTCGGAAGGGACGTGCTGGACCACTGGTACGAAGAGGAGGAGGAGATCTTCGTACATCCCCGCGACCCCCACAAGCGCGTGGACGCACTGCCCAGCACCCGCCATGTCCAGGTCTCGATCGAGGGGACGGTGGTGGCGGACTCGCACTCCCCGGTGCTGCTCTTCGAGACCCATCTGCCCGTCCGCTACTACCTCCCGCGCGAGGACGTCCGGCTGGATCTGCTCACCTCGGCCGAGCTGACCACCCGCTGCCCGTACAAGGGGGTGGCCACCGCGTACTGGTCCTGGGCGGGTGGTGGCGAGGTGCCACCGGGCATCGCCTGGAGCTATCCGGATCCGCTGCCGGCCGTGGAGGTCATCAGGGACCGGGTGGCGTTCTACAACGAGGCGGTCGACATCACGGTCGACGGTGTACGCCAGGAGCGCCCGGTCACCGGTTTCCTCACTTCTCCGGAGCGGTGAGCGTCCCCTCCCCCGGCGTCCCGTTCCCCGGTGTCCCGTTTCCCGGCGTCCCCTCCTCCGGCTCGGGACCCGCCGTGGGACCATCCGCCGCAAGGCCGTCCAGACCCCTCGGCAGCGGTCCGGTGTGCACCACGCCCAGCCGCTGGGTGGCCCGGGTGAGCGCCACATAGAGGTCGCTCGTCCCGAACTCCGCCGGTTCGGCCACGATCACGGTGTCGAACTCCAGCCCCTTGGCCTGCCGTGGGTCGAGCAGGACCACCGGGCGGGTCAGATCCGGAGTGCGTCCGGCGGAGGCGTCCGGCAGGGCGGTACGGAGGGCATCGAGGCGATCGCGTGGCGCGATCACCGCGATCCGGCCCTCCTCCCGTGTCTCCCGTGCCACGGCCCCGGCCACCGCGCCCGGCAGATCCGCGGTATGCCGGGCCCAGGGGCGTACTCCGGTGGCGCGGACGGAACTGGGCGGTTCGAAGGCGGGGTCCGCGGACCGAGCCACCTCCGCGGCGATGGCCATGATCTCGGCCGGTGTGCGGTAGTTGACACCGAGCCGGGTGTGCTCGAAGCGGTCCTCGACGTACGGGGCAAGGATCTCCGACCAGGAGCCGCAGCCACCGGGCTCCGCGGTCTGCGCGGGGTCGCCCACCAGGGTCATCGAACGGGTCGGGCTGCGCCGCATCAGCAGCCGCCACGCCATCGTGGACAGCTCCTGCGCCTCGTCCACGATGATGTGGCCGAAGGCCCAGGTGCGGTCGGCCGCGGCGCGCTCGGCGGCGCTGCGGTGATCGGCCTCCTCGTTCCGCTCCGCCAGCCGCTCGGCATCGATCAGGTCATGGGCGGCCAGCACCTCCGAGTCCTCGTCTTCGCGGTCCTCGAACTCCTGGGTGCGGGAGCCGTAGGAGAGGTCGAGCACACCCTGCGCGTAGGCGATGCGCTGCTGTCGTCGGCCCTCGGCGGCGGCGCGGGCGGCGGAGTCGTCCTCACCGAGGAGTTCGGCGGCCTCGTCGAGCAGCGGAACGTCGGCGGGGGTCCACGCACCGCCGGTGCGGCGGATCGCCTCGGCGTCGGCCTCGGGGAGGTGGACCGGCTCGCTGAGGAAGTCCGCGACCAGCTGCCGCGGGGTGAGGTGGGGCCACAGCTCCCCGATGGCGGCGTGCACCTCGGAGCTGGTGGCGATCGCCTTGCCGAGCTGGGCGATGTCATCGGGGCCCAGCAGGTTGGGGCCGCCGTAGGGGTCGGCGCCGATGCGGTCGGTCAACTGGTCGGTCAGCGCGTCGATGACGGAGAACGCGAAATGCGGACGGGCGAGGTTGTGCGGCAGCCGCGTGCCACGCGCCAGCCAGCGGGCGTCGGACGCGATGTCCGCGTCCAGCACCAGGTCACCGTCCTCATGGGGGATGACGATCGCCGGGTCGGGCAGGGACTGCTTGTCCCGTACGAACCGGGCCAGCGCGTCGGCCATCGTGGCGCGGCCCTTGGCCTCCGCGGCGGCGGGGGTGTCGATACCGGTGGCCGTCACCCCGGGGAACAGCTCACCGAGGGTGGCGAGCATGACCCCCGTCTCGCCGAGCGAGGGCAGCACCTCCCCGATGTACCCGAGGAACGCCGGGTTGGGGCCGACGATCAGCACCGCACGGCGGGCCAGCAACTCCCGCTGCGCGTAGAGCAGATACGCGGCACGATGCAGGGCGACGGCGGTCTTTCCGGTGCCGGGGCCGCCCTCGACGACCAGGACACCGGTGTGCGGGGCGCGGATGATCCGGTCCTGTTCGGCCTGGATGGTCTGCACGATCTCGTGCATCCGGCCGGTGCGGGCGGTGTCCAGGGCGGCGAGCAGCACGGCGTCCGCGTCGCTGCCCTCATGACCGGTCCGTATGGTGTCGGTCAGGTCCAGGATCTCGTCATGGAGGGCGGTGGCCCGCGGGCCTTCGGTGCTGATATGCCGTCTGCGGCGCAGCCCCATGGGGGTGTGTCCGGTGGCGAGGTAGAACGGGCGCGCCACATCGGCCCGCCAGTCGACGACCAGCGGGGTGCGCTCGGCGTCGTCGCGCCGCATACCGATGCGCCCGATGTGGTGGTCACGGCCGTCGCGGAACATCAGCCGGCCGAAACACAGCCCGCGCTCTCCCGCGTCGAACGCGGCGAGGAGACCGGACCGCTCGGCGACCAGCACATCCCGCTCCAGCCGCCCCTGGGAGGTGGTGTCGCCCAGGGTCAGGGCCTCGGACACGGCCCTTTCCGCTTCGTCCCTCAGCTCGGCGAGACGTCCGTAGAGCATGTCAAGAAATTGTTGTTCTCGACGCAATTCCTCATTTGACAATTCGACTCCCGCCGGGTAATATCACTGCATCAGACTTAGCCGTGCCTGGAATTCATAAGGGCATGCAAATCCCCAATATACGCAGAGAAACACCCCGGTCGTCAAGGCGACCGGGGTGTTTCCGCTTTTCCGACGACTACGTCAGAGCGGCCGCGCGACGGCGGCCCGCACGGCGGATCAGCACCGCCGCGGCAATCATCAACAACCCCGCCCCCGCGGCACCGAGACCGACGGTGAGCACTTCGGTCTCCATCGGCGGATGCTCCGTTTTGGGGGTGCCGTCCGGTTCCGCGAGGAATTTCTTGCCCGTGCGGCGGCTTCGCCGAGGACCGCACCGCCGCGGCGGCGTTGATCGGGCCGTATCCGACCAGGGCGTTGCGCCCGCCGGACGGATGGGTGGCCGTCTTGGTCAGCACCGCGCGCACCTGCGCCGGTGTCAGCTTGTTGTTGTGGGAGAGCATCAGCGCCACCACACCGGAGGTCAGCGCCGCGGCGGGCGAGGTGCCGTCGACCGATGCCCAGCCGCCGGTGTGCTTCGCGCTCACGATGCCCACACCCGGCGCGGCCACCGCGTTGTAGGTCCGCACCGTGGAGAATGCGGCGCGGGTGCCGCCCTTCTGGGTCGCGGCGACGGCGACCACTCCCGGATAACCGGCGGGGAAAGAGGCTTCGTTGAACATATCCCCCTCGTTGCCCGCGGACGCGATCACCGGAATGCCCTTCTGCGCGGCTCGCGCCAGGGCGTTGACCTCGGTGTCGTCGTAACGGTCGCCCCACATCTCACCGCCGAGCGACATCGAGATCACATCGGCGCCATGGTCGACCGCGTAGTCGATGCCCTGACCGACCGGACTGGGACCGGACGGACCCTCGTCGACGTCGTGTTCATGCTTGTCGTCGATCACCCGGACCGACAGGATGTCGGCCTTCGGGGCCACCTTGAGCACATCCGAGGCCATTGCCGTACCGTGCCGTCCCCAGCGCGGATTGCCGGGCTGAAGCCCGTCGCGGTAGAAGTCGGGACCCGTGGTCACCTTGCCGCGGAGCGCCGGATGGTTCGTCATCACCCCGCTGTCCAGCACGGCGACCTTGATGCCCTCGCCCTGGGCGATCCGCTGTGCCGCGGGCAGGCCGAGCGCCTGGGACTCCCAGCCGGCCGGAGTGGGGACGGGGGCGGCGGACGCGGACGTGGCGGGCAGCACGGCCGGCAGCGCGCCGAGCGCGGCCGCGGTCAACGCCGTGGCGTTGCGCCGGACACTCATGACGTCTCCTCCAACAGCAGAGCACCGAGGTGCTGGTCGAGTGCGCCCGCCAGGCTGTCGGCGGCGCCCCGCCACGGAGCGCGGTCCTGCTTCGCGTCAAGGCTGGAACCGCCCCACTGACCGGGCAGCGGACCCGCCTTGCGGCCGTCGACCGCACCGGCGGAAGCCACGACGGCGCAGGGAATGCTGAGTTCGGTGACCGACCTCCCGGCCGAGCCGTTGCTGTGCTGATCGCTCCACCGGGCGCCGGCGGTGCCCGGCACCGCGTACGCCTTCACTCCCGGCAGTGGGTTGCGCTTGTCCTTCTCGGCGTCGAAGAACGTGCTCATCTCCGTCTTGGCGGCATCGCCCTTGGGAAAGACGATCAGGCCGGCGGTGGCCACGGTGTTACCGGTCGGATCGACATAGGTGGCACGCAGCACGGCCTTGCAGCCCAGCTTCTTCGCCTCGGCCGCGGTGGCGCCCGCCAACCCCTCGTCGCAGCCGCTCTTTTCGGAGATACCGATCCGGTGCCACATGGCCCGGGTACGGTCGGTGGACTGGGACTGGGCGTTCTCGCGGACGGAGAGGGTCTCCGGGAACAGCGTGTCCGCCGGTTCGTTCCGCCACATCGCGGGGCCGTACGCGGAGCGGTTGGGGATGGTCTGGCTGTGGTTGGAGAAGGCGTGGGCGGTCAGCCCACCACCGCCGAGCAGCGCCAGCACACCGACGACGCCGAGGCCGACGGTGAGACAGGTGCGCCCCGCGTTCTTCTGCGCGGCCGGGGTCTGGGGCGGAACGGGCATACCGCCGGGCGGCATACCCGGCGACGCCCACGGCCCGGCGGGCGGCTGACCGGGGTAGCCGGGGTGGCCGGGGTGGCCCGGGTGGCCCGGGTGGCCCGGCTGATGGGATATCGGGCCCGGCTGCTGGGGTGCGCCCTGCCGGCCCGGCGGCGCCTGGGACGGTGGTGGCGGCGGTGGCATGGGCGATGGCATCGGTGGTGGCGCGGCCCCGCCCTGGCCCTGGCCTGGTAGCTGGCCCTGCTGCCAGGGCCCCTGCGGCTGTTGGCCGTAGGCCCCGGCGTTGCCCGGATACTCGGGCGGCCCTGGGTACGACATGGCTCCCCTCCTCGGTGTCGGCGTCCCTGAGCGGGCGCAGAACAGCAGGAAGACAGCACTCCTCCAGCACACGCCCCCGCACGTGCGAGGCACGACACTATCGATCACCTCGGACAACGTGTCACCGGGCCCCCTTCCGCCACTCCGCGACCCGACGTCGCGTCATCCGCCGCCGTCCACCGGCGCGGAGGGCGGAATCGTCGGCGGGCGGTCCGGGTCCGGGATCCGATCGGTGAAGCCGCCGGGCACCGAACGGCCCTGCTGCTCACGGAAGCGGACCGGTGCCGTGCCCACCCGGCGGGCGAACAGCCTGCTGAAGTAGGCGGGGTCGTCGTAGCCGACACGGCGGGCGACGGCGGCCACCGGCAGTTCGGTGCCGACGAGGAGCTCCTTGGCACGGCCCAGCCGGATCCCGAGCAGGTAGTCCTTGGGGCTGCACCCCGCGCCGCGCCGTACCGCGGTGCGCAGTTCGGCCGGTGTCATGCCGTGCCGGGCGGCGTGCTCGGCCACCGACAGCGGCTGGAAGGCGTCCCGGGCCAGCGCCTGGAGCACCGGATGTCCATCGGCACCGGTGTCGGCGCGCACGCGGCGCAGGGCGACGAGGAGTTCATGGACGGCGGCGGCGGTCTCGACCTCCAGGAACGGGTTGCCCTGGCGGGCGGCGCGGACGATCCGGCCGATGGCCGTACGGGCGGTGGCGGTGTCGGTGAGCGCGACCACCGGCTCGTCCGGGTCGATATAGCCCAGGTCGGTGTAGGCGGCGGTGGCCGGTCCGGTGAAGTCGACGAACGCCTCGTCCCATCCGGTGTCCGGGTCCGGGGCGTAGTGGTGGGTGACACCGGGCGTGAGCCAGAGCAGTGCGGGCGCGGTGACAGTACGGCGGCGGCCGTCCGCACCGCGGAACCATCCGCCGCCCGCGCTGATGACCACCGCCACATGGTGGCCGAGGACGCGCGGGCCGACGACGGGCAGGGCGCCGTGCTGGAGACCGACGCCCAGGCACACCAGGCCGAGCCGGTGATGGGCCGGGCTGGGCGTGAAGTACCGCATCCAGGTGTGATACATCCGCGCTCCTGTCCGGCCGGTGGTGTTGTCCAGGGCGCGGTGGCGCCGGTGCCGCCACCGCCTCCCGTCAGCTGCTTCACAGCCGCGTCTCAGCTGCGTCCAATCAATCGCCGATCTTTGTCCATGGACCGCCCGCCCGCCAGGGGGAAAGGGTGACCCGGTCGGAGCGGATGGACGAGAGCGGACGCACGAGAGGCGGGGCCGGACTGTGCCGGAGTTCGTGGTCGGGGCTGAGCATTTCGAGCTGGACGGGCGGCCGGTCCGGCTGCTGTCGGGGGCGTTGCACTACTTCCGGGTGGCCGAGGGCCACTGGGGACACCGGCTCGCGATGCTGCGCGCGATGGGGCTGAACTGTGTGGAGACCTATGTGCCGTGGAATCTGCACGAACCCTCGCCGGGCCGGTTCGAGGATGTGGAAGCGCTCGGGCGGTTCCTGGACGCGGTGCGAGAGGCCGGGCTGTGGGCGATCGTGCGCCCCGGGCCGTACATCTGCGCGGAGTGGGAGAACGGCGGACTGCCGCACTGGCTGACCGGACCGGTGGGCCGCCGGGTACGGACCGCGGACGCGGAGTATCTGGCGGCGGTGGAGGGGTGGTTCGAGCGGCTGATGGCCGAGGTGGTGCCACGCCAGATCACGGCCCCGGCGACGCCGGGATCCGGGTCCGGGAACGGTGGTCCGGTGCTCATGGTGCAGGTGGAGAACGAGTACGGCTCCTACGGTTCGGACCGGGGATATCTGCGGCGGCTGGCCCGGCGCCTGCGGCAACTGGGCGTCAGCGTACCGCTGTTCACCTCCGATGGACCGGAGGACCATATGCTCACCGGTGGTTCCCTGCCGGGCGTCCTGGCCACCGTCAATTTCGGATCCGGGGCGCGGGACGCCTTCGCCGCGCTGCGTCGCCACCGGCCCTCGGGGCCGCTGATGTGCATGGAGTTCTGGTGCGGCTGGTTCGGCCACTGGGGTGCGGAAAGCCCGGTCCGGGACGCGGCGGACGCCGCGGCGGCGCTGCGCGAGATCCTGGAGTGCGGTGCGTCGGTCAACATCTACATGGCGCACGGCGGAACGAACACCTGCGGCTGGGCGGGCGCGAACCGCGCCGGTGAGGACCACCTCGGCGCGCTGCGGCCGGTGGTGACCTCGTACGACTACGACGCCCCGGTGGACGAACGGGGGCGGACCACGGAGAAGTTCTGGCGGTTCCGCGAGGTGCTGGCGGAGTACGCGGACCGGCCGCTGCCGGATGTGCCGCCGTCGCCTCCCGTCCTCGCGGAGCCGGTGCGGATCGCCTTGACGCAGTGGGCGCCGCTGAGCGATGTGCTGGGGGCGCTGGGCGATGAGGAAGTGGTGGCGCCGATGCCACCGACCTTCGAGGAACTGGATGTGGACCGGGGTGTGGTCCGCTACCGCCTCGACGTACCGGGCCCGCGCGGCTCGTATCCGCTGCGGGTGACCGGGCTGCGGGACCGCGCGGTGTGCTCGGTGGACGGGGAGCGCCGCGCGGTGCTGGACGAGACGGACGCGGTGGTCGAGGGGGTGACCGGTCCGGCCGCGGTGGAGCTGTGGGTGGAGTCGCTGGGCCGGGTCGGTTACGGGCCGCGGCTGGCCGAGCCGAAGGGCATCACCGGCGGGGTGCTCCACGAGCGCCAGTATCTGCACGGGGTACGGGCGCGGCCACTGCGGCTCAGCGCGGTGGAGGACAGGGACGCGGTGGCCCGGGTGCCGTTCCGGGACCTGGCGGAGGAGGGCCCGGAAGGTCCGGGTGAAGGGCTGTACCGGGGGTTGTTCACGGTGTCCGCCGTGGGGGACGCAACCCTCGAACTGCCCGGCTGGACCCGTGGTTTTGTCCTCGTCAACGGCCACTGTCTGGGCCGCTACTGGTCGGTGGGCCCGCAGCGGACGCTGTACGTCCCCGGCCCGCTGCTGCGGGCCGGGGAGAACACGGTGCTGGTGCTGGAGCTGGAGGGCGCGGGTGAGCGGGCAGTGTTCCTGCGCTGACGCCCCCGCTCACCCTTCTCAGTCCAGCTCCTCCACGGTGAAGGAGTCCAGGGTGAACTCCGCGGTTCCGCTGTCACCGGTCTTCCGCAGCCCGACCCACATCTCACCGTCCGCGGGCGCGGTGACGGTGTAGGTGTGGGTGGCCCGCCCGGTGGCGGCGGGCAGCGGGGTACGTTCCAGCTCCCGCGCAGAGGGCTCGTCCACGGCGGTGATCCACGCGTACTGACCGGCCGCCTCGTTGGCGTAGGTCAGGCTCACCCGGTAGCGCCGTCCGGGGCGGAAGCGGGCGGTGTGCGGCACCGTGCGGTAGACCAGCCCGGCGTTCTCACCACGTGACTTCAGCGACTGGCCGCCCTCGAGCACATCGTCGATCACCTTGCCGTTCCATCCGGCCTGGGTGTACGGGGCGTGCCGCTGGGCGATATGGGTGCGGGGGTCGGTGACACCGCCCGCGTCGCCCTTGACGAACGGGCCCCAGCCCTGCGGCACCCGCTCGAAGTCCTCGTACACCAGGGTGCCGGGCTTCTCGGTGCGCTGAGCGCGTACCACCCGCAGCCGGTCGAAGCGGACCCTGGCCCGGCCCTCGGCCGCCGCCAGGGTGAGGGTGACCGGTCCGCCGCCGTCGGGGACGGTGAAGAAGGTGAACATCCGCTGGAAACGGGTGCCGTGCTTGCGGTCGGCGGCCATGTGGTTGGCGGCCGTGGAGGTCTCGGTCCAGTTCTCCGCGGTGACACCGTCGGCGGTGTGCACCCGCAGCGCTGCCCGCCGTCGTTCACCGGCCTTCGCTCCCACTTCCACCTGTACGGAGGCCACATAGCCGCCGGGGGCGAGCCGGTCGAGCCGCTGGCCGACGGTGGCGGCCGCGCCCTCGCCGATGACCAGTTCGTAATCGCCCAGTTCACTGCGTTCGACGGTCGCCGGACCGGTGGTCTGCCAGCCGCGCAGTGAGCCGGAGTGGAATCCGGGGTCGTACAGCGGGGTGCCCTCGCCCCAGCCGGGTGCCGCCTGGGCACGGGCGCGGGAGCGCAGCACCACATAGGGGGCACCGGCGTCGGCGGTGATGCTGACGCCGCCGTCGCGCACCGGCAGGGTGACGGGCTCGGCACGCCCCTGGTCGGTCAGTCGGTGGAGCACCACGGAGCGCTGCCCCGACCAGCCGCGGGGCAGCCGCCAACGGGTGGTACCGCCCGCCGGGTTGTAGTGGTAGAGCTTGGCCGGGTCGGTGGCCTCGCGCGGTTCCCAGGGCAGCAGATAGCCGCCACCGTCGTAGACCAACCGTCCGTCGGTGGTGATGCGGCGGACGCCCCCGGTGTCGGTGACCGAGGTACGGCCGGGCCCCTCGAAGGTGATCTCATGGTCGCCCCAGGTGCGGATGGGGTACGCCTGGAGGTATTTGGCCGGGAGGCTGTGGGTCCAGATGAGCTTGTAGAAGGCGGTCCAGTCGGTCTTGCCGGTCCAGCCCTCGAAGTTGCCCATCCGGGGGATGCCGAGCAGGGTGGGCCACTTGTCGGCGAAGACGTCCTTCTGGTGGTTGCGGATGAAGCGGATGAGCCGGGAGTTGATACCGCGCGAGCTGTCCGGGCCGTAGTCGGTCTCGGTGGCCCAGTGCGACCACAGCGAGGAACGCTCCAAGCCGTGGCCCCATTCGGTGGTGAGGTGCCAGCCCTGGTCGCGCAGGGCGCGCTGGAGCCGGTCGGAGTTCCAGCCGGACTCGCGGAAGACATCGATGTAGAGGGCGCTGAGGGCCGGGTCGGTGTCGTTCCGCAGGTCCTGGAAGCGCCGGATGATGTCACCGGAGACCAGGTCGCGCCGGGCGTCGATGCGGTAGGACTGGTCGAGCCAGTCCCACTGCTTGTCGTTTTTGTCGACGAGCGTTTCGGAGAAGGCGTTGGCCACCGGATAGGACTCGGTGGCGTTGACGTGCACCGCGAAGTCGCTGTTCCAGCGGCGTCCGGCACGCAGCAGGGTGTTGAGGTCGGCCAGGCCGCCGGCGCGGGTGTTGTAGTTGCCCGCGTAGTCGGGGTGGGCGGAGTCATGGCCTTCCGACTGATAGCCCTTGAGCAGGGTGTACTGCCCCAGCCCGTCGGTGGCCAGCGCGATGCGCTTGACATTGTCGAGGGTGTCGAGGAAGGGGTTGGTGGCCTGGCTCGCGAAGTTGAACGGGATATGCGGGACGACCCGCAGATGCTGCTCATCGGCGCCGCGCGGATTGACCATGATGTCGCGGAAGGCGATGGCGGCGTCCTGCCAGTCGACCACACCGTCACCGTTGCGGTCCCGGGTGAGGACCACGGTGGCCCAGGGCAGCGGCTCGGTGGCGCCGACGGTGGCGGTGGCGGCCCGGTGGGTCCACTCACCGCAGGTGAGGCGGACGGTGATCTGGCCGTCCTCCCGCACGGTCTGCCGCCGCAGCCGTCCGTTCTCCCAGGTGGTGCCCGCGGCGGAAGAGGGCTTGTCCCAGACCGTGTTGGTCTCGACGGCGGCGGCGAGCCGGTCGGTATGAACGACCGCGTAGGCGCAGCCGATCGGTTCGCTGTCGGTGGGGGTGTCGGCCGCCGGGCGGACGACGGTGTCACCGCTCTTGGCCTTGTCGAGTTCGATCCGGGCGGCCAGCAGGGTGGCCCCCGGCTGGTCGGCGCGGACGCTGAGGAACGCCAGACCGGGGATGCGCAGGGTGCCCACGCGCAGTGCCTTGGTGTCCGCGATCCGGGTGACCCGCCACTCGGCCTGCCATCCGCTGACCCGGATCCGGATGTCGATCTCGGCGTCCGGGGCGGTGTCCGCGCCGAAGGCGAGGGTGTAGGTGATGTGGTCCGGGCCGCTGGTGACGGCGGTGGTGCGGGGAGTGTGTTCGGTGCCGTCGATGAGCAGCGAACGCACCGGCTCCCGCTGTCCGTACAGCACCGCGCCGCTCTCGCGGTCGGTGTACGCGATGATGCGCGGGAAGTCGGGGTCCACCCGGACCTCCAGCCGCTTCGTCCGCAGTGTGCGCTCGGTGGCGCGGGCGTGTGCGGTGTCACGGGCGTGTGCGGTGCCGCCGCCCGCGCCGATGGCCGTTCCGATTCCGGCCAGTGTGGTGGTGACCACGACCGCTCTGCGGCCGGGACGCCCCTCCTCAGGCCGCCTCTCCTCTGTGTGAGTCAACGCGCCGGCTCCTCCGCCTCGCTGGTGGGAACAGTGCTCCACCCTGGAACCGCGGCGGGCCGGGCGCCCATGGACAAGTGCGCGGGAGTGTTGGACTAACGGGCCGTGTCTCCCGCGCCGGTCACCACAGGCGGTCGATCTCGCCGGGGTACAGCTCGATCCGGGCGGACACGAAGTCGGCGCGGTGGCACCGGGCCGCGGCGGAGAAGAAGTCCGCCATGGTGACCTTGTCGAAGGAGGGCCGGTCGCTGGGGAAAGGAGCCTCGGGTGTGCCTCCGATGAGCACCGTACCGGGCAGCGGCTGCCATCCCGCGCCCGTGTAGAAATCTTGCAGCTCCCGGTCGCAGGTGAAGACGCCCAGGTCAAGACCGGAGGCGGCCATGGCCTGGTGGGCGGCGGCGACGAGGCGCGCGCCGTATCCCCGGCCGCGTACCGCCCGCCGGGTCACCACGGTGCTGAGGCCCCCGGCCCGGTAGGAACGGCCCACGTGGGTGATCGTCTTGGTGAGGATGTCCAGGGCGGCCAGCACCGTGCCGCCCCCCACGCCACCGCCCTGTTCGCCGTCGTAGGTGCCGTCCCCGCTGTCCACGAGCAGCATCGTCAGCGGTCGCAGGGCGGGATCGTGGACGGGCCGGGGTTCACCCTCGGCACCGGGTTCCACCGGGGGCCACGCCTCCTGCTGGAGCTCCCACACCTGGGCGCGGAGCGGGGGCGGAGTCTCGGCCTCGGGGAAGGACAGGATCTGCACCCGACGATTGTCGCCCATGGCGGTTAAGAGGGTTCTAAGAGCGCGTTCTGCCAGGGTAGGGACTGACCTGTGCCCATCCGAAAGGCCCCGTGATGTCCGCTGCCGCGTCCTCCCCGTCCGGCCGGGGAAAGCCCACCGACCCCCGGACGGCGGCCGTGCTGGTGGTGGACGACGATCCGGAGGTCCGCGCCGCCCTCGTGGACGGGCTGGCCGTGGAGGGGTACGAGGTACGGGTGGCCGGGGACGGTCTGGCGGCGCTCAGCGCGGTCGCCGCCGAGCCGCCGGACGCCATCGTGCTGGACCTGGGCATGCCGGTGATGGACGGGCTGGCGGTGTGCCGGAGACTGCGCGGGCTCGGCGACCGTACGCCCGTCCTGGTGCTCACCGCCCGGGACGAGATCAGCGAGCGGGTGGCGGGCCTGGACGCGGGGGCCGACGACTATCTGGTCAAGCCGTTCGCGCTGGACGAGTTGCTGGCCCGGCTGCGGGCGCTGCTGCGCCGTGCCGCACCCGCCGGGCCGCTCGACGAAAACGTGTCCGGGGCGCTGTCCTTCGCCGATCTGACCGTCGATCCGGAGAGCCGCACCGGAGTGCGCGGCGGACGGCGGATGGAGTTCACCCGTACCGAGTTCGGGCTGCTGGAGGTGTTCCTCCGCCATCCGGGCCAGGTGCTGCCGCGGGAGCTGATCCAGGAGCTGGTGTGGGGCACCGAGTTCGCCTCGGACTCCAACTCGCTGGCGGTGTACATCGGTTATCTGCGCCGCAAACTGGAGGCGGACGGCGCCCCGCGGCTGGTCCACACGGTGCACGGCACCGGCTACGCACTGGCCGAGCGATGAGCGCCGCCCACCGGACCGGAGGCCGTCCGACGGGCCGGCTGACGGGGCGTCTGCCGCTGCGCGCCCGGATGGCGCTGATCACCTCGGTCGCGGTGGCGCTGGTCACGGTCGGGGTGTGCGCGGCCGCGTACGTGGTCATCCGCTACGAGCTGGTGCGTCAGCTCGACCTCCAGCTCACCCAGCAGGCCACCCTGCTGGCCCAGGACCGGCGCGACGAGGGCACCGGGACGCTGTACGGGGAATGCCGCTGGCTCGCCGCGCCCGCCTGCGCGCAGGTCGTCACCCAGAAGACCGGCACCCCGGGACACCCGCTCGGCAAGGACCTGGTGGTCCCGGTCACCGACGCCACCCGCCAGGTGGCCGCGGGCTCCCGCGGCGCGTACCACAGCGACGTCACCGTGCGCGGGCACCGGATGCGGACGCTGACCACCCCGCTGCGCGGTCATCGCGCACTTCAGCTCGCCCTGCGCTCCGACACCGTGGAGCAGGGCGAACGCCAGGCCGCGCGGCTGCTCGCCGCCATCGGCGCGGCGGGGGCGCTGCTCGCCGCCGGGCTCGGCTATCTGGCCTCCCGCCGGGCGCTGGCGCCCGTCACCCGGCTCACCGCCACCGCCGAACGGATCGCCGCCACCCGCGACCCGGCCCATCGCATCGAGCTGCCGCCGGAGGAGCTGCGGCGCGGGGACGAGATCACCCGGCTGGCCGGGAGCTTCAACACCATGCTCGGTGAGCTCGAGGAGTCGGTGGCCGCCCAGCGCCGTCTGGTGGCCGATGCCTCCCATGAGCTGCGCACCCCGCTGACCGCACTGCGTACCAACGCCGAGCTGCTGGCCCGTGCCGACCGGCTCTCCCCCGCCCAGCGGGACCGGGCCGCGTCGGCGCTCGGCGGCCGGCTGCGCGAGGTGACCGGCCTGGTCAACGATCTGATCGAGCTGGCACGGGACGAGGAGCCGCAGCCGCTGGTGGAGCCGGTGCGGCTGGATCTGCTGGCCGCGCGCTGTGTCGAGGAGGCGCGCTCGCACTGGGCACACACCGCCTTCACCACGGAGCTTGCCGAGGTCACCGTGGACGGGGTGCCCGCGCGGCTGGCCCGGCTGCTGACCAATCTGCTGGACAACGCGGCCAAGTTCAGCCCGCGCGGCGCCGAGGTGGAGGTCCGGCTCACCTCGGGCGAACACGCCATCGAGCTCACCGTCCGCGACCACGGCCCCGGTATCGCCGCTGAGGACCTGCCGTATGTCTTCGACCGCTTCTACCGCTCCCGGCAGGCACGTGCCCTGCCCGGTTCGGGGCTGGGGCTCGCCATGGCCCGGCAGATCGCCCGGGCACATGGCGCCGCGCTCACCGCGGAGGCGGCCGACGGCGGCGGTGCGCTCTTCCGGCTGCGTATCCCGCGCGCCAGGTCCGGCCGTGCGGACCCGGAACGTTGAGAACCGGCCCTTCCCGGAGCCGGTTCCGGCGGTGCTCCGGAGCCGTTCTTAGAAGCCCTCTTATATCGGCTCGTTATCAACGTCCTATGAAACGCACACACTTCACCCGGTCGCGGGTGACCGCCGCGGTGGCGCTGGCGGGCGCGGTGTCCTGTCTCGCCTTTGCCACGACCACCCTCGCCTCCACCACCCACTCCGGACAGCAGGACGCGCCACGCCCGGTCGTGGTCGGTGGCCATCGTGTGGAAGTCCCGGTGCGGGGCGGCACCGCCACCGTGGACACCACCTCGCTGCGGGTCACGGCCCGTACCGGCCAGGGCACCGTGGAGCTGTCCGCGCCCGCCGCCACCGCTCCCGGGAAGCCCGGCTCCGTGACCACCTCGCCGGGCGCCGCCCGCTGGAGCTATCCGGACACCGGGCTGGACGTCACCGCCCGCGCCGGTGACAACGGCCGTCTGGTGCTGTCGGTCACGGCCACCGGCAAGGCCGCCAACAAGCCCGCCCGCACCCTGTCGTGGCCGGTCACCGGCACCGACCGGCGCGCCTCGGCCGTACAGCTGCCGCGTGGGGAAGGGCTGTCGCTGCCGGTGGCCGACCGTTTCTGGAACTCCTCCCGGGCCGATCTGGTCGGCACCGACATCGCCATGGAGTCGGGTCTGTCGATGCCGCTGTGGGGCTATGCGCTCGGCGACCGGCAGGGGGTGAGCTATCTCGTACCCAGCGACATCGGCACCGCGCTGCGGGTCACCTCCCACGGGGGCAAGCTGCGCACCGCCGCCACCCACCGCTTCTCGCGCGCCGACGGCACCACGCGGTACACCGTGGCCTTCTCGCTCACCGACGGCTCCCCCGTGGCCGCTGCCCGCGACTACCGCGCCTGGCTCGGTGAGCACGGGCAGGTGAAGAGCCTGCGGGAGAAGATCCGGGAGACACCGGCCACCGGGAAACTGCTCGGCGCCTTCCACGCCTATCTGTGGGGCGACGCCCGCAAGGCCGACTTCATGGGCACGTTGCGCGGCCTCGGCGTGGACCGTATGTGGCTCGGCTACGACGCCGACGACCGCCCCATGGACGCCGCCGCCACCGCGGCCGCGAAGAAGGCGGGCTATCTCGTCGGCCCGTACGACTCGTTCGCCAACGGCCAGGACCCGGCCACCTCCGACGCGCCGACCTCCACCTGGCCGGGCAGGGTGTACCCGGACTTCTGTGTCAAGGACGCCGACGGCAAGCCCGTCCCCGGCTTCCACGATCGCGGCTGCTACCTCAGCTCCGAGGCGTTCGAGAAGGCCGAGCCGCGCCACCACTACCTCGCCGACCGCACCCGCGAGATGACCAAGGCGGGCGCCGACAGCTACTTCCTCGACGTGGACGCGGCCGGTGAGCTGTTCCGCGACCACAGCACCGCCCACCCCATGACCAAGGCGAAGGACCGCGCCAACCGGCTGGCCCGGATGAAGCGGCTGTCCGACCGCGGCCTCGTGCTGGGCTCGGAGTCCGCCGGGGCCTGGGCCAACAAGGAGCTGGCCTTCGACCACGGCTCGGGCACCCCGGTGGCGGGCGGTCTGTGGACGGCACAGCGGGACAAGGAGACATGGGGCGGGTACGCGCCCGCAGACGCCCCGCGCATCTTCTTCAAGCCCGCGGAGCTGCCGGCCGATGTGGCGAAGGCGATGTACGACCCGGTCTACCGGGTGCCGCTGTACGAAACCGCCCTCCATGACTCCCTGGTGAACACCGAGCGCTGGGAGCTGTCGTACTCCAAGCTGCCGCGGCAGAAGACCGACCGCGCGCTGCTCGCCATGCTCTACAACACCCCGCTCAACTTCGTGCTCACCGGTGACTCGCTGGAGAAGAACGGCGGCGAACTCGCGGCCCTCCAGAAGTACTTCGCGCCGCTGCACAAGGCGGCGGGTACCGAGCCGCTGACCGACTTCCGCGCGCTGACCGCCGATCGCACCGTCCAGCGGACCGTCTTCGGGGGCGGGACCCTCACCGTCACCGCCAACTTCGGCAGCGCACCGCACAAGGGCCTGCCCGGTGGGTGTGTGGACGCCAAACTCCGCGACGACAACGCGCCACGGCGGCTGTGCCCGGCCACGGTGGCAGGCGGGTCCTGAGAACGTCCCCGACGTCCTGAGAACGCGCACACCCGCCCGGTCACCGGCGGTAGAGGGTGATGGAGTGGCCGACATCATCGACCGGTGTGCTGCCATCGAGGAGGTCGGCCAGCCGTCCGCGGGCCAGGGCGGCCGAGGAGTCCGACACCGCGAGCAGACCGTGGACCCGGTCCGGGTCCACCCTGCGCGGGTCGGACGCCTCGATGCCGTACGCGGACGGCACCCCGGCGCCCTTGTAGACCAGCCAGACCTTCTCCCGCGGATAGCGGGTCCGGAGCCGGTCGGCCAGCCGTCCCAGGTCCTGGCCCCAGTCGACGTTGGAGTCATGGAGATAGCGGTGGGTGCGCGCCGGTCCGCCGAACGCCTCGTTGGCGTACGGCAGATAGCAGGGGTACGTCCGCAGTGAGCTGACCGCGACCCACACCGCGAGCGCCGCCGTCACCGCGTGACTCCGGCGCGGGCGCACGGCCGTCACACAACCGGCCGCGACCGCCAGGAACATCGGCAGGAAGACCACGTAGCGGACCCCGAAGTCACGGGCCCCGTCCATGGCCGCGAGCAGCAGCACGGCCGACGGCACGAGGACGTACGGCGCCGCGGGGCGGAAGCGGCGGACCGCCACCAGTGTCACGGCACCGGCCGCCCACAGGGCCAGCATGCCCAGCGGTGTCTTCACCAGCAGCGCCACGGGCAGGTAGTACCAGAGCGAGCCGACGTAGTGGCGTCCGAAGAGAAAGCCGTGGTAGCGCTGGTACTCGAAGCCGAACTGGATGCGCATCCCGTCCCGGTAGGGCTCGGGGAACGGCATCCACTCGACGGCGAGTTCCCGCAGGCCCCGGAGGTCCGGCACCTGGGGCGGAGTGGTCCAGCGCAGCCGCGGATCGACGGCGAGATAGCTCGCCCACACCACGGCCAGCGCCACGAGCGCCACCCCGGCCGCCGCCACGAGACCGCGCACCAGCAGCCGCACCACCCCGCGGGCATCGAGGGGTTCGGAGTTCCGCGCCCGGCGGGCGCACCAGACCGACAGCACCGCCAGGGGCAGCAGAACGGGCACCGCGGCCAGCGCGCTCATCTTGGTGGCCACCGCGGCGCCGAGCGCCGCCCCGGCCAGGGGAAGGTGGAGGCGCGGGCGCCGCCTGGCCCGCCACAGCAGCCACACCGACGTCAGCAGAGATCCGGCCGTGGGGACGTCGAGCGTGGCCAGTGAGCCGTGGGCGATGACATCGGGTGAGAACGTGTACAGGGCGAGCGCGGTCAACGCACCCGCGCGGCCCGTGAGATCGCGGGTGAACGCCAGCACCACAAGACCGAACAGCAGCGTCAGCACGATCACCGGCAGCCGGGCGCAGAGCATCAGCCGCCAGGGGTCGTTGCCCGACTCGTACAGCAGATGCCGCCCCAGCGCCGTCTGGTCACCGGAGAAACCGGGGTCCGGCCGGACATCGGTGAACAGTGTCCCGGCCCCGATGATCAGCTTGCCCAGGGGTGGATGTTCAGGGTTGTACCGCAGGCTGTGCTCCTGCACGTTGACCACTCCGGCGCCCACGTACACCGGCTCGTCGATGGTCGGGGTCTGCTCCACCGCCGTGGTGACCATCGCCACCGCCATCTGGACCAGCAGCGCCACCACGGCGAGCGCGAACAGCGGGCGGCGGTGCCGTCTCAGCGTCCGGAACGCGGCCCGCGTCCGGGGCCGGTCCGGTCGCGCTCCGGTGACGGCCCGGGTCGCACCGTCGATGACACCAGCCCATTGCATAGCGACAGACGCTAACCCGTCCTCCCGCCGGTCCATGGCCCGCCATCAGAAACTGATCAGGAGTTGCGCACTTCGGAGCAGTGACGGTGCTGATCACCCAGGACCGGCCATCGGCATCGGCTAGTGACAGTGGGCGCCATGGTTGGTTCAATGCCGCAAGCGCTTTCCATCCGAATCCTCGCGAGCGTTGGAGCGTATCCCGTGTCTCTCTCACGTCGTGATCTGCTGTCCCTGGCCCCCGCCGTGCCCCTGGCGGCGCTCGCCCATCCACCCCGCGCACGGGCGGCGGGTCGTCCGGCCATCTCGGCCCACGAGGCGTCCGCCGACCACGCCAGACTGATCGACAACACGGTCGCCGTCCTCGCCGGCACCCCCGGCTCCAACGCCCGGCCCGAAGTCGCCGCCAAGCTCACGGCCATCGCCGCCACCGCCCGCTCCCGGCTCACCGCGATGGACGGCGCCGGGGACGGTGAGCTCTTCGAGGGGCTGCCGCTGGGCAGCAGCGACCCCCATCTGATGACCTCGTACCAGTACCTGTACGAGATCGCCCTCGCCACCACTGTGCCCGGCGGCCCGCCGTCCGCACTCCGCGGCGACACAACTGTCCAGCGGCGGGTCATCAACGGTCTGATGTGGCTTCATCAGCACTACTACGGCAACCAGTCGAAGGGCTACTACGGCAACTGGTTCACCTGGGAGATCGGTATCTCCTCGCACGTCAGCAGGACACTGGCGCTGCTCCGGGACGAGCTCGCGTCCCACCGGCCGGACCTCACCGCCCTCTACGTCGCCTCGATGGACGCCTATCTGCGCAACGGCAAGGACGGGGACGTCGATCTGGACTCCCGCTTCCACACCGGTGCCAACCTCGCGGACATCACCACCAACCGGATGCTCCAGGGCGCGGTACTGGAGGACGACGCCCGGGTGAGCAAGGCCGTCGCCGACCAGCTGACGGTGCTGGCCACCATCGATCCCTACCATCTGCGGCACGGCGTCACCGACGGCTTCTACGCGGACGGTTCCTTCCTCCAGCACGCGTCCGTGGCCTATACCGGCTCCTACGGCAAGGGGCTGCTCACCCGGGTGGTGCAGACCGTCAAGATGCTCGAGGGCACCGGATATGTGAGCGGTGAGGACCTGGTGCGCACCGCGCACCGGTGGGTCGTGGACGGCTTCGCCCCGCTGATCTTCGAGGGCTGGATGATGGAGATCGTCAAGGGGCGCGGGGTGTCCCGGACCACCACCGGCTACACCGATGTCACCCAGGTCGTCGAGGCCGTCGTCGACCTCTCCGGCCATGCCACCGGCGCGGACGCCACGGCGCTCAAGGGCTATGTGGCGTTCGTCCGCACGACCTCCAAGGCGGCCCTCGACCCGTCGGCGTTCGTCTCCCCGGTGAGCATCGCCCGCTACGCCGATATCCTCGCCGATCCGTCGGCCCCGGCGAAGGACCTCACTCCGGCCGCGCACCACATCGCGTTCAACGCCATGGACAAGACGGTCCACCGGCGCCCCGGGTACGCCTTCGCCCTGGCCCGGAGCTCGGCAAGGATCAGCAAGTACGAGTACATGAGCGGCGAGAACCTGATGCCGTGGTTCCAGGGCGACGGCGCCCACTATCTCTATCTCTCCGGCCAGGACCAGACCCGGGCGTTCGGCGTCGACTACTTCACCACGGTCCCGCCCTACCGCCTGGCCGGTGTCACCGCCCCCGTGGAGACCCGGCGTACCGTCCCCGAGCTGTACGGAACGCTGTGGTACGACAACCCCGAGCGCGGGTTCACCGCCTCGTCCGAGGCGCAGAACACCTATGTCTACTTCCCGCGCGGCACCCATGTGTTCTCCGGTGGGGCCACCCTCGGCGCGTACGGTGCGGCCGGGCTGGTGCAGTCGGACGATGTGGCGTACGCGGCGAAGCGGGACGGCGAACTGCCGGACGACTTCGTGGTGTACCGCAACGCCGACGCCACCAAGTCGTGGTTCATGTTCGACGACGAGATCGTTGTGCTCGCCGCCGGGGTGGGCGACTCCGCCGGGCGCGCGGTGACCACGACCGTCGACAGCCGGATCGCCCCTCCCCCGGACACCCTCACCGTGACCGGACAGCTCCGTGACGGCACCCCGTGGTCCGGCACCGGCACGGCCCCACTGGCCTGGCTGCGCTACGCCAACACCACCCGCTCCGCCTCCGTCGGCTATGTCTTCCTCGACACACCACGGCCCACCGTCACCCTCGACACCGTCACCCGCAGCCGCCGCACGGTGCGTCTGTCCAACCCCGACACCCCGGTGACCACCCGGGTCTTCTCGGTCTCGGTGGAGCAGCGGGCCGGTGTGCCACATCGCTCGATGGCGTACGCCCTCGTGCCGCACGCCTCGGCGGAGCGGCTGCGGGCCTACGCGGACGGGCCGCTGTCGGTCCTGGTCAACACCACCCGTGCGCAGGCCGTCCGCCACCGGGGCCTGGGTCTTGTCGCCCTCAACACCTTCACCCGGGGCACTCACCGCACCGGGCCGCTGTCGATCGACGGACCGGGCTCGGTGATCCTGCGCACGGCACACGGTGACGCACCGCACGACCGCACGGTGTCACTCGCCGTGGCGGACCCGACCACCGGCCGGGACACGGTCTCGGTGCTGGTCAGGGGGCGGAGAATGCGGGCGATCACGGCGGACGAGGGTGTCCGGGTCACCCACGTGCGTGGCGGCACCCGGGTCGATGTCACCACGCGCCATGCCTACGGGCGGAGCTTCACCGCGAAGCTGCGCTGAGCTTCAGACGTCGCGTCGGCGTACCGCTTCCCAGCCGGCCAGGAGCGCAGCCGCCGTCCACAGCGCCGTCACGGCGAGACCCGTCCAGGGGCCGACCGCTCCCTCCGGGTCCTGGTGCAGGACGTGCTGCCCGGCATGATCCGGCAGATAGTCTGCGGCTCCCCCGGCGATGTCCCCGATCATGAAAGACATGATCAGGATGAACGGGATGAGCAGGCTCAGCACCGCGGTGGCGCTGCGCAGCAGAAAGGTGAGTCCCGCGGCGAACAAGGCCATCAGCGCGAGGTAGATCCCGGCGCCGACGCAGGCCCGCAGCGCTCCCGGTTCGCCGAGGCCGATGGCTTCCTCTCCCAGGAGCGCCTGGCCCGCGAAGAAGGTGGCGAAGGCGGTCGTGAGCCCCACGCAGAGAGCGGCGGCGGCCACGACCGCCGTCTTGGCCGCGTAGAACAGACCCCGTTGCGGCACGGCCGACAGCGAGATCCGCAGGGCGCCGCCCGCGTACTCGGACGAGACGGCGGTGGCCCCGAAGGCGATGGCGGCGATCTGCGCGAAGTTGATCGCGTAGAAGGCTCCGAAGACGGGGTCCCCGTCGTTGTACACCTCCGCTCGGTCGACGGTGGCGAAGACCAGGAGGGTGATGGCCAGCATGGCGGCGAAGACCGCGAGCAGCGATCCGAGGCTCGCCCGGACGGACCTCACCTTGATCCACTCTGAGTGCAGCACCGCGGTGACGGACATGGTCAGACCTCCTGCGAGGTGTTCGGGGATGCTGGGGCGGCGGCCGCGAACTCCGCCTTGTCCGCGGTGAGAGCGAGATACGCCTGCTCCAGGGAGGCACGTTCATCGGCGAGTTCAAGAAGGGGAATCCCCTCGCGGGCGGCGACGGCTCCGATCCGCTCGGCGCCGGCCCCTTCGACCACACAACGGCCGTCATCGCCTCCGGTGACGGCATATCCGTGGGCCAGCAGGGTGGTCCGCAGCCGGTCGGGGTCGCCGGTGCGGACGTGTACCCGGGCCTGGCTGTGCTGCGCGATGAATGCGCGCATGGCGACATCGGCGAGGAGCCGGCCCCCGGCGAGGACGACGAGGTGGTCGGCGAAGGTCGCGGTCTCGTTCATCAGGTGGCTGGAGACCAGGACCGTGCGGCCCTCGCGGGCGAGTCGGCGCAGCAACTGGCGGATCCAGACGATCCCTTCCGGGTCGAGGCCGTTGGCGGGCTCGTCCAGCAGGAGAACGGACGGGTCCCCGAGAAGGGCGGCGGCGATACCGAGCCGCTGGCGCATGCCGAGCGAGAAGGTCCTGATGCGGCGGTGTGCCACGGTGGCGAGACCGGTCTCCTGAAGGACCTCGTCCGCGCGGCGGCCCGGAATGCGGTTGCTGACGGCGAGGCAGCGCAGATGGTCACGGGCGGTGCGGGAACCATGGGCCGCTTGCGGGTCCAGCAGGGCGCCCACGGTGCGCAGGGGTTCGCGCAGCGTCGGGTAGGGACGGCCGCCGATCGTGGCGGTACCGGAGGTGGGGTGGTCGAGGCCGAGGACGAGGCGCATGGTGGTGGATTTGCCGGCACCGTTGGGCCCCAGGAACCCGGTGACCCGGCCCGGTTCGATGCGGCAGGTCAGACGGTCGACGGCCCGGGTCGTCCGGTATTCCTTGGTGAGGTCTGTGACCTCGATGCTGGTCATGGCTTCAGCCTGGCCGGAGCGGCGGGGGCGGACATCCCCCGCCGGAGGAGACCGTCTCCCCCGCGCGGGGGAGACACTGGTCGCGCCCGTCCTGCCAGGATGACGGGATGCCAGGTCTTCTGTTGCCGCTGGCCCGTGCGGTCACGTACACCCGCTGGCTACACCTGCTGATGGGGTCGATCGTGCCGTTCGTCTGCGCCGGGATCTATCCGGGCCTGACCCGCCCCTCGCCGGTCGACTGGGGACTGATCGCGGTGCTGCCGGTCCCCCTGGTCCTGGCCGCGGCCATGCTGCCCGAGGTGCGCCGTGCCGAGGGGTTGCAGGCGCGGCTGATGCTGTTTCCCGGGCCGCAGGCACGTGTGCGGAATGACGAGGATCCGGGTGTCTCCGCCGTTCCGGCCGCTTCGTGGAGCGATCGGGCCAGAACCGGTGTCTGGCTGGTGCTCCGTCTGGAAGTGGGGCTGGCCGTCGTGCTGGTGTCGGGGCAGCTGGCGACGCTCTCGCTGGTGTTCGCCGGGGTACCCGTCGGCAATCCCGGCGCGGTCGAGCCGCTGGTGCGGATGTCCGGTGCGGGCGGGGCGTACATCCTGCTGGCACCGGTGCCCGTGGTGGTGATGATCGCGGTGACCGCCGGGGCGAGCGTCCTCATGGTGGCGGCGGCTCGGCGACTGCTCGGGCCCTCGGCCAAGGAGCGGCTGGCCAAGCTGGAGGAGCGGACCGAGCGGCTGCTGGAACGCAACCGCATCGCCCGGGAGTTGCACGACTCCCTCGGCCACGCTCTGACGCTGGCCGTGGTGCAGGCGGGAGCCGCCCGGGCGGCCGCCGACCCGGACGTCACCGATCAGGCGTTGGAGACCATCGAGGAGACGGGGCGGGCAGCGCTGGCGGACCTGGACCGGGTCCTGATGGTGCTGCGCGAACCGGGGCGGCCGGCCGCCACCCGGCCGGGGCTCGGCGAGGCGGACCGGCTGCTGGACTCCGCCCGGTCCTCGGGGGCGCGGGTCGACGCCGAGGTGACCGGGCCGTTGGAGGATGTGCCGGGTCCGGTGTCCCGCGAGGGCTACCGGATGCTCCAGGAGGCGCTGACCAACGTGCTGCGGCATGCGGGCCCCGTCCCGGTCCGGGTACGCATCGCCGTGGAGACGGCGCGGCTGCGGCTCGAGGTGCGCAATCCACTGACCGCCGCGGCCACGGTGACCGCCACGGGCGGTGGCAGCGGCCTGCATGGCATCCGTGAGCGTGCCACGCTCCTGGGAGGCAAGGCCCGGGCGGGGCGGGACGGCGACCAGTGGCTGCTCCATGTCGACCTGCCGATGCGGTGATCTAGGCTGGTCCGATGCCGCTCACCGTTCTCCTGGTCGACGACGAGCCGCTGGTACGGGCGGGCCTGCGCGCCGTGCTGGAGTCCCAGCCGGACATCGAGGTGGTGGGCGAGGCGGCCGACGGAGCCGCCGTGATCCCCCTCGTACGGCAACTGCGCCCCGACGTCGTGGCCATGGATGTACGGATGCCGCTCATGGACGGCATCGAGGCCACCAGGGCCGTACTGCGGACGGTGCCGGACCCACCGAAGATCGTCGTGGTGACGACCTTCGAGAACGACGAGTATGTGTACGGGGCGCTGCGCGCGGGCGCCGATGGGTTCCTGCTCAAGCGGGCACGTCCGGCGGAGATCGTGCACGCCGTGCGGCTGGTGGCGGAAGGCGACTCGCTGCTGTTTCCGTCCGCGGTACGGAAGTTGGCCGCCTCGTACGGTGAGGACCACGGCGAGGCCGCAGGCCGGGCGGCGTCGGCGTGTGCCGCGCTGACCGAGCGGGAGGGGGAAGTGCTGCGTCTCATGGCACGCGGCCTGTCGAACGCGGAGATCGCCGCGCATCTGGTGGTGGGTACCGAGACCGTCAAATCCCACGTGAGTGCCGTACTGGCGAAACTCGGGGCACGGGATCGCACACAGGCGGTCATCACCGCGTACGAGTCCGGTTTTGTCTCTCCAGGCTGATCCCTGGCGGCGACGGACGGCGGTGCCGCGCCCGCGGCTCGGCCATGGCTCCGCGCAGGCCGTCGGGGGTCCGGTGGCCGCGTTGCTGGAGGGGGTGGAGCCGTGGTCGGCCGATCTCCCGGAGTGGCAGGGTGAGCTCGCGTTCCGCCACCGTGAAGGTCATCGGCTGACTGTCCGGGTCCGGGCGCACCGGCTGGCCGGTGGCGATCACGCACCATTGTGGCTGCTGACGGCGGAGCCTCCGGCCGGGAGCGCGACGTTCCCCGGTGACGAGGCGCTGTCCGCCTGGATACTGACCAGTTCCCCGTCGCCCTGTCCCGCTATGACACCGAGCTGCGGTTCGTGCGGCAGAACCCGGCGATGGAGCACATCGTCGGCATCGGGGGCGAGGACCGGGTGGGGCGGGGGCTGTCGGCCGCGCTGACCGGGCCCGGCAATGCCGCGTGGGAGGCACGGATGCGGCGGGCGCTGGAGACGGGGCAGGCGGAGGAGGGCCATCTGCTCCAGGGGCGCACCCGGGCCGACCCGGATCACGACCACTTCTTCGCCGTGTCCGCTTCCCCGCTGGGCCGGATCGTGGGGCTGTGCGCCACGGCCCTCGATGTCACCGAGCAGCATCGCGGCCGGGAGCGGCTGGCCCTGCTGAACGAGGCCAGTACGAGGAGTTGCTGACCCAGCTGGACGACCTGGTGGCGCGGCGGGACGACGCCCTGGAGCTGGAGTCGGACCAGGCCACGCCGGGTGAGTTCGGCGCCACCTGCCTGTACGCCGTGTACGACCCGGTGTCGGGCCGGTGCAGTCTCGCCCGCGCCGGACATCCGGCCCCCGCGGTGGTCGTCCCGCCGGACGGCCCCACGGCCTTTCTCGACCTGCCGGCGGGGCCTCCGCTGGGGCTGGGCGGGCTGCCGTTCGAGGCGCTGGAGGTGGAGTTGCCGGAGGGTAGTCTGCTCGCGTTCTACACCAACGGGCTGGTGGAGTCCCGCAGTCGCGGTATGGATGACGGGCTGGACACCCTGCGCCACGCTCTGACGCTGCCCGCCCAGGGTCTGGAGGCGCTGTGCGACCGGGTCGTCGGGACGATGCTCCCCGGCCGTCACGGCGACGACGCGGCGCTGCTGCCGGCCCGGCTGCGGCGGCTGGAGGCGGACCGGGTCGGGGTCTGGGACGTGCCCGCGGACCCCGCCGCGGTGGGCGAGGCACGGGCGGACGCGGTGCGCTGGCTGACGGGCCCAGGTCCTCGACGAGGGCGGCCGGGGCTTGCTGCTCGTCGCGCAGCTCACCCAGCGCTGGGGCACCCGGCCCACCGCGACCGGCAAGGTCATCTGGTGCGAACAGACACTCCCGGTGCGCTGATCGCGGAGGGTCGTCTAGATTGGGCGCTGTGCGGGGGCGCAACGGCTGTATCAGCGACGCTTTTTGATGGAGGCGCGGGCGTGACCGACTACGAGGCAACCTACGACTCCGCCGCACAGATCGCCGACCGTATCGACACCACAAAACCGCATACCGCCAGGATCTGGAACTACTGGCTCGGTGGTAAGGACAATTACGTCGTCGACCAGCAGGCGGGCGACCAGATCCGCCGACTGCACCCCGGAATCGGCGACTACGCCCAGGCCGACCGGGCGTTCCTGGGCCGTGCGGTGCGGTATCTGACCGCCGAGCAGGGGATCCGTCAGTTCCTGGACATCGGGACGGGGTTACCCACCGCCGACAACACCCATGAGGTCGCGCAGCGCATCGCGCCCGAGTCCCAGGTGGTCTACGTCGACAACGACCCCCTGGTGCTGGCCCATGCGCGCACCCTGCTGACCAGCGCTCCCGAGGGGGGCACCGACTATCTCGACGCGGATCTGCGGGATGTCGACACCATCCTCGAACGCGCCCGGAAGACCCTGGACTTCACCCGGCCCATCGCGCTGGTGCTGCTCGGTGTGGTGATCTTCATCGGTGATGACGAGGACCCGTACGGCATCGTCCGCCGGCTGGTGGACGCCCTGCCCTCCGGCAGCCACCTCGTGCTGTCCCACACCATCTCCAGCCCGTCGATGCCGGATGTGGACGAGGCCGTCGCGTTCTGGAACGAGAACGGCATCCCGAAGCTCACCCAGCGCACCCCGGACCGGGTCGCCCGGTTCTTCGACGGCACGGAGCTGCTGGAGCCGGGCGTGGTCTCGTGCTCGCGGTGGCGGCTGGAGGACACCTCCGGCGACGAGCCCGACGAGGTGGCGATGTTCGGCGGGGTCGGCCGGAAGCCATGAGGCCCCGGACCCGGCCGCGGATCTCCCCGCGGACTACAGGTCCTCGCAGAGGCCACGCACCTTGTCCAGGTCCTTCTTCACCTTCGCGGTGAACTCCAGCTCCTGGGCGTAGCGGTTCTGTGAGCGGCTGATGGCTTCGGCGAGCGGCTTGTAGCGCTTGTCGCCCGCGGCGGCCGCGTTGGCGAGGGTGCCCGCGGCGGAGTAACGGTTGATGGCGATGTCACCTTCCTTGCCCTTGGCGCCCCACTTCGTCTCGTCGAATCCGTCGAATGCCGCGCAGGCGGCGTGTGCGTCGCCCGCCGGGCCGGATCCGGAGGTGTCCGAGTCATCGCCGGCGAGTGCCCAGGCCGCGCCCACTCCCCCGGCGCCGAGCACCAGCCCGGCGACGAGCGCGGCGGCCAGGGGGCCGAAGGGGCGGCGGGACGGCGGCGCGGACGGTGTGGACGGTGTGGACGGCATCGACGCGGTCGTCGGAACGGGGGCGGGATCGGGCTGCGGTGGCTGCATGGCGCTCCAACATAGCGGCAGATCCCGGCGGGTTCGACGGGGCCCGGCACTCAGGTGCCGCGCGGCGGCGTTCAGGGGCCGAGTTCCACGGTGATGGCACCGCGCAGCAGATCACGGGCGCGGTCCAGGGTGAGGGAACCGCTGAGCCACCGTTTGCTGAGGCCCTCGACCAGCGCGGTGAGGCGGTCGGCCGCGTCCTCGGCGGACACCTCGGGCGGCACCGTGCCCTGCCGCTGGCCGCGGTGGATGAGATCGCTCGCGTAGTCCGTCCAGCGATCGGTGGTGGTGCGCAACTGCTGGCGCAGCTCGGGCTGGAAGACGGCGGTGGCGCGCAGTTCGCCCCAGGCGGTGCTGTTCTCCATGACCACCGGTTCGTCCTGGAGCTCGAGCAGCAGCATCTGCTCGAGATGGCCGCGGGGGTCGGTCTCCGGGTCGGCGGCGGGGTCGGTGTAGCGCTCGGCCCGGGTGTTGATGAACTCCAGGGTGCTGGCCAGCAGCCCCGACCGGTCCCGGAAGTGGTAGTAGATCAACGAGGTCGACACTCCGGCCTCCTCGGCCAGTTCCTCGACGCGCAGCCCCCGGATCCCGCGCTGGGCGATGGATCGGGCGGCGGCTTCCAGGATGGCGGTACGGCGGCCGGCCATGGTCGGTCCCTTCTTCTCGGCTTCTCTTCCGGATTCTCCGTTGTCCTCGCCCGGGTGGACGGTGACGTGCCCCATGCTACCGTCACAACCTGACTGAAATTTCAGTCAGGAAATCGACCGGAACGCGGAGGCACACCATGAGGGGATCGAAGCGCCGGACCGTGCTGCGCAGCGGAGCCGCGGCGGCACTGGCGGGCGCCGCGGCGGCCGCCTGCTCACCCGGGCCGCGGAAGCCCACCACGACCAGGGGAGGTGACGACATGTCCGCACCCGACGCCGCGCAGCAGGCCGCGCGGACACCGGCCGGACGGTGGATGCCGGCCGAGACCGCGCGGCACCGCCGCACCTATATGGCCTGGCCGTCGCTGGACTCGGTCTGGGAGGACATGGCCGAGGACGTCCAGCGCGATATCGCCGGGATCGCCCAAGTCATCGCCGGGTTCGAGTCCGTGGTGCTGCTCGCCGCGCCCGAGGAGGTGAAAGCGGCCCGCCGGGCGTGCGGGGCGGATGTGGAGGTGATCCCGGTGCCCGTCGACGACCTGTGGATACGGGACAGCGGACCCACGTTTGTCATCGGACGGGACGGGCTGACGGGAATCGACCTGCGGTTCAACGGCTGGGGCGGCAAACAGCGGCATCCTCGGGACGCGCGGGTCGCCCGCTCCGTCACGGCCCACGCCGGGGGCACCCGCCTCGACGCCCGGCTGACCGGGGAGGGCGGCGCACTGGAGGTGGACGGCCACGGCACCCTGATGGCCACCGAGAGCTCCCTGGTCAACGCCAACCGCAACCCGGGCCTGAGCAGGGACCGGATCGAGGCCCGGCTCAAGGAGCTGCTGGGGGTCACCAAGGTCATCTGGTTCAAGGGGGTGAAGGGGAAGGACATCACCGACTGCCATGTCGACGCCCTGGCCCGGTTCGCCGGGGACGGAGTGGTACTGCTCAGCCGTCCCCGTACGGACAGCGGCCCGACCGTGTGGAGCCGGGTGTACGCCCAGGCCCGGAGTGTGCTGGAGAAGTCCAGCGACGCGCTCGGCCGTCCGCTGAAGGTGGTCGACCTGCCCGAACCGGATCCGGCCGTCATCGGCCGCCGCGGCTCGGACTTCCTCGGCGCTTACGCCAATTACTTCATCGTCAACGGCGGCGTGATCGTGCCCCGGTTCGGCGACCCCAGGGCCGACCGCGAGGCCGCCGCCGTCATCGGCGATCTCCATCCGGGGCGGAAGGTGGTGCAGGTAGAGATCCCGGCGGTGGCCGAGGGCGGTGGCGGAATCCACTGCGCCACCCAGCAGCAGCCCGACGTCTGACGGCACATCCGCGCCCCGCCACGTACCGCTCCGGACAACCCGCGGACGACGCTGAACGGCTCGTGGATCACGTTCGTACTGTCGTTACGTGGACGAGTGCGTGACGCCCGGCCCCGCGCCCGGCTGGGCGTCGCGCGAACTGTTGACCCTGGTGAGGGCGATGGCACCGCATCCGGCCGCCGTGGTGGACCGGCGCTGGGACCTGCTGGCGTGGAACGACGCCTACACGGCGCTGTTCACCGACCCCGCATGGCTTCTGCCCGAGCAGCGCAATCTGCTCTGGCTGCTCTTCCGCTGGCCTCCGTCCCGCGTTCTGATGGCCGACTGGGAGTGGGAGGCCCGCGCGCTGCTGGCCGAGTTCCACGACCGGGCCGCGGAGCATCCGGGAGACCCCCGGATCGTCGCGCTGGTGGGCGAGTTGATGGCCGACCCGTACGCGGCCCAGTGGTACGGGCGGCCGGAGGCGGCCGCTCCGCCGCCCCCGCTGCGCCGCTTCCACCACCCGGTCGCCGGTGAGCTGCGGCTGCGGCCGGTGAGCCTGGCCGTGGTCGGCGAGCCCGGCCACCAGGTCGTGGCCCATGTGCCGGACGACCGGGTGTCGCAGGAGGCACTGCGGCAGCTGTGTCCTCCGATGCACGGCAGCATCCGCTGACGGCACGCTCAGCGCATCTGCCGCCGCACCAACTCGTAGAGTTTTCCGCCCGGGTTGGCCATCAGCTGGGCCGGTGCGCCCTGTTCGACGATCCGCCCGTCCTCCATCACCAGCACCCGGTCGGCGTCCATGACCGTCGACAGCCGGTGTGCGATGACCAGGCGGCTGGCGTTGAGGCGGCGGGTGCTGTCGATGACCACCCGCTGGGTCTCGTTGTCCAGGGCGCTGGTGGCCTCGTCGAAGAAGAGGATGCGCGGACGGCGGATCAGGGCCTGGGCGATCATCAGCCGCTGCCGCTGACCGCCGGAGATGGCACCGCTGCCGGAGATCATCGTGTGCAGCCCCATGGGCATCCGGCGGATGTCCTCGGCCAGACCCGCCAGTTCGGCGGCGGCCATGGCCTCCTCGGGGGTGTACGGCTCGGCGCCGCGGATGCAGTCGAGCACGGTGCCGTTGAGGGGCTGGGCGTTCTGGAGAACCACACCGCACTGGCGGCGTACGGCGGTCTGGTCGAGGGCGGCGAGGTCCTGGCCGTCGTAGAGCACACTGCCGGACACCGGCCGTTCGAAGCCGATGAGCAGCCGCAGCAGCGTGGACTTGCCGCAGCCACTGGGCCCGACGACGGCCACGAACTCCCCCGGCCTGATCTCCAGCGAGACATCGTCGAGGACCAGCGGTGCGTCGTCGGCGTAGCGGAAGGTGAGGTTGCGGGCGCGCAGATCGCCGGTGAGCGCCCCGGGCTGGGCGCTGCCGCCACGGACCTCGGGCGGCTCGTCCAGGATCGGTTTGACCTGCTCGAACATCGGCAGTACCGCCACCACCGAGACCAGGGCGTTGGTGAGCTGGGTGACCGAGGTGAGCAGCATGGTGACGGAGGTGTTGAACGTCAGGAACGCCCCCGCCGACATGCTCCCCCGCGCCGGACCGGCCAGCAGCATGAACACGATGAGCGAGCACAGCGGGAGGTAGACCGCGTCGAGCACCTGCGTGAGGTTCTTGATCCGGCCGGTGCGCTGATGGAGTTCGCGGGAGTGGGCGAAGCCACGGGCCCAGGCCGCGTAGGCGAAGTTCTCGGCCGCGGCGACACGTAGTTTGGGCAGTCCGCGCAGGGTCTGGAACGCCTGGTTGTTGAGCTTGTTCTCGCTCTCCACCAGCCGCCGCTGCCAGCGCACCTGCCACAGTCCCATCCCGAGGAACACCCCGGAGATGACCAGCAGCATGGCCATCACGGCGAGCGCCAGCTTCGCGCTGAAGTACAGCAGCAGCGCGAAGTTCATCGCGCCGACGGTACCGGCCTGGAGGACCACCGGTGCGACACCGGACAGCACCCGGCGCATGGTGCTGATGCCCATCGCCGCACTGGCCAGTTCGCCGGTGGAGCGTTCGGCGAAGAAGCGGGTCGGCAGCCGCAGCAACCGGTCCCAGACCGCGGGCTGGAGCGTGCTCTCCAGCCGCCCCTCAAGACGCAGCAGGGTCAGGTTCTGGAGCAGCATGAAGGCCGCCGAGACCACGCTCGCCACCATCAGGGCCAGGGAGATCTGGACGATGGGGCTCTTCTCGGCCCGGGGGACGAAACCGCCGAGCACCTGGCCGGTCGCCACCGGCACCAGGGCGCCCAGCGCCACCGTCACCAGCCCGCCGACCACGAGGTTGCGCAGATCGGGCGCCACCCCGCGGGCGCTGAACCGCAGCAGCCGCCGCATCGTCATCGGACGGTCGGGCAGCGGGCGGTAGAACATCACGGCGCGTGGTTCGAACTCATCGGCGTTGCCCCCGCCGATCCGCAGCCGCAACCCGGAGGCGGGATTGACCGCCTCGTAGCGGCCACGCCGCCACAGCAGCGCCACCGGGGCGCCGGACAGGGCGCGGTAGCCCACCAGCGGTCCGGCGTCCTCACGCCACCACTCGCCCTCCAGCCGGACGGCGCGGGTGCGGATCCGGGAGGCGACGGCGATCCGCTCCACCGGGCTGATGCGGTCGTCCGCGGCGGCGCCCCGCGGCGGGTCGGCCAGGGTGATACCGGCGGCCTCGGCCACGGTGCGGCACACCGCGTGAACGGTGTCGTCGGTGGTGTCCTCCGCCGCCCGCGACGCCTGCCGCGGACCGCCGATGGAGGCGATGAGCGCCTGGTCGGCGCGGGAGCGGACGGCCTCACCGGCCCGGATCCCGGCCGCCGTGCGATCGGCGTGGGTGCGTTCCAGGGCCTCGATCCAGCGGTCCACGGCGGTGCCCAGCCGGTACTGCTGATTGACCATCCGCTGCCACAGCGCACCGTCGATCAGCAGGTCCCCGGCGGCCTGGGCGCTGTACTCGGCGCCGTAGCGGACACTTCCGGGGGGCACCGGGAGCCAGAGCAGGTCCTCGTCGGCCGCCTCGCCCTCGGTCGCCGGTCCGCCGCCGTCCAGTGGGGCCTGGAACAGCACGCCCAGGCTGCGGCTGACCCCGAGCGCCACCGCGTGTTCCAGCGGGGTGGGCGGGATGTCGCCGTACGGTTCACCGTCCCAGCCGGTGGCGTAGGTGTCGAACTGCTCGGGCCGGTACAGCTCACGCAGCGGGATCCGGCGCACCGCGCAGTCCTGCGAGGGCCTGCCGACCAGGGTGTGGCGCGGGCCCTCGACGGGGCCGGGGAGCGCGGCGCCCGGCTCCAGCCGGCCGAGGAAGTGCCAGTGTCCCTCCTCGGCGGCGTCGACCGCGAAGAGGTCCAGGGCGCCGCCGGTGACGAGCCAGAGCACCTGTGGACCCGCCAGCGGAAGGCTGCGCAGCCCGGTGCGGTCGACGGGGGTGCCGAGCGCGCCCAGCGCCTGGATCACCGCGTCGCCGCCGTCCGCGGCCACGTCGGCGGCCGGGTGAACGGAGGCCATCTCAGTGCTCCTTCATCAGCTGGGCGTACGGTCCCCCGGCCGCGGCGAGGTCCTCGTGGCGTCCGCGTTCCACGACCGTGCCCTGGTTCAGGACGAGGATCTCGTCGCTGTCCCGCACGGTGCTGAGCCGGTGGGCGATCACCACGCACGCACAGCCGCGGCGGCGCAGGTTGTCCATGACGGTGCGTTCGGTCCGCGCGTCCAGGGCGCTGGTGACCTCGTCCAGCACCAGCACACTGGGGCGGCGGACCAGGGCGCGGGCGATCTCCAGCCGCTGCCGCTGGCCGCCGGAGAAGTTGCGGCCGTCCTGCTCCACGCGGCCGTGGATGCCTTCGGGGCGGCGGGCGATGACGTCGTCGTAGAGGGCGGCGTCCTTCAGCGCGGCCACCACCGCCTCATCCGGGATCGAGGGGTCCCACAGCGCCACGTTGTCCCGCACCGTTCCCTCGAAGAGGAACACGTCCTGGTCGACGAAGGACACCGAGGCGGCGAGCGCGCCGCGGGGGATGTCCTCCAGGCGCTGGCCGTCGATACGGATGGCCCCCTCCCACGGGCTGTAGAGGCCGGAGACGAGCCGCGACACGGTGGACTTGCCGCTGCCGGAGCCACCGACCAGCGCCACCTGGCGGCCGGGGCCGACGGCGAGCGAGATGCCGCGCAGCAGGGGTTCGTCCAGCGGGTTGTAGCCGAAAGTGACGTTCTCCAGCGTCACATGGCCGGTGAGCCTGCGGGTGTCGGGCTCCGGCTGGTCACGGGTGTAGAGGGTGTCCAGCGGGAAGTTCTCCACGTCCTTGAGCCGGGCCACGTCCGCGGAGAAGTCCTGGATGCGCCCGGCCACACCGTTGAGCCGGGTGATGGGCGCGGTGAACCGGGCCACCAGCGCCTGGAAGGCCACCAGCAGTCCGACCGACACATGGCCCTCGACGGCGCGCAGTCCACCGATCCACAGGATGAGCGCGCTGTTGAGGGTGGCGAGGGTGGGCGCCACCACGGCCAGGGCCGCGCTCGGCACCCCAAGGCGCTGCTGTTCCTCGAGGGTGATGGCGTGCTGGCCCGCCCAGCGGCGGAAGTATCCGTTCTCTCCGCCGGTGGCCTTCATCGTCTCGATGAGCTGGAGCCCGGTGTACGAGGTGGTGGTCAGCCGTGCGGTGTCGGCCCGCAGTTTCTGGGTGCGGGTGGCGCGCAGCCGGATCACGATGCGCATGGCGACCACGTTGAGCAGCGCCAGTCCCACGCCGACCAGGGTGAGCTGGGGGTCGTAGGTCCACAGCAGCAGTGCGTAGAGCACCACCACGACCCCGTCGACCGCGGCGGCGGCCAGGTCGCGGGCGAGGGTTTCCGCCACGGTGTCGTTGGACCGCAGCCGCTGGACGAGGTCGGCGGGACTGCGCTGGGCGAAGAACGTGACGGGCAGCCGCAGCAGATGGCGCAGGAAACGGGCGCTGCTGAGGGTGGAGGAGATGATCCGCCCGCGCAGCAGATTGGCCTGCTGCACTCCGGTGAGCACGGCGGTCAGCAGCACCGCCACGGCCATCGAGGCGAACAGCGGCCCGAGGGTGGAGGTTTCCCCGCCGATCAGGAAGGTGTCGATGAAGGTGCGGCTGAGCGCGGGGACGGCGGCGCCCACCACGACCAGCAGCAGACTGGCGAGCAGGGAGGCCAGCAGGGTGCCGGTGGTCCCCCGCATCCGGGCGGGCAGGGCGCCCAGCACCCCGGGACGGCGTCCGCCGCGGCGGAAGGACACCTCGGGTTCGAAGACCAGGACCACTCCGGTGAAGCTGGTGTCGAACTCCTCGGTGGGAACGAACCGGCGCCCCTTGTCGGGGTCGTTGATGTACACCCCGCGCTTGCCGAACCGGCGCCCCATGCCGTCGTAGACGACGTAGTGGTTGAACTCCCAGAAGAGGATGGCCGGTGCCCGGACCTCGGCCAGGCTCTCCGGCTCCATCTGCATGCCCTTGGCGCTCAGCCCGTAACTGCGCGCGGCCCGCAGCAGATTGCTGGCACGGGAGCCGTCCCGGGAGACTCCGCAGGCGATCCGCAGCTCCTCCAGCGGCACATGGCGTCCGTAGTGTCCGAGCACCATCGCGAGGGAGGCGGCACCGCATTCCAGCGCCTCCATCTGGAGCACGGTGGGGGTGCGCACGGTGCGGCGCCGCGGCCGCTGGGGCCCGGCCGCGCGCCGCGGGGCCCGCCGCCGTCCCCGGGTGGGCTCGGGGCGGCGGCGTCCGCTGCTTCCGGCGGGTGCCGGGCGGGGCGGTCCGCCGTCGTGGGTGGTGGTCACGGGAGCAGCCATTCGATCGGGTGCCGGTCGGCCAGATGGACCGTGCCGGTGGCCAGGGTCATGGAGTCGGGGGTGAACGGCGGGCCCTTCGGGGAGGACCAGCGGTAGCCGGAGCGAGTGGTGGCGGAGCGGTCCAGCCGGACCAGCACCGCGACCGGCGGGCCGTGCCGGGAGAACTCCTCGCCGAGTTGGTCGCTGCCGAGGTGGGAGCCGATCTGCTGGCGCGACTGGGCGGTGCGGCCGACCGCCCGGACATGGCCGCGCAGACTTCCGTAGGTCTGGCTGGGCACCGACTGCACACCGAGGTCGACGGGTGCGCCGACCGGCACCGAAGCGGCCCGTCCGGCCGGTACGTAGAGGGTGGCGGTCAGCGGGTCGCCGGAGTGGCGGACGCGTTCGACGGAAGCCACGTCGGCGCCGGTGGTGAGGACGGAGCCGATCGAGACGACCAGGGTGGTGAGCCGGCCCGCGGCGAGGGTGCGGACGACGCTGCTGCCGCGCGGGGTGCGGATCTTCAGCAGCGGGGCGCCCGCGCGCAGGGTGCTGCCTTCCTTGGCGAGTACGGCGGTGACCTGTCCGGCGACGGGGCTCTGGAGGATGTAACTGCCCTGTCCGTGGGTGAGGATGCCGGGGGCGGCCAGCGTGCTGGACACGGTGCCGGTCACTGACCAGACGGCGGCCGCGGCCATGACGACGAGTGTGACCGCCAGGGCGAGCCACCCCTGCGGGCGGGCGTAGCGCACCGGCAGATCGATGTCCTCTGCCGACTGCGCCTTGGTAAGGGCTTGCTGGCGGAACTGCACGAGAGTCTTTCCTCAACCGCGGGAACGGATGGAGTGCGCGGCTTCGCATGGTGGCGCCGCGGCGGTCCGGGCGCCGGGCACCCATGGACCGCCGAATGCCCCGGACCAGGCGGGCCCGGGGCACGGGGCCGGTCGTACGGCGGGGCCGTCCGACCGGTGGTGCCGCGCTCGGCGGCACCGGGAGGCGAGGGGAGATCGCCTCAGAGGTGAGATCGCCTCAGGGTGAGGGTCGCCTCAGAGGGCACCGACGGTGCCGACGACACCGGAGGTGTTCAGGCCGGAGAGGCCGTCCACGGTGCCGGTGGCGGTGCCGACGACGCCGTTGACCGGGGCGGCGGCGGCCTCGACGGTGCCGAGGGTGTTGGTGACCGTCGCACCCAGCCCGCCGGCTACGTTGTCCAGCTCAGCGTCGGAGATCTCCTGGGTCGCGACCTTGGGTGCGTTGTTCATTATTGCGTCTCCCTTGGATAAATATCTCGAATGAGCCTTCAGCGGCCCACGGTTGCCGAATGGACGGCACCCGCGGAACAAACGCAGGATTCGGGGGGACCGGATCCTGAGAACGCCTCAGTGGGAAAGGATGTAATCACGCCAACTCGGTGGGCTGCGAATCAGACATCGCACGGAACGGCGCATTCCGTCACCTTCCGATCACCGGGCACACACATACGGCCACGCGATGGGCGGCTCTTCTTCACAAGTCCGTCACTTGTGCTCTGCGCACTCGCGTTGACCTCGTCGGACAACCCCGCGATCACGGGCGAAGCCCCCATGCGCGGGCCGGATCCGGCGCCCGGTCCGGGCGCCACACACGGCGTCTGTGGAATAGGTGTGCCGATCGCTTGAAGACTGGACGATCGATACTCGCATTCCCCATCCCGCACACATCGGGAATGCGACATGTGCGACGGGGTGCCGATAACGCTGCCGAATTCAGTCCATCCAGCCGATCGGTATGCGCTATCACAACTGCACCATCAGGCAGTTGGTCCGCTGAAAGGCCGGGAATACCCCCGGAATGGACATGGAGCGCATGAGTACGACAGAGGTCATGACTTCGGACGGGGCGCGAAGGCACGCCCCGCCCGGGTCCCGCTGGTGCGTCAGTTCGCCGTCGAGGCGTTGTGCGCCAGGGAGTTGACCACATCGGACGCGGTCAGCAGACGCACCGCCGCCGCGTCCAGCCCCGCCGGGTGGAGCGCGTACACCGGGCAGCCGTCGGGCAGCGGGAGATCCCCGCGGACGAGGAACGCCGCGCCGATCCGGGCGGGATCCCGATCGACACCATCGGCCGGGGGGTCGTGGTCGGGTGCGCCGATACGTCCCGCGAAGGCCATGGCGTCCCTCCCCTCGCGACGCCGGTAGGTGGTCATGCTGGAATCCCCCTTGTCCGACGGCCACCGCCGACGGAAACAGCCCGCGCCCGCCGGTACGGGCGGGCGCGGTGTGAAGCCTTGGAGCGGGCGGAAGTGCAGCCGCCCGCTGCGCAGAACGTGCCAAGAGCCGTGCCGAGTTCGCAGAGCATGTTCCGTGGGGGTGGCGGGCGTCACGCGGGACGTCGGGGCCGGGAACGGGGACCCGGAGTGGGCCTGTCGGTGCCGGTGGTCACCATGGTGCGTATGGACACCCGTGAGAACACCGCTCCCGACGCCCTGCACACATTGGCCCGTACCCACCTGCCCCCCGACATGGCCGACCGCTGGACGGGGCTGCTGCGCCCCGCCGCCCACCTCCGGGCGGCCGTTCCCGGCGATCCCGTGGTCGGTCGGCTCGGCGGTCTGCCCCGGCTGCCGGAGGACATCGAGTGGCCCGTCCGGGAAGGCTACGGCCCGCTGTCGTTCGTGGCCGTGGTCGACTGTGCCGCGCTCCCCGTCGACGAGTTGGACATCCCGCTGCGCCCCCAGGGCCGGCTGGCCTTCTTCTACCTCGAGGACGAGGAGTGCGAGGCGGTGGTGGACACCTGCGATCCGGACACCTGGGCCGGTGCGCGGCTGCTGCATCTGCCGCCCGCGTCCGCCGACGTGCCCGAGCGGCCCGCGCCCGAAGGGCTCACCCCGTACCCGGCCGTACCGCTGACCGCTCAGGTGGCGCCGAGTGCCCCGGACGCCGAATCGACCGTGCTGAGCGCGGAGTTCGGGCTCGGCGCGCTGTCCGTCAAGGAGCGCTACGCCCATCCGGTGCGGTGCGACACCTTCATGGAGGCGCTGTGGGACCACCAGCGGGGCGCCGCGCACCAGATCGGCGGACACGCGCAGTGTGTGCAGGACGCCGTGGAGATCACGGTCGCCAAGGCGGTGCTGGGCGACGACGTCGACTGGGAGGATCCGCGCGTCGAGGAGGAGGCGGCGCGGTGGGTGCTGCTGGCCCAGTTCGACTCCGACGAGGACACTGGGATGATGTGGGCCGACGCGGGTGTCCTGTACTGGCTGATCCGCCCCGAGGACCTGGCCGCGGGCCGTTTCGACAAGGCGATGTTCACCTGGCAGTGCGGCTGACCCTCCCAGGGACGGTCAGAGCAGGCCGACGATGCGTGGTGGCGCGAAGAGATGGCGCGCCCGGTGCTCGAGGACCAGCAGCTCCGGAAGGTGCTGTCGCACATCGGACATGCACTTCTCGCACGCCTCGTCGGCGTCGGGAAGGAACTCCTCGTGCTCGACGGCGATATGCCGGGCCAGCCGGATCTGCGTCGTCACCACACTGTCACTGGGATCGCAGTCCACCCCCGGCCCGAATTCCTCCAGCGCCGCCTCCACGACCTCGGGAGCCGGCTTCATCGCCCTGTACAGCTCGATGCACTCCCCGCAGCTCCACATCCAGGAAGGAGGGAGCGGCCATTCGTCGTCGGGGTGCTCGTTCCCGGCATCCATGGGCCTCACCGTAGCGACATTCGGGAGGTGCCGAGGGCATAACGGCCACATCCGTCTGTTCCACCGGTAATCAGCCAATGGCGCCCCGGGGGATCCGGTCCCCCGTCGCCGACGTCGGCGTCTGAACTCCCCCGCGCCGCACCCAGGTCTGAGAGGATGGCGGAGTGGCAGGCGTGAACAACACCGGCCGTCCGTCCGACGGTTTCGAGGCGGCCACCGGCGACGGAGGAATCCCGGCGGACGACGGCCGGGAAGCCGCGGTCCGGGTCGCGTTCGAGGGGCTGTTGCAGATCCGCCGGCTGATGAACACCGGATCCACCGACCCCGAAGCGGCGCCCGCCGCCTGGGAGGAACACCAGCCGGTGCGCGCGGTGTCGCTCGCCCTCGAGGCCGCCGGTGTCCGGCCGTCGGCGGTGGACACGGAGGGACACCGCGTCGCGACCGGGTATCGCGTGAGCGCGGCCGAACGGTCCGGGGTGGTGCGGGTCGAGTGGCTGGGCCCACCGGGGAGCGGGGCCGGGTACGCCGCCCAGGAGGCCCTGCGCGAGTGCGCCGCGGTCCTGGGGCGGCTGGGCTGGGAGGCCCTGGAGTACCGGGGGCCGCGTGGCCGCCGGTTCCTCGAGGTCGAAGCCCTGCCCTGACCCACCCCGGCCCCGGGCCACGGGCCCGTGGTTTGCATGGCCACGGCCACCGTCGCACGCTGGACACATGGCCGAGCCTCCATCCTTCGCCGTCCTTCCGGCCTCCCCATACGGTGGGCAGCCGGTGCTGGGGAGCCGTCCATGACCACACCTCGAGACCTGCTGATCATCGCCATGGACATGGCGGCCACGCACTCCGTCGACCGCGGCGATCTGTCCCTCGCGCTGGCCGGCGCCGAGGCCATCGATCTCCTGGACGCCGAGGTCATCGAGCTGGACGGCGAGCGCATCGTGCCGGGACCGCCACTGCCCCTGGCCGACCGGTTGCTGAACCAGGCCGCGTCCTCCCTCACCCGCGAGCCGCCGTACGAACCGGTCGGCGACTGGCTCTGGCGCCGGGGCCGCGGGCTGCCCGGAGCCTATCTGGACACCCTGGAGGCGGACGGGGACGCCGTCCGGGAACGCCACCGCCGATGGCTGCTGTTCCACACCAGTGAGCTGGTGCTCGTCGACTCCTCCGCGCGCCGCCGCGCGACGTACCGGCTGCGCTCGGACGAGCCCGTCCTCGCGACGCTCGCCGCGGCGGTCGGGATCAACGCCCCGGGCGCACCGGAGTCGCCCACCGTGACCCGGGTGGACGACGTGGCAACGGCCACCGTGCTCACCGCCGTGGACGACGCGCTGGGCGAGCTGGCGGCCGAACGGCAGCGCCGGGCGCAGCGACGCGACGACGCCACCGCCGACAACGTGCGGCGCGGCTACTGACACCGTCGGACAGGGCCAGGGTCCGTCGTCAAAGGGGGCGTCCGGCCGCGAGCGGCGTCTGGTGCAGGGGGCACCTCCCAGCGGTAGCTGGGGGAAGATCGCAAGGCGGAGGATCGCCCTCGTACGGGGCGTGCTCGGGCGACTCCGACAACGCGGCCGGGGGCACCTCCCAGCGGTAGCTGGGGGCGCCGTGCCAGGCGTCGGGAGCAGGGCGGCCCCTTTGACGACGGGCCCTATGCCCGGTCCGGCGCCGCGAGCAGTTCCCCCACCTCCTCCGCGGTGGTGTCCTGGAGCTCTTCCCCGAGGAGCAGCCAGCGGGTGATGCCGACCGACTCCAGGAAGGGCAGGTCGTGGGAGGCGATGAGCAGGGCGCCCCGGTAGGAGTCGAGTGCGCTGGTCAGCCGACGCACGGTGGCCATGTCGAGATTGTTGGTGGGCTCGTCCAGCATCAGCAGCTGCGGGGCCGGGGCGGCGAGCATGGTGGCCGCGAGGGCGGCACGGAAACGTTCCCCGCCGGACAGGGTGCCCGCGGGCTGTTCGGCCCGCGCCCCTTTGAACAGGAACCGCGCCAGCTGGGCGCGGATGTGCTGGTCCGTCACCCCGGGCGCCGCCTCGGCCACATTGGCCGCCACGCTCAGCTCCTCGTCCAGGACATCGAGGCGCTGGGGCAGGAAACGCACCGGCACCCATGTCCTGGCCTCGCCGGACAGCGGGGCGAGCTCCCCGGTGAGGGTGCGCAGCAGGGTGGTCTTGCCCGCTCCGTTGCGTCCGACCAGGGCGATGCGTTCGGGGCCGTGCACCTGGAGGGTGGCCTCGCGCAGCCGGCCGAAGCGGGGACGCATATCGCGCAGGCTCAGCACAGTGCGTCCGGCGGGTACGGCGGTGTGCGGCAGGGAGACCCGGATCTCGGCGTCGTCGCGGATCGCGTCCGCGGCCTCCTCACGGCGCTCGTACGCCTCGCCCAGCCGGTCCTCGTGGAGTCCGCGGAGTTTGGCGCCCGACTCCTGCGCGGACCGCTTGCGTTCACCGGCCACGATCCTCGGGGCCCTGCGCTGGGCGTCCATCTTCTTGCTGTGGCGCTGACGGCGGGCCAGTTTGATCTGGGTCTCCTCCAGTTCGCGCTTCTGGCGCCGTACATCGGCCTCGGCGGCGCGCAGGGTGCGGGCGGCCGCCTCCTGCTGGGTGGCCAGGGCCTCCTGGTAGGCGGACCAGCCGCCGCCGTACCAGCTCACCGCGCCGGACCGCAGTTCGGCGACGCGGTCCACCCGCTCCAGCAGTTCACGGTCGTGGCTGACCACCACCAGCACACCGGTGCGCCAGGAGCCGACGGCCTCGTGGAGACGGCGGCGCGCGAACACGTCGAGGTTGTTGGTCGGTTCGTCGAGCAGCAGCACATCGGGGCGCTCCAGCAGCAGCGCGGCCAGGCGCAGCAGTACGGTCTCCCCGCCGGACATCTCGCCGACGGCGCGGTCGAGTCCGAGGCCGTCGAGCCCGAGGGAGCTCAGTGTCGCGAGGGCGCGTTCCTCGACGTCCCAGTCGTCGCCGACGGTGTCGAAGTGTTCCTCGTCCACCTCCCCGGCCTCGATGGCGCGCAGCGCGGCGCACCGCCGGTCGATGCCGAGGGCCTGGTCGACACGGAGTGCGGTGTCGAGGGTGAGGTTCTGCGGGAGGTAGGCGAGGGTGCCGCCGACGGTCACCGACCCCTGCGCGGGCCGCAGCCGCCCCGCGAGCAGTCGTAGCAGGGTGGACTTGCCGGTGCCGTTGTGGCCGACGAGTCCGGTGCGGCCTCGGCCGATGGTGAGGGAGAGACCGTCGAAGACGGGTGTGCCGTCCGGCCATTGGAAGCTCAGTCCGGAGCAGGTCACGGAGGTGCCGGGCACGGTGGAATGGGCCATGAGTGGGTCTCACAAGTCTCAGCGCAGGGGATGGGGGCTTCGTATGCGAGCACCACGCGGCTGCCGAGCCGTGGGAAGGATGCTGCTCCGCGGAAGGCGGGGGACGGCTCATGCATCGAGGTCGGATCCACGCGGACGTCACGGGGCCGGAAGAACCGGCCGCGGGGTGACGGGCGTACGGCCGATGCCGTACCGCGCGGTGATCGCGGACCTCAGATGCGCAACGTCCACCTCTATCGGAGACAACAGGACCCGGTCACTGTACCGCAGCCGGACTCAACGTGAGGTGTGGTGTGCGGTCCGGAAGCGCCGCCAGCGCCGCGCCGCGGGGCGTGCGCGGCGGGGCGTCCGGTGCAGCCGGGCCAGGACCAGGACGGTGTCGTCGGCCGGATCCCCGGGCACCATGTGGTCCAGTATGCGGTCGGCGGCGGCTTCCAACGCCTCGGGGGCCAGGTGCAGTTCGGAGCGGAGCGCGTCGAGGCCCTTCTCGACGTCGTGGGTGCGGCCCTCGATCAGCCCGTCGGTGTACAGGACGAGGACGGAGTCCTCGGGCAGCTCGGTGTCGGCCGTACGGAAGCGGCAGCCGCCGATGCCCAGCGGTACGCCCAGCACCTCGTCCAGCGGCTCGACCCGGCCGTCCGGGCAGAGCACCAGCGGCGGGGGGTGTCCGGCGCTGGCGATGCGGAGGTGTCCGGTGGTGGGGTCGTAGACCGCGTACAGGCAGGTGGCCAGTTCGATGTCGGACTCACGGGCGAACTGGTCGAGTTCGGCCAGGAGTTCATCCGGTTCCGGGTCGTGCCGGGCCAGCGCGCTGGCGGTGATGCGCAGCCGTCCCATGGCGGTGGCGGCGGGGATGCCGTGGCCCATGACGTCGCCCACCACGAGGGCGATGCGATGGGCGGGCAGACCGATCACGTCGTACCAGTCACCGCCCACCTCCGTGATGCGCCCGCCGGGCAGATAGCGGTGGGCGAGCTGCATATACGGGCTGCCGGCCAGGGAGCTGGGCAGCAGCGCGCGCTGGAGTCTGAGGGCGATGTCCCGCTCCTGGTTGTACAGCCGGGCGTTGTCCAGGCACAGCGCGGCCCGGGAGGCCAGTTCCCCGCCGAGACCGCGGTCCTGCTCGGTGAAGACCGGCCGGGCCGCGGACCGCCCGAACACCGCGATGCCCTGGACGGTCTTGCGGGCGATGAGGGGCGCGAAGAGCAGACTGGTCAGGCCGCTGGCGCTCAGCAGCCGGGCGCGCTCCTCGACGAGTACGGTGTGGGTCAGAAAGTCCTCGTCCACCCGGGCCAGCGTGGCACGTCCGGTCCGCAGCACCTCGTGGATGATCGAGCCGGGCGGATACGTCACCACCTCCTTCCCGCCGACGAGCTCGGTGGCGGGCGGCGGCAGGATGGTCTCGGCGGCGATCCGGCGGGTGACCAGGGGCCGGTCCGGGTCGAAGGTCAGCCCCTCCTCCGGAGACCGCATCACCTCCACCACGGCGCCGTCGCAGAAGTCCGGGACGGTGACGTCGACCACCTCCTGCGCGGTGATCGTGGTGTCCAGCGTGGTGCCGATCCGCGCGGTCGCCCGGTCGAGCAGGGCCAGCCGCTGACGGGCGGCGGACGCCTCGACGAGGGCCTGCTCCCGGTCCGTCACATCGACCATCACCCCGCCGACGCCGAAGAAGCGGATGCCACCGGGGCGCGAGAGGGGGAACAGGCTCACCGACCACACCTGGTCGGTGTCGGGGTGCCCCTTGGTACGCACTCCGACCAGCGTGCCCACGATGGGCCGCCCCACCTCGGCCACGGCGCTCAGCATGGCCGCGTACTCACCGTTGTCCGAGGCGATGACGACCTCGTCGACATGGCGTCCGAGGTGGGCTTCGACAGAAAGTCCATCCATGTCGGCGAGGGTCTGGTTGACATGGGCGTAGCGCAGGTCCTCGTCGAACATGACCAAGCCGATCGGACAGCTCTGGAAGAGCACGTCGAGAAAGGCCAGATTGGTCTTCACCCGGTCCAGTTCATCGCCCCGGCTGCCGAGGACCAGCACCACCACCCGGCCGCCGACCCCGGTCACCGGGAAGACCCGGAACGCCGCGTCGAGGGAGCTGCCGTCCCGGTGGCGGGCCCGCGCCCGGCCGCGCCAGTACCCCTCGGTGCGGCCCCGCTCCACCAGCCGGGACCACGGCCCCGCGGATCCGTCGTCCGGGCCGACGAAGAGCATCTCGCCGGGCTGGGACAGCGCCTCCCGGGCGCGGTAGCCGAAGAGGTCCTGCGCGCCGGGCCCCCAGTAGCAGATCCGGTCGGTCTCGTCGACGGCGAACACGGCGACCGCCACGCGCTCCAGCAGCGTCCCCGGCTCTGACCAGAGCGGCCCTCGCCCCGCCTCGTCGCTCCGCCGGTCTGCTGGCACCGGTCATCCCTCCGCGCTCACGAAACGCAGTGACCTGGTCGCCCTCGAAGAGGGGTCCTCCTGATCCAGTCTGCGCTTTTCGGCCCCGTGCCGAAAGGGATCACAGAAGGTGCCCGGAAACTTACGCGCTGGTGTCGACGGTGACCTTCCGGCTGGGCCGATAGACGCCGGACACGAGGGCGTGTGCGAGGAGATGGCGTCGTCTGCCGGGCCCGTCCGGTGCACCGATCCGGACTACGGCCGCCGCTCCTCCGCCGCGCGGCCCGCGCCTAGCGCCGCCAGAAACAGGCGCTCGCACCGCTCCGCCATGTCCTGTGCCGACTCCCCGGGATGGCGGGCCCACCACACCACCAGGGAGCCGACCACGCCGGTCCACACATGCTTGAGGGCGGCCGCGTCCCGGGGGTCGTCGAACCCCCGTGTGTTCAGCAGATCCTCCGTGCCACGAGCCGCCATGCGGTCGATCGCGCCGCGGTACCGGTGTGCGGTCCCGGCCGGTTCCCCGGTGTCCGGGAGCGTGGGGTCGTACAGCAGAAACCAGCCCTGGCGCTGCCCCTCGAGGGCCTCGAAGATCGCACGCAGCACCGCCACCGGGGTGTCGGGGGTGGTGGTCCCGTCCATCGCCTGGGCGATCGCCGCGGTCAGCCGGTCGCCGATATGGCGCAGGGCCGCCAGATAGAGCCCGTCCTTGGAGCCGAAGTACTGGTAGAGCAGCGGTTTGGTCACTCCGATGGCACCGGCGAGGTCCGCCATGGAGACCTGCGCATAGCCGCGGGTGCCGAACTCCTCGACGGCGGCGGCGAGGATCTGTTCCTCCCGGCGGCGCCGGGGCATGCCCTTCGAGCCCGCCTTCGCGGAGCCCGCGCCGGCCGCGGCCGCCGCCCCCGATGAACCCGACCGCGCCGATCGCCCTCTTGTGCTCGCCATGAGCTTCGATCTTACCTTGAGGTAATATACCGATGGGTAAATTCCTGGGAGGCGCATCCATGAAGACCAGATCGTGGTGGGGCTGGGGCTGGGAGCAGGACGCACTGAGCGACGCCGAGTGCGTCGGCCTGGGCGCGCTGGTGCCCGGCACCTCGGCGGCTCCGCTCCCGGTACCGGCCCTCACCGACGTGGCGCCGCCCGCACCCCGGCTGACCGCCCCTGCCTCGCTCGCCGCGGTCGTGTCCGCCGAGCCCGCCGACCGCGTGGCGCACACCATGGGCAAGGCGTACCGCGATGTCGTACGGGCGCTGCGCGGCAAACTCGGCCGGATACCCGACCTGGTGGCCTTCCCCGAGTCCGAACAGGACGTGGTCGACCTCCTCGACTGGGCCTCCCGGGAGGAGATCGCGGTCATCCCCTACGGCGGAGGAAGCTCCGTCGTCGGTGGTGTGGAGTACCGGGGCGACAGCCACCCGGCCGTCCTCTCCGTCGATCTGACCCGGATGAACCGCGTCCTGGAGGTCGACCGGGTGAGCCGCGCGGCTCGTATCCAGGCGGGCGCGCTCGGCCCCGTCCTCGAGGAGCAGCTGCGCGCATACGGCTTGACACTGCGCCACTATCCGCAGAGCTTCGAGTTCTCCACCCTCGGCGGCTGGCTGGCCACCCGCGCGGGCGGCCACTACGCCACCCTGCACACCCGTATCGACGACTTCACCGAATCGCTGAGAGTCGTGACCCCGGTCGGCATCAGCGCATCACGGCGGCTTCCCGGGTCGGGTGCCGGTCCTTCACCCGACGGGCTGTTCCTCGGCTCGGAGGGCACACTCGGCGTCATCACCGAGGCATGGATGCGCCTCCAGGACCCACCGCGCCACAAGGCGTCCGCATCGGTCACGTTCGAGGACTTCACCCAAGCCATGGAGTGCGTACGGCAGTTGGCGCAGTCCGGGCTGCACCCCGCCAACTGCCGACTGCTGGATCCGGGCGAGGCCGAGCTGTCCGGAGCGGATCCGGACGGGCGCAGTGTGCTCGTCCTCGGTTTCGAGTCCGCACACCACCCGGTGGACGGCCCGCTCACCCAGGCCCTCGAGGTGGCCCGCGCCCACGGGGGCACCGCCCGGCGGAGCGAGGGCGGCACCGGCGACTCGGTGGCGGCGTGGCGGTCGGCATTTCTGCGGATGCCCTACATCCGGGACGGGCTGGCGCGGATGGGCGCGATCGCGGAGACCTTCGAGACCGCCTGCACCTGGGACAGGGCGCAGGACCTGTACGAGGCGATCCACGGGGAGGTCGGCGCCGCGGTGGCGAAGGTCACCGGGGCGCCCGCCAGGATCACCTGCCGGTTCACCCACGTCTACCCCGACGGGCCCGCCCCGTACATCACGGTGATCGCGGCCGGGCGCCCCGGTGCGGAAGTGGCGATGTGGGACGAGATCAAACAGGTGGCGTGTGAGGTGCTGGACGCCCATGGCGCGACCATCACCCATCACCACGCCGTCGGCCGTGACCACCGCCCCGGCTACGACCGCCAGCGGCCCGGACCGTTCGCACTCGCCCTCGACGCGGCCAAGCGCGCCCTCGACCCCGGCGGTGTGCTCAACCCGGGTGTGCTGGTGCGCTGATCCCTCGCGGGAGGCGCCCCCTTCGGTGGCGTCCGCGGTGCGGAACAGGGCGGCCACATCCTCGGTGAGCCGCTCGGCGGCGGCCTGATGGCCGAATGGTGGCGCCGCCGAACGGGTAGATACCACGCCGCACTTCGAGCTGGGTCCTGAGTCAAGGGTGAGACAGCCTGGCCGGAAGCGGGTTGGTCACCACGCGGTGGCGAACGGCTCCGCATGACAACTCCCCACCGGGGTACGCGGACCGTTGCCCGACATGGTCGACAGGAAGGACCGCACCGTGCTGATGGCCCACCCCGTCGTGCTTCACCGGCTCATCGAGAGTTACACAGCCCTCCGGGTGCTGCACGCCGAGCACGGCGGCACCGACGTGCGTCAGCGGATGGACGACCTCGCGTACACCCTGTGTGTCTCCACCGGCACCCGGGACGTGGACGCCGCACTGATCGCGGCCCGCCACCAACTGCCCGGGGCCCGGGCGGAGGACGACTCCGCCGTCGCCACCTGAGCGGGCCGCGGGCATCCGCGGGGCTCGGATCGAGAGCCTCGAGCGTAGCGGCGCCGCCTTCACGGGAGCGCTCTCGGAGGTGCGCACGAGGTCGAGCGCGGAGGTGGCCAGGGGTCTGTCCGGCAGATCAAGGGCGAAGGTCATGACGTCACGCTATGCAGTGCTCCGAACACTGAGACGGGGCGCCCTGCCGAGTGACGATCCTGGCTGACGCGGTTCGCGGGGCCGCTGGGCCGTGACACCGCGAACCGCTTGGCACACTATTCTTCGCTGCACCCGCCACGGCACCGGGAGTGTCATAGCCTGGGATTCCAGAGGTGCAGGCGGTACGGGATGAATGTGAAGCCTCCCTTGCGGAACACCGGGCACGGCGTGGGCGCCGGTTGCCCGCGGCTCGAGGACGCCCGCTATCTCGCTGGTCACGGGCGGTTTCTCGCCGATGTGCGGCTTCCCGGGACACGGGATGTGGCGGTGGTGCGCAGCCCGGTGCCGCACGGCAGGCTGCGGTCGGTGCGTGCCCCGGACGGGGTGTCCGCCACGGAGGTGTGGACCGCCGCCGATCTGGCTCCACTGGCGCGGCAGCTCGTGGCCACCTCCAAGCTGCCCGGATACCGGGCCGCGGCGCTGCCGAACCTCGCCGTGGACACCGTGCGCTACGTCGGTGAGCCGATCGCGCTGGCCATCGGCGACAGCCGGGCGACGGCGGAGGATCTCGCCCGGCGGATCGCCGTGGACATCGAGGAGTTGCCCGCGGTCGTCGGCCACCGCGCCGCGCTGGCCGACGGTGCGCCACGAGTGCACCGGGAGTGGCCGGACAACATCTACGCGACCACCTCCGGCAGCGTCGGGGACGTGGACGCCGCGGCGCGGCGGGCGGCGGTCTCGGTCACCCGGGAGTACACCGTGGGCCGGCAGTCGCCGCTGCCGCTGGAGACCCGCGGGGTGATCGCGCACTACGACCGCACGGACGATCAGTTGGTGGTGTGGACGTCCACCCAGACCCCGCACCTGATCCATGACACGATCGCCGAGCTGCTCGGTATGCCGGGCAATCGGGTGCGGGTCATCGCGCCGGACGTCGGCGGCGGGTTCGGGGCGAAGTGCACGGTGTACCCCGAGGAGATCGCGCTCGCGGCCGTCGCGACCCGGCTGGACCATCCGGTGCGCTGGGTCGAGGACCGGGCGGAGGCGATGGTGGCCACCACCCAGGGCCGTGACCACCACTACCGGCTCACCGGACACGCGGCGGCCGACGGCGAACTGCTCGCGCTCGAGGCCGACATCGTGGTCGACGCGGGTGCGTACTCGGTGCACCCCTGGACGGCCACGATGGACGCCTCGATGGCCTCGGCGATGCTTCCCGGGCCCTACCGGGTGCGGAACTACCGCTACACCGCGCGCAGTGTGGCCAGCAACACCACACCCCTGGGGCCCTGCCGCGGGGTGGCCCGGCCGGCCGCCTGCTTCGGCATCGAGCGCCTGATCGACGATCTGGCCCATGAACTGGGGATCGAGCCGTACGCGATGCGGATGCGCGCGATGGTCGGCCCGGAGTCCATGCCGTACACCTCCGTCGCCCACAAGGTGTACGACAGCGGCGACTACCCCGAGGCGGTGCGGCGGGTGAGCGAACTCATCGGCCACCGCGGGGTGCGCGCACGACAGCGGGCCATCGATCCGCACGCACGCACCCGTATCGGTGTGGGGTACGGCTCGTTCACCGAGCAGACGGCGCACGGCTGTCTCGAATGGGCTTCCCGCGGTCTCGCGGTCACCTTCGGTGTCGAGGGCGCCCGGCTGGTCATGGACGCCACGGGCAGTCTGACGCTGAGCGTCGGTGTCCAGAGCCAGGGTCAGGGGCATGAGACCACCCTCGCGCAGATGGTGGCCGAGGTGTTCGACATCGCCCCGGACCGGGTCGCGGTGCGCCACGGCGACACCGCGCATACACCGCGCGGGGACGGCACCTTCGCCTCGCGCACGATGGTGATGGCGGGCGGGGCCGCGTACGGGGCCGCCGACCTGCTGGCGGAGCGGGTCCGGAGCATCGCGGCGGTGCTGCTCGACGAGCCGCCCGGGCAGCTGCGGCTGGCGCACGGCTCGGTGGTCGGGCACCACGGGGAGCGCACCCTCCCGGACGTGGCCCGGGAGTTCTGTCTGACACCCGACCATGTCCCGGGTGTCGAAGGCGGCCTGGACGTCACCTACTACTACCGTCCCGAGGTGCAGACCGGCGCGTTCGCCTACGGTACGCACGCGGCCGTCGTCCAAGTCGACCTGGACTCCGGTGAGGTGGAGCTGCTCGACTACGCGGTCGTCGAGGACTGTGGCACGGTGGTCAATCCGCTGATCGTCGACGGTCAGATCATCGGCGGCACCGTGCAGGGGATCGGCACCGCGCTGATGGAGGAGATCCCCCATGACACCAGCGGCAGGCCGACCGTCACCACACTCGGCGCCTATCCGTTGCCCAGAGCGATCGACGTCCCAGAGATCAGGGTCGGACACCTTCGCACGCCGTCGCCGCACACCGTCCTCGGAATGAAGGGCGTGGGAGAGAGCGGGGCCATCCCTCCCCCCGCCGCGATCGGCAACGCGATCACCGACGCGCTGCGGGAGTTCGGCGCGTGGATCGACCGGACGCCCATGACGGCCGCCCGGGTGTGGGCCGCGCTCGACCGCGCGCCGGCGCCCGGTCCCCCGCACGCGCCCGTGGACACCGGGGCCGGTGGCCGGGCGGGGGCGCCGTGAAGCCCGCGGAGCTCACGTATCACCGGCCGGGCGGAGTGTCCGCGGCGGTGGCGCTGCTGGCCGGTCTGGGCGACGGCGCCCGGGTGCTGGGGGGCGGGCAGAGCCTGGTGCCCGACCTGAACGCCCGCCGGATCACACCGGAGCACCTGGTGGACATCACCGGCATCAACACCCTGCGGGGCGCCCGGCGGGTGGCCGGGGGCGTTCGCTACGGAGCAACCACCACCCATCAGATGGTCGAGGACGGACTGGTCCCCGACGCGGGAGGGGGTCTGCTCACACGAGCCGCCGCGGGTATCGGCCACCGGGCCGTCCGTACCCGCGGCACGCTGGGCGGAAGCCTGGCCCACGCGGATCCGGCGGCGGAGTGGCCCACGGTGTTCGCCGCCCTGGACGCGACCGTGGAGGTGTGCGGGGCACGCGGTGTCCGCTCGCTTCCCGCCCGTGAGCTGCCGCGGGGCGCGTTCCGCAGCGCTCTCGCGGCCGATGAGATCGTCGTCGCCGTCGAGGTGCACGGACTGATGCCGGGGCGCTGGTGGGGCCTGTACAAGACGGCCGGTGCCGGAGGTTCCTTCGCCGCGTCGCTCGCGGTGGTCCTGTTCGACACCGACGCACGGGGCGGACTGTGCGAGGTGGCGCTGTGGCTCGGCGCGGCACGCGAGACACCGGTACGGCTGCCCGCCACCGAGCTGCTGCTCACCGGCCGGCCCGCGGCGGGGCTGGACGTGGCGGCGGTGCTGCCCGGTGTCGCCCAGGATCTCGGCACCGTCGACGGGGCGTTGGACCACACCGCGCGCCACACGCTGCGCATCCACGCGGCCACGGTGTGCCGGGCGCTGCACCGCGCCGAGCGGGTGGGCCGGTCCGCGGGCACGGAGGAGGGCAGGGCGCCATGAACCAGGTGTCACTGCGCCTGAGGGTCAACGGTACGGAGCACACCGTGACCGTTCCCGCGCGGACGAGTCTCGCCGATCTGCTGCGTGACCGCCTCGGGCTGACCGGCACCCACCTCGGCTGCGAGGAGGGGGTGTGCGGGGCGTGCACCGTACTGGTCGACGAGCTGCCCCTACGGGGCTGTCTGGCCCTGGCGGCGACATGCGACGGTGCGGAGGTGGTCACGGGCGAGGGCCTGGCCGGAGCCGACGCCGACCGCCTGCGCGCGGCGTTCTCCCGCGAAGGAGCCCTCCAGTGCGGTTTCTGCACACCGGGCATGCTGATCACCGCGTACGACCTGGTGCGCCGCCACGCGGCGGGCTCGCCGGAGGACATCCGCACCGCGCTCTCCGGCAATCTGTGCCGCTGCACCGGCTACCAGGCCATCGTGCGCGCCGTCGCCTCGGCCGCCGGGGAGACCGGGGGCCCATGAGGTGACCGGTGCCGCACCAGGAGCGGCGAGAGGGCCCATCTCCCGCCCACGACGGCCCGTGACCCGCTGTATACCTGTAGAGAGGGCATTTTTCGCAGGAAAACCCGCTAGGAAACGTCGAGTGCCACGATGCAGGAGCGCAACCACAGCCGACCAGAGGCGACGGGTTCCGACACCGGTCGCGTCACATCGGTGTTCGCCCAGGCACTCCAGCAGGCGGCCCGTGAGCTGAGGGCCACCGCGGCGATCGTGGTGGTCCCCGTCGATGACGGGCGCAGTCTGGCCTCGGCGGTGGTGGTGGGCCGCCCCTTGTCGATCTTCACCACCATCGAGCGCATGCCGGTGACGGCGCGCCTGGCATCCGCCACCGCCCACCGCACCGGCCGCCAGTACGTGTCCACCTTCACCGAGTTCGACAATGCGGCGCCGTCCCGCTTCGACGTCACGATGCCCTTCCCGTACACGGTGGCCTCCACCCCGATCCGGAGCTCGGGACGCGGATACGGGGTGCTGACCGTCATCTGGGCTCCGCCGCTCGGGCCGCGGGCGCTGCAACCCGATGAACTGGACCGCTGCGAGAAGATCGCCAAGGATCTGGCCCAGGAGCTGGTGCAGTCCGGGATCGCCTCCCCGCCACGCACCACCCTGCCGATGCCGCAGTTCCTCCAGGCCGTACCGGACCGGGTGGGCCAGGAGTGGGCACCGGAGTCCGCCAACATCACCTTCCTCTACCAGATCTACAAGCTGGCCTCCTGGCTCAACCGCGCGGTGCGCAGTCAGGAGGTGCTGGATGTGGTGGCGTCGCGGATCATGGGGCCCTTCGGCGCCCGTGGCATGGCCGTCTCCGTCCACCAGGACGGCCAGGCCGCCCTGCTGGGCTACAGCGGCTATCCGCGGGATGTCGCCCACGCCCTCGCGGGGGCTCCGCCGCCCTCTCCCGACGACCACACCCCCGGGATGCCACCGCTGTCCGTGGACGCCCCCACGTTCCTGGAGTCCGAACGGATGCTGGCCGAGGCCCGGTTCGACGGCGCCTCCCAGGAGATCCGGGCGTGTGCCCTGCTCCCCCTGATCAGCGGTGGTCTGCGAACGGGCACCCTGGCGCTGGGCTTCGACGGCCCCCGCCACTTCTCGGCCGAGGAGCGGTCGACGCTGGTCACCATGGCCGATCTGGTGGCCCCGGCCGTGGAGCGTGCCCTCCACTTCGAGAACGAGCACCGGCTCGCCCGCGAGCTGCAACAGGGGCTGCTGCCCGCCCGGCTTCCGCACCGCGAGGATCTGGACATCGCCACCCGGTACGTCACGGCCACCGCGGGCACGGCGGTGGGCGGCGACTGGTACGACGTATTGACCCTCCCCGACGGCAACGTGGGGCTGGTCATGGGCGATGTCGAGGGCCACAACCCCAACGCGGCGGCCTGCATGGGCCAGTTGCGCAGCGCGGTGCGCGCGTACGCGGCGGAAGGACACCGCCCCGCGGCCCTGCTGGAGCGCACCAACCGGATCCTCGCCGAACTGGACACCGAGCTGTTCGCCACCTGTTGCTGTGTCTGGCTCGACCTGGACGTCGGTACGGCCGAGATCTCCAGCGCGGGCCATCCGGCGCCGCTGCTGTGCCACCCGGACCACCACGTGGTCGTCCCCGAGATGTCGGTGGGACTGCCGCTCGGCGTCGCGCCCGACACCGTCTACCCGTCCATGGAGCAACCACTGCCGGACGGCACGGTGCTGGCGCTGTACACCGACGGCCTGGTGCACTCCCAGGCCGTGGATCTCGGCACCGCCGGCGACCTGCTCGGCGAGGCCATGGCGGCCACCCGGGACGAACGGCTCGAGGACCTGGCCACCCGCATCATCGAGAACACCGGGCCCCAGCGGGCCCGCGGCGACGACGCGGCGCTGCTGCTGGCCCGCTACGCCGGAGTGCTGCCCGGTTCACGCCAGCACGTCAGCCGGGTCTTCGTCCAGCGGCACGACCTCCGCTCCGTCAAGGACGTCCGGGAGTTCGTGCGCCACTACACCCGCACCAGGGGCTGGGACGCGATCTCCCACGATCTCGAGCTGATCACCACCGAGGTGGTGACCAATGCCCTGATGCACGCGGACAGCGAAGTGGACGTACGGCTGCGCGAGTACCCCGACCGGCTGCGGGTGGAGGTCCTGGACTCCGACCCCCGCCCACCGATGCCCGCGCCGATCACCGTCTCGGACTCGGTGCAGGACAACTCCGAGCACGGACGCGGCCTCGTCATCGTGGAGGCCCTGGCCGCCGCGTGGGGCAACAGCCCCAGCGGCCGCGGCAAGTCGGTGTGGTTCGAGCTGCCCCTCCCCTGAGGAGGCGCGCTCGCGGACCGGCGGGTAACGGGCATCGGTGAGGTGTTCCCGGAATCAGCCGCGGCTGCCGAAGTTCTGGGTCCACCACGGTCCTCCGGCGCCGAACTCGACGCCCACACCGAGCTCTTGGAAATCGCAGTCGAGGATGTTGCCCCGGTGTCCGGGGCTGCTCATCCACGTGCGCATGACGGCCGAGGGTGTGGCCTGGCCGGAGGCGATGTTCTCCCCGGAGGCGGTCCACTCGTAGCCGACCGCGGTGATCCGGTCCTCCGGCTCGGCGCCGTCGGGGTTGACGTGGTCGAAGAACCCGCGCTGCTCCATATCGGCGGAATGCCGCTGAGCGGCCTTCTGGAGGGCCTTGTTGAACCGGAGCGGGGCGCATCCATGGTGCACACGGGCGATGTTGACCGTGCGGATGATGTGGCGGACATACCGCGCCCGCCTGGCGCCGACGGTGGGGAATCCCGTATGCGCCGCGCGCCCGGGCGCCGCCCGGGCGGAGTCCGGCGCGGACGTGGGCGCGGCCGACGCCGTACCGGCGCCCAGCGCGCCCATGACGATGCCGCCGGTCACGGCGACCGCGACAAAAACGGAACGGCCGGCCGGAGCCGGCCCCCGGTTCGATCCGGACGGGCCGTGCCCCTGTACCTGTGCTGTGGCTGAACACTTCATTGGGCTCATGGTGGCGGGAACGCTCACGGGACGTCGGCGGCTCGGGCCGCGACACACGAACGAGGGTACGGGGGCGACCCGTTCGGGCGATTCCCCGGACGGTGGCGATCGGTCAGGCGCCGTGGACGGCGAGTTTGAACTCGGCGAACACCAGCCTGCGCGCGCGGCGGTCGTTGTGCGCGACCACCAGTGCGAGCGGAACGTCGGGATGGACGAACATCTGGTGGTGTTTGGTGAAGCACTGCATTCCGGGGCTCGGCGGCCGGTGATCGGTGGCCGTCGCGTCGGCGCCCGTCGAGAGCCCCAGCGGATCGCGCACAAAGCGGTCCCGCAGTTCGGTATAGGTGCCCTTCTCCCACTGAACCATCGCGGTCAGCGCGCCCCAGCCGTCCACCGACGGCCAGATGAGCCCCGAGCGGTCGTCGGTGCGCCACTTGCCGACGATGTGGCCGTCCGGCTGGCGGGCCGGATGCATATTGTCCGGGTCGTAGGACTCTTCACGGCCGTAGGGGAACCGCACCACGTGATATGTGCCGTCGGCCGGGACGAGCTGCGGCACATCGACGATCAGCGAACAGATCCGCACAGCCACGACGCCTCCTGGGAGGAGAGTTCTGGACAGTGTGCGAGCGGATCTCCTTACTGTCCATCAGTCCGGCAGCGTCCGGGGGCCAGCGCCGCCGCTGGTCGAACGCAGCCGGACCTCCACATGGGTGTGCTGGGCGCGGAAGCGCGCCAGCAGGGCGCGGCCGGCACCGGGGAGCTCCACACTCCGGGTGGTGCGGACGAACAGCGGGGCGCCGAGCTCCCGCTCCAGCGCGCGCACCGAGGCCGACAGGCCCGACTGGGAGACCTGCGAGATCGAATGGGAGATCGCCCCGGCCTGTGCGTCCGAGGCGTACGACCGGCGCGGCCGTGTCGAGCGCACCTGGGACGTGGTGGACACCGTGCGGGCGGTGGCCGGGGAGCGCGATGTCTCCATGGCCCAGGTGGCCCTGGCGTGGGTGCTGGCCCGTCCCGGCGTGAGCTCGGTGATCCTGGGCGCACGCACCGTTCGGCCGGGGCCGGCGGACCGGTCGTACGGACCGGTCCGCTAGGGTCCGTTGTCAAAGGGGGCATCCGGCCGCGAGCGGCGTCTGGGGCAGGGGGCACCTCCCAGCGGTAGCTGGGGGAAGATCGCAAGGCGGAGGATCGCCCTCGTACCGGGCGTACTCGGGCGACTCCGACAACGCAGCGAGGCGCCGTGCCAGGCGTCGGGAGCAGGGCGGCCCCTTTGACGACGGGCCCTGGCCTCGGCCCGGCGTTGTCGTCGGTTGCCGATACGAGGGAGGGGCGATGCCCGGGGAGCGGATGCCGTACGAGCGGCGACGGGTCGATGTTGCGGACCGGGTGCTGCGGGAATGGGGTCTCACCCTGCCCGAGTCGTTCTTCCGGTTCTGGACATTCCTCGAGGGGCTCGGACCCGTTGAGCGGCAGGCGCTCGCGGACATGGACGTGGCCGCGGCCGGAGTGGCCGACCTGTGCGCCGATCCGGGGCTCCCGGCGCGCGACGGCATCGATGTGCGGGCGCATGGGCGCTACTACCGCGACCCTCCGGAGTTCCTCACCTTCCTGCACGGCGGCTCGGATGGCCTGCACTACGGGCTGTGGTTCGACGACGGCCGCACCTGCGACGGCGTCGCCTCCTACTACACCCATGACGGCGGTGGGCTCGACCGGAGGTGGCGGACACCTCTGGAGGCGTTGCGCGCCAAGCTCGAGCGCCACTGGCGGGACCTCGCGGACGATGACGCGGACGCGGCGTACCTGGCCGCACGGATGTCGGGGCTGGAGCGGATGCGCGAGGCGCTGACCGCACTCGAGACCGGGGACCGCACGGAGGTGGGCCTCGCCTACAGCAACACCTACGACACGGGTCTCCCGCCGGAGGACCCGGACCGGATCACCACACTGGACGCCGGGGGCGCGCTGGTGGCCGGCCGGACGGCGCTGGACCGGCCGCCGCACCAGGGCGCCGACGAGTACCGGTTCGCGCAGTACATGTACGGGCTGTTCGAGGACGCCGCGGCCGTGGAGGCCGGTGTGGCGGACGCCCTGCGGTGGTGTGCGGACGGCGATCCGGCGGAGGCCCTGGTGCTGGGACGTGATCTGCACTGGGCTTCGGCCGGGGACAAGACCCGGGAGGCTCAGGCGAACACCCTCCTCGTGGCGGCGTACCGGGCGCTGGGCCGCACCTCACTGGTGGAGATCGCCGAGGCACACCACCGGCACCGGGATCTGCCCCGGGTCGATGTGCTGGACACCGGCGGGGTGTGAGGGCGCGGCGTCAGATGTTCCGCCGGGCGCGGCGGTCGCTCGCCGCGCCGTGCATGGCGGCTTTCCTTCGGCCACCCGGCTCAGGGTCGGGCAGGGCCGTGCCCGGCCGCGGTCCGCCCCATGGACAGCGCCAGATGCCGTACCCGCCGCCAGTCCATCGGGGGTTTGCGGGTCGGGGTGCCGGGGCGGTGGCGGGGCAGCCGCAGGCGCAGGGCACGTGGCGCGATCCGGCACCGCACGGGTGTGGGCAGGGTCAGTGCTTCACCGTCCACCCCGACCTGGACGGCGGCGGTGTCGGCGTCCACGACCACGTCGTGGGCGGTGAGCGAGGTCAGCCCGGGGGCCTGGCGGCCACGGAGCATTCCGGCCGCCTGCGCCGCGTTGTCAACGGTGACGGCCAGCACCCCCAGGACACCGCGGTCCAGTCCTTCCCGGCGCCCCAGGCCCGCCGGATCGCCCATCCGGTAGGGGTTGTTGCTCACCAGCACGGCCTGCGGCCCGTCGACGACACGGTCCCGGACCCGGACGGTCAGCCGTGGTCCGGTGTGATGGGTGAGAAAGTCCGGCAGCAGATCGAGGGTGGTACGGAGCTTGTCGTCGCGGTAGGCGGGGCTCTGGACGACGGAGGCGTAGGCGCCGAAGGAAGCGTTGTTCACGAACGGACGCTCACCGATGTAGCCCAGGTCGACCCGGAGTTCCACCCCGTCGGTGGGTGCCTCCAGACAGGTGGCGGGGTCGTCCCGGTCCAGGCCGAGGTCCATGGCGAAGTGGTTGCGAGTTCCGGCGGAGATCACCATGAAGGGGAGTCCGCGTTCGGCCGCCACTCCCGCGACCAGGGCCTGTGTTCCGTCACCGGCCGCCACTCCGAGCAGATCGGCACCCTCGTCGGCGGCCTGCCGCGCCAGTGCGGCCACGTCCCGCGGCTGGGCCGGGTCCAGGACCACGACGTCCGCGCCGAGCGCCTTCGCCTTCTCCACCAAGTGGAAGGCCCCGACCTTCCCGCCGCCCGAGCGCGGATTCATGATCAGGAACGGCCGCCGCGGTGGGGTGGCCGGGCGTTCCGCGGTGCGGGCCGGTCCGGTGTCCGCGGCCAGCGCGGCCCGGCCGGTGGACACGGCCAGCGCCCACAGGGCGAGCGAGACAAGGACCACCCACAGCAGTCCGGCGAGCGCGTACAGCACGATGACCGCCACGGGCGCCGCGACGGCCAGGGCGAGGGCAAGCACCCGGATCAGAGCCCGGTGCACCAGCGCCCACCACACGCCCACGGCAGTGAGCACCATCCCGGCCACGCCCACCGCCACCAGGAGCACACTGCTGAGCCCGGCGAACAGCAGGAGGATCAGCACTGCCGCCGCGCCCGCCACCACCGCCAGCCGTGCGCTCCAGCGCGGGGCCGCGGGGCCTCCCCCGCCCAGAGCCGTGCCCATCGGACCTCCCACAGCGGCCCGCCCCGGCACGATCCGGTCCGGCGCCGTACGCAAGGTACACGCCGTGCGCGACGTACGCGCGGAAGCCGAGGTGCCGCCCGTCCCAGCACACACCCGGCACCCGGGACGCGCATCATTTCCGGCATCGGAGCGCATCCTGATGGGGGACGGCATCCGGGCGTGCGCGGCGCGGCGGGGTGAATCCGGTGAGCGGGGTCCCGCTGCCTGCGGGGCGCATCACGGTGCTCAGACGAGCACACTGGACGAAAGGATAGGCATGGGGGATCGATTCCGGTTGGAGCCAGGGGACGCCGATGAGCCCGGGACGGAGGACACCGTCCGCCATCGGGAGCTTGCGGCGGAGAACACCCATGTCTCCGCCCTGTACCGGAGGCTCGACAGCCTGCGGGACCGGGTCGGCGCCCAACTCAGGGAAACCCAGCGGCAGGACGCCAGTGGCACCCACCAGGGACGGTCCGAGCGCGACGCGATGGAAACGCACCATGCGCGCCGGCTGACCCAGTTGTCCGCCGCCGAGCACGGACTCTGCTTCGGACGGCTGGACACGGAGGACGGCGAGCGCCTCTACGTCGGCCGGATCGGGCTCTCCGACGAGGAGCACGAGCCCATCCTGCTCGACTGGCGCGCGCCCGCCGCACAGGGTTTCTACCGCGCCACACCGGCCAGTCCGCAGGGTGTGGTGCGGCGTCGGCAGTTGAGGACGAAGGGGCGGCGGGTCGTCGCCCTCGACGACGATGTGTTCGACCGGGAGACGCTCAGCGACGCCCGGCGCGGCACTCTCAACGGCGAGGCGGCGCTGCTGGCTTCACTCGACGCCACGCGCACCGGGCGGATGGGCGACATCGTGGCCACCATCCAGGGCGAGCAGGACCGGATCATCCGGGCCGATCTGCCGGGTGTCATGGTGGTGCAGGGCGGTCCGGGTACGGGCAAGACCGTGGTGGCCCTGCACCGGGCCGCCTATCTCCTCTACACCTACCGCGAACGGCTGGCCAAGCGCGGTGTGCTGGTGGTCGGGCCCAACTCCACGTTCCTGCGGTACATCGACGAGGTGCTGCCCTCTCTCGGTGAGAACGACGTACTGCTCTCCAGTGTCGGTCGGCTCTTCCCCGGCGTTGACGCGGTGGCCCACGAGCGGCCGGAGACAGCGGTGGTCAAGGGTGATCTGCGGATGGTGGAGGTGCTGGCCGAGGCGGTGCGGGAGCGGCAGCGGCTCCCGGAGACCGCCTGGGAGCTGACCATCAGGGAAGGCACCGTGCACGAGGAGGTGCTGCGCCTGGACCCCGCCCTGGCCGAGAAGGCCAGGGAGGCCGCGCGGGAGCAGCGCCGACCGCACAACCAGGCCCGGTCGGTGTTCGTCCACCAGGTCATCGGCGCACTGACCCGGCGGATGGCCGGCCGGCTGGGCCAGGGGCTGCTGCGGGACGAGGACGTGGCGGACATCGCCCGCGAGTTGCGGTCCGAACCGCAGGTGCGGGCCGCGCTGCGGCGGCTGTGGCCGCTGCTGACACCACATCAGCTGCTGGTGGACCTGTTCGCCGCGCCCGAGCGGCTGGCGGCGGTGGCGCCCGGTCTGGACGAGGCGGAGCGTACGGCACTGCTGCGCGAGCCGCCGGGTCCGCCCCCGCACACCGAGCCGTACTGGACCCCCGGGGACGTACCCCTGCTCGACGAGGCCGCCGAGCTGCTGGGACCGGTGGAGACCGCCGCCGAACGGCTCGCCGCACGGGCCGCGTCCGAGGAGCGGGCCGAGGAACTGGCGTACGCCAAGCGGGTCCTCACCGAGATGGGCATCGGCATGGTCGATCCGGAGACGCTGATCGACCAGCACCACGGCGGTTCGCCGCACCGGCCGGTGGCGGACCGGGCGCGCAAGGACCGCACCTGGGCATTCGGCCACATCATCGTGGACGAGGCGCAGGAGCTGTCCCCGATGGCGTGGCGGGTGCTGATGCGCCGGTGTCCCAGCCGCTCGATGACGGTGGTCGGCGATATCGCGCAGACCGGTGCGGAGGTCGGGCTCACCTCCTGGGAGGAGGTGCTGAACGCCCACGCCGGGGACCGGTGGCGCAAGGAGGAACTGACCGTCAACTACCGCACTCCGGCGGAGATCATGGACATCACCACGGATGTGCTGCGCAGTATCGACACCCGGCTCCAGCCGCCGCTGGCCGTCCGCAGAACGGGAGTGCCGCCGTGGAGTCTTCGGATCGAACCCACCGCCCTCACCGGTGAACTGCCGCGGCTGGTCGGGCGGGAGATCGCCGGGACCGGCGGCGGACGGCTCGCCGTCATCGTGCCCCGGTCCCGGATGGGCGACCTGGGCGGCGCCCTGGTCGCGTTGCGGGACGTGGCGCTCGCCGACGATCCGGAGGCGCTGGGCATGCCGGGTGTGGTGCTGACGGTGGAGCAGGCCAAGGGGCTGGAGTTCGACACGGTCCTGGTGGTGGAGCCGGAGGAGATCCTGCACGAGTCGCCCAATGGCATCCGGGATCTGTATGTGGCGCTCACCCGGGCCACCCAGCGGCTGGGCATGGTGCACAGCCGCGAGCTGCCCGCGATGCTGGCGGGTGTGAAGGAGGCCCGGGAGCGGGGGTACGCCGATGTCCCCTGAGCGTGCGCCCGAGGGCCGCGGACACGCACGTCGGCGCCGCGGCCTAGAGTTCGGCCATGACGAGGACCACTCCGCCACGCCCGCTCGACGTCGAGAAGCTGTACCCCGGACTGGCCGTCCACCGTGGTACGACGACCCGGCTGCATCCGCGGCCGGGTACGCCGCGGGTGTCGGAGAGTTCCGTGGCCGGGCCGCTGCTGTGGCCGGTGGACGAGCCCTGGCCGATGTGCACCGAACCGCACGGCCGGGGACGTGGCAGGCGCCCGGCGGACATCCGCCGCGCGCGGCGGATCCTCGACGACGCGTGGGCGCGCGACCCCTCCTCCGGTCCCACGGACGAGGAGCGGGAGTTGCTGACGGAGCTGCGCCGTGAACACCACGTCGCGGGGATCGCCGACACCGACCCGCTGCCGATGCTCGGCGTGGCACAGCTGTACCGGCGGGACATCCCCGATCTGCGTCCGGGGCCGGACGACCGCGATCTGCTCCAGGTGTTCTGGTGTCCCTTCGACCGCCACGGCCGTACCGGATACGGCATGTCGGTGCGGCTGCTGTGGCGCCGGTCGTGGGAGGTCACCGAGGTGCTCGACACACCGCCCCAGCCGGAGGTGGTCGGTTTCGAGGGCTATGTGGCCGAGCCCTGTGTGCTGCACCCGGAGCAGGTGGTCACCTATCCGTTCGCCGGGACGCTGCCCGAGGAGCTGTGCGCCCGGATCGACGGCGCGGAGGACGCCCTCGAGGAGGCGGCGGAGGCCGAGTACGAGGCGACCGGCGAGGAGCCGGCCGATGAGCCCGCCTACCAGTACGACCTGTCGATACCGCCCGGCTGGCGGGCTGGAGGGTTCGCGTCGTGGCATGTGACCGACCCCGCGCGGATGGACTGCGCGTCGTGTGCGACACCGATGGAGCTGCTGCTGACCGTCGCCAGCTCGGAGTGGGACGGCGGCAGCGGGAGCTGGATCCCGGTGGAGGAGCGCGATCTGCCCAGGAATCTGCGGTCGCCCACGCCCACCGAGGTGACCGTGAGCCGGTGGGGTCAGCTGAACATCTTCGCCTGCCCCGCCGATCCCGGCCATCCGCACCGCTGGAGCCTCCAGTAGGTGTGATGGCCGGTGGCGGCGGGCGGTCAGGGGAGACGGCCGGGTAGTCCTCGGTGCAGCTCTCGCCCCCGGCGCCGTCGTACACACACCGCCGTGCGGGCAGATCCACGTCGTACCAGACCACACCGGCCTGCCGGCACCCCCGGACGAACTCGGGGAACGTGGTCTCGCCCGCCTGGTCGGTACGGTCACACCGCCGGTCCCGAGGACATCGCGGGCGCCGCCGTCCTGAGGTGTTCGGCGCCCGAGCGCACCGCCCAGAAGAAAACGGCGAACGCGAGGGCGGCCACCGCCAGGGAGTCGTACGGCGCCGGAAGCCGCCCGGAGCCGCCGAAGGTGCCGAGCCACGACAGCAGGGTCAGTACGGCCAGATGCAGCACCAGCCAGGCGCCGTACCGCAGTTCGTCCCGGACCGGGACCGCGTCCGCGGTGCGCCGTTGCAGCAGGAACAGGGGCACACCGGCCAGGACGAGCGGCAGCGCGAGCCGCAGATCGTGCCAGCCCGACCAGTAGATGAACTCGCTGGCCACGATGAAGCCGACGGGGGCGATCCAGCGCACCCCGGGCACCTGCCCCTCGGCGCGTGACACACCCCGCTCCCGGTCATGCGCGCGGAAGGCGGCGACGGCCACCGCCGAGGCCGCGTAGATGAGCAGATACATATCTCCCATCACACTCACGATGTCCTGCCAGCCGCCGAACGGCAGCATGAACACCACGATGACCACAAGGTTGAGCACCAGGGCCCGGTGTGCCATGCCGGACCGGGGGTCGATGCGCATGAAGAAGCGGGGCAGCAGGCCGTTCTTGGCCAGGGCGTAGGTGTGCCGGGCGTCGATGGCCACTCCCACATAGGCCGAACCGCCCGGTGAGACAACGGCGTCCGCGTACAGCAGAGTGGCCAGCCAGTGCAGATTGAGCACCAGGGCGAGCTGACCGAACGGCGACTCGAAGTTGACACCCTTCCAGCCGTGGTCCAGCAGGGATTCGGGCACCGTGAAGAGGAACGCCAACTGGAGCCCGAGATACACCACTACGGCGAGGCCGATCCCGGTGAGCACCGCGGCCGGTACGGTACGCCGCGGGTTGCGGGCCTCTCCGGAGAAGTCCAGCGGGGCCTGGAAGCCGTTGACGGAGTACACGATGCCGCCGCCGGCGAGCGCGGTCAGACACGCCGCATAGCCGTACGGCGCGAAGCCACCGTGATCGGTGAGGCGTCCGCCGTGGGTGCCGGACAGGAACAGCGCGACGACGGTGACGACGGGGACGACCACCTTGAACACCGACACCAGGTTGTTCATCCGGGCGAATATCCGCACCGTGAACCAGTTGAGCGCCGTCAGCCCCACACTCAGCACGACGGCCACGCCGAGGCCGGAGGCGGTGAGCCTGCCGTGGTCGTAGAGCCCCGGCACATAGTGGGCGGCGTACTGCATGATGGCGCTGATCTCGGCCGCCGTACCGCCCACCGAGAGCACCACGGACCAGCCGATCATCGTGCCGACCAGCCGTCCACTGGCGTACAGCGGCCAGCGCACGGTACCGCCGCCCTCCGGGCGGGTGGCTCCCAACTCCACCATGACCAGCGCGATCAGGGCGCACAGCACACCCGCCGCCACCCAGGACAGCAGGGCGGCGGGCCCGGCGGCCTGGGCGGCGTACATGGCCGCGAACAGCCAGCCGGAGCCGAGGATGTTGGAGAAGCCGATCGCGGTCAGCCCCCAGAATCCGAGGTCCTTCCGGAGTCTGCGCTCCTCGGCGAGCGCCACCGGGGCGGCGAAGGACTCCGCCGGCTGATTCTGCGGCACGTGGCACATCTCCTCGGGTGGTGCGGAACTTGCGCGCACCAGCGTGCCACGCGAAGCAACGCACCCCGTCGAAGGGATCCCGTCCGACGTGCGGATTCCAGGGAAACGTCCCGCCGTGTCCGGGTCCGGCGCGGAGATCCCGGGACGCGGTGCACATCCGGTGGCCGGGCAGCGCCGGCCCGGCCACCGGATGCAGGTTTCCGGTCACCGCTACCCACTGTCCGGCAGCTGGGCGAACGCCTTGGACATCAGCTCCACCACGAGGGGCGAAAGCGCCGCAGCAGTGGCGATCATGCACCTGTCATTCGTAGGTGTAGAACCTGGTGTGGTCCAGCAGATCGGCCGGGGTGACGTCGTTCCACGGCTTCATGGTGTCGTTCAGGCCGACGACCTCCTCGGTGCCGTCGGTCGGCAGATACCCCGACCGCGGGTGCAGCCGCTGCCAGTCGACCCAGAGCTTGTCGATGAAACAGTGGTGCAGCCAGAACACCGGATCGTTGGGCGAGGCCCCGGTGACCATCTGGCCACCGACCCACACATGCACCCGGTTGTGCAGATTGGGGCCGCGCCAGCCCTCCACATAGTTGCGGAAGCCGTCCGAGGAACTGTTCCACGGGGCGGCGTCATAGGTGGTCAGGGCGAGCACCCGGTCCACCTCGGCGCGGGTGGGCAGATCGCGGACCCCTGCGCCGAGCGTACGGCGCAGGAAGGTGCGGCCGTCCACCCGTATGTTCATCGGCCACTTGCCGCTGCCGAAGGCGAACTCCCCGGTGGTCACCCGGCCGTCACCGCTGCGCCCGTCGCCGCCGAGGAAGTCGTCGGCCCACAGGGAGCTGCGAGGTGAGCGGTCCACGGTCCAGTCCCAGTAGGGCAGGGTGACCGATGGTGTGATGCTCTGGAGGGCCGCCTCGAACTCCAGCAGGAACTTGCGGTGCCAGGGCAGGAAGGACGGCGAACGGTGTCCGGTCCGCTCCCCGTTGTCGGTGTCGGAGATGATGAAGGCGTTGTGGGTGCTGATGAACTCGTCGTAGCGGCCGGTGCGCTTGAGTTCGAGCACCGCGTCGACGAAGTTGCGCTTCTCGGTGGTGGTGAGGTTGGCCTGGTTCTTCCGGACTGCCATGTGTCGAGGACTCCTCGGGTGTGGGGGACGCCGGACGGTGGGCCTCAGCCGGTCACCACGGGGACCAGATCGGCACCGTTGAGTTCACGCACGGCCGCCCGCGCCACACCGCGCGGCGCGGGGAAGGTCTCGTAGTGGTTCACCAGACTCACCCAGGTGCCGTCCACGTTCCGCATGACGTGCAGATCGTCGTTGTCGATCCGGACGACGAACTCCATGCCCTCGTGCGGACCGCCGTGGCCGCCGTGACCGCCGTGGTCTCCCTCCTCCGGCCAGCCCTCGATATGGCGGCCCTGGTACATCTCGTCGAAGGGCTCCGGCATCTCGTCGTCCGCGGGACGCCGGTGTGCCTTCGCGTGTTCCGTGCCACCGGTGGAACGGGGGGCGGCGAAGGCGTCCGGTGTGGTGGCCGCCGCAACCGGTCCGGCGAGCACCGCTCCGGCCAGACCCGCGACACCACGGTGCAGCACCCGGCGCCGGGTGGGACACGACATGGTCGACTCCATTCGTTCGCTGGGGGTTCGGGCCGCGATCCGGCCCGCGCCGCCACATGCTGGCAGGGTCGAACGGATCATCAAGTCGAGGCGATGAACGAAGCAACGAACGAGACAACACCTGTCGGACGGTGCAGAATTCAACGGCGGATGATCACAGCGACCCTGGTCACCCGCCGTTATGGAACAGGATATTCCGCGCCTGGGATCGCTCCCGACCGCTGATCTTCTTCTCGCTCCGCCGTAACCGTGAATCACCCCACGGTCACAACTCGGCGCGATTCCAGGGGCTTCCGGGCACGCCGGGGTTTGGTTTCGCACACCCCGGCAAGGGGGTCACACAAGGGTCAGCCGTGGTCCGGCGGTACCGCCTGCTCGGTCCAGATGGTCTTGCCACGACGGCTGTAGCGGCTGCCCCACCGGCTGGACATCTGAGCCACCAGGAACAGCCCACGGCCGCCCTCGTCGGTGTCCCCGGCCCTGCGCAGCCGGGGCTGGGTGCTGCTGGGGTCGGTGACCTCGCAGATGAGGTGGTTCTCCCGGATCAGCCGCACCCCGATCGGCCCGCCCGCGTACCGGACCGCATTGGTGACCAGCTCGCTGACGATCAGTTCCGTGGTGAACGCCAGCTCCTGCAGCCCCCAGGTGGCGAGCTGGTCGGCGGTCGCCCTTCTCGCCCGGGCCACCGAGGCGGGGTCCGCGGGGTACTCCCAGCTCGCGACGGTCCACAGCGGGGAGGTGCGGGTGCGGGCGAGCAGCAGGGCGGTGTCGTCGGTCTGCCGCTCGTCGTCGGCACCGTCCAGCAGCGCGGCGCTGATCTCGTCCAGGGGCCGGTGCGGGCGGCACTGCGCGGCCAGTTCGCTCCGCAGCCGCTCCATCCCCGTCTCCAGGTCGACCCGGTCACGTCGGACCAGCCCATCCGTGTACAGCGCGAGGACGCTGCCCGGCGGCAGCTCGATGGTGACGGGTTCGAACGGCATCCCGCCGACACCGAGCGGCGGGCCGGGCGAGAGGTCGACGAAGCGGGTGGTGCCGTCGGGGGCCACCACCGCCGGTGGCGGATGTCCCGCACTCGCCAGGGTGCACTGGCGGTCCACCGGGTCGTAGACACCGATCAGACACGTGGCACCGACCGCGTCCCGCTGTTCCTGCGGGGCCTCGGCCGCGAGTTGCTCGACCAGGTCCTCCACCCGGGACAGCAGGTCGTCCGGATCCAGCTCCAGGGCGGCGAGGGTCTGGATGGCGGTGCGCAGCCTGCCCATGGCCGCGGTGGCCGGAAGTCCGTGGCCGATGACGTCCCCGACGACGAACGCCACCCGCAGACAGGGCAGCGGGATGACATCGAACCAGTCGCCGCTGATACCCGCTCCGCCACTGGCGGGCAGATAGCTTCCCGCCGTCTCCGCCGCCAGGGTGTCGGTCACCGCCCGCGGCAGCAGCCGCTGCTGCAAGGCCACCGCCGCCCGGTGCTCCCGGGTGAAACGCCGTGCGTTGTCGATGCCGAGCGCGGCCCGGGAGCAGATCTCCGTGAGCAGCACCCGTTCGTCCTCGGCGAACGCCTCGGGGTGGTCGGTGCGCCATACGGCCACCAGACCCAGCACCAGACCGCGCGCCCGCAGCGGGGCGACCGCCAGCGCATGGCCGCCGTCCGGGATGAACAGACGCTCCTGTTCCGGGCCGACGGCCCGGATGGCACCCGCGCGGTCCGTGATGATGGCGGCGCCACCCTGGACCGTGCGCAGATCGTCGTTGTCCGGCAGCGGCGGATAGCTGGTTCCGGTGGTGAGCAGTCCATCGGGCCAAATCCCGGCGGCGGTGGCACCCGCCACCCGGACCAGACGCTGCTTTCCGCCGCCGAACATCCTCGGCGGTTCGTCACCGGCGAGCACGGACTCGTGCAGGTCCACCGTCGCGAGATCGCCCAGACCCGGGACGAGTACGTCCACCAGAGCCTCGGCGACCCGGACCACATCGAGCGAGGTGCTGATCCGGGAAGCGGAGTCACGGAGCAGTTCGAGGTGGTCGCGCACCCGCTTCTGTTCGGTGGTGTCCCGGAAGAGGCTCATCACCCCGGTCGGCACACCGCGCGCGTCGTCCAGGCGGAACGCACACTGGGCCACCTCGCGCTCCCCGTCCGGTGTGCTCAGGGGCTGCTCACGGTCGATGACCGCGTGGCCGGTGTCCAACACCTCGCACAGAACGGCCCGGAAGGACGGCACACCCGGCCCCTCCACCACCTCGGCCAGCCGCCCGCGGACCGCGTCCGCCCCCGGCAGCCGCCCGGAGGGGGCGTGGACGCTGAGGACGTTCAGATCCGTGTCGTGGACCGCCACCCCGACACCGTCCTGGGCGAACAGCGCCCGCAGCAGCGCCACACCCTGCCCCCACTCGGCCGCGGTGTCCGCGGGGGCGGCGAGCAGCACGGAGCCGCCGCCGTCCAGCGGTGCGGTACGGAAGACGATGTCCACCGGTCCACGCGTGGTGTGCCGCAACCGAGTCCGGCCGCTCGCGGGAAGCTCCGGGACACCCCGTTCCTCCGGGCACTCCAGGAGCAGTTCGGTGACCGGTCGCCCCACGGCATCGGCGGCGGACAGCCCGAGGAGGTCCGTCGCGGCGGCGGACCAGTGCGTGACCGCACCCGCGCCGTCCAGGACCACGGACACCACACGATCGAGGCAGAAGCCACGATCACCCGCACTGTCGGTGGTGGTGTCCATCTGCGGCTGTCCTCACTGCTCCGGGGGCTCGGGGCGGGGCTCGGCGGTCCGGTGGCACGGGTCGCTCGCCGCCGGGGTGGCTCGGGGCTCACGTCCGGCGTCGACGGTGGCGTGGTTGGTGCGGTGGCGCGGTGGCGCGGTGGCGCGTGCGTCCGCGGGCGGGCGCTGATCCGCGGTGGCCGCGCGGGAGAGGCTTGAGCGGGCACTGCCGGCGCGCCGCTCGCCGTCGCGTCCCTGTCCTGTGGGGCATGCTCCGCGACGGAGCGTGCCACCGGGCCGCGCCATCGGTCGCGGAAGCGGCGTGGTGACCTCTGGGGAAGCTCCGTCTGCTCGGTCGGCCTCACCAGAATGCGTGTTCCACTATGCCGTAGTTGTGAAGCGTTCCATAGGTGCGGTCGACATTGCGATCCTGCGTTCGAATTGCGTTCGAATTCTGCTGGACCACGCCGTTGACCAGCGATGACATCGGTCAGGCGATCCAGTGCGACTGCCGTGCGGTGGACGGCAGCGGCAGACCGCCCGCAAGAGCGGTGGCCATCCGCTGCACAGCCTCCCGCAGGGTGTCGGGCGGGAGGGTGTACGGGATGCGCAGCCGCTGCTCGAAGACACCGGGGTGGGTGGCGAAACGGCCACCGCCCTCGATCCGCACCCCGCATTCCTCCGCCCGCTCCGCCAGCGGTGAGGCGAGCGGCTCCCCGAGGTCCACCCAGAGGGACAGCCCGCCGGGCGGCATCCGCCAGCTCCAGCCCGGAAGGTGCGCGGTGAGGGCTTCGCCCAGGGCGGCGCGCCGGGTGCGCAGTTGCTCGAGGCGGGGCGGCAGCAGTTCGTCCTCCCGGGCCAGAAGGTGGAGGGCCAGCAGCTGATCCACCACCGAGCCACCCATGTCGTTGGCCACCCGCTGCCCGGCGAGTTCGGTCACCAGCCGGGCGGGAGCGCGCAGCCAGCCGATGCGCAGACCGCCCCAGTGGGTCTTGCTCATCGAGCCGATCGTGAGGACCTGGCCACCGCCACCGGGCCCGGCGTGGGAGGCGAAGGGCGGCGGGACGGGCAGATCGAGGGCGATGTCGGTCAGGGTCTCGTCGACGACCAGCCAGATGCCGGAGCGTTCGACAGCACGCAGCACCCGCGCGCGTTCCTCCTCGGGCATCAGGGCGCCGGTGGGGTTGTGGAAGTCCGGTATCAGATAGGCCAGTTGGGGCACGACCTGACGGAGGGTCGATTCCATGATGCCGATGTCCCAGCCGGTGTCGGCCACCGGTACGGACACGGTGCGCAGCCGGGCCCGGCGCAGGGCCTCCAGGGCGTTGGGGTACGACGGGTTCTCCACCATGACGCGGTCGCCGGACCCGCAGAGCAGTCCCACGATCAGGGTGAGGGCGTGCTGGGCGCCGGAGGTCACCAGGATCTGTTCGGGCCGGGTGGCCAGGCCGCGGCGGGTGAACCGGTCGGCGACGGCGGCCCGGAGCTCGGGGAGGCCGTAGGGGTGGTAGCCGGGGGTCTCCGCGTGGTGGGCCAGTTGCGGGGCGATGTGGACGAGCGCGTCGGACAGGGTCCGCTCCGGCAGCACGGGGGCGGCCCTGGCCAGGTCGATGGCGATGTCCGGAGGTGCCAGTACCCGGGCCACGCCGTGCGGGGTGCGGCCTTCCGGCAGCGCCGTCCAGGTACCGGCGCCCTGGCGGCTGTAGGCGTAACCGCTCGTCCGCAGCAGGTCGTACCCGGCGGTGACGGTGGCCCGGCTGGTGTTCAGGACGGCGGCCAGTTCCCGTTCGGCCGGGAGCCGTACGTGCAGGGCGATCCGCCCGTCGAGGATGAGTGCGCTGATCTCCCGCGCCAGATGGCGGAAGGCGGGCCTCACGCCCGCCAGGTCGGGCAGCATCGCGGCCAGTTGCCCGCTTCCCAGTGTTCCGCCGGTCCGGCCGGCCTGGTCTCCGCTCCGCCGCCGGTGCAGTGCGTCCATTTCCGCCACTTCCCGCCACTCCCCCGAGATTGGCCATGTTGTGCAGGCCAATCACTGTACAGACTCACTGTCCATGGCCTTGAAACCTCCGCCTCCGCTCGGCTACCTGCCACTCGGCGAGCGTCCGCTGCGCCGCCTCCCCCAGCTCTTCACCGGGCTGGCGCTGTACGGCTTCAGCCTGTCGCTCATGGTCCGTTCCTCGCTGGGGGTGAATCCCTGGAGCGTGCTCTATGAGGGGGTGTCCGGGCACACCGGACTGAGCTTCGGCGCGGTCAACGCCGTACTCGGTGTGCTGGTGCTGCTGCTCTGGATCCCGCTGAAGCAGCGGCCGCGCTTCGGCACGGTGGCCAACATCGCCGTCCTGGCGGGTACGTCGGATCTCGGCCTGGCGCTGATCCCGCCGGATCTCGGCCTCTCCGCCCGGGTGCCGCTGCTCATCGGCGGAGTGCTGCTCAACGGGCTGTCGGTGGCGGTGTACGTCGGCGCCCGGTTGGGGCCGGGGCCGCGCGACGGGCTGATGACGGGCGCGTCCGCCGCCACCGGGCGTTCCCTGCGGTTCGTCCGCACCCTGATGGAGCTCACGGTGCTCGCGCTCGGCTGGCTGCTCGGCGGGACGGTGGGCGTGGGCACGGTGCTCTACGCGGCCACCGTCGGCCCGGTCACCCAGGCGCTGCTGCCGCGGTTCACCTACCGCTCGACGGCCCCGTCCAGTCGGCCGCCACATGGCCGATGCGCACCCGCTGCGGATGGTCCCCGACCTGCACGGACGTGACCTTCTCCCCGGTGGCGAAGTCGATCGCGGTGACCCGGTCGGCGCCGCTCTCGGAGATGACACAGGCCCGGCCGTCGCCGCTCACCGTGGCCCAGTACGGCTTCGACGCGGTCACCAGGGGGCCTTCGCGGAGTGTGGCGCGGTCGACGACGGTGGCGTAGTCGTCCATCGTCCCCGCGACGCACAGCTTGGTGCCGTCCGGGCTCATGGACAGACCGTGGTGGCGGGAGTCATTGACCCAGGTGGTGCGGTCCTCGCTGGTGTCCGGGTTCTTCGGGAGCGTCTTGGAGCGGGTGATGCGATCGGAGGCCACGTCGTACTCCAGGAAGCCGTTGAAGAAGGACACCTGGAAGTAGAGCTTGGACCCATCGGGGGTGAAGGCCACCGGCCGGACGGCGTCGGACAGGTCCTTGCGGCCGAAAGCGTCGAGCCGTTCGCGCATGTCGATGACCTTGACCTGCTTGAAGGTGTGCGCGTCCACCACGGTGATGCGCCGGTCGCCCTTCGTCCAGTCCAGCCAGGGTTCGTCCAGCGCGGTGTTGACCTCGCCGATGGACATGTTCCACACGTACTTTCCGCCGTCCGTGAAGACGTTCTCATGGGGCTTGTCGCCCGTGGCGAACGATCCGAGCTGCTTGCCCGTCTCGATGTCGAGCACATGCACGGTGTTGGACGTCGAGGCCGACACCGCCACACGCTTGCCGTCGGGCGACACCGCCATGTGGTCCGAGCGGAATCCCGAAACCGGGAAGCGCCACTTGAGGGCGCCGGTCTTGAGGTCGATGGACACCACGTCGGCGAAACTGGGGCGGGAGACGACGATGGCGGAACCGTCCGGAGTGGAGTACATGTCGTCGACGAACTGGTCGTGCCCCTCCCCCGGCCCCTGCCGGATGCCCAGGAAGAACGCCAGTTTGATGGGGTTGAGATAAATCTCCCTGAGTCGCTCTTCCTTGTCCGGGATGACATTGACACGGCCGATTCTGCCGAAGTCGCCCTTGGAGGCGATGACATCGGCGGTGCCGTCCCAGTTGTTGCCCACGAACATCACCTCACGCAGCCCGGCCGGTGCCGACGCGGGCTGCGCGGCGGCGGTGACCGTGGCCGTCGCGGATCCGGTCACCGCCAGCACCGTGACGGCGGCGAGAGAGACGAGCGTGCGCAGAGACCTACGGCTGCGCCGGACCGCGCGAACAGACATGACCACTCCTCCAGTTGGGCCAACACCGGGGCCTACCGGAAAGTAATGAGCGAAGGCGGCTGCCACAAGAGCCTGGACAGAAAAAGTGACATGGACTCACCTTCGCCGGATCGTCCCGGGTGGAACCTGACCGCCGTACTGCGCGGGTGGACCGGCCGCGCGGTCAGCGCTCGAGCACCGGCGCGGACAGATAGGGGAATACGTCACGCGGTGTCCCCGTGGCGGCGCTCGCGCCCAGCGCCATCCCGACGGGTACGCCCAGCACCAGCTGGAACATCGCCTCGGGGACACAGTCCGTCAGGGCGCGTCCGTTGCGTACCTCAACACCGAAGCGGGCCTCGCTGCCCACCTCGTAGCGCAGGATGTCCGGCAGCAGCAGATCCCGCAGCCGGGCGGCGTACGCGGCCGGGTCGGGCGCGGCACCGGTGGCCGCGACGGCCCGCTCGGTGGCGCGGAGGAGCTCCGGCCCATAGCGGTCGCGGTCCTCGGCGGGCTCGGTGGCGTTGAAGTCGATGTGGCGCTCCGGCTCTTCGAGGTCGAAGAGGGTGTTGAGCAGCGGATGGGCACAGCGGTTGATCTGCCGCCAGCCGCCCGCGTCGGTGGCGAGCACGGTGGTCGCCCAGAAGCCGATGGCGGCTCCGGCGCCGCCGAGGGCGTGGTCGGGCACCTCCAGAACGATCGAGTGGACATGGGTGTCCGCGAAGAGGTTCACCGCAGCGGCCGGGTCTAAGCCCGACAGATCGGGCACTGCGCCCTGGGCGATACCGGTCTTCACCGCCGTCACCACCGAGCCCTCGATCCAGAAGGGGTCACCGGCCCGGCCCGCCCACACCCGCAGCCCCTCGGCCGTCCCGGCGGACTCCCCGGTGAGCCCCGACATCAGCACCTCGCCGTCGGCGAAGCGATCGCGCGCGGCGGCGCCGGTGAGGCGGCGCAGCTCCCACCGCTGGGTGCCATCGGTGTCCGGGGTACCGAAGGTGAAGCGGTAGGTGAGGTCCTCGACGGCGTCCCCGTCGGTGTCCACCTTGATCTCGTAGAGGCTCTCGTCGTCGTGGAAACCACCCTCCCCGGAGAGCGGATTGACGTTGACGACGAAGACGGTCCCGGAGGAACCACGGAACAGATACACATCACTGATGTCGAGCCGTGGGTCCTGACGGGCGAGCAGCGAGTCGTGGTGATGACTCATCAAGGGGTCCTGTTCTGCTGGTCGGGGATCGCTCGGCCGGACGTCGCCGTGCCGTACGACGAGGGGGACGCACCGTGCGAGGCGGGGCAACGCCCGCGTCCGTCATGGGAAATGAGACCGGACGGCAGGGTGCGGCCGCCGTGGTTCGCTCAGGACACTAGGCACCGGTGACACGGACGGCGAGGAGAGAAGTGCACAGTGACGGCGCTCCGCGGTTGACCTTCGAACGATGAACGCGCCAGTAAGGAATGAGGACCGGGCCGGGCCGGACCGGAACACGGTCACCACGGCCGAGAACGACGCGGCTTCCTCCTGGCGGGCACCCGCCCCGCCGCCGACTGGGGCAGGGCTGACAACTCCGCGCTGACCTGCGTGGGCCGAGGAGAAGCCAGGCAGCGCCTCACCCCCCGGGGCCGGGGCTCACACCCCCGGCGCGGGCCGCACGGTGATGCCGTTGCGCGCGAACAACGCGGCCGTCACGCCGTCGCCCGGTGTCAGCTCCCCGGAGAACGACCCGTCGTACACCGCGCCCCGGCCGCACGACGGGCTGCGCGGCATCAGCAGGGCTTCGGTGCAGCCTCCCTGCCGGGCCGCCTCGAGGGCACGCCGGGCGCCGTCCACGAACGCGGCGGTGACATCACGGCCGCTGTCGTCGACCACCCGTGCCGTACCGTCGAGGACGTCGTGGCCATCACCGCCCACCAGCTCCGCGGGCCGTCGCGGGGTGATGAGCCCGCCCGCCACCTCCGGGCAGAAGGACACCACATCGCGCCCGGCCACCGCCTCGTCCAGCTCAGACACCGCCTTGTGACGCCCGTCGTACCGGCAGGGCACCCCGCGCAGACACGCGCTGACCAAGATTGCTGTCATTCCGCCAAGGCTAGCCGCGGCGCCGCGGGCATGGGCAGGATGGACGCGGACGTGTGGCGTCGCACAGGTCGTCCGCGATCCATGGCCGCACCGGACTCCGGAAGGAATCGACGAGATCATGCGTTTCACCGCGCCCCGTGCGCAGACCGGCCCGACGGGGGCGACCCGATGACGGCGGCCGACGACGAGCAGGTGCGCTTGCACATCGAAGGACACACGGCCCATCTCATGCTCAACCGGCCGAAGTCCCTCAACGCCCTGACGCACTCCATGGTGACCCGTATCGACCGGGCGCTCGCCGCCTGGGAGAGTGACCCGGCCGTGAAGACCGTGGTCATCACGGGTGCGGGCGAACGCGGGTTGTGCGCGGGTGGTGACATCGTGGCCGTCCACGCGGACGCCCGCGCCGGGGGGACGGCGTCCGCGGCCTTCTGGGCCGACGAGTACCGGCTCAACGCCCGGATCGCCCGTTTCCCGAAGCCCTATGTGGCGGTCATGGACGGCATCGTGATGGGCGGCGGCGTCGGGGTCTCCGCGCACGGGAGCGTGCGGATCGTGACGGAGCGCTCCCGGGTCGCCATGCCCGAGACCGGTATCGGCTTCGTCCCCGATGTCGGCGGCACCTATCTGCTCAGTCGCGCCCCCGGTGAGCTCGGCACCCATCTGGCCCTGACGGGCCGGGCGGTGGGCGCGGCAGACGCCCTGCTGTGCGGGCTCGCGGACCACTTCGTACCGTCGGAGCTGGTGCCCCGGCTGCTGGCGGACCTCGCCCGTTCCTCCGTGGACGAGGTGCTGCCCCGCTATGCGCGCCGACCGCCGCCCGGTGAACTGGACGGCGGGCGCGGCTGGATCGACGAGGCGTACGCGGGCGGGACGGTCGAGGAGATCGTGGACCGGCTGCACGCCCTGTCCGTCACCGCGGCGAAGGAGACTGCCGAGACCCTGCTCACCCGGTCCCCCACCGCGCTGAAGGTGACCCTGGAGGCGCTGCGCCGGGCCCGGACCCTCGGTCCGCTGGAGCGAGTGCTGGAGCAGGAGTACCGCGTCTCGTGTGCCACGCTGTCCAGCCCGGACCTGGTGGAGGGGATCCGCGCGCAGGTGGTCGACAAGGACCGCCGCCCGCGGTGGTCGCCCGCCACCCTCGCCGGGGTGACGGACGAGGACGTGGCGGCGTTCTTCGCCCCGCTGGGCGAGGGGGAGTTGCGCCTCGCGGCCACCGACTCGCCTTGACCGGAGGGGGTGTTTCGGACGCGTCGGGGACCCGCGGGCGCCGTCGCACCCGCGGGTTCTCCCCCGCGAATTCAGCGTAGGTGCGCCACGCTCGCTCTGATCAGGGTGCGGTACGAGCCCCTCGTCCCCTCCCCCGCGGCCTGGCCGACGCCCCTCAGACCGTCGCGTCCAGGTCCTGGGCGTATGTCTCGACGGCCCGCCGGTAGCTCCGGACCGACGGATCGTCACTGGTGGTGGCGAGCAGGGTGAGCAGCAGCCGCATGGCCTCGTGGTGGTCACCGGTGTTGTACAGGGCCATGGCCAGGAAGGCCGGGAACGCGCCGTCCTCCGGAAACTCCTCCGCGCCACGGCGCAGGGTGTCGACCGCCTTGGTGTACTGCCCGAGTACGCGGTAGGTGCTGCCGAGCCCGAGGAGCGCACCACGGCGGTCCTCGGCCGACAACCCCGGTGTGCTGAGGCTGCGTTCGTAGAACGGGACCGCCTCGGCCTCCAGTCCCAGCACATCGTGGGCCCAGGCCGCCTGGTACGCGATCTCGGTGTCCTCGGGATACGCGGCGGACAGTGCCACCAGCCGCTGCCGCGCCCGCTCGCGGTCTCCCTGTGCACGCAACCGCACGGCCTCGGCCAGCTGTTCGTCTCGTGTGCCCTCGTGTGTGCCCTCGTCTGTGTCCTCGTCGCTCATGGCGGACATCGTCGCAGCCGGACCAGCCGGGCGATCACCGGGGGGAGGCGTCGAAGCGGCGCACATAGCGGCGCTGCCACGGTGTTTCGACGGCGTGCTTGTCGTAGTGCTGCCGTACGAAGGCCACCGCCTCGGCGGGCGGGACGCCGTCGAGGACGGCGATGCAGGCCAGGGCCGTGCCCGTACGGCCACGGCCGCCTCCGCAGGCGACCTCGACCCGCTCGTGCGCCGCGCGGCGCCACACCTCCCCGAGCAGGGTGGCGGCGCGGTCCCGGTCGCTGGGGAGACGGAAGTCCGGCCAGCGGAGCCAGTCGGAATCCCAGGCCACCTCCGGTGGCCGCTTGCCGAGCAGATACACCGCATAGGCGGGCGACGGTCCGGTGGGCAGGGGGTTGCGCAGCCCCCGGCCGCGCACCAGGCGGCCGGAGGGCAGTCGGAGGATCCCGGGGGCCTCGGGGTCCCAGAGGGGCGAGTCCGGCCCGTGCGCCGGCTCCGTTCCGCTGTCCGTCACGGCCGTGTCCTCGTGCCCGTTGTCCGATTGGCTGGACGGCATTGTGCCCCCTTGGTGTGCTGCTGTGTGGACCCTTCGATGCCAACGTAGCCGAGGGCTCCGGGTGTTACCGCGGCTTTCCTCCCCTTTGGCGGCGCAGTGCGGCGCCGAGTGCCGCGATGCCCTCCGCGATGTCGCCCGGCGGGGATGCCGCGTAGCCGAGGACCACCCCGGGGCGCAGTGGCCGCTGGCCGTACCAGGACAGCGGATGCACTTTGACACCCCTCGCGAACGCCGCGGCGGCGAGGCCGACGTCGTCCACCCCGGGCTGGAGCGTGATCGTGAGGTGCAGACCGGCCGCCGCCCCGTGGACCACCGTGCCGGGCAGCTGACCTGCGATGGCCCCGATCATGACGTCCCGGCGGTGCACATGGCGTCGGCGCAGCAGACGCAACTGGCGCTCCAGCTCTCCGGAGTCCAGCAGCTCGGCCAGTACCAGCTGCGGCAGTACCGCGTTGCCGAGGTCGCTGTTGCGTTTGGCCAGGACGAGGTCGTCGCGGTAGCGCGTCGGCGCGAGCAGCCACCCCAACCGCATGGCGGGGGCGAGGAGTTTGGAGATGGATCCGGTGTAGAAGACGTGTTCCGGCAGCGCGGCGCGCAGCGCCGAGACAGGAGGGCGGTCATAGCGGTGCTCGGCGTCGTAGTCGTCCTCGATGATCAGTCCGCCGCCCTCGGCCCACTGGGCCAGCCGACGGCGCCGCTCGCCGTGGAGCACCACCCCGGTCGGAAACTGGTGTGCGGGGGTGAGCACGACCGCCTGCGCGCCGCTTGCGCTCAGCTCGTCGACACACAGACCGTCGGCGTCGACCCGGACCGGGGGTGTGTCCATGCCCCAGTAGTTCAGATGCTGCCGGATACCGAGTGAGCACGGGTCCTCGACGGCGATACCGGTGATCCCGTCCTGCCGCAGCACATGGGCGATCAGGGAGAGGGCCTGGGAGACCCCGGCCACGATGATGACCTCGTCCGCGTCGACACGGATACCGCGGTTGAGCGCCAGCCATCTGGCGATGGACCGTCGTACGGCCGGTGTTCCGCCCGGGTCGCTGTAGCCGAACGCGGACGGCTCCAGGGTGTTCAGCACGGCGCGTTCGGCGCGGAGCCATGCCGCGCGCGGAAAGGCGGCGAGATCGGGCAGACCGGGTGAGAGATCGATCCGCGCCGGTGTGGTGCGCAGCAGGTCGAAGATGTCGATGCCGGGCGGGGCCTGGCCGAACAGCGCCGACGACGGGGGATGTGTCGCGGGCCGCTCGGGACGCGGCAGCGCCGGGGCGGACACCACGGTGGTGCCGCCGCGGCCGTGGCCGCTGACATGGCCCGCCTCCGCCAGCCGCTGATAGGCGTCGGTGACCACCCCGCGGGAGACACCGAGGTCCGCGGCCAGCCGTCGGCTCGCGGGCAGTGTGCTGCCTACCGGGAGACGGCCGTCCGCGATGGCGGTGCGGAGCCGTTCGGCCAGCCACCGTGCGCGGCCGCGCGCGGGCGCGTCGCCGATGTCGAGTTGCAGAAAGTCGGTGCCGGGCTCTTTGGACCTGCTGACCGACCCTTCTTTGGCTCTCCTCACCGGACCATTCTCTCAGGCAGGGTGACCGCATGAGCATCGCCTTCCTCCTCACCACGCTCATCGTGGTGGCCACCCCGGGAACCGGCGTCATCTACACCGTGTCGGCGGGGCTGTCGCACGGGCGGCGCGCCAGTGTCGCGGCCGCGTTCGGCTGCACCCTCGGCACCGTTCCGCACGCGGCGGCCACCCTGCTGGGCCTGGCGGCCGCGCTGCACACGAACGCGGTCGCGTTCCAGGTGCTGAAGTACCTCGGGGTGGCCTATCTGCTGTATATGGCGTGGACCACGCTGAGAGACCGTCAGATAGTCGGCGTGGCAACCGGGTCCGGCCCGCGGCCCAGCGGCCGGGTGGTTTCCTCCGCCGTCCTGATCAATCTGCTCAACCCCAAGCTGACCATGTTCTTCGTCGCCTTCCTCCCCCAGTTCGTGTCCGCCGGCGACCCCCATGCGCTCCCCCACATGGTGGTCCTCAGCGGTGTCTTCATGCTGGCCACGTTTGTGGTCTTCGCCGGGTACGGCGCCTTCGCCGCGGCGGTCCGCGATCAGGTGATCGCGCGTCCGAAGGTGCTGGCCTGGATCCGCCGGCTGTTCGCCGGTTCGTTCGTCGGTCTGAGCGTCAAGCTGGCCCTGGTCAATCCTTGAGGACACTCATGCGCTTTCTGTACTCGCCCGCGATCGGGGCCGAATATCCGGAGCTGGTCTCCGGAGCCGTCCTTGTCACCGGGATCACCACCGATGTCCCTGTCGCTATGGTCGCTTCGGCCGTCGCCCGGCACACCGCCGTCGCGGAAGAGCGTCTCGCCGACGGCGCCGAAGGTGAGTTCGCCGAAATCCAGGCGTGGCGGCGGGCGTTCACCCGGATGGGAGTGAAACCCACGCAGTACCGGAACGCGGCCGAGGCGCTGTTGCGGCGCTACCGCAAGGAGCGGTCGCTGCCTTCGGTCCATCCGCTGGTGGATCTGTGCAATGCGATCTCGGTCGCGTACGCCATCCCGGTGGGGGTGTTCGATACGGCCTGCATCACGGGGCCGTTGGAGGTCCGTCATGCCGTGGGCGACGAGATGTTCGTGTCGTTCTCCGGCGGCACGGAGCATCCGGAACCCGGCGAGGTGATCTTCGCCGACGCCTCCGGCCGTGCGCATGCGCGTCGTTGGACCCACCGGCAGAGCGGCCACTCCGTCGTCCGGGACACCACGGCCTCGGCCCTGATCGTCTCCGAGGGCCTGCATGACAGCGCTCCCGCGGACGTCGGCAAGCTCATCGCCACGGTGGCCGCCGAGCTGACGGAGATCTGGAAGGTGACGCCCACGACGGTGACACTCACACCCACCGATGGTCCGGTCGATCTGGCGGAGTGAGCCGCGTACGGGTCCTCACCCGTCGGTACCGCTCGTGGGCCGCGCGGACTGCCAGGGGAACGGCGTGAGATCGGGTTCGACCCAGCCGGTCCGGGCGCTCGGGGCCGCCAGTGTGGCGGGCCGGTAGAACCGGGTGAGCAGCCGTTTGTCGAGCAGTGCCGGATTGCGCTCGGCGAAGGTGTCGAAGTCGGCGGTCCGGGTGGTGGCCGTATGGTGTCCCACCAGCTCGACCCAGGCCCGGCTGACGGTTGCGTGGTACTTCTGCGGTGCACCGGCATAGCGGGCGGTGTGCCGGATACCGTCGCTGACCAGGCCCACCGCCGCCCCGGTGCCGAACCGCCGGACGGCGAGCCAGGTGAGGTGGATGTGCTGGCGATGGCCGAAGTGCTCGGTACCGGCCATCACCTCGCTCATCAACGCGTCGAAGGCGGACGCGGGTTGCTCCGCGGTCATGACGACTCCTTCGTCAGCGCCTGAAGGACGGCGTAGAAACCGGTGACCGCCTCGGGCGGCAGCTCACCGAGCGCCCGCTCCTCCAGCTCGGCAAGGGTCCGCCGGATCGTGGCGGCCGCCGGCCGGCCGGAGTCCGTCAGCTCGATGAGCACGGACCGCCGGTCCCCGGCGCGGGTGCCCCGGGTGATGTGCCCGCGGCGCTCGAGCCGGTCCAGCACGCTGGTCAGCGTGGTGGGCCGGGTACCCACGGCGGCACCCAGCTGGGACACCGTGCGGCCCTGCCCATCGGCGAGATTGGCCAGGGCGTTGATCTCCGAGGCCGTCAGATCGAGGTCGACCAGCTCCGCGGCGAGCACCTGGAGCGTGGCGTGGGTGGCGCGCTGGAGTGCGAGGAGCGCCGAGGGTTCGAATGATACGGATTCGGACTTCACGATTTCGGATATTACGATTTCGTTCTATCTGCCGCAAGCCCGTTGCCGCGGATTCCGTGGGACACGGACGCCGCCGCGCACTTCCGGGTCAACGCCCGGGCGGCGGGCAACGGCGCGCTGATGCGGGCGGCCACGTCGGCGGTCCGCTTCTCCCGCGACGGTCAGCGGGCCACCATGGACGCGGCGCGCCGCATCGCCGCCCTCACCCATGGCGACCGCGCCGCCGGGGAGGGCACCGCCGTCTTCCATGAAATCGTACGGCTGGCGCTCGATGGCACCGATCCCCTGGCCGCGCTCCCCGACATCCCGGACCTGGTGCACCCCCAACACCGGGAGCGCTACGCCACCGTGCTCGCCCCCGACTGGCACCCCGACGAGGCCACCGAGTTCAACGGTGCGGTCTGGCCCTGCCTCGGCTCGGCCGTCTGGGCGCTGCGTACCACCGGGGGCCACGAGGAGGCGGTGCGCGCCGCGATCGACCTCGGCGGGGACACCGACACCGTCGCGGCGGTCACCGGTGGGCTCGCCGGCGCGCGCTACGGCCTGGACGTCCGGCACGCGTGTGATCGTGCCCTCGTCCTGTCGGGACAACGGGTCAGTCGGTGCGCACCGCGTGCCGCACCCACACATTCGGTTCCACGTAGACGGCGTAGCCATGCGCGGTGTCGCACCGCACCGGGACCAGCGCGCCCGGCACCTCGGTGTCGCCGTCGCGGTCGAAGGGCAGACCGGTCCACTGGCGCCACTGGGTCAGGGATCCGCTGACCGTCATGGATGCCGGGGCGACCTTCTCGATGGTGCCGCCCGCCTTGACGTGCACCCGTAGCCACGGGTCGCTCGGCAGACCGTCGTCGCGGAGGTGGCCGATGTACTCGGTCATGGGCAGCCGCGGTCGCAGATGCTTGGCGTTCGGGCGGACCGGTGCCAGCAGGGCGTGGTGGCCCTGCCGCGCGACGGCGTCCCGCAGCGCCCCCAGCATGCGGTGGGACAGACCGCGGCCGAGGTACGCGGAGTCGATGGTGATCTCGAGCGCACCGACCACGGTGGCCGGGTGCCCGTGGTGCCGGTCACGGAACGCCCACACCAGCACCTGGTCCCACCCCCGGTCGGGCATCTCCTCACGCCCGTCGAGCTCGGCGTTGAACGGCACGCTCAGCCCTCGGGCCACCACGCGGTCGCCGTCGGTGGCCACCACGCAGTACTGCGGGAAGTCCTCCACCACCCGGCCGAGCAGGGCATTCGCCGCCGGTTCATGCGCGATGAAGGCGGGCCATGTCTCGGCGATCTCATAGACCCGGGGGATCAGCGACGGCCGGTCGCTGAGCGGGCTGATCTCGACCGTGTCGATGTCGGTGTGGCTGTGGGTGCCGGTGTCTGTCACAAGGAGGAACAGTGTCAGAGACGGTGTGGTCCGGCCACCTGGTTTGCCGTCCCGGCCACGCCACGGGAGGCGAGGAAGTGCTCGGCGTCGCCCGTGAGATGGTCTTCCAGCGCGGGCAGTCCGGACACGACGGCCAGTAGTGCGTCGGCGACGTCGGGGAGCATGGCCCAGACGGCGGGGTCGCACCGCAGCACCACGGAGAGCAGATCGCCCTCGTAATACCGGGCCTCGGCCAGCGGATCGTCCCGCAGCACCTCGAGCGCCAGCGGCAGCAGAAAGGGCAGACCGACGTTCTGGGCGATCAGGGTGCGCAGGTCCTCGACGGTGAGCGCGCCGAGTTTCCGCTGCCGTAGGGCGTGCACGGTCCGCACCAGTCCGGTGGCGTTGTCGGGCGGGTCCGGCCAGCGGACGCCGTCCAGTTCTTCCAGGGTGCGGTCGCGGTGGAGCAGTCGGCTCATCCGGGAAGGGTAGCGCCATGGAGTACGGGAAGTACCCAGTGGTGTTCTGAGTACGCGCACTCAGGTCAGCAGGGCTCGGGGCTTCTAGCGTGACCCCCATGAGCAGCCAGGACGCCCTTGAGCACACCGACTCCGGCCAGGACACGGCCACCGCCCGTGGCAGGGACGCCGAGGGCCCCTCTAAGAAGACGTCGGGGTGCGCCGTGGCGATGGTCGTGCTCGGCTGTCTGGCACTCCTGGGCATGGTGGGCCTCTCCGAGCTGGAGAAGGGGCTGGACGGATACGGGCAGTTGGAGGGCGGCCAGGAGGATCTGGGGCCCGGTGCCACGGCCGAGTACGAGGACGGGCTGCGCGTGACCGTCAGCGAACCGGTCCGTGAGCCGGGCAGTCGGGTCTACGCGTTCACCATCACCTACGAGAACGGCACGGACTCGGCGTTGCGCCCCATCGGCACGGGATCGGACGCCTATGTGTCCGACATCGCCGGCTCCGACACTCCGCTGATCGTTCGCGCCGGGGTCCCCTACGACTACGACGGGCCCGACGACGGCACCGACGTCGAGTGGCTCAACGACGACGAGGCCAATCGCAGACTCCGGCCGTCGCTGGGTGAGGACGAGAGTGTGCGGGTACCGGTGCGGGTGCGTGCCCGTGCCAAGGCGACGCCGGTCACCGTCGAGGTCCAGCCGCCGGGCGACGACTTCCGGGACACCGCCCAGTGGGCGCTGACCCTGGACTGACGGTGGCCACCGCGCCTCCGGTCCGGTGGCCGACGGTCAGTTGAAGATCACCGTGCGCTTGCCGTGCAGCAGCACCCGCCCCTGGCAGTGCCAGTTGACCGCGCGGGCCAGCGCCAGCCGTTCGGCGTCGCGGCCGACGGTGACCAGGTCCTCCGGGGTGGCGCGGTGGTCCACCCGGATCACCTCCTGCTCGATGATCGGCCCTTCGTCGAGGTCGGCCGTGACGTAGTGGGCCGTCGCGCCCACGAACTTCACCCCGCGCCGGTACGCCTGGTGGTAGGGCTTGGCCCCGGCGAAACTCGGCAGGAAGGAGTGGTGGATGTTGATGGCGCGGCCCTCCAGCCGCTTGCACAGATCGTCCGAGAGCACCTGCATATAGCGGGCGAGGACCACCAGATCGACGCGGTGTTCCTCGATCAGCTCCAACAGCCGGGCCTCGGCCCGTGGCTTGGTGTCGGGGGTGACCGGTACGTGTGCGTACGGCACACCGGCGGCCTCCACCGTACCGGCGAGGTCGGGGTGGTTGGACACCACCAGCACCAGCTCCGCGTCCAGGGCGCCGCTGCGCCAGCGGTAGAGCAGATCCGCCAGACAGTGGTCGAACTTGGACACCATCACCAGCACCCGGGGCCTGGCCCCGGCGTCCCACAGCTGCCATTCCATGCCGAAGGCCGCCGCCACCGGTGCGAAGGCCGTGTGCAGCCGGTCGAGAGTGAGCTCCGCGTCGTGCGCGGTGAACGCGGTGCGCAGAAAGACACTCCCGTGCTCGGTGTCGTCGTACTGCTGGTGCTCGGTGATGTCGCAGCCGTACCGCACCAGGAACGAGGTCACGGCATGGACGACGCCGGGGCGTTCGGAGCAGGTGAGGGTGAGCAGATACCGGCCGGTCATGAGCCACCCCGGTATTCCGTGCAGGCGTCGACGAGCCAGGTGGCGACGTAGGAGGCGAAGGACGAACGGACCAGCAGCCAGACGCTGGACGCCCCGACTCCCCTGACCACGAGCGACACCCCGGCCTGTGCCAGCAGGGTGGTCACACAGGAGCCGACCGGGGTCACCCGCGGGTCCAGGTCGATGGCGCAGCCACGGGCCAGCACCTCACGGGTGAGCTGTCCGGTGAGGGACAGGGTGGTGCGCTGGGCGGAGACATCGGTGACGGTGGCGAACGCGTCGCCGATCGCCGCGCGCAGTCGCCCGGCCAGGTCCTGGCTCCGGTCCGGAGGCGCCACCAGAAGCCATTCGTCCGGCCCCAGCCACAGGGCCTTCACCTCCCCGGACATATCCGCGCAGGAGGGGCCGGGGAGGGCGATTCCCAAGGTGTCCTCAACGGCTCGGGCCGCCGGGCTGCCGGGCTCCACCCGGAGGGAGAGCTGTGTCAGGAAGGGGATCTCCCTGATGTCCAGCCCCTCGGGCAGCCGCTCGAAGGTGTTCTGCCATCCGTCCAGCGGGCTGAAGCGTACGGGCGTCTCAACCGTCACGGCGAGCTCCCTCCTTGTCGTAGAGCACGGGCTCGGACACGGTCACCGGGACGGTCTCGCCGTCCAGCGCCACATAGAGGGTTTCGCCGATCCGCCGGGTCCCCGACCGCACGAGCGCCAGCGCGAACGTGCCTCCCAGGGCGTCGCTGCGGTAGCTGGAGGTGACATGTCCGAGCATGGGCACCGGTGGCGCGGGGACGGTGCTGGTGGCGATGATCTGGGCGCCCTCCGGCAGCAGCCTGCGCTCGTCGGCGGGCAGTAGCGCCACCAGCTCCTTGCGGTCGGCGCGCTGGTTCTCCGGCCGGGCGAAGGAGCGCTTGCCCACGAAGTCGGCCTTCTTCTTGGACACCACCCAGGACATACCGAGGTCCTGCGGGGTGACGGTGCCGTCGGTGTCCTGACCGATGATGGGATACGCCTTCTCGGCGCGCAGCACGTGCATGGTCTCGGTGCCGTAGGTGGTGAGGCCGAACGGGGCGCCCGCCGCGTACAGGGCCCGCCACACCGCGATGCCGTCCCACGCGGGTACGTTGATCTCGTAGGCGAGTTCACCGGAGAAGCTGATCCGGCAGACCCGGGCCGCGGCACCGGCCACGGTGGTGTCGCGCCAGGACATGAACGGGAAGGCGTCGTTGCTGACGTCGAGTTCGGGGGCGACCAGCGCCAGTACCTCCCGGGAGCGGGGTCCCACCAGGGGGATGGTCACCCAGTGCTCGGTGACGGAGGTGAGGTGCACCCGCAGTTCCGGCCACTCGGTCTGGAGCCACTCCTCCATCCACTCCAGCACCCTGGCGGCGTTGCCGGTGGTGGTGGTCAGGAAGAACTCCTCCTCCGCGACCCGGATCACGGTGCCGTCGTCCATGGCCATGCCGTCGACCCCGCACATCACGCCGTAGCGGATCCGGCCGGGCTTCAGGGTGCTCATCAGGTTGGTGTAGAGCCGGTCCAGCAGCACACCGGCGTCCGGGCCCTGCACGTTGATCTTGCCGAGGGTCGAGCCGTCCATCATGGCGACGCCCTCGCGCGCCGCCCGGCATTCGCGCAGCACGGCCTCGTCCATGGTCTCGCCCTCGCGGGGGTAGTACCAGGGGCGCTTCCACTGTCCGACGTCCTCGAACAGCGCGCCGTGCTCGACATGCCAGGGGTGCAGCGCGGTGACGCGGACGGGGTCGAACAGCTCGCCGCGGTTGCGCCCGGCGAAGGCGGCGAAGGCCACCGGCACGGCGGGCGGCCGGAAGCGGGTGGTGCCCAGTTCGGCGATGTCCACGCCCAGCGCCTCGGCGACGATGCCGGAGGTCAGCACGCCCGAGGTGCGGCCCTGGTCATGGGCGGTGCCGATGGTGGTGTAGCGCTTGACGTGCTCCACCGACCGCAGCCCCGCGCCGGTGGCCCGGAACACATCCGTGACCAGGGCGTCGCGCTGGAGGTCGACGAACTGGTGGGAACCGTCGGGCCCGTCCTGCGGACTGGGCACCCGCCACAGCACCCGGCCCGGTGCGGCGGGCGGTGCCGCGGCCGCCGCCGGAGACGGGGCCGGTGTCACGGAGCGATCCAGCGCCGACAGCGCCTGGGTGACGGCGTCCACCCCGTCGGCCAGACATCCGGCGAGGCTGGTGGTGCCCCGGGCCGCTCCGGCCGTACGCACGGTCGGCAGCGCGCCCGCGGGGACGAACGCACCTGCCTCCGGGTCGTAGGCCAACGCGCCGCCGGCCTGGCTGAACAGGGCAACCGCCGGGTTCCAGCCGCCGGACACCAGCAGCAGGTCGCAGTCGACGCCCTGGCGTTCGCCGAGCCCGTCATGGCCGAAGCGGGCGACATGGGCGCGGGAGATCCGTTCGATGCCGCTGGTGCCGGTCACCACATGTCCGGTACGCACCTCGATACCGCGTTCGGCGCAGGCGGCCAGCAGACGGGCGGGCACGCTCTCGCGCGCGTCGACGACCGCGGCGATGCGTACACCGGCGTCGGCCAGGTCGAGGACGGCGTGGTAGGCGGAGTCGTTGGTGGTGAACACCACGGCCCGCCGCCCGGCCACCACTCCGAAGCGGCCCAGGTAGGTACGGGCCGAACCGGCGAGCATGATGCCGGGGCGGTCGTTGTTGTCGAAGGCCACGGGCCGCTCGTACGCCCCGGTGGCATAGACGACCTGCCGGGCCCGGATCCGCCAGATCCGCTGCCGTGAGACATGGGCGGGCGCGGCGGCGCCGAGGTGGTCGGTGCGCTTCTCCAGGGCGAGCACCAGACCGTCGTCGTAGTGGCCGAAGGCGGTGGTGCGGCTGAGCACCGTCACATCGGGGCAGGCGGCCAGCTCGTCCGTGACGGCCGTGGCCCACGCGGTCGCCGCCGCACCGTCGAGTGTCTGCCGACCGCTGAGCAACGAGCCGCCCGGCATGGGGAGTTCATCCACCAGGACCACCCGGGCACCGGAGCGGGCGGCGGTGAGCGCCGCCGAGAGTCCGGCCGGTCCGGCGCCCACGACCAGGACGTCGCAGGGGGCGTGCATGGTGTCGTAGCGGGCCGGGTCCGGCTGGTCGCTCAGTCTGCCCTGGCCGCCCAGCCCCCGCGCGACCAGCCCGTCGTAGAGCTCCACGGTGGTGGCGGTGAGCATGGGCTCGGGGAACGGCGCCTCGATCTGCACCAGCGCGTTGGGCTCCTCGACACCGGCGGCCATGATGCCGCGCGGCCGGCCGTACTTGATACCGGTGGCCACCGTGTGCACCCCGTTGGCCAGCAGGGCCGAGGCGAGAGTGTCCCCCGGGTGCCCGGTGTACGTCACACCGTCGAAGACGAAGGAGAGGGTGGTGCCGCGGTCGATGTGGCCGTGGTCCTCGGTGCGGAACGGATTGCTCATGGGGTGGCCTCCTGGCCCTGCCGCGGTTGTGCGCCGGGGACGGTGCGGGTGGCGAGGACGGTGCGGACGGCGGGCGGGAGCGGGTCACCGACGCGGTAGACCGCGAGGAACTCATGGGTGACCGTGTCGCGCACGGCGTTGAACCAGCGGCGGCATCCGGCGGCGTGTGTCCACCGCTCCGCGAAGGGCCCCTTGGGGTTGTCGCGGAAGAACACGTACTGGGCCCACTGCTCGTCGTCCAGGGCGTGCGGGTCCTCGGGGTGGGCGATATGCGCCTGTCCGCCGTAGTGGAACTCGGCTTCCTCGCGTGCGCCGCACCAGGGGCACTCGATGAGCTGCATGGGGTCTCCTCGCTCCGGCGGTCGTCAGTGGGCGACGGCGGCGGCGCCGTGTTCGTCGATCAGTGCGCCGGTGGTGAACCGGGACAGGGTGAAGGGCGCGTTGTAGGGGTGGGGTTCACCAGTGGCGACGGTGTGGGCGAAGCACCAGCCGACCGCCGGAGTGGCCTTGAAACCGCCGGTGCCCCAGCCGCAGTTGAGATAGAGATCCCGGACCGGGGTCAGTCCGACGATGGGTGAGGCGTCCGGGGTGACATCGACGATCCCGGCCCAGGTGCGCAGCATGTGGGCGCGGGCGAACACCGGGAAGAGCTCGAGGGCCGCAGCCATCTGACGCTCGATGATGTGGAAGGCGCCGCGCTGTCCGTAGCCGTTGTAGGCGTCGATGCCCGCGCCCATGACGAGTTCGCCCTTGTGCGCCTGGGAGACGTAGACGTGCACCGCGTTGGACATCACGACCGTGGGGTGCACCGGCTCCAGGAGTTCGGAGACCAGGGCTTGGAGCGGATGGCTCTGCAACGGCAGCCGCAGCCCGGCCATCGCGGCCAGCACGGAGGAGTGTCCGGCGGCGGCGAGCGCCACCTTTCCGGCGGCGATCCGGCCGCGGGTGGTGCGCACCCCCGTCACCCGGCCGTCGCTGATGTCGATGCCGGTGACCTCGCAGTCCTGGATCAGATCGATGCCCAGGTCATTGGCGCGGCGGGCGAACCCCCAGGCCACGTAGTCGTGTTTGGCGATGCCCGCGCGCGGCTGGTAGGTGGCGCCGTGCACCGGGTAGCGGATGTCGGAGGAGACGTTGACGATGGGGCAGACCTTGGCCACCTCGCCGGGCTCCAGCCACTCGGCGTCGATACCGTTGAGCTGGTTGGCATACACCCGGCGCTTGCTGTCGCGGACGTCCTGGAGGCTGTGCGCGAGGTTGAGCACCCCGCGCTGGCTGAACAGGATGGGGTAGTCGAGGTCCTCCTCCAGGGTCTCCCACAGCTTCAGGGAGTGCTCGTAGATGCCGGAGCTCTCGTCCCACAGGTAGTTGGAGCGGATGATGGTGGTGTTGCGGGCCATGTTGCCACCGGCCAGCCAGCCCTTCTCCAGCACGGCGATATTGGTGATGCCGTGGTTCTTCGCCAGGTAGTAGGCGGTGGCCAGACCATGTCCGCCGCCTCCGACGACCACCACGTCGTAGGAGGGCTTGGGGTCGGGGTTGCGCCACAGGAAGTCGGGGTGGTCGGGGAGGACGTCCCCGGGGGTGGACGGGGTGTTCGCGGCATGCATCACGCGTCGGCCTCCTGGGCGGGCTGGAGCTCCTGGGCGGGGTAGAGGGGGAAGCGGTCGGCGAGGACCTGGACCCGCTTGCGCAGCGCGGCGGACACCTGGTCGTCGAAGCCGGGCAGGAAGGCCGTGGCGATGATGTCCGCCACCTCGTGGAACTCCTCCGCGCCGAAGCCGCGCGCGGCGAGCGCGGGGGTACCGATCCGGACGCCCGAACTGACCATCGGAGGGCGGGGGTCGAAGGGCACGGCGTTGCGGTTGACGGTGATGCCCACCTGGTGCAGCCGGTCCTCGGCCTGCTGCCCGTCCAGCTCGGAGTGGCGCAGGTCCACCAGGACCAGATGCACATCCGTACCGCCGGTCAGCACGCTCACCCCGGCGTCCCTGCTGTCCTCGGCCAGCAGTCGCGCGGCGAGGATCGAGGCGCCCTCGAGGGTGCGCCGCTGGCGTTCGGCGAACTCGGGCCGGGCGGCCATGCCGAACGCGACCGCCTTGGCCGCGATGACATGCTCCAGCGGGCCGCCCTGCTGACCGGGGAAGACCGCCGAGTTGATCTTCTTCGCCAGCTCCTGCGTGGAGAGGATCACTCCGCCGCGGGGGCCGCCGAGGGTCTTGTGGGTCGTGGTGGTGACCACATGGGAATGCGGGACCGGCGAGGGGTGCAGCCCGGCCGCCACCAGGCCCGCGAAGTGGGCCATGTCCACCATCAGGTAGGCGCCGACCTCATCGGCGATGGCGCGGAAGGCGGCGAAGTCCAGCTGGCGCGGATACGCGGACCATCCGGCCACGATCAGCTTCGGCCGGTGTTCCCGGGCCAGATCGCGGACCCGCTCCATGTCGATGCGGTGGTCGTCCTCACGGACCTGGTACGCGGCCACCGTGTACAGCCGCCCGGAGAAGTTGATCCGCATCCCGTGGGTGAGATGGCCGCCGTGCGCCAGGTCGAGTCCCAGGATGGTGTCGCCGGGCTCCAGCAGCGCCGCCATGGCGGCGGCGTTGGCCTGGGCGCCGGAGTGCGGCTGCACATTGGCCGCCTCGGCGCCGAACAGCCCCTTCACCCGGTCGATCGCGAGCCGCTCGATGACGTCCACATGCTCACAGCCGCCGTAGTAGCGGCGGCCGGGGTAGCCCTCGGCGTACTTGTTGGTCAGCACCGAGCCCTGCGCCTGCATGACCGCGAGCGGGGCGAAGTTCTCGCTGGCGATCATCTCCAGGGTCCCGCGCTGACGGGCCAGCTCCGCCCCGATCGCCGCGGAGACCTCGGGGTCGGCGGCGTGGAGCTGCTCGGAGAGCACTGCGGAGCGAGCCGCTCGCTGGTCGGGGATGGCGGCAGTCATAAGCACTCCCTTGGGGACCGACGAGAAACGCGACTGATATATCAGTTGGCTGTTGAGGTACAGTAGGAGTGCGCTTCCGGGCGCGTCAAGGGAGGGATCCGGGTGACTTCTTCAGCCGTCGCGGGCCAGGGCGACCAGACCCTGGCCGACCGTGCCTACCAGGCGATTTCGGAGCGTCTGGTGACCTTGGGCATCCGCCCCGGCGAACCCGTCAACGATGAGCGGATCGCCGCCGAGCTCGGCTTCGGCCGCACTCCGGTGCGCGAGGCGCTCAAGCGGCTGGAGACCGAGCGGCTGATCGTCGCCTACCCCCGCCGCGGCACCTTCGCCACCGAGGTCCAGATCGCCGATCTCGGCCATATCTCCGAGGTCCGCCAGCAGCTCGAACCGCTCGCCGCCTCCCTCGCGGCCGAGCGCGCCACCGAGCGCGACCGCGCCGGGCTCGGCGAACTGCTGACCCGGCTGGACAGCGAGAGCCAGGCCGGCGCAGGGGGCGGCGCGGATCTGATCCGGCTGGACATGGCCGTGCACCGAGCCCTGTACGCCACCACCTACAACCCGTATCTCCAGGACACCCTGATCCGCTACGACAACCTGGCCACCCGCATCTGGTGCCTGTTCATCGACCGGCTGCCAGGGCTGGCCGGGCATGTGCGCGAGCACGGACCGCTGCTGCGGGCCGTCATCGACGGCGACCCGCAGAAAGCCGCCGCCCTCGCCGCCGGCCATGTGGAAGGTTTCGAAGCGGCCATCCGCGGCATCATCTGACACCGCGTCCGCAAAGATCGTCGCGGAGACGGCGGTGAGTGCCGGCGCACAAGCCCGTTACGGGATGAGGGACGCCAGTGAGGCGGGCAGCCGCGCCTTGAGGTCCTGCCATTCGCCCTCGCTGACATGTCGTTGCAGCGCCTGGAGCACGGTGCGCACCAATTGCTCGGTGTCACCGTGGATGGCGTACGGAAAGTCCTCCCGGACCCGGCTGAGGAATTCCTCGCCGTTCATCTTCACCGGGGTCTCCGCCGGCTTCCAGCCGTCGTAGTAGACACCCCGCAGCAGGGTGGGGAGCTGTGCGCCGAACTGGACGGCCTCGTCCACCGGTAGCCGGTCCCGCAGGTGGTGCAGTACGGACCGGAGGGCGGCGTACGACTGCTTCCGGCGCTCCTTGGGCCAGCCGTAGGCGTCCTCGATCTCCCGCAGGAGCCGATTGGACTTGTCGACCGTGGTGTCGAATGAGGCAAAGCCTGTCGCAACCATCGTGGGGTCCTTCCGTGCCCCGCGGCGGCCCGGACGTGGCGGGCCACCGCGGGGAGAGAGCCCGGGCCCGCGGGGTCAGCCGCGACCGCCCTCGGCTCTCTCGGTGATCTCGATATGGCGGGGCTTGGCGGTCTCCGCCTTGGGGACGGTGATCGTCAGGACCCCCTCGGACATGGTGGCTTTGACGCCTTCGGTGTTCACTTCGCCCGGGAGCAGCATCCGGTACTCGAAGCGACCGGTACGGCGGCCACTGCGGCGCAGCACGCCCTTGCGCTCCCGTTCCGCGACCTCGCCGGTGACGGCCACTTCCTGGCCGCTGACCTCGATGTCGACGTCCCTGCGGCTGACACCGGGGAGTTCGAGCTCGATGTGGTACGCGTCGTCGGCCTCGGTCACATCGGCGGACGGCGTCCATACCACCAGTCCGGCGCCGGGTGCTGTGCTCCCGACCGTGGATTCGAGCAACCCGCCCATCTGACTGAGCAGATCGTCGAATTCCGCCAGCGGATTCCGGGTCCACCGGGGGCGTTCCATCGCTCCCTGGCCCCGCTGTCGTCTCACCGGCATGCTCATCGTCCATCACCTCCGGTTGTGCCACTCATGAGCGGATGTGTGCGATCGCCGTCCGGCTCGGCGGTCCGGCCGGGCGGAGCTTGGATGTCATCAGGCCAGAGCCTCATGGGCGTAGCACCATCGCCACTCCTCCCCCGGCTCCATGGGCTCCACGATGGGGTGCTGTTCGGCGTAGGCGTGCGCGCGGGCGTGTTTCAGCGGTGAGGAGTCGCAGCAGCCGACGTGTCCGCAGGTGAGGCAGAGCCGCAGATGGACCCAGGGGGAGCCCATGCGCAGGCATTCCTCGCATCCTTCGGGGGTGCGCGGGGTGACCTCGCGCACCATGCTCAGATGTGGATCGGGTTCGATGGCCATGGTGCGTTCACCTCTTCTGGCAGTCCAGCAGGCCGGTCATCACCAGGTCGACCCAGGCGCGCAGGGTTGCCGCGGGGGCCGCGCCCGCGCGGCGGGCGACCGTCTCGCCCCGGTCGAGGATCAGCTGGGTCGGCACGGCCTGGATGCCGAACCGCTCGGCGAGTCGTGGGTTGCGGTCGAGGTCGACCCTGACGAGTTTGATGGTTCCGGCGCGTTCCCGGGCGACTTGTTCCAGTGCGGGGCTGGATATCCGGCAGGGTCCGCACCAGGCGGCCCAGAAGTCCACCACGACCAGTGGGGCGGCATGCTCGGCGACATCGGCGAAGGTGCTGTCACCCGCGTCGGCGATCCACGGCAGAGGCTCCTGGCAGTGGCCGCAGCGCGGGCGCCCCTCGGCCACGGCGGGCACCTGGTCGACGTGTCCGCAGTGGGCGCAGGTCACGGTCCGGGACGACATGGCTCTCACGCGGCCTTCCCCGCTCCCGCGGTCTCGGGCTGCTCGTAGGTGACCACGAGTTCACTGGCCGAGCGCCGGATCACCGTCGAACTGGTGCGCAACTCGTCGGACTGGAGCTCCACGATGCGTTCGATCTGGGGTTCACCGAGCGGTTTGAAGAGCACGATGTCGTCGACCCGGTTGAGGAACTCGGGGCGGAAGTGGGCGCGCAGTTCGCTCATGACCAGGCTGCGGGCGTCCGGTTTGAGCTCTCCCTGGGAGGTGACGCCGTCCAGGAGGTGTTCGGAGCCGATGTTGGAGGTCATGATGATCACGGTGTTGCGGAAGTCGGCCAGACGCCCCTGGGCGTCGGTGATCCGCCCGTCGTCGAGCACCTGCAAGAGCGTGTTGAACACATCGGTGTGCGCCTTCTCGATCTCGTCGGCGCTCGCGCCCCGCGAGACACCGAGGACGTCGTACAAGTCCCGTGCCACGGCCGGTCACTCCCGTCTGGCCACGACCACGGCCACCGGGCGGAGCTGGTGGCCCGCGTCCCCGTAGCCGGGGCGGAGGACCTCGACCACCGTGCCCGGTTCGGCGTCGGGGTCCTCCACCACGCTGACCACCTCGTGCCGGGTCGGGTCGAACGGCACCCCGGTCTCGGAGTGGCGTTCGTAGCCGAGGTGAGCGAAGGCGTCCACGGCCTGGTCGCGCACGGCCTTGACGCCTTGCACGATCGCCCCGGGGGCGGCCTCGGCATGGGCCAGGGCGAGTTCGAGGTTGTCGATGACGGGCAGCAGGGCCGCGGCCGTACGGGCGCGCTCCGCGGCCCGCTCCCGTTCCAGCTCCCGGGCATGGCGCTTGCGGAGGTTGTCCAGGTCGGCCAGGGCGCGCCGCCAGCGGTCCGCCATCTCGGCCAGGGCCCGTGCGGTGTCGTCCTGCTCGCCTCCGTCCGGACCTGCGGCCGCGTCCGGGCCGGGCTCCGGCGGCGGCTCCGCCCGCTCCCGCTCCTCGGGGGCCGGCAGCTCCTGCGCAGGGTCCGGCACGGCGCCCTCGGGCACCGGATCCGGCCGCTGTGGGCGGGTGGACATGGGGCACCGCCTCAGCCCTTGTCGAACTCGGCGTCGATGATGTCGTCGTCGCCCGCACCGGCCGTGCCCGGTCCGGTGTCCCGCGCTCCGGCGGTACCGGCGCCGCCCGCGGCACCACCGGCCGCCGCCGCGACGTGGGAGGCGAGTCCGGCGTGGATCTGCTGGAGCTCGGAGATCAGCGGCCTGGTCCGGTCGATCCCCGCCTCGTCCTTGACGGCCTGGCGGGCCTCGGACACCAGCAGCTCGGCGCGCGCCTTCTCGTGGGAGGGCGCCGATGCGCCCAGCTCGGTCAGCCGCTTCTCGACCTGGTAGGCGGTGGCGTCCAGCTCGTTGCGGACGTCCACGGCCTCGCGCAGCGCCTGGTCCTCGCCGCGGTTGCGCTCGGCCTCGGAGACCATCCGCTCCACCTCGCTGCGGTCCAGGTTGGAGCTCTCGGTGATCTGGATGGACTGCTCCTTGCCGGTGTCCCGGTCCCGTGCGGTGACATGGAGGATGCCGTTGGCGTCGATGTCGAAGATGACCTCGATCTGCGGTTCGCCGCGCGGCGCCGGACGGATGTCGGTCAGCTGGAAGCGGCCGAGCACCCGGTTGTCGGCGGCCCGCTCACGCTCGCCCTGAAGGACCACGACGTCGACGGCGGGCTGATGATCCTCGGCGGTGGAGAAGGTCTCGGTCCGGCGCACCGGGATGGTGGTGTTCCGCTCGATGATCTTCGTCATCACACCGCGGCGGGTCTCCACACCCAGCGACAGCGGGGTGACATCCAGCAACAGGACGTCTTTAACCTCGCCCTTGAGCACCCCGGCCTGGATCGCGGCGCCCAGCGCCACCACCTCGTCGGGGTTGACGCTCGTATGGGGCTCCTTGCCGCCGGTCAGCCGACGGACCAGGGCCTGCACGGCAGGGATCCGGGTGGAGCCGCCGACCAGGATCACCTCGTCGATGTCGTTCTCGCTCACCTTGGCGTCGGCCATGGCCTGCTCGACCGGGCCGAGGCAGCGCTCCACCAGATCGGCGGTGAGCTGGTCGAAGGTGGACCGCATCACCGACTGCGTCAGATGTTTCGGGCCGGAGGCGTCGGCGGTGATGAACGGCAGGTTGACCTGGGTCCGGTCGACATCATCGCCGCCCAGGTGGCCGTCGCCCGCGGTGGAGCGCACCTCCACCACTCCGTCCCCGACGTCGAGGATGGACACGTCGAAGGTGCCACCGCCGAGGTCGAAGACGAGTACGGTCTCGTGTTCCTTCTTGTCCATGCCGTACGCGAGGGCGGTGTCGCCCACCGTGGAGCGCGCGACACCGCCCTCGCCCTCGACGACGTCGTAGGCGACCGCCCTGACCTCGTCGGGGATCTCGTCGTACATCCGGCCGATGAACCGCTTGGCCGAGGAGAGGGTGCCCTTGGGATCGAGGATCGCCTGGCGCCGGGCCGGCCGGCCCACCAGGCGCTCACCGCTGTCGGTGAACGCCACGACGGAGGGGGTGGTGCGACTGCCTTCGGCGTTGGTGACGGCCGAGGCTTCACCGCCCTCCCACACAGCGATCACCGAGTTGGTGGTGCCCAGGTCGATTCCCACTGCCTTGGCCATGGCCACTCCTTCCAAGGCGCCAGCGGTCACCCGGCCCGGTGTGGGCGACGAATCCGGGCAGGACTCGCCTGAAAGACCTACACCTTCACCGTCGCAAGGCCCGGGCCCGGTGTGCCTGCGCCTGCGGGGTCGAATCTCGGCGCCCGTGTCCTCCCGGGAGGACACACGGCAGGACGTGGCACCATGATCGCTCCTGTGGGGTGCAGACCCCCGGGGCGGCGCACACGCGAACGCGCTGTCCGCGCAGCCGCACACGCCTCGCCCGTCAGGAACCGGGCCGATGCCATGCGACCATCAAGATCGTGGCGTCGTCGGTGAGTTCGTCGTGCTGGTGGTCCAGGACGGCGTGGATGAGCAGCCGCAGCACGCCTCGTACACATACCGGGTCTCCCCCGCCAGCCCCACGGGCAGGCCGAGCGGTGGCTCCGCGGTCCGCTCCAGCGCGTGGTCCAAGCCCCTGGGCTCCGGCCGGGAAGGCGCCGAAGGCGGCCGACGGGGCCGGCGAGTGCCCGAAGCACGGCCGGGTCGGTAGCCTGGATGAAGGATCGAGAGACGGTCTCTCCACTTCAACGCGCTGGGACCCCGACCATGACCGCCACGCCGGGCGGGAGCGCTCCGTCCCGCCCGGACACCTGGGGCCGGGAGCACGTGGCCAATCTGTACAGCCTGTCCGTGCTCTCGATGATCATGAATGCCCGGGAGGACGAGGAGGAGATCCTGCGGCTGGCGATGACCTCCGTGGGAGCACTCGGCCCCTGCCGGGCCGAGGCGGGTGTCGCCGTCCTCGGTGAGGCTCCCGTGTATCCGTCACCCGACGGCCACGGCGTGGACGGACTCGCCGATCAACTGCGCCTCCTGTGCGGCCGGGAAGGGCAGGTCCGGGTGCCGGGCCGGGAGTGGGGCCGGGCGGTCCCCCTCCAGCACACCCGAGGCGGCGCCGGTGGCTATCTGGTGGTCAGCGCCACCGCTCCCCCGGGCGACGGCGACGTCTTCCTGATCCATGTCCTGGCGCAGCAGACGGCGGCGGCGCTGGCGCTCGCCGGGGCACGGCGGCTGGACCGCGATCGCGCCCGTGAACTGCGGCAGCTGAACGAGGACCGGGCGGCCGTGAACACCCGGCTGGCCACCTCCGTCGCCACACTGGAGCATCAGCGCAGTGTCCATGAGGTGCTCGCCCAGGCCGCGGCCGCCGGTGGCGGCGTGGCGGGCATCGCCACGGCCGTGCACCGTCTCACCAGCCGCCCCGTCGCCGTCGAGGACCGCTTCGGCAACCTCCGGGCCTGGGCAGGACCCGAGCGCCCCACCCGCTATCCGAAACCGGACGCGACCCGGCACGAGGAGCTTCTCCAGGAAGCGGCCCGCCGGGCGCATCCGGTGCGGGTGGGCAAGCGGCTGATCGCCCCGGCCACCCACCGCGGTGAGGTGCTCGGCGCCCTGGCCCTGATCGACCCGGACGGAAGCGCCGGGGACGACGAGGTCTTCGTCCTCGACCACGCCTGCGCCACACTCGCCGTGGAGCTGGCCCATGTGCGCAGCCTCGCCGAGGTCGAGCTGCGGCTGCGCCGTGAGCTGGTGGACGACCTGATCACCGGTACCGACGACGAGAGCGCCTACGCGCGGGCCGCCGCGGTGGGCCACGATCTGCACGGCGCACACCATCTCGCCGTGGCGCAGTGGTCGGACCGAGTGGCCGACGACACGTTCATGCAGGCGGTCGGCCGGGCGGCCGCGGGGCTGCGGACCCGGTCACTGGTGGCCAGACGGCCGGGCATGGCGGTGCTGGTGTGCGAGGGGCCACCGCGCGGGAACGCGCTGTACCAGGCACTTGTCCGTGAACTGGGTTCCCCCGACGGCGCGATCGGCGTCAGCGGTCGCTGTGACACCCCGGGCGGGATACCGCGCGCGCACCGGGAGGCTCTGCGCGCCCTGGAGGTACGCAGGCGGTCCCGCACTCCGCACGGCGCCACCACCTTCGACGACCTGGGCCTGTACCGGCTGCTCGGACCGGGCAGCGACCACCGGGAGATCCAGCGGTTCGTCCGGGTGTGGCTGGGCCCGCTGCTGGACTACGACGCCGCGCACCACGCGGATCTGACGCAGACCCTCTCCCAGTACTTCGAGTGCGGTGGCAACTACGACGCCACGGCCGCCGCCCTGGGGATCCACCGCAGCACCCTGCGCTACCGGCTCCGGCGGATCCGTGATGTCAGCGGCAGCGATCTCGCGAACGTCGACAACCGATTGAATCTGCACGTCGCCACCCGGGTGTGGAAGGTTCTGGACGGAGCGTCCTGAACGGAGAGGATCGATGGCTCAGCACACGGCGGCAACCGGCCCGGAGACCGCGGTCTCCTGGGACGGGACCCCTGTCGCTCCGGGCGACCATCTGTGCGCGCTGTACCGGGGACCGGCCGAACGGGACGAGCTGATCCGCCCGTTCCTCTCCGACGGTCTGCGTGCCGGGCACATCTGTCTGCTGCTGGCCGCGCCGGACGACGCCGCGTCGTTCCGCGAGACACTGGCCGGGGACGAGGCGCCCTCCGGTGACGGCCCCTCCGGCCGCCTCCAGATCCAGGTGCCGCAGGACGGGTATCTGGAGGACGGGGCTTTCGACGGCGATCGGATGCTGCGTCAGATGGCCGACTGGTCCGCCGAGATGTTCCGCGGATGCGACGGCGCCGTGGCCCGTCTGGCCGCCGATATGAGCTGGGCCGGGCCGCTGCTCCGGCCCGCGTTCACCCGCGGACTGATCCGGTACGAGATGCGGGTGGCCCCGTGGCTGAGGTCGTATCCCCAAGTGGGCGTCTGCATGTACGACTTGGACGTGTTCGGCGGCGACCTGATCATCCCGCTGGTCAAGGCCCACGCGAAGATCTGGGTCGGTGGCAGGCTGGTGGAGAACCCCTACCATCTCGTCGGCTGACCCCGTTGCGACACAGGGGTGCCACACCTGGGTGGCCGCGCCGCCCGGCCCGGGGACACACGGTGAACACCCGGCCGGGCATGCATCGTGTGCGGTGCTGAGGGCTCCCGTCCTGCCCTCAGCGCCAGTTCTGCCGGTTCCGCCCGTTGCACGGGAGGCCACGGGTTCCGAACTCATGACTCTTCGGATCCCGGCCATCCCGCGTGGCGCGCTAGCGCGAGCCATACGGGAGCAGGGCTATTTCCCGGGCGTTCTTGATGGCGCGGGCGATCTGCCGCTGCTGCTGACGTGTCACATGGGTCACCCGACGGCTGCGGATCTTGCCGCGGTCGGAGATGAACTTCCGCAGCAGATCGGTGCTCTTGTAGTCGACGTAGGTGATACCGGCGGCGTCCAGCGGATTGACGGGGGGGCGCTTGGCGCCACGGCGGGTGGCGGTGCTGGTGCGGCGGGTCATGAGCGGGTCCTTTCGGCAGGGGCTGTGGAGCCTGTGGAATCCGTGGTGGCCACAGCATACATAGCATTGGTTTTCATTTTCACTTAGCTGCTACGGTGCTGCCGTACCGACCGCCCACGAGGAACGGGAGGGCCATGTCCGCCCACTGCCAACTCACCGGCCGCCGCCCCGGCTTCGGCCATCACATCTCCCATTCGCACCGCCGCAGCCCGCGCCGGTTCGACCCCAACATCCAGCGCAAGCGCTACTGGCTGCCGAGCGAGGGGCGCCACATCCGGCTGACCCTCAGCACCAAGGGGATCAAGACCGTGGACACCATCGGCATCGAGGCCGCGGTGACCCGGATCCGCGCCCGGGGAGGGAAGGTCTGATGGCCAAGAAGAGCAAGATCGCCAGGAATGAGCAGCGACGTCTGATCGTCGCCCGCTACGCCAAGCGCCGCGCGGAGCTGAAGGCGGTCATCGCCGACTCCCGCACCTCCGACGAGGAGCGCGCCTCCGCACAGCGGGAGCTGCGCCGGCAGCCACGCGACGCCAGCGCCACCCGCGTACGCAACCGTGACTCCGTGGACGGGCGACCCCGCGGCCATCTGCGCGCGTTCGGCCTGTCCCGTATCCGGATGCGCGAGATGGCCCATGCGGGCGAACTCCCCGGCGTGACCAAGAGCAGCTGGTAGCCCGCTCCTGGCGCCACGGGACGTCCGGGCGGGGCGCTGGGTCAGCTCCCCGTCCGCGTGGCCACCACGTCGTTGTACGGGTCCTTGGGCTCGGGAACGCGCCTGACGGCGGTGGCGTCCAGGGCCGGGCTCGCGCCGGCCGTACCGGTCCTTCCGCTGGGATGCCAGGTGCCGGTCACGGTCACCCAGGTGTCGGGGCGCGGGGCGGTGGCCCCGTGCACCCGCACCTTGCGCACCTGCGCGTCGGCCGCGCAGCAGCTGATGGCCAGGCGGCTGACGTACCAGGCGCCCCGGTGTCCGGGCGTCACAAAACCGGTCAGCCGCACGGTGCGGCCCTTGAGTGTGCCGCCGGTGTCCCAGACCGCGCGGGAGCTGAAGTCGTTCAGCGACATCGGTACCACACCCCCGCCCGGCAGGGGCGGGAAGAGGCTGTCGCCGGCGGCGGCCTTCGGAGCCTTCGGGGCCTCGGTGTTGTCCCTGGAGGCGGTGTACGAGCCGAGGGCGGGCGGCGCCAGGAACAGAAGGGTCAGCGCCGGTACGTACAGCAGCCATGCGATCCGCGGCCCCCCGCCGCCGTGCCCGTGGCCGTGACCGGAGTGGCCGTCGTTGCGTCCGGTGCGCGCACGGTCGAAGGGAAAGCCGTCACGGGCGGCGCTGACCGCGCCGAGCACGAGCAGCAGCACACCGGAGGCGATGAGCGCGGGCCGCAACCCGGGACGGACGTAACGCAGATACAGATCGGTCAGCAGGGCGATGTGCAGCAGGCCGACCCCGAGGAACAGGAGCAGCAGCACCTGGATGTTGCGCTTCACAGCAGCCACCACCCCACCAACGCGCTGCACAGCACCGCCACGACCCAGGTGGCCGACGAGAAGCGCAGTGCGAAGGCCCGCCCGAACGTGCCCGACTGGAGCGCGATGAGTTTCAGGTCCACCATGGGCCCGACCACCATGAAGGTGAGCCGGGCGGTGGGCGAGAAGCCGGTGAGCGAGGCGGCGACAAACGCGTCGGCCTCGGAGCACACCGCGAGCACCACCGCGAGCAGCGCCGCCAACAGCACCGACAGCCACGGGGAGTCGGAGAACAGGCGCAGGACGGAGTGCGGCACCGCCACATTGAACGTGGCCGCGGCCGCCGCACCGAGCACCAGAAAGCCTCCCGCGTGGAGGAAGTCGTGCTGGAGCGAGACCCGGAACTCCTCGGCGCGGTTCGCGCCCGGCGTGTGTCCGGCGGGCCCGTTCGGCAGCCGGAGCCATTCGGCACGGCCCGCCCTCAGCCACAGCCAGCCCATGGCCACGGAGGTGAGCAGCGAGGCGATGAGGCGTGCGGCGACCATCCCGGGATTGCCGGGGAAGGCCACATGGGTGGCGACCAGGACGATGGGGTTGATGGCCGGGGCGGACAGCAGAAAGGCCAGCGCCGCGGCCGGGGTGACACCCCGTCGCATCAGACTGCCCGCCACCGGCACCGAAGCACATTCGCACCCGGGCAGCACCGCCCCGGCGGCACCCGCCACCGGCACGGCCAGTGCGGGGTTGCGCGGCAGCACCCGGGTGAAAACCCACGCCGGGACGAACGCGCTGATCGCGGCCGACACCAGAGTGCCCAGCAGAAGGAACGGCACCCCCTGGACGACGATCGCGGTGAACACCGTCCGCCAGGCCGCCACCGCCCGATGGTCCAGTCCGCTGGAGATCTCCGGCCCCAGCACGATCGCGACAACTCCCAGCACCGCCACCGGAAGTCCCGCGATCAGGACGTGTGACGTGACACCTGCGACCGCGCCCGCGGCGGCCCCGGTCGCACCGTCGGCGCCATCGGCAATAGTGCCGCGCTCGTGCGGTGAGATCGCTGTGCCGGTATCGCCGTCCGTCATGTCTCCCCTCCCCCGGCCCCGCACCACCCCGTGGTCGAGAGCTCACCCTAGCGCATGGATGTCATTTTCATCTGTCCGTTGCCACCACGCCATAGCCCCCCTTATCGATAATGAAAACCAATGCCATATAGTGGAGCCATGGCACGCAATGAACTCCGGCCGGTGATCAAGCTGCGCTCCACCGCGGGCACCGGCTACACCTACGTCACCCGCAAGAACCGCAGGAACGATCCCGACCGCCTGACGCTGCGCAAGTACGACCCGGTCGTCGGCCGCCACGTCGACTTCCGCGAAGAACGCTGACCACTCCCCCGCCGCACTGAAGGGATCCGCCATGAAACCCGGCATCCACCCCGCCTACGGTCCCGTCGTCTTCCGCGACCGGGCCGCCGACTACGCCTTCCTCACCCGCTCCACCATGACGAGCGAGCAGACCGTCGAATGGGAGGACGGAAACACCTACCCGGTCGTCGACGTCGAGATCTCCTCCGCCGGCCACCCCTTCTACACCGGGACGGCACGGGTGTTGGACACCGCCGGACGCGTCGAGCGGTTCGAGCGCCGCTACGGCCTGCGCGGGGCGAAGTGATGCCGGAGAAGGCCACTCTGCCCGTGGTGATCGTCGCGGGGCTGCACCGCGACGCCCGCCGGACCGTGGTGGACGGCCTGCTGCACACCGTCCCCGGCAGTGTCGCGCTCCACCACGACCTGGCCACCGCCCCCGACGGCACGGTGCGGCGCAGTGTCCGTGACGTGTCCGGCGAGCTGTCCATCGGGGAGGCGCCGCTCGTCAACGACTGCGCCTGCTGTGCGCTGCGGGAAGACCTCGTCCCCGAGCTGGAGCGGCTGGCGGACGGAGGTCTGGTCCGGCTCGCTGTCGTGGAGTTGTGGGACTCGGTCGAGCCCCGGGCCATGGCGGAGGTGGTCGCCGCGCACGGCGGCGAGTCGCTCGCCGTCGGCAATGTACTGACGGCCGTCGATCCCGCGCTGGTGCTGCCCTGTCTGGCCAACGGAGACGACCTGGCCGAGGCCGGTCTCGCCGCGGCGGCCACCGATCAGCGCACCGTCGGTGACACCTTCGCCCGGCAGCTGGAGTACGCCGCCGTCCTGGCCCTCATCGACAGCGAGGACGCGGACGACGAGGACCGCGCCCTGCTCCGGCAGTTGCACCCCACCGCCCGGCAACTTCCCGTCTCCTCCCCGGAGCTGGCGCGGACCGCGTTCGCGGGATTCGATGTGGCGGCGGCCGCCGCGGCCCAGCATCCGGCGTGTGCCCTCCTGCCCCAGGAGGCCGACGAGGCGGGGGTCAGCACGGTGGTGTGGCGCCACCGCCGCCCGTTCCACCCCGGCCGTCTGCACCAGGCACTGGAGGATCTGACGTGCGCGGCCGCCCGCAGCCGGGGCCGCTTCTACCTCGCCGATCGGCCGGACACCCTGCTCTCCTGGGACGCGGCCGGCGGAGCCCTGTGTGTGGAGGGTGCGGGCCCGTGGCTGGCGGCCCTCCCCGACGCGGCCTGGGAGATGGTGCCGCCGGTGCGGCGGGCCGCCGCCGCGCTGGACTGGCATGCCGAACACGGAGACCGCTGTCAGCATCTGGTGTTCGTCTCACCCGGCCTGGACCGCGACGGACTGCTGCGGCTGCTCGAGTCGTGTCTGCTCACCGAGCAGGAGTACGCCGCGGGACGGGAGGCGTGGCGCCACCTGTCCCATGCGTTCGACGAACTCCTCGATCCGGTCGTCTGACGTTTCGTCCGGTGGCCGTGGCTACGGGTTCTCCTGGAGGGTGAGCCCGTAGTAGTCGACGCGGTAGTCCCCGACCCGCTGCGCATGGTCCGTCAGACTCAGGTCCTTCGGGGAGGCGACGCCCAGGCCGCGCAGGGTGTCGACGATCATTCGGGCCAGTGCGCGGCCGTCCACCTCGCCGATGCCGAAGTCCCCCGAGTGGTACGGGCAGTCGAGCCAGTGGTCCAGGGCCGCCGGGCGGGTGGCGGCCGGGATCCAGCCGAAGGAGGTCGGATCGGTGGGATCGGTGTCGAGCGGCTCGGGATCGTAGACGATCTCCAGCCGCTCGGCGCAGCTGAGGTGGAACAGGACCGGGCCGTAGGTGCCGGGCACCAACGCATGGATGCCCAGGTCGAGTTCGATGCCCAGGGCGGTGGTCTCGGCGGGGAGGGTGGTGAGGAAGTCGCCCAGCGCACTGGCGAAGACGTCCCAGTCGTCGGTGCGCCAGCGGCCCGGGATACCGAGGCCCGCGTTGGCCGGGTCGCGGCGGGTGCCGAAGAACCCGCCGATGGCGTAGTGCTCGCCGTGGCCCTGCCGCCAGAACCAGTTCTCCACCGGATCGGTGGGCTGGAGCAGCAGCTCCGGGCCGTGCTCACCGGCGTGCAGCTCCACGGTGTCCTCGCGGCCGCGCCAGCGGAGGAACGGACTGCCCCACAGTGGGGTGGAGTCGTAGAAGGGCCCGGGGTCGCCGTAGACACCCATGATGGGAGCGGGCCCGAACTCCTTCGTCAGGATCTCGGCCGCCTCGCGGAAGGCGGCCGCCTTCGCCGCCGCCCCGCCTTCCGGCACCGCGACGGGCACATACAGCCCGATGTATTCCTGGCCGCCGTGGACGAAGTCCTCCTCAAAGCGGCCGACCGAGCGCAGCCGGGGTTCGGCGGCACCTTCCCGCCCCTGGCCGATTTCCTCGGCCAGCGCCCTGAGCGCCGAACCGCTCCAGCCGTCGGCCTCCGCCCCCTTGAGCCGCCGCGCCAGATCCACCAGGCGTGCCTCGTCCAACGACCCCGTCATTCCGAACTCCCCGCTCCGTGCTGTGATGTGCTGCGTGGTGCTGATGCAGCAGACGATGCCATACGGCACCGACAGCGCCGCACGGGCGTAGGGCCCCACAGAACGCACGGCACGACCGCGCAGCGCACATCAGCGCGTCGACGGCGTCCCGGCAAAGAGGGACCCTAGATCCGGCCCGGCGTCGGCGAGTCGAGGGTGTCCGCGATGGGGCCCGAGACGGGGGCGCCGTCCGGGGCCAGGATCTGGGCCACCGCGGCGCCCGCCGTACGGTGCCAGACGGCACCGCGCCACAGCATGGCGTGGCCGCCTCCCGTGATGAACAGGGTTCCGGCGCGGGCGCCGTCCTCGCGGGCGCGGCGGACCAGATCGACCGAAGCCTGCGGATCGGTCGTACGGTCCCGGTCACCGTGCAGGACCACCACGGTGCTGCCGCGCAGCTGCGCCACCGGCTCACCGTCCGGACACCACGGAGCCAGCGCCACGACCCCCCGCACCCGCGGGTCTGCGGCGGCGCGCAGGGCGGCCCGCCCGCCCATGGAGTGTCCGATGAGCACCACCGGCACCTCACCGGCGCGCCGCGCCAGCTCGGCCAGCGCCCGTTCGGTGTCCCGCAGGGGATCGGCGAGGGTGTCGTTCCAGCCCTGGAAGCGGTAGCGGACGGTGCCGACGAACAGCCGCCGGTCCGGGAGGGCCCGGTCCACCGCCCGCGGGAAGGGGCGCATCCGGACCGCCGCCGGCTGCCAGGGGCGGGTGGGCTGCCGCCCGTACTCACGGCCGCCGTGCAGCATCAGCACGGCGGCGTCCGCGCCCGCGGGGTCGCTGACGATGCGCAGGGCGGACCCGCCCGGTGACGGCACTCCCGTGGCACGTGGTGCGCCGTCGTCCGTCGGCCGCTGTGATTGTCCTCGCATCGCGTACCTCCTGGTGGCGGGGGTGGGGGCACCCCGCCGATGCCGGTTATTGTCCCAGGTCGCCCACCCTCTCCTCGAGACTGCGGAGCCGGGGGGCTGGAGCCGGGTGGCTACGGAGATACCGTCCGCCCCGAGAAGTACGCGTTGGACGGCGGCAGGAAGATCAGCGCGATCGCACCGAGCCCGAGCAGGTCCGGACCGATCGTGATCATCTCTTCCCAGGGGTAGCCGCTCATACTGAGACTGTTGAGCACGAACAGCGCGCTCAGCGCACCGGCGGCGGCGAGCACGATCCGCGCCCAGTTGTACCCCGCGCGCATCTTGACGGCGAGCAGCAGCCAGAGCGCACCGATCACACACACGACGCCTCCGGACAGGATGAGTTGGAGGACGGCCTCACGCTGACCCATGTGGTGCCGCATCTCGTCCAGCCCGGTGGGAGCGATGACGAACGCGTCCAGCGCCCAGGAGACCCCTTGGAGCGCAATGGCCGCGAGGGACAGAACGTAGGCGGTCTCCACCTGCTGCGGGCGCTCACCGTGGTGTGCCCCCGGGCTCCGGCTGCTCATTCCGTTCCCTCCGCTGAAGGCCGTTCGGCCATGGCTTCGTCCGTGCGCATGGCAAGACCTTCAACTGTCCCTGGAAGTTCCGCTCCTGGCTGTCTTCTAGGGATGTCATGCCTCTCCGGTGTGTCACGCAACACACCGGAGCCCGTAACGATGCCGACGCGGAGGTCAGTTGGGCAGCCGCCCCAGCGCCGCGATCAGCTGGACGGGCATGAAGACCGGCCAATGCGGGCGGCCCACCAGGTAGGAGACATAGCCGAGGGACCTGCTCGCCTCGATCTCATCGGTGGTCTCGGCCTGGTACACGAGTACACGGTCACCCGAGGCGTCCCGGGCGCGTTCCCACAGGGCCGAAGCGGGCTTGCGCTCGGCTTCCGTCCGCGGGGTGAGGATCCGGTCGCCGAAGTCGGACCAGGCGAACGGACGTGAGTCCTTCCAGTCCTTGGCGATGACCTTCTTCAGCTCCGCCGCCCGTTCGGCGTCGGTGTTCCCCCAGGACGAGGGGACATTCGTGATCAGGCCGACGGGGATGTGCCGGGCTCGTAGCGCCCGCAGGTGCTCGGCCGCTCCGGGCATGTACCGGATGCTTCCGTCGCCGGCCGTGTGGATCAGCGTCTCTCCGAGGTCGAAGTAGACGACCACACCACCACGGTGGCCCTTCGCCGCGTTGTTGTCCGGTAACCGTACGGCGCCCTGCGCCGCGGTGGCGGATACGGTCATCGCGGTCAGACCACCGAGGGCCAGCAGCAGCAGCACGATCCTCCGGGCGGGTGTCCTCGTCATGGCAGATGCCCTTTTCTCTGTGGGGGGTTACCGGTCGTGCGCGGGCACGACAGGAGGTCGCGCCATGCACACGTCATAGGGTCATACCCCGTGATCGCCGGAAAACCCGGTCCAGAGCGCGAGTTGGCGCTGCTGTCGTCCCCACTGTGGCGTGAAATCGGCGAGGAGTCGGGCGCCGGGGTGGGCCCAACTCCTCGTCGCCCCGCGGGTTAGGCTTGGGCGGGCGAGCCAGTGAGGGAGACCGCATATGAACGTGGACGATGGCACCACCGTCCGCCTGCCCTCGTTCCGCAGCCGCCGCAACCTCCGTGAGGAGATCACCGAGACCCTACGGGGAGCGGTGATCGCGGGAGAGATGAAGCCCGGGGTCGTCTACTCCGCCCCCAGCCTCGCCGAGCAGTTCGGCGTCTCCCCCACCCCGGTGCGCGAGGCCCTGCTCGACCTCGCCAAGGAGGGGCTCGTCGAGGTCGTCCGCAACAAGGGCTTCCGGGTCACCGCCCTCTCCCCGGCCGAACTCGACGAGATCAATGAGCTCAGGGCGCTCATCGAGGTGCCCACCATCCGCCGGATCACCGAACGGGGCGTTCCCGCCGCCGTCATCGAGCAGTTGCGCCCCTTGGCCGCCGGGATCGAAAAGGCCGCCGAGGAGCGGGACTTCATCGCGCATGTCACCATCGACATGGAGTTCCATCTCACCCTGCTGGAACTGGCCGGAAACGCCCGGCTGCTGGAGACGGTACGGGCGCTGCGCACCAGCTCCCGGCTCTACGGACTGAAAACTCTCACCGACAGCGACGCTCTGTTCCACTCCTCCCACGAGCACGCCGAGTTGCTCGATCTGATCGAGGCGGGCGACGCGGACGGCGCGGAGGCCCTCATGCGCCGTCACATCAGCCATGTGCGCGGCATCTGGAGTGAGAAGAACCCTCCGGACTACGACATGGGGCGGGCCTGACACCCCAACCGCCCAGCGACGCGAGTCGGTGGCCGACGTTGCCCGGCCGAGAGCGGTATCGGGGTACCCGCCTCGGCCGGGATGGATCAACAGGTGCTGGTCAGTCCGTGTCGCGGGGGTCGAACGACGTGGTGTCGACGATCAGCGGCGTGGGGAAGGCGGATGCCACCGCGTCCCATCGCACGAACGTGTATCCGGTGCTCTCGCTGTCCCCGTCCGCCGGAGTGGCCTCACCGTCCTGGGACACCCAGAGCCCCTTGGGGAAGCCATGGCCGAGCGGCACGTTCACCACGGTGGAGCCGTCCGAGTGCTGCACCCCATCGGTGGCCTGGCTGTCGGTCACGGTGAACGAGCCCACCCACGCGTTGTTCCCGCCGCGGCGGTAGACGGCGAAGGTGCTGTCACCCTGGCTGGACGCGAGGACGTACCCCTTGCCGTCCTTCGCGTGGTAGACGGTGATCCCCTCGGCGTCGGCGGCGAGGTGGCGGCCACCGTAACCGGGGTCGGCGGAGGTGTCGATCACACACTCCTCCTCCTCGGCGTCATACGTCCACGGCACCCCGTACTCCCGCACCCTGTCGATGAGCGCGGGGTCCCCGAACTCCTCGTCGTCCAGGTCGACCCGCCACAGGCCGACATCCTCCTGGGCCGCGTAGAGGATGTGTTCCTGCTGGTCGACCGCCATGCCTTCCACCTGGGCATGTTCCCCGGGGTCGGCACACGGTGACCACTGCTTGCCGTTCGGCAGGGTGAACGTACCCGGAAGGTCGACACTGTCCTCGCGCTCGTAGCCGACCGTGCCGTGGTTGTCCTTCAGTTTCAGCAGCGCCATCCGGGTCTCGGCGCGCCGCGACACCACCGCGTAGGCGTCCCCGTCGTGGCTGTAGGCGGCGAGTCCGTAGGCGGTGTGCTGTGCGTCCACCTCCGTCTCGTCCGCGGCGAAGACCGGCTCGACGTCGTCGGAGGTGACATCGCGCAGCGGTGGCTTTCCGCCGGCGAGGGCGGCGCCGTCGACGGCGTAGGCACGGATCCGGTCCCGGCCGCGGTCGCTGACCAGCGCGAGATCGGTCTTCTCGCCGTCGAGTTCGAAGCCGTACACGATGTCCACGTTGTTGAAACGGCCGGGAGCCGCGTCGTCACCGGGCGCCGGTGGCGCGGCGATGTGCTGGACCCGGGTGCCGTCGAGGCGGTAGACGTCGAGCCCGCCCCGTTTGAGAGTGCCGACGACCAGGCTCTGTCCGGGCTTGTCGGGGTTGACCCAGACGGCGGGATCATCGGCGTTGGCATGGCCATCGGCGGCGTCGTCGTGGACGGCCGGGGTCTCGACGGTGGCGGTCACCTTCGGCAGGCTGGGGTCCCCGGCCGCCACCGCGGTCGACGCGCAGGCGAGGAGCAGGAGGGCGGCAAATGCCGCGGTCCTTCGTGAACGGGGCGCGGTGCGGTGAGTGGTTCTGCGGATGGCAGATCTCACGGCTCTCCTTCGGGGGGTCACCGGATCACGAACAAAACGCTCGGAGCGTAGCGGGATTCGGTGAACACCTCCGCAACCACAGGCAACAACCGCCCCGTTGACGCCGTGACGGTGTACATCGGCCGAAAACCAGGACACGGCGGTGCGGCCCCGCCGGTGATTCACCGGCCGTCGGGGTACATGAGTCCGTTGAGGGGCCCGTCACCGAGGGTGGCGCGTGGACTCCTCGGTCCGGTGACGCCGCCCCCAGGCTGTGATCATTCCGGCTGACAGCGCGGCGCAGTCGGGCGAGTCGAGATACCGGATCGCCTCGTCGACCTCGGTGTCGTCCACAAGTCCGGTGGACACGATCGTCTCCCTCGCCCGGTTCCAGGTCTCCGCCCAGAAGCGGCTGATGGGACTGGACGGGAGCAGGGGCGGCACCTGGATCTCGGCGGCCACCCAAGTGAGTCCGGCGGTGTGCAGCAGTCGGGGGTAGTCCGGGACCCAGGAGATGTCGGTGCCGATGGTGTCGCGCAGCCCCTGCCACATGGCCTGCATGACCTTGGTGTACGGCGTCACGGGCGCGGTCGCGGCGGTCAGATCGATGGCATCGCTGAGCACCAACACCCCTCCGGGGAGCAGCAGTTCGGCGAACCGGTCGATCAGCCGCCGCCACGAGCGCAGATGCATCAGGACGAACCGGGCGTGGACCAGATGGAACCGGCCCGGGTCGAACTCCGGCGCGGTGATGTCCGCCTCCATGACCTCGAGCCCGGGGACGGGGTGGGCGGCGAGGAAGCGTATGTCGCGGTCGACGGCGAGCACGGAGTCGACACCGGCCTCGCTCAGCAGCCGCCGCGCGACGGTACCGGTACCGGCCCCCACGTCGAGACAGCGCCACCCCGGCCCGGCGCCCAGATCGCGCAGGCGGGCCATGGTGATGGTGTCGTACGCGAGCGCGCCGAGGCCGATGCGTTCGTCCTCACCGGTCCGCTCGGGCCGGAACACATCCTCGCCGTAGTGGCCCGCCGCGGCGGGCCCCGGCTGCCGTGCACCGGGACGGATATGTGCGCACATGGGCCGGTCACCGCCTCCGTGTGTCGCCCATGGTGGCCGTCCGACGGCCGCCCCGGGCGGCGGGTCCCCCTCCAGTATGGCCGGGGTGCTCCGGCCCTTCCTGTCGGCGGACGGTGTGGGCCCGGCGCCGCCACCGGGCGGGGCCGTACCCTGGTGCCCGTGCACCTCTGCTTCGTCTGCACCGGGAACATCTGCCGGTCCCCGTCCGCCGCGCTGGTCTTCGCCGAGCATCTGCGCCGCGCGGGGCTCGACGGCACCGTACGGGTCAGCAGTGCCGGTATCGGCCCCTGGCACGTCGGTGAGCCCATCGACGAGCGGGCCGGTGCGGTACTCACCCGGGGCGGCTACCCCGTCGAACACATCGCGGCCCAGGTCGGAGCCGAGCACGGAGACGCCGATCTGTTCCTGGCCATGGACGTCGGTCATGAGAAGGCGCTGCGGCGGCTGGTGGACGACCCGTCCACGGTCCGGCTGCTGCGGTCCTTCGACCCGGACGCACACGGTGACCTGGACGTACCCGATCCGTACTACGGTGACCCGGAGGGATTCGACGAGGTGCTGGCCATGATCGAAGCCTCGGTGCCCGGCCTGCTCGCCTGGGTGCGCGAGCGCCTGGCCGTATGACCGCCCGTCCGGCGGCCGGGGACGCCGAAGGTCCGGGTGCGGCGGCGGCCCGTTTCACCGGCCGCGAGGCGGCCGATGAGCGTCCGCTGTCGGGTGCGCTCGCCGAAGTCGGGCTCGGCGACGGGCAGGTGGTGATGGTCAAGCGCGGTGACGACCCCGGTGCGGTGCGGGCCGAGGCGGCGGGGCTGCGCTGGCTGGCCGACGCCGGTACGGTCCGCGTTCCGGCGGTGTACGGTCACGACCGGCGCTGGCTGGTCACCGAACGGGTCCCCACCGGCGCACCGGGCGCCCGGGCGGCAGCCCGGTTCGGCCGCGATCTGGCCGCCCTGCACACCGCGGGCGCGCCCGCGTTCGGCGCTCCGCCGCCCGGCGGCCCCACGGACGCGTACATCGGGCTCGCCCCGATGCGCAACGTGCCCGGGGCCGACTGGCCACGCTGGTACGCCGAGCACCGGGTGTTGCCGTATCTGCGCCGCGCGGTCGACGACGGCACGGTGCGGTCCGCCGAGGGAGGCGTGGTCGAACGCGTCTGTGAGCGGCTGCCCGAACTGGCGGGCCCGGCCGAGCCACCCGCCCGGCTGCACGGCGATCTGTGGAACGGCAATGTGCTGTGGGGTGCCGACGGGCAGGTCTGGCTGATCGACCCGGCCGCGCACGGAGGACACCGGGAAACCGATCTGGCGATGCTCCAACTCTTCGGCTGCCCGCGCCTGGACGACGTGCTGGACAGCTACCAGGACGTGGCGCCGCTCGCCGACGGCTGGCGGGACCGCGTCGGGCTGCACCAGCTCTTCCCACTGCTGGTGCACACGGTGCTGTTCGGCCGTGGCTACGCCGAGCAGACGCTCGCGGTGGCCCGGGCGGCCCTGGCGGCCTGAAGGGTCCAGAGGTATGCCCCGGATCCGGTTCAGTGCGCGCCCCAGACATCGGGCTGGGCGCCGTCGACATCGGTGAACCCGTATTCCCGGGCGAGTTGGGCGGAGCTGACCGACCGCTGGTTCCACCTGGCCCGTTCGGGATCCGCGGCCAGCGCGGCGACGGCGCGGCCGACATAGCGCGGTGACTCGGAGGAGGCGAAGCCCGCGGGGGCGGTCGGCCGGTCCTCGCCCCGGTCGGGAGCGAGCGCGTCGCGCCAGTTCTCCTCCGTCACCCCGTAGTTGTCGAGCATCATCTCCGAGCGCAGCCAGCCGGGTGTCAGGGCGACCGCGGTGGCCCCGTAGGGCGCGAGCTCATGGCCCTGGGAGAACGCCAGCCGGTTCACCGCGGTCTTCACCAGGTCGTAGAAGACCGAGATGCGGTACCGCTCGGCGTTGTACGCGGCGGTGCCGTCGGTCACCTCGACCAGCAGCCCGCCCGGCTTCCCGATCAGCAGTGGCAGCAGATGGTGCGAGGTGATCAGGTGTGTTTCGAGGCCGAGCCGGAGAATGCGCAGACCGTCGTCGAGACTGTGGTCCCAGATCGGGGTGTTCCAGTCGGCGGGCCCACCTTTGAGCCGCTCGGCGCCCCAGATGTTGTTGACCAGCACATCGATGGCGCCGTGGTCACGGCGGATGCGCTCGGCCAGCCGACGGACCTGGTCGGAGTCGAGATGGTCGGTCCGGGCGGCGATCCCGGTGCCGCCGAGCCGGGTGACCAGTTCGGCGGTCTCCTCGATCGTCTCGGGCCGGTCGTAGTCCGATCCGCCCGTGCCCGTCACGCTGCTGCGTCCGGTGCAGATGACGGTCGCCCCGGCCTCACCCAGCGCGGCGGCGATACCGCGCCCGGCGCCACGGGTGGCTCCCGCGACAACGGCGACCCGTCCGCGCAGTGCGTCATGATCGAGTGATCGGCTCACCCGACGAGTGTGACACAGCGGTCATATCCGGCGCTTGGTGTGCGAGACGCCTTCGGACCGTCGAACGGTCCCGCCGCCCGGGCCGCGGATGATGGGCTATGACGGGAAATCCCGGACCCGACAAGGGAGTTGGCGTGATGGCCGCTCCCGGCGAGGACACCGCCGCACCACAACTCCGGGGCACCACCGGCCTGGTCGACCCGTGCGACACCGGCTGGTCCCGGCGATGCGGAATCGGTGGCCCCGGCGGGACGTCGTGAGGCCCGTCACAGGTGTCTTGCCGCTGACCACCTGGCCGGATACCTCGCAGGTCGGCCGCTGGATTCCCTGTACCATGAACCGGCAAGCAACGAACCACTCTGCCTGACGCAGAGCTGGCGCGACCGCTCGGCGGCCGCGGTCCTTCTGCCCCCTTTCGGCGCGGACCCGGTATCTACCCCGGTCCTGCGCGAGAGGACAGCTCTCGGCGCACTCCGCGATGACACACGGGTGCGCTACCAGGCGGCAGAAAGGGCATGGCCGTGGCAACCGCGGTCTCCACCACCCCTCCTGTCCGGGACCCCGGGCCCGCCGAGCGCACCGACCCCGTCAGGCGCCCGGGCTACGGGCAGCTGCTGCGCACACCCGGCGCATGGACGTTCCTGCTGCCCGGCTTCGCGGCCCGGCAGCCGTTCGCGATGCTCACGATCAGCATCGTGCTCCTGCTGCGCCACACCACCGGTTCGTACGGTGTGGCCGGTGCGGTGGCGGCGGTCACCGGGGTCTCCATGGCGCTGTTCGCCCCGCAGAGCGGCAAGCTGGCCGACCGGTACGGACAGAGCGCGGTCCTGGTGCCGGGGGTGCTGATCCACGCGGCGTCGGCGACGCTGCTGACGGCGCTCGCGCTGGGGCACGCCCCGCTGTGGGCCCTGGTCGCCGCCGCGGTGCCGACGGGCGCCTCCGTTCCGCAGGTCGGCCCCATGGTGCGGGCCCGCTGGGCCGCCACACTCGGGGACGGCTCCGGGCCGGGCGGACGGCGCAGTCCGCTGCTGGCCACCGCCGCGGCGTTCGAGTCGGTGACGGACGAGCTGACGTTTGTCATCGGCCCTGTGCTGGCGACCGCGCTGAGCACCGGGGTGCACCCGTCCTCCGGGCTGATCGCGGAGGCCGGGCTGACCCTGGCGGGCGGGCTGCTCTTCGCGGCCCAGCGCCATACCGCACCGCCGGTGAACCCGGCCGCGCCGGGCACCCGCGAGCGGCGCGCCTCGGCCCTCTCGGTGCCGGGGGTACGGGTCCTGGCCGTGGCGTTCCTGGGCATCGGCTCGGTCTTCGGCGGTATGCAGGTGGCCCTGACGGCCTTCACCCAGGAGCTCGGTCAACCGGGTCTGAACGGTGTGCTGTACGGGATCTTCGCCGCGGGCAACATGCTCGCGGGCGTGGCCTGCGGGGCCATCGCGTGGCGCACCTCACCGCAGCGGCGGCTGCTGGTCTCGTACGCCGCGCTGGCGCTGACCTGCTCGGCCCTGTGGGCGGTGCACGCACCGCTGATGCTGGGAGGGCTCGGGCTGCTGGTCGGCCTGTGCATCGCACCGGCGCTGATCACCGGATACACCCTGGTCGAGTCGCTGGTCCCGGCCATGTCCCGTACGGAGGCGTTCACCTGGCTGACCGGTGCGGTGGCGCTGGGGCAGGCCACGGCGGTGACGGTGGCCGGGCAGATGGCGGACGGCTTCGGCGCGAGCGCCGCCTTCACGGTGCCGCTGGCCGGTACGGCACTTGCCCTGCTGACCGTGGCGGCCCTGCGCGGCCGGATCGCCTCGCCCGCGCGGCACACCACCGGAAGCCGTGCGGGGGTTTCGGTGCCGGCCTGAGGGGACACGGGTCCGGTACATCGTGGAGCCGGCCGGTGATGCCCGGATCGTGATCGATGTCGGCCCCCGCATGCGCCTCGACGGCGGAAAGCGCCGACTCCAGCGCTTCCGCGGATTCGCATCGCACCGTCGACACCACCACGTCGTCATTCATCCAGCATTCGACCGACAGACAACCCGGTGCGGCCCGGAATACCTCGGCGACGCGATGGACACGCGCGATGAACTCTTCCCGGTGGGAAGCCTGCGGATAGTGAAATGCCACGAGAGATCGGCGACCCTCCGCGCTCTCCGCTGATGCGATATATACGCTACCGTACAGCGCGCGGCGGCGCCCGGCGGGGCGCCCGCTTCGAGCCACACCACGGACAGGAGCAGGAACAGCCATGGGTGCCGAAATCCGAACGCCTCGCGGGAAATGGATCGAGACCGGACTGCGGGCGCTCGCCGACGGCGGTCCGGACGCCGTCCGCATCGAGGCCCTGGCGAAATCCCTCGGCGTCACCAAGGGCGGTTTCTACGGGTACTTCGCCGACCGGAACGCCCTGCTGGAAGAAATGCTCGACACCTGGGAGCGCGAAAGCGTCGACGATCTGCTCGCACGGGTCGAGCACGAGGGCGGCGACACCGAGGCCAGGATGCGGATGGCGGGTTCGCTGGCCTCCGACGACCGGCTGTTGGCGATCGACCTCGCGGTCCGCGACTGGGCCCGGCGGGACCGGGCCGTCGCGGACCGGCTGCGGCGCGTGGACAACCGGCGTATGGACTATCTGCGCTCGCTGTTCCGCGAGCGCTACAGCGACGAGGACGAGATCGAGGCGCGCTGCATGCTCTCCTTCTCGCTCGTGGTCGGCAACCACTTCCTGGCCGCCGACCACCGCGGCCGCACCCGCGAAGAGGTCTACGAACTCGCGGCCAAGCTGATCAAGTCCTGACCCGCTCCGGGGCACCACCCGCCGACGCCTGCCACCGCTCCGCGTACCGCCGCATGAGGGCGGGGTACACGACCAGATACCGGAACGGCATGATCGCGGCCATGTAGGCGGCACCGAACGCGCCGTTCGGCTTCACCAACACGGCCATCTGACCGCGGTAGCGGACCCCTTCGCGAGACTCACCGTCTCCGTGACCACCACTGTCTTCGACCGGAACCCAGCTCATGTGCATCACGGCGTGCACGGTCCGGTTGCCGAGCTCGGCCGCCCACTCGTCCTCGAGTTCGTACAGCGGGGTGAAGGGCCCCGAGGGGGCCGCCCTGCGCGGGGGCGCGTCGAGCAGGTCCTGCGGCAGGCGGTCGCGCAGCGTCGACAACCGGGAGCCGATACCGGCGTCCCGCTTGTCCCAGCCGAACAGCTTCCCGAGCTTCCACCGGGCCGAGAACAGCATGCGGACCACCGGCGAGAAACTGCCCACCTCCCCCTCGGGAAGAGCCGCGTCCACCAGCCGCGGGAAGTCGTCCCGGCCGCCCGGCGTGGGCAGGGCCCACACGTCCTCGACCCGGAAGTCGGGGGCGAGCTCATGGATCCGCCAGGGGCGGGAGGTGTGTGCGGATTTCGGGAGCCTCATGAGCGAACCTCCATCTATACGGTGGCGTATAGAAAGAGCGTAGCACCGGCCCCTTCCTCCCACCCGCCACCCTCCCCCGCACGCGGGTCGACGGGGAGCCTGCGTCAGCGGAAGGTGTGCGTACCCGACCAGCCGGGATCCCCTGTCGCCGCGAACCGCACCCACGCGCTGTGCATCTCCGCCGCGAGCGTGGGCGGGACATCCGGACCGAGGAGGCCGGTTGCGGTGCGGAGGGCGGGGAGGGCCGTGTTGTCGAAGACGAAGGGGAGTTCCGCGGAGTGGCAGGCGCCGAGGGGGCCGCCGCGCCAGTCGAAGTCGTAACCGAACGCCCCGCCGTACCGGGACACCAACCGCTCCCGCGCGGCGTGGAACATCGCGTCGATGGCCGCGGCGTGGTCCGGCCGCTGATAGAGCCGGGACTCCTCGGTGTTGGTGCCCACCAGCACATCCACCGGAAGCGCCGGGCCGATGTCGTCCAGCACCACACCCAGCGGGGACAGCCGCGTCCCCCGCCCCGGCACCTCGGCGAGCGCGGACACCAGGCGCTCGTCGGGGACGGCCGCGAACGACTCGGCCGTCGGTGGAACGCCCAGCCGGTCGGCCAGGGCCCGGGTGGTCTCCGCCGCCTCCTCGCCGGTCAGGGTGTGCAGACCACCACTCTGGCTGATCGCACGGTGGAACAGCCCGATGGCCTCCGGTGTCACGAGCAGCGCGCTGACGAGCATCGCGCCCGCCGACTGCCCGAACACCGTGACACGGTCCGGATCCCCACCGAACTCCGCGATCTGCTCACGCACCCAGCGCAGCGCCGCGATCACGTCCAGCAGCCCCCGGTTGCGCGGCGCATCCGGCAGATCGAGCCAACCCGGCGCGCCGAGACGGTAGTTGAGGGTCACCAGGACCACACCGTCGCGAGCGAAGGACGTCCCGTCGTACAGCGGTGCCTGACCGGTGCCGGAGACAAAACCGCCGCCGTGCACGAACACCATCACCGGTGCGCTGCCGTCGGTCCGTGGTGTCCAGACATTGAGGGTCAGATAGTTCTCACCGCGCACCCAGCCCGGTCCTATGACAGGGCTCAGATCGAGTGCGAACCGCCGCGCGGGGGCCGGGGCGGTCGGCCCCGGACCGTCGGCGCCGGGTACGCCGTCCACGGGGATCGGGGCCGCGAACCGGCCGGCGCCGGTCGGGGCGGCCGCGTACGGAATGTTGCGGAACACCGTCACCGCCATGCCGCCCACTCCGTCACCGCGAACCGCGAGCCGTCACGCCGCACTTCGGCCGCGCTCGGGCCGGGGAAGTGCGCGGGGAACAGCAGGGCGCCCGTGTCCGCGGCCTCCCCCAGCACCCGGCGCCGGGTGGCCCGTGCTCCCGTCTCGTCCTCGTCGAAGCAGGGAGAGCAGTCCGGCTCCACGATCTGCAAGGGGCTGTGCAGCAGATCGCCCGCGAACACCGCCCGGTCCGTACCGGACCGCAGCCATACGACGGAGGAGCCGGGGGTGTGACCGGGGGCGGGCTCGATCCGCAACTCGGCGCCGATGTCGTGGTGGTCGCCCTCCCACAGCACGGTCTGGCCGGCCTGGTGCACGGGGGCGACGCTGTCCTCGAAGACGTTCGCCATCCGGGGGCCGGAGCGGGTCCGGTGTCCGTTCGCCGGGTTCCAGTAGTCGAAGTCGGCGCGCGAGATCACATATGCGGCGTTGGGGAAGGTGGGCCGCCACTCACCGTCCACCTGGTGGGTGTTCCAGCCGACGTGGTCCCCGTGCACATGGGTGCAGATCACGGTGTCGACGTCCTCGGGGCGGACCCCCGCCGCGGCCAGATTGCCGAGGTAGTCGGTGTTCAGGTGGTGGAAGACCGGCATGGCCGGGCGCTCCCTGCCGTTGCCGATACCGGTGTCGATCAGGATGGTCCGGCCCTCGGTGCGGATCAGCCAGGTCTGGATCATGGTGCGGATCTCGTCGGCGGCAGGGTCGAGGAATTCGGGGACCAGCCAGTCCTCGTTCTCGCACCAGCGGTCCATGGGGACGTCGGGGAAGACAAAATCGCGCGCAAGGCCCTTCGTGGGCAGCTCTACCACACGGGTGATCTCGGCATTTCCGAGGGTGATGGTGTCCATGTCCCCAGCATGCGGCGCGCTCGACCGCGGCGGTATCGGTCACCTGACTGCACCTGCCGCATGCAGTCGGACCTCGCGGGTCGCGGTGCGGGATACAGTCGGACGGTGACCATGGTCGGGCGGGAGAGCGAGAGCGCGGCCGTGCTCGGGCTGACCAGCGGTGTGCTCATCGTGACGGGAGAACCGGGCGCGGGCAAGAGCACGCTGCTCGGGCTGGCGGCAGACCGGCACGGTGGCCAGGTGCTGCGGATGACGGGCAGCGAGAGCGAGGCGGATCTGCCGTTCGCGGGCCTGCACCAACTGCTGCGGCCGGTGCTCGGCGAAACGGCCCGGCTGCCCGAGCGGCAGCGGTCGGCGCTGCTGGGTGCGGTGGGCCTGGGGGACGCAGGTCCGGGGGACATGAGCCCCGGCCCCGACGAACCGGCCACGCCCCGTCCACCCGACCGGCTGCTGCTCGGCGTCGCGCTCCTCGCACTGCTCTCCGACCTCGCCCACCGCGCACCCCTCCTCGTGGTCGTCGACGATGTGCAGTGGATCGACAGCGGCTCACTGGAAACGCTCGCCTTCGCCGCCCGCCGCATCCACGACGAACCCCTCGCCGTGCTCGCCGGGACCAGGGATCTCACGGGCGACGGCACACCAGGCGGGGCCGGGACCACCGCACCGCTCCCCGGCTTTCCCACCCTTCCGCTGGGGCCGCTGGACGCCACCGCCGCGGGACTCCTGCTGGACCGGCAGCCGCATCCGCCCACCGGCAGCCGCCGGTTGCGCATCCTCGACCAGGCCGCCGGAAATCCCCTGGCCCTGGTCGAACTGGCCCGTGCTCACGGCGCCTGTGGCACGGACACCGCCGACGAGGAGCTGCTGCCGCCCACCGACCGGCTGATGCGGGTTTTCGCCGGCGATCTCGACGCCCTGCCCGAAGCCACCCGGCAGGCGCTGCTCCTGGTGGCGGCGGACGACCGGGCGGTGGCGGGCCGGATCGAGGATCTGGCCCCGGCCGAGGCCGCCGGGCTGCTGAGGATCACCGGCGGGGGCACCGGCCGGCGTGCCCGCTTCCGGCATCCGCTCATCAGGTCCGCCGTCTACCACTCCGTACCGCTGGCCGCCAGGCGGCAGGCACACCGCCTCCTCGCCGACTCGCTCACCGCCGAACCCGACCGCCGCGCCTGGCATCTGGCCGCCGCCGCGGAGGGGCCGGACGAGGAGATCGCCGCCGCGCTGGAGGAGTCCGCGGTCAGGGCCCGGGAGCGCGGCGGCTACACCGCGGCCGCCACCACACTGGAACGCGCCGCGGAGCTGAGCCCCGACGAGCACGACCGCGCCCGCCGCCTGGTGGCCGCCGCCGGTGCGGCGGCCACCGCCGGGCAGCCCCGCTGGGTGCGTCAACTCGCCGCGCGGGCCGTGGCGCTGACCGACGACCCGGCCCTTGCGGCGGAGGCGTCACTGCGGGTCGGACAGGTGCTGACGCTGACCGCCGAGCACACCACCGCGCTGTCCTCGCTGCTGCGAGCGGCGGAAGCCCCGGGTCTGCACCGGATCGCGATCGCCACGGCGTCCGTGGCCGGTTTCTACTCCGGCGACGAGGAACACCGGCTCGCCGTACGGGCACAGGCGCAGGACGATCCGTGGACCCTCACCGTGACCGACCCCACCGAGCGCAGATCGGAGCGGGTGGCGGCAATCCCGGCGCTGGTGGAGCGGGCGGGCGACGACCCCGCCCTGCTCACCTCGCTCGGCGCCATGGCCTGGCTGCTCGACGAGACCGCGCTCGCGGTACAGATCTTCGACGACGCGCTGCACCGCTGGCGGCTGCGCGGCGACCTGCCCACCGGGCTGGGCTGTTCGGCGGGGTGGGCGTATCTGGACCACGGACTCTGGGCGCAGGCCAGGCTCGCCGCCGCGAACACCGCCTCCGCCGGGGTCGGACTTCCGCACCTCAACGCCGCCGTACGGTCGCTGGACGCCGCCGCTCTGGCACTCACCGGACACCCCGCCGAGGCCCGTGATGCCGCCGAGGGCGCGCTGACGCTCGTCGATCCGCACCGCAGCCGTGCGGTCGCCGTCCGCGCCCGCTGGGCGCTGGGCATGGCCGCGGTCGCCTCCGGCGACCAGGCGAGCGCGTACGAGCAGTTCCGGCTGCTGTTCACGGCCGACGGCGACCCCGTCCACTACGCGTGCTCCCGCGCCGGGCTCGCCGAACTCGCCGCCGCCGCCGTACGTACCGGCCACGGCGCCGAAGCCACCGCCATCGTGGAACGCACCGCCGAACGGCTCGCCGGCGACGCGTCGCCGCGGATGCAGATCCTCCTCCACCGTGCCCGTGCGCTGCTCGAACCGTCGCTGGCCGAGCCGCACTTCGACGCGGCGCTCGCCGATCCCGCGGGCGGCCAATGGCCCTTCGAACGCGCGCAGATCCTGCTGGACCACGCCGAATGGCTGCGCCGCCGCCATCGCATCACCGAGGCCCGGACCGCGCTGAACACCGCGCTGGAAACCTTCCGCCGCCTCGGCGCCCGCCCCTGGATCGACCGCGCCCACGCCGAACTCCGGGCCGCCGGGGTCGACTCCGCGCCCACCGCCCCGGACGCGCTGACCTCTCTGAGCCCGCAGCAGCAGCACATCATCCGGCTGGCCGCGCAGGGGCTGAGCAACCGTGAGATCGGCGAACGGCTCTTTCTCTCGCCGCGCACCGTCGGCTCACACCTCTACCGCAGCTTCCCCAAGCTGGGTGTGACCGCCCGCTCCCAACTCCGCGATCTGGTCGAGGCATCGTCCGCCCGCGTGAACTGCCGGGTGTAGACACCCACGCCGCATGTGACGGGCATCACACACCATCGGGTGCCGAACCCGCGTAATGATCCCGCCGGGCCCGGCTCTCCCCTGCTACCAGGCACCGCCGACACCATGGGCGGGCCGTACGCCTCGGGAGGACTTCGGCTCATGAACGGTCACATGGACCAGCGGATGGCGCTGTTGCTGCTGGTGGGCAGCGTCACCGTGTACGTCGCCTTCGAGCACCCCTCGTTCGGAACCGCGCTCCTGGTCGGTGTCGGCGTAGTCACGCTGCTGCACTTGTTCCTCAAGGACTGACGCGGAGCGACCCCGGCGACACAAGGGCCCATGAGCCCCTGTACATCCCGCGCGTCACTCCTTTCAGTTCCCGGTGGAAACACAGATCACCGACCCGTCGGTGATTCTGTCAACGACCACCCAACCTGACCTTGAAAAGGCGGAGTTGAGCGGATGCGGGTCGCCCGTAAGGGGGCTTGTCGACGGATGTGCGGCGTACCTATGCTGCGACCGTGCGTGATCCAGGCGTTCAGGCTTTCGGACGACCATGCGGGGGGAATCATGTCATTCAAGTCGATCGAGAAGAGCAAGGCCGGATTCGGCACGTTGCGCTCGATCGAGATTGGCGTCACCTCTCGGTGCAACTTCCGGTGTTCCTACTGCGGCGCCTACGATCTCCAGGAGCGCCGCATCCTCTCGCTGGACGAGGTGAAGCAGACCGTCGAAACCCTCCCAGACCTGGAGCGGGTCAAACTTTCCGGTGGCGAGGTGCTCCTTGAGTTCGACCTCTGCGAAAGCATCGTCGCCTACTGCTCCGAGAAGGGGATCCACACCCAGATCAACTCCAACGGCACGCTGCTGACGGACGAGAAGTTCGACCGGCTGGAAGCGGCCGGTCTGGGTGTGCTGCACTTCTCCCTCAACCACACCGACGCGGAGAGCCATTCGGCGTTCTACAAGGTCACCGAGAAGATGTTCCCGAAGATCGTCAAGGCGATCGCCCGCTCGGTGGCCTCGTCCTCGATCGACACGGTCGTTGAGACGATCTTGTTTGATGAAACCCGCGACCGCATGACCGATGTGCATCGATTCGCCGCGGATCTCGGGGTGCGCAAACATGAAATCCAGATGGAGATCCCTGGCGTTCATCAGGGCTATGAGAACACCCTCTCCTCCGGCGCCATCTGTGATGCCATCACCCGACTGGTGACCGCGCGCGACCCTCGGACCACGATCTTCTTCAGCTGTCTGTCCGCCTATTTCCGGCCGGACAGCGAATCCTGGAAGCGCCTCCAGCCGCTGCTGCGCGATCCGGGGGTCATCTACGCCAGCTGTATCGAGGGCAAGGCCCAGCTCCATCTGCACTCCAACGGCGATGTGCTGATCTGCGAACTGGGCGCGCCCGAGGTGATCGGCAACATCTTCGACACCCCTCTGCTGCGCATCTACGAAGAAAGCGAGAAGTTGCAGGAATTCGTGCGGAGCAAGCACGAGGAAGCGACGTTCTCCTGTTTCCGCCACCTCGATGTGCAGGGCAAGAAGGCCGACAAGCCGTCGGTCACCCTGCTGCCCATGCCCCAGCTGATCAGCCGTCCTCCGCAGGACGGCTGACCTCGGTCCCCGCCTGCCGGAGGAGGCCGACGGCTTCGGCCACCAGCGCCTGGCGGTCGATCTTGCCGTCGTTGCCGGTCGACGGCAGTGTCTCGCGCTGCCAGAGGTGGCGGGGCACCATGTGCGAGGGCAGCCGCTCCGTGAGGAAGTGGCGGTACTCGGCCTCGGCCACCGGCCCGGTGGCCGAGTAGAACAGGGCGATGTCCTCACCGATCTCGACACGGGGCACACCGACGGCGGCACAGGCCCCGATCTCCGGGAAGCGGACCGCGATGTCCTCGACCTCGGTCGGGCTGACCCGGAAACCCGATGTCTTGATCATGGCGTCCCGGCGTCCGCCGAAGTAGAGGTAGCCTTCGTCGTCCCTGGTCACGATGTCACCACTGAACACCACCCGCTCCCCCGGGTACTGCGGCAGGGTGCGGAACCTGGCGGCCGTGGCCTCGGGCGCGTTCCAGTACCCCTTGCTCACACAGCCGCCGCGGTGCACCAGTTCTCCGGGCTCCCCGGGGCCGACCTCGCGCAGTTCCTCGTCGAGCACCAGGATCTCCACATCGGGAATCGCCTTGCCGATGGAGTGCGGCCGCTTGGTGAGCTGATCCGGATCCAGATATGTCGAGCGGAACGCCTCGGTCAGCCCGTACATGAGGAAAACCCGCGCCGCCGGGAAGGTTGCCGCCAGTTCATCCAGCATCCGCTGGGAGACCGCTCCCCCGGACGTCGACACATAGCGCACCGAGGACAGATCGTACGAGGGCCGCCGGCGCAGCAGCCGGGGATCGAACAGCCGCGTGATGATCACGGGCATGACGGGAAGCACGGTGATCCGCTGTTCGGACAGGAAGCGGAAGGCGTCGGCGGGGAAGACCAGTTCATGCAGGCACAGACAGGCGCCGGTGAGCAGTGCCTGCCACAACTGGTTGAGCCCATAGTCGAAGTTGAGGGAGAGCAGACTTCCGATCCGGTCGTCGGCGCGGGTGCCGAGGTAGTCGGCGGTGATCCGGGCGCCGTCGGTGATGTTGCGGTGGGTGATCATGATGCCCTTGGGGCGTCCGGTCGACCCCGACGAATAGATGATGGCCGCCACATCGGATCCGATGGACGCTCCCGCGGTGGAGCTGTACCGCTGTGTGCGAAGCCGCGGCAGCATCAGTTCCGGATCGACCTCGGCCTCCTGGCCGTACAGCAGCGGAAGGTCGGGCACCGCATCGATGACCTCCCGGGCACGGGCCTCGTCGGTGATCATCAGACGCATCCCGGAGTCGCCGACGATATGGGCCACGCCCTCGCGCCTGAGCTTCGGCAGCACGGGGACCAGGGTCGCGTCGGCGAGCAGCACACCAAGGACGGCCACCGCCTGCTCCGCGCTCTTCGCCATACAGACGCCCACCCGGTCGCCCCGCCGCACACCGGCCCGCCGCAGCGCCGCGGCGGTGGCGGCCGCGGTGTCACGCAGCTCGTGGAAGCTCCATGACCGGTGGTCGTCCTGCACAGCGGGATGTGAACCGAACTGTCCCGCAGCGGAGTTGACGAGCGCTTCGACCGTGCACACGGAAGAGATCCTCATTGGGGCGATGATAATGAGCATCCGTCCGCACGGGTACGGTCCTGACCCGCTCTGCGGGGCTTGCTCCACTCCTGCCCGCCCTGACACGATGTTGACCAGGTTGAGTCAGTGAACTGACCACTGTTGCAAGGCATTTGGGGGGTGCAGAAGTGCACGGCGTGGTACACCGAACCTTTGCCATGATCGGGTTTCCCGGCCGCCGGTTCACGGTCGGATCGCCGCACCCGGCCCATCACGCGGAGCCTTTGCACGAGGTGGAGATCGACTCCTTCCAGCTCGCCGACCGGTGTGTCAGCGCCGCGGATTTCCTCGCGTTCCTGCGGGACGCACCCCTTGACCTGGATCACACACAGATCGACTGCATCGATCCGGCGTTCATCGTCAGCAGGGCGGCCGGGTTCGAACTCCGCCCGGGCTGCGACGAGTTCCCCATGATTCAGATCAGCTACTGGGGCGCGGCGGCCTACTGCAACTGGCTCTCACGCCTGGAGGGACTGCGTCCGGTGTACAACCTCGGGGCACGCACCGCCGGCCTCGGCCGGGACGGCTACCGGCTGCCCACCGAGGCCGAATGGGAAGCGGCCTGCCGGGACGGCCGACCGGACGGCACACGTCCGGGGCCCGAGGAGTGCAACGCGGAGAACGCCGGGCCGATGTGCCGTGCGCTGCGGGCGGGCGAGACGCTGGCGGGCAACTTCCTGCCGGGCGCGCCCGCGCCCGTGCCGGTGGCGAGCCTCTCTCCCGACGCGGCCGGGCTGTACCAGATGCTGGGCAACGTACGCGAGTGGTGCCACGACCGCTTCGGCAGTTATGTGCCCGGATCCGGCCCCCTCCGCAACCCCACCGGTGCGTCCCGGGGTGCCTTCCGGGTGGTGCGGGGCGGTTCGTTCGCCGATCCGGCGGACACCATCGGGCCCGCGAGCCGGATGGCCGCGCATGAGGACACCCGGTGCGAGGTCTACGGCTTCCGGGTGGTGCGCCGCGGATGACCACGTCCGACCGCTTCCCTCCGCGACCCGGGGCCATCGACGCGGCGCCACCGGATGCCATGCCGTCCTTCGCCGAGGTCCCGGCGGGCGAACTGCCGTCCTCCGCCAGGACTCCGACACGAACGCCCGGGTTCCGCCTCGCCGTCCTCCCGACCACCGTCGGGCAGTACTGGCACTATCTGGTGGCCCAGGGCCTGCTTGAGAAGCCCCGGCCCGAACTGCACGCCTTCCCGGCGGACCACGGCACCGGACTGCGGGCCACCCTCTCCGGCACGGTGGCTCTCGACGAGGAGCTCAGCGTGCTGCCGGTGACCGGGGTGACCTGGCGCGGCGCGGTCGCGTACTGCGACTGGCTCACGGTCCGGACCGGAGCGCACTGCCGCCTCCCCTCGGCCGCCGAGTGGAGCTACGCGGCGGCAGGGCCGGAGCGTCTGCGCTGGTCGCTCGGGGACGAGTTCGACCGCGCGACCTACGCACCGCAGGCGAGCGGTCCCCGCCCGGTCGGGGCCACTCCGGCCAACGCCTTCGGCCTGCGGGACATGACCGGAAATGTTTTCGAATGGTGCGACGATGAGCTGACCACCCCAACGGGTGATGGCCTCGGTTCGCGGGTCATCAAGGGCGGGGCGTACACGGTGCGCAATCCGGAGAGCTTCGAGAACGCGGCCGTCTTCACCGCCGATGAGCTGACCACCGTGCCGTACATCGGCTTCCGGGTGCTGCTCACCCACCCCGCCCGCGCCCGGCGGTCCGCGTAACCGGCCATCCCGGGACACGCAACTCCACTCGCCCGAACGTGTCCGGTGTCACCGGTGGATTCTCGGTTCAGGAGTCCCGGAACGGTGACTACGAGTACGGTTGTGTCATGTCTGCCGGTCTTCCCGGCAGCAGCCAAGCCGACAGCCGTCGCAACCGCAGGAGAGCCTCATGGTCTCGAACCCTGTCCTCACCGGTGTCTCCGGTCCGTCCCGTTCCGCCCGAGTGCAGGCCCTGCGCGACGCGCTGGCGAGCCGTGTGGTGGTGGCCGACGGTGCCACGGGCACGATGCTCCAGTCGCTGGAACCGACGATGGAGGATTTCACCGGACTGGAGGGCTGCAACGAGGTCCTCAGCGTCAACCGTCCCGACCTCGTCGACTCCGTCCACGTCGCCTATCTGGACGCGGGAGTCGACTGCATCAAGACCAACACCTTCGGCGGCAACTACTCCGCGCTGGCCGAATACGACATCGCCGACCGTGTCTTCGAGCTGTCCGAGGCCAGCGCCCGTATCGCCCGCGACGCCGCCGACCGCTCCTCCGAGGAGAGCGGGCAGCAGCGCTGGGTGCTGGGCTCGATGGGCCCCGGCACCAAGCTGCCGACGCTGGGCCATCTGCCGTACACCACGCTGCGTGACGCCTATCAGGCGAGCGCCGAGGGGCTGATCGGCGGGGGCACGGACGCGCTGCTGGTGGAGACCTCCCAGGACCTGTTGCAGGCGCGGTCCGCCGTCCTCGGCGCCCGCCGGGCGATGGACAAGCTCGGAGCCGACG
>NZ_JAERRF010000059.1 GCF_016741875.1 Streptomyces coffeae | reverse complement strand
TCAGTGTGCGGGAGGCGACTGGTGGCCGTGGTGTGGATGTGGTGCTCAACAGCCTGGCCGGGGAGTTCATCGACGCCTCACTGCGCCTGCTGGCCGACGGCGGACGGTTCCTGGAGATGGGCAAGACCGACATCCGCGACCCGGAGCACGATCACCCCGATGTGCGGTATCACCCCTACGACCTGATCGCGGACGCCGGACCGGAGCTCATCGGCCGGATGCTGGCTGAGTTGGGCCGGTTGTTCGAGGCCGGGGTGCTGGAGCCGCTTCCGGTGCGGTCATGGCCGTTGAGCCGGGCCCGAGAGGCGTTGCGGTATCTGAGCCAGGCCAAGCACACCGGCAAACTGGTGCTGGACGTTCCCGCGCCGGTAGACCCGGACGGCACCGTCCTCATCACCGGTGGCACCGGCACCCTGGGCGGGCATGTGGCCGAGCATCTCGTCCGCACCCGGCACATCCGGCATCTGCTGCTGGTGAGCCGGAGCGGCCTCGAAGCCCCGGGCGCACGGGAGTTGGCGCTGCGCCTCACCGACCTGGGCGCCGCGGTACGTGTCGAGGCAGTGGACATCACCGATCCCGCCGCGGTACAGGGACTCATCGCGGACATCGACCCGGCGCATCCGCTGACGGGCGTGATCCATGCCGCGGGCGTCGTGGACGACGCCATGCTGCCGTCCCAGAACCCGCGGCGGCTGGCACGGGCCTGGGCCGCCAAGGCCGGGGCCGCCGCCCGGCTGCATGAGGCCACGGCGCGGCTGCGGCTGGGGATGTTCGTGATGTTCTCCTCCTTCGCCTCCGATCTGGGCACCCCGGGCCAGGCCAACTACGCGGCGGCCAACGCCTTCTGCGACGCACTGGCCGCCCACCGCCAAGCCGCGGGCCTGCCGGGCCTGTCCGTGGCATGGGGGCTGTGGGCGGACACCAGCGGTCTCACGGCGCGGCTGGCCGACACCGACCTGGCCCGCATCGGCCGCCTCGGCATCAAAGCCAACAGCGCCGAAGAGGGCCTGGCCCTGCTGGACGCCGCCTGCCGCCACGGCCACCCCCATCTGCTGGCGCTCAACCTGGACACCAGGGCACTGGCCGCCCAGGCCGTCACCTCCTTGCCCACACCCCTGCGCGCCCTCGCGGCCACGGGCGGCGGCGGACGCGTCAGGCCGACCGCCACTGCCGGGGCTCAGCCCACCGACTGGGCCGGCCGGCTCAGCGGGCTGCCGTCCTCCGAACAGCACCGGCTGCTGCTCAACCTCGTCCGCACCCAGGCCGCCACCGTCCTGGGCCACGCCGATGCCTCCGTCGTTCACGCGGACGCGTCGTTCAAGGACCTCGGATTCGACTCGCTGACCGCCGTCGAACTGCGCAACCGGCTGGCCGCCGCCACCGGACTGCGGCTGCCGGCGGCCCTGGTCTTCGACCATCCGGAGGCGGCCGTCCTGGCCGACCATCTGCGACAGCAGCTGGCACCGGGGGACAACACCGTGGTGGCTCCCGGCCCCGACGCACCCCATCCCCTCCTCAACGAGCTGGCCAGAGTGGAGAACAGCCTGTCCGCCGTGGTCGTGGAGGACATGGACTCCGGCGTGGTGACGGCACGGCTGGAGAGCCTGCTGTCGAAGTGGAAGGCGATGTGCACGCCGCCCGACGAAGACAACGCCGTGGAACGGCTCCAGGTCGCGACCGCCGATCAGGTTCTTGAATTCATCGACACCGAGCTTGGCCTGTCATGAACAACGTGGCACGCCTCTTCGCTGAAGGCCGGGTGACCCTCTGTGGCTCATGCTCATGACGAGAAGCTGGTCGACTATCTGCGGCGAGTCGCCGGTGATCTGCACGAAACCCGCCGACGGCTGCGGGAGATGGAGGACCGTGCGCAGGAACCGGTGGCCGTGGTCAGCATGGCCTGCCGCTATCCGGGGGGCGTGACCACGCCCGAGGAGCTGTGGCGGCTCGTCGCCTCCGGTGAACACGCGATGGGCGCGTTCCCCACCGACCGTGGCTGGGACCTGGAAGGGCTCTTCCATCCGGACCCCGACCACCCCGGCACCAGCCATGCCCGGGAAGGCGGTTTCCTCTACGACGCCGATCGCTTCGACCCCGGGTTCTTCGGGATCAGCCCGCGTGAGGCGCTGGCCATCGACCCCCAGCAGCGGCTGCTGCTGGAGGTGTCCTGGGAAGTCCTCGAACGCGCCGGGATCGACCCCGCCTCGCTCAAGGGCAGTTCGACCGGTGTCTACGCGGGCACCGCCCTCCCGGGTTTCGGCACCCCGCACATCGAGAAGAACGCCGAAGGCTATCTGGTCACCGGCAATGCCCCCAGTGTGCTGTCCGGCCGGGTGGCGTACACCCTCGGTCTCGAGGGACCGGCCGTGACGGTGGACACGGCGTGTTCGTCGTCGCTGGTCGCGATGCATCTGGCCTGCCAGGCGCTGCGCCAGGGCGAATGCGGTCTGGCGCTCGCGGGTGGTGTCACGGTGATGGCCATCCCGAACGTGTTCACCGAGTTCTCCCGGCAGCGCGGTCTGGCACCCGACGGCCGCTGCAAGGCGTTCTCCGAGGAGGCGGACGGCACCGCCTTCTCCGAGGGCGTCGGTCTGGTGCTGCTGGAGCGGCTTTCGGACGCCCGGCGCAACGGCCACCGGGTCCTGGCGGTCATCCGGGGTTCGGCCATCAACCAGGACGGTGCGTCCAACGGCCTCACCGCGCCCAACGGTCCCTCCCAACAGCGCGTCATCACCCAGGCGTTGGCGAACGCCCGACTGTCCCCGGCCGAGGTGGACGTGGTCGAGGCGCACGGTACCGGCACCACCCTGGGCGACCCGATCGAGGCCCAGGCGCTGCTGGCCACCTACGGCCAGGAACGCCCCGACGGCCGTCCCCTGTGGCTGGGGTCGGTCAAGTCGAACATCGGACACAGCCAGGGCGCGGCGGGTGTGGCCGGTGTCATCAAGATGGTCATGGCGATGCGGCACGGGACACTTCCCGCCACCGTGCACCTCACCCGGCCCACCCCACATGTGAACTGGGACGCCGGTGCCGTACGTCTGCTCACCGAATCCGTCGACTGGCGGGGCGGTGACCGGCCGCGCCGCGCCGCCGTGTCCTCCTTCGGCATCTCCGGCACCAACGCCCATCTGCTGCTCGAGCAGCCACCCGCCGCGTCCGTACCGGCCGAGTCCGCCCGGCCGTCGGACGGCGCCCTCGTCCCCTGGACCCTGTCCGGACGCGGTGACCAGGCGCTGCGCGCCCAGGCCCGAGCACTCGCCGCCCATCTGACCGTCCATCCGCGGCAGTCCGAGACCGATGTCGCCTGGTCGCTCGCCCGGACCCGCTCCGCCTTTGAACACCGGGCCGTGGCAGTGGCCGGGAGCCGTGCGGAACTGCTCGCGGCGGTACGGGCCCTGGCCGAAGGCGACGACCACCCCGCGCTGGTCCGGGCCACCGCCCCCACCCGCTCCGGTGGCACCGCCTTCATGTTCACCGGACAGGGCAGCCAGCGGCCCGGTATGGGCCGTGAGCTGTACCGGACCTACCAGGTCTTCGCCACCGCCTTCGACGACGTCTGCGCCCATACGGACCCCCTGCTCGGACGCTCACTGCGCGACCTGGTGTTCGCCGCCGAGGGCTCCGGCGAAGCACGGGCGCTGCACGGCACCGCGGTGACACAGGCGGCCCTCTTCGCCCTGGAAACCGCCCTCTTCCGGCTCGTCGAGTCCTTCGGCGTGGTCCCCGACTTCCTCACCGGACACTCCGTCGGGGAACTGGTGGCCGCCCATGTGGGGGGTGTGCTCTCGCTGCCGGACGCCTGCACGCTCGTGGCCGCCCGGGGACGGCTGATGCAGGCGCTCCCGGCCGGTGGCGCCATGGCCGCCGTCGAGACCACCGAGAACCACATCCTGCCCCTGCTCGCGGGCCGTGCGGACCGGATCGCGCTGGCCGCCGTCAACGGCCCCACCGCCGTAGTGGTGTCCGGGGACACCGAAGCCGTCGAGGACATCGTCCGCACCCTCAAGGAACAGGGACACCGGACCAAGCGGCTGCGGGTCAGCCACGCCTTCCACTCCCCGCTGCTGGATCCCATGCTCGACGACTTCCGGGCCGTGGCCCGCGGACTCACCTACCATCCACCACGGATCCCGGTGATCTCCAACCTCACCGGGGAACCGGCCACCGCCGGTCAGCTGTGCGATCCCGAGTACTGGGTACGCCACGTCCGGCAGCCCGTACGCTTCCACGACGGTCTGCGCACCCTGCACGCCGAGGGCACCACCCGCTACCTCGAGCTCGGGCCGGACGCCGTCCTCACCACCATGGCGCAGGACGATCCGAGCGGCGAGGATGCCCCATCGGATACCGCGCCCGTGTTCGCCACCGCCCTGCGCGAGGGCGGCGACGAACCGCGCACCCTGCTGGCCGCGCTGACCGCCCTGCACCTCGACGGCGCCACCGCCGACTTCGCCGCCGCCCTTCCTGACCCGGCGAACCATGTCGACCTCCCCACCTACCGGTTCCAGCGGCAGCGCTACTGGCGGCCCGTGCCCACCGCCACCGCCGATATGCGCGCGGTCGGCCTCGGCGCCACCGACCATCCACTGCTCCAGGCCGCCGTGGAGACACCCGACGGCGGACTGCTGCTCACCGGGCGGCTGTCCCCGCACACCCACCCCTGGCTGACCGACCACACCATCGCGGACCGCGTGCCACTGCCGGGTACGGCCGTCCTCGAACTCGCCCTGCTCGCCGGGGCCCGGACCGGCTGCGAACTCATCGACGACCTCACACTGGAGACACCGCTGCTGCTGCCCGCCGCGGGCGCGGTGCGCATCCAGCTCGCGGTCACCGCCCCCGACACCTCCGGCAGGCGTTCGCTCACCCTGTCCTCCCGGCCCGAGGGCGAGGAGAGCGACGCGGGGGAAACCGCCTGGGTCCGCCACGCCACCGGCGTCCTCACGCCCACCACGTCAGCCGCGGCGGCCGAACCACCGGTGGCCGCATGGCCGCCGCCCGGGGCCGTACCCGTCGATGTGGCCGACCTCTACCAGCGGCTGGCCGACCAGGGCTACGCCTACGGACCGGCCTTCCGCGGACTGCGCGCCGCATGGACACATGGCGACGAGATGCTCGCCGAGGTACGTCTCGCGGCCGGACACCGCGGCGAGGCCGACACCTACGGACTGCACCCCGCCCTGCTCGACAGCGCCCTGCACCCCATCGAAGAGCTCTTCAACGGCGGCCGGGAACCGGAGGACACCACGGCACCCACCGTGCGGCTCCCGTTCTCCTTCAGCGGTGTACGGCTGTACGCCACCGGTGCGGTCCGGCTGCGCGTCCGCATCACCCCGACCGCTCCGGACGCGGTCACCCTGACGCTCACCGACGAACAGGGCGCGACCGTGGCCACCATCGCGTCGCTCGGCCTCCGTGAGATCTCCGCCGACCACTGGCGCTCGGCCCGAGCCGCTGCGGCCGACACCCCGCTGTACCGGCTGGACTGGCAGCCCGGCCCCAAGGCCACCGGCGAGCCGTCACCCGCCGAGCGCTGGGCGGTCGTCGGACCGGATCCCCTGGGCCTGGCCACCGGACCGGACACCGTCGCCCATCCCGACCTGGCCGCGCTCAACGCCGCCGTCGACGGCGGACAACCGGTCCCCGATCTGGTCGTCGTGGTATGCCACGGCACACAGCACACCCAGGACACCGACAGCGAGCCCGAGGACATCCCCGCACAGGTGCGGGCCGCCGCGCATCAGCTGCTCACCACCCTGCGCACCTGGCTCACCGACGAGCGGTTCGCATCCGCCCGGCTGGCCGTGGTCACCCACGGCGCCGTGGCCACCGGCCCCGAGGACCCGCCCGCCGGTCTGATCACCGCGCCTCTGTGGGGCCTGGTCCGCACCGCACAGGCCGAACACCCCGGGCGCGTCCTGCTCCTGGACCTGGACGACCACCCCCAAACACGCCAGGCCCTGCGCACCGCGCTCCCGGCCGCCACCCACGCCGACGAATCCGAACTGGCCCTGCGGGCCGGGGAGGTCCGTGTACCACGCCTGGTCACGGTGCGCCCCGGCCAGGATGCCGCGTTCCCCGCCCTCGACCCGGACGGCACCGCCCTGATCACCGGTGGCACCGGTGCGCTGGGACGGCTTGTCGCCCGCCATCTGGTCTCCGCACACGGCGTACGGCACCTGCTGCTGGTCAGCCGGAGTGGCGGCGGCTCACCCGACATCGACATCCTCACCGGTGAACTGGCCGCGCGGGGCGCCCGGGTACGCGTGGCGGCCTGCGATGCCGCCGATCCGCACGCGCTGGCCGAGCTGCTCGCCACCGTCCCCGCCGACCACCCCCTGACGGCCGTCGTCCACGCCGCCGGGGTGCTCGACGACGGCGTGGTCACCGCGATGACACCCGAGCAGCTCGACACCGTCCTCGCCCCCAAACTGGATGCCGCCTGGCATCTGCACCGGCTGACCCGCGACCGGGACCCGGCCGCGTTTGTGATGTTCTCCTCGGCCGCCTCCGTCATGGGCAACGGTGGCCAGGCCAACTACGCCGCGGCCAATATGTTCCTCAACGCGCTCGCCGAACACCGCCGGGCCGAGGGCCGGACGGCACACACCCTGGCCTGGGGGCTGCTGACCGCGGCCGGGGGTATGACCGGCCACCTCGACGAGACCGACCTCGCCAGGATCGCCCGTTCCGGCAACGCCCCGGTCTCCGACGAACAGGCGCTGGCATTCCTCGACACGGCGCTGACCACCTCCCACCCCACCGTCGTACCGGCCAGGTTCAACACCGTGGCGCTGCGCACCCGGGCCGCCACCGGACCCCTGCCACCCATACTGCGGCGTCTGGTGCGCACACCGGCTCGGGCTGTCGCGGACACCGGCGCGGGGTCCTGGGCCGCGCGGCTGGCCGGGCTCTCCGCCGAGCAGCAGGACCGGGCCCTCGCCGAGCTGGTGCGCGACCAGATCGCCACCGTTCTCGCCCATCCGAACCCGGAGGACATCGAACCGGGCCGGGCCTTCCAGGAGCTCGGCTTCGACTCGCTGACCGCCCTCGATCTGCGCAACCGCCTGGGCACGGCCACCGGTACCCGGATCCCGGCCACCGTCATCTTCGACTACCCGAGCCCCGACGCCCTCGTCCGTTTCCTGCGCGACCAGGTTCTCGGCACGGACCCGGCCGCGTCACCCGGCGTACCGGCCGCCGTGGCGGTGGCGGCCGATGACGATCCGATCGCGATCGTCGGTATGGCCTGCCGCTATCCGGGCGGCGTCGGCTCGCCGGAGGAACTGTGGCGGCTGGTGGCCGAAGGAGTGGACGCCATCGGGGAGTTCCCCGCGGACCGCGGCTGGGACCTGGTGGATCTGTTCGACCCGGACCCCGACCACACCGGCACCAGCTATGCCCGCGAAGGCGGATTCCTGTACGACGCCCCGAGGTTCGACGCCGAGTTCTTCGGTATCAGCCCGCGCGAGGCGCTGGCCACCGACCCCCAGCAGCGACTGCTGCTGGAAACCGCCTGGCAGGCATGCGAAAGCGCGGGTATCGACCCGGTCGGTCTGCGCGGCAGCCGGAGCGCGGTGATCACCGGTGTCATGTACGACGACTACGGCAGCCGTTTCCTGGGCCGGACACCGGAAGGTGTCGAGGGACGTCTGATGACCGGCAGCACACCGAGCATCGCCTCGGGGCGCGTGGCGTTCACCTTAGGTCTGGAGGGGCCCGCGGTGACGGTGGACACCGCGTGTTCGTCGTCGCTGGTGGCGATGCATCTGGCCGCCCAGGCACTGCGGCAGGGCGAATGCACCCTGGCCCTGGCCGGTGGTGTGACGGTGATGGCCACCCCCAACACCTTCGTCGAGTTCTCGCGGCAGCGCGGGCTGGCCGCCGACGGCCGCTGCAAGCCGTTCGCGGCGGCGGCCGACGGCACCGGCTGGGGCGAGGGCATCGGCCTGCTCCTCCTCGAACGCCTCTCGGACGCCCGGCGCAACGGACGTCAGGTGCTGGCCGTGATCCGTGGCTCCGCCGTCAACCAGGACGGCGCCTCCAACGGGCTCACCGCCCCCAACGGACCCTCGCAGCAACGGGTGATCCGCGCCGCGCTGGCCACCGCGCGCCTCGCTCCGTCCGACGTCGACGTGGTGGAGGCGCACGGCACCGGCACCACCCTGGGCGACCCGATCGAGGCCCAGGCGCTGCTGGCCACCTACGGTCAGGAACGCCCCGACGGCCGACCGCTGTGGCTGGGGTCGGTGAAGTCGAACATCGGCCACACCCAGGCCGCCGCCGGGGTGGCGGGTGTCATCAAGATGGTGATGGCGATGCGCCACGGCCTGCTGCCTCCGTCCCTGCACATCGACTCGCCCAGCCACCATGTCGCCTGGGACGACGGCGCGGTGCGGCTGCTCACCGAAGCCGTCGCATGGCCCGGTGCCGAGCGGCCCCGCCGCGCCGGTGTGTCCTCCTTCGGCATCAGCGGCACCAACGCCCATGTGATCCTCGAGCAGGCGCCCGAAGCGCTGGACGACGGTTCCGCACCGGCCGTGCCCGCCACCGGCGTGGTGCCGTGGGTGCTCTCCGCGCGCGGCGCCACCGCCCTCCGTGACCAGGCAAGGGCTCTGGCCGAGCGGCTGACCGCCGAAGATGCTCCGTCACCCGACGAGATCGGCTGGTCGCTGCTGACCACCCGCACCCTTTTCGACCACCGTGCCGTGGTGGTCGGCGAGGACCGCGCCGAACTACTGGCGGCCGTAAGGGCATTGGCAGCCGACGAAACCCATCCGGGCGTGGTCCACTCGGGCACCGCCGCCACCCATGGCGGCAAGGGCCCGGTGCTGGTCTTCCCCGGCCAGGGCTCCCAGTGGATCGGCATGGGCGCGGGGATGATGGATGTCTCACCGGTGTTCGCGGAGCGCGCGGCCGCCTGTGAACGAGCCTTGGCACCGTACGTCGACTGGTCGCTCACCGATGTCCTCCGCGGCACCGAGGGCGTCGCCGACCTCAGCCGGGTGGACGTGGTGCAACCCGTGCTGTGGGCGGTCATGGTGTCCCTCGCCGCCGTCTGGGAGGGCTACGGCGTCAGGCCCGCCGCGGTCGTCGGCCACAGCCAGGGCGAGATCGCCGCCGCCTGCGTGGCCGGGGCGCTGTCCCTGGACGACGGCGCCCGGATCGTGGCCCTGCGCAGCCAGGCGCTGCGCCGACTGGCCGGTGGCGGTGCGATGGCCTCCCTCGGCATCGGCGAGGAGCAGGCGGTCGCACTGCTGGACCGACTCGGCGACCGTGGCGCCTCGGTGGTCGTGGCCGCGATCAACGGACCGGCGTCCACCGTGGTGTCCGGACCTCCCGCCCAGGTGGCCGCGGCCGCGGCAGCGTGCCGGGAATCCGGCGAGCGGGCCCGGATGATCGAGGTGGACTACGCCTCCCACAGCCCCCAGGTGGACCAGATCACCGATGAACTCACCACGGTGCTGGCCGGCATCGAACCGGTCGCGGTGCCCCCGGACGAGGTGGCGTTCTACTCGACCGTGACCCGGGGCAGGACCGACACCACCGTTCTGGACACCGCGTACTGGGTGCGCAATCTGCGGCAACAGGTGCGGTTCGCCGATGCCGTCGAAGCGCTGCTGACCGATGGCCACCGGGTGTTCATCGAGGCCAGCACCCACCCCGTGCTGACGGTGGGGATGCAGGAGACCTTCGAGGACACCGCGATCGAGGCCGTCACGGTGCCCACACTCCGCCGCGACCATGGCGATCTGGCCCAGCTGCTGCGGTCGGTCGCCCAGGCGTTCACCGCCGGAATCGAGGTCGACTGGACCGGGCTGTTCCCCTCGGACCCGGCGCCGCGCACGGTCGCCCTCCCCACCTATGCCTTCCAGCGCAACCACTACTGGCTGGAGGACACCGGCGGCCGTGGCGGCGACCCCGCCGACCTCGGCCTCGACTCCGCCGAACACCCGCTGCTGGGCGCGGCCCTGGAGGTCGCCGACGGCAGCAGCCATCTCCTCACCGGCCGGCTCGCGGCCGGTGGCGGCGAGGGCTGGCTCGCCGACCACACGGTGGCGGGCACCGTGCTCGTCCCCGGCGCCGCACAGGTCGAATGGGCGCTCCGGGCCGCCGACCAGTCGGGCTGCGGCGCGGTGGAGGAACTGACCTCGCAGGTGCCGTTGGTCCTGCCGGACACGGGCGGGCTGCGGGTCCAGGTCGTCGTGGGCGACGCCACCGACGACGGCCGGCGCGACGTACGCGTGTACACCCGGCCGGACCACAACACCGACGACACCCCCTGGGTGTGCCACGCGACCGGGGTGCTCGGCCCGCCCCGCGACGGCGCGGCGGACACCCCGCCCGCCATCGGCACATGGCCTCCCGAGGGCGCCGAACCCGTCGACGCGGACGCGCTCTACGAACGTGCCGCGGCCACCGGATACGGATACGGTCCCGCCTTCCGCGGCGTACGGAAGCTCTGGCGGGACGGCACCGACGTCCTCGCCGAAGTGACACTTCCCGAAGCCGCCGGGGATCAGCGGGGATTCGGTATCCACCCGGCGCTGCTGGACGCCGTACTGCACCCGGCCGCCCTGCTCGTCGAGCCGCCCGGGAAGACCGCCGACGGCGACTCACTGTGGCTGCCGTTCGCCTGGAACGGAGTGACCCTGTGGGCGTCCGGCGCGACCACCGTACGTGTCCGGCTGTCGCCCCGCGCACAGGACACCGACACCCGGCACGCACTGCACGTGACCGTGGCCGACGCCGTGGGCGACCCCGTCCTCACCGTCGACGTGCTGGAGCTGCGGCCCGCCCGTCCCGACCAGCTGCGGACCGCGGGCCGCTCCGGCACCGACGGTCTGTTCACCCTCGACTGGATCCCCCTGCCCACACCCGCCCCGGGCACCGGCACCGCGCTGCCCGCACCGGGCACCGGCGACGGCACCTGGGTGGTGCTCGGTCCCGAGGACACCGACTGGCACACCGCCGACCTGGTGCGCCACTCCGGCCTGGAGGCTTTGATCGCGGCGCTCGACGCCGACGCCCCGGTACCCGCCGTGGTCCTGACCGGTGTTCCGGCCGCGGGGGCACGGCCGGAGGTGGACGAGGCCCACGCCCTCGCCACCGCCCAGGACACCCTGCGTCTGGTGCAGGGCTGGCTGGCCGAACCCCGGCTGGCCGGAGCCCGTCTGGTGGTGGTGACCCGCGGCGCCGTACCCGCCGGTGACACCCCCGGCGAGGACCCCGGTGACCAGGCCGCGGACCCGGCGGGTGCCGCCGTATGGGGGCTGCTGCGCAGCGCGCAGTCGGAGAACCCCGACCGGTTGATCCTGCTCGACCTCGACCCCCGTGCGGGGATCGATCCGGGCGGAATCGCCGCCCTTGTGGTGGACGGAGTGCTGCGCGCCGCCGGGCTGGACGAACCACAGGTGGCGGTTCGGGCCGGCCGCGTCCGGGCGCCCCGGCTGGTACGCGCCGGTGGCCCCGGCAGCGGTGGCCTGGTCGCCCCCGTGGGGGAGCGGGCATGGCGGCTGGCGGTGCGGGGCGCCGCCACCGTGGAGAACGTGACACCGGTGCCCTGCCCCGAGGTCCTGGAACCCCTGGGCCCCGGCGAGGTCCGTATCGCCGTGCGCGCCGCGGGCCTCAACTTCCGGGACGCCCTCATCGTCGTGGGCATGTACCCCGGCGGCGGGGTGTTCCGGGGCAGCGAAGGCGCCGGAGTGGTCCTGGACGTGGGCGCCGAGGTGACCGGGCTCGAGCCCGGGGACCGGGTCATGGGCCTGTTCGAGGGCGCGTTCGGCCCGTACGCGGTGGCGGACGCCCGGATGGTGGTGCCGGTCCCGGACGGCTGGAGCTACCAGCAGGCCGCCGCCGTTCCTGTGGTGTTCCTCACCGCCTGGTACGGCCTGGTGGACCTGGCGGGGCTGACATCGGGCGAATCGGTGCTCATCCACGCCGCGACCGGCGGTGTCGGCATGGCCGCCGTGCAGATCGCCCGCCACCTCGGCGCCGAGATCTACGCCACGGCCGGGCCCGGCAAACACACGGTGCTCGAGGAGATGGGCATCGACCGCGTCCACCGCGCCTCCTCCCGCGAACTCGGCTTCGAGGAGGAACTGCGCGAAGCCACCGGCGGACGCGGTGTGGACGTGGTGCTGAACAGCCTCGCCGGACCGTTCGTGGACGCCTCGCTGCGGCTGCTGAGCGACGGCGGACGGCTCTCCGAGATGGGCAAGACCGATATCCGCGATCCCGAGGACATCGCCACCGCCCACCCGGGGGTGCGCTACCGCGCCTTCGACCTGGTGCCCGACGCCGGACCGGACCGCATCGGGGAGATGTTGCGGGAGTTGAGCGCGCTGTTCGCCACCGGTGAGCTGCGGCCCGCACCCGTGACGGCCCGGCCGCTGAGCCGGGCACGCGACGCCCTGAGGCAGCTCAGCCAGGCCCGCCACACCGGCAAGCTGGTGCTGGACGTACCCGCGGCCGTCGACCCGGACGGCACCGTGCTCATCACCGGCGGCACCGGCACCCTCGGCGGCCATGTCGCCGAACACCTCGTACGCACCTGGCACACTGGCCATCTGGTGCTGGTCAGCAGGCGTGGCCCGGAGGCCCCCGGAGCGTCCGAACTGGCCGCACGGCTCACCGAACTCGGCGCGCGGGTACGGATCGTCGCCGCCGACGTCACCGATGCAACGGCGGTGGCGGAGCTGGTGGCGGGGATCGATCCCGTACATCCGCTCACCGGGGTCATCCACGCCACCGGACTGCTCGACGACGCGGTGGTCACCTCACAGACCCCCGAGCGGCTGGCGCGGGTGTGGGCGGCCAAGGCCACGGCGGCCACCCATCTGCACGCCGCGACGGCGCATCTGCGGCTGGGTATGTTCGTGATGTTCTCGTCCGCGGCCGGGGTGATGGGCAGTCCCGGGCAGGCCAACTACGCCGCGGCCAACGCCTTCTGCGACGCCCTGGCCGCCCACCGCAGGGCAGCCGGACTGCCCGGGGTATCGGTGGCGTGGGGGCTGTGGGCCGAAGTCAGCGGAATGACCGGCCACCTCGCCGAGGCCGACCTCGCCCGGATGGCCCGCACCGGAATCCGCGCCCTGACCGCACAGCACGGCCTCACTCTGCTCGACGCCGCGGTGCGGCACGGTGCCGACCACCTTGTCGCCGCCGACGTGGACACCCGGACCCTGAGCGGACTGCCTCCCGACACCGTCCCCGCCACCCTGCGCGCCCTGGCCGCCACAAGCGGTGCGGGCGGCACCGGCCGGCGCACGGCGGCTCCCGGCGACGGCGGCCAGCAGGTCGACTGGGCCGCACGGCTGGCCGGGCTGTCGGCGACCGAACGCCACCGCCAAGTGCTCAACCTGGTCCGCGGCCACGCGGCCACCGTGCTGGGACACACCGATGTGGACGCGGTCCAGGCGGACACCAGCTTCAAGGAACTCGGCTTCGACTCGCTGACCGCCGTCGAGCTGCGCAACCGGCTGGCCGCCGCCACCGGACTCCGGCTGCCCGCCGCCATGGTCTTCGACTACCCCGAAGCCGCCGCGCTCGCCGAACACCTCCTGGAACGGCTGACACCCGGCGAAGGCACCACCGACGGCCGGGACGGCGTGGACCCGGTCCTCAATGAGCTGGCCCGGCTGGACACCACCCTCGCCGCCCTGGTCACCGACGACGAAGGCCGCCAGCGGATCACCAAACGGCTCAGCGGGCTTCTGGCGAAGTGGCACGGCGGTGCCACCGACCCCGCCGCCATAACCGAATTCAGCGGCCTGGAGTCCGCGTCGGACGACGAGATGTTCGAGCTCATTGACCGAGAACTGCCCTGATGGAGGAGCGGAACTGATGTCGGGTACGGAAGAGAAGCTCCGCCAGTACCTCAAGCGTGTGACCGCCGACCTGGGGCAGACACGGCAGCGGCTGCGCGAGGTGGAGGAGCGGGCCCAGGAACCGGTGGCCATCGTGAGCATGGCCTGCCGCTTCCCGGGCGGGATCGCCTCGCCCGAGGACCTGTGGCGGCTGGTCGCCTCGCGGGGCGACGCCATCGGCGACTTCCCCGCCGACCGGGGCTGGGACCTGGACGGCATCCACCATCCCGACCCCGACCACCCCGGCACCAGCTATGTCCGCCGTGGTGGATTCCTCGACCACGCCGACGGCTTCGACGCCACCTTCTTCGGCATCAGCCCACGGGAAGCCCTCGCGGCCGAACCACAGCAGCGCCAACTCCTCGAAGTCTGCTGGGAACTGCTCGAACGCGCTGGTATCGACCCCCGCACGCTGAAAGGCACCCCCACCGGGGTCTACGCGGGCGCCGGAATCCTCGGCTTCGGCACCCCGCACATCGAGCAGAGCGCCGAAGGCTATCTCCTCACCGGCAACACCCTCAGCGTCCTCTCCGGCCGCGTCGCCTTCACCCTCGGCCTCGAAGGGCCCGCGGTCACGGTGGACACCGCGTGCTCGTCGTCCCTCGTGGCCATGCACCTGGCCTGCCAGGCGCTGCGCCAGGGCGAATGCACCCTGGCCATGGCCGGCGGCGTGACCGTCATGACCACCCCCAACACCTTCGTGGAGTTCTCCCGCCAGCGCGGACTGGCACCCGACGGCCGCTGCAAGCCCTTCGCGGCGAGCGCGGACGGCACGGGCTTCTCGGAAGGTGCCGGACTGCTGCTGCTGGAGCGGCTTTCCGACGCGCGGCGCAACGGTCACCAGGTGCTCGCCGTCATCCGTGGCTCGGCCATCAACCAAGATGGCGCGAGCAACGGACTGACCGCCCCGAACGGACCCTCGCAGCAGCGCGTCATCCGGCAGGCGCTTATCAACGCCCAGCTGTCCTCAGCGGAGGTGGACGCCGTGGAGGCACATGGCACGGGCACCACGTTGGGCGATCCGATCGAGGCCGACGCGCTGATCGCCACCTACGGTCGGGAGCGGCCGGAGGGCCGGCCGTTGTGGCTGGGGTCGTTGAAGTCGAACATCGGTCATACGCAGGGTGCGGCGGGTGTGGCGGGTGTCATCAAGATGGTGATGGCGCTGCGCCATGGGCTGCTGCCCGCCACCCTCCATGTCGATGAGCCGACACCGCACGCGGACTGGAAGAGCGGTGCGGTGCGGCTGCTCACCGAGGAGGTGCCGTGGCCGCGCGATGAACGCCCGCGTAGGGCGGGAGTGTCCGCGTTCGGTATTTCCGGTACGAACGCGCATGTGATTGTGGAGGAGGCTCCTGCTGGGGATGGGGTGGAGGAGTGTGTTGCGGGGGGTGGGGTGTGTGTTGGTGGGGTGGTTCCGTGGGTGGTGTCGGGGCGGAGTGTGGAGGCGTTGCGGGGGCAGGCGGTGGCGTTGGCGGGTTGGGTGTCGGGTGATGCTGAGTTGATGCCGGTGGATGTGGGTTGGTCGTTGGTTGCGGGGCGTTCGGTGTTTGAGCATCGTGCGGTGGTGGTGGGGGAGGATTGGGCTGGGTTGGTGGGGGGTGTGGGGGCTCTTGCGGTGGGTGGGGTGGATGCGGGGGTGGTGTGTTCTGGTGTTGGTGGCGTGGTGGGTGGTGTGGGTCCGGTGTTGGTGTTTCCGGGTCAGGGTTCGCAGTGGGTGGGGATGGGTGCGGGGTTGTTGGATGTTTCTTCGGTGTTTGCGGGGCGGGTGGCGGAGTGTGAGCGTGCTCTTGCGCCATTTGTGGATTGGTCGTTGACGGAGGTGCTGCGGGGCGATGTAGGTTCCGCTGATCTGAGTCGTGTGGATGTGGTGCAGCCGGTGTTGTGGGCGGTGATGGTGTCGTTGGCGGCGGTGTGGGCGGGGTATGGGGTGCGGCCTGCTGCGGTGGTGGGTCATTCGCAGGGTGAGATTGCGGCTGCGGTGGTGGCGGGTGCGTTGTCGTTGGAGGATGGCGCGAGGATTGTGGCGTTGCGGAGCCAGGCGTTGCGGAGGCTGGCCGGTGGCGGGGCGATGGCCTCGCTGGGTGTCGGTCAGGAGCGTGTCGGTCAGGTGCTGTCCCGGTTGGGGGAGCGGGCTGTGGGTGTGGGTGTGGCGGCGGTCAACGGGCCTGCCTCTACGGTGGTGTCGGGTTCGCCGGAGCAGGTGGCGGCTGTGGTGGCGGCATGTGAGGAGAACGGTGAGCGGGCGCGGTTGATCGAGGTGGATTATGCCTCGCACGGTCCGCAGGTGGATGAGATCCACGATGAGCTGATGCATGTCCTGGACGGCATTCAGCCGGTCGCGGTCTCGGAGGTGGCGTTCTACTCGACGGTGACGGGCGGCCGGGTCGACACGTCCTTGTTGGACACGGCGTATTGGGTGCGGAATCTGCGGGATCGGGTGCGGTTCAGTGACACGGTCGATGCGCTGTTGGCCGATGGTCATCGGGTGTTTATCGAGGTGAGTACGCATCCGGTGTTGACGGTGGGGATGCAGGAGACGTTTGAGGCGGTGGATGTTGCGGCGGTGACGGTGCCGACGTTGCGCCGTGGCGAGGGTGGTCAGCGGCAGTTGGTGCAGTCGTTGGCGTTGGCGTTCACCGCTGGGGTGGAGGTGGACTGGACGGCACTGTTCCCAGCAGAGCCCCGCCCCCGGACCGTCGATCTGCCCACCTACGCCTTCCAGCACCAGCGCTTCTGGATGGCGGCTTCGGGCGGTTTCGGCGACCTCGGCGACCTCGGGCTGGACTCCGCCGATCACTCGCTGCTGGGCGCCACCGTGGAACTGGCCGACGGCAGTACACATCTGCTCACCGGCCGTATCGCCCCAGGTGGTGGGGACGGCTGGCTCAGCGAACATGTGGTGGCGGGCGCCGCACTGGTCCCGGGAGCGGCTCTGGTGGAGTGGGTGCTCCGAGCGGCCGACGAGGTCGGCTGCGGGGAAATCGAGGAGTTGGCGCTTCAGGTGCCCCTGGTGCTGCCCGAGTCGGGCGGCCTCCGCGTCCAGATAGTCGTGGGCGAGGCCGCCGACGGCGGACGGCGTGAGGTGCGGGTGTACTCCCGTCCCGATGGCGCCGGGACCTGGGTGTGCCATGCCGACGGCGTACTGAGCCCACCCCCGGACCATACTGGCCCGGCGGAGGGCCTTGGCGGTGTCTGGCCCCCGGCAGGCGCGACCCCCGTTGATCTGGAGGGTTTCTACGAACGCGCCGCGGCATCGGGGTACGCGTACGGGCCCTCGTTCCAGGGACTGCGCGCGGTGTGGCGTGACGGCACGGACGTCCTGGCCGAGGTGGCACTGCCCGAGGACGCGGGCGACCCGGACGGATTCGGTATCCATCCCGCGCTGCTGGACGCCGCACTGCATCCGGGCCTGCTCATCGCCGAAACCGCGCGGCAGCGGGACGGTGGCCAGGTGTGGCTGCCGTTCGCATGGAACGGCGTGTCCCTGTGGGCCGCCGGAGCGACCACCGTCAGGGTGCGGCTGTCCCCTCAGCGGCAGGACGCGGAGGGCGAACGGAGGCTGCGGATGGTCGTGGCCGACGCCATGGGCGATCCGGTTCTGACGGTCGACTCGCTGGTGACGCGCCCGGCCTCGATCGACCGGCTCCGGGCCGCGGGAAGGCCCGGCGGCGATGGCCTCTTCGCGCTGGAATGGAGTCCCTTGCCACGGGCCTCCGGGGCCGCGGAGCCGGTGAGCGACTGGACGGTACTGGACACCGAAGGGCCGTATCCGGACCTGGACACGATTGTCGCGGCACTCGATGGCGACGAAGCCGTCCCGTCAGTGGTGTTCGCTGACCTGAAGCGCCCTGGCGACGAGGACGTGATGGCGGATGAGGGCCTCGCGTTGGTGGAACGGGCGTTGGGTCTGATTCAGGGCTGGCTGGCCGAACCGCGTTGTGCCGACGCCCGGTTGGTGCTGGTGACACGAGGTGCTGTCGCGGCAGATGCCCCAGCGACAACCGGCGTTGATGTGGTGGCCGCCGCGCTGTGGGGTCTGGTTCGCAGCGCACAGTTGGAGCACCCGGAACGCTTCGTCCTGCTCGACCTCGCCCCTGGGGCCGATCTGGCGGATGAGAGTGTGCGGAGCGCCGTCGGCCGCGCGGTCGAGCGGGATGAGACACAACTCGCGGTCAGGGACGGTGAGGCTCTGGTACCTCGCCTTGTCCGCGCCACCGTCGACGACGATGCGCGACAGCGCGTGTCCGCGGGGATCGATCCGGACGGCACGGTGCTCATCACGGGGGGCACCGGCACCCTGGGCGGTCTTGTGGCCGAGCATCTGGTGCGTTCGTGGCAGGTTCGGCATCTGGTGTTGGCGAGCCGTCGTGGCCCGGAGGCGACGGGTGCGGGGGAGTTGACTGCCCGGTTGGAGGAACTGGGTGCACGGGTGCGCATCGTCGCGGTGGACGTCACGGATGCGGGCGCGGTGGCGGAGCTGGTGGCCGGGGTCGATCCGGAGCATCCGCTGACGGGGATCGTCCATGCCGCGGGGCTGCTCGACGACGCGGTCATCACCTCACAGACGCCGGAGCGGTTGGCCCGGGTGTGGGCGGTGAAGGCTACCGCCGCGACTCATCTGCATGCCGCCACGGCGGATCTGCCGCTGGGCATGTTCGTGATGTTCTCGTCCGCGGCGGGAGTGCTCGGAAGCCCGGGCCAGTCCAACTACGCCGCGGCCAACGCCTTCTGTGATGCCCTGGCCGCCCACCGGCAAGCCATGGGCCTGCCCGGGGTGTCCGTGGCCTGGGGACTGTGGGCCCGGGCCAGCGAGCTGACCGGGAGCCTCGCCGAGACAGACCGGGCACGTATGTCCCGCTCCGGTATCACGGCGATGACCAGTGAGAAGGCGCTGAGCCTCCTGGACACTGCCTGTGCGGATGGCCGTTCTCAACTCCTCGCCGCCGAGCTGAACGTGGCGGGGTTGGAGGGTGGC
>NZ_JAERRF010000058.1 GCF_016741875.1 Streptomyces coffeae | reverse complement strand
CGCCCGCGAGCTGAACGTGGACGCCGAGGGCATCGACATGGGCCCGTCCCCGACGGACTCCGCCCTGGCCGCCGACATGGCGCTGCCGATCGAGGAGCTGGAGCTGACGGTCCGCTCGTACAACTGCCTCAAGCGTGAGGGCGTCCACTCCGTGGGTGAGCTCCTGGCCCGTTCCGAGGCGGACCTGCTCGACATCCGCAACTTCGGTGCGAAGTCGATCGACGAGGTCAAGGCGAAGCTGGCCGGCCTGGGCCTGGCGCTCAAGGACAGCCCGCCCGGATTCGACCCGACCACCGCTGCCTTCGACGCGGACGATAACGCGAGCACGGGTTTTATGGAGACCGAGCAGTACTGAACGCTGAGCCGGGTCGCGGGGGAGCCAGGAAGGCAGAGGAGCCAGCGATGAACACCAGCCGACCGCACCCGGCTCCCCGAGGGGCCACCGCACGGGCATCGGCCGGGCTGGAGCAGGGCGGAGGCAGGAGCGCAGGCCCGGCCGGGGGCCGGGCAGCGCGCGGGGAGCGGGGCGAGCCGCCTTGATGTCGCAGAGCAGGTTGTAACTCAACAGCCGCCAGCTGAGCCCAAAGACGACGGTCAGAGCAGAGAGAAGGCGGCCCAATCAGCAAGCTCCCTACCGATAGGACCGCCTCGACCTGGGCTGTCAGCGTGAGACCACCGGGGTGGTGACGACAGCCATAGCTCGGTCACCTGACAGGACGACGAGGGATGCCTCGACCGTTCGTCCCTCGGTGTCGATGGATGAGCGCTGGATCGCCAGCACGGAGACTCCCACGCCAACGATGCCCAGCTCGCGCGCCTCTTCGACGGTCGGCGGGCGGGCTGTCAGACGTTGCTCGATGCGGTCCAGCTTGAAGCCCGCGGCGTCGAGTTGTTTGTGGAGATGATCGCTCCACGGAGATGGGGTGGTGGAGGGGAGTTGTGGGGTGCTCGGCATGAGCTCGCGAATCAGGTACGAGCGTGAGAGTCCGTGTGGGGCGGGTTCGCTGTGGCGCTGGCGTCGGTAGACGTACTCGACCAGGCGTGTGCCGGGCGGCACCTTCATGAGTGCGGCCACGTCTTCGGCCGCATCGACTTCGCACACGCTGACAACGGTCTCCAAGGGGGCATCGATCGCGCTCAGCGCCACGGTGGGTGCTCCCCCGATGTCCCGATCGCTGGTGTACTCGACAAGACTCACCGCCCCTCGGACATAGTTTCCGCTTCCGTGCCGCTTCTCGATCAGCCCTTCGGCTTGGAGGAGGCCGAGGGCCATCCGCATCGTCGGCAAGCTCGTCCGGTACTCCGCGGCCAGAGTTGTTTCTGCTGGAAGCCGTGCGCCGGCCGCCAGGTCGCCCGCGTGGATCTTCTGACGGAGGTCGTCAGCGATGGACTCGTAGCGTTTGGGCACCCGGGGTCACCTTTCTGTAGCCCATGGGGAGTCGAGCCCCGACTTCAGGCGCCGGGGAGTGGGGCGGCGGGGGTCGCCCTGGACTGAGTAGCGGCAGTTCGGGGAGCCTTCGGGGATCGGCGGACGCTAAATTCGACGGAACGAAGGTTAGCGGCGATGTGAACTTCCGAACGGCAGTATTCGAACAGGCCTCTGCAATCGGACCGCTGATGTGCTCAGGGACGCTGGATTTGTCAGAGGCGGTGTTTGGAACCGCTGTGACTATCGAAGCGGCATCGAGGGATCTGCATTGCCAACGAACACGGTGGAGCTCCACAGCCGCATTGCGGCTGCGGCACGCCTGTGTGGACCTGAGCGACGCGGTGCTGGAATACCCGCTGAACATCGCCGCCTACTCCCGGCCCTTCGTCGTGGACGGTGCAGAGATGGCCGAGGCCGGCCTGACAGACCCGCGCGTGGGCGTCGTGTCACTGCGAGGCGTTGACGCGGCGCACCTGGTGCTCACCAACGTGGACCTCAGCGAGTGCCTATTCTCCGGAACGATTCATCTCGACCAGCTGAGACTAGAAGGGCGCTGCCCTTTGGCGAGCGCCCCTTCTGGGCTGGGTAGGCGTGCCTGGTGGGTGCGCTGGACACCACGGCAGACGCTGGCCGAAGAGCAGTACTGGCGTGCTTCCCGCGGCAGCGCCGGCAGCAGCTGGACGCCTGCTCCGGAGGGGGTGGAGGTACTGAGGCCAGCCGCACTGGCACCGGTGTACCGCCAGCTACGCAAGGCCTTCGAGGACGGCAAGAACGAACCCGGCGCCGCCGACTTCTACTACGGCGAGATGGAGATGCGGCGGCACGACCACGAGACCCCTCGTGCCGAACGGGGCCTGCTCGGCGCGTACTGGGCACTGTCCGGATACGGGCTGCGGGCTTCTCGCGCCGTCGGCTGGTTGCTGATGGCCCTGACTGCAACTGTCCTGGCGATGATGCTGTGGGGTGTGCCGCAGGAAGCCCCCAAGCCGAGAAGCACCGGTGCTCTCACCGGCCGCAGCATCACGATGACTACGGACACTCCCGATCCGGTCAACCCCGAGGGGCCATATCGTGAGCGTCTGTCCACGAAGCGGTTCGAAAAATCCCTGCGGGTAGTGATCAACTCGGTGGTCTTTCGCTCTTCCGGCCAAGAACTGACCACTGCGGGCACCTACACCGAAATGGCTTCCCGCCTGGTCGAGCCAGTCCTGCTCGGCTTCGCCGTCCTGGCTATCCGCGGCAGGGTGAAACGCTAGTTGCTCAATGCCAGCATCGGCCCTGGGCTGGGCCCAGGCTGCGAAGCCGACCTCACGGCTCGCTGACCGCAGCGGGTGTGCTGCGTCACCCCGGGGCCGGACGCCTCGACGCAGTCGGGCGCGGCAAGCTGCGTCACGAACATTGGGCAGGCGGATCAAGGCCATGGCTCAGCGACAGTACCGCCCGTCCACAGGTCGTCCAGACGCACTGGTAGAGCACGGCACAGAGCGATGTGGAGCGAGACAGTAACCCTGACTCCGCACTGTCATGAGAACGGCCCCCGGCCGCGTTTCCGCAGCTCGGGGGCCGTTTACCCAGTGTGGCGGCGCCAGGATTCGAACCTGGGTAGGCTAAGCCGACGGATTTACAGTCCGCTCCCATTGGCCACTCGGGCACACCGCCTGGGATGTGGCCAGGTGCTCCGCTTGCGCGTCGCTGATCCCTGGCAACGACGTAAACAATACCTGATGCGGAGGGGTGGTTCGCCACCCGGTTGATCGCCTCTGGATCATGGCCGAGATCGCTAGGCTGACTGATGCGGTCCGAGGGGCCGTGCCACTGACGGATCTACGTACGAGGAGCCAACTCAAGATGGCCGACTCCAGTTTCGACATCGTCTCGAAGGTCGAGCGGCAGGAGGTCGACAACGCTCTCAACCAGGCGAGCCGCGAGATCTCCCAGCGCTACGACTTCAAGAACGTCGGCGCCTCGATCGAGTGGTCGGGCGAGAAGATCGAGATGCGCGCCAACTCCGAGGAGCGGGTGAAGGCGATCCTCGATGTCTTCCAGTCCAAGCTGGTGAAGCGCGGGATCTCGCTGAAGTCGCTGGACACGGGCGAGCCGCAGGCCTCGGGCAAGGAGTACAAGATCTTCGCCTCGTTGCAGGAGGGGATCACCCAGGACAACGCGAAGAAGGTCGCCAAGATCATCCGCGATGAGGGGCCGAAGGGCGTCAAGGCGCAGGTGCAGGGTGATGAGCTGCGGGTGTCGTCCAAGAGCCGGGACGACCTCCAGTCGGTGATCGCGCTGCTCAAGGGCAAGGACTTCGACTTCGCGCTGCAGTTCGTGAACTACCGCTAAAGCCATTCTGACCTGCGCGAACGCCATCACGCAGACGTCGCGGGGCACAACGGGGCACATCGCCGAGCAATGTCTCAGCGGGTGTCCTCGTTGTGCCCGCGTCACCCAAGAGCTTCACTGCGGGTGACGCCCACGGTGCCCTCCGCTCCGCTCAGCGGAGGGCGAGCAGCAACACATCGTGGAGGTCGGCCTCCGCCCACGGGCGCGCCTCGCCGACCTTGCGATAGCCCCATGCGTGGTACGCGGTCGTCGCCGCCACGCTGTCCGGATGAACATTGAGGAGCACCCGCTCGGCCTCGATGCCGTCGAGCAGAGCCTCGTGCAGTCGGCGGGCCATGCCACGCCTGCGCCAGGGACGACGAACGGCGAGTTCCATGAGCCCGAAGGTGCGGTGTCCGGTCTCTCGTCGCAGGTCGTCGGAGACGGGCTCGGTCAGTTTGTCCCACCACTCCGCGTCGGGGCCGAGCAGGGAGCCGTACGCCATGCCGACCGGCTCGCCGTCCTCGGTCCGGGCAAGGGTGGCACGGAAGGTGCCCTTGCGGGTCTGGGAGGGGAAGCGGCGGAAGGCGGCGTCGATATCGTCCGCGGTCTCCTCGTAGGGCGGTTCCGCGAAGGCTTCGGCGTAGACCAGCCGGATCGCGTTCTCGGCCCGCGCTGCGGCCCGGCCGTCCAATCGCTCGACGGTGATGGTTCCTGGTGGCGTCACGTGGTGCTCCCTCGGTGAAACGCTTGGATCTTCCCCAACAGGCGCGGAGACGAGATGCGAGCTTCACACACGCTTGGGCTGATGGGCCCGGACGTACCTGTCGGCTGTGGCGCAGTCCACCCCGAACGGGCCGAGAAGCGGGACCAGTTGGGTCCGGTTCTCCTCAGCGCCCCGCGAAGGGCTGGTCCGTGCGGACGATCTCGTGGCCCAGGGGGGTGAGGGAGATCGGGATCAGCTTGAAGTTGGCCAGGCCCAGCGGGATGCCGATGATCGTCAGGCACATCACCACGCCGGTGATGATGTGGCCGAGGGCGAGCCACCAGCCCGCGAGGACGAGCCAGAGGACGTTTCCGACGCAGGAGGGGGCGCCGGCGTCGCGGCGGGGGACGGCCATGCGGCCGAAGGGCCATAGGGCGAAGCCCGCGATGCGGAACGAGGCGATGCCGAAGGGGATGCCGATGATGGTGATACACAGCAACAGCCCGGCCAGTAGATAGCCGAGGGCCATCCAGAGGCCGCCGAACACCAGCCAGATGATGTTCAGGATCGTCTTCATCGCTGGTTGCCTGCCATCTCTTCGAGCCGGGCGATGCGCTCGCCCATGGGCGGGTGGGTGGAGAAGAGCTTGGACATGCCGCCACCGGCCCCGAAGGGGTTGGCGATCATCATATGGCCGGCGGTCTCCAGACGGGGCTCAGGGGGCAGCGGGAGCTGCTTGGTCCCGGCGTCCAGCTTGCGCAGGGCGCCGGCGAGGGCGAGGGGGTCGCCGGTGAGCTGGGCGCCGGAGGCGTCCGCCTCGTACTCGCGGGAGCGGCTGACGGCGAGCTGGATGAGGGAGGCCGCGAGCGGGCCCAGGATCATGATCAGTAGCATGCCGACGAAGCCGGGGCCCTCGTCGTCGTCGGACCGGCCGATGGGGATCAGCCAGGCGAAGTTGACCAGGAACATCACCACGGTGGCCAGGGCACCCGCGACCGACGAGATGAGGATGTCGCGGTTGTAGACATGGCTCAGCTCATGGCCGATGACCCCGCGCAGCTCACGCTCGTCGAGCAGCCGCAGGATGCCGTCGGTGCAGCACACCGCCGCGTTCCGCGGGTTGCGGCCGGTCGCGAAGGCGTTGGGGGCCTCGGTCGGGGAGATGTAGAGGCGGGGCATGGGCTGGCGGGCGGCCGTGGAGAGCTCGCGGACCATGCGGTAGAGCTGGGGGGCCTCGAATTCGCTGACGGGACGCGCGCGCATGGCGCGCAGGGCCAGCTTGTCGCTGTTCCAGTAGGCGTAGGCGTTGGTCGCGAGGGCGACGAAGACCGCGATGATCAGTCCCGTACGGCCGAAGAGGCTGCCGATGACGATGATGAGCGCGGACAGTCCCCCGAGGAGTACGGCGGTCTTCAGCCCGTTGTGCCGGCGGTGCACGGTACGCCCTCCCAAGTAGTGCCGCGGGGGAACCTTCGGTGGGTGTCTCCACCTTCCAGTGGACCCTCCCGAACTGGTCAACGCCAGGTGAGAGCCTCTAGTTCCCTTGTGCACACGGCTGAGCGCCGCCGACCGGTGAGGATCGGATCACAGCAGCGTGCCCGAGGCGAAGCGGAGCACGAGCTGAGGGGCGCCGGACAGGGCGATGCCGAGGACGGCGGCCAGGCCGATGGCGGCGGTGAGCGGGGCCGCCGCCGTCCGGGGGAGAGCCGCCTCCCCCGTGGGTGCCGCGGCGGTCTCCGCGGCAGGGGCGCGGAAGAGCGCCGCCGTCCACTGGAGGTAGTAGTAGAGCGCGATCACCACGTTCACGGCCATCACCACGGCCAGCCAGCCCAGCCCGGCGTCGACGGCCGCGGAGAAGACGGCCACCTTGGCGAAGAGCCCGATGATGCCCGGGGGCAGCCCGGCCAGGCAGAGCAGGAAGAAGCCGAGGGCGAGGGCGGCGGCCGGGCGGGTGGCGTACAGGCCGCGGTAGTCGGTGAGCCGGTTGCCCGGGCTGGTACGGGCCACCAGGGCGGCCACGGCGAACGCCCCGAGGTTCACGGCCGCGTACATCAGGGCGTAGGCGACGGTGGTGCCCACGGAATGGGAGATCTCCTTCGCGCTGTCCCCGTACCCGGCGGCGGCGATCGGCACCAGGAGGTAGCCCGCCTGCGCGACCGAGGACCAGGCGAGCAGCCGGACGGCGCTGAAGGCGCGCTCGGGGCGCTGGCGCAGCGCCGCGGCGTTGCCGGCGGTCATGGTCAGCGCGGCGAGAACGGCGACCACCGGGCCCCACACCTCGGCGTAGGACGGGAAGGCGAGGACGGTCACCAGGATGAGGCCGGAGAAGCCGACCGCCTTGCCGACGACGGACAGATAGGCGGCCACCGGAACCGGCGCGCCCACATAGGTGTCCGGCACCCAGAAGTGGAAGGGGACGGCCGCGGTCTTGAACGCGAAGCCGACCAGGGTGAGCACGACGCCCGCCTGGGCGAGGGTGTCGAGCCGCGGATCGACGTGGGTGAGGCCCTCGGCGATCCGGGACAGATGGAGGCTGCCGGTGGCGGCGTAGACGAAGCTGACGCCGAGCAGCATCACGGCCGTCGCGGTGACCGAGGAGAGGAAGAACTTCAGCGCGGCCTCGGAGGAGAGGCGGTCGCCGCGGCGCATGCCGACCAGGGCGAAGGCCGGGAGGGAGGCCACCTCCAGGGCGATGACGAGGGTCGCCAGATCGCGTGAGGCGGGCAGCAGGGCCGCGCCGGAGGCGGAGGACAGCAGCAGGAACCAGAACTCGCCCGCGGGGAGTTTGAGATCGGCGACATTGCTGATGGACAGCAGCGCGGTGAGCAGCGCCCCGCCGAGCACCAGGAACTGGATGACGAGCGCGAAGCTGTCGGCCGTGTAGCTGCACACATCGGCGTCGGAGGTCAGACAGAAGGTGGAGCGGTCGCCGTTCACCAGCGGCAGCAGGCTGAGCGCGGCCAGGGCGAGACCCCCGACGGCCAGCCAGCCCAGCAGGGGCTTGCGGCCCTCGGGCAGGAAGAGGTCGGCGACGAGGCAGACCAGGGCGGCCACGGCGGCGATGGTGGGCGGGGCGATGGCGAGCCAGTCGACCGACTGGACCAGGCTCCCGGCCAGCGCCGGGGAGTCCATGGCGAGCCCGGAGGGGCCCGCAGCGATCGGGGTCATCACTTGCCTCCCGCGAGGAGCTGCTGCACGGCCGGGTCGCTGAGGCCGAGGAGGGCCGCGGGCCAGAGTCCGGCGAGGACGGTGAGGGCCACCAGAGGGCTCCAGGCGGCGGCCTCGTGGCCGCGGACGTCGGCCAGGGCGGGCCGTTCGGCCCCCGGTTCTGCGGGGTGCTGTCCGGGCTCGGCGGGGTGGTCGCCCATGCACACACGCCGTACGACGACGAGCATGTAGGCGGCGGTCAGCAGGGTGCCGAATCCGGCGAGCGCCATGAAGGTGAGGTACGCCGGGCGGCTGAGCCCGTCGGCGGGTTCGAACGCGCCGAACATGGCGAGCATCTCGCCCCAGAACCCGGCGAGTCCGGGCAGCCCCAGGGAGGCGACGGCGCCGAAGGCGAGCAGTCCGCCCAGGCGCGGCGCCCGCCCGTAGAGGGCCGCGCCGCTGGTGCCCGAGAGCTGGTCGAGATCGGTGGTGCCGGTGCGGTCCTTGAGAGCGCCGACGAGGAAGAACAGCAGCCCGGTGATCAGGCCGTGGGCGATGTTGGCGAACAGCGCGCCGTTGACCCCGGTGGGGGTGAGGGTCGCGATGCCCAGGAGGACAAAGCCCATGTGGCCGACGGAGGAGTAGGCGATCAGCCGCTTGAGGTCGCCCTTGGCGCCGCTGCGCGCGAGCGCCAGACAGGCGAGCGATCCGTAGAGGATGCCCACGACGGCGAACGCGGCGAGGTAGGGCGCGTAGGTGTGGGCACCGTCGGGGGTCATCGGCAGCACGATGCGCACCAGTCCGTAGGTGCCCATCTTGAGCAGGACGCCCGCCAGGAGGACGGAGCCGACGGTGGGGGCGGCCGTGTGAGCGTCGGGGAGCCAGCTGTGCAGCGGCCACATCGGAGCCTTGACGGCCAGTCCCACGATGATGGCCAGGGCCGCGATCAGCTGGGTGGTGTGGCTGAGCCCGGAACCCTTGTCGGAGGCGAGTGCCACCATGTCGAAGGTGCCGCCCTTGAGCCCGACGAGGAGGAGGCCGAGCAGCATGACGACGGAGCCGAGCAGCGTGTAGAGGATGAACCGCCAGGCGGCGCGCTCCCGTTCGGCGCCTCCCCATCGGTTGATGAGGAAGTACATCGGGATGAGCACCATCTCGAACGCCAGGAAGAACAGCATCAGGTCGAGGACCGCGAAGCTGGCGAGGGTGCCGCCCTCCAGGAGCAGCAGCAGCGAGACGAACGCCTTGGGCGACGGCCCGGCGGGCGGGTTGTAGTAGCCGTAGAGCGCGCAGAGGAACGTCAGCAGCGCGGTCAGCACCAGCAGCGGCAGGGAGACACCGTCCACCCCGAGGTGGATCCGGATGTCCAGCGCCGGGATCCAGCTGACATCGGTCTGCCCCTGCATCCGGGCCGGGTGGTCGTGGTCGAACCCGGCGGCCAGGGCGATGGCGGCGGCCAGCACCGCGCCGGTGACGGTCACCCCGTGCCGGAGCACGGCCTGCTCGGGGCCGCGACCGCGCAGCCCGGGCGGGGCCGGGAGCAGGGCGGCGACGGAGCCGAGCAACGGCAGCACGACCAGGGCCAGGAGGAGGGCTTGCAGGGTGGTGTGGTTCACGGGTCAGGCTCCCGCTGCGACGAGGACGGCGGCGACGGCCAGGACGAGGGAGCCCGCGAGCAGTGCGCCGAGATAGGTCTGCACATTGCCGTTCTGGGCACGGCGGACGGCCGCGCCGAACAGGCCGGGCGCACCGGCCGCGCCGCGCACATAGGTCTCGATGACCGCGCGGTCGAGGAAGCGGACGAGACCGGCGGCGGCACGCACCGGGCGGACGAACAGCGCGCTGTAGACGGCGTCGAGGTGAAAGCCGGTGGCCGCGTGGCGGTGCAGCGGGCCGAGCAGCAGACGGCCGGGGTCGGCCGGGTCGGTCGCCCCGGCGACGGAGCCGTAGGCGGCCTCGTGGGTGGCGATGGCCTCGGCCTCGGAGACGGCGTCGGCGGCGTCCGGGTGGGCGGCCAGCGCGCCGAGCGGGAGGCGGGCGGCGCGGGCGGAGGTGTGCCGCCAGGCGCCGTACATCACCAGCGCTCCGGCGAGAGCCATGCCGGTGCCCAGGACGGAGGTGGTGAAGGTCGGGGTGAGGCTCTCGCCGTCGAACCAGTCGGGCAGGACGCCGTAGGCCAGGCCGAGCGCGGCGGTGGGCACGAACAGCACCCACAGCACGGCGTTCATGGCGACCGGCTGCTTTCCGTGGTCGGGGGCGGGCTCGCCCTTGCCCCGGAAGGCCATCAGCCACAGCCGCGCGGCGTAGCCGGCGGTGAGCAGGGCCGTGAGCACCCCGGCGACGAGCACGGTCCAGCCGACGCCCTCGGGGATGTCGGCGGTGTGGCCGGTGGCGGCGTGCTCGGCAGCGCCGAGGACGGCCTCCTTGGAGAAGAAGCCCGCGAAAGGCGGGAGGGCGGCGAGCGCGAGCAGCGCGACCGTCACGGTCCAGAAGGCGTCCGGGATCCGCTTGGTGAGGCCGCTCATCCGGGACATGGCGGCGAGCGAGTTGGTCCCGGCGGCGTGGATGATCACGCCCGCGCCGAGGAAGAGGAGCGCCTTGAACGCGCCGTGCGCGATGAGGTGGAAGACGGCGGCGCCGCGGTCGCCGACGGCCAGCGCGCCGGTCATATAGCCGAGCTGACCGACGGTCGAATAGGCGAGGACACGTTTGATGTCGTCCTGGGCGAGCGCGGCGAGCGCCGAACCGACCATGGTGACGGCCGCCATGGCGGCGAGCACGGCGAGCGCCGCGGCGGAGGAGACGAAGACGGGCAGCAGCCGCGCGATGAAGTAGACACCGGCGGCGACCATCGTCGCGGCGTGGATGAGCGCGGAGACCGGAGTGGGACCGGCCATCGCGTCGGGCAGCCAGGTGTGCAGCGGGAACTGCGCGGACTTGCCCGCGACCCCGGCGAGCAGCAGCAGCGCGATCAGGGTCGGATGGTCCAGCGGGGCGCCGGAGTCGGAGGTGAGCCGGGTGACGATCCCGCTGATGCGATACGTACCGGTGTCGCCCGCGAGCACGAAGATGCCGATCAGGAACGGGACATCGCCCAGCTTGGTGACCAGGAACGCCTTGAGGGAGGCGGACCGGGCGGCCGCGGTCTCCCAGTAGTGGCCGACCAGGAAGTACGAGCAGATGCCCATGATCTCCCAGCCGACCAGCAGCACGATGAGGTCGTCGGAGTAGACGACGAGCAGCATCGCGGAGGTGAAGAGGGAGACCAGCGCGGCGTAGGAGGGGTAGCGCGGGTCGTCGCGCAGATAGCCGGTCGAGTAGATCTGGACGCACGTGGCCACGACGCCGACGAGGACCGCGACCAGGGCGGCGAAGCCGTCGATGTTCAGGGCGAGGTCGATCGGGACCGAGCCGGTGTCGGCGAGCCGGGTCGAGGCGTGCAGGGGCGCGGTTCCGGCGCCCTCTCCCCCGCCCTGGCGTACGGCGACGAGCACGGCGAGCGCGGCCGCGGCCAGGGTGGGCAGCACGGCGAGCGGGCGGACGAAGCCGGGAGCGCGGCGGCCCGCCCCGAGGCCCGCGAGGGCACCGAGGAAGGGCAGCAGGGGGACGAGAACGGCGGCGGTCGTGGTCGTCACGCGGTCTGCCTCCGAACGGGAGTTGCCTGGTCGGCGCCGTTGTCAGTGGGGGCTGTCACGCTGTCGTCAGCGGCGGGGGTGCCGGCCGGAGGCGGGTCGGCGAGGTCCCGGAGCCGGTCGACGTCGGCGGTGCCGCGGTTGCGGTGGACGAGGAGGACGATGGCGAGACCGATGCCGATCTCGGCGGCGGCGATGGCGATGGTGAACAGGGTGAGGGCCTGGCCCGCGTGCAGGGTGTCGCGGAGCCAGACGTCGAAGGCGACGAGGTTGAGGTTGACGGCGTTGAGCATCAGCTCGACCGACATCAGCACCAGGATCGCGTTGCGCCGGGCGAGCACGCCGTAGAGGCCGGTGCAGAAGAGGAGGACGGCGAGGACGGCGGGGTAGGCGAGGTGCATCAGCGCTTCTCCTTGCCGCTGTTGGTGGCGCTCTTGTCGCCGCTCGTGCCGCCGCGCTTGCGGGACAGGACGATCGCTCCGACGAGCGCGGCGAGCAGCAGCACGGACAGCGCCTCGAAGGGCAGCACCCAGTGCCGGAAGAGGCTGTCGCCGGTGACGGCGGTGGCGCCCTGTACGCCCTTGTCGAGGTCGATCCAGGTGGTCCGGAAGGCGTCCACGACCACCCAGACCAGCGCGGCAGCGGCGGCGATGGCCACCGCGAGCGCGGCCGGGCGGTTGCCCGAATCGGCGTCCGGTGAGCGGCCGATGGGCGCCTTGGTGAGCATCAGCCCGAAGAGGAGGAGGACCACAACGGATCCGACGTAGATCAGCACCTGCACCCAGGCGATGAACTCCGCCGTCAGCAGGAGGTATTCCACGGCGAGACCGCCGAGCGTGACCACCAGCCAGAGGGCCGCGTGCACCAGCTGCTTGGTGGTGACGGTGACGACGGCCGCGCCGAGGGTGGCGAGGCCGACGAGGAGGAAGGCGATCTCGACACCGGTGGGCGACAGGAAGCCGTGACCGGCGGCGGCGAGACCGTGACCGGCGAGCTCGCGGCCGGTTGCTGCCGCGAGCGCATGTGCGGAACTCACGATGCGGCTCCGTTCCCGCGGGAGGTGTCGCCGGGGGTCTCGCCGTCCGTGCTGGTGGTGCCGGCGGCTTCGGCGGCCGCGGCCGCCTCCGCGGCGGCCAGCTTGTCGGCGGCCTTGCGGGCGGCGGCGAGCTCCTTGGGCTCCTCCGCGGCCGGATCGAGCGCGGGCGGCGCGGGCACCGTCCACATCCACTCGCGGAGCTTGTCCCGCTCATGGGTGAGCTCGCGGATGTCGGTCTCGGCGTACTCGAACTCCGGTGACCAGAACAGCGCGTCGAACGGGCACACCTCGATGCAGATACCGCAGTACATGCACAGCGCGAAGTCGATGGCGAACCGGTCCAGCACGTTCCGGCTGCGCTCACGCCCACCGGGGGCGGCCGGGGGCACGGTCTCCTTGTGGGAGTCGATGTAGATGCACCAGTCCGGGCACTCCCGGGCGCAGAGCATGCAGACCGTGCAGTTCTCCTCGAACAGCCCGATCACCCCGCGGGTGCGGGGCGGCAGTTCGGGCTGTGCGTCCGGATACTGCGCGGTGTGCGACTTCCGCGTCATCGTGCGGAGGGTGACGGCCAGGCCCTTGGCCAGACCGGAACCGGGAATGCCCATCAGGAGATCACCACCTTGACGACGCCGGTGAGGGCGATCTGGGCCAGGGAGAGCGGGATGAGGCAGGTCCAGGCGAACCGCTGGAGCTGGTCCTCGCGCAGCCGGGGATAGGTCACCCGCAGCCAGATCACGACGAAGGCGAGGACTGCGGTCTTCAGCAGGGTCCACAGCCAGCCGAGGTCATCGGCGAACGGACCGTGCCAGCCGCCGAGGAAAAGCACGGTGGTCAGCCCGCACAGGATCACGATGCCCGCGTACTCGGCGAGCAGGAAGAGCGCGAAGCGCAGCCCGGTGTACTCGGTGTACGCACCGAAGATGATCTCGGAGTCGGCCACCGGGGCGTCGAACGGCGGGCGTTGCAGCTCGGCCAGGCCCGCGGTGAAGAACACCACCCCGCCGACGATCTGCCACGGCACCCACCACCACTCGAAGGCGTCGAGGATGCCGGGCAGCGAGACGGTGCCGGCGGCCATCGCCACGGACGCGGCGGTCAGCAGCATCGGCAGCTCGTACGCCATCAGCTGGGCGGCCGTCCGCAGACCGCCGAGCAGCGAGAACTTGTTGGCCGAGGCCCAGCCCGCCATCAGCGAACCCAGGACGCCGACGCCCATCACGGCGAGCACGAAGAAGATCCCGGCGTCCACGAACTGGCCGACGGCGCCCTCGGCGGGGCCGATCGGGATCGCGACGAGCACCAGGAGGTACGGGAGCAGCGCGACGGCAGGCGCGAGCTGGAAGATCCGCCGGTCGGCCCCGGCCGGGACGACGTCCTCCTTCTGCGCGAACTTCACGCCGTCCGCGACGAGTTGGGCCCAGCCGTGGAAGCCGCCCGCGTACATCGGTCCGAGGCGGCCCTGCATATGGGCCATCACCTTGTGCTCGGTCTGCCCGACGACCAGCGGGAGGACCAGGAAGGCGAGCAGCAGGGCGAGCAGTCGCAGCGCGACGTCGAGGACGTCGTTCACCCGGTGCCTCCTGGCTGGTCGTCGGTGGTGGTCTCGTCAGGGCGGGGGTCCTCGCCGGACGGGCGGGGTGGGGATTCGGCTCCGGGTTTCCCGGCGTCCGGTTTCCCGGCATCCGGTTTCCCGGCGTCCGATTCGTCGTACGCCGGGCGGGCGTGGTGCCAAGGCGCGTCGGAGGACCGCGTACGGCGCTCGGGCCGCGCGGCCGGGGCCGCGGCGTCCGACTCCGGATTCTCCGCGCCCGGGGTTCCGGTGGCGTCCGCGCGCCGGCCCGCCGAGCCGCCGCTCGCGCTGCGTGTCTGCCGAGTGGGCTGCTCGCCCCGAGCGGCGGCGTCGGGAGCTGGTGTCTCAGACGCGTCCGAGTCCGGTACCGCAGCGTCACGCCGACTGGCCGAGCCCTCACTCGCCGTCCGCGCGGTCTGCGCGGGCTGCGTGGGCTGCTCCGGAGCGGCCGGAGGCGCGGCGTCCGGGGCCGGTGGCTCGGACGCGTCCGTCGCCGGGGCCACCGCCTCGCGCTGGCTCGCCGAGCCGCCGCTCGCGCTGCGCGCACGCCGCACCGGGCGCTCAGGCGCAGCCGGGGTCTCCGTCGTCGGCTCGGGGCCCGCGGCCGCCGACTGCCGGCTCGCCGAGCCCTCGCTCGCACTCCGCGCGCGCCGCGCGGGCCGCTCGGCGGGGGCTGCCGCGTCCGCCGCCGGCTGCTGGCTCGCCGAGCCCGCGCTCGCCGTGCGGGTACGGCGCGCCGGGCGCTCGCCCGCCGCGCGGGCGCCGCGCGCCGGACGGGCCGGGGCGGGCGGCAGTTGGCCCTTGAGCGGGCCCCATTCGTTGGGGTCGGGAACGCCCGGCGGCAGCATCTGCCGCCGCTTGGGCCCGCCGTGGTCCGACTCCCCCGGCTCCTTCGCGCCCGGCCACGCCTTGGCGACCCGGGCCGCCAGGACGAAGTCCTTGCGCAGCGGATGGCCCTCGAAGCCGTCGGGGAGCAGCAGCGGTGCCAGATGGGGATGGCCGGTGAAGCCGATCCCGAACATCTCGTGGGTCTCGCGCTCGTGCCAGCCCGCGCCGGCGTAGACGCCGGTGGCGGTGGGCAGCACGGGCGCGTCGTGCGGGACGGTGGTGCGGACCAGCAGCGTGCGCACCGCCGGGCCCGGGGCCGCGGGCCCCGCGAGCGCGACGACGTACGCGGCCACGCGGAAGCCCTCGCCCGGCTCGTCGACCGCGCTCAGCCAGTCGAAGTAGGTGCAGCCGAGGGTGTCGCGGGCCGTCTCCAGCGCCGCCGTCCAGGACTCGGCGGGGACGTCGACGGTGAGCAGGCCGTATGCCTCCGCCGCCGTGGCGCCCGCGCCGAACAGCTCGGCGGCGGACCGCGGCAGCCAGCCCACGGGCGGCGCGGCGGCGACCGGGGTCTCCGGGGCCTGCGCCGTCTCCTCCGGGGGCTCGATCGGTTCGTGTCGCTGCTCGGTCATCGGGTGTCTTCCTGCGCCGGAGGCTGCTGCCGAGGCTGCTCCGGCGGCGTGACCAGGCCGCTGCGGAGGGCGGCCGTGGAGGGACGGCCCGCGGCGGCGTCCGCGCCGTAGCGCTCGCCGAGCGACTCGCGGGCGATCTTCTCCTGGAGCTTGAGGATGCCCTGGAGCAGGGCCTCCGGCCGGGGCGGGCAGCCGGGGACGTACACATCGACGGGGATGATCTGGTCGACGCCCTTGGTCACCGAGTACGAGTCCCAGTACGGGCCGCCGCAGTTGGAGCAGGCCCCGAAGGAGATCACGTACTTCGGCTCCGGCATCTGCTCGTACAGCCGCTTCACCGCGGGCGCCATCTTGTCCGTGACCGTGCCGGAGACGACCATCAGGTCGGCCTGGCGCGGCCCCGGCGCGAAGGGGATCACGCCGAGCCGGATGAAGTCATGGCGGGCCATGGACGCCGCGATGAACTCGATGGCGCAGCAGGCCAGGCCGAAGTTGAAGACCCACAGGCTGTAGCGGCGGCCCCAGTTCAGGACCACCTTCATCGGCTCGGGGGCCAGCCGGGCGAGCGCGCCGAGGCGGCGGGGCTCCGGGAGGTTTACCGGAGCCGTCGCCGGGTTCGTCGTCGGTGTCACGTCCATTCCAGGACGCCCTTCTTCCATGCGTACAGCAGACCTACGGCGAGGAACCCGAGGAAGATGAACATCTCCACCAGCGTGGCGGCGCCGAAGCCGGGTGCGGCGAAGACCGTCGCCCACGGGAACAGGAAGATCGAGTCCACCGCGAAAATCACATACAAGAAAGCGTAGACGTAGTAGCGGACCTGGGTGTGTGCCCAGCCCTCGCCCACGGGGTCCACCCCGCACTCGTACGTCAGCAACTTCTCGGGCGTCGGCACCACGGGGCGCAGCAGCCGTCCGGCCCCGAAGGCCACCGCTACGAAGATCACCCCGACCGCTCCGAGCAGACCGACCACCGCGTATCCGTGGAAGTAGTCGGCCGCGAGCTGGACGCTGGTGGTGGTGCGCACGGTCGTCGCCTCCGGCACGTCCGCCCCTCGCTCCCTGATCCTGGCTGTCTGGCCTGCTCCTCGTCGACCTCGTGTGTTCGACGATCCGTACGGACGGAGTCTAGGCCCTGGCGGTCCCCGGCTGATCCGCCCGTCCGGCATGCGGCGGGGGCAGGCCCGGTACGCCGTGGGGCCGGGTCCGGCGGGCCGTGGGACGACGTCCCGCGTCCGGTGGGGTTAGCCCTACGTCCCGCCCGGCGACGTACCCCATGGCGCCGGTCCTTCGGGCCCGGCACTCTTGGCTGCTATGACCTCCCGTTCCTCCGGCCCGTCGGCCGGATCCTCCGGCTCCGCGGCCGGTGACGCCGATGAGCGCCTGCCCCGCCCGCCCGCCTTCGCCTTTCCCGCGCAGACGTGGAAGGAGATCGCCCATCTGCTGCTGAATCTGCCGGTGGGCATCGTCGGTTTCGTCTACGCCGTGGTCTGGCTGGCCCTGGGGGCGGGGCTGGCGATCACGGTGGTGGGGCTGCCGCTGCTGGCCGCCGGGCTGGTCGGCGGGCGGATGTTCGGCCGGTTCGAGCGGTCCCGGGCCAGGGCGCTGCTCTCGGTGCGGGTGGACGAGCCCAGCCGGCTGCCGCACGTGCGGGACCAGGGCTTCTTCGGCCGGCTGTGGACGAGTCTGCGGGACCCGGTGGGCTGGCGGAGCACCCTGTACGGCTTCATCCGGCTGCCCTGGGGTGTGCTCACCTTCGCCATCGCGCTGGTCTCGCTGTTCATCGCCTGGCCGGTGCTGCCCTGGATCGCCCGCGCGCTCACCAATGTGGACCGGGCGCTGGTGCGCGGGCTGCTGTCGCCCTCGGACGAGCTGGAGCGGCGGATCGCGGAGCTGGAGTCGGACCGGGGGACGGTGGTGGACACCGCCGCCGCCGATCTGCGCCGTATCGAACGCGATCTGCACGACGGAGCACAGGCCCGCCTCGTCGCCCTCGCCATGGACCTCGGTCTGGCCAAGGAGAAGCTCGAGGAGGACCCGGAGGCCGCGGCCAGGATGGTCGACGAAGCCCACGGCGAGGTCAAACTCGCCCTCCAGGAACTACGCGACCTCGCCCGCGGCATCCACCCCGCCATCCTCACCGACCGCGGCCTCGGCCCCGCCCTCTCCGCACTCGCCGCCCGCTGCACCGTCCCCGTCACCGTCACCGTCGACCTCCCCCACCGCCCCGCAGCCGCCATCGAGGGCATCGCCTACTTCACCGTCTCCGAACTCCTCCAGAACATCAGCAAACACAGCGGCGCCCGCACGGCGACGGTGGAGATGTGGCACGCGGACGGCAGGCTGCTGTTCCAGGTGCGGGACGACGGCCGCGGTGGGGCGAACACGGCCGGAGGCAGCGGACTGGCGGGGCTCGCGGAGCGGCTGGGCTCGGTCGACGGGCGGTTCACCGTGGACTCCCCGCCCGGGGGGCCGACGTCGGTCATCGCCGAGGTGCCCTGGCGGGACAGCGTTCCGACAGCCCGCTGAGGGATTCCGTACGCCCCGGAGGTAGGGCTAGCCCCCGGGCGAAGACGCCGACCTCCCCGATGGTCCGGCCCACCGCCCTCCGGGAGTCTTGAGGCACACGGACGACACCCACCCACCCACGTCGCGCAGTGCGCCGGACCACCGGCGCCCCGGAGAACGGACACCACGATGGCCACCGCATATGGACCGTACGGGCCGGGGGCAGAGCCCCGCGGCAGCTTTGCCGCGGCGCTGCGGGCGCCGTTCGGCGGCCGTGTCTGGCGCGAATTCCTCTATCTGCTGGTCAGCCTGCCGATGGCCATCCTCTTCTTTGTCTACACGGTCACGATGATCGCGCTGGGCGCCGGGCTGCTGATCACCTTCCTCGGGATACCGGTGCTCGGTCTGGCCCTCGCGGGCTGCCGGGGGCTGGGCTCCGTGGAGCGGGCGCGGGCTCGGGCGCTGCTCGGGCTGGAGGTGGCCGCCCCCGAGCCGGTCCGTCCGAGGAGCGGCAAGGACGGCCGCCCCCGGACCGGGCCGCTGGCCTGGGTGGGGGCGATGCTCAAGAGCGGCGCCTCCTGGCGCCATGCGCTCTACGCCCTGCTCCATCTGCCGTGGGCCATCTTCGGGTTCGTGGTGGCGATCGTCCTCTTCTGCTGCGGCTGGGGCTTGGCGACCTATCCGCTGTGGCGCTGGACCTTCTCCGCCTTCGGCGAACAGCCGGGCATACAGGTGTGGGGCGACCACAACGGGAGCGCGTTCTATCTGGACTCCCCGCTGGAGATCACCGCGACCTGTGCCGTCGGGGTGGTGGTGCTGCTGCTGACGCCGCCGACGATCCGCGGGCTGACCGCGGTCGACCGGCTGATGGTGTCCGGGCTGCTGGGTCCGTCCCGGCTGGCCACCCGGGTCTGGGAGCTGGAGTCGGACCGGGGGACGGTGGTGGACACCGCCGCCGCCGATCTGCGCCGTATCGAACGCGATCTGCACGACGGAGCACAGGCCCGCCTCGTCGCCCTCGCCATGGACCTGGGCCTGGCCAAGGAGAAACTCGAGGAGGACCCGGAGGCCGCGGCCAGGATGGTCGACGAAGCCCACGGCGAGGTCAAACTCGCCCTCCAGGAACTACGCGACCTCGCCCGCGGCATCCACCCCGCCATCCTCACCGACCGCGGCCTGGGCCCCGCCCTCTCCGCACTCGCCGCCCGCTGCACCGTCCCCGTCACCGTCACCGTCGACCTCCCCCACCGCCCCGCAGCCGCCATCGAGGGCATCGCCTACTTCACCGTCTCCGAACTCCTCCAGAACATCAGCAAACACAGCGGCGCCCGGAACGCCGGGCTCGATGTGTGGCGGGCCGAGGACCGGGTGATGCTCCAGGTCACCGATGACGGCCGGGGCGGAGCCAACACCTCCGCCGGATCGGGTCTCGCCGGTCTGGCCGAGCGGCTCGACGCGGTGGACGGCATCCTCATCGTCCATTCCCCGCCCGGCGGCCCGACCACGGTCACCGCCGAGCTGCCCTGGCGCTGACGGCCGGAAACGCCTGCCCCCACCGCTGCCCCACCGGGTCGGTGCGACGCGGGCGTCCAAATCCTGGGATGCTGGTCCCGACGAACCGAACGAACGGGGGCCGTGCATCGTGAAGGACAGAGTGCGGGTGGTCATCGCCGAGGATTCGGTGTTGCTGCGGGAGGGGCTGACCCGGCTGCTGACCGACCGTGGCCATGAGGTCATCGCGGGGGTGGGCGACGCCGATGCGCTGATCAAGACGATCCGCGAGCTGGCGGACGACGGCGCGCTGCCGGATGTGGTGGTCGCCGATGTGCGGATGCCGCCGACCCACACCGACGAGGGGGTGCGGGCGGCCGTCCGGCTGCGCCGGGACCACCCGGGACTGGGTGTGCTGGTGCTGTCACAGTACGTGGAGGAGCAGTACGCGACGGAGTTGCTGGCGGGCAGCAGCCGCGGGGTGGGCTATCTGCTCAAGGACCGGGTGGCCGAGGTCCGCGAGTTCGTGGACGCCGTGGTGCGGGTCGCCGAGGGCGGCACCGCCCTCGACCCGGAGGTGGTCGCCCAGCTGCTGGGCCGCAGCCGCAAGCAGGATGTGCTGGCCGGGCTCACCCCGCGGGAGCGGGAGGTGCTGGGGCTGATGGCGGAGGGCCGGACGAACTCGGCGATCGCCCGGCAGCTGGTGGTGAGCGACGGGGCGGTCGAGAAGCACGTCAGCAACATCTTCCTGAAGCTGGGACTGTCCCCGAGTGACGGGGATCACCGTCGGGTGCTCGCGGTGCTCACGTATCTCAATTCCTGATCGGGCGGTCAGGACCGTGGGCGCCGGTGTGACCTGCCGTCAGAACCCAGGTCCGGGCGGGGGTGTGCCCGGGGCGCCACGGCGCCAAAGCGAAGCCAAAGGCTGAACGGGGGATCAGCGGAAATGACAACACGGGGGAGGGTACCAGTCGTGTCAAATCGTGACATAAAGGGTCCACATAGTGATGTCCACCATGTGATCCAGCCAAGGAAGGCGACCCTTACCGACGTACGATGGTCATGGGACAACCGGTCGGCACCGACTGTCCAGGAGCGCCGCCTCAAGGGAGGTCCGAAGCAGTGACCAGCCAGGTCAGTAGCCCGGCCGAGCAGGCCGAACCAGCCGATCAGCAGGGCGGGCCCGAGCCCGCCGGGGGAGAGCGAACACCGGACGGCGGCAAGGAGATCCGCCGTCTG
>NZ_JAERRF010000057.1 GCF_016741875.1 Streptomyces coffeae | reverse complement strand
GAGCGAGAACCCCACATCCACCGGCGACAGTTCAGGTACAGAGGCGGCCAGCCGCGCCGCCTGCCCCCGCAGCGCCTCCTCGGACTTGCCCGACACCACCCACGGCACCACCACCGGCGGCACGACATCCCCAGCCGGCTCCGCCGCCGACTCCTCCTCCGGAACCGGAACCGGAACCGGAGCCAAAACCGGCGCCCCTTGCAGCACGACATGGCAGTTCGTACCGCCGACGCCGATGGCGCTGACGCCGGCGGTGAGGGGGGCGTCCACTTCCGGGTCGGGGGTCCAGGGCTGGGTGTCGGTCTGGACGTGCAGGTTGAGTTCGTCCAGCGGGATCTCGGGGTTGGGGGTCCGGTAGTTGAGGCTGGGGAAGAGTTCGCCGTGCTTCAGGCCGAGCGCGGTCTTGATGAAGCCGACGATGCCGGCGGCGCCCTCCAGGTGGCCGACGTTCGTCTTGGCTGAGCCGACGCGCAGCGGTGTCCCGGTCTGTCGTCGGGCGCTGCCCAGGACGGTGCCGAGGGCCGCGGCCTCGATCGGGTCGCCGGTCTTGGTGCCGGTGCCGTGGAGTTCGACGTACTGGACCCGGGCGGGGTCGACGCCGGCCTGCTCGTAGGCGCGGCGCAGGACGTCTTCCTGTGCGCCCTGGTGGGGAGTGGTGAGGTGGGTGCCGCCGCCGTCGTTGTTGACGGCGCTGCCGCGGATGACGCAGTAGATGGGGTCACCGTCGGCGAGGGCGGCGGCGAGGGGCTTGAGGACGACGGCGCCGCCGCCCTCGCCGCGTACGTAGCCGTTGGCGCGGGCGTCGAAGGTGTAGCTGGTGCCGTCGGGTGAGAGGCCGCCGAACTTGGCGACGCTGACGCTGCTCTCGGGGGCGAGGATGAGGTTGACGCCGCCGGCGACGGCGATCGTGCTCTCGCCGCGGCGCAGACTTTCGTAGGCCAGGTGGACGGCGACGAGGGAGGAGGCCTGGCCGGCGTCGAGGGTCAGGCTGGGGCCGCGCAGGCCGAGGTGGTACGAGACGCGGTTGGCGATGATGCTGCGGTGCAGTCCGGTGAAGCTGTGCCGGTCGATGGCCGCGAGGCCGCGCTGCTGTTGCAGGGTGGCGTAGTCGTCGGCGATGACGCCGATGTAGACGCCGGTGTCGGTGGTGCGAAGCCGGTCCGGGGCGATGCCCGCGTCTTCGAGAGCCTCCCAGGTCAGCTCCAGGACGAGGCGCTGTTGGGGGTCCATCGCGGCGGCTTCGCGGGGTGAGATGCCGAAGAAGGCCGCGTCGAAGTGGTCGATGTGGTCCTGGTCGAGAAAGCCGCCGCGGCGGGTGTTGACCGTGCCGGGGCGGGTGGCGTCCTCGTCGTACAGGTCATCGGCGTTCCAGCGCTCCCGGGGTACTTCGGTGATGGCGTCGGTGCCGGTGCGCAGCAGGTCCCGGAAGGCGGCGGGGTCGGGGGCGCCGGGGAGGCGGCAGGAGAGTCCTACGACCGCGATCGGAGTGTTCGCCGCGTCCGCCGTGTGTGCGAAGGCGGCCTCGGAACGCTTCATGAGGGTGACTCCCTGGGACCAGGACGTGAGAGGCCGGGCGCGACAGAGGGTGCTCCCGGCTCCGGCGGGTGTGACGTTGATCGGTTGATGTGAGGGAACGCCTGGCATGGCGGCGGCGCCGGCGTGCGGTGGCACTGGGCGTCTGCTGCCGGGTGTGTCGGGGCTCGCCGTTGCGTCCCGGTGGATCCCGGACCGGTGGGGTGCCGGGGTGTACGGCAGCGGGCGGTTTGGCCGTGTTGCCGTCCCGGGCTCTGGTGAGTCCGGGAGCGGGGCGGGGCGAGCCCTGTGCGGGCCCGCCCCCGGGCGCCTAGTAGATCCCCTCCGGTGCCGACCGGACGACCTGCAGGGGTCGTACGTTGGCGACGCCGTCGCACGGCCAGGCGTCGCCGGTGTCATAGCGGACGGCGATGTCGCGTTCCAGGATGTTCGGCAGGAAGAGGTCGTCGTGCTGGACGGTCAGGCGAACCTGGCCTTGTTCGCCGTAGGGGACGACCTTGGACCAGTCGTCCTTGTCGACCACCGCCATGGTGACCTGCGGGTAGTTGGGCAGGTACGGCATCAGCACGCCGTCGTTCTCCACGGGGAGGGCGACGGTGTTGCCGAAGGTGTTGGCGTAGGTGACGATGACAAGTCCGCCGCCGAGTGCCTGGTGGAAGGAACGGCGCATCGCCGCGGTGGCGTGGGTGCCGCTGAGCCGTACGCCGCTCAGTCTCGTCACCAGTTCCGGCCGGGCCTTAATGAAGGCCTGGAGGAGTGCCGGGGTGGTGACGAGGTAGTCGACGGGCTGGCTCTCCAGTACGGAGGCCATCTGGTCGACGATGTGCGAGGTGTACTCCTGGGCGTCCTTGAGCCTGCCGTTGCGCAGCAGCCGTTTGACCCAGCGGGGGTCGAAGTCGATGCCGTAGACCCGGCCGTCGTACATGTCCGCGAGGTCCACGGCGCCGTGGCCGATGAGGTGGGGGCCGGTGGGGGTGGCCTGGAGCCAGCCGCGGCCGGGCTGGAAGCCTTCGCGTTCGATGACCCAGCGGCGCCAGGCGGCGCGCTGCAGGAGCATCGGCCCGGTGTAGAAGACGCGGCAGGGGCTGCCCGTGGTGCCGCCGGAGTCCCAGATACGTCCGGCCAGGGGGCGGGGTACAGCCTGAGGCACGAGGTCGGCCGGATCGAGCGTGCGCAGTTCGCCGAGCGGCATCGGGCCGAAGGCGGCGAGTTCGTCGTAGCGGGTGATGTCCCGCGGATCGAAGTCGAGTTCGGCGGAGCGCTTGAGCCAGTACGGGCTGCCCGTGTCGGGGTCGAAGTGGCGGCGGACGACGCGGCGGGTCCAGGCGTCGATGTCCTGTGCGAGCCACTCGTCGATGAGGGGGGTGACGTTCTTCATCGTGTTCACCCCGCCACTGCTTCGCCGGAAGGGGTGGCGGGTTCCACCGGGGGCAGGTCGATACCGAAGTCGTACACGGCGGTCATGGCCTCGAAGACGTGGTCCGGGGATTCGACGTGGACCACGGGGAAGTCCGCGTTCTGGAAGGTGCCGAAGGCGGCGGGGCCGAGGACGAGGCCGAGCTCGGTGCCGGCGTCCTCGAGTCCGCCGATCATGTGCGGCACGCTGACCGGGTCGGTCGGGTTGCGGTGGAACAGGTCGCGGATCTCCTCGCCCGTGGTGAGCGTCTTGCGCTCCATGCACGAGTGGACGGGGACGCGGGGCTGCTTGAAGGTCATGGCGTCCAGCGTGGGCTCGAGGAACTCCGTGAGGTGCCGCTGCAGCGGTGAGTGGAAGGCGCTGCCGTGTTCCTCGGCGATGTGCAGGGCGCCGGGCGACAGGGTCGCGCCGAAGGTTTCCAGGGCGGTGCGGTAGCCGCCGAGCAGCACCATGCGTTCATTGCCGGTGCCCACACGACCGAGGTCGGCGGAGAGGTGGACGTCGGGGACGTCCGCGACGAACGCGCCGGGGTCGGTGTCGAGGGGAACGCGGAGCATGGCGACGGCCTGTTGCGGGGCATCCGACGAAGGGGCCGGAACTTCCCGCAAACGCATCAGGAACGTGAAGAGTTCCTGACGTTCCACTGATCCGGCGAGGCTTGCCGCGACAAGTGCGCCGAAACTGAGCCCACATACCGCAGTGGGCGTGATTCCGTATTCTTCGGCGAGTACGTCGGCGATTCCGAGAACGGCGGCGGCCTGACGAATGGCACCGACTCCTTGGCGGTGCTCCTGTCCGGGCTCTCTTTGTTCATGGAAGATGCGTTGAACGTCGAGTCCGGTCCAGTCCGCAATTTGCGCATAGGTCCGCTGCACGCCGGGAAACAGTTCGTACAGCTCAGCACCGGCTCCTGGCTGATCATTCATGCCGCCATCCAGGACATACGCAAGTGTCACTCAGAACCCCCGTTCCAGCCCTCCCTGATAAGGGGTGGGCAAACACCGTATAGCGGTGATCGTGGACGAGGCTCCCCCTGTGGACCCCGTCACTCAATGCGGGTCACATCTGCCCGCGAGCCGCTTGGCCGTGCGGCAATTTCATCCAACCCCCGCCAGCGATCTCATGTCAAGCAAAGACTCCCCATGAGAACGTTGACGGAGGGTCAACGCGGTGCCGCTTCCGCGAGTTTATACGATCAGGACTATTTGATGGTGCCGTGGGGCAGGCGGTCTGCGCCGAGCTGCTCCCAGACCTGGTCCAGGGCGTCGACGAATCCGCGCACTTCGTCGGCGGTGTGCACGGCGCCGGGTGCGACCCGCAGGATCTCCTCGCCGACCCGCACGCTCGGGGCGTTGATCGCCTGCACGTAGATCCCGTGCCGGTCGAGCAGCAGGGCGGACATGTGCTTGCACAGGGCCTCGTCCCGCACCAGGACGGACACGATGTGCGTCTGGTCCGAAATGAAGGGAATGCGCCGCTCGTTCAGCAGTCCCTTCATCAGCTGTGCGTTGGACCACAGCTGTTCACGCTCGGCGTCGGAGGACCGCAGATGGCGTACGGCGGCCAGGGCGGCGGCGGCCACGGCGGGCGGGAGGGCGGTGGTGAAGATGAAGGAGCGGGAGAACATACGCACCGCTTCGATCACTTCGGTGGGGCCGGCGATGTAACCCCCGGTGGTGCCGAAGCCCTTGGCCAAGGTGCCCATGATGACGGTGAAGTCGTCGGCGATGCCGTGCCGGGCGGCGATGCCGGCGCCCTCGGGGCCGTACATGCCCACCGCGTGGACCTCGTCGAGGTAGGTCATCGCCCCGTAGCGCTTGGCGAGGTCGGCGATCTCGGGCAGCGGGGCGATATCACCGTTCATCGAGTACACGGACTCGGCGACGATGAGCTTGGGCACGTCCGGGTCGGCCGCCGCCAGCAGTTCTTCCAGGTGGGCGGTGTCGTTGTGGCGGAAGATCCGCTTCTCGGCGCGGCTGTGGCGCAGGCCGTCGATGATGGAGGCGTGGTTGAGCGCGTCGGAGAAGACCACGCAGCCTTCCATGCGACCGGCGATGATGGACAGCGCGCCGTCGTTGGCGGTGAAGCCGGACGTGAACAGGAGGGCGTCGTCCTTGCCGTGGAGCGCGGCGAGCTCCTTCTCCAGCAGCACGTGGTAGTGGTTGGTGCCGCCGATGTTGCGGGAACCACCGGCGCCGGCGCCGTACTTGTCGACGGCCTCCTTCATGGCCTCGAGCACCGCGGGGTGCTGACCCATGCCGAGGTAGTCGTTGCTACACCAGACGTTGATGCCGTCCGTGTCCTCGCTGTCGCACAGGCTGGCCGCGGGGAACCTCCCGGCGAGCCGGCCGATCTCCAGGAAGTCCCTCTTACCCCCGTCAGAGCCTTCGATGAGGCGTGAAAAGAGGTCCAGATATTGGGTCGTCACGTTTACTCGCTTCGCTTTCGGGCTGACTGAGGCCACGTGCACGTACAGGCGACTGTGTGGTTCTGAGGTGAGACCGCGCGGCTACGGCCGGCTTCCGGCCACCCCGGCTGCACGCGTCACCCGTGGAATCGTGCGGGGACCAGCGGCTCGCCGTCCTCGATTTCGAGGAGGCACGGAGAAGTGACGTCTGTATATCATCCGTCCGCCGACGGAGTCCAACCTTCGTGTGGGTGACGCTCGTTCGGAACACCTATGGCAACTCGCGTCGAGTGTGGGCAAACTGACAGTGGTTCAATTTCAGTTGCCTGGCTCACGTGATCATGCAATCCTGCTCCGACCAAAATGCGCTGCGAAGTGGAGTTTCGGTGACTTCGAACGAGAATTACGCCCGCCGGGTGCTGGAGGCGTTGGAGTCCGATCCCGACCGGATCGCCCTGTGGCGGGACGGCGAGGAGTGCACCGCGGGCCAGTTCTCCAGGACGGTTCTCGCGGCGGCGGAAATGCTGCGCCGGCACTTCACGGAAGATGAAATTCCGATTGTGGCGATTCTGACCGTCACCAATAGCCCGGCGACCGTAACTCTGCGCTATGCGGCCAATCTCGCCGGAGCCACCGTCGTGCACCTGCACTCCACGAACGCGGTGGATCCCACCGACCAGTTGGCCGCCGCCGCACGGCACGAGATCCTCGCCACAACCCGGGCGACGTTCCTCGCCGTCGACAAGGAGAACGCCGACGCGGCCCGCGAGCTGTGCGCGCGGCTGCCCGAGCCGCCCCGGCTCGCCGCGCTCGACGCCCTCGGCCCCGATGTCCTGGACCTGTCGGCGGGCGACCCGGACCTCTTCGATCTCGGCGCCGTAGAGGCCGACCCCGAACAGCCGGCCGTGGTGCTCTACACCAGCGGTACCAGCGGCAAGCCCAAGGGCGTCACCCTGCCCTACCGCGTGCGCAGCCTCTACCTCCAGGCGGGCCTGCAGTCCCCGGAACCCGTCGTGTACCTGTCGACGCTGCCGGTGAGCCACTCCAATGGCTCCGGTGTCGACCTCGCCCTCGCCTCGGGCGGAACGGTCGTCCTGCACGACGGCTTCGAACCGGGCGAGGTGCTGCGCGCGGTCGAGCGGCATCGCGTCTCCGCGCTCACCCTCACACCGCCGCAGCTGTACATGCTGGTCGACCACCCGGGCCTCGCCACCACCGACCGGTCCAGCATCAGGATCATCTCCTACGGCGGCTGCCCCGCCGCCCCGGCCCGGCTGGCCGAGGCGGTCGAGGCATTCGGACCGGTGCTTCTGCAGTTCTACGGCACCACCGAGACCAGCGGCATCAGCGTGCTGATCCCACCGGACCACTTCGACCCCGAACTGCGCGCCACCGTCGGGCGCCTGACCGCCGAGGTACGCATCCGAGACGTGGACGACCACCGTGACCTCGCTCCCGGCGAGGTCGGCGAGGTGTGCGTGCGCACCCCCTTCACCATGCTCGGCTACTGGGGCGACCCGGAGCTGACCGCGGCGACCATCCGCGACGGCTGGACGCACACCGGCGACCTCGGCTCCCTCGACGAGAAGGGGTATCTGCGCCTGCACGGTCGGCTGGGCGAGGTGATGAAGACCAACGGCATCCGGGTCCACCCCACGGACGTCGAGAACGCGCTGCTGAGCCATCCCGAGGTCGCCCAGGCCGCCGTGTACTGCGTGGTGGACGACGACCGCGTGGAGCACATCCACGCCGCCGTCGTGCTCCGACCGGGCACGAGCGCCGACGCCGGCACGCTGATCGGACACGTCTCCGCCGAGCTGTCGCCCAAGCATGTGCCCGCCGTGGTCACCTTCCACGACGCCCTGCCCCTCACCGGCGCGGGCAAGCCGGACAAGCAGGCGCTGGCCGCGCTCCACACGGATGCGGCCTGATGCTGACGGCCGCGTCCGTCCTCGCCGAGTCCGCCGAGCGACGCCCCCACCACCCGGCGCTCGTCTTCGGCCCCGAGCGGTTCACCTACGCCGAGCTGTGGCAGGCCACCCGCCGGTACGCGACGGTGCTGCGGGAACACGGTGTGCGCCCCGGCGACCGGATCGCCCTGCTGCTGCCCAACACACCGCACTTCCCGATGGTGTACTACGGCGTGCTGGCGCTGGGCGCCGTGGCGGTACCGGTGCACGGTCTGCTGCGCGCCGAGGAGATCGTCCACGTCCTGCGCGACTCCGAGGCGAAGGCCCTGGTGTGCGCCGGGCCGATGCTGACGCAGGGCGCCGAGGCGGCGGAGGTGGCCGGGGTTCCGCTGCTCACCGTCATGGCGTCGGAGGGCACCGACGGCGTCGGTGGCCCGCCGCGCCTGGACGTCCTCGCCGAGCGGGCGGAGCCCCTGGACCGGCTGGCCCCGCGCGCGCCCGACGACCTGGCCCTGGTGCTGTACACCTCCGGCACCACCGGCCGGCCCAAGGGCGCGATGATCAGCCAGCTCAACCTGGTGATGAACATCGGCACCACGATGCGCTCGCCGTTCGATCTGGGCCCCGACGACGTGCTGCTCGGCTGTCTGCCGCTGTTCCACACCTTCGGTCAGACCTGCGGTATGAGCGCCTGCTTCCTGGCCGGCGGCACCCTGGTGCTCATGAGCCGCTTCGACGGCCCCGCCGCACTCGACCTCATGGTCACCGAAGGCTGCACCGTGTTCATGGGCGTCCCGACCATGTACCTCGCCCTCCTGGACGCTGCCGCCGACGACGCCCGGCGCCCCGCCCTCGACCGCGCCTTCTCCGGCGGCTCGGCCCTGCCGGTCAAGGTGCTGGAGGACTTCCAGGAGGTCTACGGCTGCCCGATCTACGAGGGGTACGGCCTCACGGAGACCTCGCCTGTGGTGGCGTACAACCAGAAGGCGTGGCCGCGCCGGCCCGGCACCGTGGGGCGTCCCATCTGGGGCGTCGAGGCGGAGATCGCCAGGGCCGACGTCGAGGACCGCATCGAACTGCTGCCAACCGGCGAGATCGGGGAGATCGTCATACGGGGCCACAACGTCATGGCCGGCTACCTCAACCAGCCGGAGGCCACCGCGGCAGTGCTGGTCGACGGCTGGTTCCGCTCGGGCGACCTGGGGGTGAAGGACGCCGACGGATACCTGACCATCATCGACCGCACGAAGGACATGGTGCTGCGCGGGGGCTACAACGTCTATCCGCGCGAGGTCGAGGACGTGCTCATGCGCCACGCGGCCATCGCCCAGGTCGCCGTCATCGGGGTTCCCGACGACAGGTACGGCGAGGAGGTGTGCGCAGTGGTACGGACCCGGCCGGGCGCTGTCCCGGACGCGGGCCTGGCCGCGGACATCGTGTCCTGGAGCAGGGAGCGGGTCGCCGGGCACAAGTACCCGCGCCTGGTGGAGTTCGTCGAGGACTTCCCGCTCGGGCCGAGCGGCAAGGTGCTGAAGCGGGAACTCGTGGCCCGCTTCGCCGGCCGCCGCTGACGACACGGCACGCGACATCGCCGACCGCTTCGACCTCGCGTGCCCGCACCGGCCCGACCGGTGCGGGCGCCGGTCGGGCCGGGTCAGCGGTCGGCGCCGGTCCGGGCACGCTCCTGGAAGGCCGTCAGGTCCTCGCGCAGGGCCGCGACCACCTGCTCGCCGCGCTCGCCGAGGTAGAAGTGGCCGCCACTGAAGGTGCGGATCCGGAAGTCGGCACGGGTGTGCTCGGCCCAGCCGCGCGCCTCGTCCCCGCGCATCTGCGGGTCGGCGTCCCCGGTGTAGACATGGAGTGGGCAGCTCAGCGCCGGCCCCGGCCGGTACGCGTAGCGCTCCACCGCGGTGTAGTCGGCACGCAGCGCCGGCATGATCATCCGCACCACGTCCTCGTCCTCCAGCAGCGTCGAGGAGGTCCCTTGCAGTTTGCGTGTCTCCGCGAGGAGCCCCGCGTCGTCCAGCAGATGCACGGTGCCCTGGCGCGCGCCGCCGGGTGACCGGCGCCCGGAGACGACCAGCCCCAGCAGCCGCCCGCCCAGCTCCGCCTCCATGCGGCGCGCGGCCTCGAAGGCGAGGGTGCCGCCCATGCTGTGCCCGAAGAACACCATCGGCCGGTCGGTCTGCCCGCGCAGCACCTCCACGATGCCGTCCACGAGCGCGTCGACACTCGTGAGCGCGGGTTCGAAGCGGCGGTCCTGGCGCCCTGGGTACTGCAGTGCCAGCACCTCGGCATGGGGCGTCAGCCGAGCGGACAACGGCTGGAAGTAGCTGGCCGATCCGCCCGCGTGCGGGAAGCAGACCATCATGACGTCCCTGTCCGGCGCGGGGTGGAACCGTCTGATCCAGCGTTGCCTCAGCTCCTGCGAGTCAGCCATGTGCTCTCCCCGTTCCTTCGCACTGAGGGGCACGTCCGAGCAAGAACGCCCCCGAGCCCCAACCCTTCCCGACCCGCACCCAATGATCAAGTTGGGTCCTGACAGGCTCGTGCCCGAAGGTCGCTCAGCCGGGGCGGGCGACGTTGTCGACGGCACGTCGGATGACGCTGAACAGCACGTCGGCGAGGTCCACGCCCACCATGTCGCGCGGTTCGGGGCAGAGCATTTCGACGCCGAGAAGGGGAAGCGCCTGACTCGTGCGCCTGCTCGACCGAGCGGGCGGGCGGGCGCTGCCCCGGCGCCCTCACCGTGGACCGGACGGCCGCGGCATGGTGGCGGAGCGGGGTGGCCAGGCATAGGCGCGACCGACCAGGGCGAGCCGGGTGGGGGCGCCCAGCAGTTCGCGCAGCCGGCCCAGGTGGTAGTCGAGGGTCTGCCGGGAGAGACAGAGCGAGGCGGCGATCTCGCTGTTGCCATGGCCGGCGGCCAGCAGGGCGAGGATCCGGATCTGGGCGGCGGTGAGTGCCGGGAGCGGCCGATGCGGTAAGCCCTGGTGGGTCAGCATCGCCCATACGCCGCGAGCCCGCCCCAGGTCGCCGCGGACAGCGGTGAGCAGCGGCCGGGCCCGCCAGTGTTCACCGTCGGCGCCGACGAAAGCGGCTGCGGTCTGGATGCGGCGCCTGCGGCAGTGCGGGTGCCGATACATCATCCATGCAGGTGCGGGCTTGATCAGTAATCTTCGGCTCCGGCTGAGCCCGCCCAGGTGTCTTCTCCTGTCCAACGCACCGGCGGCATCATGATCTGCCGTGCTGCTGCGTCGGGCCTACCTCACCGCGACCAACACCCTGCCCTTTCTACGCCACCTGCCGATGAGCGACACAGACAAGGACATCGAGATCCTCGAGCTCCGGCACCAACTGCGCCTCCTGCAGCGCCAGATCGGCAGGCCGACCTTCACCGACAGCGATCGCCCCGTCCTCACCGGACTGGACCACCATCTCCCCCGAAACCCACTGCGGCACCTTCTCCTGCTGATCCACCGACACGGAGTTGCGCCGGCATCGGGAACTGCTCAGCCGACGCCATGCCGCAACCTGCGCACCCAAGCAGTGTGGACGCCCACGCACCATCCGCTCGATCCGCGCCCTGGTCCTGCGCGAGCACGGCACCCCACCCACACCCGAACGACAGAGCACCACCTGGGCCGACTTCCTCCGCAACCAGGACGAAGCCCTTCTCACCTGCGATCTCTTCGAAGTCCGCACGCTGACCGGAACACGCCTGTATGTCTTCGCCGTCATCGAGCACATCACCCGTCGCATCAGGATTCCGAGCGCCGGCGCACATGCGACCGGGGGCTGGATCGTGCAGCTCGGGCGCAACCTCCTGATGGACCTTCAGGACGCGGGCAGCAGAGCACGGTTCCTGATCCGCGACCGCGACTCGAAGTTCACCGCCGCCTTCGACGCCCTGATGATCGACGCCGGCCTGAAGGTTGTCACCACCAGCATTCGGATACCCCGGATGAACTCGCTCATGGAGCGCTGGATACAGACCTGCCGCACACCCCACCCCCGAGCACCCGAACCACCCCGTCACCACTACATGAACCAACCAAAGAGGAATCCAGCAGTAGGCATCGTCCGACGTGTTCACGATCCGGCACGGAAGCCGGAGACGCCAAGAAAGCCGCTTCCGGGAAGAAGCAAACGCAAATCAGGATGAGTCAGTCTATTTCCGGTTGGTGAGATTGATTTTCCAGCTATTTACACAGGGATTGCCCTCCCGGCGGCATGCATCTCGCGATAGTGGGAATACGCCCCGCCGGGCACGGGTGCCGTTGTCTGCTGTCTCAGCACCGGAGGTTTCGCTATTTCTGCGCATCCTGTACAGAAATTCGGACACAATCCAGTCGACGTCCGGGACACCGATCATTATACGGAGGAGTACGTACCCAGTTTCGTTGAAAAGTGGGACTCGCTCATCGATTGGGAGAGGCGGACGGAGAGCGAGGGAACGTTTTTCATTGACCTCCTGCGGGAGCGTGGCGTCAAAAAGGTCCTCGACGTGGCCACAGGGACCGGTTTTCATTCGGTCCGGCTGCTCGAGGCAGGATTCGAGACCGTGAGCGCCGATGGCAGCGCCGAGATGCTTGCCCAGGCATTCGACAACGGGCTCAAGCACGGTGAGCACATTCTCCGCGTCGTACAGGCGGACTGGCGCTGGCTCAATCGCGACGCCCACGGCGAGTACGACGCCATCGTCTGCCTCGGGAACTCCTTCACCCATCTGTTCTCGGAGCGCGACCGGCGCAAGGCACTCGCGGAGTTCTACGCGATGCTCAAGCACGACGGGATCCTCGTCCTCGACCAGCGCAACTACGACGCGATCCTTGATCGCGGCTACACCAGCAAGCACGTGTACTACTACTGCGGGAAGGACGTCGCCGTCGAGCCAGAGTATGTGGACGAGGGGTTGGTGCGCATGCGCTACAGCTTCCCCGACAAATCCGTCTACCACCTGAACATGTTCCCGCTGCGCAAGGACTACACGCGCAGGCTCATGCAGGAGGTCGGTTTCCAGCGGATCGAGACGTACGGCGACTTCCAGCACACCAACCGGGAAGAGCGGCCCGACTTCTTCATTCATGTCGCGGAGAAGGAATACCGGATCACAGCCGAGCCGCTCACGGAATATTCCGAGGCCGTGGGGACCGCGCGCGACTACTACAACTCGGCGGACGCCGACGCCTTCTACGCCCAGGTCTGGGGAGGAGAAGACATTCACATCGGCATCTATGACCGGCCTGACGAGCCGATAGCCGAGGCTAGCCGACGCACCGTGGAGCGCATGGCGCGACAGCTCGACCTGACGACCTCATCCGTCGTACTCGATCTCGGGGCGGGCTTCGGAGGCTCCGCGCGGTACCTCGCCGAGACCTACGGCTGCCGAGTCATCGCGCTCAACCTCAGCGAGGTGGAGAACGCCCGTCACCGCGTGCTGAACGCCGAGCGCGGACTCAGCGAGGCCATCGAGGTGGTGGACGGCTCCTTCGAGAGCATCCCACTCCCGGACCAGAGCGTCGACGTGGTCTGGTCCCAGGACGCCCTGCTGCACAGCGGCAACCGCGCCCGCCCCTTGGAGGAGGCCGCCCGTGTACTGCACCCGGGCGGCCACTTGATCTTCACCGACCCCATGGCGGTGGACGGCTGCCCGGCCGAGACACTGCGCCCCATCCTGGACCGCATCCACCTGGAGGATATGGGCTCGCCCGACTTCTACCGCCATGAGCTGGCGCGACTCGGATTCACCGAGGTCGGCGGCGGCTTCGAGGAACACCGGGAGCAACTGATCACCCACTACGCCCGGGTGCTGGACGAGACGCGGCGTCAGGAGGCCGACGGCCTGGCCGACCAGGTGAGCGCCGACTACCTCGCGCGCATGAAGAAGGGTCTCACCAACTGGGTCGAGGGCGGCAGGAACAACCATGTGACGTGGGGCGTCTTCCACTTCACGCGATAGCCGCCACGGCCGGGTGACGGGCCCCACCCGCCACCCGGCCGCACCAGCGGCATACGACCGCCGTGCCCAGGGCGAGGGCGATTTTGCTCGGCAACGACACCCTTGCTCCCCGCCGGACGCCCACCGAGCCCGAGCCGTCCGTTCCCCCAGTGGAAGCCACACAGCCGGAACCGGCCGTCGAGCCGACGCAACCGTCGGTCCAGCAGGGGTACAGGATGCTGGTGTCGAGCACGGTGCCGATCGGCTCACCGATCGGCACCGGCTCGCCGACGGGGACTCCAGCGATGCTGCGCTTGCCGAAAATATCATCCGCCCTGGTGGGAAGCGGTGCGCACAGTGGCGGTGCACCGGAGGTCGACCGGCGCAGTCGCCCGTACGCGCGCTCTCGCGAGGCTCGTCCTCACCGCGGCTGGCTCACCACCGCCCCGAGCACCATCCCGACACGCGCCATGTCCGTTCCCGTGTCGCCTCACCACGCCGCACGCGGCGCCGTGCAGAAGATCATCACCAACCTCGAAAAGGGCGATGCGAGTCTGCGGGTGCCGATAAATCATCCGCGCAGGTCGGGAGCCTGTTCACGGATCTTCGGCTCTCCTTGAGATTCGCCCCAAGTGCCTTCACCCGCAAAGGGCTGGGGCGGCATCATGATCTGTCGTGCTGCTGCGCCTGTGGGGTTCCATAATCCGGCCAGGACCTTGACCAGCAAAGTTCGATGGAGCGTCACTGATCGGGCAGGATCGTAGTTCGTGTCCTTGCGGTCCTGCTCTACCTGCTCGCCACTCGGCTACTCAGCTGGCTCGTGTTACCCGGCCGTTCCTCCGCATCCAAGGACGTCGAGCTACTCGTGCTCCGCCATGAGGTAGCCGTGCTGCGCCGCAGCACTCCGAGGCCACGCTTGACCTGGGCGGACCGCGCGATCCTCACCGCCCTCGTCCGCCTTCTGCCGAGAAAGCTGCGCGAACACAGACTGGTTACCCCCGGCACGCTCCTGCGCTGGCATCGCCGCCTGGTGGCAAGGAGATGGACCTATCCACACAAGGTCGGCCGCCCTCCCCTCGACGACACAATCGCCACGCTCATCGAACGGCTTGCGACGGAGAACCCTTCCTGGGGGTACAAGCGAATCCAAGGAGAGCTGATGCGGCTCGGCCACCGCATCGGTGCCTCCACGATTCGCAGAGTCCTCAAGCGCCTGAAGATCCCCCCAGCACCCAAACGGCAGACCGAGACAACCTGGCGGCAGTTCCTGCACACCCAAGCCTCGACCCTGATCGCCGTCGACTTCTTCCACATCGACTGCGCCCTCACCCTGCGACGGGTGTACGTGTTCTTCGCGATCGAGGTCGGCAGCCGCTACGTGCACGTCCTGGGCGCCACGTCCCATCCCGACGGCCCCTGGACCACGCAGCAGGCACGCAACCTCCTGATGGAACTCGGCGACCCAGCATCCGGCTTCGCGTTCCTGGTGCGGGACCGGGCCGGGCAGTTCACCACCTCCTTCGACTCCGTCCTGGCCAGCGCGGGCATCACGGGCGTGAAGATCCCACCGCGCAGTCCACGCGCGAACGCCTACGCGGAAAGATTCGTGCTCACTGTCCGCTCCGAGGTCACCGACCGCATGCTCATCCTCGGCCAGCGCCATCTGCGCACCGTGCTGGACGCATACGCCCGGCACTACAACGGGCGAAGACCCCACCGCGGACGCCGCCTGCAACCGCCTCGACCCGACCATGCCATCGCCAACCTCTGCCAAGAACGGATCAAGCGTCGACCCATCCTCGGAGGACTCATCAACGAGTACGAAAGAGCCGGGTAAATTCGCAGGTCAATACAGCGACCCTATTTTGGAACCCCACACCCTTCCAACACTGCCCCAAGTACCCCGGATGAACGCCATCGCGGCACGCTGGATCGCCTCATGCCGACGCGAGGCAACCGACCGCATCCTGATCACGGAGAGCGCCACCTACGCCTCGTCGCCAGTGAGTACGCAGAGCACTACAACCAACACCGGCCACACCGATCCCTCGGACAACGGTCGCCGGACCGACTCACCGAGCCCGAACCACCCACCGCCACCGATAACACTCGCATCCATCGACGCGATCGACTCGGCGACCTCATCCACGAATACACGCAGGCCGCATAGGGATTACACAGGATTCCGGCACCCACAGGATCTCGGCGTTGTTTGCGGCGGTCGATCGGCCCACCAGGAGGAGGCAGCCCAGTAGTCGGCAGAAGATCAGGTAGAGCAGTCACAGACCCACGATCACTGAACGTGCCCATACTTGGGCGATCACAAAGCCGCAGGTCAACCACCGTACGGCAATAATGACACCCTTCAGGGCAGGTGTGGGCCGTGGGCGAGACCCAGGCGCCTGACAAGTCCTGGCAGGCGCTGGCGCTGCGTTACGACGGCAGGAAGTGGACCAACGTCCGGCTGTCGAAGGGGACCGCGGGGTTGAACTCGGTCGCGATCAGTCAGGGTGACAGCTCCGACCGGAAGTGTGCCACTTCCGCGAACGCATCCCACGGGACGCCCTGACGTACACCCCGCCACGACCTGCACTCTCGGAGTATACATGCCGCGTATACATAGTATGTATAGTACGGGCCATGTCCATCGGTCACACCCTTTTAGGGCTTCTGGAGGCCGGCCCGCGCCACGGCTACGACCTCAAGCGGGCCTTCGACGAGAAGTTCGGTCACGACCGGCCGCTGCACTACGGCCAGGTCTACTCAACGATGTCCCGGCTGCTGAAGAACGGTCTCGTCGAGGTCGACGCGATCGAGGCGGGCGGCGGTCCCGAGCGCAAGCGCTACGCGATCACCGACGCCGGCATCACCGACGTACAGCGGTGGCTGGCGACGCCGCAGAAGCCGGAGGAATACCTCCAGTCGACCCTCTACACCAGGGTCGTCCTCGCCCTGCTCACCCGGCGCGACGCCACCGAAATCCTCGACACCCAGCGCTCCGAGCATCTGCGCAGCATGCGGATCCTCACTGACCGCAAGCGCAAGGGCGACCTGGCCGACCAGCTGATCTGCGACCACGCCCTGTTCCACCTGGAAGCCGACCTGCGCTGGTTGGAGCTGACCGCCGCCCGACTCGACAAACTCCGTGAGGCTGTGACCCTATGACGAATTCGCCCCCCGATTCCCTGCTCACCGCGCACGACCTGCGCAAGGCGTATGGCCCGACCCACGCGCTGGACGGTGCCGAGTTCTCCATACACCCCGGCGAGGTCGTCGCCATCATGGGCCCCTCCGGGTCCGGCAAGTCCACGCTGCTGCACTGCCTCGCGGGGATCGTGCCGCCCGACTCCGGGTCGATTACCTACAACGGGCGTGAACTGACGAAGATGAGCGATGCCCAGCGCAGCGCGCTGCGCCGCTCCGAGTTCGGGTTCGTGTTCCAGTTCGGTCAGCTGGTGCCCGAGCTGACCTGTGTGGAGAATGTCGCCCTGCCGTTGCGGCTGAACGGCTCCTCCCGCAAGGACGCCCTGCGGACCGCGCTCGGCTGGATGGAGCGCCTGGAGGTCGACGACCTCAAGGCCAAGCGTCCCGGCGAGGTCTCCGGCGGCCAGGGCCAGCGCGTCGCCGTGGCCCGCGCGCTGGTCACCGGACCGCGCCTGCTGTTCGCCGACGAACCCACCGGCGCGCTCGACTCCTCCAACGGTGAACGCGTGATGGGACTGCTGACCGAAGCGGCCCGCGCGACCAACGCCGCCGTCGTCCTCGTCACCCACGAGACACACGTGGCCGCCTACTCCGACCGCGAGATCGTCGTCCGCGACGGCAAGTCCCGCGACATGGAGCGCTCCGTATGAGCCCTCGCCAGTGGATCAGAGACCTGGCCATGGGAGCCCGCTTCGCCGTCACCGGCGGACGCGAGGGCTGGGTCCGGATGACGCTCACCGCCGTCGGCGTCGGCCTCGGCGTGGCACTGCTCCTGCTGTGCACCGCCCTGCCGAACGTGTTCGCCGCCCGCCTCAAGGTGGAGGACGCCCGCTACGACAACACGTACTCCGAGAAGGCCCCGCCGAAGGCGGACAACACCTTCCTGATCGCCGCCACCGACACCGCCTGGCACGACGACGACATCCGCGGCCGGCTCGTCGAGCCCGAGGGCAAGCGGGCACCGTTGCCCCCGGGGGTCGACAGCTTCCCGGGCAAGGGCGAGATGGTGGTCTCTCCCGCGCTCAAGGACCTGCTCGCCTCGGACGACGCCAAGCTGCTGCGGGAGCGGCTGCCCTACAAGATCACCGGCACGATCGGCGAGAGCGGACTCATCGGCTCCCACGAACTGGCCTACTACGCGGGCGCCTCGGGGCTGAAACTCACGGACGTCTCCCCGGTGCACCGGCTGACCGAGTATGGCAAGCCGGACGAGACACCCGAGAAGACCGACCCGGTACTGCTGCTCATGGTCCTGGTCGTGTTCGTGGTGCTGCTGACCCCGGTCGCCGTGTTCATCGCCGCCGCCGTCCGCTTCGGCGGCGAGCGCCGCGACCGCCGGCTGGCCGCGCTGCGCCTGGTCGGCTCGGACAGCCACATGACCCGGCGGTTCGCAGCGGGCGAAGCACTCGCCGGAGCCCTGCTCGGCCTGGTCATCGGCACCGCCTTCTTCCTCCTCGGCCGTCAGACGCTGGGCTCCACCGAGTTGCTGGGCGTGAGCGTCTGGCCCAGCTACCTCGACCCCTCCCCCGCGCTCGCCGCGCTGGTCGCGGTGGCGATCCCGGTCGCCGCCGTACTCGTCACACTGCTCGCGATGCGCGGCGTGGTGGTGGAACCGCTTGGCGTCGTACGCGCGGCCAAGCAGCGCCGCCGCCGGCTGTGGTGGCGGCTGATGCCGCCACTGGCCGGCCTCGCGATGCTCTACCCGTTGATCGGCAAGGGCCGCAAGAACGGCGACTTCAACCAGTACCTCGTTATCGGCGGCGTACTGCTGCTGCTGATCGGCATCACCGCGCTGCTCCCCTGGGTCGTGGAGGCGGTCGTCGTCCCCCTCGGCAAGGGCGCGCTGTCCTGGCAGCTCGCGGTACGACGGCTGCAGCTGAGCAGCGGAACCGCCGCACGCATGGTCAACGGCATCGCCGTCGCGGTGGCCGGAGCCATCGCCCTGCAGATGCTGTTCACGGGAACGCAGAGCCAGTACACGAAGGCCACCGGCAAGGACCCCAGCCGGGTCCAGATGCAGGTCGACTTCAGCGAGCGCAAGCCGTTGTCCGGTGTCGAACGCGATTTCACCGGCACCAAGGGAGTACGGGCCGCAGTGGCCCTGGCCACCTCGGAGTACGGGGACGCGCGTCGCGACCCGGAGAACAGCAACGGCCTGACCGTGGGTAGCTGCACCGCCCTGCGCGAACTCGCCACGCTTCCCTCCTGCAAGGACGGCGACGTGTTCGTCACGCGAACGAGGAGCCACTACACCACCCCCAGCAACGCCGACGAAATCGCCATAGTGAAGCCCGGTCGGCAGCTCTACATCGACCCGTCGTACGACGACGCCGAACGCGGCATCGAGGCGCCCTGGACCGTTCCGGCGAACGTGCGGGTGGTGGACGCGCGCAAGGACTCCCTGCAGGACGCCAACGGTCTGCTGGTCACCCCCGCCGCCCTGCCCGCCAAGGCCGCGTCCGCGTTGTTCTCGGACGGGGTCTACCTGCGTCTGGACCCGTCGGTACCGGATTCACGGGAGTACATACGCAACGCCGTCGCCCGGATCGACCCGCTGGCAAGCACCTACGGCTGGTCGGCGACCCAGGAGGACGTCAAATACACCTCCATCCGCACTGGCCTGTTCGTCGGCTCCTTCTTCGTGCTGGCACTGATCGGAGCGAGTCTGCTGGTCTCGCAGCTGGAGCAGCTGCGCGAACGCAGGAAGCTGCTCTCCGCGCTGGTCGCCTTCGGCACTCAGCGCCGCACGCTGAGCCTGTCGGTGCTATGGCAGACGGCCCTCCCGGTCGGGCTCGGCCTCGTACTGGCCACAACGGTGGGTGTCACCCTCGGCTCGGTGCTGCTGAAGATGACCCGTACACCGGTGGCCATGGACTGGGCGAGCGTCCTGACCATGACCGGCGTGGGCGCGGCCGTGGTCGGCGTGGTCACGCTGCTCAGCCTGCCGCCGCTGCTGCGGATGATGCGCCCGGAGGGCCTGCGCACGGAATAGCCCCTCACACATCCCCCGAAGTGGGCTCCTCCTGCCAGGAGGAGCCCACCGCTGCACACAAGCAAGCCCGTTCGGCATCAGCACAGTCACCGTCAGGGCAACCTCGGCGCACAGCAGGATCCGCAGTCGAGGCGAGCACGCCATCAGACGGCGTCGGCCGGGAGCCTGCCGACGCCTGCACCGCCGCTACGAACACCTGATACGCCGGGCACCGGCGCCTCCACGGTGGAGTCACGCACTCCCCCATGGTGATGGCAATATCTGAATCCCCCCACCACGCGCTCGAGGCTGCCTCAGAACTGCTCGGGTTGATTCCCCAGGTAGACCCCGCTGATCTGCGCACGGGTGCCACAAGAGGTCCGGCCAAGGTAAGCAAGGTGGACAGCGGGATGGTCTCGGAGCGGAAGGCCGTACGGTCCGCCCTCGATGGCTGCGATGGCTGCGATGGCTGCGATGGCTGCGATGGCTGCGATGGCTGCGATGGCTGCGATGGCTGACCGTACAGGCCGGTCGGGCGGTCAGCGGGTGGGCACCTCGAACCCGAGGGCGACCAGGGCCTCTTCGGCGGCCTGCTGGTCCTGCTCGTAGCTGCCGCCGGAGATTCCGAGGCCTCCGACGCACTGGCCGTTGTCGATGATCGGGTAGCCGCCGCCGACCGCCATCAGACGCGGGTGGCCGCCCAGCGGCGCGATGCTCGGATTGGCGAGGTAGTTGTTCCACGCGTGGGTGGGGGTGCGGAAGGAGGCTGCGGTCCATGCCTTGTCGACGGCGACCTCGGTGGTGAGGAAGGGCGCGTCGTCGGCGCGGTCGAACGCCTTGAGGTGCCCGCCCGGGTCGGTGACGGCGACAGCCGCCGTGAAACCGATCCAGGCGGCGGCCGTGTGTACCGCTGCGATCAGGGCGCCTGCTGCGACCTGGGTGATCGAGGAGGCGGGGAACGACATTGCGAGTGTGTCAGAGCTCATGAGTGGTCCCTTTGTGGCTGTGCTGTGCGGGTGGCGCCGTTCCGGGCGCACGTGGTGCGGCCGGGTCACCGCAGTGGTGAGGCGGGGGTGGGGACCACGCGGGTGACGACGGTCTTCTCGGGGATCAGCAGGCCGTAGACCACCGGGCCGATCTCGTTCTTCCAGCGGTCGTGGTGGTAGACGGCTTCGTACAGGGCCTCGCTCTGGGCCTCGTCCTCGAACCGGCGAATCCACACGTAGCCGTCCTCGTCCTGGTCGTCGACGAAGGAGGCTGTCACGTCCATGCCCAGAGAGGCCTGGAACGGGATGACCACCTCTTCCATGTAGCGCACCCACTCCTCGCGGCGACCGGGCTGCGCCTGGTAGCGGCGGATCTCGTAGTACATGTGCGACTCCAAAGTTGGTGCCGGGGTGGTCAGTTGGGGACGGTGAGGACGAGCTTGCCGCGGGTGCGGCCGGCCTCGCCGCGGGCGTGGGCCGCGCCGGCCTGCTCCAGCGGGAAGGTGTCCTCCACCTCGACGGCGACATGGCCGGCGTCGATCAGGTCGGCGATCGTCGTCAGCGCGGCTCCGTCCGGCTCGACCAGGAACGGGGTGACCCGCACGCCGGCCGCCTCGGCGGCCTGGGCCAGCTCGGGGGAGACGCCGGCCGGGATGGCGACCAGCAGGCCGCCGGGGCGCAGGACCTTGAGCGAGCGGGTGCTGGTCCGGTCGTGGGCATCGCCCACCAGGTCGATGACGATGTCGACGTCGACGGCGGCGTCCTCGAAGCGGGTGGTGGTGTAGTCGATGGTCTCGTCGGCGCCGAGTTCCTTGAGCCAGGGGTGGCGGGCGGTGCTGGCGGTGGCGATCACGTGGGCGCCGAGGTGCCGGGCGAACTGGACCGCGAAGTGGCCGACCCCGCCGGCGGCGGCGGTGACCAGGACCCGCTGGCCGGCTTGCAGGTGAGCGGTGTCGACCACCGCCTGCCAGGCGGTCAGCGCGGCCAGCGGTACGGCGGCGGCGTGCACGTGGTCGAAGGTGGCGGGCTTGAGGGCGAACTGGCGGGCCGGGGCGGTCACGTACTCGGCGTAGGCGTTCGCGGCGCGCGGGAACCACGGCATGCCGTACACCTCGTCGCCGGCCTTCAGCGTGGTCACACCGAAGCCGACCTCCTCCACCACCCCGGACAAGTCCCAGCCAAGGGTGAACGGCGGCTCACCCAGCAGCCCGGCCATGCCGGAGCCACCGCGGGTCTTCCAGTCCACCGGGTTGATCCCGGCCGCGTGCACCCGCACCAGCACCTCGGTGGGGAGTGGTACCGGGCGTGGGACCTGCTGGATGCGCAGCACCTCCGGACCGCCGAAACCGTCCTGGACCACTGAGCGCATCGTGTCTGTGGACATGCGTCATCTCCTGAAAAGGCACTCTGCGGAAGGCCCTCGGCGGGCCCCCCGTTGACGTCGACGACGCTATCCCCGGGGATATAGTTACCTTCAAGGTCTAAAACTTCCCATTGGGAAGTAACCTGGTGGGAAGAGTGAGCATGACGACCACCTGCCCCAGCGGCCAGCACTCGCACCATGACGTCTACGCCGCCCAGTGCCCGTGCCGCGCGCTGCTCGACCTGCTCGCCAACAAGTGGTCCGCGCTGGCCATCGGCGCCCTCGAGGACGGGCCCCAGCGTTTCGGGGAACTCCAGCGCAGGCTCCAGGGCGTCAGCCCCAAGGTGCTCACTCAGACGCTGCGCCGCCTTGAGGACTTCGGCATCCTCGACCGCACCGTCTACCCCGCCGTCCCCCTGCACGTCGAGCACTGCCCTTGCCAGAAACCTCATCCGCCCTGGTAGGGGCCGGTGCATCGGGTTTCCCGAAATCTGGCCACGGTCGTCTGAGCCGGCGCTCTCGCGCAGCTGCCGTCAGCATTGCGGGTGCCGATACATCATCTACGCAGGTCGGGATCCTGATCACGGATCTTCGATTCTCCTCGACGTTCACCCCGGGGTCTTCACCAGCGCAGGGCCCCGGCGGCATCATGATCTGTCGTGCTGCTGCGTCTGGCCTACCTCGCCGCGACCAACGCCCTGGCCTTCCTACGCCTCCTGCCGATGAGC
>NZ_JAERRF010000056.1 GCF_016741875.1 Streptomyces coffeae | reverse complement strand
TCTCATCGGCAGGAGGCGTAGGAAGGCCAGGGCGTTGGTCGCGGCGAGGTAGGCCAGACGCAGCAGCACGACAGATCATGATGCCGCCGGGGCCCTGCGCTGGTGAAGACCCCGGGGCGAACGTCGAGGAGAATCGAAGATCCGTGATCAGGATCCCGACCTGCGTAGATGATGTATCGGCACCTGCAGTGTTCTGGCTGTGAAGCGAGCAGTTGGACCTGGTGGCCGAGAGCGGCGCCGACTTCGATGCGGGCGCGATGTGGCGGGCGCTGGAGACCGAGGTCGGGCCGCGCGAGGAGGTCAGGGCCGTCACTAGCGTGGCGGACACTCCGCGGAAGACGGCCCGGGAAGACTTCGCCGGCCACCACGACCCGGACCGGGTGAGACGCCGGGGCCCTCCCGAGGGCCCCGGCGTACGGAATCTTCACGGAACCGGCGGTGCCGGGCCCCGCTGCCCTACTCGTTCAGCGACAGCCCCAGCAACGCCGTGTCCTGCGGGATGTCGTGGGTCTGGTTGCGGTCGAAGGGAAGGTCCCACTCCCTGGAACCGGTCTTCAAGTGCAGCGAGCCACGGTTGTTCGCGGTATGCACCTGGCGAAGTTCACCGCCGTCGTGGTTGACGGCCCGGCCCGATCCGCTCCAGCAGATGCTCTGGTCCGGGGCGTCGTCGTTGATGGTGTCGAAGTCGAGGACCAGCGACCCGGCCGGCGCGGCGGTGCAGTAGAACCAGCGGTCGGGCGAGGCGGCGGACCGGTCCGAGGCGCCGGCCGATGACGCGGCCGCTCCCAAGCAGCCGACGGCGGCAACGACGGTCAGGGCAGCGGATACCTTGCGGCGAATGGTAGAAGCCATGGGTGTTCTCCCCGTATCGATGTGGTGATCCACAGGGGCATCACGAACAGCCGCGCGCGCTGACGGCTCAAGGAGTCCCCCGTTCACGTGTGCGGCGTTGATCGGCGCCGCATGCAAAAGCCTGCCTCCGTCCCTGCGTGAAGGGGAAGGACATCCTGATAGGTGTTCAGCCCGTATCGATAGATGTTCCCGTATCGGTGCAGGTCAGGACCGTGTACCTCCGCTTCCCGGACCAGCGGTTGCGGACACCGCGCCCCCCTACTGGGGCCGGTGGCGGTCAAGAATGTCCGCGTGATGTTCCGTATCAAGGTGATGTCAGGGCGATCGCGGTTCTTCGCCAACCATGAGAGGGCCATCGTGCAGGGGGGGGCGCGTCCGGCAGATCCAGGTAGCGAATACCCGGGCGCGGATAGAATTCGCGGGCCGAGGCAGGCAGGAAACCGATTTACCTGACCACGGGCGACCAGGTGCAGCACGCCCTCGACATCCACCGCCAATGGGCCGAAACGGATGGGCTTTCCGTCAGGACGGGGGTTGATGGCCCAGAAGTCCCGCCACACACGGGGGGACTCAGGCGGCATGGTGACAAAGGTGTGATCGGAGATCTGAGCAAGGGAGATCCGCTCATGGACGGCCAGCGGATCATCGGCCGGAAGACAGACGACGCGGGGTTCCTCGGTCAGGTGCAGGGTCTGGATGCCTGGGGGCGCGGGTGGGCGCAGGAACGCCACGTCCACCTCACCGCGGGCGAGGGCCTCGTACTGGTTGACGAAGTTGAGGCTGCGCATCTCGATCGCCAGACCGGGGTGGTGCGCATGCAGTTCCTCAAGGAGATCCTTCGTGTGGGGCATCGCGGGCTCGGCCGTGAGGGTGCCGATGACGATGCGGCCGGATACCTGACGTTGCCCTTGCCGAAAATCTCATCCGCCCTGGTATGGCCGCTTCTTCGGCTCCCGAGACCTTGGCCGCGGTCGCTCGAGCCGACACTCTCGCGCAGCCGCTGTCAGCACGTCATGATGATCGATCGTGCTGCTACGACTGGCTTACCCGGGTGTGTCGAGCGCGTTCGCGATGCTTTGCCTGCTGCCGATGACCGACCAGGACACGGACGCAGAGATCCTCGCCCTGCGCAACCCGATCACTGTGCTGGAACGCCAACTCGGCAACGAAAAGATCCGGTTCACCCCCAGCGGTCGGGCATTCCTGGCAGCGCTGCTGCACCGGATGCCACTGCACGTCTCGGCGGCATCCTCCACGCATACCCGACATGCTGCCTGACCTGCATGGATGAAGTTCTCGGCAGGAACAGATCCGGCCGCAGCCAAACGAATGCCATCGCGGCGAGATGGAGGGGATCTGGCAGCAACCTCAGCGTGACGTGGGGCGATTGCCCGACGCTGTGCCGGAAGCCCGGAGGACGGTCCGAGCGATGTTCCGTATGAGGGTGACGTCAGGTCGGTTGTGGTTCTTGGAGAACCAGGTGAGGGCCAAGGTGCAGGACGACGCATCCACAAGGTCGCGATATTGGATTCCGGGGCGCGGGTAGTAGTCGCGGGTCGAGGCGGGGAGCATCCCGATGGTTTGTCCACGAGCGATCAGGGCAAGCACGCCCTCAATGTCCACAGCCAGTGGCCCAAAGCGGACGGGGGTGCCGTTGGGGCGCGGGTTGATGGCCCAGAAGTCCCGCCACACCTGCGGGGATTCCGGTGGCATGGTGGGCATGGTGTGAGCGGAGAGTTGATCGAGCGTGATCCGGTCGTGGGCGGCCAGAGGGTCGTCGGCTGGAAGGCAGACGATACGGGGCTCCTCGGCCAGATACTGGGACCCGATACCGGGCGGCACGGGCGGGAGCAGGAAGGCCACGTCGACCTCTCCGCGGGCGAGGGCCTCGTACTGGTTGACGAAGTTGAGGCTGCGCATCTCGATGGTCAGATGAGGGCGGCGCGTGTGGAGTTCGTCGATGATGGCGCGGGTGTGAGGCATGGCGGACTCGGCAGTGAGAATGCCGATGACCAGCCGTCCGGAGATCTCACGGGACTGTACCTCGGCGGCCTGGCGCAGGCTGGCCATGGCATCCGCGACGGCGCGGGCTTGGGGAAGGAGTGCCTGCCCGGAGGGAGTGAGTTCGACCACGCGGGTGGTGCGCTCAACCAGCTGCAGGCCGAGCCTGCGTTCCAGAGCGCGGATTTGTTGGCTGAAGGCCGGCTGCGACATGAACAGGCGCGCGGCGGCGCGTCCGAAGTGCAACTCCTCCGCCAAGATCAGAAAGAGCTTTAACTGTTGAACGCTCGGATCCGTCGAATTCCCCGTACTCATGCGAAAACTCTATCAATCGGACGTCAGCTCCGATCGTGATTCACCTTTTGCCGGGACCTGTGATCACGCAAGACTTGATCCAAGGTCGGTGTGACTCCGGCAGGTGTGGGGGGTGTCTGCGCGGTCGGCCCGTCCGCTGCGCAGGCCAAGCCGGCTGCCCGAACGGTCAGGCCGCAAACGCGGTGATTGCCTGACGGGTTGCCGACGTCTGCTTGCGACCGAACCATGGCACGGCGGTACGTGGGCCAGGTGAGAGCCAAAACGACAGGGGGAGTTGGACATGATCAAGCGTCGAATCCTGACAGGAGCCTTCGCCACCGTTGTGGTGACGGGTCTGACGGTCCCAGTGGCTGTCGCCGCTCCGTCCGCACAGGGACTGGTGATCACTGAGGTGCAGAACGGCGTCCGCAACCCGAACAAAGTCGCCGAGTGCTACCAGGCACAGGGCGGCAATTGCACGATCTCGCAGAGCGTCGCTGTCCAGTCAAGCGTCAACTCGTCCGTCGGTGTCACCTTCGAAGCGATCAACGCCGAACTCGGCGGCACCTACTCCGAAACCTTGACAACGCAGATCTCCTGCTCCAACAACGTGGCACCGCGGCAATACCTGCGCGCGTACCCAAGCGGCGACTTCGTCTTCTTCGAGGCCGACGGAAGCAAGGGAACCGCTTTCCTCCCGACCGGAATCCAGTGCCAGGTCGAGGAATGACGAGCATCCGCTCGCCCGCCCGGGCCGAAGAGCGCCAGGGCTCCGTGGGGGCCTGGGAGGCCTGACCAGGAAGCCAGCAGCCGGAGGAAGTCGCAGCTGTGTCAGCACACCGGCTTGAAACATGGAGGTGGAAATGAAGGAAAACGCACGCTGGATCCTCGCCTTCGACGCGTCGTGCGCAACGTGCCGCAAGGTGTCCGGCGCCGTCGCGCGGGCTGGCGGTGACAGGCTTGAGGTGTTGCCACTGGCGCACCCGGACGTACGACGGCTGCGAGAGCGCAGCTTAGGGGACGACGCCCCTTGGCTGCCGACTCTGCTCATGGTGCGCGGCTCCACGGTTCGGGCGTGGACCGGCTCCACGCTCGGGCTACACCTGGTCCGACGCCTCGGGCCGCGCTCGACCGTTCGCGTCCTGCACGCGCTCGGCGACCTGAAGCGGGCGGGCGACGGGGCACCGTCTGTGCCGTCAGCGCACCGGACAGACCGGATGGGCCGTGCGCAGTTCCTGCGTCTTGGCGCCGGTATCGCAGCCGGTGCCGGGCTCGTTCTCGCCGGCCGCACGCCAGCACTCGCGGAGGACCCGGCCTGCGCCTCTGCGCGGAAGTGGGTCCGCGACAACAAGGACAATCTGCCGCGTGAGTACGCCGACCTCATCACTCACCCGATGGCCGTCCGCAGGGCCGTCTTCGCCGAGCTCGGCCCCCAAGACCGCAGCAGCCTGTGGGTGGAGCACCTCAAGCGGTACCGGGCGGCGCGTACGGATCTGTCCCGGCAGTGCAGAAGTGTCCTCGATGAGGCACTGGCGATTGCTTCGGCACCATCCACGTTCGCCGTCAGGTCCGGGCGGAGCTCCGCACTTCAACGGCGCTTGGACGCCGTGACAGCCAAAGCCAAGGAGGCGTTCGGTCCCGACGAGGCCCGCATGCTGCTGGCAACCCTCGGCCCCGGCGACCAGGCCGACGCGCCCGGCACGTCTGCGCTCCCCGGGAACTGTGAGTGCAACATCGACGACAGTTGGTGCGGGAGCAAGACGTGCCAGTTCACCATCGACTGCCACCACTCGGACAGCGGCTGTGGCACGGTGTGGGCCGATCCCTGCAACGGCATGTGCTACTGAGCGACTGAGCAGCCAAGCAGTCCTGAGCCGTTCACAAACTCATCACTGCTGATGAGGCTGCGTGCTGGCAATCGTGGGAGGAGAGTGCGGAGTGGCGCAGTTCTGGACCACGATCACCCCATCGGGGTCTCGCGCGCGGCTGACTGACACCCCTGGATAGTGGTGAAGAGCCTGTGGGGTTCCATAATCCGGCCAGGACCTTGACCAGCAAAGTTCGATGGAGAGCGTCACTGATCGGGCAGGATCGTAGTTCGTGTCCTTGCGCCTGCTCTACCTGCTCGCCACTCGGCTACTCAGCTGGCTCGTGTTACTCGGCCGTTCCTCCGCATCCAAGGACGTCGAGCTACTCGTGCTCCGCCATGAGGTAGCCGTGCTGCGCCGCAGCACTCCGAGGCCACGCTTGACCTGGGCGGACCACGCGATCCTCACCGCCCTCGTCCGCCTTCTACCGAGAAAGCCGCGCAACACAGACTGGTTACCCCCGGCACGCTCCTGCGCTGGCATCGCCGCCTGGTGGCAAGGAGATGGACCTATCCACACAAGGTCGGCCGCCCTCCCCTCGACGACGCAATCGCCACGCTCATCGAACGGCTTGCGACGGAGAACCCTGTGGGGTTCCAGAACTCGGCCGGCTGCGTGACCAGCAGCGGTGGATAGAGCATCGCGGGCCGGGAATGCTCTCAGACTGTGTCGCTACGTCTGCTCTATCTGATCCTCGCCCGGCTGCTCGGCTGGCTTGTGCTGCTCAGCCGTTCTTCCAGGTCCAAGGACATCGAGCTACTGGTCCTGCGGCACGAGGTCGCGGTACTGCGCCGCACGAACCCCAAGCCACGCTTTGACTGGGCCGACCGCGCCTACCTCACAGCGCTGATCCGACAGCGGCCCAGGGCGCTGCGACAACACCGTCTGGTCACGCCCGACACGCTTCTGCGGTGGCACCGCCGACTGGTGGCACAGAGTGGACGTACCCGAACCACGCCGGCCGCCCGCCGATCGACGAGGCGATCGCCACGCTCATCGAACAACTTGCCCTGGAAAACGGCTCATAGGGATACCAACGCATCCAGGGCGAGCTCCTCAAGCTCGGCCATCGCGTGGGCGCTTCGACGATCCGCAGAGTCCTCAAGCGCTTGAACATACCCCCAGCACCCCAGCGGCAGACCGACACCACATGGCTGCACTTCCTCCGTACGCAAGCCTCGTCCATGCTCGCCGTCGACTTTTTCCACGTCGACTGCGCAATCACCTTGCGCCGACTGTACGTATTGTTTGCGATGGAAGTCGGAACTCGCTACGTGCATATCCTTGGTATCACCGATCGTCCGGACGGCCCATGGACGACGCAGCAAGCCAGGAACCTTATGGCAGATCTCGGCGACCGTACTGCCGAGTTCACGCTTCTTGTACGAGACCGGGCCGGTCAGTTCACCGCAGCGTTCGACGCGGTCCTGGCTGGAGCGGGCATCGAGGCTGTGAAGATCCCGCCTCAAAGCCCGCGAGCGAATGCGTACGCCGAGAGGTTCGTGTGCACCGTTCGATCCGAGGTCACCGACCGGATGCTCATCTTCGGCCGGCACCACTTGCGCACCGTGGTGGACGAGTACGCCCACCACTACAACGGGCGGCGGCCTCACCGCGGACAACGGCTGTGCCCGCCACGACCCGACCATCCCATCGCCGACCTCTCGCACGAGCGGATCAAGCGCCGACCGATTCTCGGAGGCCTTATCAACGAGTACGAGCGAGCGGCGTAGACGCACAGGTCATCGCAGGTGGCCAGGTTCTGGAACCCCACACGCCCGGCATCGCCAGCGTGACCAGACCTCCCCTGTCGCATGGGGAGCAGGAAGCCATGCTCCCACCCCGAAAGGGGGTCGGAAATCGTCAAGGGGCTCTTATCCCTCTCGATGGCGAGAGCATGCATACCAGCGGGGTGACCTCGGCGGCCTACAGCTGACGGCGGCGCGCAGATGCGCGGTACCGCGCGACAGGTCGACCGGATCGGGTGACGGACAAACCGGACGGGATTGACCCGTCTGCGAGTTGGGAGCACGAGGGCTCCCAGAGGGCTCCCAGCCCAGGAACGACAAAGGCCGTCCCCGCTACCCGCGAAAACGGCCTCCGACCTGCGAAAACGCTGGTCGGGACGACAGGATTTGAACCTGCGACCCCTTGACCCCCAGCGGTGTGGCAATTCTCCTCTTATGTTCCATTTTAAGACTCTCGCGAACCTGTCGCGCCGTCAGGCCCCATACGACGCCGTACACGCCACGCGTCAAGTGTCACCACCCAGCGATCACACATGACACCCCTACTGGATCGGGAAACCCACCCCCTCTGAAACACTGCGGGCCGCCAGGCCGAGCACACCTCACCAACATCCACTGGGAGCCCTTGTCAGTCCTTGCCGATAAAACACTATTAGGTCAAGCGTTCGACACCGGAGGGGGCTCTTGAACGTTAGCCGCGCCGCCGACGCTGACCTGCACGCCCTGCAGGCACTATTCCCTCATCGACCCAGCCGCCTTATTCTCACGATCACGCGACGGGGAGGGGCGCCAGTGGGGGTAGACGCGACCAGCTGGCAGAAGGAGCAAGTCAGCCGTGCCTACGTGCACGCGCTCGCCACTCAGGGCGGCTACACGATCTGCGACTGGAATGTCGACAAGGACGGTGTCGACGTCACCCTCCGCTCCCGAGGGCTGATGGTCGACATCCAACTCAAGTGCACCCAGAGCCCGCGCGCCTTCCGCGGCGGTTACAGCTTCGACCTCGATGTGGAGACATACGACAAGTTACGCGATCCAGAACGTTCCGCCCCAGGCCACCTCGCGTTACTGATCGTTCCCCCCGACATCGGACGCTGGGTGACCCATCAGCCGGAAGCGATCGTCCTTACCTGCCACGGATACTGGGCTTCCCTCCAAGGCATGGGCGAGGCGAGCGGCAGTGTCACCACTGCTATACATCTGCCCGAACATCAACCGCTCACGGTGAAGGCCATGAGCACGATGTTCGACACGGCACGTCGCATGGCCAACGCAACGGGTTGGGGGTGAACTGACATGGCCAACAGCCAGCCGGGTTTCGGGCCTGGGGAGATCCGCAGCTACCTCAAAGTCACAGGTTGGTCGCCGGTGTCCGGTGGTCCCTTCGCCGAACTGTGGAGCCTGCCCGGCCCAGCCGAGGAAGTCGTTCTCGTCCCAATGAAATCGGGAGCCCCGGACTTCGAAAAACGTGCCCGCATCCTTCTGGAAGACTTGGCTCGGATCGAATCCCGGGCACTGCAGGCCGTCCATTCCGCCATCGCAACCGTCTACCACGACGTCACTGACCTCAGGGCCTCCCACCCATCCCTGAGCGACGGCTCCATCCCGCTAGAAGCTGGGTACGAGCTGTTTCTCTCGGCCAGGCGCCTGCGCGTGGCTTCCGCAGCAGCGGCCATCCGTCGCCAGGGTCACTTCCGAAACGTCCCCGCACGGGCCCGCGACCAAGCCCGCGAGGTTCGACTCGGCCAGACCCGCCGCGGCTCATACATCGTGCCCATCATCAGCCAGGCCCGCTCTCCCGAAGACGTGTACGCACCCCAGCAAGAGCACATCGACATTCAGGTCGAGGAGACTCTCTTCGACCGGCGCGTGACCGCGACCATGTCCCGCGCCCTCGGTGTGCTGGAGGAGATGGCAGGCGCCGAGAGGGAACCCACCCCCAGCGAGATCGCCGACTCGGTCGGCGAAGGCGTCTCCTACGAGCTTTGCCAGGCGCTCAGCAAAGTCGTCAAGGCCGAATCCGTCACCACTGTGGACGTCACCTTCAACTGGTCTCAAGTGGCCGCCCCACCTCCCGGCTCCTCACCACACGTCGAGTTCAATGAAGCTGCCATCGCCATCGTCAATCGTGTCTCCGACCACCTCAAGACCCGGCTCTACACCCAGGAACACATCATCTACGGCGTCATCACCGACCTCAGCCGACGCCCCGAAGAAGAGACCGGCCGCGTCGGCATCGAAACACTGATCAAACGCCGCCGCCGGACCGTGTGGATCGACCTCCCCGACAGGAAATACCACCAAGCAGTTCGCTGCCATGACGTCGGCATCCCTGTCCGCGTCCGAGGCGTGCTCAGCAGCCCACCCGGTGGACAGGCCACAATGGATGTCAGAGACTTCGGCCCCGACCCTTCCCTAGGCTCGGACTAGTAAGGCTGCGCTTACCGAAAGTGTCGTCTGCCCTGATGGGACCAGGCCGCGGGCCTCTGCTGTACCTCGCTCCTGTGGTCATCTCGGGGGCCGAGTGCCACCGAGAGATCGTGCGAACCGACATGCCGAGATGCTCGGCGAACGCCTCGTTCGTCATCCGCATGGCCTCTTCGGGTGGCACTCCGAGCCGCTTCACGAAGACGGCCTGCCGATCCACCGTGCTAGCCCATATCGCTGGGCCTGCTCGGACAGTTCGTTGAGTCGAGACTGGCCGGACCACCTCTCGCGCCTCGGTCGACATCCGAGGCGGGCTACGCAGGGTGCCCGGTGCCGCGGAGCAGAGGCGGGCTGAGCAGCCATGCGGTCCCCCGGCGATAGAGGCCGGCCGGCCGGCCGGTGGGGGGCAGCCGCCGCTCCCCCGTGGGTTGCACAAAGCCCACGGTGTTGATCACTTTGCGGCGGAAGTTGCTCGGGTCCAGATACTGCCCCCAGATCACTTCGTAGACGGTGCGCAGCTCGCTCAGGGTGAACGTCTCTCCGCAGAAGGCCGTGGCGACCGCAGTGTACTCGAGCTTTCTGCGGATCTCCTCCAAGGCGTCCGCGAGGATGGCCGTATGGTCGAAGGCCAGCTCCTGCGCCCCATTGATCAGCTGTGACACGGGAGCCCAGTAGGCGCGCTTGGCATCGGTACCTCCCACAGGGGTGGGAAGTTCTGGTCCGAGCGCGAGATAGGCGATCGTGACCACCCTTCCTCTCGGGTCGCGTCCAGGGTCCCCGTAGGCGCCAAGCTGCTCCAAGTGCAGCCGACTGCCGTCGATCCCGGCCTCCTCCCAGAGTTCACGCAACGCCCCCTCGCGCAAGGTCTCGGTCTTCTGGACGTAGCCGCCGGGCAGCGCGGGCCGGCCGAGGAAGGGCTCCACCCCACGCTCGATCAGGAGCACCATCAACTCATCGCCTCTGACAGTGAAGATCGCCAGGTCCACGGTCACCCACGATGCCTCCACCTCAGTGGAGTCTTTCAGCCAGTCATCCACCAGAACCCCTAAAGGTCATATTGACTTAAACGCCTTGCGGCCCTTATGGTCTCATGCACCATAACTCTACGAGGCAGAGGCCCAGCATGATCACCTCCCATGCGCCACTCGCCGAGGCAGCGGCCGGTGAACCCACCGCCGCCACCCGCCACTTATGCGCTGGCGTATACGTGGACGAACGATTTCGCGACCTCGTGATCGACGAGGTGTGCACCGCGCCGTACCGAAGGTCCCCCCGTCCTACGGATTCGACATCGTGCCCGTCGTGCACCACGCGTGGCGGGCCGCCGCGCTGAGCGCACTCCTGCGGGTGACAGTGGTGGGGGCAGTGGTCACCCGGGCCTTTTCGGGCGCCCTGCCCACCACCCTCCTCGTCACCTGCGGCCTCGCCCTCTTATGGCTACTCCGTCTCACCACGCTGCTCCGGAGCGTCGAACGGGAGCCGATACCCACACGGAAGCTCAAACGCCGCGGTCTGGGGTCGGCACGAGGCCATCGCCGCCTCCTCAGGCTGCTCTTCCCCCGGAGATATTCGGAGAAGGCACGGGTGCTCAGACGCATCGGCCGCGCCGCTCTCTCCCTGACGCTGGCCGGCCTGGCCATCGCGCTTGCCCATCCGGACGACGCCACCACGGCCCTCTACGTGGCCGCGGGAATCACGCTGATGTGCCTCGGTGTTGGAGCCGCACGCCAGCTGGTACTCAATCGCATCCTGCGTGCGTCAACTCTTCGACCCAGACGCCTGTCGGGTCGGCAACGGGCAGCGGACGTACAGCAGCGACACGTCTGCGCCGTGTACCGCCGCCCCCGTCACGGCGAGGACGAGGATGAGGATGCGGACGATTTCTCCATGTTCACGCTCTTCGGGGACGAGTCACCGTTCATCGGAGCCGGTGAACTCGTTTACCAGTGGAACCCGCCGATGAGCATCAAGTTGCTGCGACCCGGTGACGACGAGGCGCCGCTCCATGAACGCGAGCACCCCGTACCGCCCTTTCAGGCACACGAACTGGTCGAGTACCTACGCGAGTCGGTCCAATTGCTGGACACAGACGGTCAGGACGTCCGGCTTCACGCGCAGGTCCGCGACCGCGTCTACGTGGCTGAAACCGATGTGGCGGTGGACCGTTCCCTCCTTCCGCAGGAGTTCGACGACGCTCACCTGCGCATCATCATCAACACACCCGGATCGAGACAGCACCACTCCCTTGAAGTCACCATGCCCGCAGAGGGATCGGAGTTCGTCGCGACCGTTCTGTTGCATGTCAGCCTTCAGGGTCGCACCTTGAGCATCTCCACGGCAGCGTGCGTCCTCGCCCATATGCCGAGATCCTTCCAGCGCACTGAGGAATTCGGCCACCATGGCGCCACGGCCGTCATCTGGGCGGCATTCCGCGAACTGGCCACGTTGCCGTCGGAGATCCAGCGCTCCTGGCGGCTCGTCCGGTACCTCTATGCCTTGGGCAAGGCAGCCATACTCCCCCGTGACCTCACCTCCACACCGATCCGTAACGTCCTGATCGGCAGTCGGGTAAGCATACGGGAAAGGTCAGCCCAGGCGTGGTCCAAGATCCAGCTGGAAAAGAGCGACATCCTGGGCCGGATGAAGACGATTGAGCAGCGGCTACTTCAGGCCGCCAGCGACTTTCTGCGCGCCAGGGGAGTGGACACATCAGAGTTCAACGATCGCGCACTCAAAATCATCAACAGCGGCATCTTCAACTTTGGCGACAATAACAACTTCAACAACAACGCCATCGGAAACGCAGTGCACCAACCGCCTCCTGATCACCGGTGAACGGCACCTGCGTACTGTCCTCAACCAGTACGCGGAGCACTACAACGCGGGGCGGGCCCACCGCAGCCCCGGCCTACGTGCCCCTGACGACGACCCGAACGCCATTCCGCTTCCCGCTGCCACGGTCAGGCGCCGCCAGCTACTTGGCAGGCTGCTCAACGAGTACCGCACCATGTCACCCCGGGTGCCTCATCATCCGCAGGAGACGCCCAGCTCAGCCGCCTGATCGGAATATCGACACCCTTCAGGCATCCCGGCGACCGAGCGCCTGCGCAGGGCGACCCTGCGGCCGACTGGACCATCCGCATGGTCAGGGCGAAGTCCGATGAGCGACAGGCGTTCTGGGAGACCTACGGCCCCGTGGACGAGTCCGAGGCCACAGTGTGGCGGCAGAAGATCTACGAAGCTCGGCACCTCGGCGCCATTGGTCTGGAGCGCCACCGTCTGGGTAAGGCCGTGGTGTAGGAGACACTTACGCGGCGATGGCTGACGTCGTGGCTGCCCTGGGCTGGGCACACCGGCCGACGCCGGGTCGCAGAGGACTTCTCGGCGGAGCGGGCACGCGGTGGCAGGGACGGCAATCGACTTGAGGGGCGGGATATGGCGGAACGTCTGACAGAACGGCTGCTGATGGACCTGTTACCGGACGGTCAGGTGTCGCTGCAGAGCTGGCCGTCAGGCGAGTACCCCAGCGCGGTAGGTGGGCTCGCGCCGCTGGCGTGGCCGTTGACGGACGCGGAACTGGCGGAGCTGCGCTGGTATCTGGAGGAGTATCTGCAGGTGCCGTTCGGGGTGTATGGCGAGCGCGGCCCGCAGACGGCGGCGCGGCTGCCCGCGTGGGGCGCGCAGATCTTCGGCGCGGCCTTTCCCACCGGTTCGGCCCGTGAGGCTTGGGTGCGGGCGCGGGCCCGGGCCGAGGCCCGGGGCGGCGGCCCGGTGGAGATCGTGGTGCGCTCGGCATCGGCGGATCTGCTGGGACTGCCCTGGGAGTTGATGGCCGATCCGGACCGGCCCGCACCGCTCGTGCTGGAGGGGGCAGCGATCACCCGCAGCCTGCCCGCTGCCGATCTGCGGCAGGTGTTCGGGGTGGACGGGTCCCGGCTGCGGGTGCTGATGGTGATTTCGCGGCCACAGGGCACCGCGGATGTGAGCTATCGGATGATCGCCCGGCCGCTGCTGCAACGGCTGGAGGCGGTGCGCGGTCGGGTGGAGCTGGTGGTGCTACGCCCGCCGACCCTGGAGAAACTGGAGCAGGTGCTGCGCGCGGCACAGGAGGCGGGCGAGCCGTTCCAGATCGTTCACTTCGACGGCCATGGCGAGTTCGGCCGGCCTTCCAGCCAAGCGGGCGGCACCGGCTGGGGGCAGACGGCGTCCCAGGTCGACGGCCGGCAGGGAATGCTGGCCTTCGAAGATCGCGCAGGCGGCACGGATCGGGTGGCAGCCGACCGGGTGGCGCGGGTGCTGGCTGTGGCCCGGGTACCGGTGGTGGTGCTCAACGCCTGCCAGTCGGCGACGGTCGGCTCGCGGGTGGAGGCCGCGGTGGCGACCCGTCTGCTGCAGGAGGGCACGGCCGCGGTGGTCGCCATGGCCTACAGCGTGTACACGGTAGCGGCGGCCGAGTTCATGACTGCCTTCTACGAGCGGCTGTTCGCTGGTGACCGGCTGGTCGAGGCGGTGGCGGCCGGTCGCTACCGCTTGGCGATGGCGGACCAGCGGCCCTCCTGCAAGGGACCGCTGCCGCTGGCCGACTGGATGGTCCCGGTGCTGTACGCACGCGGCGACGTGCGGTTCCCCGGCTTGCACACCGCACGCGGCGACCAGGAACCAGTCGGGGACCTGCTGGACCGCATGCGTCGGCGCGTGGCCGGTGCGGACCGCGCGCGGGACGCGGCAGCAGCCAGCGATGACGGCCTGCCGATCGGGGTGGGGGAGTTCGTCGGCCGGGACGCACCGTTGTACCTGCTGGACGTTGCGGTTCGGCGGCAACGGGTGGTGGTGCTGCATGGCCCCGGCGGGACGGGCAAGACCGAGCTGGCCAAGACTTTCGGCCGCTGGTACCGCGACACTGGTGCGGTGGACGGCCCGTCCTGGGTGATCTGGCATTCGTTCGAGCCCGGCGCAGCCTCCTTCGGCGTCGATGGGGTGACTGACGCGATCGGACAGCGGGTATGCGGCGACCGCTTCGCCGGGCTCGACCGCGACGAACGCCGGTCCGTGACTGAGGAACTCCTGGCCACCAAGCGACTGCTGCTGATCTGGGACAACTTCGAGTCCGTGCACACCATGCCCGATCCCCACCAGGCCACCCCACCCCTGGACGAGGAGGAGCGCACCGAACTCCGCCAGTTCCTGCGCCGCATCGCCGCCGGCGGGCGCAGCACCGTGGTGATCACCAGCCGTACCACCGAGGACTGGCTCGGAGGGCCGGACGCGGTGGGCCGGGTGGCGATAGGCGGGCTGGAGCCCGAGGAGGCCAACGAGTACGCCGAGCAGCTCCTTGCGCCCTATCCGAATGCCCGTCGGCGCCGCGAGTCCGTGGCGTTCGGAGAGCTGATGCAGTGGCTGGACGGGCACCCGCTGAGCATGCGGCTGACCCTGCCGTACCTGCAGACCACCAGCGCGCAGAAGCTGCTGGCCGGCCTGCAGGGCACGGCTCCGTTGCCCACTGGCGGTGCTGGGGACGGCGGCCGGACAGGCTCCCTGTCCGCCTGCGTCGCCTACTCCTTCACCCATCTGCACCCGGACGACCAGAAGGCGCTCAGCGTACTCGGGCTGATCCACGACGTGACCAGTGTCTGGGTGCTGGCGGTGTTCTCCGCGATGCCCGGGGTGCCCGAGCAGTACCGGAACCGGACCGCCGACCAATGGGCTGCTGTGCTGGACCGGGCAGCGGGCGTGGGTCTGCTCACCCCTCTCGGGGCGGGCATATACCGTATCCACCCCGCCCTGCCCGCCTACCTCGCTCCCGGCGCGGAGCCCACCGCGACACTTCACGCCCTACTGGAAGCACACGCCACCTTCTGCCTCGTGCTGGCCCAACAAATGAATGAGGGGCAGGACGCCGAGTCCACCCTTGCCATCATCGACCACAAGCGCCACACCCTGGGCAGCTTGCTCGGCTACGCCCTGGAACACCGGCTGTGGTTCTCTGCCTCGGGAATCATCGCGCTGCTGATCATGTACTGGGATGCGCGAGGGCTGGCCGGAGAGGCCAGGGTATGGCTGGACCGCGCCCTCACCATCGTGGATCCGCCCGAGGGGACTGCTTCTCTCGATTCCGACCCCGCCGCCGTGCTGTGGCTCTCCCTGACCAGCGCCGAAGGCGTTCGTCTGTCCCAGGCCGGTCGCCTGGAACAGTCCGAACGCGCCCACCGTACGGTTCTCCGCGTCCTGGAACAGCAGCCGGCGACACCCGCTGTGCAAGGCGATCTCTCCGCCGTCTACCTCAATCTTGGCAACGTTGCCCGGAAGCGGCGTGACCTGGGCCAGGCAGAGGACTGGTACCGCAAGGCCCTCGCGCTCCAGAAGTCGCTCGGCGACAGCCACGGCACTGCCGCCACCTACCACCAGCTCGCGCGCGTGACTCAAGATCGCGGAGAGCTGGACCAGGCCGAGGACTGGTACCACAAATCCCTCGGTCTCGGCAGAAAACTCGGCAACCGTGCAGCCAGCGCCCGGTGCTACTACGGCCTCGGGATCGTTGCCCGGATGCGAGGTGACCTGGGCCAGGCGGAGGACTGGTACCACAAGTCCCTCGCGCTCCAGAAGTCTCTCGATGACCGCCCCAGCCTCGCCCACACATACCAGGGCCTGGCAATGGTTGCTCGGCTGCGGGGGGAGCCGGACCTGGCCGAGGAGTGGTACCGCCAATCCCTCCTCATCTATGAAGAACTCGACGACCGCCACGGCCGTGCCACCACATATCACCAGCTCGGCATCCTGGATCAGGACCGAGGAGAGCTGGACCGGGCCGAAGACTGGTACCACAAAACCCTCGACCTCCAGGAGTCTCTCGACAACCGCCGCGGCCTCGCCGACGACTATCACCAGCTCGGCATCCTGGATCAGGACCGAGGAGAGCTGGACCGGGCCGAAGACTGGTACCACAAAACCCTCGCCGTCAGGGAGTCCCTCGATGACCACCCCGGCCTGGCCCTCACCTACGCACAGCTCGGGCTCCTCGCCGAGGAGCGGGGGCAGCCGGCGGAAGCCCTGAGGTGGGCGGTCAGCTGCGTGGCGCTCTTCGACCAGGTGCCGCATCCCCTCACCGGCACCGGACCCGAGCAGCTCAAGCGAATGGCCCGGGACCTGGGCACGGATACCCTCGCCCAGGTCTGGACCGAGGTGACCGGGCAGCAACTGCCCGCCCTTGTACGGGAGTACCTTTGTGCCGATCCGCCTGCAGACGCGTGAACCCCGCCCGACCCCATTCTCGGGAGACCATATCGATGACCGATCCGATCGCCACCATCGCCCGGGCCGCCGTCAACCGGCTGACCGCACCGCACAGCGCCGCCGTCGCCGCCGAGGTGGAGGCTGCCCTGCATACCCGGGCTACCACTTCCCGCCCCGTCCAGTACATCGACCCGGTGTCCCTGGGCACGCTGATCGTGAGCATCGCAGGTCTGGCCTGGACGGTCTACCGCGACTTGCGGAAAACCACCCCCGCACCGTCCCCGGAGATGGTCGCGCGCCACGTCCGGGTCAGGCTCGGCAGGGACTCCAGGCCGCCGGGACCGGAGCTCGATGCGGCAGACCGTGACCAGGTCATAGAAATCGTCATTGAGGAAACCGTCCGCGCCGCCGAAGACGGCGGCAACGCGCCGGACGGGAACTGAGCCCCGGCGCCCCCGCCTGTGGCTCCCGACGGGGTCGGCGAGTTCCAGACTGAGGCAGGAGGTTCAAGCGGCCAAGAGGCTATGTCCGGCCAGGAGGGGTCCAGCCCGACCACGGACAACTGCCCGTGTCTCTGCTCTACATACCTGAAGGGTGTCAATATTCCGATCAAGCTGCTGAGCTGGGCTCTGCCGGTGGACGGTGAGGTAGCTGGGGTGGCATGGTGCGGTACTCGTTGAGCAGTCCGCCAAGTACCTGGCGGCGCCTGATCCCGGCGGCGGGCAGGGGGATGATGTTCGGGTCGTCGTCGGGTGCTCGTAGGTCGAGGCTGCGGTGGGCCATTCCGGTGTTGTCGTGCTCGGCGTACAGGTTGAGGACCGTACGCAGGTGTCGTTCACCGGTGATGAGGAGGCGGTCGGTGCATTCGGCGCGGGCTGTACGTATCCATCGTTCGACGAACGCATTGGACCGGGGGCTTTGCTGCGGCGTCGGGATGACGGCTGTGCCGTTGCCTGCGAAGACGGCGTCGAACGCGGCGGTGAACTTGCTGTCCCGATCACGGATCAGAAACCGGAAGCACCCAGCCCTGTCCCCGAGGTCCATGAGCAGGTTGCGGGCGAGTTGGGTGACCCATGCACCAGTGGGACGGGCGGTGACGCCCAGGACATGGACCCGCCGGGTCTTGATCTCCATGACGAAGAAGACATAGAGAAGTCTGAGGAAGACGGTCTCCACGTGCATGAAGTCACAGGCGAGCAGCGTGTGGGCCTGGGATCGGAGGAAGGAGCGCCAGGTCTGCTGGGAGGCGCGCTGCGGTGCGGGCTGTAGAACGGAGCGGCTCAGGACGCGCCGGATCGTGGCGGCGGCAACCCTGTGACCGAGCCGTCGCAGCTCGCCCTGGATCCTGACGTACCCCCAGGTCGGGTTCTCTCGCGCCAGGCGCTGGATGAGCGCGACCGTCTCCTCCGCCAGCGGTGGCCGGCCAGGTCCGGTCGGGGTTTGACGCCATTTCCAGCGCACCAGACGGCGGTGCCAGGTCAGCAGGGTGCCCGGGGTGACCAGCCGGTGGCGGCGTAGAGCGGGTGGCAGGTGCCGTGCGAGAGCAGAGAGCACGGCACGATCAGCCCACGAGAGCCGGGGCCGCTCGACCCGCTGGCGCAGCACAGCGACCTCATGGCGGAGAGCGAGGATCTCGACGTTGTTCGCGGCGGTCAATCTGCCCAGCAGGAGCAGGCAAGCCAGTAGTTGGCAGAAGATCAAGTAGAGCAGTCGCAGTCCCACGATCCGTGATCATGCCCATACCTGGGCCATGTAAAGCCCCTGGTCAGCCACCCTACGGCAGTAAAGACACCCTTCAGGCGTCGAAGGACTCGGTGTATTTGGCGTCCCGGTCGCGGATCAAGAAGCGCAACGACTCTAGGCGCACGCCCACCTCAAGAGGAGGTTGCGGGCCTGCTGGGCCGTCCACTGTGCGGTCATGCGCGGTTATGCCGGCGATGTGGAGGCGGCGTGTGCCGTGCTCGAGGAAGACCAGCGCGTAGACCCGGCGAAGATCCACCAGGTCGACGTGCAGGAAGTCGCAGGCAATGATGGCCTCGGCCTGGGATGTCAGGAACTCACGCCATGTCGGCCCGCCGCGGCGGGGAGCCGGGTCGATACCGGCTGCGGTCAAGATTTTCCATACCGTGGAGGCGCCGATCCTGTGGCCCAGCCGGGCGAGCTCCCCCTGGATCCTGCGGCGCCCCCAGCGCGGGTTCTCCCGTGCCAGCCGCAGCACCAACTCCTTCACAGCTTCTGCTATCGCTGGCCGGCCCGGCCTGCTCCGGCACTCGCTGTAGTCCCACCTGCGTGCAACGAGACGTCGATGCCAGCCGAGCAACGTCCCTGGTGTCACAGGGAGCATCTCCGCCCAGCGACGCCGGGGTATCAGCGAGGACAACGCCGCGAACCACAACCGGTCCACCACTGGTACCGCACTGGACTCGCAAGTGCCTGCGCAGCACCGCATTCTCGTGCCGGAGCACGAGCAACTCAGCGTCTCTGGCCGTCTGCCGACACAGCAACACCGCTGGGACCAAGAGAAGCTTCCGCGTGACCTGATACACCAGTGACACGATCACCTGGACATGGTCCCAGCGCGCCCGCAGACCCCCGTACCGCTTCAGAATGGCCGCACTGCCCGTGACCTGGGACGACGCTCCGATGAGCCGATCCGGCACCATCGGTCGTTGTGCTCGTACGAATGCTCTATCCGGCCGCCACGCGGATCTTCGCGTGGCTGGTCCTCCTCTGCCGATCGTCCGCCGCGAAGGAGGTCGAAATACTGATCTTGCGCCACGAGGTCGCGATCCTGCGCCGGCAGGTTGCTGCCCCGATGCCGACATGGCCGGACCGGGCACTGCTCGCCGCCCTCGCTCGCCTCCTTCCTCGGACGCTGCGTGGCCATCGGATCGTCTCCCCGCGCACCCTGCTCGCCTGGCACCAGCGATTGGTCAAGAACAAGTGGACTCAGCCCCTGTCCCCGGGCCGACCTCCCCTGCCGGAGGAACTGCGCGAGTTGATCACGCGGCTCGGAACCGAAAAACCGCGGTGGGGATTCCGGCGCGTCCACGGTGAGCTCCGCCGCCTCGGGCACAAGGTCAGCCCGGCCACCGTCCGCATCCTGCGCGGCGCTGGACTCAGACCGGCCCCACGCCGTCACCCCGCACGCGGTGAGTGGACAGCGTTCCTGAAGTCCCAGACCCACGGCCTCCTCGCCACCGACCTGTTCCACGTCGACACCCTCGCCCTGCACCGCCTGTACGCCCTGTTCGTCATGGAGGTCCGCACCCGCACCGTGCACATCCTCGGCGTCACCGCTCACCCCAACCGCCGCCTGGGCGACCCAGCAGGCCCGCCAGTTGCTCTGGCAACTCGGCGACCGCGCAACCGAGTTCACCCACCTGGTCCGCGACCGGGACGCAAAGTTCACGGCCGCCTTCGATGCCGTCTTCGCCAGCGAGGGCCGTGGTCGAGGTCGAAATGCGCACTGACGTCGACGGCCGGCTCGGGGACGCGGGCCAGGCGGTGCGCTGCGGCGCGGGCTGGGGTGGGCGTCACCGCTGGGCCTCCTCGGGCAGGGCCGGACCTGCCGGGCGCCGTCAGTCCGACAGGCCGGCGCCGTCGGTGTCGGTGTCGTGTCGCTGCATGTGCCCAGCACACGCCACCGCCCGAGGAACGGCCCAGCCGCTGTTCCGGAATGCGGCATGCCGCTGACGTGGGCCGCCTCACTCCTGGGGGACCGGAGTGTCAGGTACGCCCGTTGTGTCGTGCCGCAGGACGGCACACGGATCTTTCCACCGGTGGCCGGTGCCCTACAGTCCCGGCTCAGTCCCCGCCGTGTGTCCTGGGTCGCTGCGCATCCGGGCCTGATCGGAATCGAGCCGCTCCATGTCCGATACCACCAGAGACGCCGCACCGGCATGCGTCGCCGCAACCACCGCGGCACCCGCCGCACAGAAATCCGCCGCGTCGCGGGTCGCCGTCGCGAGCCTCATCGGCACGATCATCGAGTACTACGACTTCGCCGTGTACGGCACGGCCGCCGCCCTCGTCCTGGGCCCGGCCTTCTTCCCGTCCGGCAACGCCACGCTGTCCACGCTGGCCGCGTTCCTCACCTTCGCCGCCGCCTTCCTGGCCCGCCCGGTCGGTGCGGTGCTGTTCGGCGGCATCGGCGACCGGCTCGGCCGCAAGCGGGCCCTCATCCTCGCCCTGATACTGATGGGCCTGTCGACCGTCGGCGTCGGACTGCTGCCCACGTACGAGACCGCCGGCCTAGTCGCCCCCATATTCCTGGTCGTCCTGCGCCTGCTGCAGGGCGTGAGCCTGGGCGGCGAGTGGGGCGGAGCCGTGCTGCTGGCGGCGGAGCACGCGCCTCCCGGGCGCCGCGCGCTGTTCGCGTCGATCCCGCAGGCCGGCCCACCGCTCGGCTTCCTGCTGTCCAGCGCCGTGATCCTGCCGACGCTCGCGGTCGCGGGCAAGGACGGCTTCGCCGACGGGGCCTGGCGCATCCCGTTCCTGCTGAGCACCGTGCTCGTCGTCATCGGCCTCTGGGTCCGTGCCCGGGTCTCCGAGTCCCCGGTGTTCGAGCAGCGGTCCACCGGCGACGCCGCAGTCCCCCGCTTCCCGCTCGGCGCCCTGATCAAGGAATACCCCGGCAGGTTGCTCCTCGGCATCGGCGCGGCCGTCGGCGGCTCCGCCCTCTACTACCTGACGATCGTGTACAGCATCTCGTACGGGTCGGCGACCCTCGGCATCGCACAGACCACGATGCTGACCGCCACGAGTATCGCCGCCGCGGTCAGCGTCGCCACCACCGTGCCGGTGGCGCGACTGGCAGACCGGGTGGGCAGACGCCCGGTGATGATCACCGGCGCGGCCGGATGCGCCCTGTGGGCCCTGCCCATGTTCGGCTCGCTGAAGACCGGCAACGGTATACTGATCACCGGGGCCTTCACCATTGGGCTCGTGCTGTTCACCCTGCTGTTCTCGCCCATAGCCGCGTTCCTGCCCGAACTGTTTCCGGCCAGGCTGCGCTACACCGGCGCCTCGGCGACGTTCATCCTCGCCAGCACCCTCGGCGGCGGCTTCGCCCCGCTGGTCGCCACCTGGCTGAATACACACTGGCAGTCGCCGTTCGTCCTCGGCTTCTACGTCGGCGCGTTGTGCCTGGTCAGCCTGAGCTGCATCCTGGCCCTGCCGGAGACCCGCGACGTGGAGTTCGGACGCTGACGCACCCCACCCGCGTTCCTTGAACCGCCCGTGGTGCCGGTGACGCACGACGGGCGGTTCTGTTGTGCCCACCCATGGGCGAGGTGGCAGGGCGACATGACCACCCCGGCCGACACTGCCGCGGCACGCGCGTTTACAAGCCCGACACAGTCTCCTACATTGGACATGCGTCCACTTACCTGGTCGCCCCTCGGTTTTTCCCCGGAGTCTGCCCATGCCCGTCACCGCCTTTTCTCCCGAGCATGCCGACCCCCCGCACTCCGGTGGGCCGAGCCCCGAGCCCGAGCAACAGACCGCGGTCGACAAGGCACTGATCCTGCTGAAGTCGCTCGCCGAGCACGACCGGGACGTCGGCGTCAGCGAACTGGCCCGCCGTGCCCGTCTCACCAAGTCGACGGCCTTCCGCCTGCTGGGCATCCTGCAGCGCAACGAACTCGTCGAGCGGGTCGGCAGCAACTACCGGCTGGGCACCCAGCTCGTCGACATCGGCAGCCGCGTCTACGGACCGACACCACCGCTCCTCCAGGAACGGCTGCTGCCCCATCTCGCGGATCTGTACGAACTGACACACGAGACGGTTCACCTGGCCGTGCTGCACGGTACCGAGATCGTGTACGTCAACAAGATCCACGGCCACCGTGCGGCGCGCTCGCCCTCCCGGATCGGCGCCCGGTTGCCTGCGTACTGCACGGGCGTCGGCAAGGCCCTGCTGGCCTTCGACCACGACGCCGCCGAGGGGGCCATCGAGGCAGGGCTGCCCGCCCGCACCGAGTACACCCTCGCCGACCCCGACCGCTTCCGGGCCGAGCTGCGGCGGATCCGCCAGGAGGGCATCGCCTACGACCGGCAGGAGGCCGCCATCGGCCTGACGTGCGTCGCCGTACCGGTCATGGGTCCCCTCGGCCGCCCCGTGGCCGCACTCTCCGTGGCGGGCGCCGACCACCGCTTCGACACCTCGCGCTACGCCGGGGCCCTGCGCCGCGTGGCTCATGAGGCGGCCCGCGCAGTCACCGCCGCCAAGGCGCGCGGCGCGGTGCCGTCCGGAGGGGGCGGCCTGCCCCGGGCCTGACCACGTACGGAACCGGGGCGTTCCGCGGCCCTGCGCGCTGGGTGGCGCTCAGGGCCGCTGGTGTCCATGCGTGTGAGAAACGGTCATACCGCCGATGCCGGGCTGCCCGCGCGGCACACTCACCACGATGTGGACGAGGCTCTCCTCGTCCAGCGACTCGTACACATGCGGCTGGTCGCCCGGATATCGCACGAAGTCACCCGCCGCCAGTTCCACTGGGGCGTCGGCGGGCCCGACCCGTACCCGGCCCCGGATCACGTACAGGTGTTCCAGGGTGCCCGCCGGGTGCGGCTCGGACGGCTTGTCCATGCCCTGCACACGGCTGACGCGGACCAGGTAGCTCTCGATGACGCCGGAGCCGTACACATGGTCCAGTGACCGGGACTCATAACCGTCGTGCCGCTCCCAGGCGACATCGTCGCCGCGCTGCACGGTCATCACCTGATCCCGCTCGGCCACCAGCCGTGTCACCGGCACGCCGAGCGCGCCCGCGATGGAGAACAGCGTGTCGACCGTGGGGTTCCCCGTGCCGAGTTCCAGTTTGGACAGCGTCTGCTTGGCCAGGCCGGCCTGGCGAGCCAGTTCGGCCAGGGACAGGCCCCGTTGCTCTCTGAGAAGGCGCACATTGCGCGCCACCACGCTGCTTCCCGACGACACGGCACCACTGTAAGGGAGAGGGGCAGTGGCGTAGCACTGGGGAGTAGTGCCCCACCCCGGCCTGCCGCACCTGGGACTTCGTTACTGCCTCCGTGCCCCCGTGGACGGTACCTCCAGCACACGGGACGCACGGGCAATGGCACCCGTCGCCATGTCCAATTGGCTCTGGTGAACCCGGTCCTCCCGCCTCTACCTTCTTGAACAAACAAGGACCGGCCGGAGAGATCCGGTCGGCTCCTCCTGCCAATGGCTTTCGCTCTCCGCTTTTCCCTCCACCCGACAAGACTCAGACCGCAGCCAGGGTTTGGGAGCCCACCAGGTCCGGGCGTACGAACTACACTGGGCGCGATTCACCCGGGCCGTCGGCGAATTCGGCGTCGACCCCGAGGCGATCCGCCCTTCCGCGCCGAGGTCACCGCGACGCTGCCACGGACCGGCACCTCGACCTGCATGACGGTCCGGCAGCGTCCCAGGAGGCGGCTACGAGATGCCCGTAGACATCGACCGTGGTCTTGATCGATCTGTGGCCGAGCCAGCGGGAGACCTCGTGGATCGGGATGCCGTGGGCGAGGGCGGTCGAGGCGAAGAAATGGCGCAGGCAGTGCGGGGTGCACTTCGGGCTACCGTCTGGCTTGACGATGCCCGCGTCCATGACCGCCTTCCGGAAGTGGTAGGCGTAGGTCGTAGCCGTGGGCATGGTGCCCTTACCCCGGTCACGTGGAGCAAACAGGACCTCCTGGCCTGACGCGGTCACCGTGCCCCAGTCGCGCAGGTGCGCTCAATCTCCTGGGCCAGGAAGTCAGGCAGGGGGATATCCCGGTACTCCCCCTCTGCACGGTGCTTGAGCGGGACGAAGCGGGTCTCGCAGTCTTCGCGGTGCGCCTTGGAACTGACTTGTCGGCGCACCCGTAGGAAGTCGGACCGGCGGCAGTCAGCGGTGAAGGCCAGGGTCTCGCTGATGCGCAGTCCCGCCCCGGCTTGCAAGTACACGGTCAGCCGGTACTGCGGGAGATCTGCTTCGCGATGAGATCGACCTCGTGAAGGGTGGGGGTATCGTCCTCGTCGACCGCGTGAGTTGCGTTGCCTGTGGGGTTCCAGAACTCGGCTGGCTGCGTGACCAGCAGCGGTGGATAGAGCATCGCGGGCCTGTGGGTGCCGGGAATTATGTCACCCGGACTGACCTGCTGGTTCGAATCTGCCAGACCTCAGGAGCAGCCAGCCGTTCTGAGGCATCATGCCGGTCGTGGTGATACGGCTGATCTACCTGCTCGCCTGCCAGACCTTCCGATGGCTTGCTCTGCTCGCCCGCTCGGATGCCTCGAAGGACACAGAGATTTTAATGCTCCGGCATCAACTGATGATCGCACAACGCGCCCAGCCACGGCCGCGCTTCTCCTGGAGCGACAAGGCTGTCATGGCGGCACTGCTCCGGAGCGTCAGCAAGCAGCGGCGTACCCAGGTGGCCTTGCTGGTCTCTCCTCGGTCGGTCCTTCGCTGGCACGCACAGCTCATCGCCTGGAAGTGGACCTACCCATCCCGTCGTCCGGGCCGACCACCCACACCAGAGGCCCTGCGCCAACTGGTCGTGCGTCTGGCGCGGGAGAACCCTGGATGGGGATACCGCCGCGTCCACGCAGAGCTCGGCGGCCTGGGGCACAACGTCGCCGCCTCGACCGTCTGGTCGATCCTGAAGAAGGCCGGGATCGACCCGTCGCCGCAGCGTACAGACCGCTCCTGGGCCGCTTTCCTCAAAGCCCAGGCCTCCGCAATCGTAGCCACCGACCTGTTCCACATCGATACGGTCTTCCTGCGGCGCTGGTTCGTGCTGTTCTTCATCAACCACAGCACCCGGCGGGTGCACATCGCCGGCATCACCCGACACCCGACCGGCCCCTGGATCACCCAGCAAGCACGGAACTATCTCATGGAGCTCGGCGACCACGCCGAGTCGGTCAGATTCCTCATCCGGGACCGCGGAGCATACTTCACCGACAACTTCGACGCCGTCTTCCATGCAATCGGCGTGCACATCCTTCCAACACTGCCCCGGGTACCGCGGATGAACGCCATCGCGGAACGCTGGATCGGCTCATGCCGACGCGAGGCAACCGACCGCATCCTGATCACAGGAGAGCGCACCCTACGCCTCGTCGCCAGTGAGTACGCAGAGCACTACAACCAACACCGGCCACACCAATCCCTCGGACAACGGGCGCCGGACCTACTCACCGAGCCCGAACCACCCACCGCCACCGACAACACTCGCATCCATCGACGCGATCGACTCGGCGGCCTCATCCACGAATACACGCAGGCCGCATAGGGATGACACAGGATTCCGGCACCCACAGGATCTCGGCGTTGTTTGCGGCGGTCGATCGGCCCACCAGGAGGAGGCAGCCCAGTAGTCGGCAGAAGATCAGGTAGAGCAGTCACAGACCCACGATCACTGAACGTGCCCATACTTGGGCGATCACAAAGCCGCAGGCTCGCCGGCCGCTCCCAGGTCCGGATGGCCGACATCACCACCCTGCCAACGCTCCCGATGGCCCGCTGGCCCGGTCCGGGCGGCAGCTACCCAGAAGGACCGGGCGCAGAGGTACGGAACCTGACGCAGCTCTTCCAGCTGATCGCGCTTGGCCGTACCACCGTGGTCATTCCCGAGTCCGCCGCCGCCGACCTGCGCCGGGACCTCGCCGCCGTGCCGGTCCTGGACGCTCCGCCCGTGACAACCGCGATCGCCTGGCCGCCGCACAGCCGCCTTCGTACAGTTGCCGACCTGATCCGCGTGGCAACACGTCTTTGAACCCGGACGAGGAGGGCGGCCACCCAACGACAGCCCCTACCAAGCAACTGGCAGCTCTACGCTCCCGCATCAGCGAGGTAGTGTCCTTCACCGTCTGGCCCTGGGCGGACATCGCCACCACGATCGACCGCCGCAGCCGCACCGGATCCTTCGCCGTCCGGCTGATCCGCTGCAAGCGGCGGCCTTCCCCCACGGTGATCGGCCGGACGAACACAGTCGGTCGACGCCCCACGACCACCTCCAAGATCAGATCCTGCAGACAGGTCTGCTCACCTGACCAGCGGCACGTCGACCACCCTGTGGGTGCCAGGAATCATGTCACCCGGGCTGACCTGCTGGTTCGGATCTGTCAAAGCTCAGCAGGACGCAAGCAGTTCTGAGGCAGCATGCTGGTCGTGGTGATACGGCTGATCTAA
>NZ_JAERRF010000055.1 GCF_016741875.1 Streptomyces coffeae | reverse complement strand
CCTGTTGCCGCGGACGTTGCATGCTGATGTGTCGTCCTCGCATGTGGACTGGACGGCGGGCGATGTGCAGGTGTTGACGGAGAACACTGCCTGGCCCGAGATGAGTCGCCCCCGCCGCGCAGGCATTTCGTCGTTCGGGCTCAGTGGCACCAACGCGCATGTGATTCTGGAGGCGGGGCCTGCGGTGGAACAACCGGTCGAGGAGCACGGGGCTGGCCTGAGCACGGTGCCCTGGGTGGTGTCTGCCAAGACTGAGGGCGCTTTGCAGGCACAGCTCGACCGGATCCGGTCGGCTGCCGAGGAACAGCGTCTCTCGCCTGTCGATGTCGGTTTCTCGCTGGCCACAAGCCGTTCGCTGTTCGAGCACCGGGCGGTGTTGCTTGCCTCCGATCAGGGAGTGGCTGAGGCGGCTCGGGGTGCGGCCGGTGAAGGCTCAATGGCGTTCCTGTTCTCCGGCCAAGGCGCGCAGCGGCTGGGGATGGGACGGGAGCTCTACGACCGGTTCCCGGTCTTCGCTGAGGCCCTCGACAGTGTGCTCACGCATCTGGACGGTCCTGTGGGGGAGGTGATGTGGGGCGAGGATGCCGAGGAGCTGAGCCGGACGGGTTATGCGCAGCAGGCGTTGTTTGCGGTTGAGGTGGCGTTGTTCCGGCTGGTGGAGTCGCTTGGAATACGGCCGGACTTTGTGGCCGGGCACTCGATCGGAGAGGTCGCGGTAGCTCATGTGGCTGGTGTGCTGTCGCTGGCTGATGCGTGTGTGCTGGTGAGGGCGCGGGCTCGGTTGATGGAGGCGTTGCCGTCGGGCGGTGTGATGGTGGCGGTCCAGGCGGCCGAGGGCGAGGTTGTGCCGTTGGTGGCGGGGGCGTCTGGTCGGGTGTCGGTGGCGGCGGTGAATGGGCCGTCGTCGGTGGTGATCTCCGGTGAGGAAGCAGCCGTGCTGGAGATCGCTGCCCACTTCGACGCCGAGGGGCGCAGGACGAAGCGGCTGGCTGTCAGTCATGCGTTCCATTCGCCGTTGATGGATCCGATGTTGGATGAGTTCCGGTCGGTGGTGGAGGGGCTGGAGTTCGGCGCAGCGTCGATTCCGGTGGTGTCGAATCTGACCGGTGCTGTGGCTGCGGCAGAGGAGATCTGTTCGCCGGAGTACTGGGTACGGCATGTCCGTGAGACCGTGCGCTTCGCCGACGGCATCCAGACCCTCAGCACCGAGGGCGTAGGAGCCTTCCTGGAGCTGGGGCCCGATGGTGTGCTCTCGGCACTGGTCGGAGATCAGGTGCCGGATGCGGCGGTGGCGGTTCCGGTGCTGCGTAAGGACCGGTCGGAGGAGACGACGGCCATCACGGCGCTCGCACAGTTGCACGTGAGCGGCATGGCCGTGGACTGGCATGCGTTGTTTGCGGGGTCGGGTGCGCGGCGGGTGGAGTTGCCCACCTATGCCTTTCAGCGGCGTTGGTTTTGGCCGGTGGGTTCGGTGGGTGTGGGGGATGTGCGGGCTGTTGGGTTGGTGTCTGCGGAGCATCCGTTGTTGGGTGCGGCGGTGTCGTTGGCGGATTCCGATGGTGTGGTGTTCGCGGGTCGTTTGTCGTTGGCGTCGCATCCGTGGCTGTCCGACCACGTGGTGATGGGGCACGTTCTGCTGCCGGGTACCGCATTCGTTGAGTTGGCTATCCGGGCCGGTGACGAGGTGGGGTGCGGGCGGATCGAGGAGTTGACCCTCTCAGCCCCCCTGGTGCTGCCCGAGCAGGGCGCGGTGCAGATCCAGGTACGTGTCGGTGAGGACACCGGCGTCGAAGACAGTCGGCGCACGGTCACCGTCCACTCGCGACCGGACGACGAGCCTGGTGCGGCATGGACTCAGCATGCGACTGGCGTGTTGAGTGATGAGCCTGCTGAGCCCTTCAGTTTTGATGCCGCTGTATGGCCGCCGGTGGGTGCCCAACCGATCGACGTCGGGAACCGTTACGCAGAGCTCGCGGATGCCGGGTTCGACTACGGGGCGGTGTTCCAAGGGTTGCAGTCCGTGTGGCGGCTTGATGGGCAGGTGTTGGCCGACGTCGCACTGCCCGAAGGCACCGATATCCAGAGGTTCGGTGCGCATCCCGCGTTGCTCGACGCCCTTCTGCACGCAGCCGGATTCGCCGACGGCGCGACGGACGACGAAGGACTGGATGGCGACGGTCAGGGCAACGGTGGGGCGGCGCTGCCATTCTCCTGGGAAGGTGTGTCGCTGTTCGCCTCCAGCGCCACAGCGGTACGGGTCCGTCTGACACGCACCAGTCGGGACACCATCGAGATCAGGGCCGCCGACACGACGGGGAATCCGGTCTTCTCGGTGAACGGTCTGGTGGTCCGCCCCGTCACGCCTGAACAACTCGGTACCCGCCCGCACACGGGCGGAGACTCGCTTTACCGGCTGGAGTGGACCGAGTCGACCAGCCAGGCAGAGACCGCGCTGTCCGAAGTGGCCGTCGTCGATGTGCCGGACGATATCGCCGAACTGGTGAGAGCGGCCGGGATGGAGGTCCAGGCGTACCCCGATCTCGATGCCCTCGCGGCGGTGGACGACGTGGTGCCGGACATCGTGCTGACCCAGTTGAAAACCCCCCGATTGATCAGCGAGTCCGGTCACGGCACGGTGGAAGCCACCCATGCCACGGTGTCGCGTGCCCTATGGCTGGTGCAGGAGTGGCTGGCGGACGAGCGGTTCGCCAGCTCGAGGCTGGTTGTGCTGACCCGGCACGCCACCAGTGACGACCTGACAGTGGCTGCGGCATGCGGCCTGGTCCGGTCAGCGCAGACGGAGAACCCAGACCGGATCACTCTGTTGGACCTGGACCTGGACCTGGACCTGGACCTGGGCCTGGACTCGGGCCTGGACATGGACCGGTTTGCCCCGTTGTTGCGGAAGGCGTTGACGACACCGGATCCGGAACTGGCGATCCGGGACGGCCAGGTCCTCGCGGCCCGGCTGGGACGGATGCCGCTGCCTGCCCCGGCCACACCTGCTCCGGCCACGCACGCACAGGCTTCCTCGCCGGAGAGTGGCACAGCCTGGACCGGCGCAGGAACGGTGCTGATCACCGGCGGTACCGGAGGCTTGGGCGCGGTGCTGGCCCGGCATCTGGCGCGAGAGCACAACGTAACGGACTTGCTGCTGCTGTCCCGGCGTGGTCCGGATGCTCCTGGTGCGGCGGAACTCGTTGAGGAACTCACCGGATGGGGCGCCAGCACCCAGGTGGTGGCGTGCGATGTGGCCGACCGCGCGGCTTTGGAGCATGTGCTGTCGCAGCACGAGGTCACCGCGGTGGTGCACACCGCTGGGATCCTCGACGACAGCGTGATCGGATCGCTCACCCCGGAACGCCTCGACGCCGTGCTGCGACCCAAGGCCGATGCCGCCTGGCATCTGCACGAACTGACGCAGAACGTATCCGCGTTCGTGGTGTTCTCCTCGGCCGCGGGCACGTTCGGCGGCGCAGGGCAGGGCAATTACGCGGCGGCAAACGCCTTCCTTGACGCACTGGTCCGGTACCGCCGCAAGCGTGGCCTCCCGGGTGTCTCGCTGGCCTGGGGGCCGTGGGAGCAGGCGGGAGGCATGGTCGGTGAGCTGAGCCCCGCCGAGCGGGACCGGATCCACCGCGCCGGCTTCCCGCCCCTCTCCACCGAGCAGGGAGTGGCCCTGTTCGACGCCGCCCTGTCCACCCCGGAGGCGGTGCTGCTGCCGGTCCGGCTGGACCTGCCAGTTCTGCGTACCCGCGACGACGTGCACCCGCTGCTGCGGAGCCTGGTCCGCACCCGGCGTACGGCTGGTCAGCCCGCGGATCCGGGGCTGGCGCACCGCCTGGCCGGGATGGACGAGGACGAGCAGCGCGAGGCCCTGCTGGACCTGGTGTGCAGCCAGGCGGCGGCCGTACTCGGGCATGACGGGGCCGCCGCGGTCGAACACTCCCGCGCCTTCCGTGATCTCGGCTTCGACTCCCTGACATCGGTGGAGTTGCGGAATGGGCTGAGCGCGGCGACCGGGCTGCGCCTCACGGCCACGCTGGCTCTCGACTATCCGACGCCCATGGAGCTCGCGGCGTATTTGCACACGCGCTTGGTCTCGGAGGAACTGAGCGGTCAAGGTTCGATCCTCGCCACACTGGACCACTTGGAGCAGGCGCTCACCAAGGTGAGCGTGGACGCGGCAGCGCGCAAACAGATCGCCGGGCGGCTCGATGTCCTCAGGTCGCGGTGGGCGGCTCTGCAAGCGGAGGACGGGACCGGCGACCGCGGCTTCGATCTCGAATCCGCCTCGGACGACGAGATGTTCGCTTTCCTCGACGACGAGCTCGGCGGGTTGTGACCGGTGGCGACGTCCACCACGGCCAAAGACCACAGCCACCGAGCGCAGAAACCACAGAGAACAGAGAACAGAGAACAGAGAACGACGATGGCGAACCCGATGCTTTCCACAGGAGCAATGGGTAGGCAATGGAACCTTCCACTCCTCGCGAGGCGCGCAATGGGCGGACAGTGGAAATCTTCCACTGACGCAATGCTCGCACCTGGCATAGCTTGAGCGTGAAGCCATGGAAGAACTGAACTCGCGGTCCCACGGTTCATACCGAACCGGAAGCGGCGGGCGCGAGGAAACCAAAACACAGGCGGAGGACCAGCAGCGCATGGGCGGTCCGTGAGCCGAAAAGGCGAGAAAACGTGGGCATGGTCAAATCTGGCGGTGACACAGCGGTTGAGGTGCGCAACCTTGTACGCGCCTATCGGGGGCGCAAGGGGGAGCTGATCAAGGCGAATGACGGTGTGACCTTCAGCGTTCCCCGCGGGCAGGTCTTCGGACTCTTCGGCACGAACGGCGCCGGCAAGACGACACTGGTGTTGCAGTTGCTCGGCCTGCTGCGGCCCACCTCCGGTTGGGTCAGGGTCAACGGCATCGACGTATTGCGCGACCCGGAGATGGCGAAGTCCACCATGGGGTTTCTGCCACAGACGGCGTTGTCCATGAAGATGCTCGAAGTCCGCCGCGCACTTCACTACACCGGCAGGCTGCGTGGCCAGAGCGAGACCGATGCCCGCCGCCAGACCGATGAGCTGATCGAGGAGCTGAGCCTCGGCCCGTACGCCGATCGCCAGGTGGGCCGGCTCAGCGGCGGGCTGACGCGGCTGGTGAACTTCGGCATGACGATGATGGGCCGCCCCGAGATGATCGTGCTGGACGAGCCCACCAATGAGCTCGACCCGCATAACCGCCGTCAGATCTGGGACATCATCGAGCGGCGCAGCGCCCTTGAGGGCACCACGATCGTGCTGGTGACGCACAACGTGCTGGAAGCGGAGAAAGCCGTGCACCGGGTCGCCGTGATGCACGGGGGGCGGATCACCGCGATGGGCACGCCGGGCGAGCTCAAGGAGCAGATGGGCGCGCAGGCGCGGCTGGAGCTCTTTGTGCGTGAAGGCGACAGCCTGACAGAGGAGGAGATCGCCCGGCTCTCCACAGTCGGCCAGGTCAGCCAGGGCAACCGCAGCGGCAGTTACCTGATCGCCGCGGAGCCGGATCGCATGCAGGCGCTGCTCCATGTGCTGGTCAGTGATGTCGGGGTAGGGCGCGTCGATGACTTCCGCTTCGCCCGCCCCACACTGGAAGACGTCTATCTCAGTCTGAACCTGAAACAGGACGCGGACACTCCCGCTGCCAACGGGCAGGTGACCACCGAGGCTAAGCGGGGTGCCCAGGACCCGGAGGCGCTCCCGAGTGCCTCCGATCCGGCACCCGAAAGCGCGGAGATGGCCCCCGCCGTCGCGGGGAGCGACCGCCGCCTGACAACCGTTCCTCTGCCACGGGAGTTGGCTCTCCCCGCACCGGGGCCCCCCGCCTCCCACCGCACCCGGACGCGCGCCCTGCCGGTGCTGGCCCGGCCCGAGACCGCCGTCGAGACCGCCGCCGAGTCCGCCGCCGACCCAGCCCCTGAGCCCGTCCTTGAGCTCGTCCCCAAGTCCGCTCCCACCCCCACCTCAGTGCCCGATCCTGCCTCCGCGCCCGCCCCTGCGAAGCCCACTGGCCCGCGATCCGGAAAGCACCGCCGGGTACGGGTCCGGCTTCCCTTCCGGGCCCGGCTCGCGCGTTTCGGTACCTCCTTCAAGTACCTGTGGTTCGAGCACATGCTGAACATCCGCACCACCTGGCACATACACATGGTGTTCGGCATCGTCATGCCGCTGGCGATGGTGTTCGGCTTCTCCCGGATCGGCTCCGGGCTGACCGACAATCAGAGCCTGTACTACATCGCAAGCGGATCCGGTGTCTTCACCATCGCGGCTCTGGGCACCTCGGCGATCGCACAGCGGATGGGTGACATCAAGGCTGAGGGACTGATGCTGTACTACGCCTCCTTGCCGATCAGCAAGGTGGCCTTTGTGACGGCGTTCATCGCCTCCAGACTTCTGCTCATCGCGCCCGGCCTGGTGACCTCGCTGGTCTCGGTGCGGCTGATGTACGACCTCCAGCTGACCCTGTCTCCCCTGCTGCTCATCGTCTACCCCGTGACCACTCTCCCGCTCGCCGCGATGGGCCTGGTCATCGGCAGCCTGATCGATCGCACCGAACTGATCGCGCTCGTGGCCAACGTGCTGAACTTCATCCTGCTGCTGGGCGCACCGCTGATCATCCCGTCCCAGGCGCTGCCGCTGCCGCTCAGGGCCCTCAGCTACGTCATGCCGACCACCTACGGGGCGGATGCCATCCGGCGCAGCGTCAGCGACACCGTCGACACCACCTTCGCCATCGACATCGGCGTGCTGGCCGTGATGACGGTGCTGGCTCTCGGCCTGGCCAACCGGATGCTGCGCTGGCGTGCCGGATGACCCTCGCGCGCTGAGGTCGTCGATCCGGTGATTTCCCCAGTCGGGCCCTCCGTAGCATTCCCGCCCAAGCCGATTGAGTCGGCTCCTCGGGCTCCCTCAGGTGTTCCGGGGGCCTTGGGAGAGCCCTTCGGGCGGGCATGTGGAACATCCACGGATGGATTGCATTGGACGGAAGCGAATCCGGCATGAAGTTCCGGGTGCTGGGACCGTTGGCGGTTCTCGACCGTGACGGCCCCGTGAGGCTGAGCGGAATCAAACAGCGCGCGGCGCTGGGATACCTCCTGCTGCACCCGAACGACGTGGTGGCGACCAGTACCCTGCTCGCCGCCCTGTGGACCGGACGACCGCCGCCCACCGCGCGGAAGATGCTGCAAAACGCGATCTCCGGTCTGCGGGGCCTGCTGCCCGGCGGCGGGTCGGCGCGCGGGCCGATGCTGCTGACCCACGCGCCTGGCTATCTGCTGCGGGTCCATACCGACGATCTCGATCTGACGGCCTACGAGGCGATGGTGAAGGCAGGCCGGGCCCAGCTCGCGGCCGGGTCCTGGCCCGCCGGGGCGAAGCACCTGCGGGCGGCGCTGGACCTGTGGCGCGGCCCGGTGCTGGCGGACCTGACCGCGGCGGGCACCGACTGGCCCGAGCTGACGGCGATCCAGCAGGCGCGCCTCACCGCGCAGGAGGACGCCGTCGAGGCGGATTTGGCCTGCGGCCGTCACCACGAGGTGGTACGGGAGCTTCAGACGCTGGTCGAGACGGAACCGCTGCGGGAGCGGCTGTGCGCCGTGCTGATGCTGAGCCTCTACCGCTGCGGGCGCCAAGTGGACGCGTTGGAGGTCTACCGTCGCACCAGGACCGAACTGGCCGAACAGCTCGGCCTGGAGCCCGGCCGCGGGCTGCGGGACATGGAACGCGCGATTCTCGAGCACGACCCGGTGCTGTTCCGTCCCGACGCGCTGAGCATCCTCGCGCGGACGGATGAGGCCACGCGAGAGGGCACCTCGGCCGGGCTCTCGATGTCGTCCGGCGCGGTCGCACGCCCCCCGGCCCCGTTGTCCATCTCGCCCGCCATGGTCTCCCCTCCACCGGACGCGCTCGCACGCGCCCCGTTGTCCATCTCGCCCGCCGCGGTCTCCCCTCCACCGGATGCGCTCGCCCGCCCCCGGGCCACAAACTCCCGCCCGGCGGCCGAGCCATGGGCGACGCAAGCGCCCGCCGCCTCCGGCACAGCGGGCACGGGTCTCACCGAGCAGCACAAACAGCTCAGCATGCTGCTGGTGCGCGCCAAGGCCGGTGAGGCCCCACGGGGCGCTGGTCCCCAGGACTCCTTCCCACCGTCCAGCGGTCTCACGGCCACTATCCGTGAGGAGATCGAACGCCATGGGGGAAAGGTCTCGGGGGTGCTCGGCCCGGTCACCTTCGCCCTCTTCGGGGTTCCCCGCACTCGGGAGGACGATGCCGTCCGCGCGGTGCAGGCCGGGCTCGCCCTCCGCGAACGGCTGGGCGCGCGGGGCCCCGGAGCCTCCGGCCCGGGGCGGGGGACTGCGCCCTTGGTACAGGTGGCCGTGGCGACCGGGGACGTGCTGGTCACCTGCGCGGCGGATGGCAGCGGGGCGATTCCGGTGGTCAGCGGAAGCGTTCCGGAGAGCTGTATGGAGCTGCTCGAAACCGTGCCGCCGGGCGGGATCCGGGTGTGCTCGGCCACCCGTACGAGCAGTGAGCGCGCCATCGCCTACGAGCCGGGAAGGGCGCAGGGCAAGAAGCCGGGCAAGGTGCCCGGAAAACAGCCGGGAAACGAGCCGGGAGGAGGATCCGAACCCGTGGCCGTCCGGGCCGAGCACCCCCCGTCGGACGCTCTGGTGCCCTTGGTGGAGCGGGGGCGTGAGGTGGAGCAGCTGCGGGGGCTGCTCGGCGATGTGTGGCGGAGGCGGCGCCCCCACTTCCTGACCGTGCTGGGCGAGCCCGGGATGGGCAAGAGCAGGCTGGCCAGCGAACTCGCTCTCCTGGCGGCACACGCCCCGGAAGGGTTCGCCGTACTGACCGGGCACAGCTCCTGGGCCGACCAGGGCGCACCCCTGTCCGCTCTCGCACCCATCGTGTCCGCGGCCGCCGGTGTCGAGCCGGGGGACTCCGCGGCGGTGCGGGACGAGAAGCTGGCCCGCACCGTGCACGGTCTGTTCGGTACGGGTGAAACGGGCACATGGATCGCCGCGCGGCTGTGCGCGCTGCTCCGGCCGCCGGGCGTCGCCCCACCGTCGGACCTTGTGGCGGCGAGCGAGGCGGCGCGGCGATTCCTGGCGGAGATCGCCGCGCAACGCCCGCTGCTGGTCGTCTTCGACGATGTGCACCGGGCCGGCGAACCCCTGCTGGACTTCATCGAGTCCCTGGCCGACACGGCCGGTCCGGTGCCGATGTTCGTGGCGGTGACCGCCCGGCCCGAGCTGCTGGATGTACGGCCGGGCTGGGGCGGCGGCAAACGCGACGCTCTGACCCTCACCCTGGACCCGCTGTCCACGAGCGGCACGGCCACGCTGGTGGCGGCCCTGCTCGCCCGGGACGGAACCACGCTGTCCGGCGCGCCGCTGGAGGACCTGGTGGCCCGCATCGGCGGGAACCCGCTGTTCGCCGTCGAGTACGTCCGCACGTTGCGGGAACAGTCGCCGCCGGGGTCCTCCGTCCCGCCCGTGCCGCATCATGTCCATCGGGTGCTCGCATCATGGGTGGACACGCTCCCGCCGGATGCCAAGGCGGTGCTGTTCAACGCCTCCGCGCTGAATGACGTGTTCTGCGCCGAGGACATCGCGGCGGTGGGGTACGGAAGCCAGGACCAAGCCGCACGATGGCTGGACCACTTGGAGAAGCGTGACTTCCTGCGGCGCTCCCGGTACGGCTCGGCGTCCGGAGAAGCCCAATACGCCTTCCGGTACGCGACGACGCGCTCTGTGGTCGACGCGCTGATGTCCCGCCCGGTGCGCGAGGACCACCGGCGACGGGCGGCCGCCCGGAGCGGACCCGCGGCGGACCTGACCGCGTAGCACTGGTGGGGACGGTGCTGACCCACGTGCATGGTGCCGCTCCTCCGGGCCGATATCGCCCGTGTACGTGTTCAAGCACACTTGAGGAACGGCAATTCCACTGGATCCGGATCCGGATGGGCGCTGCCGCCGGACCCGAATCCGGACGTCACCGGAACCGGTGGCGGAAATGGCCGCGGAACACTCGGGAAAACCCGGGGCGTGAACGCAGACCATAGCGACGGTTCGCGGTGCGGGTCACTTCCCTCCCGCACCGCGATATTCCGTGGATGCCGGATTCAACTCCCGTGCTGAAAGGTATGGTCGTGCGCATTCTGTGTAGTCTCGCACTGTCGCCGTCGAACGCGCGTGCCCTCCTCCCCCTGGCGCGGGCCGCGGCAGAGAAGGGACACGAGGTCCTCGTCGTCGCACCGCCGGAAATGGCAGGTGTCTTCGACGGCGAACCGATACAGGTCAAACCGCTGTTCTCCGACATGGCCGAGATCGTGCTCAGCCTGCTCGAACAGCAGCGGATCGAGTTCAGCCCGAAGGATCCGTTCGCGCCCGACGTGCTGCTCGCCACCGCATGCGGCCCGCACGTCACCGACGCTTACCGCCAACTGCTCGCCGTGGCCGAGGAGTTCCGCCCCGATCTGGTGCTGCGCAGTGGCGTCGAGTTCGCCGGGTATCTGGTCGCCGAGACGCTGGGCATCCCGCAGGTGACGGCGCCCTCGGGCGGCGGCCAGTACCTGGAGCCGAAGCTGGCGCTGGGGGAGCTCAACCAGCGCCGCGCGGAACTGGGCCTGCCCGCGAGCGACACACCGGAGGCGATCTACGCCAACGGCCGCTTCGACTGCATGCCGCCCGACTATTCCTTCGCCGCCCACGACATCCCAGGCACCTTCGCCTACCAGCAGCCGGCGAGCATCGTCCGCGACGAAACCGAGCCGGAGTGGCTCAAGGACATCCCCGTGGACCGCCCACTCGTCGTTGTCTCCAGTACCCATGTGTTCGCCTCGCTGATGTCCAGCAGCGTCTTCCCCCGCATCCTGGAGCTGTTCTTCGGCGGCCCCGTCGCCGCGCAGCTCTCGGAGGGCACGGAAGGCGCCGCACCCGACCCCGCGGCCGTGGTCGACGCCCTGATGCAAGGGGACGCCAACCCGCTCAACGCGGTCGTCGAGGGACTGTCCGCGGTGGACTGCACGGCCGTCATCGCCACCCGCGGCATGCCCGTGAACCCGGACATCATCGGCGGCAACGTACGGCTCTTCCATACCATCCCGCAACCGCTGCTGCTGGAGAGCGCGCAGCTGCTCTTCACGCACGGCGGCTACAACAGCGTCCGTGAGGCGGTCCGCGCGGGGGTGCCGATGGCCGTCCAGCCGGAGCTCAGCGACCAGCTGCACAATGCCACCCGCGTCGAGGAACTGGGGCTGGGCCTGCGTGTGCCCGCGGTGACCGCGGACGCCGTCACCGAGACCTGCGCCCGGCTGCTGGCAGAGCCGCGGTTCGCACAGCAGGCGCGCAGGGCTCAGCGGCACATGCTCGCGCTTCCCCCGGTGCGCGCCGCCGTCGACCACCTCGTACGGCTCGCCGACCGGGCCCCCCAGCGCTGATGCGTCACACACCGCGGACGCAACCGGCGCCGGCCGTCCCCTCGAGGAGGAGAAGCACATGCTGGCCATGAACGGCGGACCACGAGTACGCACCGCCCCTTTCCCCGTCTGGCCGCAGTTCGACGACTCCGAGCGCGAAGCGCTCGTCCGGGCGCTGGACCACGGTTCCTGGTGCCGCTACGGCGGTGTCGAAGTGGACGCCTTCGAGGGCGAGTTCGCCAAGTACCACCACGCCGCCGGCGCGCTCGCGGTGACCAATGGCTCGCATGCGCTCGAACTCGCCCTGGAACTCATCGGGCTGCGCCCCGGTGACGAGGTGATCGTGCCCGCGTACACCTTCATCGCCACCTCCACCGCCGTGCACCGGCGCGGTGGGATCCCGGTGCCGGTGGACGTGGACCCGGTGACCCACTGCCTGGACCCGGCCGGACTCGAAGCGGTCGCCACCGACCGCACCCGAGCGGTCATCCCGGTGCACATGGGCGGCCTCGTGGCCGATATGGACGCGATCAACGCGTGGGCGGAACCCCGCGGAATCCCGGTGATTCAGGACGCGGCACACGCACACGGCGCGATGTGGCGCGACCGCGGTCTCGGCGAACTCAGCACCATGGCCACGTTCTCCTTCCAGAAGAGCAAGGTGGTAACGGCCGGTGAGGGCGGTGCGCTGCTGCTGCCCGGCGAGCTGTACGGCGAAGCGTTCAGCCGGCACAGCTGCGGTCGCGCCCCGGACCTGAGCCTGCGCACCGCATCGTCCAATTTCCGGCTCTCCGAGTTCAGCGCGGCGGTGCTGAGGGTGCAGCTCGGCCGCCTCGCCGAGCAGACGGCCCGACGGGAGCGCCGGCATGAGGAACTCACCGCGGTGCTGGCCGGTATCCCCGGTGTGATCCCCCAAGGGCGGGACGAGCGGTGCACGGTCAACCCGCACTACATGACCTCGTTCGTGCTCGACCCCGGGGAATTGGCCGGACTCTCCCGGGACACGGTGGTGCAAGCCCTGCTCGCGGAGGGCATCCCCGCCTTCGGTTCGTACCCGGCGATTTACCGCACCGAAGCGTTCCGTGCCGCCGAGAACGGCGCGGTACGGGTCGAGGACATCGCTCGGCGCTGTCCGAACGCGGAAGAGCTGGGAGCACGCGGAATCATGATCCCGCACCAGGTCCTGCTGGGGGGCCACCGCGAGATCGACGATGTCGCGAAGGCCCTCGCCAAAGTGCTGGCCCAGCTCCCTCGCACCGGCGGCGGACAACCCTGATCGGGCCGTATGCCCGCTGCGCCGCCCCGGCACCACGACTGACCACAAACCCTCCGCCCTGAACGGGCAGTTGACAGGATGGGAAACCACACGCGATGACCAGCGAACACCCGACCGGTCAGACATTCGAAGTCCTTGTTGTCGGCAACGGCGGGCTGGGCCTGTCCCTGGGCCTGACGCTCGCCCGGCGCGGCACCAAGGTCGCGGTGCTCGGCCGGGATGACCGGCCGTGGGCCGCCTCCACCGCGGCCGGCGCCATGCTCGGCACCTTCAGCGAGGTGACCACCACGCTGCTGGCGACCGAAGAGGGCCGCAGCAAGCTCGACCTCGGCGTTGAGGCGACCAAGCTCTGGGCGGAGTGGCTCGCGGGACTCGACGACCAGGGCGGTACCGGCGCGGACCTCCAGGTCGCCGATGGCACGGTCATGCTGCTCAACTCCGTCGGTGTCCCCGGCATCGACTCCGCCAACTACACCGCCATCCGGGAGTCCCTTGAGCAGTACGGGGAGCCGTTCGAGGACATCGACCCCGCCGACGTCGAATGGCTCGACCCCAACCCGACCACCCGGCCGCTGAAGGGCATGTTCCTGCCCAACGAACACGCGGTGGACGCCGCCGCGCTGCTCCAGCGTCTCGAAGCGGCGTTCGTCCGGGCCGGCGGGCAGCTGATCACCGGTTTCGGCGAGCGGCTGGTGCACTCCGGCGGCCGGATCACCGGCGTCCAGCTCACGTCCGGCGACACCGTCACCGCCGACCAGGTGGTGCTGGCCGCGGGCGCCGCCTCGCAGACCCTGCTCGACACCGTGCCCGAGGTGGCTGCCGCCATTCCCCGGCTGGTCTCCGGAGTCGGCGTCTCCGTGGTGGCACGTGTCGACCCGGACAAGCCCACGCCCAGGAGCGTGCTGCGTACCCCCAACCGTGCCTTCGCCTGTGGCCTCCACGTGGTGCCGCGCAGCCGCAGCGAGATCTACCTCGGTGCCACCAACGCGATCGCCGCGCAGCCCGCGGACGTGCCCTCCGTCCGGGACACCACCTTCCTGCTGCACTGTGCCCTCCGCCAGTTGCGCAGGGACATCGACGACACCGGGATCGCGCGGGTCCAGGTCGGCAACCGGCCGGTGGCCATGGACGGTTTCCCGCTCGTCGGCCGGACCGGCCTGGACGGGCTGTGGATGATGACCGGTACCTACCGTGACGGGCTGCACCTGTCGCCGCTGCTCGCACAGGAGATGACCCGGCGTCTGCTCGAGGAGGAGTCCGAGTACGACCTCAGCCGGTTCGGCCCGGTCCGCTCGCCGATCCAGGCACAGAGCCGCGCCGACATCGTGGACACGGCGGTGACGCACCTGATGGCCACCGGCTACGAGGACGAGTGGACCATCCCCAACGCCTGGCCGAAGGTCCTCGAGGCCCAGCTGCACGCGGACTTCGCACGGTTCGCCGCCGAACTGGACCCGGAGTACACCCCGCCGGCGGAGATCCTCGCCAAGGCCCGGGTGAGCCCGGGGTTCGCCAAGCAGGTCCGCGAGTACTACGCGGCCGGGCGCAGCGCGGCATGACCCGTACCGCAGAGGCGCGCCCCGCAGGGACACGCCCGCACGACACCCCGCGCCCCACACCCAGGGCGGGGCGCGGGACCACAGCGAAGAACAACCCCCAAGGAGAGGAGATTCGTACGCCATGAGCCGACCCGACATCCCCCACCGGGTCGACCTGCTCGTCGTCGGCAGCGGCCCCGTCGGGTCGGCCATCGCCCGCCGCGTCCACGACACCGTGCCGTCCGCGCGGATCCTGATGGTCGACCTGGGTCCGCGCCTGACGGAGCGGACGGGGCTGCATCTGCACAACCTGCCCGTGGAGGAGCGCAGGGAACCTCAGACCAAGTCGCAGGGGCGCGACCCCGCGACCGCGCCGGGCGAGGACGGAGCCCTGGCCAAGAAGTACGCCGACCGCGGTACGCACCTGCTCAAGCCACGCCGGGAGGGAGAGCCCGAACAGGACGGGATGCCCGCCGCGGTGATGTCGAGCAACGTCGGTGGCATGGGTGTGCACTGGGCCTGCACCGCACCGCGCCCCCTGGACAGCGAACGCATCCCGTTCCTGACCGACGACGAACTGGACGCCGCGCTGGAGGCGGCCGAGGCCCTGCTCACCGTCGCCCACGACCCGTTTCCCCGGACCCCCGGCGGACAGCTGGTGCTGGAGACACTGCGCGATCTCTTCGACCACGAGTACCCCGAGGGCAGGTATCCCCGGCCGATGCCACTCGCCTGTAGCCCGCGCCCCGGCACCCGGCCCCACTGGGCGGGACCGGACATGATCCTCGGGCCGCTCGCCGACGGCGAGGACAGCCGGTTCCGGATCGCCGCGGAGACCATCTGCCGCCGTGTGCTGTTCGAGGGCAACCGGGCCACCGGCGTGGTACTGGAACACCTGCCCACCGGCGCGGAGTACACCGTGCGGGCCCGGGCCGTGGCAGTGGCCGCGGACCCGCTGCGCACGCCGCAGCTGCTGTGGGCGTCCGGCATCCGGCCGGACGCGCTCGCCCACTACCTCAACGACCAGCCCAAAATTGTCAGTTCCGTGCGCGTCGAGAACGGGCCCACCGCGGGCACCGGGGCGCAGGGCTCGGTGGAGTTCACCGGCGACATCCGGGACCTGGAGACCGCCCGGTTCCAGGTGCCGTTCGCCGCCCCTGGCAGACCCCATCACGGTCAGGTCATCACCGTCGACACCTCGCCGGTCCAGGGAGCCGAGCCGGGCCTGTTCGTCGGAATGGTCTGGTACGGCGTCAAGGAGATCCAGCGCAGTGACCGGGTGGAGTTCTCCACCTCCGAGGCCGACGCCTACGGCATGCCGAAGATGACCATCCACTACACCCTCACCGAGCGCGACCACGAGGTCATCGCGCAGGCCCGAGCGGACCAGGAGAGGATCGCGGCCGCGCTGGGGAGCTTCCTGCCCGGCAACGAACCGGCCCTGTTCCCGGCCGGCAGCTCCAAGCACTACCAGGGAAGCGTCCGCATGGGCAGCACGGACGACGGCACCTCGGTGTGCGATTCCTCCGCCCGCGTATGGGGATTCGAGAATCTCTACGTCGGCGGAAACGGGGTGATCCCCACCGCCACCGCCGTCAATCCGACGCTCACCAGCGTGGCCCTGGCCGTCCGCACCGCGGACGCGATCAGCGCAGCCCTGCTCGCCCGCTTCTGACCGAGGACGCCGCCCACGCGGCCTCCGCAACCCCCGGCCCGCGCCCGAACTCCGCAGACCGCCGCGTTCGGGCGCCACCTCGGGTCCGAACCGCCTGATCCAGGCGGGACCGGACGCACTGATCGCCGGGGCCCACGGTCCCCGAACACGGTCCCCGAACACCTTCGCCCGGCCCAAGGAAAGGTCCACGCCCCGATGCGAGTTCTGTGCAGTATCACCGGATCCACGTCGCACGCGCGTGCCGCGCTCCCCCTGGTGCGGGCACTGGGCGAAGCCGGGCATGAGGTGCTCGTCATCACCGCGCCCAACCTGACCCGGGTATTCGACGGCGAGGCCGCGCGAGTGAACGGGGTGTACACCGATATCGCGCAGAAGGGCATGCGGCTGCTGCTGGAGGGCAAGCTCCCGCTCCCCGCCGAGTTCAGCCGGTTCGCCCACGACCTCTGGGCCTCCCTGGGATGCGGTCCCCAGATCAATGAGGTCTACGAACTGCTGCTGCCGATCGCCCGCGACTTCCGGCCCGACGTCGTCCTCCGCGACGGCTATGAGTTCGCCGGACTGCTCACCGCCGAGGCCCTGGACATCCCGCATATCTCCGCCCCGTCGGGCTCCGGGCAGTTCCTCGATCCCGAGCTCCTTCTGCCGATGCTCAACGACCGCCGCCGCGAAGCCGGGCTCCCCCCGTCAGATGACCCGGTGTCGGTGTACCAGCACGGCCGGTTCGACTGCATGCCGGTGACGTACGGCTTCGCCCGCCCCAGCGCCCCCGAGGCCGTGGCCTACCGCCAGCCGCGCACCGTCACCCGCGGGGAGACCCTGCCCACCTGGCTGGCCGGTCTGCCCGCCGACCGGCCGCTGGTCCTCGCGTCCATGGGCACCGGTCTGCCCGACGCCATCACGCACTTCCTGGACCAGGCCAGGCAGATCTCCACCGCCATCCCCGCCTACGACCCGGCCGAACCGCTGAACACCGTCGTCCAGGCGCTGTCCACCCTCAACTGCTCGGCTGTGGTGTCGTCCCTGGGCATGCCGGTGGACACAAGCCTGGCCGCGGACAACGTGCTGGTGGTCGACCACTTTCCACAACAGCTGCTGCTGGAGCGGGCGGCGCTGTTCCTCACCCACGGCGGCTACAACAGCATCCGGGAGTCCGTCCGCGCCGGAGTGCCCATGGCCGTACGGCCCATGTTCGCCGACCAGAAGTACAACGCCGAGCGGGCCGAGGAGCTCGGCCTCGGCTCCCATGTGTCCGAACGCGGCCCGGAAGCCATGGCGCAGACCTGCGGCCGACTGCTCGACGATCCCGCGGTGAAGGCCGAGGCGGACCGCGCCCGGGAAGACATGCTGGCCCTGCCCGGCATCGAGGTCGCCGTGGCGCACATGGAGCGGCTCGCCTCCTGACGCACTTCCCCCGGCCCTCCAGGGAAGTGGCCTGGACGGACGTCCGGTGGTGCCGCTGAATTCCTTGTAAAAGCCCCAGTTGACCCTCCAGATAATCAGGAGAACCGGGTGGTTCCCGCCGTTGGTGGCCCCTTCCTGACGTGTGTCCGCGCGCCCGCGGGAGCCGGTCCCACGGGAGGAGCCACCACGGCGTTCCACCCGACTCCGCTCCGGCCCGACACAGCGGGAGAAACACCGTGTCCGATGACGCTCGCACCGCCTCGCGCGAACCACTGGCGCAGGCACAACGAACGGTGGGGCCGATGACGGGGAAGACCGAAGCCGCCGCGTCTGCCCACGCCGTCGCCCTGCCGGACGAGGCCATCGCGGTCGTGGGAATCTCCTGCCGCCTGCCCAAATCCCCGGACCCGGAGGCGTTCTGGCGGGCCCTGCGGTCCGGGGCGAGCGCCATCGAGCCGGCACCGCCCGGACGCTGGGAGGACCACGCCGCGGGGCAGCCCGGCATCCGCTGGGGCGGATTCCTCGACCGGGTCGACATGTTCGACCCTGGATTCTTCGAGATCTCGCCCCGCGAGGCGGCCACCATGGACCCGCAGCAACGGCTGTCCATGGAACTCAGCTGGGAGGCGCTGGAGGACGCGGCCATCGTCCCCGGAACGCTCCAGGGCAGCGACTGCGCCGTGTTCGTCGGCGCGATCGCCGACGACTACGCCACCCTGGCCCGCCGGCAGGGGACCGACGCCCTCACCCGGCACAGCCTCACCGGCGTCCACCGCAGCCTCATCGCCAACCGCGTCTCCTACTTCCTGGGTCTGCACGGGCCGAGCCTGACCGTGGACACCGGCCAGTCCTCCTCGCTCGTCGCCGTCCACCTGGCCTGCGAGAGCCTGCGCAACGGCACCTCCGCACTGGCGCTCGCGGGCGGCGTCAACCTGAACCTGCTCGCCCACGGCACCGCCGCCGTCGAGAAGTTCGGCGGTCTGTCACCCGACGGCCGGTGTTTCACCTTCGACGCACGGGCCAACGGCTACGTCCGCGGCGAGGGTGGCGGCTTTGTTGTCCTCAAACCGTTGTCGCGGGCGCTGGCCGACGGCGACCGGGTCCACTGCGTGATCCTCGGCAGCGAGGTCAACAACGACGGCGGCGGCGACGGGCTGACCACTCCGAACCCCCTCGCTCAGCAGGACGTGCTCCGCCAGGCCTACGAACGGGCTGGAGTCGACCCGGCACAGGTCCAGTACGTGGAACTGCACGGCACCGGCACCCCGACCGGCGACCCGGTCGAAGCCTCCGCCCTCGGCGCCGTTCTGGGTGCCGTGCGGCCCGCCGACCGTCCGCTGGCCGTGGGCTCGGCCAAGACCAACGTCGGCCACCTCGAAGGCGCCGCCGGAATCGTCGGGTTCATCAAGACGGCGCTGGCCATCCGGCACCGCGAGCTCCCACCGAGCCTGAACTACGAAACCCCCAGCCCCGCCATCCCCCTCGAGGCGCTCCACCTGCGCGTACAACACGAACTGGGCGGCTGGGAGCGGCCGGAGGAGCGCCTCGTCGCCGGGGTGAGCGCCTTCGGTATGGGCGGCACCAACTGCCACCTGGTCCTGGTCGAGGGACCGTCCCAGGAGCGGACCGACCCCTCGGATCCGCAGCTGCGCGAGCCCGACGCGAATGCGCCGGACACGCGTGAGCCGAACGCGTGTGAGCCGGAGCCGAATGCGCCGGACGTGGGTGAGCGGGCGCGGGCCGGTGGCTCCACCACCGACCGGCCCGCGCCCACTCTCCCCTGGCTGATCTCCGGCAAGACCCGGACCGCCCTGCGGGCCCAGGCCAGGCGGCTGCGGGCGTATCTGCGGGAGCACCCCGCGCCCGAACCGGCCGATATCGGCTTCTCCCTGGCCACCACTCGCGCCGACTTCCCCTGGCGGGCGGCCGTTCTCGGCGCCGACCGCGACGCCTTCCTCACGGGCCTGGACGCCCTCGCTGACGGCGGTATCGCCCCCGGCCTCGTACACGGCACCGGACCGTCCGGCGACCGGCCGGTTTTCGTCTTCCCCGGCCAGGGGTCGCAGTGGGCCGGGATGGCTGTGGAACTGCTCGACTCCGCACCGGTGTTCGCTGCCCGGATGCGCGACTGCGCCGACGCGCTCGCCCCTCATGTTCCGTGGACCCCGGCCGACGTCCTGCGCGGGGCACCGGGAGCACCCGTACTGGACGGCGACGACGTGGTCCAGCCCGTGCTGTGGGCGGTGATGGTCTCCCTGGCCGCCCTGTGGCGCTCCTACGGCGTCGAACCCGCGGCCGTGGTGGGCCACTCGCAGGGGGAGATCGCCGCCGCCTGTGTGGCGGGAGCCCTGTCCCTGGAGGACGCGGCCTGTGTCCTGGCCCAGCGCAACCACGTAACGCCGGCCCTCTCCGGCCGGGGCGGCATGGTGTCCGTCGCACTTCCCCTCGAGGACATCACCGGCAGACTGCGGCAGTGGGGTCCCCGACTGACCATCGCCGTGGTCAACAGCCCCCGCTCCGTGGTCGTCTCCGGTGACCTGGATGCGCTGGACGAACTCCGCACGACGCTGGCCTCCGAGGGCGTCCGGGTCCGCCGCGTCCCGATCGACTACGCCTCGCACTCCGCCCAAGTGGATGAGGTCGCCAGCGCCCTCCTGGAGTCGCTGCCCGCCCTCGCGCCCCGCTCGACGGACATTCCGTTCCACTCGACCGTGACGGGCGGTCCGCTCGACACCGCCGGGCTGGACGCCGAGTACTGGTACCGCAACCTGCGCCACACCGTCCGCTTCGACCGGGCCGTCGAGGGGCTCCTCGACCAGGGCCACCGCATCTTCATCGAGATGAGTCCGCACCCCGTCCTGGCGACCGGGGTCGCGGAGAGCGCCGAAACGCTGGGCCACGAAGCCGTCTGCGTGGGCTCGCTCCGTCGTGACGACGGCGGGCCCGACCGGTTCCTCACCTCCCTGGCCGAAGCACACGTCCACGGCGCCACCATCGACTGGGACGCCGTGTTCGCAACCGCGCTCACCGGCCGCGGGGCCCGCCGCGTCCCGCTGCCCACCTATGCCTTCCAACGCCGCCGGTACTGGCTGCCCGATCCCGCCGCGGCCGACGCCATTGCACCCGGGGCGCTGCCCGCCGACCGTCCGGCCGACCCCGCCGTGTCCACCCCGTCCTCGCCCGCCGCCGAGCCCGACGAACCGGCCTGGGCACACCGCATGGCCTCCCTGCCCCCCGCGCGGCGACGGCGGACCGCGCTGGAAGAGGTCCGCGCCCATGTCGCCGCCGTCGCCGGATACCCCTCCCCGGAAGCGGTCCAACCCAGCCTCACCTTCAAGGCGCTGGGGCTCGAATCCCTCACTCTGGTCGAGCTGCGCAACCAACTCGCCGCCGCGACCGGACTGCGGCTGGCCACCGCCGTGGCCATCGACCACCCCACCCCCGTCGCGCTCGCCGGCCACCTCGTGTCGCTGGTCTCCGACGTCCCGCACCCGCCCGCCGCACCAGCCGCCGACACGCCCGCGGTGTCCGGCGAACCGATCGCCATCGTCGGTATGAGCTGCCGACTCCCAGGAGGCGTGCACTCCCCGGAGGAGCTGTGGCAGCTCCTCGCCACCGAAGGCGACGCGATCTCCCCCTTCCCCACCGACCGCGGCTGGGACACCGACGCGCTCTACGACCCGGCTCCCGGCCGCCCGGGCAAGACCTTCACACGCCACGGCGGGTTCCTGCACCAGGCCGCCGAGTTCGACGCCGACTTCTTCGGTATCTCCCCGCGTGAGGCGCTGGCGATGGACCCGCAGCAGCGGTTGCTGCTGGAGACCGTATGGGAAGCCTTCGAAGGCGCCGGGATCGACCCGTCAGCGCTGCGGGGCAGCACCAGCGGCGTCTTCGTCGGAGTCATGCACAACGACTACGGCCCGCGCATGCACGAGGCGTCCCAGGACACCGAAGGCCACACCCTGACCGGCACATCGAGCAGCGTCGCCTCCGGCCGCCTCGCCTACACCTTCGGTCTCGAAGGGCCCGCGGTCACCGTGGACACGGCCTGCTCCTCGTCCCTGGTGGCCCTGCACCTGGCCTGCCAGGCCCTGCGCAACGGCGAGTGCGACATGGCCCTGGCGGGCGGCGCCACCGTCATGGCCACCCCCGGCATGTTCGTCGAATTCAGCCAGCAGCGCGGACTCGCCCCCGACGGCCGGTGCAAACCCTTCGCCGCCGCCGCCGACGGCACCGGCTGGGCCGAGGGCGCGGGCATGCTGCTCGTCGAACGCCTCTCCGACGCCCGCCGCCGCGGCCACCGGGTGCTGGCCGTCGTACGGGGCAGCGCGATCAACCAGGACGGCGCGTCCAACGGGCTCACAGCGCCCAACGGCCCCTCACAGCAGCGAGTGATCCGCCAGGCACTGGCGGGCGCCGGACTGACCCCGGCGGACGTCGACGCCGTCGAGGCCCACGGGACCGGCACCACACTGGGCGACCCGATCGAGGCCGACGCCCTCATCTCCGCGTACGGAAGCGACCGGACCGAGGATCGGCCCCTGTGGCTGGGCTCCCTGAAGTCCAACGTCGGGCATACCCAGGCCGCGGCGGGCGTCGCCGGCGTCATCAAGACCGTCATGGCGCTGAGGTACGGCGTACTGCCGCGGACCCTGCACGTCGATGAGCCCACCCCGTACGTGGACTGGCCGGCCCGCACGGTCCGGCTGCTGACCGAGCCCCAGCCGTGGCCAGAGGTGGACCGCCCGCGGCGGGCGGGCGTGTCGTCGTTCGGAATCAGTGGCACCAACGCCCACGTCATCATCGAAGAGGCCACCGGGGCCGAGCCCGCCGTCGCCGACGAGCGCCCCCGCACCCAGCCGGCCCTGGTGCCCTGGGTGCTGTCCGGCCGCAGCGACCAGGCAGTGCGGGCACAGGCCGACCGGCTCGCGACGTTCCTCGACATCGGCCCCGGCGCCTCCGCGGCCGACATCGGCCTGTCGCTGGCGACCACCCGCGCGGTGTTCGAGCACCGCGCGGTGGTGCTGGGCAGCGACGACGAGACCCTGCGGGCAGGTGTCTCCGCACGGGCCGACGGCGCCGGGACGGTGGTCTCCGGCGTGGCGGACGACGGCCGTACGGTCTGGATGTTCACCGGCCAGGGCAGCCAACGGCCCGGCATGGGACAGGAGTTGTACGCGGCGTTCCCCGTCTTCGCCCGGACCCTGGACGAGGTGTGCGGTCGTCTGGACGCGGAACTGGCGGGTGCGGCGGGCTTCGACGTTCCGGTGCGGCAAGTGCTGTTCGCCGCGGCGGGCTCCGCGGAGGCGGAGCTGCTGGACCGGACGGGCTATGCGCAGACCGGGCTGTTCGCCACACAGATCGCGCTGGTGGAGTTGCTGCGGTCCTGGGGCCTGGCGCCGGATGCGGTGATGGGCCACTCGGTCGGTGAGTTCGCGGCCGCCTATGCGGTCGATGTCTTCGATCTGACGGACGCCGCGCGGCTGATGGCGGGCCGCGCCCGGTTGATGCAGGCACTGCCCCCGGGCGGAGCAATGGCCGCGGTCGAAGCCGGTGAGGCGGAGGTCGCGGAGCTCCTCCGCTCATGTGCCCAGGGCGAGTCGGGTGCGCAGGACGAGTCTTGTGCCCAGGGCGAGCGGGTCGTGATCGCGGCCGTCAACGGAACCTCCTCGGTGGTCGTCTCCGGTGATGAGGACGCGGTGGAGCAGGCCATGGCGATCGCCCGGGAACAGGGCCGCCGTACGACCCGCCTGCGGGTGAGCCATGCCTTCCACTCCCCGCTGATGGAGCCGATGACGGCGGAGTTCACCGCCATCGCGCGGAGCATCACCTACCGGCAGCCGGCCCTTCCCGCAATCAGCACCGTCACCGGCGAGCCCGTCGGCGCGGAGGACTGGGCCAATCCGGACTACTGGGTGGACCAGGTGCGCCGTCCGGTCCGCTTCCACGACGCCCTGCGGACCGTCACCGGCGACCAGTCGGCGGCCTGTCTGCTGGAGATCGGCCCGGATCCGGTGCTGGCCGCTCTCGCACATTCCGCCATGGACGTGGCGGCGGTGCCGGTGCTGCGCCACCACCACGCCGAGGCCGAGACGTTGCTGACGGCGGTGGCCGAGCTGTTTGTACGCGGCGCCGATGTGGACTGGGGCACGTACTTCGCGGGGACCGGGGCCCGGCGCGTCCCGGTGCCGACGTATGCCTTCCAGCGGCAGCGGTTCTGGCTGCCGGACCTCGCCGTTGCGCAGCGGGCCGCGCCCGCCGAGGCCGACGGCGGCGAAGCCGGTTTCTGGGACCTGGTCGAGCGTGGCGATGCCGAGTCCTTGGCGGGAGAACTCGGCGTGGGTCCCGCCGACCCTCTGGACGCGGTGCTGCCGGTGCTGTCGGACTGGCGGCAGCGGCAGCAGGAGCAGTCCGTACTGTCGGGCTGGCGGTACCGGATGACGTGGAAGCCGCTACGGCACACCGCCACCGCCCGGCTCTCGGGAACCTGGCTGGTGGCCGTCCCCCAGCAGACCGACGCCACTGGCGCCGGACACACCACGGGAGACCATGACACCGTCGGGGCAGGAGAGGTCGCCGGAACCGGACACGCCGCTCGAGCCGCGTACGACGCCGTGGCCGAGGCGTTGTGGGCGGCCGGTGCGGAAACCGTCCGAGTGCCGGTCGCCGACGCGGACAGCCGGGAATCCCTGACCGCCCGGCTCCGCGCCGAGACCACCCGCCCCACGGGCGTGGTGTCGCTGCTGACGACCCCCGCGGCAACACTCGTCCTGGTGCAGGCCATGGCGGACAGCGACACCCCGGCGCCCGTGTGGTGTGTGACGCGTTCGGCGGTGTCCGTGGACTCCGGCGAGCAGCTGCGGCACCCGGAAGCCGCACAGGTGTGGGGCCTGGGCCGCACAGTGGCGCTGGAACAGCCCGAGCGGTGGGGCGGGTTGATCGACCTGCCGCACCAGGCCGATGAACACAGCCTGGCCCGGCTGGTGTCGGTGCTCGCCGCGGCCGACGGTGAGGCCCAGGTCGCCGTCCGGCCCTCCGGAGCGTTCGCCGCCCGGCTGGTGCGCGACCCGGCTGCCCGTGGCCGGACCCCTGACAGTTGGCGGCCCCGCGGCACCATCCTGGTCACCGGTGGTACCGGCGCGCTGGGCAGGCAGGTGTCCCGCTGGCTCGCGTCGTGCGGCGCCGAGCGGCTGCTGCTGGTCTCCCGCCGAGGCGCCGAAGCGCCCGGTGCCAGCGAACTCCGCGCGGAACTAGGCGCGTTGGGTACGCAGGTCACTTTCGCCGCCTGCGATGCCGGTGATCGCGAGAAGCTGTCGGCGGTGCTCGACACCATCCCCGAGCAGACACCGCTGACCGCCATCGTCCACACCGCCGGTGTGCTCGACGACGGCCTGGCCGATGCCCTGACCCCGGAGCGGGTGGCCGGGGTACTGGCGGCGAAGGCGGACGCCGCGCGCCATCTGCACGAGCTGACCGCCGACCGTGAACTCGACGCCTTCGTCCTCTTCTCCTCGATCACCGGCGTCCTGGGCAACGTCGGCCAGGCCGCGTACGGCGCGGCCAACGCCTACCTGGACGCACTGGCGCACCACCGGCGCAGCCTCGGCCTGGCCGCGACCTCGGTGGCCTGGGGCCCGTGGGGCGGCGCCGGCATGGCCGCCGACAGCGTGGTCGAAGAGCACTTGCGCAGTCAGGGGATGCGCCCGCTCGACCCGGAACGAGCCGTCGCCGCCCTGCACGGGGCGCTCCAGGACGGCCGCGCGTCCCAGGTCGTGGCAGACATCGACTGGGAACGCTTCGCATCCTCGCCGGCCCGCACCCACCCCGGCCCGCTGACCACCGACCTTCCGGAGATCGCGGACCGCGTGCGGGCACGGACCGCGGGCACATCCGATGAGGCAGACGGTGAACTGGCACGGCGACTACGCGGACGCCCCGCCGCCGAGCAGGACCGCGTCCTGCACGACATGGTGCTGTCGCAGATCGCAGCCGTACTGGGGCACGCCACTCCGGCGACCGTCGACCCGGCGCGAGCCTTCAAGGACCTCGGGTTCGACTCCTTCACCGCGGTCGCGTTCCGCAACCGGCTCGCCACCGCCACCGCCCTGGACCTGCCCACCACACTGATCTTCGACCACCCCACGCCCGCCGCGCTCACCGCCCACCTGCGCGGTCAGCTGCTCGGCACGGCCGACGAGACCGGGACTGCCGACGTGGCACTCGCGCCGCTCGGCAACGCCGACGACGACCCGGTCGTGATCGTGGGCATGGGCTGCCGCTTCCCCGGCGGTGCCACCTCGCCGGAAGCGCTGTGGGAGGTGCTGTCCTCCGGCGGTGACGGGCTGTCGGCCTTCCCCACCGACCGCGGCTGGGACACCGACGGACTGTTCGACCCCGACCCGGACCACGTCGGCACCTCCTACGTGCGCGTCGGCGGATTCCTCCAGGACGCGGCGGAGTTCGACGCGGAGCTGTTCGGCATCTCGCCCCGAGAGTCGCTCGCGATGGATCCGCAGCAGCGACTGCTGCTGGAGGTCGCGTGGGAGGCGTTGGAGCGGGCCGGTATCGATCCTCTCTCACTGCGCGGCTCGGCCACCGGAGTGTTCGTCGGCACCAACGGCCAGGACTACCAGCACACCGCACGCGGCCTGGCCCCCGGTGTCGAGGGCTATGTGGCCACGGGATCCGCGGCCAGCGTCCTGTCCGGGCGGATCTCGTACACCCTGGGCCTGGAAGGGCCCGCGGTCACCGTGGACACCGCCTGCTCCTCCGCCCTGGTGGCACTCCACCTGGCCGCTCAGGCACTGCGCGCCGGCGAGTGCCGCACAGCCCTGGCGGGCGGCGCCACCGTCATGGCGACCCCGGACCTCTTCGTCGAGTTCTCCCGGCAGCGGGCACTGGCGGCGGACGGCCGCTGCAAGGCGTTCGCGGAGGGCGCGGACGGCACCGGCTGGTCCGAAGGCTCCGGAGTGCTGGTCCTGGAGCGCCTGTCCGACGCACGGCGCGCCGGACATCCGGTGCTGGCCGTCGTACGCGGCAGCGCGATCAACCAGGACGGCGCGTCCAACGGGCTGACCGCGCCCAACGGCCCCTCGCAGCAGCGGGTGATCCGCCAGGCCCTCGCCGTCGCCGGACTCTCGCCGTCCGACGTGGACGCGGTGGAAGCGCACGGCACCGGCACCAGCCTCGGTGACCCGATCGAGGCACAGGCGCTGCTCGCCACCTACGGCCAGGGGCGCGACGGCGATCCGCTGTGGCTCGGCTCCGTGAAGTCCAACATCGGGCACACTCAGGCCGCGGCGGGTGCCGCTGGTGTGATCAAAATGGTCCTGGCACTGCAGGAACAGCAACTGCCCAGGACCCTGCACGCGGACGAGCCCTCCTCCCGCGTGGACTGGGACGCGGGCACGGTACGCCTGCTCACCCGGGAGCGGCCGTGGCCTGTCGGCGGCCGTCCGCGCCGGGCGGGAGTCTCCTCCTTCGGGATCAGCGGTACCAACGCCCACATCATTCTGGAAGAACCGCCCACAGCGGCGCCGGTGACGGCCACGGCCACCGAGGAACTGCCCATCGCGCGGCTTCCGCTGGTGCCGTGGGTGTTGTCCGGCCGGAGCCCGGAAGCTCTGCGTGGGCAGGCCGGTCGACTGGCGGCCTTTCTCGATGAGCGGCCTTCTGGGGAGGGCTTGGCGGCGGTCGATGTGGGGTTGTCGCTGGTGACGACTCGGGCGGCTCTGGACCATCGGGCGGTGCTGCTCGGGGCTGACGCGGAGGCGCTGCGTGAACGTGTGGTCGCGCTGGCCGATGGCGACGCCCTGCTGCCGGGGGCGGTGTCGGAGGGTCGGACGGGCTGGATGTTCACCGGTCAGGGCAGTCAGCGTATTGGCATGGGGCGTGAGCTCTACGGTGTGTTCCCGGTGTTCGCGCGTGCCGTGGATGAGGTCTGTGGGCACCTCGAGAGGGAGCTTGGTGGGGTCGCGGGTTTCGAGGTTCCTGTGCGGGAGGTGTTGTTCGCGGAGGAGGGTTCCGCTGAGGCGGCGCTGTTGGACTGTACGGGCTATGCGCAGACGGGGTTGTTTGCGGTGCAGGTGGCGTTGGTGGAGCTGCTGCGTTCCTGGGGGATGCGGCCGGATGTGGTGCTGGGCCACTCGATCGGGGAGCTGGCTGCCGCGTACACCGCTGGAGTGTTCGGTACGGGCGATGCCGCCCGGCTGGTCGCGGCCCGTGCGCGGTTGATGCAGTCGCTGCCAACGGGCGGCGCCATGGCTGCCATTGAAGCCACCGAGGCCGACATCACCGCCATCCTGGAGATCCTGCACGGACTGCCCGGCGACCACCGCATCGCGATCGCGGCGGTCAACGGAGCCGACGCCGTGGTGATCTCAGGTGACGAATTCGTGGTCAAGCGGGTCATGTCCATCGCCCGGGAGCTGAACTACCGTGTGTCGCGGCTGCGGGTGAGTCATGCGTTCCATTCGCCGTTGATGGAGCCGATGCTGGCC
>NZ_JAERRF010000054.1 GCF_016741875.1 Streptomyces coffeae | reverse complement strand
GGAGGGCGCCGGGTGCGGGGGAGTTGGAGGCGGAGTTGTCGGGGTTGGGTGTGCGGGTGTCTGTTGTTGCGTGTGATGTGGCTAATCGGGGGGAGCTTGAGGGGGTGTTGGCGGGGATTCCGGAGGAGTTTCCGTTGACGGGTGTGGTTCATGCTGCGGGGGTGCTTGATGATGGGGTGCTTGATGGGTTGACGCCGCGGAGGTTTGGCGCGGTGTTTCGGGCGAAGGTCGCTCCGGCGTTGTTGTTGGATGAGCTGACCCGTGACAGGGATCTGTCGGCGTTTGTGTTGTTTTCGTCGGTGGCGGGTGCTGTGGGGAATCCGGGGCAGGCGAATTATGCGGCGGCGAATGCGGTGTTGGATGCCTTGGCTGTGCGGCGGCGTGCTCGGGGGTTGGTGGCGACGTCGGTTGCGTGGGGTGCTTGGGCGGGTGGTGGTATGGCTGCTGGTGTGCAGGGTGGGTCGCGGTTGGCGGATGTTTCGGGGTTGGAGCCTGGGCTTGCTGTGGAGTTGTTGGGTGAGTTGGTGGCCGAGCCGGAGGCGACCACGATCGTGGCCGATCTGCGGCGGAAGGATGTTCTGGAGGCGTTGTTCAGCCTCCGTCCCAGCCCAACCCTCAGTACACTCCCTGCCGCCGCCGAGGCGCAGCAGTCGGCCCAACTGGTACGGCGGGGCAGCGAATCCGCGGCCTCGACACTCCGTGCGCAGCTGCACGCGGCACCGGAAGACGAACGCGGGGCACTGCTCATCGACCTGATCCAGACACACGCGGCCGGCGTGCTGGGGCATACACAACCCGACACCATCAGCCCCGACCGGGCCTTCCAGGACCTCGGGTTCGACTCGCTGACCTCCATGGAGCTGCGGAGTCGGCTGGCGCTCATCACCGGCCTGACACTGCCCGCCGGTCTGCTCTTCGACTACCCGCGTCCCCGCGTCCTCGCCGAGCATCTGGAAGCCGAACTGCTGGGGCTGCACACCGAGACGGCCGGTCCGGTGCTCACCGCCGCGCCCGCCGACACCGCCGATGATCCAGTGGTGATCGTCGGCATGGCCTGCCGCTTCCCCGGCGGCGTCAGTTCCCCTGAGCAGCTCTGGGACCTGGTCGCCTCCGGCGGCGATGCGATTGCGGCATTTCCCTCCGACCGTGGCTGGGAGTTGGAGGGCCAGGGTGGGTTCCTCTACGACGCCGCCGACTTCGACCCGGAGTTCTTCGGGATCTCGCCGCGCGAGGCGCTGGCGATGGACCCGCAGCAGCGGCTGCTGCTGGAAGTGTCCTGGGAGGCGATCGAACGGGCCGGGATCGACCTGGTCGGGCTGCGGGGCAGCCAGACGGGGGTCTTCGTCGGCAGCAACTCCGTAGACTATGTGCACCTGATCGCCCGAGCCCGGAACATGGAGGGCCGTGGCGTCATGCTCGCCGCGAGCGTGATGTCCGGCAGGCTGTCGTATGTGTTCGGCCTGGAGGGCCCGGCGGTCACGGTTGACACGGCGTGCTCGTCCTCGCTGGTGTCGCTGCACCTGGCCGCGCAGGCGCTGCGCAGCGGAGAGTGCTCCCTCGCGCTGGCGGGTGGTGTCACGGTGATGACGACATCCTCCAGCTTCGTGGGATTCCAGCATCACGGTGGGCTGGCCCCGGACGGCCGGTGCAAGGCGTTCGCCGACACGGCGGACGGCACCGGCTGGTCCGAGGGCGTCGGCGTGCTGGTGGTCGAGCGGATGTCCGACGCCCTGCGCAACGGTCACCCGATCCTCGCCGTGGTGCGGGGCAGCGCGGTCAACCAGGACGGCGCGTCCAACGGTCTGACCGCGCCGAACGGCCCCTCGCAGCAGCGCGTCATCCGCCAGGCACTGGCCGGTGCCGGCCTGCGGCCGACCGATGTGGACGCCGTGGAGGCACACGGCACCGGGACCACACTGGGCGACCCCATCGAGGCGCACGCTCTCCTGGCCGCCTACGGACAGGACCGGGAACGCCCGCTGCTGCTGGGTTCGGTGAAGTCCAACATCGGGCACACTCAGGCCGCCGCGGGCGCGGCCGGGCTGATCAAGACGGTGATGGCGATCCAGCACGGGGTGCTGCCGCGTACGCTGCACGTGGACGCCCCCTCCTCGCATGTGGACTGGTCCGCGGGCGCGATCGAGCTGCTCCGCGAGAACACCGCTTGGCCGCGGACGGACCGGCCGCGCCGGGCCGGTGTGTCCTCGTTCGGGATCAGCGGCACCAATGGCCATGTGATCCTGGAACAGGCCCCGCCGCCCGAGCCGGAGCCGGCCGCTGAACCGGCAGTGGTCCCGGTCGATGTGGTGCCGTGGCCGCTGTCGGCCACCACCGGCGAGGCGCTGGAAGCCCAGGTGAACCGGCTGCGGTCGTTTGTGGACGCCCCCTCGGACCGTGCTCCGCTGGACATCGGATTCTCACTCGCCACCGGCCGGTCGGCGTTCGAACACCGGGCCGTGCTGCTGGCCTCCGGGGACAGTGTCGTTGAGGTTGCCCGGGGCACCGTCGCCCCCGGCCCGTTGGCTGTGCTGTTCACCGGCCAGGGTGCGCAGCGGCTGGGGATGGGCCGCGAGCTGTACGACCGGTTTCCGGTGTTCGCGGAGGCCCTGGACGCGGCCACCGCGGAGCTGGGCGGTGCGCTGCGCGAGACGCTGTGGGGTGATGACCCCGACGTTCTGAACCGCACCGGCACGGCGCAGCCGGCGCTGTTCGCGCTCGAGGTGGCCCTGTTCCGGCTGGTGGAGTCGCTGGGCGTCACCCCGAAGTTCGTGGCCGGGCACTCGGTCGGGGAGATCGCGGCAGCGCATGTGGCGGGTGTGTTGTCGTTGGCTGACGCGTGTGTGCTGGTGGGGGCGCGGGCCCGGCTGATGGAGGCGTTGCCCTCGGGTGGGGCGATGGTGGCGGTCCAGGCCGGTGAGAATGAGATTGCTCCGCTGGTGGCGGAGGCGTCGGGCCGGGTGTCGGTGGCGGCGGTGAATGGGCCGTCGTCGGTGGTGATCTCCGGCGAGGAAGCAGCGGTACTCGAGGTCACGGCCCGTTTCGAGGCTGAGGGGCGCAGGACGAAGCGTCTTGCTGTCAGCCATGCCTTCCACTCCCCCTTGATGGATCCGATGCTGGATGAGTTCCGGTCGGTGGTGGAGGGGCTGGAGTTCGGTGCACCGTCGATTCCGGTGGTGTCGAATCTGACCGGTGCTGTGGCTGTGGCGGAGGAGATCTGCTCGCCGGAGTACTGGGTGCGGCACGTCCGGGAGACCGTGCGTTTCGCAGAGGGCATCCAGACACTCAGCACCGAGGGCGTACGGGCCTTCCTGGAGCTGGGGCCGGGCGGGGTGCTCTCTGCACTGGTCGCGGAGCAAGTACCGGACGAGGCCGTGGTGGTTCCGGTGCTACGTAAGGACCGGCCGGAAGAGACAGCGGCTGTCACCGCGCTCGCGCAGTTGCATGTGAGTGGTGTGCCCCTGGACTGGCGGGCGTTCTTCGCCGGGACCGGGGCACGCCGGACTGATCTGCCGACGTATGCCTTCCAGCGTCGGAGGTTTTGGCCGGTGGGTTCGGTTGATGTGGGGGATGTGGGGGCTGCTGGGTTGGTGTCTGCGGAGCATCCGTTGTTGGGTGCGGCGGTGTCGTTGGCGGATTCCGATGGTGTGGTGTTCGCTGGCCGCTTGTCGTTGGCGTCGCATCCGTGGCTGTCCGATCACGTGGTGATGGGGCATGTTCTGCTGCCGGGTACCGCATTCGTTGAGTTGGCCATCCGGGCCGGTGACGAGGTGGGGTGCGAGCGGATCGAGGAGTTGATCCTGTCGGCACCGCTGGTGCTGCCCGAGGAGGGCGCGGTGCAGGTCCAGATGTTCGTCGGCGCTGCGGATGATTCCGGGCGCCGCTCGGTGACGATCTATGCCCGGGGCGAGAGCTCCGAGGAACTGCCGTGGACACAGCATGCGACAGGTCTGTTGGCTGCGAGTAACCCGCCCCAGGGAAGCCAGCCGGACATCCCGTTCGACGCGACCATATGGCCTCCTGCGGGTGCTGTGTCCGTTGATCTCAGCGACTGCTACGAGCGTCTTGGGCAACTGGGCTTTGATTACGGTCCCGGGTTCCAGGGGCTGCGGGCTGTGTGGAAGCACGGCTCTGATGTATTTGCTGAGGTCGAGCTGCCGGAGGAGGTGCCGGCCGGCGGGTTCGGTGTTCACCCGGCTCTGCTGGATGCCGTACTGCATGCCGTGGGATCGGCGGAACTGCATGCCGTGGGATCGGAGGGCGGAAGCCGGAGCGAGCAGGGCTTGGGGCTGCCGTTCTCCTGGGAAGGCGTGACGCTCCACGCTTTTGAGGCCACGGCGGTGCGGGCGCGGCTGACGCCCGCTGGCCAAGGCGCGATGTCGCTTGTGCTCGCTGACAGCGCAGGGGATCTCGTCGCATCGATCGAGTCTTTCGTCACCCGCCCGCTAGCTCCTGATCAGCTGGATGATTCAGCACGATCCGACCGCGATTCGCTGTTCCGGGTGGAGTGGGCTCCCGTGTTGGAGCCGGTCGAGGTCGCTCCGTCCATGGTGGCGGTGGTGGGCTCGGATGAGGGCCTGGTCAATGCGCTTCGGGAGATGGGTTCCGAGGTCCAGCTATGCGCGGATCTGGCTGCGTTGGCTGAGGCGGATGGTCTAGCGCCTGAGGTGGTGCTGATCGGGGTCGATGTTGTTGCGGAAGTGGCGGTTGGTGGTGTGGTGGGGGGTGTGCGTGCCGGGGTGTTTTCGGTTTTGGCGCTGGTGCAGGCGTGGTTGGCGGAGGAGCGTTTTGCTGATTCCCGGTTGGTGGTGGTGAGCCGGGGTGCGGTTGTTGGGCGGGATCTCGAGGGTCTGGCTGTGGCGTCGGTGTGGGGTCTGTTGCGGTCGGCGCAGGCGGAGCATCCGGACCGGATCGCGTTGCTGGACCTTGGCGGCGATGGCGTCTCGTCGGCGGTGCTGACGCGGGCGTTGGCGTTGGCCGAACCGGAGGTTGCTGTTCGCGAGGGGCATATTGTCATTCCTCGGTTGGCGCGGGTGGGGGTGACTGGTTCGGCGGCTCCGGTGTGGTCGGGGTCGGGGTCGGTGTTGATCACTGGTGGTACGGGTGGTCTGGGTGCGGTGGTGGCGCGGCATCTGGCGGCTGAGCATGGTGTGCGGGATCTGCTGTTGCTGTCCCGGCGTGGGCTTGAGGCGCCTGACGCGGCTGAACTTGTTGGGGAGCTCAGTGGGTTGGGTGCGCGGGTTGAGGTGGTGGCGTGTGATGTGGCGGATCGTGAGGCGTTGGCGGGGGTGTTGGACGGGCGTGTGGTGTCTGGGGTGGTGCATGCCGCGGGTGTGCTGGATGACGGAGTGATTGGTGGGCTGTCGGCGGAGCGGGTGGGCGCGGTGTTGCGGCCGAAGGTGGATGCGGCGTGGCATCTGCATGAGCTGGTGGGTGAGGTGTCGGCGTTCGTGGTGTTCTCGTCGGCTGCCGGTGTATTGGGGAGTGCGGGGCAAGGCGGCTATGCGGCGGCGAATGCGTTCTTGAACGCGTTGGTGGAGTACCGGCGTGGGCTTGGGCTGCCGGGTGTCTCGTTGGCGTGGGGCGCGTGGGATCTGCCCACTGGGATGACCGGTGAGCTCACGGACCTGGATCGGGAGCGCATGATTCGTTCTGGCTTCCCGCCGGTGTCCGTGGAACAGGGTGTGGCGTGGTTCGATGCCGCGGTGGGGTCGGAGGAAGCGGTGGTGGTGCCGATGCGGTTGGACTTCACCGTGATACGGGGCCGGGGTGAGGTGCTCCCGCTGCTGCGGGGCCTGATCCGTACGCGGCGTTCGGCAGGAGGCGCTGGTGCCGCCTCGGCCGGCCTGACTCAGCGGCTGAGTGAACTGGACGAGGCCGGGCGCCGGGCGTTGTTGCTGGAAGTGGTCCGTGGCCAGGTGGCAAAGGTGCTGGGACATGACAGCCCCGCGGTGGTTGATCCTGCGCGGGCTTTCCGCGACCTGGGATTCGACTCATTGATGGCGGTGGAGCTGCGTAATGCGCTGAGCGCGGTAACGGGTTTGCGGCTCCCGGCCACGTTGGTGTTCGACTACCCGACGGTGCAGGTGCTGGCGGATCACCTTCTGGAGGAGCTGTTCGCTGAAGCGGTCCGCGTGGTGGATCGCCCCGTTGGGGTGTTGCCGTCGGTTGCGGACGATCCGGTGGTGATTGTGGGGATGGGGTGTCGGTATCCGGGTGAGGTGTCTTCGCCGGAGGAGTTGTGGGAGCTGGTGGCTGGTGAGGTGGATGCGGTGTCGGAGTTTCCCACTGATCGGGGGTGGGATCTGGAGAGGTTGTATCACCCGGATCCTGGACATCTGGGTACTTCGTCGACGCGTGCGGGTGGGTTCTTGCGGGGGGCGGGGGAGTTTGATGCGGATTTCTTTGGGATGAGCCCGGGGGCGGCGTTGGCGACGGATGCGCAGCAGCGGTTGTTGTTGGAGGTGGCGTGGGAGGCGGTTGAGCGGGCTGGGGTGGATCCGGTGTCGTTGCGAGGGAGCCGGACGGGTGTGTTCGCGGGGGTGATGTACAACGACTACGCATCGTTGTTGAGTGCTGCCGAGTTTGAGGGCTTCCGGGGTAATGCGAGTGCTCTGAGTGTGGCATCAGGTCGGGTGTCGTATGTGTTGGGGCTGGAGGGGCCGGCCATGACGGTGGATACGGCGTGTTCGTCGTCGTTGGTGGCGTTGCATTTGGCGGTGCAGGCGTTGCGGGGTGGGGAGTGTTCGTTGGCGTTGGCGGGTGGTGTGACGGTGATGTCGACGCCGACGACGTTTGTGGAGTTCTCCCGGCAGAGGGGTCTGGCACCGGATGGCCGGTGCAAGGCGTTTGGTGAGGGTGCTGATGGCGTGGGGTGGGCCGAGGGCGTGGGTGTGCTGGTGTTGGAGCGGATGTCGGACGCTGTGCGTAATGGGCATCGGGTGTTGGCGGTGGTGCGGGGTAGTGCGGTTAATCAGGATGGTGCGTCGAATGGTTTGACGGCGCCGAATGGGCCGTCGCAGCAGCGGGTGATCCGGCAGGCACTGGCGAGCGCGGGCCTGTCGGCCGCCGATGTGGATGTCGTCGAGGCGCACGGCACCGGCACTCGGCTGGGGGACCCCATCGAGGCCCAGGCGCTGCTGGCCACGTATGGCCAGGGGCGGGATGCTGAGCGTCCACTGCTGTTGGGCTCGGTGAAGTCCAACCTCGGACACACGCAGGCGGCGGCGGGTGTGGCAGGTGTCATCAAGACGGTGATGGCGATGCATCATGGCGTGCTGCCGCGGACGTTGCATGCTGATGTGCCGTCTTCGCATGTGGACTGGACAGTGGGTGACGTCGCACTGCTGACGGAGAGCACCGCTTGGCCCGAGTCCGACCGTCCCCGCCGCGCAGGCGTCTCGTCCTTTGGTGTCAGTGGCACCAACGCGCACGTCATTCTTGAACAGCCACTGGGGGTTGAGCAGCCCGCCGACGTAGCGGCAGCTGCGCCGCGTCAGGTTCTCGGCAAGGTGCCCTGGATGGTGTCTGCCAGGACCGGAACCGCTCTGGAACAGCAAGTGCACCGTGTCCGATCCTTCGTGGACGAGCAGGCCCTCTCGCCGCTGGATGTCGGTTTCTCGCTGGCCACAAGCCGTTCGCTGTTCGAGCACCGGGCGGTGCTGCTGGCGGATGAGGACGGGGTCACCGAGGTATCGCGTGGTGTCCCGGTCGAAGGCGGCCTGGCGGTGGTGTTTTCCGGGCAGGGGGCGCAGCGGTTGGGGATGGGGCGGGAGCTGTATGGCCGCTTCCCGGTCTTCGCTGAGGCTCTCGACGCTGTGCTGACGCATCTGGATGGCTCCGTACGTGAGGTGATGTGGGGTGAGGATGCCGAGGCCGAGGAGCTGAACCGAACCGCATATGCGCAGCAGGCGCTGTTCGCGGTTGAGGTGGCGTTGTTCCGGCTGGTGGAGTCGTGGGGTGTACGGCCGGACTACGTGGCTGGGCATTCGATTGGTGAGGTTGCTGCCGCGCATGTGGCGGGGGTGTTGTCGCTGGCGGATGCATGTGCGCTGGTGGCCGCGCGGGCTCGGCTGATGGAGGCGCTGCCCGCGGGCGGTGCCATGGTGGCGGTCCAGGTCGGCGAGGACGAGGTGCTGTCTGTCCTGCCGGATGGTGTGGCGGTCGCTGCGGTGAACGGCCCGTCGTCGCTGGTGCTGTCCGGTGAGCTTGACGCGATGCTGGAGACCGCTGCGCGATTCGAGGATCGCACCCCGCGTCGGCTGCGGGTATCGCATGCGTTCCACTCACCTTTGATGGATCCGATGCTGGATGAGTTCCGGCGACTGGTGGAGGGGCTGGAGTTCGGTGCACCGTCGATTGCGGTGGTGTCGAATCTTTCGGGTGCTGTGGCTGGGTCGGAGGAGATCTGTTCGCCGGAGTACTGGGTGCGGCATGTCCGCGAGACCGTGCGCTTCGCCGATGGCATCCAGACGCTCACCGCCGAGGGTGTACGGGCGTTCCTGGAGCTGGGGCCGGACGGTGTGCTGTCGGCACTGATCGGGGAGCAGGTACCGGATGCGGCCGTGGCAGTCCCCATTCTGCGCAAGGACCGGTCGGAGGAGACAGCGGCGGTCAGCGCTCTCGCGCGGCTCCATGTGAGTGGTGTGGCCGTGGACTGGTCGGCGTTCTTCGCGGGCACGGGCGCCCGGCGCGTTGATCTGCCGACGTATGCCTTCCAGCACGAACACTACTGGCCGTCACGCTCTCCGCTCCTCGCCGACCTGTCCGGCGTTGGCCTGGAACCGGCCGGCCACCCCCTGGTCGGTGCCGTGGTGACCGTCGCCGGTTCCGAGGAGTTGGTGATGAGCGGCACCCTTTCCACGGCCGCGCTTCCCTGGCTGGCCGAACACCGCGTCGGCGGCAGGGTGTTCTTCCCCGGCACGGGTTTCCTGGAGTTGGCGATCCGGGCCGCGGACCAGGTCGGCTGTGACCGGGTGGACGAACTCACCATCGCCGCACCACTGGTGCTGCCCGAGCAGGGAGCCATCCAGATCCAGCTGCGGATCGCCGAATCCGATGAACACGGCCACCGGGGCGTGCGGTTCTATTCACGACCGGCCGGGACGACGACCGGAGACTGGAATCTGCATGCCACCGGCGTGCTCACCTCCGGCGCCCTGACCGCGGAGTTCGACACCACGGCGTGGCCTCCGCCCGGAGCAGTCCCCGTCGACTTGGACGGGGTCTACGAGGGCTACGCCCGCGCGGGCCTGGAGTACGGCCCCGCGTTCCGCGGTCTCCGCGCCGTCTGGCGCCGCGGCGACGAGGCGTTCGTCGAGACCGCGCTGCTGGACCAGGCGCCGGAAGCGGGCAGCTTCGGAGTGCATCCGGCGCTGCTGGACGCGGTGCTGCACGCCTCGGTGTTCGCCGGTGAGGAGAGCACCGAGCGGATGCTGCCGTTCTCCTGGAACGGCGTCTCGCTGCACGCCTCCGGAGCGGCCGTGCTGCGCGCCCGAGTGGTGCGCAGCGGCCCGGACACGGTCGCCGTGGCCGCCACCGACGTCGACGGCACTCCGGTGGTCTCGGTGGACTCGCTGACCCTGCGCGCGTCGTCGGGCGAGCTAGCCGCACCCGCCGCGGTCGACCCCAACGACTCACTCCACCGGGTCGAATGGGTGTCCCCCTCCACCGAGCCGATGCCCGTCACCGGGGCGCGATGGGCCGTCATCGGCGACGACCAGCACGACTTGGGCCAAGCCATGGCGCTCGTCGGAGAGACCATCGCCGCCTACGCCGAAACCCTGGCCGGGGCGATCGGCGAGAGCGGCGACAACGGCCCCGTCCCGAATGGATTCGTGGTCTCGGTCTCGGGAGGCCCCGCCCCCGACGCGGCACATGAAGCCACGCACCGTGCGCTGGCCCTGATCCAGGAGTGGCTGGCCGAGGAGAAGTTCGCCCGCTCCCGACTCATCTTCGTCACCCGTGGCGCGATGGCGGCGGACGGCGAGGAGGTGCGGGATCTGGCCGCCGCCGCCGTATGGGGCCTGGTGCGCTCCGCGCAATCGGAGAACCCCGGGCGTTTCCTGCTGGTCGACATCGACGACGCGCATATCTCGGCGGGCGTGCTGCCGAGCCTGCTGACCTCGGACGAGGAACAGTGGATGCTGCGGCAGCGGTCCGCCCGGGTTCCCCGACTGGCAAAGGTGCCCGAGCGGGAGCCCGCCGGACGCGCCTGGAACCCCGACGGCACGGTCCTCATCACCGGTGGCACCGGCGGCCTCGGCGGAGAACTGGCCCGACATCTGGTGGCCGGGCACGGCGTACGGCACCTGGTGCTGACGAGCCGCCGGGGCCCCGAGGCGCCCGGCGCGGCCGAGCTGTGTGACGAACTGACCGCGGCCGGAGCACAGGTGTCCGTCACCGCCTGCGACATCGCCGACGCTGCCGCGCTGGCGGACCTGCTCGCCGGTATACCCGCGGAGCACCCGCTGACCGCCGTGGTACACACCGCCGGAGTGCTCGACGACGGAGTGATCGGGGCGCAGACCCCGGAGCGGGTGGATGCCGTCCTGCGGCCGAAGGCCGACGCCGCCTGGCATCTGCACCAGGCGACCCGCGAACTCGATCTGGACGCGTTCGTGCTCTACTCCTCGGTGTCCGGAGTGACGGGTAGTCAGGGCCAGGCGAGTTACGCGGCGGCCAGCACCTATCTCGACGCCCTGGCAGAGTACCGGCGCGGCCAGGGGCTGCCCGCCACTTCCCTGGCGTGGGGCCTCTGGGCCCGGCGCACCGGGATGACCGGCGACCTCACCGAGATCGACATCCAGCGAATGAACCGGTCCGGCACACCACCGCTGACCCTGGAGCTGGGCCTGGCCCTGTTCGACGCGTCGCTCACCCGTGAAGAGGCTTTGCTGGTCCCGCTCCGCGTCGACCGGACGCGGGCCCTGGAACGGGTGCCGTCGATGCTGCGCAACCTCATCGCGGGTGCCCGGCCGACGGCCGCCGCGACGAACCGCTCCTTCGCCACGCTGCGGGACCGGCTCCGCGGCCTGGAGCCGGGCGAACAGCAGGAGATGCTGGTGGACCTGGTGGTGGAAATCTCGGCCGTGCTCATCGGCCAGCGTGACCCGGGCGCGGTCGACCCCCGGCGCGACTTCCTCACCCTGGGCTTCGACTCGCTGATCGCGATCGAACTGCGCAACCAGCTCGGTGAAGCGCTCGGTCTGCGGGTGCCGACCTCGGCCGTCTTCGACAACCGGACGCCCCTGCGGCTGGCGGAGTGGCTCCAGGAGCGGATCGCCGCCCAGGGCGGCCCGGTGGCGGTGGCCGGGCCCGGGGCGCTCACCGCCACGGCGGAGAACACGCAGGACTCACTGGCCGAGATGTTCTTCGACACGGTGCGGGCCGGTAAGCAGCTCGAGGCGATGCGGCTGCTGGTGGCGGTCGCCAACACCCGCCCGTTCTGCGAGGTGTCCGCCGAGGTCGCGGAGCTGCCCGAGCCGGTGACCCTGGCCGCGGGGCCCGGCAAGCCCCGGCTGATCTGCATCAGCGCCCCCGGTGCGAATGGCGGTGTACACCAATACGCGCGCGTCGCCTCCCGGTTCCGCGGCAACCGGCATGTCTCCGCACTGCCGCTGCTCGGCTTCGCCGAGGGCGAGAGCCTGCCCGCCACCAGTGAAGCCGCGGTCCGGCTCATCGCCGAGAGCGCGCTGCTGGCCAGCGACGGCGAGCCGTTTGTGCTGGTCGGCTACTCACTGGGCGGTACATTCGCCTACCGGGCCGCGGGTGTCATGGAGGAGACCTGGGGCATCCGCCCCGACGGCCTCATCATGCTGGACACCCTGAGCCTGGAGTACCAGGACGGAGAAGGCGTCGACTGGGACCTGTTCCACCGCAACTACCTCGCGAGCCTGGACACCCCGTCGGTGAAACTGAGCAGTGCACGGCTGTCGGCCATGGCGCACTGGTTCCTCCAGATGACCCGAGGCCGTGCCGAGCAGTACACAACCTCTGTGCCGAGTCTGCTCATCCGGTGCACCGAGTCGATGGCCGGGGTCGAGCGCGGGGACGCGCCGCCACCGGTCCCGGCCGATACCACCAGCATGATCGAGGCGACCCACCAGACGCTGATCGCGGACGCCTCCGCGGAGACCGCACGGCTGATGGACGAGTGGCTCACCACGCTGGAGTCCGAAGGGTCATAACGTCTCCGCGACGGTCCGAACGGCCGTCGCTTCCTGGACCGCCGTTGACGGGCCCGGGCGAGAGCCACGGGCCCGTGCGGCACACCTCGCCGCTGCCCCGCCTGCACCCGGGGCGGCGGTGCGGGGTGGCCCGGGGCTCCGGGTGCCGCCGTTCACGGCCCCGGAGCCCCGGCCCCTCAGCATGCCCGGCCGTCCCGATGAAGGCGGCCGTTCCGATGAAAGGCCGCGCCCGACGTGGCGCCCAGGACCGGCAGGAAGATCTAGGGGAATGTAAAGAGACCGCGAGCCTAGCCTCCAGGCACAAGCTGTCCACCAGTCAGACTTCGTCGGAGAGTGCGGTGTCATGACGATCCGATCACGAACGGAGCCCTCCGAGGGCGGCGATGCCGCGGCCGGCGATCCGGTGGTGGTCGTCGGGATGGCCTGCCGCTACCCGGGCGATGTCCGGACCCCTGAGGACCTGTGGCATCTCGTGGTGTCCGGGCGGGACGCGACCGGCGGCCTCCCGGCCGACCGCGGCTGGGACCTGGCCGCTCTCGCCGGTGACGGCCCCGGACGCAGCACGTCCCAGCGGGGCGGTTTCCTCTATGACGCGGCGGAGTTCGACGCCGGTTTCTTCGGGATCTCCCCGCGTGAGGCGGCGGCGATGGACCCGCAGCAGCGGCTGCTGCTGGAGGTGTCCTGGGAGGCGGCCGAACGGGCGGGCATCGACCCGCTGACACTGCGCGGGAGCCCGACGGGCGCGTTCATCGGCGTCGGCGGCGAGGACTACGGATGTGTGCTCCAGCAGGCGTCCGACGACCTCGCGGGCCACGCCGTCACCGGTGTCTCGCCGGGCGTGGCGTCCGGGCGGCTGGCCTATGTTCTCGGCCTGGAGGGCCCGGCGATCACGGTGGACACCGCTTCGTCGTCCTCGCTGGTGGCGTTGCACTGCGCCGTACGTGCGCTCCGGTCCGGGGAGTGTTCGCTGGCGCTGACCGGTGGCGCGGCGGTCATGTCCACTCCGCGCGGTCTGGTCGGCTACTCGCGGCAGGGCGGACTGGCCCCGGACGGCCGCTGCAAGGCGTTCTCCGACGCCGCGGACGGCACCGCATGGGCCGAGGGCGTGGGCGTACTGCTGCTGGAGCGGCTGTCCGACGCGCGACGGAACGGACATCCGGTGCTCGCCGTGGTACGAGGAAGCGCGGTGAACTCCGACGGCGCCTCCGCCGGGCTGACCGCACCGAACGGCGACGCCCAGCAGCGGGTGATCGGGCAGGCCCTCGCCGACGCCGGGCTGACACACGATCAGGTGGATGCGGTGGAGGCGCATGGCACCGGCACCCGCGTGGGTGACCCGGTCGAAGCGCGGGCATTGCTGGCCGCCTACGGCCGCGACCGCGGCCGACCGCTGTACGTCGGCACGCTCAAGCCGAACCTCGGCCACGCACAGGCAGCCGCCGGTGTCGCCGGGGTGATCAAGACGGTGCTGGCGCTGCGGCACGGCACACTTCCGCGCACCCTCCATGTGGATGTGCCCACCTCCCGGGTGGACTGGTCGGCGGGGGCGGTCGAGCTGTTGCGCGAGAACACCTGCTGGCCGGACACCGGCCGCCCGCGGCGCGCCGGGGTGTCGTCGTACGGCATCAGCGGCACCAACGCCCATGTGATCCTCGAACAGGCGCCCCCCGTCCATGAGCCCGCGCGGAATCAGCAGAGGCACTCTGGCCACGAGAGCCATCGCGCGGTGGTGCCCTGGGTGGTGTCGGGCCGGACCGGGACCGCGCTGGACGCCCAGCTGGACCGGCTCCGGTCCGCCCTCGGCACCACCGTGGACGACGATGTCGCGCTCGACGCCGGATTCTCCCTGGCCACCGGCCGCTCGGCCTTCCGCCACCGGGCCGTCCTGCTGGCGGCTGACGGGAAGGTTTCCGAAGTGGCGCGTGGTACCGCCGGCGAGGGCAGGACCGCGATGCTGTTCTCCGGCCAGGGCACGCAGGTGTCCGGCATGGGCCGCGCGTTGTACGACCGGTTCCCGGTGTTCGCCGAAGCGCTGGACACGGTGCTGGACCGGTTCGCGGCCGCCATGGACGCACCGCTGCGCGATGTGCTGTGGGGTGAACACCCCGATGATCCCGACGCGTTGAACCGGACCGACTACGCACAGCCGCTGCTGTTCGCCTTCCACGTGGCGCTGTACCGCCTGGTGGAGTCGCTGGGCGTACGGCCCGACCTTCTGGCCGGGCACTCCATCGGCGAGGTGACGGCGGCGCATGTGGCGGGGGTGTTCTCGCTCGACGACGCCTGTCGCCTGGTGGCCGCTCGTGGCGGACTGATGCAGGCGCTGCCGCATCAGGGGGCCATGGTCGCGGTCCGGGCCACCGAGGACCAGGTGCTGCCCTTGCTGACCGCGCAGGTGGCGATCGCGGCCGTCAACGGCCCGTCGCAGGTGGTGCTCGCCGGGCCGGAGACCGAGGTACTGCGGATCGCCGGCACACTGGCGGACGACGGTCACCGGACCACCCGGCTGTCCGTGTCGCATGCGTTCCACTCCCCGCTGATGGACCCGATGCTCGCGGAGTTCCGGCAGGTCGTGGCGCAGCTGCAATTCCACCCGCCGCGTATTCCGGCCATCTCGCATCTGACCGGCGCGCTGGTGGCCGACGACGAGTGGTGCTCGCCGGAGTACTGGGTCCGGCACGTCCGTGAGCCCGTCCGTTTCGCCGACGGCATCGCCACGCTCCGCGCCGCGGGCGCCACCGCGCTGCTGGAGCTGGGACCGGACGGAACACTGTCGGCGATGGCCGCGGAGAGCCTGGCCGGAACACCGGTGACCGCCGTACCCGCCCTGCGCAAGGACCGCGGTGCGCAAGCCGCGCTGCTGACCGCGCTGGCCCGGCTGCATGTGACCGGGGTGCCGGTGGCGTGGCGCGAGCTCTTCGCGGGCACCGACGCCCGCCGGGTGGACCTGCCGACCTACGCCTTCCAGCGGGAACGCTTCTGGCCGGCCGTCGCGGGCGGCGACGGCACCCCGAACGGCGCGGCCTCGCACGGCACAGCTCCCTACGACGCTGCCTCGCACGGCGGCACATCCGCCGCGCCGAGCCACTCCGCCACCATCGCCGGGCAGTCCGACGGACCCTCCCCAGAGCCACGACGTGGCACGGTGGCGGTCCGCGCGGCCGAGTTGCGCGGTATGCCAGGCGACCGACGGGCCCGATTCCTGCTCAACCTGGTGCGCGACGAGGCCGCCACGGTGCTCGGCCACGCCGAACCGGACCGTGTGCCCATGGATCTGTCCTTCCGGGAACTGGGCTTCGACTCGCTCACCGAGACGGAACTGCGGGAGCGACTCGGCGCCGCCACCGGGCTACGACTGCCGGACACCCTCGTGTTCAACCACCCCACGCCCGCCGCGGTCGCGGACCACCTCGCGGAGCACTGGGCAAGCCCCGAGCCGCCCTCGCCCACCGCCCCCGAGCCCCTGATCGCGTCGATGCTCGAGCGGATCGGCGAGTGGGAGGCGGCACTGCGGTCGCTCCCACCGGACCGCGCCCCGCGGGAGGCCGTCGCCGCACGACTGCACGACCTGATCTCCACCCTGCGGCAGGGCGCCGATCCGGCCCGGCACAACTCCGCCGAGGACATCGATGCGGTGCCGGTGGATCAATTGCTCGATCTGATCGACGAGGAATTCGAACTTCAGTAAGCGGCCACACGTTCGCTCAGCGGTAAGGACGATCTGGTGCGGGAAGACCAACAGGGCAGAGTTGTCGATTACTTGAGGCGCGTCACCGCGGACCTGCGCCGGGCGCGGCAGCGGATCGAGGAACTGGAGCAGCGCGCCGGCGAACCGATCGCCATCGTCGGTATGGGCTGCCGCCTGCCCGGCGGGATCGGCACTCCCGAGGAGCTGTGGGACCTCGTCCACTCCGGCGGGGACGCCATCACCGGATTTCCCACCGACCGTGGATGGGACCTCGGTGCCCTGCACGGCGACGGTCCGGGCGGAAGCACCGCGCACGAGGGCGGATTCCTGACCGGGGCGACCGAGTTCGACGCCGGATTCTTCGGGATCTCACCGCGCGAGGCAGCCGCGATGGACCCGCAGCAGCGGCTGCTGCTGGAAGTGTCCTGGGAGGCGCTGGAGCGTGCCGGGATCGATCCGCTGTCCCTGCGCGGCAGCCGGTCCGGGGTGTACGTCGGCACCTATCACTGGGGCAACCAGCAGCAGCCGGACACCAGTGGCGAGGACCGCCAGGGCCATGTGATGACCGGCACCGCAGCCAGTGTGATGTCCGGCCGCCTCGCCTACACCCTCGGCCTGGAGGGCCCCGCCGTCACCGTGGACACGGCGTGCTCGTCCTCTCTGGTCGCCCTGCACATGGCGGTGCGGTCGCTGCGCGACGGGGAGTCCTCGCTTGCCCTGGTGGGTGGCGTCACCGTGCTGTCGGACCCGGCGATCTTCCCGGAGTTCAGCCGACAGGGCGGGCTGGCCCCGGACGGGCGGTGCAAGGCGTTCGCCGAGGAGGCGGACGGCACGGGCTGGGCCGAAGGCGTGGGAGTGCTCGTCGTCGAGCGGCTGTCGGACGCGCGGCGGAACGGGCACCCCGTACTCGCCGTGGTGCGCGGCTCGGCGGTGAATTCCGACGGTGCCTCGAACGGCCTGACGGCCCCGAACGGGCAGTCGCAGGAGCAGGTCATCCGGCAGGCACTCATGAGTGCGGCGCTGGGCGCGTCCGACGTGGACGCGGTCGAGGCGCACGGCACCGGCACCCGTCTCGGCGACCCGGTCGAGGCGCAGGCGCTGCTGGCCACCTACGGGCAGGGCCGCGCCCCCCATCTCCCCCTGTGGCTGGGCTCGTTGAAGTCCAACATCGGCCATGCGCAAGCGGCGGCCGGAGTCGCCGGGGTCATCAAGATGGTGCAGGCGATCCGGCACGCGACGCTGCCCCGCACACTGCACGCCGGGACGGCCTCCTCGCGGGTGGACTGGTCCGCGGGCCGGGTCGAGCTGCTGCGTCAGACCCTCGCCTGGCCGGACACCGGCCGTCCCCGGCGCGCGGGGGTGTCCTCGTTCGGCATCAGCGGTACCAACGCCCACGTCATCCTCGAACAGGCTCCGAGCGCCCCGGCGGACGAGGCGGGCCAGGGCCCGGCGGAGGGCGCGGACCCGGTGCGGGTGGTGCCGCACACGGTGCCGTGGGTGGTGTCCGCCCGGACCGGGGGCGCCCTCGACGAGCAGCTCGTACGGGTAAGCACACTGGCGGGCAGCGGGACCTCACCGGTCGATATCGGATTCTCCCTGGCCACGTGCCGGTCGACGTTCGAACACCGCGCCGTGTTGCTGGGGTCCGGTGCGCAGCCGCCCTGCCTCGCCCAGGGGGAGGCGGCCACCGAGCGTCCGCTCGCCGTACTGTTCTCCGGGCAGGGCAGCCAGCGGATCGGCATGGGGCGCGAACTGTACGCCCGTTTCCCGGTGTTCGCAGCGGCCTTCGACACGGTGCTGGCGGAGCTGGCCGAACACCTCCCCGGCTCGCTGCGCGAGGTGATCTGGGGCGAGGACCCCGAAGCCCTGAACCAGACCCTTTCCGCCCAGCCCGCCCTGTTCGCCGTCGAGGTGGCGCTGTTCCGGCTCGTGGAGTCCTGGGGCCTGACGGCGGACTACCTGGTCGGACACTCGATCGGCGAGGTGACGGCCGCGTACGCGGCCGGTGTGCTGTCCCTGCCGGACGCCTGCCGTCTGGTGGCGGCGCGGGCCCGGCTGATGCAGCACCTTCCCTCCGGCGGCGCGATGGTGGCCGTACACGCCACCGAGGACGAGGTCCGGCCGCTGCTGCCGGACCGGACCGCGATCGCCGCGGTCAACGGCCCGTCCTCGGTAGTGATTTCGGGCGAGGAGGCGGCCGTGCTCGATGCCGCGGCCCGGCTCGCCGCCGACGGCCGCAGGACCACCCGGCTGTCGGTGTCGCACGCCTTCCACTCGCCGCTGATGGACCCGATGCTCGCGGAGTTCGGGCGGGTCGTGGAGCAACTGGAGTTCCACGCACCCCGCATCCCGGTGGTGTCCAACCTCTCCGGAGCCCTCGCCACGGACGGGGAACTGAGCTCGCCGGAGTACTGGGTGCGTCACGCACGGGAAACCGTACGGTTCGCCGACGGTGTGCGCGCAGTCGCCGCCGAAGGCGCCGCAGCGTGGCTGGAACTGGGACCGGACGGTGTCCTCGCCGCCCTCGCCCAGGAGTCCCTGCCGGAGGACGCCGTGGTCGTTCCGTTGCTGCACAAGGGGACCGGCGAGGAGCACTCCGCGGTGACCGCCCTGGCGCAGCTGTATGTGTCCGGCGCGGAGGTGCACTGGCCCGCGCTGTTCGAGGGCACCGGAGCCGAGCGGGTCGACCTGCCCACCTACCCCTTCCAGCACGAGCGGTTCCCACTCCGGCGCGCCGACCTCACGCTCCCGGACGGCCCCGACGCGGAGTTCTGGTCCGCGGTGGAGCGGGGGGACTTCACCTCCCTGGCGTCGGACCTGGAGATCGACGCCGCGCCGCTGCGGGCCGTCGGCCCCGCCCTGTCCGCATGGCGGGCCCGGCGGCGCGAACGGTCCACCGTGGACTCCTGGCGCCACCGCGACACCTGGAAGCGGCAGACCTTCCCGCACCGCCCGCGGTCCGCGCAGCACCCGCCGTCCCCGCCCGGCGACGCGGACGCCACCTGGCTGATGATCACCCCCTCGCACGGCCCGGAGGAGGAGTGGACCGGAGCGGTCCTGGCCGCGCTGGGACCCGGCACGGTCCGCATCGAATGCCCGGACCCCGCAAACAGTGACCGTGCCGGGCTGGCCGCACACCTCACCGCGGCCACCGACGGCCTCGCGTCCGTCGCCGGAGTGGTCTCCCTGCTGGCACTGGACGACACCACCGACGACACCGGCACCCCGGCTGGGCTGCTCGCCACCGCGGCCCTGACGCAGGCGCTCGGCGACGCCGGACTGCGGTGCCCCCTGTGGTGTGTCACACGCGGCGCGGTGGCGGTGCACGACGCCGAAGAACTGCCCGCCCCCGCCCAGGCGGCCGTGTGGGGGCTCGGACGGGTGGCCGCGCTGGAGCACCCCGACCGCTGGGGCGGGCTGATCGACCTGCCCGCGGAACCGGACGAGCGCTCTGCCGCCGCCTTCGCCGCCGTGCTGGCCGGGCCGGGCGACGAGGACCAGATCGCCGTACGCCCCGCCGGCACCTTCGTACGCAGGCTCCTGCCCGCCCCGGCACCGCGCCCCGCCACCGCGTGGCAGCCGTCCGGCACCGTGCTGATCACCGGCGGCACCGGCGCCCTGGGTGCGCATGTGGCACGTCGGCTGGCGGAGCGCGGCACACTCCATCTGTTGCTGGTCAGCCGCAGCGGCCCCGCCGCCGCGGGCGCGGAGGACCTGCGCCGGGAGCTGACCGCACTCGGCGCGGACGTCACCCTCACCGCCTGCGACGCCGCCGACCGCGCGGCACTGGCGGCCGTCCTGGCGGACATCCCCGCCGACCGCCCGCTGACCGGCGTGGTGCACACGGCCGGCGTCCTGGACGACGGCGTACTCGACCGGATGACCCCGGAGCGGTTCGCGACGGTGTTCCGCGCCAAGGTCCGTTCCGCCGAACTGCTCGACGAGCTGACGCGCGAGGCGGACCTCGAGGCGTTCGTCCTGTTCTCCTCGGTGGCATCGGCCCTGGGCAACCCCGGCCAGGCCAACTACGCGGCGGCCAACGCGATGCTGGACGCGCTGGCCCGCCACCGGCGCGCCCAGGGCCTGCCCGCCACCTCGATCGCCTGGGGCGGCTGGGGCGGCGACGGCATGGCGAGCCGGCTCGGCGCCGACGAGGCACGCCGCTCCGCGCTGGGCAGCCTGGACCCGCACCTCGCGGTCTCGGCGCTGACCGAGGCGGTCACCGAACCGCACGCGACACTGGTGGTCGCCGACCTGGCACGGTCCCGCGAGACGGCCCCGCTCTGCGGAGCGCGCCGCCCCCCGCTGCTGGATGAACTCCCGCACCTGCGGGACATCACGCAACCCCACAGCGCGCCGGCCACCCCGCTGCGCGAGCGGCTGCGCGGCACCCCGGCCGCGGAGCACCCGGCGCTGGTGCTGGAAGCGGTACGAGCGTGTGCGGCCTCGGTCCTCGGGCACGCCCAGCCGAACGCCGTCCACGCCGACAAGGCTTTCCGGGCCTCGGGATTCAACTCCCTGACCGCCATCGCCCTGCGCAACCAGCTCACCGCCCGGACCGGCCTGCCCCTGCCCACCGGCGTGGTGTTCGACCACCCCACGCCCCGGCTGCTGGCCGAGCATGTGCGCACCCGACTCGCCGACGAGCAGGAAGGCGAGCAGCAAGGCGACCCGGCGGCCCCGGCCACGGCAGACCCCCGGTCCACCGCCCGCACACCGGACGACACCACACCGCAGACCGCCGATGAACCCCTGGCCATCGTCGGCATGGCATGCCGACTGCCCGGCGGGGTCAACTCCCCCGAGCAGCTGTGGGAGCTGCTGGCCGCGGGACGGGACGCCATCTCGGACTTCCCCACCGACCGCGACTGGGACCTCAGCGTCTTCGACGGCCCCGGGCCGTGGGCCGGGGCGAGCTTCGAGGGCGGTTTCCTCTACGACGCCGCCGACTTCGACGCCGCGTTCTTCGGGATCTCACCGCGTGAGGCGGTGACCATGGACCCCCAGCAGAGGCTGCTGCTGGAGACGTCGTGGGAGGCGATCGAGCGGGCCGGACTGGACCCGCGGACTCTGCACGGCAGCCCCACGGGTGTCTTCCTGGGCAGCAACGGACAGGACTACGCGCATGTGGTGACCCGTTCCCGCGAGGACGGCGCGGCCCACACCGCCACCGGTCTCGCGGCGAGCGTGCTCTCCGGGCGCCTCTCCTACCTCTACGGATTCCAAGGCCCGGCCGTGACCGTGGACACCGCCTGCTCCGCCTCCCTGGTCGCCCTCCACCTGGCGACCCGAGCGCTGCGCGCCGGCGAATGCTCACTGGCCCTGGTCGGCGGCGCCACCGTGATGACGGACTCGGCGAGCTTCGCCCGTATCTCCCGGCTGGGTGCCATCGCCCGCGACGGCCGGGCGAAGGCGTTCTCCGACGACGCGGACGGCACCGGATACTCCGAGGGCGTCGGCGTGCTGGTGCTGGAGCGCCTCTCGGACGCCCGTCGGCACGGCCACCGCGTCCTCGCGGTCGTGCGGGGCAGCGCCATCAACCAGGACGGCGCGTCGAACGGCCTGACCGCCCCGCACGGCCCGTCGCAGCAGCGGGTGATCCGGCAGGCGCTCGCCGACGCCCGGCTGACCCCCGCGGGCATCGACGCGGTGGAGGCACACGGCACCGGCACCCGGCTCGGCGACCCCATCGAGGCGCAGGCGCTGCTGGACACCTACGGTCCGGAGCGGCCCGCCGACCGGCCGCTGTGGCTGGGCTCGCTCAAGTCCAACATCGGCCACACCCAGGCCGCGGCGGGCATCGTGGGCGTCATCAAGATGACACTGGCCCTGCGGCACGGCACGCTGCCGAAAACCCTGCACGTCGGCACCCCGACCTCGCGGGTGGACTGGTCCTCCGGCGCCGTGGCACTGCTCACCGAGGAACAACCCTGGCCGTCGGCCGACCGGCCGCGCCGCGCCGCGGTCTCGGCGTTCGGCATCAGCGGCACCAACGCACACACCATCCTGGAACAGGCCCCCGAGCCCCCGCTCCGCGAGCGGCCCGCACCGGACGAGGACACCGTGGTGCCGTGGGTGCTCTCCGCGCACACCAACGCCGCCCTCGACGAACAGGTGCTGCGCCTAAGGGAGTTCACCCAGTGGCAGCCGGAACCCACCGCCGCCGAGATCGGCTGGTCACTGGCCACCTCCCGCTCGGCCTTCGGCCACCGCGCCGTCGTACTCGGAAAGAACCGCGACGACATCCTGCACGCCCTCACCCGAGCCGGCGAGAGCAGCCCCGCGCATCTGGTGCGGGGCACCGCCGTGGACAGCGAGACCGGACCGGTGTTCGTCTTCCCCGGACAGGGCTCGCAGTGGTGGGGGATGGGCCGGGAACTCCTCGCCGGCTCCCCGGTCTTCCGAGACACCGTGACCGCCTGCGCCGACGCCCTCGCCCCGTACATCGACTGGTCGCTGACGGACATGCTGACCGGGGTCGGCGACCCCGAACTGCTGCAACGGGCCGATGTCGTCCAGCCCGTGCTGTTCTCGACGATGGTGGCCCTCGCGGAGCTGTGGCGCTCCTACGGCGTCGAACCCGGTGCCGTCGTCGGCCACTCGCAAGGCGAGGTCGCCGCGGCCCACATCGCCGGGGCGTTGTCGCTGGAAGACGCCGCCGCGCTCGTGGCGCTGCGCAGCGGCACCATGCTGAAGCTGGCCGGTCACGGCGGCCTGATGTCGGTGGCCGCCCCCGCCGAGCAGGTGACCACGCTCATGGACGCATGGCAGGGCGCGCTGTGCCTGGCCGTACTGAACGGACCCTCCTCCGTCGTGGTCTCCGGCGCCCCCGAGGCCCTGGACGAACTGATGCGGGAGTGCCAGAGCCGGGGACTGCGCACCCGCAAGGTGCACGCCGACATCGCCGGCCACGGACCGCAGGTCGAAACCGTGCGGGACGAACTGCTCACCGCCCTCGCATGGTTGCGCCCCACGACCTCGCGCGTGCCCTTCTACTCCACCGTGACCGGCGGACGGCTGGACACCTCCACACTCGATGCCGACTACTGGTACGCGAACCTGCGGCAGATGGTGCGCATGGAGCAGACAACACGCTCCCTGCTGGCCGACGGACACCGGATCTTCATCGAGTCCAACCCGCATCCGCTGCTGGCGGACGCGATCGGGGAGACCTGCGAGGCGGCGGGCGCCGACGATGCCGTTGTGCTCGGTTCGATCCGCCGGAGCGACGGCGGTGAGCGGCGCTTCCTGACCTCGGTCGCCGAAGGCTGGGTACGCGGACTGCCGGTCGACTGGCGACCCGCCTTCCCCGACAGCGCCCCCACCCCGGTCGACCTGCCGACCTACCCGTTCCAGCACCGCCGTTTCTGGCCGACGGCCGAGCCCGGACCCGAGCCGGAGACCGCCGCCGGCACCGGCGCCGCGGACACCGCCTTCTGGGACCTCGTGGAGCGAGGCGACCTGGACGGGCTCTCCGCCGAACTCGGCGTCGACCACGGCGGTCACGACTCCCTCTCCGCCGTACTGCCCGCGCTGAACGCGTGGCACGAACGGTCCCGCCGACGGGCAGCGGTCGACGCCTGGTGCTACCGGACCGACTGGGCCCGGCTCCGGGAACCGGCCACCACCGCGCGCACCGCACCGTGGCTCGCCGTCGTCCCGGCCGAGTGCGCGGACGACCCGTGGGCCCAGGCCGTACTGGCCGCCCTGGGCCCGGAGGTGACCCGGATCGACATCGAGTCCACCGACGACACCGACCGGACCCGGCTGGCCGACCGGCTCAGCGCGTACACCACGCAATTCACCGGGGTGGTCTCGCTGTTGGGCGCGGCCGAGCGGCCGCACACCGCGTTCCCGTCCGTCCCGAGCGGACTGCACGCGACCCTCGCCCTTGTCCAGGCACTGGGCGACGCACAGCTGCGCGCACCCCTGTGGTGCGTGACCCGCGGCGCCGTCGCCGCCACCCGAAGCGACCAGGTGACACACCCGGCGCAAGGCGCCCTGTGGGGCTTCGGCCGGGTCGTCGCACTGGAACAGCCCAGCCTGTGGGGCGGGTTGGTGGACCTCCCCGAAACCCTCGACCAGCGCACCGGCGCCCGCTTCGCCGCGGTCCTCGCCGGACTTGACCACGAGGACCAGGTGGCGATCCGCGCAGCGGGCGTCTTCGGCCGACGGCTCGTCCACGCCGAGTCCGCACACGACCGCCCCGAGCGGCCATGGCGTACCCGCGGAACCGTGCTGATCACCGGTGGCACCGGTGGCCTGGGCGGATATCTCGCCCGCTGGGCGGCCGACCGCGGCGCCGAGCACCTCCTCCTCACCAGCCGCCGCGGCCCCCGGGCCCCCGGCGCCGACGAGCTGCGCACCGAACTGGAAGCCCTTGGCACACGGGTGACCATAGCGGCCTGCGACACCGCCGACCGGGACGCACTGTCCACCGCACTGTCCGCCCTCCCCGCCGAACTCCCGCTCACCGCGGTGGTCCACGCCGCCGGAGTGTCGGACGGCGACAGCGAGGCGGCCTCGCTGACACCGGACCGGCTGGACGCCCTGATGCGGGCGAAGTTCACCGGCGCGCTGAACCTGCACGAGCTGACCGCCGACCTCGAGCTGGACGCGTTCGTCCTGTTCTCCTCGGGAGCCTCCGCCTGGGGCAGCGGCGGACAGCCCGGCTACGCGGCAGGCAACGCCTACCTCGACGCCCTGGCCGCACACCGCCACAGCCTCGGCCTGCGCGCCACCTCGATTGCCTGGGGCGCCTGGGGCGAGGCCGGGATGGCCACCGACCCCGCCCTGCTGGAGCGGCTGACCAAGCGCGGTGTGCTGCCGATGGAGCCGGCCCACGCCATCGCCGCGCTGCAACGCGCCCTCGACGACGACCGGACCACCTTGACGGTGTCCGCGATGAACTGGACCGCGTTCGCACCCGGCTTCACCGCCGCGCGCCCCAGCCCGCTGCTGTCCGATCTGCCCGAGCTCCGCGCACCCGCGCCCGGGAACACTGAGGACCCAGGCCCCAAGGCCGCCGACGGGACCCCGTCGCTGCGGGACCGGCTGTCCGGGCTGCCCGCCGCCGAACAGGCCCGCGTCCTGCTCGACGCGGTCAGGGCCGAGACGGCAGCCGTGCTGGGCCACTCCGAGACGGACGCCGTCCCGGCCGACCGCGCCTTCCGCGACCTCGGATTCGACTCGGTGAGCGCGGTGGAACTACGCAACCGGCTCAAGGTGCTGACCGGGCTGCCGCTGCCCGCCGCCCTCGTCTTCGACCACCCCAACTCCACGGCCCTCGCCCGGTTCATCCGGTCCGAACTGTTCCCCGGCGGCGACGAATCCACCGACGACCCGAACGACCCGGACGCCGCAATCCGCCGACTGCTGGCCTCCATCCCCCCGAGCAGACTGCGCAAAGCCGGCCTGCTGGACCTCGTCCTGGAACTCGCGGGCGACGACCGCGACACCACCGGATCCGCGCTGCCCCCGGACGACGCCTTCCACGACGCCCCGGACGAGCTGGACGACATCGACGACATCGACGAACTCGACGGCGAGCACCTGCTGCGGCTCGCGGCCGAGACCTCCACCGACTGAACCCCGCCCCGAGAGTCCGGCTCAGGCCGCCGTTCGAGAGAATCTCTATGAACACGTCCCAGCAGTACCAGGAGGCGCTCCGGTCCTCCCTCAAGGAGAACGAGCGGCTGCGCCGGAAGAACCGGCGACTGATCGCCGCGACGGTCGAGCCGATCGCCGTCATCGGCATCGGCTGCCGCTTCCCCGGCGGCGTGACCTCGCCGGAGGACCTGTGGCAGCTGGTCGTCGAGGGCCGCGAAGTCATCTCCGGCTTCCCCCACGACCGAGGCTGGGACCTGGACAGACTCGCCGGCGACGGGCACGGCCGGAGCCTCGCCCAGCAGGGCGGCTTCCTGGACCGCATGACGGAGTTCGACGCAGCCTTCTTCGGCATCTCCCCACGCGAAGCCGTCGCCATGGACCCCCAACAGCGGCTGCTGCTGGAGACCGCGTGGGAGGCCCTGGAACGCGCCGGAATCGCTCCGACCCGGCTGCGCGGCAGCCGGACCGGGGTGTTCGCCGGGACCACCGGGCAGGACTACGGCAAGGTGGTCGCCGACTCCCGGGAGCACACCGAGATCTACTCCACCACCGGCCACGCGGCAGGCGTCATCTCCGGGCGGCTGTCCTACGTGCTGGGGCTGGAGGGCCCCGCCGTCACCGTCGACACCGGCTGCTCCTCGTCCCTGGTCGCACTGCACTGGGCGGTGCAGTCGCTGCGGGCGGGGGAGTGCGGGCTGGCCCTGGCCGGTGGCGCGACGGTGATGTCCACCCCCGGCATCTTCGTCTCGTTCACCGCCCAGGGCGGCCTGGCCGCCGACGGACGCTGCAAGCCGTTCTCCGACGCCGCCGACGGCGTCGGCTGGAGCGAGGGCGCCGGTGTGCTGGTGCTGGAACGCCTCTCGGACGCCCAGCGCAACGGCCACCCCGTGCTCGCGGTGGTGCGCGGCAGCGCCATCAACCAGGACGGCGCGTCCAACGGTCTGAGCGCGCCGAACGGCCCCTCCCAGCAGCGGGTGATTCGGGCCGCACTGGACAGCGCCCACCTCACCGCCGACCAGGTCGACGCGGTGGAAGCACACGGCACCGGCACCACCCTCGGCGACCCCGTCGAGGCCCAGGCCCTGCTGGCGGCCTACGGCCAGAACCGCGAACGCCCCCTGCTCCTCGGCACGGTGAAGTCGAACATCGGCCACACCCAGGGCGCCGCCGGCATGGCCGGCGTGATCAAGACAGTCATGGCGCTCCGGCACGGCACACTGCCCCGCAGCCTCCACTCCGAAGTGCCGACCACCCAGGTGGACTGGACCGCCGGTGCCGTGGAACTGCTGACACGGAACACCGCTTGGCCCGAGACCGGCCACCCCCGGCGCGCAGGGGTCTCGTCGTTCGGCATCAGCGGCACCAACACCCACGTCATCCTGGAACAGGCAGCACCGCAGGCCGAGCAGGCCCCCGAGGAACCCGGAGCGACGCCCGCCGTGGTGCCCTGGGTGGTGTCGGGCCGTACGGCCGCCGCTCTCGACGAACAACTCGACCGGCTCTCCTCCGCCGCCGACCACGCCGCACCGCTGGACGTCGGGTATTCACTGGCGGAGGGCCGCGCGGTCTTCGAACACCGGGCCGTACTGCTGGCGGGCCCGGACGGCACCCATGAAATCGCCCGCGGCAGCGCCGGCGACGGGCCGCTGGCGGCGCTGTTCTCCGGACAGGGCACCCAGCGGATCGGCATGGGCCGCGAACTCCACGGCCGGTTCCCGGTGTTCGCCGAGCACCTGGACGCCGTACTGGCCCACCTCGACCCCGGCCTGCGTGAGGTGATGTGGGGCGAGAACGCCGACGAGCTGAACCGCACCGGTCACGCGCAGCCCGCATTGTTCGCCCTTGAGGTGGCGCTGTTCCGGCTGGCCGAATCCTTCGGTATCCGGTTCGACTTCGCCGCCGGACACTCGGTCGGCGAGATCGCCGCCGCGCACGTGGCCGGAGTGCTGTCCCTGACCGACGCCTGCGCCCTGGTGTCCGCGCGCGCCCGGCTGATGCAGGAACTGCCCGAGGGCGGCGCGATGGTGGCGGTGGAGGCCACCGAGGACGAGGTGTCACCGCTCCTCACCGAACGGGTGTCGGTCGCGGCGGTCAACGGGCCGTCCTCGGTGGTCATCTCCGGCGCGGAGTCCGCCGTGCTGGACATCGCCGCGCGGCTGGAGGCCCAGGGCCGCAGGACCACCCGCCTGCACGTGTCGCATGCCTTCCACTCGCCGCTGATGGAACCCATGCTCGAGGAGTTCCGCACGGTCGTCGAAGGGCTCACCTTCCACCCCGCCGCCCTGCCCGTCGTGTCCAACCTGACCGGCCGGCCCGCCGGAGCACAGGAGCTGAGCACACCGGAGTACTGGGTGCGCCAGCTCCGAGGGACCGTGCGCTTCGCCGACGGCATCCGGGCCCTGACCGAGCAAGGTGTGCGGACCTTCCTGGAGCTCGGCCCGGACGGCGTACTCTCAGCGGCGGTCCGCGAGTCCGCGCCCGACGACGCCGTCGCCGTCCCGGTGCTGCGCAAGGGCCGCGGCGAAGAACTCGCCCTGGTCAGCGGGCTGGCGCGACTGCATGTGGCCGCGACGGCCGTGGACTGGCGGGTGCTGTTCACCGGCACCGGCGCCCGACGTGTGGACCTGCCGACCACGGCGTTCCAGCGGCAGCGCTACTGGCCGTCGGGCAACCGGCGCGCCCGGGACGCCGCCGGGCTCGGGCTGAGCGAGGCGGACCACCCGCTGCTGGGGGCGGCGGTGGAGCTGGCGGACGACGCAGGCACGGTGTTCACCGGCCGCCTGTCCGCTGCGTCACACCCCTGGCTCGCCGACCATGTGGTACGGGGCCGGATTCTGCTGCCCGGCACGGCCTTTCTGGATCTGGCCATGCGTGCCGCGGACGGGGTCGACTGCGACCGGATCGACGAACTCACCCTGGCCGCACCGCTGGTGCTGCCCGAACAGCAGGCCGTACGGATCCAGGTGCGGGTGGGCGCGGAGAGCGACGACGGGCATCGCCCGGTCACCGTCCACGCACGGCCCGACGGCGGGGCGGACACCCCGTGGACCCAGTACGCCTCGGGCCTGCTCAGCCGGAGCACTGAGGTGACCGGGGTGACCGGGGCGGCGGGAACGGCGGCCTTCAACGCGACCGCGTGGCCGCCCCCCGGCGCCGAACCCATCGACCTGAGCGACTGCTACGAGCACCTCACCGGCCTGGGCTTCAGCTACGGCCCGGCGTTCCGTGGCCTGCGCGCGGCCTGGCGCCGGGACGCCGAACTGTTCACCGAGGTCACCCTGCCGACGGAAGCCGAAGCCGACGCCGCGGGCCACTGCCTGCATCCGGTGCTGCTCGACACGGCACAGCATGCGGCGGCCTTCGCCGACCTCGGCGCCCTGAGCGAGGGCGGCCTCCCGTTCTCCTGGCGCGGCGTCTCGCTGCACGCGTCCGGAGCGAGCACCGTAAGGGCGCGGCTGTCGCGGACCGAGCACGACGCGGTGTCGATCGCCATCGCGGACCCGACCGGCGAACTGGTCGCATCGGTGGACTCCTTCGTCACCCGACCGGTTCCGGCCGGACAGTGGGGCGAGGCACCGGGACAGCCCGCCGACGCGCTCTTCACCCTCGACTGGACTGCCGTGCCCGCGCCGGGCGGATCGGGCACCGGCCGTGTGGACTCCGTTTCCGTAGCGGGCCCGGACGGCGCACTGGCCGATGCGTTGCGACGCGCAGGCTGCACTGTCGATACGCACCCGGACCTGGCCGCGCTCGCCGAGCGCCCGGTGCCGGAGCTGGTGCTCGCCGAGCTCACGGTCGGAACCAGCCCGGTGAACGGACACCACGACACCGTGGACGCCGTCCACACCACGGTCACCCAGGCGTTGATACTGGCGCAGCAGTGGCTGACGAACGACAGGTACGCCCGTTCCCGGCTCGTCGTGGTGCACCGAGGAGCCACCGACGACCTCGCCGCCGCCGCGGCCTGGGGCCTGCTGCGGTCCGCACAGGCCGAACATCCGGACCGGATCACCCTGCTCCACCTTGCGGACGGCCTCGACACACCGTCGCTGCCACAGGCGCTGACCGTCAGCGAACCCGAACTCCTCATCCGGGACGGACAGACCCTCGCCCCCCGGCTCGCCCGAGTGGAACACCGAGGGGGGCAGGGAACAGCCTGGGACACAGCAGGCACGATCCTCATCACCGGTGGCACCGGCGGCCTGGGCGCGTTGCTCGCACGGCACCTGGTGACCGAACACGGCGCTCGGGACCTGCTGCTGGTGTCGCGGCGCGGCCTCGGTGCACCGGGAGCCGAAGAGTTGCGCGACGAGCTGATCGCCCGTGGCGCCCACGTGCATATCGACGCATGCGATGTCGCGGACCGTACCGCGCTCGCGGATCTGCTGTCCCGGTACCGGGTTTCCGCGGTCGTGCACACCGCCGGGGTGATCGACGACGGTGTGGTCGAAGCGCTCACACCGGAGCGTACGGATGCCGTACTGCGCCCGAAGGTGGACGCGGCCTGGCATCTGCATGAGCTGACCGAGGACCTGTCGGCGTTCGTGGTGTTCTCCTCCGCCGCGGGCACCCTCGGCGGCGCGGGCCAGGCCAACTACGCCGCAGCGAACGCCTTCCTCGACGCCCTGGCCGAGCACCGTCAAAGCCTTGGGCTGCCGGGCACATCCCTGGCATGGGGTCCGTGGGCACAGACCGCCGGGATGACCAGCGATCTCGCCGAGACCGACCGGGCCCGCCTGACCCGGCTGGGCTTCCCGTCCCTGACCATCGAACAGGGCCTGCATCTGTTCGACGTCGCGCTGGCTGCCGACCGGCCCACAGCGCTCCCGATCCGGCTGGACCTGCCCACCCTGCGAGCCCGCCGGGACCTCCAGCCGATCTTCCGCGGTCTGGTCCGCGCGCCGATCCGCCGCACCGGAGCGGCTACCGGGACGCCGAGTGGCGGCATCGTCGAATCGCTGGCCGGACTGAGCGAGGCCGAGCGTGACGAGGCGCTGCTGGAGCTGGTGCGGAGTCAGGTTGCGCAGGTGCTGGGCCACGGCACTCCCGCGGCGGTCGATCCTGCGCGCGCTTTCCGCGACCTGGGTTTTGACTCCCTCACTGCGGTGGAGCTGCGTAATGGGTTGAGTGCGGTGACGGGGTTGCGGCTCCCGGCCACGCTCGTTTTCGACTACCCCACTCCTCAGGTGCTGGCGGATCACCTCCGGGAGGAGCTGTTCGCAGGGGCGGTGCGTGTGGTGGACCGCTCCGTTGGTGTGTTGCCGTCGGTTGCGGATGATCCGGTGGTGATTGTGGGGATGGGG
>NZ_JAERRF010000053.1 GCF_016741875.1 Streptomyces coffeae | reverse complement strand
GACTGCCACCCACGACCAGCACGAGCACACCGAACCGGCGTCACACCAGTACCCTGACCAGCTACTTCAAGATGGCGCAGCTTCATTGGAAGGCGGGATCCGCGCGCTGGGGTGCCTGGTGGAATGCGCTGCCAGGCCCGCACGCCGCGGGATATGCCCCGCGAGGTGCGGGAGGTGGCCGCAGATGCGCTCGCCGTGCGCGGGGCCCTGACGGCGGTGTCCACCGCCGTCAGGGGTGCACGTGCCGCGCCCGCATTCCACGCGATGACGGGAAGGCCACACAAGGCCACACCGCCTGCGGCACGTTCACGTGCCGGTCCCGGCTGTGTCAGCCATTCATGGCCGCCCAGAACTCCTCGAAGGACATCTGCCGATCGCCGTTGGTGTCGAGCGAGTCGATCAGCTCCTGGGCCTCCGACTCGGTGATCTCCGAGCCCTCCAACTCTGCCACGACCTTCCGGTATTCGTCCGCGGTGACCAAGCCGTCTCCGTCGACGTCGTAGCGCTCGAAGACCTTCCGCGCCGCCATCTCCATGATCTCTGCCATGTGTTCTCCGCCCTTCTGTGATCTTCGCTGACGGGCCCAGATTATCCGTCCGCCCGGAGCAACGCGGGGGCTGCCCAACCTGCCCAGTGCTGTGACCGGGAAGGTTCGCCGGGTTGGCGGTAGCGGCGGTTGGATGCGCGGTGACGTCCGTTCCTATCGCTGGGGGTGTGGTGGGCGAGCCTGAGCGGGTGCGCAGACTGACCGATCAGGAAGGGCAGAAGCGGCAACAGATCCTGCGCGGGGGCTTGGCCGGCGCGGAGTGGTACGAGGACCAGGAGTTCACCGCCTACGGCGTCACCGACGCGGACACGGACACCCCTGCGCCCTTGGGCACGGGACTGGTGCGACGACCTCACCCGGCGCCGCACTCGACCGACGGCTGAAAGGCCGTCGCCGGCCCTCGTAGGAGGTGCCCAGTCATCAGTGCCGGGCGTGGTGGGCCGAGTGTGCTGCGGTGGTGGTGTGATGCAGCCGCCAGGCCGCGGCCAGCACCAACGCCCCGGAGATCAGTGCGTAGATGCCCATGACCTGCGCGATGGTGATCGCGCCTACGTCCGGGCGGGCCCAGAGGAGCGCCCCGGCGACGACCGAAGCGGTACCGGCCAGGAACAGCACCCACTCGTGGTGCAGTTCACGGCGGAAGCCGGCCGACGCCATCGAGTGGAGAGGCTGCACGTGACCTCGCCGGGCTCGGCCTCGTAGGCGATGAAGTCGACGATGACTCGAGCGGGGTCTGCCCAGCCGAACAGCCGCCGTCGGCATGCTCATCCATAGGACGACCGTGCCGTTCGCCTATCGCTCAGTGCGTGTTTCTCATCCCGTGGCTCGTCACGGGTGATCAGCGAAGGATGGGTGACTGCTCTGGTCCGATTCGCTCGTCGGCTCGCGTTCACAGTGAGCGGTGGAAAAGCGGTGGACAAAGATCGCGCGAGCGGCAGACTGACCCGTGTGAAACGACTGCTGGTGGATGTGGAGAGCGTCACTACGCGGTTGGTACGTCGATTCGGTCCCCAGGTTGCCGAATGGTGCGCTGACACGCCTGATCTCATCGCGCGGCTGACGTCCCAGTGGGGTCTTTCGCTCGGTGAGTCCCTCCCGGACGGTGCCTCGTCGGTCGCGTTACGGTGCCGTTGGCCCGACGGCACTCCTGCGGTGCTGAAAATCAGTCCGGAGCGGGCCCTTCTGGCCGAGCAGGTCGGCATGCTGGGGTGGTTCGCTGCCTCGGGCCGGGTGCCCTCTGTGCTGGCCTTCGACGAGGAGGCAGGCGCGATGGTGTTGGAGGAGATCGTGCCCGGAACGCCAGCGGAGGACATGCCTGCTGCTTCGCTTCCGGGACAGTGGTCGGATCTGCTCGCCGCCCTGCACGGGGTCGCTCTGCCTCCGCTGCCGACGCGTGTGCTGCGCGGGCGGTGTGAGGAGGCATTCGTCCGGGTTGGCAGGCGGCTGTCCGAGCCTGCGATCAGTGCACGTATGGACGTCACCGCGTGGGACAGGGCCATCCAGCGGTGCGAGCGGCTGCTGGACACGGAATCGAACACCGTGTTGCTCCACGGTGACCTGCATCTGGGCAATGTGCTCGATGGCGGCGCGGAGCGTGGTCTCATGGCCATCGATCCGAAGGCCTGTGTCGGTGATCCGTGCTTCGACGCCGTGGACTACGTCGTGGCCGGCGCCGGGCTGGAGGGCGTCGAGACCCGCTGCGCGCGGGTGGCGGCGGCGTGCGGGCTCGATGGCGACCGGCTCCACGCCTGGAGCCAGGTGATCGCGCCGTTTGCTGCCATCGCCCACCTAGGTGACGGTGGCGAGAAACGGGTGATCGATGAACTGCTCGCGTTGACGCGGTGAGTACACCCGGTATTCCCGATCTTCTCGTGCCCGGTGGGGAAGGCGGTCAGCCGTCGGCCGGCGCTGGTTTCCTCGGCCAGCTGGGGGTGGCGCCTTTCCGTGCCAGGCGCCTGGTCATGAGTGTGATGGCGGCCCAGGTGATCAGCGTCTCGGAGTGTTGGACGAGTCGCTCGTAGTCCCGGGCATGCCGCCGCGCGTGCATCATCCACGCAAGGCTGCGTTCGACGACCCACCTGCGGGGCAGTACGACGAAGCCGGAGGCGTCCTTGGGGCGGCTGACCGGCTTGATCGTCAAGCTGAGGTGCTGCTTCGCCCAGCCGACGAGCTTGCCGGCATAGGCGGAGTCGGCCCACACGATCGTGATCTCCGGGTGCATCAGCCGGAGGCGGAAGAGGACTTCCTTGGCCGCGGCCGCGTCGTGCAGGTCGGCCGGGGTGACCAAGACCAGCAGGGGCAGGCCGCGGGTGTCGACGACCATGTGGCGCTTGCGTCCATTGATCTTCTTGCCCGCGTCGTACCCGCGGGAGTCGCGACTGACGGTCTCGGCGGCCTTGACGCTCTGGGAGTCGATGACGGTGGCGACCGCGCGGGGGCCTTTGCCCATCCCGCAGCGTATCCGGCTGGCCAGGTGGTCGCGGATCTGCCCGATGACGCCGGCGGCGGCCCACCGGGCCATGAAGCCCCATACCGTGCGCCAAGGCGGGAAGTCCGCAGGTAGGGCCCTCCATTTGCAGCCGGTATCCACGACATAGCGGATGGCGTCGACGATCTCGCGGCGGGGGTGCTTCTCGGGCCGCCCGCCCTTGGCTGTCTCGCAAGCCGGGGTCGGCAACAGTGGTTCGATCAGGGCCCATTCGGCGTTGGTGGTGTCGGAGGGATAGCGGCGGCGACGCATCGGGCGGTTCCCTCCAGCAGTAGTAGGGGTGTCGGTCGCCCAGCCGAGGGCCGGGCGACCGACACCGTGGTGGTCAGGACGAGACGACGAGGTCGAGGGTGGATTCGATGGAGTTGAGCTGGGCGACGATGTGCTTGACCCACTTGTCGCCCGGGTGGGCGGCGGCGTGCGGGGCGACGGTGCCGGTGATGAACCGGCGGAACTCGGTCAGCTTCTCGGTGAGAACGGCCCGTTCGTATGCCTCCAACGCGGCCCGTTCGGCGCCGAGCTGGTAGCCGTCGGCCCTGGTCCAGATCAGCGGTGGCCAGCCGTTTTCAGCGATGACGTCGCGCAGCGCGGCCAGCCCCGACCGGACCTGGCTGGGGGAAAGCCCGCTCGCGCGGGTCAACTGAGGGAACAGCAGCCCCGCGGGTCTGGCCTCGAACAACACGAACCGCAGAGTGTCCGCATGCCGCTGGGCGGCATCGCCCCGGCGCCGTGAGGCGCGGGGCACGACTACTCGCCCCGCAGAATGCGGGCGAGCTCGTCATCCATATCGACCTTGCCGGTGTCGACCGCGGTCTCGATCCAGTCCAGCGTCGCCCGCACCTTGGCGACGTTCTGGTGCACGATGCCGGCCTCGTCCTCGCTCAAGGTGCGGTCGCGCAGGCCCGGGACGGTCCGGCCGGCCGCGGCGACGAAGGAGTGGCAGGCCGTGACCAGGTCCAGGAACTCCACCGTCCGGTCGATCTTCTTCACCGCCGGTGCGACCGGACTGGTGTCCTCGAAGTGATCGCGGGCTTGCCGGGACCGCTCGGCCTGGGCATGGTTGACCTGGAAGCGGGCGGTGTCGTCACTCATCGCCTTGAACGCGACGTCCGGCCGGCGCAGCAGATTCGTGGCCGCCGTGGTGGCCACCTGCTCGTCACGGGTGAACTCCTCCACCACCCGGGCCTTGTCCACCGCCGTCACCTTGGTCGTCACCTCCGGCCGCTTCAGGAAGTCACTGGTCACTGCCGCAGCGACCTGGTCGTCCTGAGCGAGCGTGTGGATCGCGGTGATCTTCTCCTTCGGCGTCACCGGTGTCTCGACCCGGTTGCCGACCCGTCGGCTGGCGTCGTCCGGTGTCCACCGGGCCCTGCCCCCAGGGGGCTTGAGGATCGCGTCAAACCGTTCCTGGTCGTTCTCGATGTAGGCCAGGATCCGATGAACGGTGTAGGAGACGCCCTTCTGTCGACGGTCGGCCGGCCAGCGCGAGGACGTCCACCTCGCTGACTTCACCGTGCTGAACTTCAGGCCGATGTCCTCGGCCAGCCGTGTGAGCGTCGCGGTCACCGACCACTCTGGGTCGACCGCGTTGTGGCCGCCCGACTCCCTCATCGGCTCGATCTCCAGGGCGCGGTCCCCGATCGTGAACTGCCCGCGGGTCTGCTGTTCCACCACGTCTCGCAGCTCGGACACGATCTGCTCGTAACGAGACTGGCTGACGCTTCCGACCTTGTCGATCTCCTCTGGCATGGGGTTTCACCACCCATACGGGCCGCAGCACGGAGCTTACGTCCGTGACGTGGACACGACCCGCTCATCACCGAGAGTCAGGCTGTAAATCTGCTGATCACAACGAACGACCATAAATGCCCGACTTTTGAGCGAAGTTGGACTGAGGATGCGTTCGCGATGCGGTCACTGTGCCCGTTCGTCGAACGTTTCCTTCCGGCGCCTCCATGCCCTCACCACACACCGGCGCGAGCAGTACACAGCGTTCGAGCGCCGGTCGACGCCGGCCACCCACCGGGTCCCGCACTCGGGACACTCAACCTCGCCCGCACCGCCCTGCACGGCCGCCAGCCGCTTCCGCAGCCGGCGTTCCATGCGCCACTGCCTGGCACGACATGCCGCGGAACAGAACACAGCGTCAGGCCGCGAACTCGACCTCAACCGGCCGCCACAAGCCCGACAGTTCCTCTCCCCAGCCCGCCCGGTGCCCTTGGACACCACGCCAGCGTAGAGCTCAAGGCTACTCAGATCCGGGGATCAGAAACACGCACTCAAAGAGCGTTTTGTCCTGGCGAGGTTGTTTGGTTCGAGGTTCAGGTGTCGCGCCAGTTCGGGGTGGTTTCGCGGGTGAGTCTGCGGCTTATGAGGTCGATCATGGCGACGTGGATTATGGCTGCGGAGCGGTGGGGGTGGGTTTCGTAGTCGCGAGCGAGTCGGCGGTGGTGCATGAGCCAGCCGAAAGTCCGCTCGACCACCCAAGGCCGGGGAACGACCTTGAATCCTCTGACTCCGGGGGTGCGTTGGACGACTTCGACGTCGATGCCGAGGCGGGCGCCGTGGTCGATGGCCTTGGTGCGGTAGCCGGTGTCGGCCCATGCCTTGGTCACGTGAGAGCTTGTGGCGGCGATCTGGGAGAGCAGGTGGATGCCGCCGGCGTTGTCGGAGACGCTGGCCGCGGTCACCCAGACGGCCAGCAGCAACCCAAGGGCGTCGACACCGAGGTGCCGCTTGCGACCTGCGATTTTCTTGCCCGCGTCGATGCCCTGGCCGGCTGTGGGCACATTGGCCGAGGTCTTGATGCTCTGCGCGTCCAGCACGCAGGCGGTCGGCTCGGCATCCCGACCCTCGGCCTTACGCACCAGGCGCCGCAGCAGGCCGTTGAGCTGGCCGAAGACGCCTTCTTTCTGCCATGCGGCGAAGTAGCCGTAGACCGTCTCCCACGGAGCGAAGTCGTGCGGCAGGTACCGCCATGGGATGCCGGTGCGGTCGACATAGAGGATGGCGTCCATGATGCGGCGCAGGTCGTGCTCGGGCGGGCGGCCGATGTCCAGGCTCCTGCCTCTCCGCTCGGCCCGCCAGGCGGTGAGCGTGGGTCCGATCAGTTCCCAGCGCGCATCTGACAGATCGCTGGGATATGGGCGCTGTCGCGTCATGTTTCGGTAGTACCGTCAGGCGCGGCACCGCCCCAGGGCGCAAACGGCGGCAACCGGGGGCGCCTTGGGATCAGACAGGAGCGAACACATCGAAACGGGCCGAGGGCCGGCGCGTTCAGCCACACAGCTCCCGTTGGACACTACCGCCTCGTCAGCCTCAGAGCCGCTCACCACCGAAGCGCCACCCAACAACCTCGCCAGGACAAAACGCTCTTTTGGAGCTCGCACAGATAGGCGCGAGGGTACCCGTGACAGCATGGCAGGCACAGGTCAGCCGCTCTGAGCGATGGCGCGCAGGGCGTCGAAGGTCTCCTGTTCGTCTTGCTGGTCCCCGTAGTCGCTGAGTTTCACCACGACGGTCCTGCTTACGGGGTCGACGTAGATGTACTGCCCGTACACGCCGAGGGCGGAGTAGTCCTTGCCGTTGCCGCCGGGGGGATGCCACCACTGCGCGGAGTAGCCCCAGCCGTCGACTTTGTGGGGTGCTGGGGTGGCGATGCGCTTGATCCATGCCATGGGGATGATCTGTTTGCCCTGGGCGCGGCCGTTGTTCAGGACGAGCTGGCCGAGCTTGGCGTAGTCGCGGGGGGTGGCGTTGATGCAGCAGTACGCCTTCTCGTGGCCGTTGTCGTGGTCAAGGTTCCAGGTGGCGCTGTCCTGTGCTCCCATCGGTGCCCAGATGTTGTCCGCCAGGAGGTCGGCCAGCGGCCGTCCTTGGACCTTGGCCAGGACCTGGCCGAGGAGTTCGGTGTCGATGCTGCGGTAGGCGCCTTGGCTGCCGGGCGGGAACTGCAGGTCGCGATGGTCCTGCGCGAAGGCGGGCAGGTCCCGGGTGAGGTACATCCGGGCGGTGCCGGTCAGCGGGTAGTACTGGTTGTAGTTCTCCGGGACGTCCACGCCCGAGGTCATGTCCAGCAGGTCGCGCACCATGATGGCGTCGTAGGCCCCGCCGGTCTTCAGCTGGGGCAGGATATCGACCAGCCGGTCGTCTTCCCGGAGTCTTCCCTGTTCGATGGCTTGCCCGGCGAGAAGGGACACCACCGACTTGGCGACCGACCAGGACGACAGGCGGGTGGTGGGGCCCACCCCGCCGCGGTACCACTCGTTGGTCAGCCGGCCATTCCTGAGGATAAGGAAGGCATTGGTGTGGGTAGTCGTCAGGAACTGCTCGACCGGCACCCGCTCGCCCTTCCATGGCACGGTTGCAGGAAGCGACTCGTCGTGGACGGGCAGGGGTGCCGGCGTGGCGGAGGCGGGGACTGTGCGGGAGTCGAACAGGTCGCCCTGCCGCGAGGGCTCGGTGGTCAGCAGTTGGACCAGCGTGGGCGGGGAGGGGATGTCCAGCAGCGCGGTGGCCGTGTAGGATCCGGCCACCAGCACGCCAAGCGTCACCGGCAGCGCGATGAGGGTGCGCCGTAGTACGCGCCGTGTCCGCGGCGTTGCAGAACGCGAGGCGGCCACGGTGCGGTCGGTCGGCTCCACGGCCCGGGTGGTGGGACCGGCAGCGGAAGCGGACCGGGAGCTGGCTGCCGGTTCGGGACCGCTGTCCTGGGGGGCTTTCTGGTCCGTGTCGACAGCCTCGTCAGCCTCGTCGGCGGCTTCCACAGCAGGGCGATGGTCAGACATCGGCGTCGTCCTTGGGGGTGGTGCGGACGGTTGCGTCGACGGCCAGCCAGAACGCCTCCATCAGCGTCTGGAAGACGGCCTCGTCGTCCTGCGCGGCCAGGTGGGGCAGGTGCGTAGTGATGGCCGGATAGCGCTCGGGGGAGATGGTGGCGTACGCTGCGGCCCAGGCATGCTCGTCGGCGGCGCGCACCTCCTGCGGGAGCGCGGTATACCCGGCACGCATGCCCGCGTACGCCAGCACGGTGTCGGCGAGCATCCGTTGGTAGCGGGCCACACTGCCCTCGTCCAGACCGATCTCTTCCAGCGCCGCGAGCATCATCTCCATCGCGGCGAACTCCCCGGGGCCGCGGGTGGTCCGGCACGCGATGGCCGCACCGACGTACGGGTGGGCCTCAAAGACCTCCACCAGGGAGCGGGCCAGCTCCTGCAGAACCTCCCGCGGCCCCAGGCCGTCGGGCACTCGCTCCACGGCCATGGCCAGCAGCCGGTCACCCACCGCCAGCAGCAGCGCGTCCCGGTCGGCGAAATGCCGCCACACCGCCGACCGGTCCACGCCCAGTTCCTCTCCCAGAGTCCGTCCGGTCAGCCCGTCCGGTTCCGCCCGCGCCGCGATCCGCACGGCCGCCTCCACGATCAGCTCCGGCGACAACCGCACCGCCCAGCCCTTGCCCACAGCCATGTCCGTCCCTCACTCTCGCAATCACCAGCATTGTCATCAATGATGACAATGCTGGGGTGGGATGGTCAACTCTGGAGTGCCACCATGAATGCGGCGACGTTCGGGAAGGGCTTATCAGCCGGACGCAGGCAGTCGAGGCGATCGCTGCCGCCAGCCCCAGCGCGACGCTCTGCGATCACCAGGGAGACCTGTGCCTGTTCTTCCGTCATGGCTGACCGAACCGCTGTGGGACCAGTTCTCGGCGCTGCTGCCCCAGCGGCCGCTCTACCACCCGCACCATCCTCTGCGCTGCCACCGTCCGCGCATCAGTGACCGGATCGTGTTCGACAAGCTTCTGCAGTTGCTGCGGTTCGGCTGCCCCTACGAGGCGATCGCTGACACGACCTGCTCGGCCAGCACCATCCGCAGCCGTCGCGATGAGTGGATCCGCCTGGGCATCTTCAGCCAGTTGAAGCGGATCGCGCTCGACTCCTACGATCGCATCGTCGGCCTGATGCTGCATCAGATCGCCATCGATGGCTCCCTCACCAAGGCACCTGGCGGCGGCGAGGTCGCCGGGCGTTCCCCGGTCGACCGGGGAAACAGAGCCTGAAACGCTCCGGCATGACAGACGGCTACGGAATCCCGCTCGGCCGTGTTCTGGCCGGGGCGAACTGTCACGACTCTCCGCTGCTGGCCCGACCCTGGACCGCCTCGCGGAACTCGGGCCGCTGCCCGACGACATCACGGTGCACCTGGACGCTGGGTACGACTCGAACAAGACCCGCGCCCTGCTCGGCGAACGCGGGCTGCACGGTCGGATAGCGCACAAGGGCGAGAAAGCACCGATTCAGGCGAGCCGGCGGTGGCACGTCGAGCGCACCCACGCCTGGCAGAACGCCTTCCACCGTCTTTCCCGCTGCTACGAACGCCGCGCCGTCGTGATCGACGCCTTCTTCGACCTCGCGGACACGATCATCACCGTCCGCAGCCTGATCCGACGATCCTGGACCACCCACCGCTGGGACAACCGCCCGAGGCGATGCCCGTAACCCCACGCCTATCCGCGCGAGTTCTTACCTGGACGCGAAAGCGCGAGGGGACAAGAGCATGTCAGGGAAGTGGTGGCCGTCCGGAGGCGTCCGGGGCGGGGCGCCGCGAGACCCGCGCGATATGGCCAAAGCTGAATTGCTTGAAGCCCAATGTGTGCCGTGAGGCGCCTCGTTGTATCCCCGATGCAGCCGGGAGGAACTCGGAAGGAGGTTCTTGGGTCACCCGACTTACCTGGAGCCGAAAGGTGAAGGGGACAAGAGCATGTCGGGAAAGCGGTGGCCGTCCGGAGGCATTCAGGGCGGGGCTCCGCAAGACCCGCGCGATATGGCCAGAGCTGAACTGCTCGAAGTCCAATCCCCAGTGATGAATTTCAGCGTCCGCCGGAATGATGCCTGAAACCGGCGGCGGCGTCGTACCTCGGCATGGATTAGGGGTCGGGGTAACTTCCGCGGCGCGCGACATCGTCCAGTGAGGACGGGTGAGGGGATGAGTGGGCGGCCTACGTCGCGCTCGATACGTACAGCGAGGACGTACCACGGGATCACCTACGGGGCGCGAGCCCTATCGGTGACGGAGTGCCCGTAGTAGTCGCCGGAGTAACGACCGGCCACGAGGTCCGGGAGAACCGGAATGAGGGCGAAGGGGCACAGGTAGTCAGGAAGTTCAGACGGGGAGGGATGCGGAATGCAGAGTGCTGAAACCGTCCTGGACGTCATCCGGGAACGCGGCAGGAAAGGTCTGCCGCTGGAGAGGCTGTACCGGCAGCTGTTCAACAGGGAACTGTTCCTGCTGGCTTATGGGCGCATCTACTCGAATGCTGGGGCGATGACGCCGGGGGTCACTCGGGAAACCGTGGACGGCATGTCCCTGGCCAAGATCGATACGATCATTGGTGCACTCCGCTCGGAGACCTACCGATGGTCGCCGGCCAGGAGGGTATACGTGCCTAAGAAAGACGGACGCCGACGCCCGATCGGCATGCCGCCGTGGTCGGACAAGATCGTCGCGGAAGTCGTGCGCCTGTTACTTGAGGCGTACTACAACGTGCGGTTCTCTGACCATTCCCACGGATTCCGCCCCGGCCGGGGGTGTCACACCGCTTTGCGCGAGGTGGCCAACACCTGGACTGGGACGACATGGTTCGTCGAGGGCGATCTTGCCGACTACTTCGGGAGCCTGGATCACGAGATCCTGCTCTCGATATTGGCCGAGCACATCCACGACGGCCGGTTCCTGCAACTGATCGACCGGATGCTTAAGGCTGGGTATTTGGAGGACTGGCGGTGGAACGCCACCCTCAGCGGTGCGCCGCAGGGCGGCGTGGCTTCGCCGATCCTGTCCAACATCTACCTGGACCGGTTCGACCAGTGGGTCGAGCAGCAGTTGATTCCGGAGTACAACGTGGGCAGGCGACGTCGCCCCAACCCCGCGTACCAGTGGACCAATAGCAAGATCAGAACGGGGACACGGAGAGGCGATAAGGAAAAGGTGAGCGCGCTACGGCGCGAACGCCGTTCCCTGCCGAGCCTGGACCCTTATGATCCCGGCTACCGGCGCCTTCGGTACGTACGGTATTGCGACGACTTCCTGCTCGGGTTCGCTGGTCCCAAGCACGAGGCAGAAGAAATCAAGGAGAAGGCACGGCATTCCTGCGTGATGAACTCAGGCTGGAGCTGTCCGAACCCAAGACCCTGATCACCCACGCCGCCAGCCAGGCGGCGAGGTTCCTCGGCTACGCGATCAGGACCCAGCGAGCCGACACGAAGATCACCCGTGGTCGCCGGATGGTCAACGGGAAGATCGGCCTGTTTGTGCCCCGGGACGTGATCCGCAAGCGGTGTGCCCGCTACATGAAGCGCGGGAAGCCAGCGATGCGAGGCCTGCTACTCCACGATGAGGATTTCACTATCGTCGCGAAGTACGGGTCAGAGTATCGCGGGTTCGTCTAGTACTACCTCCTCGCCCAGGATGTCTATCGCCTGGGCCCATTGCACCGGGTCATGGAGCTCTCACTGCTCAAGACCCTGGCAAGGAAGCACAGGTCCACCGCCACAAAAATGGCCTGCAAGTACAAGGCGGTCACCATGACAGCGGAGGGACCACGCGCCTGCTTCCAAGTCACAATGCAGCGCGACCGAGGCAGGAAACCACTGATCGCCCGCTTCGGCGGGATTTCCCTTCGCCAGCAGCGCACTACTGCTATCGCCGATATCAAATCGACTATGGCTACTGTCTGGGGCAATGAGTTGATCCATCGGCTCTTGGCCGGACAGTGCGAGATGTGTGAGTCGCGGGTAGGGTTGCAAGTTCACCACATCCGTAAGCTCGCGGACCTCAAGAAGCCGGGTCGGTCGGAACCATCGGTATGGGTGCGTGTGATGGCGCAACGACGACGCAAGACCCTTGTGGTCTGCGCGGCGTGCCATCGCGACATCCATGCGGGACGCGCCACAGCCACCACCCGGAAATGACTACTGGAGAGCCGAGATGCGGTGAAAGCCGCCTTCCGGTTCGGGAAGGGGCCGTCGGAAAAGGACCTCAACCAGAGGCACCTCGTCGGCGGCCTACTTCACTCGGAGGGGGCCGCACGGAAAAGGACCTGCCCAGAGCGGGCACCTCGCCGCGCGGCTTACCCAAGCAACCCGTCTCAAACAGTGGCGAGGCATCGCCACCCGCTACGAGAAGACCACAGCGGATCACGGGCGCGAGTCGGGGCCTGGGCGGCTTGGCGCGCGATGTTCGACGGCCCAGGTCGCGATCTGGGTGCGGGAGGTGAAGCCGAGCTTGCCCAGGATGTTGGCGACGTGGGTTCCTGCGGTGCGCGGGGAGATCACGAGCTTGGTGGCGATCTCCTTGTTCGTCAGCCCCTGGGCGAGTAGGTCGACGACGTCCTTCTCCCGTCGCGTCAGCGGCGTCGGCGCGTTCTCCTCGGTCGACGCGGGTGTGGGCATGGGCGTGGGTGAGTGTGGCCGGTCGACTGTGCAGTCGACCGCTTCGTCAAGGGTGAGTTCGGCACCTGTCTGCACGGCGGTGGCGAACGGCGCCTCGCCGAGTGCTCTCTGCAGGTGTGAGCGGCATTCATTGTGGTGGTGCAGCAGGCGGTCGGCGCCGGGCAGGACGCATCCGACCGACTGCCAGAGGGCCTGTGCCGCGCCGAGCAGCTTGGCTGCCTGGTGGGAGCGCCCGGTGTGAGCTGTGGCCCAGGCGAGGACGTCGAGGCACAGGGCGGTGAGGAGCAGGTCGTGGGCGGGCCGTTCGTCGCGCAGCGCGTCCTGGAGCAGGGTGACCGCGCGCTGGATGTCCCCGCAGAGCCATTGCTGGAGTCCGAGCACCCACAGCGCGTAGCAGCGGGACCATTGTGCGTCGTGGGTGGTGCTCAGGGCCAGGCACTCCTCGCCCAGGTCCGTGGCCCGGGGGTCGTCGGACAGGCAACAGGCCAGGCTGAGCAGGAACAGTGTCTGCCACTGAGCTGCCCGGTCCTGCTGTGCCCGATGGCGGTCAAGGGCGTCTTCCAGAAGGGAGATGGCCCGGCGGTAGTCGTTGTGGAAGAGCGCTGCCAGGCCGGCGAACCGCACCGCGTGGGCGAGTGACTCCGCGTCGCCCAGTGTCTCGGCGACCCCCTGGCACTCGGCCAGCCGGGCTTTCCCAGCGGCGGTGTCCCCGCGCATGTAGGCCAGCCATCCGTCAATCCCCAGCGCCTTGGCCCGAAGGAGGCTGGGCTCCGGGCTTTGTGCCAGGGCCCGGCCCAGCCAGTGGCGCATCTCCTCCACCCCGCCCGCGCCGATCCGGTTGCTCCACAACGAGGTGACCAGACGGAGCCCGCTGTCGGCCTCCCTCGGTGTGCTCATGCAGAACTCCAGGGCGGCGCGGATGTTGGCATGCTCCAGGCCAAGACGGGCGAACCAGGCCATCTGGCGGGGGCTGAGCGATTCGGATTCCGCGCGGGCAGCCAGGCGTTGGTAGTGATCATGGTGGCGGCGCTGCACGGACTCGGGCTCCCCGCTCCCCGCGTCCTCGTCGAGCAGGTCGCGGCCGTACTGCCGGATCATCTCCAACATGCGAAAGCGCACCTGGCCGCGGTGGTCCTCTCGGATCAGGATGGACTTGTCCATCAGCCCGGTCACCACGTCGAGTATCTCCCCCCGGGAGAGGTCGTCCCCCGTGCAGACCTCTTCTGCTGCCTCCAGATCGAAACCCCCGCAAAAGACGGACAGGCGTGCCCACAACCGTCTCTCGGGTGATGTGCACAGCTCGAAGCTCCGGTCGATGGTCGCGCGCAGCGTTCGCTGACGGAGTGGGGTGGCGCGGCAGCCTCGTGCGAGCACGGTGAAACAGCCATCGAGGCGTTCGAGGATCTGGCGCGGGGAGAGGACCCGCAACCGAGCCGTTGCCAACTCGATGGCCAGCGGAATACCGTCGAGCCGGTGGCAGATCCCCGCGACGGCCACCCGTTGGTCATCGCAGAGGGTGAAGCCGGGAACAACCGCCGAGGCCCGGTCCGTAAACAGCCGCACCGCCTCGTACTGCGGCATGACCGCCAGCGGCGGCGGGCGGTCCGGGGCCGGTGTCGACAGCGGCGGCACGGGCAGCAGGTGCTCACCGTCGACCCCCAGCGCCTGCCGACTGCTGGCCAGGACGTGGAGCCCGGGCGCCGATGCGAGCAGGGAGCGCGTCAGCTCCGCACAGGAGGGCAGCAGATGTTCGCAGTTGTCCAACACCAGCAGCAGCCGCCTGCCCGCGAGATGGCCCGCCAGTACTGGCAGCGCTGGTCGGTCCGAGTCGTGATCGAGCCCCAGTGCGGCCAGAACCGTCTGTGCGAGGAGCGCGCCGTCATTCAGCGGGGCCAGGTCCACCACCCATACCCCCTGGGGGAACGAGCGCCGCACCTCGGCCGCGACCCGCAGCGCCAGCCGGGTCTTGCCCACACCGCCCGCCCCGGTCAGCGTGAGCAACCTGGTGTGGGCCAGCAACCGCCGTGCCTCGTACACCTCCCGCCGGCGCCCGACGAAACTCGTTACCTCTGTCGGCAGATTGCCCGCCTCCCGGCCCGAACCCGCCCCGGAGGTGACACCACCCGCCCGGTCTGCGGGGGAGAGACGATCACTGCCCTGATGGTTCTCGCGCATAGCCGCGGTCTCGCCTTCCAACTCGCCTGCCAGGCTCCCGACCGCCGAGGCATCGAAGCCCCTCCATGCTGTCGGGAAATCGTCTGACCACACAGATCATGTAGGGCGCCCGCCCCACGGGAGCAGGGCGAACACGTCCAGCTCGGCCGGCTCGCCACAGCCGTCAGCGGCTCGAAGTCGGCGGCCGCCGCTACCTGATCGAGGAGAGTTGCCCCAAGCACGCTCTTCCGGGGCGCTGGTCGGTACGTCAGAGCCGGCGGGCTCTCCCTGTGCAGTGGTGTGGCGGTGGACCGGCATACGGCATCGCCCTCCGTGGCTACTGGCTTGGTGTTGTCGATGTCCCGGGCCACGGTGCAGCGGGTGTGGTGCGCGCCGTGGCCCGGTCTTGCGCTGCTCGGTTCAGCTCGACTGAATCGACTGGAGCATGTTCAGGCGGGCCGCCCGGCGGGCCGGCCAGATTGCTGCCAGGACACCGATCGCCAGCGCCAGCGCCAGGAGAATCACCAGCTGGCCCCATGGCAGGACCGTCTCGTACGCGTCCATCGTCGAACTCGCCATGCCGCTTCCGGCCCAGGCCAGGAAGATGCCGGTGCCGATGCCGAGCGCCGCGCCGAACATCGAGATGACCACCGACTCCAGCCGGACCATCTGCTTGATGCCGGAGCGGTCGAGGCCGATGGCTCGCAGCATTCCGATCTCGCGGGTGCGCTCGAAGACCGACATGGCCAGGGTGTTGACGACGCCGAGGACCGAGATGAGGAGGGCCATGCCGAGCAGCCCGTACATCATCTTGAGGACTAGGTTGATCGCCCTGCCGCCGTCGTTGATGGCCTGCTCGTGGCTTTGGACCTCCATCAGCGGGCTGTCACCGAGCGCGGCACGGATCTTCCGCTCAAGGCCCGCGGCCTGGCCGGGTTCGGCCTTGACCAGCACCTCTTCGAGCTTCTTGTTGTCGGAGTACGGGAGGACGTCGGCGAGCGTGCCCAGTGCATCCTCCATGGTGGGGGTCTTGGCGTAGACGGCGACGACCTTCAGCTTCACCTTCCTCTCCTTCTCGGCCCGGCCGGTGGTTGTGCCCGCGTTGAGGGTGCTGCCAACTTTGAGCCCGCCCTTGTCGGCGAGCTCGTCGGAGACCGCGATCTTCCCGGGGCCGATGTCGCGCAGCGAACCCGCGCGGAAGTCGAGCCGCGCGGCCTTGCCGAACGCCTTCGGGTCCGTACCGGTGATCTGGGCGAACCCGCCCTTGGTGTCGAACCCCGCCGTGGTGGTGGGGACGGCCGTGGCGACCCCGGGCACTCGCGCGATCTTGGCGGCCGCGCCAACGTCGAGCCCGGTACCGCTCAAGGAGCCGTTGGAGACCTTGTAGTCGGCGGACAGGCCCTGGGTTGCATCCGCGACCAGAGCGCGCTCGGCGGAGTGCCCGACCACGGTCAGACCGGTGACCAGGGCGAGCCCGATCATCAGGGCGGATGCGGTGGCGGCGGTGCGGCGCGGGTTGCGCAGCGCGTTCTCCTTGGCCAGCTTGCCGGTGACGCCGAAGAGGCGGGTGGTGGCCTGGCCGGCCAGGGTGATCAGCGGCCGGGAGAGCAGCGGGGCCAGCACGATCACGCCGACGAGGGTCAGTACACCGCCGAGCATCGCGGTCATCAGGTTGGACTTGGCGGTGGTGGTGAGCGTGGAGACATACACCATCACCAGCACCCCGGCCCCGGTGAGCAGGGCACCGAGCACATTGCGGACCACCAGGGCGCGGGCCGGCGGGGCTTGGTCGACGCTGCTGAGCGCCGTCACAGGGGCGATCTTCGCGGCCTTGCGGGAGGGCAGCCAGGCGGCGAGTACCGTGATGAGGACGCCGACCACGAGCGACCAGACAAGCGTCCCGGACGAGATGACCAGCGGTCCGTCGGGCAGCCCGGCGCCGCTCGCGTTGAGCAGCGGGCGCATGGCGACGGCGATGCCGATCCCGAGTACGAATCCGGTGGCGGAGGCACCGAGCCCGAGGAGGGCGGCCTCGATGAGGACGGAGCGTACGACCTGACGGCGCGAGGCGCCCACGGCTCGCACCAGCGCGATTTCCCGGCTGCGCTGGGCGATGAGCATGGTGAAGGTGTTGGCGATGATGAACGCGCCGATGAACAGCGCGATGCCGGCGAAGCCGAGCAGGGCCTTGGTGAGGGCCCCGGTGCCCTCGACGATCTGGTCGGCCTGCTCGGCGGCCAGGTCTTCGCCCCTGGTGGCCTTGGCGCCCTTGTCGGGGAGCAGTGCCCGCACCCGGTCGGTCAGCTCGCGGTGGTCGGTACCGTCCTTGGCCGCGACCGCGATCTCGTGGAACTGGCCGGGGTGGAGGAAGAGCTTCTGTGCGGTCCTGGTGTCGAAGAGCGTGAGAGTGCCCCCGGCGTTGACCCGCGGGTCGTCGGTGGAGACGGTGCCGACCAGCTTCTTGGCCAGAGCGGGCCCGTCGATGGCGAAGCGGACGGTGTCGCCGATCCGGTAGCCGGCCTTCTCGGCGGTCTTGGCGTCCAGCGCCAGTTCGCCCTCGGAGGCGGGTCCACGGCCTTCCTTCAGCGAGATGCGGCTGTCCTTGCCAGGCAGGTAGTTGGTGGCCAGGTGCTGCCGGGCCTTGTCGGTGTTGACCGGCAGACCGTCCTTGCCGGCCACGGTGACCTCGCCGATGACGGTGGGGCGCACCGCGGCGACGCCGGGCAGCGCGCGGATCTTGTGTGCCAGCGCGGTGTTGAGCGTGCTGGACGGCTTGCCGTCCGGGCCGCCCGCCGCCGCGGCACCGGGCGGCTCCTGGGACTGTTGGGACTGTACGGAGACGGCCACGCCCTTGAGGCTTGTGCCGGTGGCCGTGCGGAAGGCGTTCGCGGTGGTGTCACCGAAGACTAGGGTGCCGGCGACGAAGGCGACGCCCAGCATGACCGCGAGCACGGTCATGATCAATCGGGCTTTGTGCGCAAGGACGTTGCGCAGAGCTGTACGAAGCATGGTCGGATTCAGTCCTGGAGTGATGCGGGGGACAGGGAGCCTTGCGGGTGGACGAGCCGTGCGGGATGGCGCGTCATCTCACCGGTCCGTTGGTGTCGAGGATCCGCATACGGTCGAGCACGGACTCGGGAGTGGGGGCGGCCAGTTCGTCGGTGAGCCGCCCGTCGGCGAGGAAGATCACGCGGTCCGCGTAGGAGGCGGCCACCGGGTCGTGGGTGACCATCACGACCGTCTGCCCCAGCCCGCGTACGGATTCCTGCAGAAAGCCCAGAACCTCCGCGCCGGAATGGGAGTCAAGGTTGCCGGTCGGCTCGTCCGCGAAGATGATCTCCGGTCGGCCGGCCAGCGCGCGGGCCACGGCGACGCGCTGCTGCTGGCCGCCGGAGAGCTGCGAGGGGCGGTGCCGTAGCCGCCCGGAGAGGCCGAGAGTCCCCACGGTCAGCTTCAGCCACTCCTGGTCGGGCTTGCGGCCGGCGATGTCCATAGGCAGCGTGATGTTCTCGATGGCGCTGAGCGTGGGCAGCAGGTTGAACGCCTGGAAGACGAAGCCGATCTTCTCCCGTCGGAGCTTGGTGAGCTGTCGGTCGCCCAGGCTGGACAACTCGGTGTCACCAACGTGGGCAGAGCCCTCGGAGAGCGAGTCGAGCCCCGCCATGCAGTGCATCAGCGTCGACTTACCGGAGCCGGACGGCCCCATGATCGCGGTGAACCGGCCGCGCCCGAACTCCACGCAGACCGAGTCGAGGGCGACGACGCGCGTCTGGCCCTCGCCGTAGACCTTGGTCAGTCCCATGGCGCGGGCGGCGGCACCGGAGGGTGCCCTCAGGCGGGTGGTCTGGGTGGCGGACTGCGACATGGCTACTCCTGGGTCGGGTGCGGGGCTCCCGACCATCGTGGCCGCGGCACACCCCTCAACTCGTCGCTCTCAGGGCGGGGATGTGCCACCTGCCGAAGGTCAGACCCGCCCGGGCCATGTCACCCTCACGGACCACGGCCTCTCTGCCCAATGACAGAGTCGACGGCCACATCCTGGGCTCAGCTCATGAGCCCGGCCTGGTGCGCCAGCAGCGCCGCCTGCACCCGGCTTTCGCACCCCGTCTTCCCCAGGATCGACCCGACATGGGTCTTGACCGTCCCCACCCCGATACCGAGCCGCGTGCCGATCTCCAGGTTCGACAGCCCCGCCCCCAGCATGACCAGTACCTCCCGCTCCCGGTCCGTCAGCCCCGCCACCCTGCTGTCCGGGGCGGCGGCTCCGACACCGGCCGAGCCGCCGTCCAGCATCCGGCGGATGACGGATCCGGTGACGCCGGGCGAGAGCACCGCGTCCCCCGCGGCCGCGGCCCGTACCGCGCGGATCAGCTCCTGCGGCCGCTCGTCCTTGAGCAGGAAGCCGGTGGCGCCCGCCCGCAGGGCCCGGATGACGTTCTCCTCGTCATCGAAGGTGGTGAGCATGACCACCTGCGGCTTGGGGTCGTGGGCGACCAGCGGTTCGACGGCCGCGAGCCCGTCGAGTACGGGCATACGGACGTCGAGGAGCACCACATCGGGCCCGTGCTCGGCGGCGAGCCGGACGGCCTCGGCGCCGTTGGCCGCCTCGCCCACCACCTCGATGCCGTCGGCGTGCTGGAGGATCATCCGGACACTGTGCCGGATCATCTGCTCGTCGTCGGCGAGCAGCACCCGGATCGCGGAATCCGCCTGGGAGCCCGTGGAGTTGGCCTGGTCAGTCATGTGTCCTTCTCCCACCGTGCGGTTCGGTCACCATCGGAACGGTAAAGCGGTCGGTCGCGATCAGAGTGTCGGACCGGAAGCAGTAGCGGACGATCTCCAGCCGCCCACTCTTGAGCTTCTCGCCCGTGTACGGATACATGCAGTCCGTGGCGGAACCCGGCCGCGGCGGCTCGCGCCCGGCGGCGGCCGCGCGCGACGCGTTGCTGTCCCATCCCACGGCGCCCTCCACCTGCTTCCTGCTCATCCCCAACCGGGGCTCCTCGCCGCTCGGGGGTTCGGGAGCGTGCTGCGCCTGGTCCACCAGCACAAGCCCGAACATCATCAACACGCCCACCCCCACCAGGCCGAGCAGCCCGGTGACGGCGTCACCGAGGCGCCGCTGGAGGGCGGAGAGCCCACTGCCGGGCTCGTCGACGGCCACCGGCCCGTTGTCGTACGGCGCCGCGTCCGCCGTCTCCGTACCGGGGCCGGGGGTGGTGGGGATGTCAGCCTCCACGGCGAAGCCGCCACCGGGCGTCCGGTGCGCTTCCAGGGCGCCGCCGAGCAGCGCCACCCGCTCCCGCAGCCCGGTCAGCCCTTGCCCGGAGCCGAGCCCGGTCGCGGCGGCGGGCGGGGTGGGCGGAACGCCGTTGCGCACCTGGACTGCCACCCGCTCGTCGGTGTGGCGGACGGCGACGGTCACGTGGGCCCCGGTCGCATACCGGTGAACGTTGGTGAGCGACTCGCGCACCACTCGGTGGACCGCCCGCCGCACCCGGGCCGGCCGAGCGTCGAGATCGGGTCCCTCCCAGGTGAATGCGACGGGAATACCGCCGCTTTGCGACTCCTCGACCAGCGCCTCGACGTCCGCGCGGGTGCCTGTCGCATCGGTCAGCGCATCCGTGCCGGTGTCCCTCGCCAGCGGGCCGAGGACCCCCAGCGCCGCCCGCAGCTCCTGCATCGCATCGCGCGTGGCACTACGCACCAGAGCGGCCTCGTCCCGCAGCGCGGGCGCCTCCTTGAGCAGCGCCATCTCCAGCCCGCCCGCGTGCAAGGAGACCAGGCTCAGCCGGTGCCCCACCAGATCGTGCATCTCCGCGGCGATACGCGACCGCTCACGCAACCGGGATTCACTGTCCGCCAGCCGCCGCGCCTCCTCGGCGGCGGCGGCTCGCTCCCGCAACGCCCGCAGCAGCCGGTCCTGCTGCCCCGCGGCGACGCCGACCAGCCCCGGCACGACGACCGTGATGGTGGCGAGCACCGCACCAAGGGCGAGACCGAACTCCCATCTGGAAAACCCCATCCAGGGCGCGAACACCACGCAGGTCACCGGTGCCGAGGCGACCGCCGCGAACAGCAGCCCGGCACGCCGCCGCGACATCTGAATCTGCCGGGCCGCAGTGTAGGCGACCACCGCGGTCAGCGGCGCCACGGCGGGCACCACCCCCATCAACGCCGCCAACCCGATCACGCCGGCCCCAGGGAACCGGCGCCGCACCAACACCAGCACCAACGCGACGCCGATGAGCCCCAGGGCCGCCGCCCCGCCCTCCAGCCTGAGGTAGCTCACCGTCCCGCCACCCTGGCACATGAGCAGCACCAGCGCCCCGGCCGGGACCGCCTCGCCCGCCGCCCGCCACAGCCGCCACCCGCACTCCCCGGGCCCCGCAAAGAGGCTTCGGGCCGGGCGGTTCTCGGTGACGGGCGGAGCGCTGAACGACATAACGCCGATTATCACGCTCCCGCAGCAGGGCCTACCTGGTCCTTGGGGGCGACCCCGCCTCTGCCAAAAGACAGAGGCCCTGACGGAAAGCGGACACCAGCCGCGAGACGGTCTACGTGATCACCGACCTGACCAGCCGCCAGGCGTCCCCAGAACGCCTCGCGGCGATCGTCCGCTCGCAGTGGACCATCGAGAACCGGCTCCACTTCGTCCGCGACACCACCTTCGCCGAGGACGCCTCGAAAGTCCGTACCGGTCACGGACCGGACCCCCGAGGCGTCCTGCGCAGCTTCGCGGTCAACCAGCTCCGTGCGGCGGGCCGCACGAACATCGCAGCCGGCCTCCGCGAGTGTCCTACGAGCCCTTCCATCGCCCGCAACGATCCAAGATCATCAGAATTTGAAAGAGCCCTGCTTCCCAGCAACCCTTGAATATCCGTCAGATGACGGATTCATCGGCTGCCTTGCGGGGGCCATTCTTTGACGCATCGCAGACGAGGCAGAGGGCCGGCCCAGATCATCTGGTTCGGCATCGGTCCCGTGCGGTCACCCCCAGGCTGGACTTCCGGCACACCGTGCCTCCTTCACTTGAAACACGGAGGAGAAGCAAATACAGCCAGCGTGTGTGTCAGATACAGCCCAGGAACAAAGAGACACAAGGAGAGAAGATGCGGAAGCTCGGCAGAAGTCTTTCCAAGCTCATTGTCGCTGTTGGCGTCTCGGGAGGGCTCATTCTGGGTGCCTCGGGCGTCGCCACTGCTGCGGCGGGAGACTATCATTGCATGGCCCTGGACCCTGAGGTGTGCGTCTGGCAGGTCGAAGTAACACCTGGCGTTCAGCAGAACGTCGTGATCACGTGGGTGTGGAACGATCCGAGTGGTCCGTCGCCTTCTGCCTCGCCGAGGGTCACCAGGACCTACGAGTTGGGCATTCCTCCCAGCAGTGAATTCTTCCCGACACCGCCGGCACCAGCCAACGACAACGCTGGGGCACGATGGGTCATCGACAGTGTCGCTATTCAGGCGGCCGCATAGGCTCCTAGCGATTGGGAACAGTGTTCCCGGACCTGATCTGTGAACAGAAAGGTGACGAACGGTCCCCACCCGGAACGATCGGGGTGGGGACGCCCCACGTCCACCTGGCAGCACACCGACCGCCCCGACATCAACGGCCACCGCGGATGCCCCAGTCGGCGGAGGAAGCAGAGCGCCCGGGAAGGCCCTTAGACGTCGTTTCACTTGGTGAGTCGGCGGTAGCCGATGAGAGTTGCGGCTATGCCGACGAAGGCGAGGAAGTGCTCGGGCTTGCGTTCATAGCGACGGTGCAGGCGGCGGCATCCGGCGAGCCAGGAAACCGTCCTTTCGACGACCCAACGGTGGCGACCCAGCCGGGTGGAGGACTCGATGCCCTTGCGGGCGATGCGGTGGCGGATGCCTCTCTTACGGAGCCATCGACGCAGGTGGTCGTAGTCGTAGCCCTTGTCGGCATGGAGCTTGGCCGGACGCCGGCGGCGTGGGCCGCGCCGGGAGCGGATGGGCGGGATCCCGCGCACGAGCGGTTCCAGTCCGAGGCTGTCGTGCATGTTGGCGCCGGAGACGCCCAGGGATAGAGGTAGCCCGTTGCGGTCCGTGATCAGGTGGATTTTCGATCCGCTCTTGCCGCGATCGGTCGGATTCGGTCCGGTCAGTGGCCCCCTTTTGCCGCCCTGACGCTGACGGAGTCGATCGCACACCGCGACCAGTCCAACTCGCCGCGGGCACCGAGCTCGTCGAGGATGACGCGGTGGAGCCTGGCCCATACCCGGTCCCGGCTCCACTGGGCGAAGCGCCGGTAGACGGTGGGCCAGGCCGGCCCGAATACCGGCGGCAGCTGCCGCCACGTGCAGCCCGAGGCGGCCACGAAGATGATCGCTGCCAGGCATGCGCGGTCACCGGCCCGTCGGCGGCCGCCGCCTTGCGGGCGTATGACCTCCGTCGGCGGGACCACCCGCCGGAACAGCACCCACAACTCGTCCGGCACCAACCGCTCGACCAGATCCGTCATGCACGGCTCAACGAGCGATCACGCCATCAGAAACGACGTCTAAGGGAGATGGCCTACCGGCGTGGCGAGTCCCCCTGCCAGGTGGCACAAGCCATCCGGGTTCACTGCTCGGTAACCTCGCTGCGCGCCCAGCGCCTGGCCCGGGGTCTGACCCTGAAGGAAGTCGCTGACGGTCTGAACACCCTGGGCAAGGGGCGTGCAGACTCTCCACGGGTGGATGGTGATCAGCTTGGACACTGGGAGACTGGCCGGCACCAACCGCGCCCTGCCACCGTCGGACTGCTCTGCGAGTACTACGGGTGCGGATCCCAGGATTTGGGGTATGGGCCCGCAGCCGTTGCCATCCAGGTTTCGTCGAGTGCTGCTGTCCTGGTTGATCCGCTAGTTGCACCCCCGACCTCGCTGGGGCCGGGGGTCGCCGGGACTTTCGAACAGCAAGTGGACGCGGCACGAAGGTCGGTGGACCGTACACTGGCGGTTGGTACTGTCAGCGCGACCCAGCTGGACCTGTTGGATGAGCAGGTGCTCTGGGCGCGCGAGCAATATGTCTACACGCCACCTGCGCCGATGATCGCAGTGCTCCTCGGTCACTTGTCGGAGGTAGAGGACCTGGCAGTGGACCGGCAGCCAGCTGCCGTCCAGGTCCGGCTGTCGGAGTTGACTGCCATGCTCGCCACCTTGATCGCTGATGCCTTGATGAAGCTGGGACAACTGCCCCGATCGCAGTCCTGGTACGCCACGGCGCGCAACGCGGCGGATGACAGCGGCAACACCGAGGTGCGGGCGAGGGTGAGGGCACAGGCCGCGATGCTGCCCTTCTACTATGGTCCGCTCGAGGCGGCGGTCAGTCTGTCCCGGGAGGCTCGGATCATATGCCGCGGTCGGCCCAGCGCCACTACGGCGTTCGCGTCAGCCGCCGAGGCGCGCGCCTTGGCGAAGTTGGGTGATGTCGAGGGTGCGGATGCTGCGCTTCGGCACGCGACTGCGGCGTTCGAGCAAAGCAAGGCCGGAGGCTCAACAGAGAACGACGCATTCGCTTTTCCCGAGAGACGGTTTAGGCTATACGAGAGTGGGACCCTGACAGCTCTGGGCCGAACAGACCAGGCACGTCGCGTTCAGGAGGCCGCCCTTCGGCTCTACCCGACCAAGACAGGAATCGACCCAGCACTCCTCGGTTTCGAGAAGGCCATCTGCTTGGCCCACGAGGGCAATCCGGTCAAGGCGTGCGAACTTGCTAGCATCACGTTCCTGAGAATCGCCCCGGAGCACCGCACTCCGATCGTGGAACAGCGAGCTCGCGAGGTTATCGGTGCCCTTCCCTCTGATGCCCAAAGAGGTCGAGCTGCACGACAGCTACACGAGATCCTTGGCTGCCCTCCCGGATAGAGGTGACAGCATCGCCTCTCATCGGCCAGCCTGGACCCCATGACAGAAGCGGCGCCTGCCCCTGGCGGGTTCGATGAGTCCGAGATGCATCAGGTCCTGAAACGAGGCTGCGCGACCATCGGTCTTGACTGCTCCGACGCACGCCTCCTTCGAGGGCACACCAATGCGGTCATCCTTCTCGAAAAGGAACATGTCGTTGCCAAGATCGCACGAAGGGGATCGCGCGTCGATGACGTAGCGCGCACGGTCAAATTCGTCCGCTGGCTTATGGATACTGGATTCCCCACCGTCCCGCTGCTTCCTCCCGACCAGCCGGTCGTCATTGACCGGCAAGCCATTACCTTCTGGTCCTACCTGCCCCAGCCTGATCAACCGGTTGCTGCGGCCCAGCTCGCCAAGCCTCTTGGCGCGCTCCACACAATCACCACGCCGCCCGTGGCCCTACCGCATCACGACAACCTCACTACGATCCGCCGGTCGCTCGCGGCGATCACCTGCCTACCCGAAGAGGCACTGTCGTTTCTGGCCGAGTATGCCGATCAGCTTGAGGCCGACCTTGGTGCGGTGGAGTTCGAGCTACCAGAGGGGGTGATACAGGGCGATCCGCAGCACCGAAACGCCCTCCACACCGGTGAAGGCGAAGCCGTCCTCTGCGACTGGGATACCGTGGCTGTCGGCCAGCCGGAGTGGGATCTCGTCACCCTGGAGGTTCACTGCCGGCGTTTCGGCCATGGACAAGGGCATTACACGGCCTTCGCCGAGGCCTACGGCTGGGATGTCACACGCTGGCCGGGGTACTGTACTTTGGCCGCAATCCGTGAGCTGCAGATGATCACCACCAATGCGCGGAAGGTCAACCATGCTCCAAGCAGCTTGCAGGAGGTTGAGCGACGTGTGAACGGGCTTCGTCGTCAGGACAGGTGTGTGCAGTGGAAGCTGCTCTGATGACAAGTCAGGTTTCCCGCCGAGTGGGCCGTTTACCCCCGGCGTCACATCCGGTGGTGCCTGAGGCCTTCCATGGTGTGCAGCGGCCGCATGATCCTTGTGTCTTGGGACATTGACTCAGATGTGAGCGCTAGCTTCCATTGCCGCTGCACATTGACGGCATGTGGGGCCGTTGACGCAGGTCGGACGAAAGATCGGCCTGGACGGACTCGATGTGCTTGTGATGGACAGGCATAAGCGGTCCGAGACAACAATTGATGGGCTCTTTGATTGTGACTCTGACCGCAGTTCCGGAGCTGTTGGTGATCTTCAGCTCGCGAGGCGGTGGCAAAGCTGTTGGAAGTGGCTGACCGAGTGGGGAGGGCGTTCTTGTGTTTTGCCCGGAGGGAAGCACTCGCTGAGGCGGATGACGTTGGCGCCCGCGGCTGTCGGTCATTCCAAAACCTCCGCCAAGACGGTTGCATCACGGCGAGGAGCGGAGCACTCGTCGCGCATACGCCAGCAGTTCACGGCGAGCGGCGTCCTCGGAGGCCGGTCTCCGGGTGGACCACTCATTGCGCAGTTCCTCCACACGGCGGGCCACGTCCTCGGCCTCGGCCAGCAGCCTGTCAGTCAGCCCCTGAGCGGCGCCCCCGGCAGTCGGCCCGGTGACGATGGCGGGGCCGTAGATGAGGTACGGCAGGTCCAATCCCCGCCAGGCACAGGCCAGCGTCCAGGCCGCTGGGTTCACCGATAACCGCATCCTGACTCCATCGCCATGGACGTGTAAGAGCGAGCCTTTTCCAAGCTGATGTTGCAGCTCAGGGTGGTGTGGCGGACCCGATGATTGAGGGGTGCGAGGCTCCAGATAGGACAGCTGTCGACCAAGACTCGAAGCCCCGATCGGGAGCCTCGCCATGCTGTCCTACCCCGCCACGATTCCGTTGTCCAGCCGGACCCTGAACCACCTCGCCGACCGCATCCGCGGCCACCGCCAGCAGCGCCGGTCCCGCTGGCGGCGCCTCGAGCCCGGTCGCCAAGCCCTGCTCGCCCTGGCCCACCTGCGCAACGGTGACACCTACACCCGCCTCGCGGCCGGCTTCCAGATCGGCGTCGCCACCGCCTGGCGCTACGTTCAGGAAGCCATCTCCCTACTCAGCGCAGCCGCCGACGGCCTGGACACCGCCATGCGGCGCATCCGGCAGCTGGCGTACGCGATCCTGGACGGCACGCTGATCTCGATCGACCGGGTCGCCGACCAGAAGCCGTACTACTCCGGCAAACACAAACGGCACGGCGTGAACGTGCAGGTCATCGCGGACGCCGCCGGCGGGCTCGTCTGGGCGTCACCGGCACTACCCGGCTCGGCGCATGATCTGACCGCCGCCCGGGCCCACGGCATCATCGACGCGCTGACCAGCGAGAAGGTGATGACCTTCGCCGACAAGGGGTACCAAGGCGCCCGCGGAAGCGTCCGCACGCCGTTCAAACGACGTCGATTCAGGCCCAAGCTGTCCCGGCGGCAGAAGGCCGTCAACCGCGCCCACGCGAAGATCCGCGCTCGCGGCGAACGGGCCATCGCTACCCTCAAAACCTGGAGAATCCTGGTCAAGCAGCGCTGCTGCCCGCGCCGAGCCACCGCAATCGTGCAGGCCATCCTCGTCCTGCACCACGTCGAGTCACCGCGCTACGAAGGATGAAACGGCTCACTGGATGCCGGCTCGTCTGCGATCGATGTGCCGGCGCGGTCGCCGGTGCCCGGCAGGTCCTTGGCGAGCCGGCCTGCGAGTGCGCTCACCGGGCATCGACCGGGTGAGGACGCCGAGTGTGAGCAGAGCGAGCGCCGGCAGCACGGCGACGATGATTCCCATCGGCAAGGCGTCGGTGGCGCCACCCGCGCCGGCCAGCGGAGCAAGTGCCCCGCCGAACATGAACTGGCTGAAGCCGAGCAGAGCGGCGGCCGACCCGGCGTGTCCGCCGTGGTCGGCCAGGGCCTGGGCCGCGGCGTTCGGCATGACCAGGCCCACGCTGGAGACCAGGACGAACAGGCCGATCAGGAGCACGGGCAGGGGTGCCCGTGCCAGCACCGCGCCCAGGACCGTGGTGCCACCGGCTGTCGCGCCCAGCAGACCGGCGAGCAGCAGCACGCGGGCGCCGGCCCGGGCCACCAGCCGGCCGCTGATCTGGGCGGCCACAATGAGTCCGGCGGCGTTGACGGCGAACACGGCGCTGTACTGCTGCGGTGACAGGCCGTGGATTTCCTGCAGGACGAACGGCGAGCCGGAGATGTAGGCGAACATCGCCGCGAAGACCAGGCCGTTGGCCAGGACGTACCCGGTGAAGACCCGGTCGCTGAGCAGCTGCCCGACGACAGCCAGCAGCGGCTGGCGTGACGCGGAGGGCCGGGTCTCCGGCAGTCCTGCGGCGGAGGCCGCTAGCATCACGGCGCCGAGTACGGCCAGGGCCACGAAGATTCCAGGCCAGGCCGTGACGCGCAGTAGCTGGCCGCCGAGGACCGGCGCGAACACCGGCGCCAGGCCGGTGATCAAGGTCAGTGCGGAGAAGAGACGTGCGGTGCGGGTTCCGGAGGTGCGGTCGCGGACCATGGCGTTGGCGATGACGATGCCGAACGCCCCGCCGATGCCCTGGACCAGGCGTAGGCCGACGAAGGTCCGGACGTCGGGTGCCACCGCGCAGAGCGCGCTGGCGATCGTGTAGAGGGCGAGGCCCGCCAGCAACGGACGCCGCCGGCCGTAGGTGTCGCTCAGCGGCCCGGCGATCAGCTGCCCGATGGCCAGCCCGGCCAGACAGGCGGTGATGGTGAGCTGGGTGGCCGCGGCGCTGGCGCGCAGGTCGCCGGCGAGGTCCGGCAGTCCGGGCAGGTAGCCGTCGATGGACAGTGGTCCCAGGGCCACGAGCGCTGCGAGCAGGACGATGAATCGGGTGTGCCGGCCGGCGGCGTCGTTGCTCATGGCTCAGTACGCCACGGTGATGCGGCGGCGGATCGCGGTGCCGCTCTCGATCGTGTCGGCCAAGGCGATCGCGTAGTCGGCGTACGAGATGCGGCTGTTGCCGTCGTCGTCGGTGAGCAGGGTGTCCCCGGCGCTGCGGTAGGCCCCGGTCCGCTCGCCCGCTCCGATGACCGCGGCGGGCGACACGTACGTCCAGTCGAGGTCGTGCACGCCGCGGTAGAGGTCGAGCGCTTCGGACTGGGCCTGGGCGTTGGCCTTCCACAGCGCGGGGAAGTCCGGGTCGTCCATGACCCGGGCGCCGGTCGGCGTGCGCAGGCTACCGGCACCGCCGATGGTGACCAGGCGGGTGACGCCGGCTCGGCGGAGTCCGTCGATCAGCGCACGGGCGGCACCGACGATCGTGGCGCGGTCGCTTTCCTGGCCGATCCGGGGGCCGACGGCCGAGAGCACGGCGTCGTGGGAGGCGGCGAGGCCGGCGACCGCCGCGGGGTCGGTGACGTCACCGGTGGTCACGGTCAGGGCCTTGTGCTCGAGGCCGTCGACGTGGCCGGCTCGGGTGACCGCGGTGACGGTGTGGCCGCGCCGCAGCAATTCCTCGGTGGTGGGCCGACCGATGTTGCCGCTGGCACCGAACAGGACGATCTTCATGTGTTGCTCCTTGTTTCTGATGGTCAGAGGACGGGCTGGCCGTCGGCGATGATGGCCGCGGTGATGCCCCGCTCGTCGGCGGCGTGCTGAAAGCGCTGCTCGATGTCGGGTTGTTCGGTGTAGAACGGCGGGTTGTGGAACAGGCCGTAGTGCATGGCGCAGACGGTGCCGGCGCCGAGTACGACGGCGGCCTCGACGCCCTGCTCGGGGGTCATGGTCGCCGGGACGTTGGCCGCGTAGCCCTCGAAGTGGGCGATGACGCCGTTGACCGGGACGAACGCGACGTCGAACGGGCCGTGGTCGCGGGCGATCTGCCACCAGCTGCCGTGCCACTGGGTGTCGCCGCAGTGGATGACCCGCCGGCCGGTGCCTTCGACGACCCAGGCGACCTGGTCACAGTCGTTGCCGCGCCAGTCCAGCGAGGTCACCGGGGTGACGGTCAGCTTTCCGATGCGCCGTGACTGGCCCAGGTCCTGGGCAACGGGGGTGATGCCCGCCTCGCGCAGCCCGGCCGCGCTCGGGGTGTGGCAGCCGATCGTGCCGGTGGCCGCGATCCGGGCGATCAGGTCGTGGTCGTAGTGGTCGGGGTGCAGGTGGGTGATGAGGGCGTGGGTGCCGGGCGGGGTATCGACCGGGTCGACCGGCCGGTGCGGCGGCCCCATCACCGGCGCCAGCGGAGCGACGTTCTCGAGCGGGTCGATCAGCAGGCGGGTGTCGCCGAGACGGATCTCGACGCCGGCCCAGGCCAGCCGACGCACGGAAAGGGTGGTGGTCATGGGCAGCGACGCTAGACCGACGTTGTTGAGAAAGTCAACAAGAGAGTTTTGAATCTCAACGTCGCAATGTAGGGTGGTGGCATGCGCACCTACGGGCAGTACTGCGGCATCGCGAAAGCACTGGACACCATCGGCGACCGATGGACCCTGCTGATCGTCCGCGAACTGCTCGCCCTGGGGCCTTGCCGGCACACCGACCTGCGCAACGGGCTGCCCGGGATCGCCAGCAACCTGCTGGTCGACCGGCTCCGCGAACTCGAGGAAGCCGGCCTGATCCACCGCGAGGCCGCCCCGCCACCGGTGGCCACCACCCTGTTCTCCCTCACCGAGCGTGGCCGCGCGCTGGAGCCGGTGCTGCAGGAACTGAGCCGATGGGGAATTCCGCTGTTGCGTGAGCCGGCCGGCAGCGACACCTTCCGCACCCACTGGCTGGACATGCCCGCCCGGGCACTGACCGACCACCGCCCCGACCAGCCGGCAATCGCCCTGCAACTGCACGCCGACGGCAACGAAGACCTGGTCATCGAAGTCAAGGACGGCTCGGTGCACACCCACGCCGGCCGGGTCGACCACCCCACCGCGTCCCTGACCGGACCGCCGCACCTGCTGGCCGCGACCCTGCTCGGCGACCTCGATCTGAGCGCCGCAGTACAGCAAGGCCTGCGGCTCAGCGGCGAACACGAGGCAGTACTGCGCATCCTGCCCCGCTGAACGACCGGCCGCTCGCGAGACTGCGACCTCAAGCTCTACCGCGTCTGCGCCGGTCTCAAAAACGGTCCATTGAGCGTTTTCCAACTGGCTTTGGGCAGCTGAGGGCGCGTATCGGGGTAGAGCGCGGGGTCGGGTGAGGCTCCCGGTAAGACAAGCAATCGACCAAGAAAGATGCCCCTCCCGGGAGCCTCGTTGCTGTCCTACCCTGCCGCGATCCCGCTGTCCACCCGATCGCTGAACCACCTCGCCGACCTGATCCGCACCCATCGCCAGCAACGCCGATCACACTGGCGCCGCCTCAAACCCGGCCGTCAAGCGCTCCTGGCGCTGGCCCACCTTCGCAACGGCGACACGTTCACCCGGCTGGCAGCCGGCTTCCAGATCGGGGTGGCCACCGCCTGGCGCTACGTCCGCGAAGCGATCACCCTGCTCGCGGCGACCGCCGAGCACCTGCAGACAGCCATGACCCGGATTCGCCTCCTGGCCTACGCGATCCTCGGCGGCACCCTTCCCGATCGACCGTGTCCACCATCAGAAGCCTTATTACTCCGGAAAACATCGCCGCCACGGTATGAACGTCCAGGTCATCGCGGACGCTGCGGGACGTCTCGTCTGGGCCTCGGCCGCGCT
>NZ_JAERRF010000052.1 GCF_016741875.1 Streptomyces coffeae | reverse complement strand
ACATGTTCCGGAGGACACGGCATCGACGACGGACCCCGCAGCCGGCCCGGCCGGGGTTGTGCCCTGGGTACTGTCCGCACGCAGCGTCGAGGCTCTGCGTGGCCAGGCCACAGCACTGGCGGCACGGCTGGCGAGAGACGCCGGGACGACCCCGGCCGAGATCGGATGGTCCCTGATCACAACGCGTTCGGTGTTCGAGCACCGCGCGGTGGTCATGGGCAAGGGCCGTGATGAGCTGATCGCCGCGGTACGGGCACTGGCGACCGGTGAGCCGGATGCGGGCCCTGTGTTGTCCGGTGCCGCCCTGACCACGAGCGATACGGGCCCGGTGTTGGTGTTCCCGGGGCAGGGTTCGCAGTGGGTGGGTATGGGTGCCGGTCTGCTGGACGCGTCGCCGGTGTTCGCGGCGCGGGTGGTCGAGTGTGAGCGTGCGCTTGCTCCATATGTGGACTGGTCGTTGACGGAGGTGCTGCGGGGTGCCGAGGGCGCCGCTGACCTCGGTCGTGTGGATGTGGTGCAGCCGGTGTTGTGGGCGGTGATGGTGTCGTTGGCGGCGGTCTGGGCCGGATACGGTGTGCGGCCCGCTGCGGTGGTGGGCCACAGTCAGGGGGAGATCGCGGCGGCGGTGGTGGCGGGTGCGCTGTCGTTGGAGGATGGTGCGAAGGTTGTGGCCCTGCGCAGCCGGGCGCTACGGCGGCTGGCCGGTGGCGGCGCCATGGCATCCCTCGGCGTGGGCCACGACCAGGCCGTCAAGCTGCTCGCCGGACTGGGCGACCAGGCCGCCGACGTCGGGGTGGCGGCCGTCAACGGGCCGGCGTCCACCGTGGTGTCGGGCCCACCGGAGCACCTGGCCGCCGTGGTGGCGGCGTGTGAGGAGAGCGGCGGCCGGGCCCGTCTGATCGAGGTGGACTACGCCTCCCACAGCCCCCAGGTCGATACTCTGCGCGACGAGCTGATGCGCGTCCTGGACGGCATCAGCCCCGTCGGCACATCCGGTTCGGGGACCGCGTTCTACTCGACGGTGGCCGGCGGACCGGTCGACACCGCCACGCTGGACACCGCGTACTGGGTGACCAATCTGCGGGAGCGGGTACGGTTCGCCGACACGATCGAGGCGCTGCTGACCGATGGCCACCGGGTGTTCATCGAGGCGAGCACCCATCCGGTCCTGACGCTCGGGATGCAGGAAACCTTCGAACAGACGGGCGTCGAGGCGGTGACGGTACCGACGCTGCGCCGCGACCACGGTGGTCGGGAGCAGCTGGTGAGGTCACTCGGCCAGGCGTTCATCGCGGGGATCGCCGTCGACTGGACCTCGCTCTACCCCACCTCTCCGCCGCCGCGCGTGGTGGAACTGCCCACCTACGCCTTCCAGCGCGAGCGGTACTGGCTCGACAGCCGCGGAGGCAGCGCGGGCGACCCCTCCGAGCTGGGGCTGACCTCCGCCGGACACCCTCTGCTGGGCGCCGCCGTGGAACTCGCCGACGGCAGCGGTCATGTGCTGACCGGCCGGATCTCCGCACGCGCGCACCCCTGGCTCCACGACCATGTGGTGGCGGGCACGGTGCTGGTGCCGGGGGCGGCCCTGGCCGAGTGGATGCTGCGCGCTGCCGACGAGGTCGGCTGCGGCGGTGTGGAGGAGCTGACGCTCCAACTCCCACTCGTGCTGGCGGAGTCGGGCGCGCTGCGGGTGCAGGTGGTCGTGGGCGCGCGTGGGGACGACGGTCGCCGTGATGTACAGATCTACTCCCGCCCCGAGGACACCGCCGACGTGAACGCCGGATGGGTCTGCCATGCGGAGGGTGTGCTGAGCCCGCCCGCGGACGGTGCTCAGGAGGCAGCGGGCCTGGACGCGGTGTGGCCACCAGTAGACGCGCGCCCGCTGGACGTGGAGGGCTTCTACGAACGGGTGGCGGCCTCGGGGTACGCGTACGGGCCGTCCTTCCAGGGGCTGCGCGCCGCATGGCGGGACGGTGAGGATGTGCTCGCCGAGGTGGCACTGCCCGAAACCGCGGGCGATCAGGCGGGATTCGGTATCCACCCGGTGCTGCTGGACGCCGCACTGCACCCCGCCCTGCTCATCGGCCAACTCGACACCACGGACACCGAGCCCGCCGACAGCCGGGTGTGGTTGCCGTTCGCGTGGAACGGTGTGGCGCTGTGGGCGGCCGAGGCGACGACCGTACGAGTCCGGCTCTCACCCCAACCGCAGACCGCCGAGGGTGAGCGTGGGCTGCGGATGACCGTGGCCGATGCCGTTGGTGCGCCCGTGCTGACGGTCGACTCGGTGGCCATGCGGCCCGCGAGCGTGGACCAGCTGCGTATGGCGAACGCACACCGCACGGACGGCCTGTTCACCGTCGACTGGACCCCCATGCCGCTCGAACCAGGGGCTGCGGACGCGGTGGCCGACGGCGACGACTGGGCCGTTCTGGGCGGTGAGGGCCATCCGGATCTGGCAGCGCTGATCACGGCGCTCGACGATGGCGAGCCCGTCCCATCAGTGGTTCTCGCCGACGTCTTATCCCGTGACCCGGAGCCGGGAACGGACCCGTGGACGGACACCGGAACCGACGCCGAGAGGGCGGCGGCCGAGGGGCTGGCGCTCGCGGAGCGTACGTTGGAGCTGGTGCAGGGCTGGCTGGCCGAGCCGCGGCTGGCCGACGCCCGGCTGATGGTGCTGACGCGAGGCGCAGTGGCGGTGCACGGTACCGAGGGCAACCCGTCCACCGAGGCCCGTACGAATCTGGCGGCCGCCGCGGTCTGGGGCCTGGTCCGCAGCGCACAGTCGGAGAACCCCGGGCGGTTCGTCCTGGTCGACATCGACCACGGCCACCACCACGGCCCTGGCGCTGACGGCAGCCGCCTGAGCGGCGACAGCGTACGCGCCGCCGTGACACGAGCCGTGGCGGCGGACGAACCCCAACTGGCGGTGCGCGCGGGGCGGGTCCTGGTGCCACGTCTCGTCCGTGCCGGTGCCGGAGGCGCCGGGCTGGTCGGCCCGGTACGGCAACCGGCGGCCTGGCGGCTGGACACCGCGGGTACCGCGACGCTGGAGAACGTGGCCCCGGTGGCGTGCCCCGAGGTGCTGGAGCCCCTGGCAGCGGGACAGGTGCGTATCGCCGTACACACCGCCGGTGTCAACTTCCGTGATGTGCTGGTGAGTCTGGGCATGGTCCCGGGGCAGACCGGCCTCGGCGGCGAGGGCGCCGGTGTGGTGGTGGCCGTCGGCCCGGATGTCACCGATGTCGCGGTGGGCGACCGGGTCATGGGCGTCCTCGACCAGTCGTTCGGCCCCTTGGCGGTCACGGCCGCGCGGCTGGTGGCGCCGATCCCGGCCGGCTGGAGTTTCCAGCAGGCGGCCGCCGCCCCGGTGGCGTATCTGACCGCCTGGTACGGGCTGGTCGAGCTGGGCGGGCTCAGGTCGGGTGAAGCGGTGCTCATCCACGCGGCCACCGGTGGTGTGGGAACGGCGGCCGTGCGGATCGCCCGTCATCTGGGCGCGGAGATCTACGCCACCGCCGGCCCCGGCAAGCATCCGGTGCTGGAGTCCATGGGCATCGACGCGGCACACCGGGCCTCCTCTCGCGACCTGGACTTCGAGGACGCCCTGCGCGAAGCCACCGGCGGACGCGGTGTGGATGTGGTGCTCAACAGTCTCACCGGGGAGTTCATCGACGCCTCGCTGCGACTGCTCGGCGACGGCGGCCGGCTGCTGGAGATGGGCAAGACCGACATCCGCGATCCGGAGCACATCGCCGCCCTCCACCCGGGGGTGACGTATCAGGTCTACGACCTGATCACCGGTGCGGGCCCGGACCTCATCCACCGGATGTGGCACACGTTGACCCAGCTGTTCGACTGCGGGGTGCTGGACCCGCTTCCGGTGCGGTCCTGGCCGCTGAGCCGGGCGCGAGAGGCCCTGCGCTGCCTGAGTCAGGCCAAGCACACCGGCAAACTGGTGCTGGACGTGCCCGCTCCGGTGGATCCCGACGGCACCGTACTCATCACCGGTGGCACCGGCACCCTGGGCGGGTTGGCCGCCGAACACCTCGTCCGGGTCTGGAACATGAGCCATCTGCTCCTGGTGAGCCGCGGTGGCCCCGACGCGCCGGGCGCGAAGGAACTGGCGGCCCGGCTCGAGGGGCTCGGCGCCGAGGTACGGATCGTCGCCGCCGACGTCACCGACGCCACCGCCGTCAACCGCCTCGTCGCGGACATCGACCCGGCACATCCGCTGACAGGGGTGATCCATGCGGCGGGTGTTCTGGACGACGCCGTGGTCACCTCGCAGACCCCGGAACGGCTCGCGCGGGTGTGGGCCACCAAGGCCACCGCCGCCGCCCACCTCCACGCCGCCACCGCACATCTGCGACTCGGCATGTTCGTGATGTTCTCGTCGGCGGCCGGGGTGATGGGCAGCCCCGGACAGGCCAACTACGCGGCGGCCAACGCCTTCTGCGACGCCCTCGCCGCCCACCGCCAGGCCGGCGGCCTGTCCGGAGTGTCCGTGGCATGGGGACTGTGGGCCGACACCAGCGGAATGACCGGGCACCTCGCCGAGGCCGACCTCGCCCGGATGGCCCGCTCCGGGATCGCGGCGATGCCCGGCGAACAGGCGCTGGAGCTGCTGGACGCCGCTTGCTGGCACGGCGATCCCCAGCCCGCGGCGGTCCAACTGGATGTACGCGCCCTGGCCGCCCGGCCCGCCGGCACCTTGCCCGCTCTGCTCCGCAGTCTGACCGCCGACGGCACGGCCAACCGGCGTACCGCCGCCACGGGTCGGCCCGCCACCGGTCTGGTCAGCCGCCTCGCCACACTTCCGCCGGACGAGCAGCACCACGTCCTGCTCACCCTCGTCCGCACCCAGGCAGCCGCCGTCCTGGGCCACGGCGATGTGCAAGCGGTGTCCGGCGACACCCCGTTCAAGGACATGGGATTCGACTCGCTGACCGCCGTCGAACTGCGCAACCGGCTCTCCGCGGACACCGGACTGCGACTGCCCGCCACTTTCGTGTTCCGGCACCCCACACCGTCGGCCATCGCCGCGGAGCTGCGCGAGAAGCTGTGCCCCGAACAGGAGGCCGCCCCGGCGCCCGTCTTCGGCGAACTGGAGAAGCTGGAGGCCGCGTTGGCGGAGTTCGCCTACGACGAGGAGGCGCGCGCCAGGCTGGCCAAACGGCTGGAGACGCTGCTGTGGCGGCTGAACGACGGCTCCGCCGAAACCGCCGGGCACACCGTGGACGACGGTGCCCTCGAGTCCGCGTCGGACGACGAGTTGTTCGAGTTCATCGACAGGGAACTGCCCTCTTGACCGCGAGTGAGGACTGATGTCGGGTACGGAAGACAAGCTCCGCCAGTATCTGCGCCGGGTCACGGTGGATCTCGGACAGGCTCGGCAACGGCTGCACGAGGTCGAGGAGCGGTTCCAGGAGCCGGTGGCCGTGGTGAGTATGGCCTGCCGTTATCCGGGCGGAGTGAGCTGTCCGGAGGAGCTGTGGGAGCTGGTCTCCTCCGGCGGCGACGGGATCAGCGCGTTCCCCACCGACCGCGGCTGGGACCTGGAGGGGCTCTATCACCCCGACCCCGACCACCCGGGCACCAGCTATGTCCGGCACGGAGGTTTCCTCCAGGACGTCGACCGTTTCGACGCGGACTTCTTCGGGATCAGCCCGAGGGAGGCGCTGGCGATGGACCCTCAGCAGCGGCTGCTGCTGGAGGTGTCCTGGGAGCTGTTCGAGCGGGCGGGCATCGATCCGACCGCGGTGAAGGGCACCCCGACCGGGGTGTACGCGGGCGTGTCCAGCCAGGACTATCTGTCCCGGATGCCCCATGTCCCCGAGGGGTTCGAGGGCTATGCCACGACCGGCAGCCTGACCTCGGTGGTGTCGGGCCGGGTGGCGTACACCTTCGGCCTCGAGGGCCCCGCGGTCACGGTGGACACCGCCTGTTCCTCGTCGCTCGTCGCCATGCATCTGGCCTGCCAGGCGCTGCGCCAGGGCGAATGTGACCTCGCACTCGCCGGCGGGGTCACCGCGCTCACCACCCCGACCGCCTTCGCGGAGTTCTCCCGGCAACGCGGACTGGCTCCGGACGGGCGCTGCAAGTCCTTCGCGGCGGGGGCGGACGGCACCGGCTTCTCCGAGGGTGTCGGTCTGGTGCTGCTGGAGCGGCTGTCGGACGCCCGGCGCAACGGCCACCACGTCCTGGCCGTCATCCGCGGCTCGGCCATCAACCAGGACGGCGCGAGCAACGGTCTGACCGCGCCCAACGACGTCTCGCAGGAGCGGGTGATCCGGCAGGCACTGGAGAACGCACGGCTCGCCCCCGACCAGGTCGACGCGGTGGAGGCACACGGCACCGGGACCTCCCTCGGCGACCCGATCGAGGCCCAGGCGCTGCTGGCCACCTACGGACGGCAGCGACCCGCGGACCGGCCGCTGTGGCTGGGCTCGCTCAAGTCCAACATCGGACATGCCCAGGCCGCTGCCGGGGTGGCGGGCGTGATCAAGATGGTGATGGCCCTCCGGCGCGGGCGGCTGCCGATCACCCTGCACATCGACGAGCCGACCCCGCATGTGGAGTGGGACGGTGGCGGGGTACGGCTGCTGACGGAGCCGGTGGAGTGGCCCAAGGGCGAGCGCCCGCGCCGCGCGGGCGTGTCCTCCTTCGGCATCAGCGGCACCAACGCCCATCTGATCCTTGAGCAGGCACCCGAGCCGAGCGAGCCCACCGAGCCCACTGAGTCCGACGGCGGCGGTCAGTCCGGTGTGGTGCCGTGGGTACTGTCGGCGCGCGGACAGCGTGCCCTTCGGGCCCAGGCGACCGCGCTCGCGGCGCGTACGGCGGCTGATCCGCGGCTGTCGGTATCCGATGTGGGCTGGTCGCTGACCACCACCCGGTCGGTGTTCGACCACCGCGCGGTGGTGCTGGGGGAGGACCGGCAGGAACTCCTCGCGGCCGTGGAAGCACTGGCCGCGGGGGAGGCTCACCCGGGTGTGGTCCACCCCGGTGGCGCCGCGAGGGCCACGGACCTGGGCCCGGTGTTGGTGTTCCCGGGGCAGGGTTCGCAGTGGGTGGGTATGGGTGCCGGTCTGCTGGACGCGTCGCCGGTGTTCGCGGCGCGGGTGGTCGAGTGTGAGCGTGCGCTTGCTCCATATGTGGACTGGTCGTTGACGGAGGTGCTGTGGGGTGCCGAGGGCGCCGCTGACCTCGGTCGTGTGGATGTGGTGCAGCCGGTGTTGTGGGCGGTGATGGTGTCGTTGGCGGCGGTCTGGGCCGGATACGGGGTGCGGCCCGCTGCGGTGGTGGGCCACAGTCAGGGGGAGATCGCGGCGGCGGTGGTGGCGGGTGCGCTGTCGTTGGAGGATGGTGCGAAGGTTGTGGCCCTGCGCAGCCGGGCGCTACGGCGGCTGGCCGGTGGCGGCGCCATGGCGTCCCTCGGTGTGGGCCACGACCAGGCCGTCAAGCTGCTCGCCGGTCTGGGCGACCAGGCCGCCGACGTCGGGGTGGCGGCCGTCAACGGGCCGGAGTCCACGGTCATTTCGGGCCCGCCCGAGCAGGTCGCCCATACCGTGGCCAGGTGCCAGGAGAACGGTGACCGTGCCCGGCTGATCGAGGTGGACTACGCCTCCCACAGCCCCCAGGTGGACGAGATCGCCGACGAGCTGACGGAAGTGCTGGCCGGGGTCCGGCCGGTCCCGTCGACCGTGGCGTTCTACTCCACCGTCAGCGGTGGCCGTGCCGACAGCACCGGGCTGGACACCGGCTACTGGGTGGTCAACCTGCGGGAGCCGGTGCGTTTCGCCGACGCCGTACGGGCGCTGCTGGCCGATGGCCACCGGGTGTTCATCGAGGCCAGTACCCATCCGATGCTGACCGTCGGGATGCAGGAGACCTTCGAGGAGTTGGGGGCCGATGCCGTCACCGTCCCCACGCTCCGCCGTGACCACGGCGGCAGGGCCCAGCTGTTGCGGTCGCTCGCGCAGGCGTTCACCGCAGGGGCCGCCGTCGACTGGTCCACCCTCTGGCCCTCCGGCCCCGTCTCCCCACGCGTCGTCGACCTGCCCACCTATGCCTTTCAGCGCGAGCGGTACTGGCTGGCCGACTCGGTGTCCTTCGACACCGTGGCCACGGCCGACGAGGACGAGACGTGGTTCTGGGCCGCCGTCGAGGGCGGGGATCTGGACGCGCTCGGCGAGACACTGCGCCTCACCGCGGACAGCGGTCACCGCTCGTCACTGGGCGAGGTGCTGCCGGTGCTCTCCGAGTGGCGGCGGGCACGGCGTGAGCGGACCACCGTGGACTCCTGGCGCTATCGCGTCGTATGGCAGCGGCTGGACGACACGGATCCGGGCGACGCGGGCTCCTGGCTGGTGCTGCGGCCGGAGGGCCGTGCCGACGGCTGGGCAGAGGTGTGCGCCGAGGCGTTGAGCGCGGGCGGAGGCCGGGTGCGCCGAGTGGACGTGCCCGACACCGTCGACCGCGACAGGCTCGCCGAGTTGCTGCGCTCCGCCCACGCCGGCATGGAGCAGCCGTTGACGGGAGTGTTGTCCCTGCTGGCCCTGGACGAGAAGGGCGGCGCGCCCGCCGTCGAGGTGGCCCCCGGGCTGACCGGCACGCTCACCCTCGTGCAGGCACTGGCGGACGCGGATCTCGGCGCACCGCTGTGGTGTGCCACCCGTGGCGCGGTCTCGACCGGTGACGGCGATCCGCTGGACTCTCCGGCACAGGCTCAGCTGTGGGGGCTCGGCAGGGTGGCGGCGTTGGAACGTCCCGAGCTATGGGGCGGGTTGCTGGATCTGCCCGCCGCTCCGGACCACGCCGCCCCGGAGCGGCTGCGTGCCCTGCTCACCGCGGCGACCGGCGAGGACCAGGTGGCGCTGCGCGCGGACGGCGCGTTCGGCCGCAGGCTGGTGCCCGCTCCGGTGGGCGGTTGTGTGCCGCGGCGGTCCTGGACGCCCCGGGACGCCGTGCTCATCACGGGGGACGCCGAGGGTCCCGCCGCGTATGTCGCCCGCTGGATGGCCGCCGAGGGCGCACGACATGTGGTGCTGCTGGGGCCCGGCAGGGGCAGCGGCCCCGGGGTCATCGAGCTGACGGCCGAACTCGCCGCTCTGGGCGTTCAGTTGACCGTCGCCGACTGCGCGCCCGCCGACCGGGACGGTGTGGTCCGCCTGGTCGAGGAGCTGTCCGCGTCCGGTGACCGTGTGCGCACCATCGTCCATACGTCGGCCTCCGGCGAACTGACCCCGCTGACGGAACTCACAACCGAACGGCTGGTGCGGGAGATCTCCGCCCATCTGGCCGATGCGGGGCCGGATCTGGCCGAGCTCTGCGGACTGGACCCCGAGGACACCGTCGTCCACTTCTCCACCGTCGCCACCGCGTGGGGCAGCAAGGACCACGGCGCGTACGCGGCCGCCACCGCCTTCCTCGACGCACTGGCCCAGCGGCAGCGTGCCGAAGGCCGGGCAGCCACGGTGTCCCTCGCCTGGGGACTGTGGGATCTGACGGACGGCAGCGATGTGGAAGGTGAGGGACGAGGTGACGCACTGGGCATCCACACCGAGCGGTCCCGACGGCAGGGGCTGGCGCCCCTGGACCCGAGGCTGGCGCTGACCGCCCTGCGCCAGGCGCTCGACCATGAGGACCCCGCGCTGGCCATCGCGGATGTCGGTTGGGAGCGGTTCGCCTCCCTGTTCACCCTGGCCCGGCCGAGCAGGCTGTTCGACGGGGTACCGGCCGCCCGTCGGACCGTCGAGACCGGACACGGCCCCGACGACGGTGGCGGCAGTGACGAGCCCGCGGCCCTGCGGCAGGAAGTGGCCGCGCTGCCCGAGAACGAGCGGATCGGCAGGCTGCTGGCGCTCGTCCGCGCGCAGGTGGCGGCCGTCCTCCACTATGCGTCGCCGGAGACGGTCGAACCGGACCGGCCCTTCAAGGAGTTGGGATTCGACTCCATCGCGGCGGTCGAGCTCCGCAACCGGCTGCGCACCGTCACCGGGCTGAGTCTGCCCACGACCGTGGTCTTCGACTATCCGACGCCCGAGGCACTCGCGGGCTGTCTGCTGGTCCATGTGCTCCCGGAGGAGCCGGCGACGGACCACCCGGCACTCGGACATGTCGAGGGGCTGGAGTCGGCGCTGGCCGGACTGCCCGCCGGGGATCCGCGCCGGGCGGGCCTGGTGAACCGGTTGCAAGCCCTGCTGTGGAAGTACACCGACACCACGGACGGGACCACCGGGGAGGCGGCGGCCGGGGACGACCTCACCGCGGCCACCGCCGACGAGATGTTCGCGCTCATCGACCGTGAACTGGGAGCGTGATCACCCAGGCGGCCGCCACACGCCCGGAAGCCCCGTACGGCGGCTTCGTACGGGGGGCGTGGCATCTGCCGTCATGGCGTGCCGTGGGCCGTCTGCCCGGCCGTACGGGCGAGGTCGAGCAGATCGTCGGCCACTCGCTCGGGATGCTGGGCGTGGATATCGTGTTCGGAGTCGGGGTAATCCCGCATGGTCGCGTTGCGCAGCGCCGCTGTGGTGTTCAGGATGCGCGAGCGGATGCGCTCCGCCCACCGCCGGTCCGCCCCCTTGGGGATGGCGGGCATCAGCAGAGTGGGCACCTCGATGGCCGGATACCACGGCCCCGGCGGCTCGTTCCAGATGCTCCGCAGGATCGACATGTGCTGCTCGGTGGACATGCGCCGGGACAGCGAACCGTCCGGGTTGACCCGCATGGTGGCCACGGCGGCGTCGATGGCGGCCGGGGACCAGTCGGGATGGATGGCACGGAAGTAGTCGCTGACGCTCTGCACGGTGGCGCCCTCGAGCGAGGCCGGGCGCAGCGCCCCCACGAACGCCTCCCAGGAGTTGAAGGACGTGGCCGGCTCGAGCCAGCCGCCGTCCACCAGGGCCAGCGCGGCCACGAGCCCGGGGTGCTCGGCGGTCAGCCGGACGGAGACATTGCCGCCCCAGGAGTGTCCGGCGACAACCACCCGGGTCAGTCCGAGAGCATCGGTCGCCGCCACCAGATCCGCCACCGCCGTCGGGGTGTCGTACCCCTCCTCCGGGGTGTCGGACTCTCCATGGCCACGCAGATCGACCGCGTACACCGGATGCCCCGCGGCGGCCAGATGGTCGGCGACCTCGTCCCACAGCCGCGCGCTGGAGGCCATTCCGTGTACCAGGAGGAAGGGGAGCGACGCGGTTCCCGGCCGGTGCCGGACATGCAATTTCACATCGTCGGTTACGGGCACGGAAAGATCCATGAAGAAATTCTAGCCCGGTGTCAGAAAATGTTCGAGGGCTGTGGGATGTGATGTCCGCGCGGCTTAGCGCCACTTAAGGGAGGCGCGGGACAATTGCCCTGAGCTGGTTCCGCCGGATGTGAAATTTCCGCCAGGTGATTCGCGCATATTGCCGACCGTAGACTCCGAGCCTGAAGTGAGGCGCCGTGTATCCCCCGGAATCCAGGTTCGCCCGCGTCGAGAACATCGACCTCACCGACTTGTCCTTCTGGGCACGGCCCTGCGGCGATCGCGACGCGGCCTTCGCGGCGCTGCGCCGACGGCCGGAGCCCGTGCTCTTCCATGAGCCGGCCCTGCCCGGGTTCGCCCATGGGGCCGGCTATTACGCGATGGTGCGCCATGCCGATATCGCCGAAGTGAGCCGGCGGCCGCAGGATTTCGGCTCGCTGCCCACCGCCATCAGCATCGCCGATCTTCCGGAGGAGTTCAACAGCTTCTTCGGATCGATGATCAATATGGACAATCCTCAGCACGCCCGGCTGCGGCGGCTGGTCTCCCGCGCGTTCGGACGGGGTATGGCTGCGGAGTTCGAAGCGGCCTCGCACAAGGCGGCACGGCAGATCGTCGACGATCTGATCGCGGACGGTCCCGGTGACTTCGTCCGCAAGGTAGCCGCGATCATGCCGATCGCCGTGCTCAGCGGCATGATGGGAATTCCTGGCGACGACTACGAGTTCATCTACGACCGGTCCAACGTCATTGTCGGAACCTTCGACCCCGAATACGTACCGCACCCCGATCAGGCGACGGCGGCCCTGCTGAAAACGTCGCACGAACTCGCGGACTACATCTCCCGGCTCGCCGCGGACCGGACCCGCAATCCGACCGGAGACCTGATCACCCGGCTGGTGCAGGCGCAGATCGACGGGGAGCGGCTGAGCCCCGAGGAACTGTCCTCCTTCTTCATCCTCCTGGTCGTCGCCGGGATGGAGACCACCCGCAATGCCATCTCCCGCGGCCTGGTGCTGCTGACCGAACACCCGGAGCAGCGCGAACTCCTGCTGTCGGACTTCGAGAAGTACGCTCCCGGCGCGGTCGAGGAGATCCTGCGGGTCGCCACGCCCATCAACTGGATGCGCCGCACCGTCACCCGCGACTGCGAGGTGAATGGCAACCGCTTCACGGAGGGCGACAAACTGCTGCTCTTCTACTGGTCCGCCAACCGGGACGAGGACGTCTTCACCGACCCCTACCGCTTCGACATCACCCGGGACCCCAATCCCCATATGAGCTTCGGCTCCGTAGGACCGCACTTCTGCCTGGGTGCCCATCTCGCCCGGATGGAGGTCACCGTGCTCTTCCGCGAGCTGTTCGCCCGGCTCCCGGAGATCCGCACCGCCGGAGCGCCCCGGCGGCTGGTGGCCAGCTTCGTCGAGGCCATCAAGCATGTGCAGTGTACGTTCTGAGAGTTCGGGACATACGAGGACGCCGCGTGAACGGGGATCGCTCCCCGGCCACGCGGCGTCGCCGTCCTGGACCGCCCGGCTACGCCGTGGCGCCGTCACTGGAGTTGACCGCCGTGTACGCCTCGGCCAGATAGTGGCCGAGCTGGGCGGGGGTGGGGTACTCAAGGATGGCGACGAGGGGGATCTCCACGTCGGTGAGGGTCATGAGATTGCGGGTGAGTTCGAGCGCGGTCAGCGAGGTGAGACCGTTCTCCAGGAAGTTGCTGTCGCCGTCGATCGGCTTGGGGGCCAGGATGTCGGCGAGCTGCGTCCGGACGGTCTCCCGCAGGATGTCCTCGCGCTCCTCCGGGGTGGCGATGGAGAGTGCCTGATGCAGTGCCGCACCGTCGAGTTCGGCCTCGCTGTTGTCCGTGTGCATGGCGGATCCGTTCGGTCGTCGGGATGTGGTGGCGTCGCCGGTGGCGTGGTCATTGACTGCGCTGTGTACGTTCATGGGATCTCCCGCCTGATGGGGGCTGAAGGCCGGAAACGTCATCGAAGAGCCGATCCGTTCCCCGTTCGGATGCCTGTGCCGTGAGCCGTTTCTCGTCGAGGTCCGCGAGGACCATGGACGCGGTGTCCGCCATGACCGCCTGCCGTAGCAGCGCGGCAGCGGCGTGCGGGGCGAGCGCGGACACCCCGTGATCGCGCAGCCGTTCGGCGACCTCGGGAGCCGTACCGGTGCCGTCGAGCGCCCCCCAGCACACCGCCACCGCCGGTACCCCGCGCGCCCGGCACTCCTGGGCGAGCGCGTGCAGATGGGCGTGTGCCGGGGCCTGATTGCCGAGCCCGGGTACGGGCAGGACCCCCACGGCCGAGGAGCAGAGCACCAGCGCCGACAGCTCGGTGGTCCGGGCGAGCGCGCGCAGATTCGCGGCCCCGGCCACCACGGCCGGCCATGCGCGTGCGATGCGTGCCGGGTCCAGCGGTCCCGCTCCACCGCCCAGGGGCGCCGCGAGATGCAGTACGGCGGTCAGCGGACACTCCTGAGGAATGCCGGCGACGGCGGTGGCGAGGGCTTCGGCGTCCGCCGGGTCGATGGCGGCTACGGACACCTGGACACCCGAGGCGGTCACCTCGGCCACCAGACCGTCGGCCGGTGCCGCGGTGCCCACGAGCAGCAGATGCCCGGCGCCCGCGCCGGCCGCCCAGCGGGCCGTATGCGCGCCCAACGCGGTGTCGGCGCCCGTGATCAGCACGGTGCCGCGCACCGTCCGGTCACCCGGCGCGCTCCGTCCGGGGGTGGCACGCACCAGGCGCCGCGCGAAACAGCTGTCGGCGCGTACGGCCACTTCGCCCTCGCCGTGATGCGCCGTCAGCACACCCGCGAGCCGCCGCCCGGCCCGCTCGTCGAACCGCTCCGGCAGATCGACCAGACCACATCGGCGCCCGGGGTGCTCCGTGGCCAGCGCGCCACCCAGGCCCCAGATCTGAGCCTGGTCGGGCCGGACCATCGGGTCTCCGATGTCGACGCTCACCCCGCCGCGCGCGGCGATCCACACCGGGGCTCCGATCCCGGCCCGCTCCAGCGCCGTCATCAGCCGGATCGTGGGGGCGAGCGCGGGGCTCGGCCCGTTGTCGGCCGGTGGCCGGCCGTCGTCCACGGCCAGCAGCGAGAGCACACCCGCGACCGGACGCCCGGCGACGGCCTCGGATATCCGCAGGGCTTCGGCTCCGGGACCGTCTCCCGAGGTCTCCTCGCGGGTGAAGGCGTCCGAGCAGACGACAACGTCCGCACCGTGGCCGCGCAGTGCGTCCGTGACAGCGGTGGTCAGGGCCTCGGCCGACCGGTTGCCGGAAGCCATCACGAGCCAGGTGCCCGACAGCCGCGGTGCCACCACATCGGCCAGTGCCTTCCAGGCGATGCGATAGCGCCACCGCCGTTGCCGCCGCCAGGCCGCCAGTGCCGGAAGGACCTCCTTCAGGGAGGCATGGCGGTCCGCCGGGAGATCGAGGGCCTGCGCCAGCTCCGGCAGATCGGTGGTGTCCACGGCCTCCCAGAACGCGCTGTCGACCCATGTCTCCACCTCCGCCGGGCCGTCCGCCGGGAGCTGGTTCTCCAGCCAGAAACGGCGGCGCTGGAAGGCGTAGGTGGGCAACTCGACCGTAAGCGGAGCCGGGTCGCCGTCGAAGAGCGCGGCCCAGCCGACGGTGGCCCCCGCGGTGTGCATCCGAGCCAGGGCGCGGATCAGCTCCCGCACCTCGGACCACTCGCCGTGGAAGGGTGACAGGGCCGATGCGGACGACGGGATGGGCTCGGGCCCGAAATCCCAGACCACGGCCACGTCGTCCAGCGCGTCGACGGGATGCTCCGCGGCAGGCGGGTCGGCGTCCCGGTCCTGCCGTGACCAGTAGTCGGAGGTGGCGATCCGCTCGTCGACGGGGTGTCCGGTGACACCGCTGAGGACCGGAACGACGGGCTGCTGACAGGCCACGGCACGGACCCCGGAGGGGGAGTCGGCGGCGACCAGACGGCAGGCGTCGGGCAGATCCAGCACACCGGCGACATACCCGGCGGCGATCTCGCCCAGCGCATGACCCATCACCGCGTCGGGGCGTATCCCCAGCGACTCCAGCAGCCGGGCCACCGCGATATGCCGTGCGAACAGCCCGGCCCGCGAAGCGGCTGACCCGGGCCCGCCCTTCACCCCGAGCAGACCGCAGACCTCGTCGAACGCCGCGGCGAACACCGGGAAGCGCTCGTACAGCTCCGCACCCGCACCGGCACGGCCCTCGCCCTCGCCGCCGAAGACGAACACCGTCCTGCCCACGGAAGCCGCCGTGCCCGCAGGGGCCAGACCCGGCCCGACCACGGCAGGATGGGGTTCGTCCTCGGCGAGAGCGGCAAGCCCGGCCCGCAGCTCGGCCAGGCTCTGCCCGACCACCACCGCACGGTGCTCGAACACCGAGCGGGTGGTGGCCAGCGACCAGCCCACATCGACCGGTGACGGACACTCATCGGTGTCCGTGTGCACAGCCAGCGCCCGAGCCTGCCCCCGCAGCGCCGCCGCACTCCGCGCCGACAGCACCCAGGGCACCACACCCGCCACCGGCACCGCGCCGCCGTCCGCCCCGGCTTCCGCCGGATCGGACGTCGGCTGCTCCAGAATCACATGGGCATTGGTGCCGCTCGCGCTGAACGAGGACACCGCGGCCCGGCGCGGCCGCTCGACCCGCGGCCACTCCGTCCGCTCCGTCAGCAGGCGTACGGCGCCCTTGCGCCAGCTCACCAGGCGGGTGGGCCGGTCGATGTGCAGCGACCGCGGCAGCACACCGTGCCGCATCGCCATCACCATCTTGATCACCCCCGCCATACCGGCGGCCGCCTGGGTGTGACCGATGTTCGACTTGACCGAGCCCAGCAGCAGCGGCCGGTCCTCCGGCCGGTCCTGGCCGTAGGTGGCCAGCAGCGCCTGGAGTTCGATGGAGTCGCCGAAGGCGGTACCGGTGCCATGCGCTTCCACCGCGTCCACATCCGCCGTGGACAGCCGGGCACGGGTCAAGGCGTCCCGGATCAGCTGCTGTTGGGCAGGTCCGTTGGGCGCGGCCATCCCGGTGGCGGCGCCGTCCTGGTTGACCGCCGAGCCGCGGATGACCGCCAGCACCCGGTGGCCGTTGCGCCGCGCGTCCGACAGCCGCTCCAGCAGGACGAGCCCGGCGCCCTCGCCGTACACCATGCCGTCGGCGGCGTCCGCGAACGCCTTGCACCGCACGTCGGGGGAGAGCTGACGCTGGCTGGAGGCCACCTGGAACACGCTCGCGGTGTACAGGACGGCAGCGCCGCCCGCCAGCGCGAGTGTGCAGTCGCCCTGGCGCAGCGCCTGCCCTGCCTGATGCATCGCCACCAGCGACGACGAGCATGCGGTGTCCAGGGTGACCGCGGGGCCCTGGAGGCCGAGGGTGAACGCCACCCGCCCCGACGAGACGCTTCCGGCGTTGCCGTTGCCCACCGGGCCCAGCAGACCTTCGGGGATCTCGTCCAGCCGGGAGGCGTAGTCGTGGTACATCACCCCCGTGTACACCCCGGTGGAGCTGCCGCGCAGGGTGGCCGGGGCGATACCCGCGCTCTCCACGGCCTCCCAGGCCAGCTCCAGCAGCATCCGCTGCTGCGGCTCGATGGCCGCCGCCTCCCGGGTGCCGATGCCGAAGAAGTCCGCGTCGAACGCGCTCGCGTCGTGGATGAAGCCGCCCGCGCGCACGATGGAGGTGCCGTGGTGGTCCGGATCGGGGTGGTAGAGGTTCTCCAGATCCCAGCCGCGGTCGGTGGGGAAGGCGGAGACGGCGTCCCGCCCCTCGGCCACCAGCTCCCACAACTGCGCGGGGCTGCCCACACCACCGGGAAACCGGCAGGCCATGCCCACGATCGCGATCGGCTCCTGCTGCTCCGACCGGGCCTCCTCGAGCCGCTGCTTGGTGCGGTGGAGCTCGGCCGTGGTCCACTTCAGGTAGTCGATGAGTTTCTCTTCGTTCGTCATGAGCCGCCCACACCCACCGTGCTGCGTGGATTCAGATCGACCAGGGCCAGCTCATCGGGGGTGAGCGGTGGCGCGGTCAGCTCAGGAAGCACCTGATCCTTGTGCATCAGCGACAGGAACCGGCTCGAGGCCAGCTCGGACTGGGGAGCGGTCAGGCTGATGACATCGGTCACCACATCGCACACCGCGGAGGAGCGGATCGACCGGTCGGCGATCAGATCCGAGAAGCGCTGGCGCGCCGCGACCCCGCCGCTCAGCCGTGGATCGGTCGTGTTCGCACGGCAGTTGACGTACTCCACGTCCTTGGACGCGGCCATGATCCACGGATCGTCCACCACCGCACTGATGGCCTGCTGGGCGCGGCGGGTGGCCCCCGGAGCGCCCCCGGAACCCCGGAGTTCACCGTCCAGGGCGGCGGCGGCCCGCGCGGCCGCGCTCAGACCGTGGCCGTAGATGGGGTTGAACGCGGCCAGCGCGTCCCCGAGGACGAGCAGCCCCTCCGGCCAGCCCTCCAGCCGCTCCGGATACAGCCGCCGGTTGGCACCCACACGTGACACGGCCACCGAGGTCAGCGGCTCCGCGCGGCTGATGAGATCGGCGACCAGCGGATGCCGCAGGGTCTCGGCGTAGGGCAGGAAGTCGCCGTCCTGCGTGGGCAGTCCCGCGCCCCGGGTGCACGACAGCGTCACCATCCAGGTGCCGTCCTCCTGCGGATACACCACCCCGAAGCGACCCGGCTCGCGCAGCCGGTGGTCGGCCGCCACATTGACCGCGGGGAATCCGGCGGCGGCGCCGGGCGGCGCCTGGTACACACGCGTGGCGTACGCGATGCCCGCGTCGACCACGTCCTCCTCCAGCGGAGGCAGCGACAGCGCCGACAGCCAGTGCCGCAGCCGCGAGCCACGCCCCGAGGCGTCGATCACCAGATCCGCTTCCAGGGATTCGACCGCGCCGCCGTCCATGTCGCGCAGCCGCACCCCGGTGACCCGCTTGGCGTCGCCGACAAGGTCGAGGATCTCCGTGCGCTGCCGCAGCGCTATCCGCCCGGTCCCCAGGATCCGGTCCCGGACCATCCAGTCCAGGAACGGGCGGGTGCACATGATGGCGTACTGTCGCGGCGGGAAGCGGTGCTGCCAGCCGTGGGACGTCAAGGTCACCAGATCCTGGTGGAAACCGACACGGCGGGCGCCCGCGTCCAGCAGCCGGTCGACCATGCCGGGCAGCAGCGATTCGACGATCCGCGCACCGCTCGACCACAGCACATGGACATGGCGCGCCTGGGGCGATCCCTTGCGGTGCCGGGGCCCGTCCGGCAGCACATCGCGCTCCACGACGGTGACGCTCTCCAGATGGCGGGCCAGCACATGGGCGGCCAGCAACCCCGCCCAGCCTCCGCCCAAGACGATTCCGTGCTTCCGTTCGGTCATGGTTCTGCTCGTGTCCCTTCACCGCTTGCGGCCGGTCACGTCCGGCTCGAGCTGCCCTTGGCGTTGACCATCTGAGCGAGGTTCTGGGTGACGGCCATGAAGTGGGCGACACCGGTGAGTTCGGGGCCGTCGCCCACCGTGGTGTCGGTGATCCCCCAGAACGCCTGGGCGTGGTGGACCAGTCCGTCGTCCCCCAGCTCGATCACACCGATGATGCTGAAGGTCAGCTTGGTCGGTGAGCGGACCGTGACCGTCGTCGGCACCGCCACCCGCCGTCCGTCCATCGAGGTGACCGGGCGGCCGGGGGTTTCGTGCACCTGGCATTCGATGGACCACGCGATGTGTTCGCGCAGCGCGTCCTTACCGACCAGCGGTGGCGCGCCCACCGGGTCCTCGAAGAGGATGTCGTCCGAGAACAGCTCCAGGACGGCCTCGACATCACCGGCGTTCATCCGCGCCGCGTACTCCAGCGCCATCTTCTTGAGGGCCGCCTCATCGGCCATGACCGCCTCCTGTACGGGTCCGGGGTGGTGGGGTGCCGGTCCGGGAGTCAGTCCGCGACGCCAATGTCCGACCTCCCCCAGAACATCTGCAACTCCTGGATCAGACCCCCGGCCCCAGCCCGCATCATCACCACGTAGTCCCAGGTGATGCGCTTGTTCTCGGGCGACGCGGGCTCCGTCAGCCAGCCGCGGCCGGCGAACACGGGGCCCAGAGGGAGGTAGTTCATGGTGGCGGTGACAGGCACCAGGACATGCACACCGTCCTGGCCCGCGACCGGCTGCCCGGGCACCTCCTCGATCTCCGCCGCCACCAGCTCCTCGAAATGCGCGCGCAGTGCGTCGCGCCCGGACCTGCGATCGGAACCGACCGGATCCTCGAAGCAGACCTCGTCCGCGTAGAGTTCGAGGAGCCCGTCGACATCCGCGGCGTTCATCCGACGGCTGTGCTCGAGAATCAGCTTCTTCCGGCTTCGCTCGTCAATCAACGTGTACTCCCGTGTGCTCTCCGTCGCTGTCGCCCCGGCCGAGGTCCCGGTCGATGAACTGGAAGATCTCGTCGGTCGAGGCGTCGTGGATGCGGCCGCTCACCGTTGCGTCCACCGGCTCCCCGCCGTCCGGCCCGGCCAGCTTCGCCACGGTCGTCCGGAGACGCTGGTGCAGGGTGCCGCGTGCCGCCTCGTCCTGTGCGGCGGCGAGCAGGGCGCCCTCCAGCCGCTCCAGCTCACCCAGCAGCGCGGGCAGCGGATCGGCCTTCTCGGGCGCCAGCTCGGTGTGCAGATACGCCGCCAGCGCCACCGGATTGGGATGGTCGAACACCAGCGTGGTGGCCAGCCGCAGTCCGGTGACCGCGGTCAGCCGGTTGCGCAGCTCGATCGCGGTGAGCGAGTCGAAGCCGAGCTCCAGGAAACCGCGCTCGGTGTGGATCCGGCCGGGGTCGGCGTGGCCGAGGGCCGCCGCGGCGTGCGTGAGCACCAGATCCAGCAGGGTGCGATGCTGCTCGGCCGGCGGGAGGGCGGCCAGATGCCCGGCCCAGTCGGTGTGCGGCCGTGCGGCGGCCGCGGTGCGCCGCGCCGTACCGCCACTGGTGAGAGCACGCAGCGGAGCGGGCAGGGTCAGCGCGGGCCGACCGGCCAGCGCCCGCACCTCCAGATCGATCGCGATGAGCTGGTGAGCGCCGTGCAGAACGGACGCGTCCAGCAAGGCGAGAGCCCGTTCGCGGGACATCGCGCCGATGCCCGAGCGGGCCAGCCTGGCCCGGTCCGCGTCGTCCAGATGGCCGGTCATCCCACTGGCGTCGGCCCACAGTCCCCAGGCCACCGACACTCCTGGCAGCCCCTGGGCACGCCGGTGGGCGGCCAGGACGTCGCAGTACGCGTTCGCCGCGGCGTAGTTGGACTGCCCGGAGGCGCCCAGTGTGCCCGCTGTCGAGGAGAACATCACGAACATGCGCAGCGGATGCTTCGCGGTCGCGGTGTGCAGTACGGCCGCTGCCGTGGCCTTCGGCCGCCAGACGCGGGCCAGCCGCTCCGGGGTCTGCGAGGTGACAACGGCGTCATCCAGCACTCCCGCGGCGTGGATGACACCGGTCAGCGGATGCGCCGGGTCGATCCCGTCGAGCAGACCGGACACCTCCTGAGGCGCGGTGACATCGGCCGCGACGATCCGCACCCGCGCACCCAACTCCGCCAGTTTGTCGGCGAGTTCCTTGGCGCCGGGCGCGTCCGGACCCCGTCGGCTGACCAGCAGCAGATGGGTGACCCGCCAGGTGCGCACCAGATGGTCGGCCACGAGCGCACCCAGGGTGCCGGTGCCACCGGTGATGAGCACGGTGCCCTCCGGGTCGAGCACACCGGAGACCTCGGGTGTGGTCCCGGTGTCCGCAACCGCGGCGGCGCCCGCGCCCGCGCGCGCCATCCGGGGGACCAGCACCCGCCCCTCGCGTATCGCCACCTGCGGCTCCTGGAGCTCCAGAGCCCGTAGCACCGCGTCCGCCACGTTCCCGGGGCTCCCGTCGAGGTCGAGGAGGACAAACCGGCCCGGGTTCTCCGACTGCGCACTGCGGATCAGCCCCCACGCACCGGCGCCGCCCGGGTCGGTTCCGGCGGTGTCGGGCGGGGCCCCGGCGGCCACCGCGCCTCGGGTGACGACCACCAGCCGCGCGTCCGCCGGCGCGGGCCGCCCCAGCCAGCCCTGGACGAGAGCAAGCAGCTCTTCCGTCACACGCAGTCCGTCGCGGTCATCCTCATCGTCGGCCCGAGCCGACGTCACCACGACCGAGGGGGCGGCCTCACCGTCCTCCATCGCCGCGAGCAGCGTGTCCAGATCACGGTGGCACACCACCGACGGGACCTCCGGGCCCGCACCGGCCGCCACCGCCTCCGCCAGCCCCCACCGGTCCTCGCCCAACACCACCCAGCCGCCGTCACCGGCCACCGACCACGACGGTCCATCGGGCGCGGGCAGGGCGGTCCAGTCCAGAGTGAACAGCCCGTCCACACCGCGAGTGGCCGCCGCCCGCAGCCGATCCGTTCCGGCCGGGCGCGTCACCAGCGAATCCACCGTCAGCACCGGGGCGCCCACCGCGTCGGCCACGGTCAGCCGCAGCGCCTGCCGCTGCTCGTCCCGCGACAGCCGCACCCGCACCGTGGTCGCCTCGGCCGCCCACAGGGACACACCGTTCCACGCGAACGGCAGCCACACCTGGCCGTCGTCCTCCTGCCCCTCCGGCCGGTCCACCAGCAGCGAGGTGTGCAGCGCCGCGTCCAGCAACGCCGGGTGGATCCCGAAACCGTCCCGGTCACCGGCCGCCTCGGGCAGTTCGACCTCGGCCAGCACATCCGCCCCGTCGCGCCAGGCGGCCGTCAGCCCCTGGAACGCCGGACCGTAGCCATAACCGGCCGCCACCGCCTGCTCGTAGAACCCATCAATGTCCAGCGGCTCCGCACCCGCCGGAGGCCACGCCCCGGCCAGGCCCTCGGCTTGCTCGGGTTCGGCGATCGGCGGACCGAGCACACCGGTGGCATGGCACACCCATTCCGCGTCCGCGCCGGATCCGGCCGCCCGGTCCGGGCACGAGTACATCCGCACCTCGCGCCGTCCGTCCTCCCCGGCGGCCGCCACCACCACCTGCACCCGCAGTCCCCCGGACTCGGGCAGCACCAGCGGGGCCTGGAGCGCCAACTCCTCCACCGAGCCACCGCCGACCTCGTCGGCCGCCCGCAGCGCCCACTCCACCAGCACCGCGCCCGGTGCGAGCGCCGCGCCCGCCACCACATGTTCGGCGAGCCAGGGGTGGGTGCGGGCGGACAGCCGACCGGTGAGCAGCCGCGTGGTGCCGTCGGCCAGTTCGACGGCGGCGCCGAGCAGCGGATGGTCCGCGGATGCCAGCCCCAGATCGGCCGGATCGCCACCCGGTCCGCCCTCGGGGTCCAGCCAGTACCGCTCGCGCTGGAAGGCGTACGTCGGCAGATCCACCACGGGCGGGGACGGATCCGTAGGGAACCAGCGGGCCCAGTCCACCGCCACCCCGGCCGTGAACGCCTGCGCCACCGAACGGGCCAGTTGGCGCGGACCATCGTGGTCTCGGCGCAGGGTCGGCACCGCCGCCGCTGCGATACCCGCCTCCTCGAAGCTCTCCTGCAATCCGACGGTGAGGACGGGGTGGGTGCTGGCCTCGATGAACACGCGGTGGCCGTCGTCGAGCAGTGCCCGCACCGCGTCCGCGAACCGCACTCGCTCCCGCAGATTTGCCACCCAGTAGCCGGTGTCCAGCCCGCTGGTGTCCATCCGGCCCGCGGTGACCGTCGAATAGAACGCCACCGTCGACCGGACCGGAGTGATCCCGGCCAACACTTCCGCCAACTCATCAGCGATCTCGTCGACTTGGGCGCTGTGGGAGGCGTAGTCCACGTCGATGAGCCGGGCGCGGTGGCCCGCTTTCTCGCAGGTGGCCACTACATGAGCGACCTGTTCCGGGGGGCCGGACACCACGATGGATCCGGGTCCGTTGACGGCGGCGATGCCTACTGCTTCGGCGTGTTTGTCACATTCTGTGAGGAGGTTTTCGGCTTGTTCCTGGTTCATGCTGAGGGAGGCCATGGATCCGCCGCCGGTGAGGTGGCGGAGTGCTGTGCTGCGGAGGGCGACGATGCGGGCGCCTTCGTCGAGGGAGAGTGCTCCGGCGACGCATGCGGCGGCGATTTCGCCTTGGCTGTGGCCGATGACGGCGGTGGGGGTGACGCCGTAGTCGTCCCAGACGGCGGCCAGGGAGACCATGACGGCCCATAGGACGGGCTGGACGACGTCGACTCTGCTGAGGTCGGCGGCGTTGACACCGCCGCGGAGGACGTCGGTGAGGGACCAGTCGACGTAGGGCGCGAGGGCTTGTTCGCAGTCGGTCACCCGGGTGGCGAAGACGCGGGAGGTGTCGAGCAGTCCGGCGCCCATACCCACCCACTGCGACCCCTGCCCCGGAAACACCAGCACCGGGCCGGTCCCGCCCGCGCCCAGACCGCCCACCGCCGCCGCGCCGCCCGGCTCGATCACCGCCGGGTGGGTCTCCCCGGTGGCCAGAGCCTTCAGCCCGGCCATCAGCTCCTCGCGGTTCTCACCGATGACCACGGCGCGGTGGTCGAACACCGATCGGGTGCTGATCAGCGACCAGCCCACCGCCGCGGGCGACAACTCCGCGTCGCGCGCCACCCACTCGGCCAGCGCCGCCGCCTGACCCCACAACGCCTCACCACTGTGCCCCGACACCACCCACGGCACCACACCGCCCGCGACCGTACCCTCACCCCGCGGCTCCTCCTCCGCCATGTCCGCCGTCTCGGCCGGCTCGGGGGCCTGTTCGAGGATCAGATGGGCGTTGGTGCCGCTGATACCGAACGAGGAGATACCGGCCCGCCGCGGATGCCCACGGTCCGGCCAGGACGTGGGCTCGGCGAGAAGCCGCACATGGCCCGCGGTCCAGTCCACATGCGGGGTCGGCTCGTCGATGTGGAGCGTGGCGGGCAGATGGGAGTGCTGCAATGCCTGGACCATCTTGATGACACTGGCGATGCCCGCGGCGGCCTGGGTGTGTCCGATGTTCGACTTGATCGAGCCGAGCCACAGCGGCTGGTCGCCGGGACGCTCCTGTCCGTAGGTGGCCAGCAGTGCCTGGGCCTCGATCGGGTCGCCGAGGGTGGTGCCGGTGCCGTGTGCGTCGACGGCGTCCACCTCGGCGGCGGTCAGCTGGGCGTTGGCGAGCGCCTGCCGGATCACCCGCTGCTGGGACGGCCCGTTGGGCGCGGTGAGCCCGTTGCTGGCACCGTCCTGGTTGACGGCCGAACCGCGGATCACCGCGAGCACCCGGTGGCCGTTGCGCCGGGCGTCCGACAGCCGCTCCAGCAGCACCAGACCGACACCCTCCGAGAAACCGGTGCCGTCGGCCGCCGCCGCGAACGCCTTGCAGCGCCCGTCCGGGGACAGCGCACGCTGCCGGGAGAACTCGGTGAAGCCACCGGGCGTGGCCATCACCGTCACTCCGCCCGCGAGCGCCAGCGAACACTCGCCCTGGCGCAGCGACTGCGCCGCCAGATGGGTGGCCACCAGCGACGATGAGCAGGCGGTGTCCACGGTGACCGCGGGACCCTCCAGGCCGAACGCGTACGACACCCGGCCCGACACCACACTGCCCAGGTTCCCGGTGGCGACATAGCCCGCCGAGTCACCGCTCGTCTGGCCGATGAGGGACAGATAGTGGTACGAGTCCACCCCGGCGAACACACCGGTGTCGCTGCCGCTCACGGTGTCCCGGTCCAGCCCCGCCCGCTCGAACGCCTCCCACGCGGTTTCCAGCAGCAGTCGCTGCTGGGGGTCCATCGCCGCCGCCTCACGTGGGTTGATCCCGAAGAAGTCGGCATCGAAATCGGCCACGCTGCGCAGGAAACCGCCGTCCCGGGCGCTGCTGGTCCCGGCGTTCTCCGGATCCGGGTCGTAGAGGCCCTCGAGATCCCAGCCTCGGTCGGCGGGAAACGGCGAGATGACGTCCACACCGTCGATGACCACGCGCCACAGATCCTCGGGCGTCTCCACGTCACCGGGGAAGTGACAGGCCATCCCAATGATGGCGAGGGGCTCGTGAGCGCGGTCCTCGAGCTCCTGCAACTGCCGCCTGGCCAACCGCAGATCGGCGGTCGCCCGTTTGAGATAGCTGCGCAGCTTCTCGTCATCCGTCATGTCGCATCAACCCGATCATTGCGGTCGTCGTGAGTCATCGGAGACTGTCGTCGGAGGGGACACTCAGTTCGTGGTCGAGCACGTGGAACAACTCCTCGTCGCTGGCCGACCCCAGATCCTGCCGGCCGTTCGCCGGGTCCGCCCCGCTGGGACCGCTGTCCACCGTGCGCAGCAACCTCCGCAGCCGGGACACGATCCGCGCCCGCTGGTCCCGGTCCCCGAGCACCGATTCCACGGCCGCCTCGACGGAGTCGAGATCGGCGAGCAGCGCCTCGCACACCGTCCCGGCGGCGGGGGCCAGCAGGTCCCGCAGCAGCCGGCCCACGGCGGTGGGCGTGGGGTGGTCGAAGACCAGGGTGGCGGGCAGCCGGAGGCCGGTGGCGGCGCCGAGCCGGTTCCGCAGCTCCACGGCGGTCAGCGAGTCGAAGCCGAGCTCCCGGAAGTTCTGCGTGGGGTGAACGGACTCCGCCGAACCATGCCCCAGCACCGTCGCGGTGTGCGCCCGCACCAGTTTCAGCAGTGCCTGCTGCCGGTCCTCCTCCGTCATCGCGGCGAACACCTCCGCCGACCCCGCACCGGACACCGCCCCCGACACGGCACCGGTGGCCGCCTGCGGCGTGCCGCGCACCAGGCTCCGGAAGACGGCCGGAAGGTCATCGGCCCCGCCCCGACCGCGCAGGGCGGCAAGGTCCAGCCGGATGGGCGCCAGTGTGGGCAGACCGCTGGTCAGGGCGGTATCGAGCAGCGCCAGACCCTCCTCGGTCGCCAACCCCACCATTCCGGCTCGCGCCAGCCGCGCCCGGTCGGTGTCCGTCATCCCCCCGGTCATCCCGGTCGCCTGCGCCCAGTAGCCCCAGGCCAGCGAGGTTGCGGGCAGCCCCTGGGCATTGCGGTGATGGGCGAGGGCGTCCAGGAACGCGTTGGCTGCCGAGTAGTTCCCCTGCCCCGCGGCGCCGAGCAGCCCGGCCGCCGCGGAGAACAGCACAAACGCCGACAGTCCCAGATCGCGGGTGAGTTCGTGCAGATGCCACGCCGCGTCGGCCTTCCCCCGCAGCACATCGGCCAGTTGCTCGGGCGTGAGCGCCTCGACGGTCGCGTCGCGCAGCAGCCCGGCCGCGTGGACGACCGCGGTCAGCGGATGCCGCCGGGGTACCCCCGCCAGCAACGTGGCCAGGGCCGTCCGGTCGGCGATGTCACAGCTCGCGACCGTCACCTCGGCGCCGAGTCCGGTCAGCTCCGCGACCAGCTCGGTGGCGCCCGGAGCGTCCGTTCCGCGGCGGCTGACCAGCAGCAGCCGCCGCACTCCGTGACGGGTCACCAGGTGGCGTGCGGTGGCGGCGCCGAGCGTGCCCATACCGCCGGTGATGAGTACGGTCCCGTCCGGGTCGAGGGCAGTCGGGATGGTCAGCACGATCTTTCCGATGTGGCGTGCCTGGCTGAAGTGGCGGAACGCCTCGGGGGCTCGGCGGATGTCCCACAGCGTGGTCGGCAGTGGTTGCAGGGTGCCGTCCTCGAACAGCGCCGACAGCTCGGCGAGCATCCGCTGGATGCGGTCCGGACCGGCGCCGCTGACGAGGTCGAACGCACGGTAGGTGACGCCGGGATACTGGTTGCCGACCTGCTCGGGGTCGCGGATGTCGGTCCGGCCCATGTCGATGAAGCGCCCGCCAGGAGCCAGCAGCCGCAGCGACGCGTCGGTGAAGTCGGCGGCCAGGGAGTTGAGCACCACATCGACGGATCCCGCGGCGTCGCGCACCCGCTCCTCGAAGTCCAGACTGCGGGAGGAGGCGATATGCGCGTCGTCGAAGCCACGTGCGCGCAGCGCATGCCACTTCCCCGGGCCAGCGGTGGCAAAGACCTCGGCCTGCCGGTGGCGGGCCAGCTGTACCGCGGCCAGGCCGACACCGCCGGTGGCCGCGTGCAGCAGCAGTTTCTCCCCGGTGCGCAGCCCCGCGAGATCGGCGAGACCGTAGTAGGCGGTGAGGAAGGCCGACGGGGTGGCGGCCGCCTGGGCGTACGACCACCCGGGCGGGATAGGCGTGATCAGACGGCTGTCGGTGATGACCAGCGGGCCGGTGCCGTTGAACAGCCCCATGACGCGGTCGCCCACGGCGAACCGGTCGGTGTCCGGGCCCACTTCTACGACCACCCCCGCGCCGTCGCCGCCGAGCGGCCGGGGGTCCTCGACCATGCCCAGCGCCACGACCACGTCATGGAAGTTCACCCCGCCCGCGCGCAGCGCCACCCGCACCTCCCCGGGGCCCAGCGGGCGGGTGTTCTCCGGACAGTCGACCAGCGCCAGCTGGTCCAGACTGCCGTGGCCGGTGAGCCCAAGACGCCATGCGGCCGAGCCCTCCGGCGGGGTCAGCCGCTGTGCGGCGTCGTCCTGGGTGAGGCGTGGTACGTACAACAGGCCGTCACGGAGGGCGATGTGCGGTTCGCCGGAGGCCGCTGCCTCCGCTACCGCCTCCAGTGAGGTGTCCTGGCCGTCGAGGTCGAGCAGCAGCAGCCGTCCCGGGTTCTCCGACTGCGCACTGCGCACCAGGCCCCATACGGCGGCGCCGCACAGAGCGCGGACGTTGTCGTGGCGCTGGGTGGCCACCGCGCCGTGGGTGACGACGGCCAGCTGGGTGTCGGCCAGCTCGGGTGCGCCCAGGAAGTCCTGCACCAGCGACAGAACGGTGGTGGTGAGGGTGTGGGTGTCCTCGACGGGCCCCTCGCCGCCGCTGGGAGCGGTGCAGGAGGCGAACACCACGTCGGGTGCCGGAGCTCCGTCCGTCACGGCCGTCCGTAGCGCGGCGAGGTCCGGATAACACGGCCCCTCGGGCAGTGCGGTGGCCGTCGGATCGGCGTCGGATCCGAGGACGGCCGAACGGAGGGCGGAGGAGCCCGCGGACGCCGATGCCCGCTCCCACAGCAGCTGGAACAGTGTGTTCCGGCCCGCTGAACGAGCCCGGCCCAGCTGACCGTCCGGCATCGGACGCAGCACCAGGTCGTCCACCGTGACCACCGGTGTGCCGACCGGGTCGGCAGCGGTCAGCGAGAGCCGGTCCGCCGCGGTGGGGGTGAGCCGGATCCGCAGCGTATCCGCACCGGTCGCCCGGAGCCGCAGGCCGCTCCAGGAGAAGGGGAGCAGAACCCGGTGCGCCTCCTCGGAAGCGGGGTCGACGGCGAGGGCACGGACATGAAGGGCCGCGTCGAGCAGCGCGGGGTGGATGCCGTAGGCGGTGGCGTGGGCACGCTCCTCCTCGGGCAGCGCCACCTCGGCGTAGAGCCGGTCGCCCAGGCGCCATGCGGCGGTAAGACCTTGGAAGGACGGACCGTAGCCATAGCCGTGGTCGTCCAGACCGCGGTAGAAGTCCGCCACGGGCAGCGGTGTGGCGCCCCGAGGAGGCCAGACACCGCTCATTTCGGCGGAGTCGGCAGAATCGGATTCGGCGGGGTCGATGCTGTCGGTGTCGGTCGCGGACGAGGCGGTGAGCACACCCGTCGCATGCCGTGTCCAGACCGCGTCGCCGCTGTCGTCCGCCCGACGGGAGTGAATGGTCAGACCCCGGTCACCGGTGGCCTCGGGGGCGGTAACGGCGATCTGCACATCGACCGCCTCGCCCTCCGCGATCACCAGCGGTGCGTACAGTGTCAGCTCCGACACCCCGTCACAGCCGGTCCGGGCGGCGGTGTGCAGCGCCAGTTCGGCGAAGGCCGTCCCCGGGAGCAGTACGGTGTCCAGCACCCGGTGGTCATTCAGCCAGGGGTGGGTGCGCGGGGAGAGCCGCCCGGTCAGCAGATGTGTCCCGCCCTCGGCGAGTTCCACGGCGGCGCCGAGCAGCGGATGCCCGGCCGCCACCAGACCGAGGTCGCCGGGATCCCCGCCCTGGCCACCACGGCCCTCCAGCCAGTACCGCTCGCGCTGGAAGGCGTACGTCGGCAGATCCACCACGGGCGGGGCCGGATCGGTACCGAACCAGCGAGCCCAGTCCACCTCGACCCCCGCCGCGAACGCCTGCGCCACCGAGCGCATCAGCTGTGCGCGGTCGCCGTGGTCTCGGCGCAGGGTTGGTACCGCTGCCGCTGCGACACCCGCTTCCTCGAAGCTCTCCTGCATCCCGACGGTGAGGACGGGGTGGGTGCTGGCCTCGATGAACACGCGGTGGCCGTCGTCGAGCAGTGCCCGCACCGCGTCCGCGAACCGCACTCGTTCCCGCAGATTTGCCACCCAGTAGCCGGTGTCCAGCCCGCTGGTGTCCATGCGCCGGGCGGTCACGGTGGAGTAGAACGCCACCTCCGCCTGGACCGGCTCGATACCCGCCAGGACCGTTCGCAGCTCATCGGAGATCTCGTCGACTTGGGCGCTGTGGGAGGCGTAGTCCACGTCGATGAGCCGGGCGCGGTGGCCCGCTTTCTCGCAGGTGGCCACCACGTGAGCGACCTGTTCCGGGGGGCCGGACACCACGATGGATCCGGGTCCGTTGACGGCGGCGATGCCTACTGCTTCGGCGTGTTTGTCGCATTCTGTGAGGAGGTTTTCGGCTTGTTCCTGGTTCATGCTGAGGGAGGCCATGGATCCGCCGCGGGTGAGGTGGCGGAGTGCTGTGCTGCGGAGGGCGACGATGCGGGCGCCTTCGTCGAGGGAGAGTGCTCCGGCGACGCATGCGGCGGCGATTTCGCCTTGGCTGTGGCCGATGACGGCGGTGGGGGTGACGCCGTAGTCGTCCCAGACGGCGGCCAGGGAGACCATGACGGCCCATAGGACGGGCTGGACGACGTCGACTCTGCTGAGGTCGGCGGCGTTGACACCGCCGCGGAGGACGTCGGTGAGGGACCAGTCGACGTAGGGGGCGAGGGCTTGTTCGCAGTCGGTCACCCGGGTGGCGAAGACGGGGGAGGTGTCGAGCAGTCCGGCGCCCATACCGACCCACTGCGACCCCTGCCCCGGAAACACCAGCACCGGGCCGGCGCCATTGCCACCGAGGCCGCCCCCGCCGACACCGTCAGCGCCCTGGGTGGCCGTGGTGCTGCCGGCGTCCACCACACCCGGGTGGGTCTCCCCGGTGGACAGGGCCTTCAGCCCGGCCATCAGCTCCTCGCGGTTCTCACCGATGACCACGGCGCGGTGGTCGAACACCGATCGGGTGCTGATCAGCGACCAGCCCACCGCCGCGGGCGACAACTCCGCGTCGGCCGCCACTCGCTGGGCCAGCGCCGCCGCCTGACCCCGCAGCGCCACACCGGTACGCCCCGACACCACCCAGGGCACCGGGCCGTCAGCGCCACCGCCCTGTGACACGTTCCCGGCCGATGACACCTCGGACCTTGCGGGCGCCTGCTCCAGAATCAGATGCGCGTTGGTCCCGGAGATGCCGAAGGCCGACACCCCGGCCCGCCGTGGCCGTTCGCCCTCCGGCCACGCGACGGCCTCCGTGAGCAGCCGCACCTCACCGGCGCTCCAATCCGCGTGCGGGGTGGGGTCGTCGATGTGCAGCGAGGCGGGCAGCAACCCGTGCCGCATCGCCATCACCATCTTGATCACGCTCGCCGCGCCCGCGGCGGCCTGGGTGTGACCGAGGTTGGACTTGATCGACCCCAGCCACAGCGGCCGGTCCTCCGCTCGCCCCTGCCCGTAGGTGGCCAGCAGCGCCTGGGCCTCGATCGGATCGCCCAGGGTGGTCCCCGTGCCGTGTCCCTCCACCGCGTCCACCTCGGCGGTCGACAGCCGGGCGTTGGCGAGCGCTTGCCGGATCACCCGCTGCTGGGAGGGCCCGTTGGGCGCGGTCAGGCCGTTGCTGGCGCCGTCCTGATTGACGGCGGAGCCGCGGATCAACCCCAGCACACGATGGCCACGGCGCTGCGCGTCACGGAGCCGCGCCAGCACGACGAGTCCTGCACCCTCGCCCCAGCCCGTACCGTCCGCGGCGGCCGCGAAGGGTTTGCACCGGCCGTCCGGGGCCATCCCCCGCTGCCGCGAGAACTCGATGAACGCGCCCGGTGTGGCCATCACGGCCACACCACCGGCCAGAGCCAGATCGCATTCGCCGTTGCGCAGCGCCTGACACGCCAGATGGATGGCCACGAGCGAGGAGGAACACGCGGTGTCCACCGTGACCGCGGGCCCCTCCAGTCCGAGCGAGTACGCCACCCGGCCTGACACCACACTGCCGAGGTTCCCGGCCCCGACGTAGCCCTCCACCTCGCTGGTGATATTGCCGATGACCGACAGATAGTCGTGGGAGCCCACCCCGGCGAACACACCGGTGTCGCTGCCGCTCAGGGCACGGCGGTTGAGCCCGGCGCGCTCGAACGCCTCCCACGCGGTCTCCAGCAGCAGCCGCTGCTGGGGGTCCATGGCCAGCGCCTCACGTGGGCTGATGTCGAAGAACGCCGCGTCGAACCCGGTCGCGTCGTGGCAGAAGCCACCCTGGTCGACATAGGACTTCCCGTACCGCTCGGGATCCGGGTCGTACAGCTCCTCGGTGGCCCACCCTCGGTCCGCGGGAAATGCGGAGATCGCGTCACCGCCGTCCCGCACCAGCCGCCACAGCTCCTCGGGCGACCGCACTCCCCCCGGATAGCGGCAGGCCATCCCCACAATGGCGATGGGTTCCGGCTCGGCCGACTCGACCTCGCGCAGCCGCTCACGGGTCTGGCGCAGCTCAGCGGTGACCCACTTGAGGTGGTCGAGCAGCTTCTCTTCATTCGACATCTAGCTGGGGCTCCTTGGCGCGGCGCGGAAGATGGAGGTCATCGGGCTCACGACTTCCCGAACTCGTCGGAGATGAGCTCGAAGATGTCTTCTGCCGTCGCTGTCTCGAGTGCGCTGTGCGCCGTGGACCGCTCGGACGCGCGGTCCGTGTCGCCCCACTTGGCGAGCAGCAGATGCAGCCGTCCGGCGATCCTCCGACGGGCCGACGCATCCACCGCCGACGGCTCCGATACGGCGTCCCAACGGTCGAGCTCCGACAGCAGCCGTCCCTCGGACGACACCTCGGCGTCGACGAGCTGCTCACGCAGGAAGTCGGCCATCTCCTTGGGCGTCGGGTGGTCGAAGATGAGGGTGGGCGGAAGGTCGACACCGGTGGTGGCCGAGAGCCGGGTGCCGAACTCGACCGCGGTGAGGGAGTCGAATCCGAGCTCCTGGAAGGGCTGGGACGGCGCAACGGCATCGATACCGGAATGGCCGAGGATGGCCGCGGTATGGGTCTGGATATGGCGCAGCAGAAGGTGGTGCTGTTGGGCGGGGGTGCCCTCGGCGAGCTTCTGCCGGAGCGCGCCGGTGGCGGCCGAGGAGTCCGCGGTCTCGGCGTTCGGCGGAGCGCTGGGCGACAGCGAGGTGAGGAGCGGACTGGGCCGCTGTGCGGTGAAACCAGCCGGGAACGTCCGCCAGTCGATGTCCGCGATCGTGACGGTGGTGTCGCCCTGATCGAGCGCGCACTGAAGGGACTTGATCGCCAGATCGGTGGTCAGCGGCCTCATCCCGCGCCGGTGGTAGTACGCGTTGACGGCGTCGTCCGCCGCCATGCCCGCCTCGCTCCACGGCGCCCAGGCGAGACTGGTGGCCGGAAGGCCCTGGGCACGGCGGTGTTCGGCGACGGCGTCGAGATAGGCGTTGGCGGCGGCGTAGGACGCCTGACGGCTGCCGCCCCACGTGGCGGCACCGGAGGAGAAGAGCACGAAGGCGGAGAGGTCCAAGTCCGCGGTGAGCTCATGGAGATGCGTGGCCGCGAGCGCCTTGGGCCGTAGTACATCGTCGACATGAGCGAGGTCGAGCTCGGCCAGCGGTGCGTTCTCGGGGATGCCGGAGGCATGGATGACGGCGGTGAGGGGGTGTTCGGCGGGGATGGTGTCGAGAAGGGTGCGGAGGGCGTCGAGGTCGGAGACGTCGCAGGCGGTGATGGTGACGTCGGTGCCGAGTGCGGTGAGCTCCTCGGTGAGTATGGTGGCGCCGGGGGCATCCGGGCCGCTGCGACTGACGAGGTGGAGACGGGGCGCGCCGTGGTGGGCCAGCCAGCGGGCGACATGGGCGCCGAGGCCACCGGTGCCGCCGGTGATGAGGGTCGTTCCGGACGGCCGCCAACCGGTGGGCGCCGCGACCGTGACCGGGGCGTGTTCAAGACGGCGGGCGAACGCACCGGAGCGGATGGCGATCTGGTCCTCGGACTGGCCCTCGGCCAGGCGCCTCGCGATACGGGCCGGGGTCTCGGCATCGATCGCCGTCGGCAGATCGATGAGCCCACCCCACAGCCGGGGGTGCTCCAGCGCGGCAACACGGCCGAATCCCCAGATCTGTGCCTGATGGGGATGGGGAAGCGGCTCGGAGGCGCCGGTCGCCACGGCTCCCTGCGTGAGACACCACAGTGGCCCGCTGTCCTCGGCCGTGCTGAGGGCCTGGACGAGGGCGGTGGTGGCGGCCAGCCCGATGGGCACGGACGGATGATCCGGGTGGGGCGACTCGTCCAGGGCGAGCAGACTCAGGAATCCCGCGGTCGTGAACTCCGTCGTTGCCGAGGTGAGTTGTAGCGCGAGGTCGTTACGGTGCAGGATCGCGCCGTTGACGGCCAGCGTCTCGTGGGCCGCACCATGGGCATGGAGCGCTTGGGTGGTGGCGTGGACAGCCGGGTGGTCCTCCAGACCCGAGGGGACAATGATCAGCCAGGTACCGGTGAGTGCCGGAGCCGTGGCGGGCTCGGGCAGGCGCTGCCAGGCGATGCGATAGCGCCAGGAGTCGATGGCGCTCTGTTCGCGGTGTCGGCATCGCCAGGTCGAGAGAACGGGGAGGGCGGGCAGCAGGGCGTCGATGCCGGGGCTGTCCTTGTCGAGCCGGAGGGCGGTGGTGAGGGTGTCGACGTCCTGTTCTTCGATGGCGTGCCAGAGCTCCGCCTCGGCCGGGTCTCCATGGCCCGCGCCATCGTCGGCGACAGGGCGGGTGGGTGGCGCCAGCCAGTAACGCTGGTGCTGGAAGGCGTAGGTGGGGAGTTCGAGAGTGCGTGGGGGTGGGGTAGTGGGGTACCAGGCGGTCCAGTCGATGGCTGTGCCGGTGGTGGTGTGGAGTTGGGCGAGTGCGTGGGTGAGTGCGTGTGTGTCGGGTTGTTTGCGGGTGAGGGTTGCGGTGACCAGGGGGGCGGGGTTGTTGTTCGCG
>NZ_JAERRF010000051.1 GCF_016741875.1 Streptomyces coffeae | reverse complement strand
TGCGCGAGAGCGCCGGCTCAGACGACCGCGGCCAGATTTCGGGAAACCCGATGCACCGGCCCCTACCAGGGCGGATGAGGTTTCTGGCAAGGGCAGGGTCGGGGCTGGCCACCCCGCTGTTCGTGATCACGGATCGCTCCGGCCTTTTGAACCGGGGGAGGCAGGGGAGTTGAGGCATAGCCGCGCGCTGGATCTCGGTCAGCGGCCGTGACCGCCGGTTGTGGCCGACGGTCACGGGTGCTGGCTCAGCCGATTGCGGCGTCGCGGAGTGCGCTTCGTGTGCGTGCGGCGATGGGGAGCGGATAATCCGGGGAGCAGGGATACATGTCCTGTTCGACGATGACGAAGGTGTCGTCGAACAACTGCGCCAGGCCGTCGCTGACTTCCTGGAGGGTTGGCACGCCGAACGGCGGCTCACACATGACGCCCAGCTTCACCGCCTCGGCGAAGGGCAGCGCCTCCCCGTCGACCCTGTCGAGCACTTGCGGGTCGACCTGCTTGAGGTGCACGTACCAGATGCGGTCGGAGTGCTCGAGCATGAGTCGGCGGGTGTCTCCGCGCCGGTAGGCCACATGCCCGGTGTCCAGGCACAACCCGACGAGGGAGGGGGCGGTGTCGGCGAGGAACGATGCAACCTGTTCGTCGGTCTCGACGTGGCTCTCTGCGTGCGGGTGGAAGACGAATCGTGTGCCGGTCTCCTCGTAGAGGACGCGGGCCAGTTCGGTCGCCCCCTCCACGAGCGACCGCCAGCCGTCGGCGTCGAGCTCGGACGGTTCGAGTTGGACGCCACTGTGAAGGTCGCGGTACATCGCCGGGAGGAACACCACGTACTGCGCCTCCTGGCTGGCGGCGAGGCGCCCGACCCGGAGCAGATCGTCCCGGATGGCTGCATGGGCCTCCCGGCGGTGCAGCGGCCCTCCGACGGTCCCGCCCGAGAGCTTCAGGTTGCGGCGGCCGAGCTCCTCGCGAAGCACCTGGGGGTCGGCGGGGAGGAAGCCGTAGGGGCCCAACTCCAGCCAGGTGTACCCGGCGAAAGCGAGTTCGTCGAGGAAACGCGTCCAGTCCGTCTGCTGGGGGTCGTCGGGAAACCACACCCCCCACGAGTCCGGAGCGCTGCCGACGCGCGTGCGCGGGCTCATCGGGATCACCTCATCTGGTCGAGCATCTTGTGCGGTTCGCCGGGCGGCGGGGCCGCCTGAGGCGTTGCGTGGTGGCCGTGCTGCGGTCATGCGGCGATCTCCGTGATCTTGATCGTCCGGGCCTCCACGGCGGACCGGTGCGCAGCGAGGGCGGCGACCAGCGCTTGACGCCCGTCCCATCCGGAGACTGCCGGGGGAGTGTTGTTCTCGATCGCGTCGGCGAAGTCTGCCAGGGCGCGTACGAAGGACGCGGCGTAACGCTCGGGAAAGAAGCGGGGGAGGGGTGCGTGGTGGAAGCCGCCCTGGTCTGCGAGCACGGTGGTCAGCTCCGTGACATTGTCCGTGCGCAGCAGACCTTCGGCGCCGTGCACCTCGGCCCGCTGGTCGTATCCGTACGTGGCCTTCCGGCAGTTGTCGATGACGCCGACGGCTCCTGAGGCGAACCGCAGCATCACGGTCGCGGTGTCGGCATCGTTGACCTCGGCCGCATGGGTGTCGATCAGCGCCGCGCTGAACGCGCTCACCTCGACGATTTCCTCCCCGGCGAGGAAGCGGGCCATGTCGAAGTCGTGGATGGTCGTGTCCATCAGCATCTTGCCCGGGGCGCGGGTATAGGAGGAGGGTGGCAGCTCCGGGTCCCGCGAGGTGATGCGGACGATGAGCGGACGACCTACCGCCCCACGCTCCACGCGCTCGCGCATGGCGGCGAAGTTGGGGTCGAAGCGGCGGTTGAAGCCCAGTTGGAGCAGCACCCCGGCGCGTTCCGCGGCGCCGATCGCCGCGTCCGCGCCCTCGACGGTCAGCGCGATCGGCTTCTCGCAGTAGATGTGCTTGCCAGCTGCGGCGGCAGCGGCCACGTGCTCGGGATGGTCCTCGGCCGGGGAACACACCACCACCGCATCGATCGAGGGATCGTCGACGACGGCACGCCAGTCCTCGACGTGCTTGACCCCCAGCGCTTCGACCTCCTGCCTCGCCCGAGGCGCCGGGTCGGCCACGACCCGCAGATCCAGACCCGGAATGTGGCGGCGGATGTTAGTCATGTGCAGGCCACCGATGAAACCGGCGCCGAGCAGGCCAACAGAAACAGACATGGTTATTTCTCCTGGGAGTGAGATCGTCAGGCTTTGGCGTAGGTACTGAACTCGTGCTCGAGGGCCTCGAGGGCCTCGAGGGCCTCGAGGGTGCGCCCTCGGGTCTCCGGCAGGAACTTCACGAGGAAGAGCACCGTGCCGACGTTGATGACGGCGAAGAGGAAGAACGTGCTGCCCCCGAGCGTGGCGATCAGGATCGGGAAGGTCAGCGTGACGGTGGCGTTGCTGAGCCACTGGGCGAAGATCGCGAACCCCATGGCGAACCCACGCATGCGGAGCGGGAAGATCTCCGACATCATCAGCCAGTACACGGTCCCGATCATGCTCTGCATGAAGAAGAGGAAGACGAGCATGAACGCAAGCACGAGATAACCGCGTACTGGGGAGGCGGGCAGCAGGAAGCAGCTGCCCAGCAACAGCAGCGAGACCACGAGCTCGCTCTGGCCGGTGATGATGATCGGTCGGCGCCGGTACTTGCCCAGTAGATACATGCCGAACAGCGTCGAGAACACGGAGACGACACCGTTGGCGATCGTCGCGGTGAGAGCGGCCTGCGTCCCGAGCCCGGTGCTCTGCAGGATGGATGGCGCGAAGTACATGATCGAGTTCACGCCGGTCAGCTGCACGGTGATGCCGAAGACGACGCCGATGAAGACCAGTCGCCGCACCCAGGGGACGCGCAGCTCCTTCCAACCCGACTTCGGCAGCGCCACCTCCTCGGCCACCACGGCGCGGATCTGGGAGAACTCTGTCTCGGCCTCCTTCGCACCGTGGATCCGCCGTAGTACCTCCTGGGCCTCGCTGAAGCGTCCCTTGGAGGCGAACCAGCGTGGTGACTCCGGGACAAACATCATGCCCAGCCAGAGCAGGACCGCCGGGATGGTGGCCAGACCGAGCATGTAGCGCCATACGTGGTTCCCGGGCCAGATACCCGCGATCACTGCGTTCGTGGTGTAGGCCAGCAGCTGGCCGGTGACGATCACGAGCTCGTTGCGGGTGACGAGCTGGCCGCGCTGGGCGGCCGGTGCGATCTCCGCGATGAACATCGGGACCGTCGCTGAGGCGCCACCGACGGCGAGCCCCAGCACTGCCCGGAACATCACCATCACCGCGGCGTGGGGGCGAGAGCGGTGCCCAGCGCACCGACGAAGAACACCACGGCAAGCAGGCGAATGGTCCGCCGCCGGCCGTACCGGTCGGAAATCCGACCGCCGAACAGTGCTCCGAATGCCGCGCCGAAGACCAGCGAGGAGGTGACGATGCCCTCCGTCAACGGGGTCAGCCCAAGGCCGCCTTGATGCGGCTCGCCGTCAGGAACGGAAGCGCACCGGAGATTACGCCGGTGTCGTACCCGAACAGCAGGGCGCCCAGCGTCGCAATACTAGCGATGATCTTGACGAAACGACTCGATTCGCCAGTCGCCTGGTCCATGTCGCTACGGTGAGGAACGGTCATGCAACCCGTCCCATCTCGCTCAGCGCGTTGCGGACGACTCCCACACCCCAGCCACCGGGGACGGCTCTCCCGCCGCCGCTTCCGACTGTGACGCCTGTCTGCAAATACGCCCATCTAATCCAGCCTGGCATGGTTCAAACCCCTCCTCTGTCCCAGGAGGCAGGCGGAACACTGCGGGTGCCGATAAATCATCCATGCAGGTGGGGGCTTGATCAGTAATCTTTGGCTCTGTTTGGGCTCGCTTTGGCGTCTTCACGTGCACAGGGCATCGGCGGCATCATGAGGTGTCGTGCTGCTGCGCTTGGCCTGCCTCGCCGCGACGAACACCCTGGCGTTCCTGCGCCTTCTGCCGATGAGCGACAGAGACAAGGGCCTCGAGATCCTTGTGCTTCGGCACCAACTACTGGTCCTACAGCGCCAGGTTGGCAAGCCGACCATCAACGACAGTGATCGCGCTGTCTTCGCTGGCCTGCTCCACCACCTCCCCCGAAACAGGCTGCGGCACCTTCTGCTGTTGGTCCGCCCCGACACGGTGTTGCGCTGGCATCGGGAACTGCTCAGGCGACGCCATGCCGCGGCCTGTATGCCCAAGCGACGCGGTCGCCCACGCACCATCCGACCGATCCGCGCCCTGGTCCTACGCCTGGCCAGGGAGAACGCCTCATGGGGGTATCGCCGGATCCACGGCGAGCTCGCGGCGCTGGGTATCAAGGTCGCGGCCTCCACCGTCTGGGAGATCCTTCGCGAGCACGGCATCCCACCCGCACCCGAACGGCAGAACACGACTTGGGCCAGCTTCCTCCGCAGCCAGGCCAAGGCTCGCCTGCGATCTCTTCGAAGTCCGCACGCTGACCGGAGCGCGCCTGTACGTCTTCGCCGTCATCGAGCACACCACCAGGCGCATCCGGATCCTCGGCGCCACCGCGTACCCCATCGGGGACTGGATCGTGCAGCTCGGACGCAACCTCCTGATGGAGCTTGAGGACGTGGGCAGCAGGGCGAAGTTCCTGATCCGCGACCGCGACTCGAAGTTCACCGACGCCTTCGACGCCCTGATGATCGACGCCGGCCTTAAGATCGTCACTACCGGCATTCGGATTCCGCGGATGAACTCCCTCATGGAGCGCTGGATACAGACCTGTCGCACTGAACTCCTGGACCGGACCCTGATCTGGAACCAGAGCCACCTCCTCCACGCCCTGCGCGAGTACGAGGCCTTCTACAACGAACACCGCCCGCATAGAGCTCTGCAACAAGCCGCGCCATGTCGCCCGCTAACCACACCCATCACGCAACAAGCCCGACTCGCTCACCTGGAAGTCCGCAGACGAGACCGACTCGGCGGAACCCTCCACCAGTACCAGCATGCTGCCTGAACTGCACGGATGATTTATCGGCACCCACAGTGCTGGGTGCCCCGTGGCCCAGGTGGCGTCCACGGCGAACACCACTGCGGCGGTTCGTCGCGCCCGGTAGTACTGAGCGATGTGGCTGATGGTGGGCGTCCGGTGTTCGGAGGAGCGGAAGTAGTCCGCTGATGCATCCAGTAGTTCGCTGTCGAGGGAGTAGCGACCACGGCTGTCCTGCTCGACGTGAACGTGGACATCGATCGCGTCCAGCGAGGAAAGATCCATTTCTTGGGCTCCTGGGGTTTTTGATGAGGCAGCGGTCGGCCGTGGTGTTCAGGCGAGGCGCGGGTCGGTGGCACACGTCAGGAATGCCTCCAAGGAGTCGGGGTCCGCCAGGCTGTCGGAGCTGACGATGTCGGTGGGCGCTGCGTCGGTAAGGATCCTTTTGACCGGCAGTTCGAGCTTCTTGCCAGTTCGAGTGCGTGGGATGATCGGCACCGCTACGACGCGGTCGGGTACATGCCGGGGCGAGAGGGCGTTACGCAGTTGTGCGCTGATGCGGCTTCGTAGGCTCTCGTCAAGGGTGTGGGCGGCATGCATGACGACGAAGAGGAGCAGTTGTCCCGGGCCTCCGGATGGGTCTTCGAGGTGGATGACGAGGCTGTCGTCCACCTCGGGCAGTTCTTCGACCACACGGTAGAACTCCGCGGTGCCTAGCCGAACGCCGCCGCGGTTGAGGGTGGCGTCTGAACGGCCGGTGACGATGCAACTTCCGGTAGTGGCGAAGCGGACCCAGTCGCCGTGCCTCCACACCCCGGGATAGGTGTTGAAGTAGGTGGCGTGGTAGCGGGATCCGTCGGCGTCACCCCACAGGCCGACGGGCATCGAGGGCATGGGTTGTGTGATGACCAACTCGCCGAGCTTGCCCACCACCTTTTTGCCCTGTTCGTCGAAGGCCGTGGCTGCGACACCCAGGCATGGTCCAGAGATCTCCCCGGCCCACACGGGTTGGAGAGGGCTGCCCTGAAGGATTCCCGAGCAGACGTCAGTTCCGCCGCTGCCGACGTTCAGGAGCACATCGGGACCAAATTGGTCGCGGACCCAGCGGTAGCCCTCGGGGGGCAAGGGGCTGCCGGCGGCTGCGATCTGGCGAAGGGCGCTCAGATCGTGACTCGTTGTTGGAGCCAGGTTTTTGCTTCTGCAGGCCATGAGGTATCCGGGGCTGGCACCCATAAGGGTGGTCCGTGTCTCTTCGGCCAAGCGCCATTGCCAGTTGAGGTCGGGGAAGAGAGGGTTGCCGTCGATGAGGATGATCGTCGCGTCGAGGAGGAGACCGGAGACGAGGGAGTTCCACACCATCCATGCCGTGGTGGAGTACCAAAGCATGCGATCGCCGGGGCGGAGGTCCCAGCTGAGGGCGTGGTTCTTCAGGTGCTCGAGGAGGATGCCTCCGTGGCTGTGCACGATCGGTTTGGGCTTGCCCGTCGTGCCGGAGGAGAACAGGACGCACAGGGGGTGGGCGAAGGGGACGGGCGTGAAGGCAGTGTCACCCGGTTCGCGCTGTATCTCCTCCCACTTCAGCGCGTCAGCGAGCTCGCCTGGCCCGTAAGGTACCTGTACGACGTGGCGCACGGTGGGGAGTTCGTGCCTGATGGTCGCAATGTGGTCGCGTCGGTCGATGTGCTTGGCGCCGTACTGGTAGCCGGCGGTGGTGAGAAGCACGGTCGGCTCGATCTGGGAGAGGCGGTCGATGACACTGCGCGCGCCGAACTCCACGGCGCAGCTGGCCCAGACGGCGCCCAGGCTGGCGGTGGCCAGGAACGCGACTACTGCCTCGGGGACGTTGGGGAGGTAGGCGGCGACTCGATCGCCGCGGCCCACGCCGAGCCGCTGCAGGCCGCACCGGGCTCGGGCGACCTGGGCAGCGAGGTCTGACCACGTCAGTTCCATCTTGTCGCGCGTCTGGGAGTAGGCGACGACGGCCAGGTCATCGGGTCCCGCGCCACTCAGGTGGACGGCGTGCTCCGCGTAGTTCAAAGTGGCACCGGGGAACCATTGCGCGCCGGGCATGCCCCTGTCGCCGAGGACGCTGGTGTAGGGGGTATGGGCTCGGACGGAGAAGTAGTCCCACATCGAAGCCCAGAAGGCGTCCAAGTCTGTGGACGACCATTGGTGAAGGTCGGGGTAGCTGTCGAAGCTGAGGTCTCGGGTGCGACGCAGCCAGTTGAGGTAGCGACCGATCTGGGTCGTGGGGACGGTGTCGGGGTGCGGCGCGTAGAGCAACTCCGGTTCGGGCGGCGTTGTGCGCCGTGGTCCGATGGCCGTGTTGTCCGTGGTCATAGTGGCCCTTCTGATCGCATGGCAGGTCGAAGGCGGGGCCGCGGCGGCTGGACGAGGCTCCTGTGGCCTCGGCCAGCCGCCGGTCAGGCGCCTGGTTGCCTGGGCTCGGCTAGTCGGGAGCTACTGGGGAGAGGTCATCTGGTCCAGCAACGCGTCCTGCCCCCCCGGGTACGGCGCTGACTCACCAGGCCGGCGATGAGAGCGACAGCCGTGGCGGCCCCACTGAGCACGAGGGATTTCTGGCTGCCCGGGTCGAAGGCAAGGCCGACGACGATGCCGATGAGCATCAGCAGCACCAGGACTGACAGCCCGGGGAAGCCCCACATCCGGACTTGCAGCGCCTTGACGGAGTCGGAGGTCATTCGCTGGCGCGTGCGCAGCTGTGTGGCAGCGATGAAGAAGTACACCACCACTCCGATCGCTCCCGTGGACTGCAGCAGCGTGATGAAGACGACGTCTGTGGGGAAGAAGTAGTTCGCTGAGACGGTGAAGATTCCGCAGGCGGCCACGGCGAGAATGGCGGGAACCGGGACGCCTCTGCCGTTGATTAGCCCCAGTTTCCGAGGCAGTTCGCCGCGACGCGCGGCCGCGAACATCATACGAGAGGCTGAGTACATGCCCGAGTTGAGCATCGACAGCACGGCCGTCAGGACGATGATATTGACGACGGCGGTCGCATGGGGCAGTCCGATGAGAGCCAGAACTGCCGCGTAGGGGCCATTTTCTTCCAGCGCCGCGTCGCCGGGGGAAATGAGGGTGACCACGACAGCGACGGATCCCACGTAGAAGGTGATCAGTCGGAGGATGATAGAGCGCATCGCACGGCGCACTGCCTGCTTCGGGTTCTGCGCCTCGCCTGCGGCGATCGTCACCGTCTCCGCCCCCAGGTAGGAGAAGAACACAACCAGGCAGGCGAGCCAGACGGGTTGCCAGCCGTGGGGGGCGAAGCCCTGGCCGAGGAGATTATGCGTTCCAGGCGCTTCTACGCCGGGCAGCAGTCCCATGATCGCGAGGACGCCCACAACGAGGAACAGACAGATAGCCAGAACCTTGATCAGTGCGAACCAGAACTCGAACTCGCCGAAGGCTCGAACGGATATCAGGTTGGTGATGGTGAAGGCCACCATGACCACCAGGGCGGCTACCCACGGCTGGATGCCCGGAACGTACTTGTGGATGATCTGTGCTCCTGCTGTCGCTTCGAAGCCGATGACTACCGTCCACTGGTAGGTGTACAGCGAGCTCACCGTCACGCCGCACCAGGGGCCGAAGGCCCGGCTGGCGTACGTGGCGAAGGAACCGGACTCCGGCGATGCCACAGCGAGTTCGGCAAGCATGCGCATGATGAGGACGACGAGCAAGGCGATGCCGATATAGGCGACGAGGACTGCCGGTCCTGCCGAGGCGATGGCAGTGCCGCTGCCGACGAAGAGACCGGCACCGATCACGCCGCCTATGGCGATCATGCCGAGTTGGCGGTTCGCCAGAACGGGTCTGAGGTTCTGTGATGTAGACGGCGGTGATTCTTGGGTCATCTGATGCTCCGGGCATTGAGCGGTTGGGTGAGCGCTTGGAGATCACTGATGAGGAGTCTGGGTCTCCGGGTCAGCAAGCCGTTGGAAGGCTCGGCTGTATGCGGCCGTGACTCGGGAAAGGTCATCGGCGTCAAGGGCGGTCGAGAGGTTGATCATTCCTCGCGGAGTGGTGTAGATCCCTTCGCGCAGGAGTGCCAGGTGCAAGGCGCCGAGCAGCGGGCTGGATACGGCACGTGCCTGCTCGGCATTGACGGGCGCGGTGGCAGTGAAGTGCACATTGAGGATGGATCCGGCGCGGGTCGCCTGGACGTCGATTCCCGCATGGGCGGCGACGCGGCGGATGTCGTCCGCGAGACGCGCCGCCTTCAGATTGAGGCCGGCGATCGTCGCCTCATCGAGGTGTCGAAGGGTGACCGCTCCGGCAGCTGCGGCGGTGAGGTGGCCGTTGAATGTGCCGGAGTGGGCGATGTGCCCCTTGGTGGTGGCTGCGGTGAGGCTCATCAGGTCTTCGCGGCCACCGATTGCACCGATTGGCATGCCGCCTCCGATGACTTTGCCCAAGACCGTGATGTCGGGGCGTAGGTCTAGGAGGCCCTGCTCGCCGCTGAAGCTGTTGCGCAGTGACTGGACCTCGTCCAGGACGAAGAGCGCTCCGAATTCGCGCGCCTGGTCGGCGATGCCCTGCAGAAACTCGGGTGTCCCCGGGATGACGCCACCGGCTCCGAGGAACGGCTCAGCGAACACCGCTGCGATGTTCCTTTGGGTAAGCGCCTGGCCGGTGGCCTCGAGGTCGTTGTACGGCACGGTGACGACGTTGGGGTCGTCGGCCAGCAGTGGAGCTGTGCTGCCATGGTAGGCGCCGTCGAACAACAGGATCGTGGTGCGCCCGGTGGCACGCTGCGCAAGCCGGGCGGCGAGCAGCGAGGCTTCAGTTCCGGAGTTGGTGAACCGTACCTGCTCTACGGCGGGGAGACGAGCAGTGAGCAGTTCGGCGAGGTCGAGTTGCCGCTCGTGCGGGCTGGCGAAGACGGCTCCCTGTGTGAGCATGGCAGTCGCCGCTTGCACCGCCGGCCGATAAGCGTTGCCGTGGATCAGTGACGTGTAGTTGTTGACCAGGTCCAGATACTCCGTGCCGTCCACGTCGAGGAGATGCGCTCCGTGGCCTTCGGAGAGGACGATCGGATAGGGCGGGTAGTAGGTGACGGAGCGTGTTTCTCCCCCGGGCATGACCGTGCTCGCGTGTTGGAAGACAGCCGCTGATCGTGGCGTGTGGTCGCGGTATTCGGCGACCAGCTCCTCGAGGGTCTTGGTGAGCCGGCTCAAGCGACCAGAGGGCGGGTTTGTCATGTCCTGCATCGGCTGGTCCTCCTCATGGCAGTAAGAGCGGCGTCCAATCGCCTGAGGAGTAGATCGATCTCTTCCGCGCTGGTGACCAGCGGTGGAGCGACCAGCACTGCGTCGTTGATGCCGCCGGTCACTGGATAGAGCAGTAGTCCCTGGTCACGGGCGGATGCAATGAGTGTGTGGGTGAGAGAGCCGATCGGATCGCCTGGGTTCCTGGTCTCTCGGTCACTGACCAGTTCCAGCCCCTGGAGAAGGCCGAGACCGCGGACCTCGCCGATGACGTCGTGGCGTTGGCGGAGGTCCTCCAGCCCCGCTCGGAGCTGACTGCCGCGTTCCGCGGCTGCGTCCACCAGGCCGCGGGATTCGATGGCGTCCAGGGCGGCAAGCGCAACAGCGCTGCCCAGCGGGTTACAGCCATAGGTGTGCCCGCCAGTCACCGACGCTGTGCCCGCCGCGATCGTGTCGATGATGTTGCGGCTGATGAGCACCGCCGAAACTGGCGCGTATCCGGCGCCCAGTCCTTTGCCGACTACGACCATATCCGGGCGAATGCTCCAGTGCTCGCTGGCGAGCATCGTGCCGGTGCGGCCGATGCCGCACATGATCTCATCCGCGATGAGCGGCACATCCCGCTCGCGGCAAAGCGCTGCAAGCCCGGGAAGGTAGCCGTCAGGCGGAGTGATTGCCCCACCGGCAGCGCCGCCGACGGGCTCGACCACGACGCCGGCCGCGCCCGCGCCGTAGGCGTCCAGCGTTCGGGAGGCATCGTCCAGGAGAGAGGAGCTGAACGCCACGTCATCGCGGCCTTGGGCGAACCGATAGGCGTAGGGCGGGATGAGTTCGTTGAAACCATGCAGCAGGGCCTTTGCCACCCGGCGCCGCTGCGGATGCCCGGACAACGACAGGCCGCCGAGCGTCGCACCGTGGTAGCTGACGGCATGGGAGAGGAAGTGTGACCGCTGCGGCTGGCCGCACTCCTGCCAGTACTGCAGGGTCAGCCGGAGCGCCGTTTCGACCGCCTCGGACCCGCTGTTGCAGAGGAAGACGTACGGGTAGCCCGTCAGGGCACTCAGCCGGTCGGCCAGGCGCTCGGACGGCTCATTGTGGAAGGCGCCCCGGTTCGCGAAGGTGATCCGCTCGGCCTGGTCACTCATGGCCTTCAGGACCTGCGGATCGCCATGCCCGAGGTTCACGGCTGCTGCGCCGGAGCATGCGTCGAGGTAAGCCCTGCCGTTCGTGTCGTACACGAACACACCGTGACCGTGAGAGATGACAGGCAAGTCCTCATCGAAGATGAACTTGATCAACCGGCTGTCGCCACCCGGCTGCATGCAGGCGGGTGGAAGGCCTGAGGCGAGAGGCACCTGGACTCCTCGATCGAAAGTGACGGCGGCCTGACAGGCGCGCTCTTGTGCGGTGGACACGGTTTACCTGTTCAGTGCCCAAGAGCGCAAGGGGTGTGCTCACTCCGTATCCAAAACCGCGTTGGCGACGTCAGCGGCCCCACGGCCAGCAGGTCGAACCCGATTACTGGTGGCCCGGCGCTGCGGAGCCCAAGCCCACCGGGCATCTGCCCCGCTCTCCGGCGCCAGGCCCGTAGCGGGAGGCAAGTCAGGCCACCGGGGGGCCGAGGTGCCGACATCGCCCCGAGCGGGCAACTGCGCACCGTGATTACGAGGTGTGGCGACAGGATTACGAAATGTGGCGACAGGCACCCCAGCCGTCATGGGGGCACCCAGGTGCGAGCGTGTGATCACTCGATGATCCCGGGGCGCGGTCAGCCCGCTCGGTCACGTGTTTGCTGCGAACCCCGCTCCATGGACACCAAGGTCCATGGAGGCCCAGACCGTGACTTGCCCGTCGGGGGCATCGTCGACTCCCCAGCTTTCGGAGAGTGCATCGACGATGTGCAGCCCCCGGCCGCTGTGCGCGGTGGAGGAGGGCTCAGCAGCCCTCGGGCGGCCGTCACCGCCTCCGTCCGTCACCGCGATCGTCAGTCGACCGTAACGGTCGATCCGCCAGGAGACCCGCACGTGATCAGGCCCCTGGGAGGTGCCGACCAGTGGCCTCCCGTAATGGCAGGCATTAGTGAGCAGCTCCGACAGGACGAGTACGGCATCGTCAATGGCCGATTCCGCCACGCCCCAACCGCACAACAGCTCCCTCACATGGTGCCGCGTGCGTCCGATGGCCGGGTCGTCGACGGGAACGTCCACGCTCGACGGCGCCAACACCTGATGGACCATGGTCATAGTCATTTCAAAATCTCCGCCGCGTAGTGCCACGGTGCGCCCACGCTGTTTCACGCTGCGGGCATGTGCTCCCGGACCGGAAGCGGGCTGAGCGGGCCCGATTGAGGGGCGTAGCCACGCGGGGTGCGGCCCGGCATGTCCGGGCGGTTGGAGCCCAACTCAATGAAGTAGTGGGTCCACTACCGCCGGCTCTCTGCTCTTGTGCACTGACCAGGATTCATTGTCCATCGCTCAATGTCAATTGTTCTTAAACCAGTAATTCGCTGCGTACGCACAATCGCACCCAGCGCCACCGGTGCGAAACCTTGTCCAGCAGTGCTGGACGAAAGAACCTTCGGAGGAGCCGCATATGCCACGGCCCCTGCGAATGCCACTGAGGCCGAGGCCCAACGCAGCGTCTGCCGCGACCGTGCTGCACCCTGGAGCACGGCTCAGCGTGCCTCGGAAGCCGCACGTCCCCGGTCATGCCGGCAGTGACTGCCTCACCGCCGACGGCATATTTTGAAGGTCTTCGGCGGCGAGTCCGTCCCCGGTGGAGCCGACTGCCCGGCCCGGCCCGGTCCGGAGCGGGGATCGGCGGTAGCTGGTGGACTTCGATCTCTGGGGCACGGCACTCAAGCCCACCAGGAGAATTCTGTGTCTGCCGCCCTGGGAGTACTTGCGGCCACAACAACAGCCCGCCGATCTGCCTCAAGTTATCCAGGACGATCCCCGTTTACCTCGTTCCCCTATGAGGCGGGAAGGCTGCTCGGCTCAGGTAAGCTTCGCGCGCAGTCCGAGAATCTGGACTTCTAGAGCGGCCTCGAAGCTGAGGTCCATTGGGCGTTCGCAACCAGAGTCCCAGCGGGTCATGAATGCATTGTTCTCAAGGAGCTTCATGTTGCGAGTGAGCGCCGGGTAGACGTTCGGATTAACGGAGCGCAATTGCTTCGCGAATCCCTTTTTCCAATCTTCGTCTTCGGTCGCCGGACCGCTGGAAAGTTCCAGGGTGACCCATCCCAAAATAAATCCGGTCACTGTGTTGTAAGCATGGATCAGGTCTTCTGCGGAGAATCCAGCCCGCTCCAGAACGTCCACCATGCGTTCCACAAAGGGCAGGGACGAAGCGGTCACGCCCAGCTGGGATCCAATAACCGGTGACAGGTTTGGGTGCTGGTGCATGGCTCGCCGGCACAACCGAGCGACCTCCGCGACCCATGCATCCCAAGGCATGTCGCGCTGCGGAGGCAACACGATGTCCTCGAGGACCCGCGCTGCGACAGCCGCAACCAGTTCGGACTTGGTGCCGACGTGCCAGTGCAGGGCATTGGGGTAGACACCCATTTCTTTGGCGAGCGTTCGCATGCTCAGTGCCTCGAGGCCGTGTACATCGACGAAGCGTAGGGCCGCCTCCACTACGTCGGCACGCGACAGCCCTGGACCCGAACGGTCTGCGCGGGCTCGGCGGCTTCTGTTCTCGCCCATTGGGTAGATCCCCCTCGGCCATGAAAGGTTCAGATGGAGACTACGTTATCCCTTTCTGCGAGTCAGAGCTCCCAGGGGACCCATCGCCGCAGAAGCCTTAGTGGCCCCGGCAGCGTCGACGCCCTCGGCTTGATGCCGATGGCGTCGAGTGTCTGCGCCGAACCGCCGCACCTTCGGTGCGGGCGGGGAAATGTTGGGTGCTTCTTTCTCTCGGAGGTCGCATTTTCCGTTGTTTCACCCCGAATTCTGCATTGCCGGGTCGGTGTACGGCAGCTGGCATTCGGGCCGCTGATCGGCCCCAGGCTGAAGGACCTCGTCGTGGCACGGCGGGCAGACCCGCTCACCGCGGGGAGGGTGTTCGTTCTTGTCGCGCTCGCCGGCCTTGGCGCCGGTCAATGCAAAGGCGACCAGCAGGCCGTGCAGCGTGCACACCAGGTGCCGTAGCAGGCCCCATTTGGTGGTGACACTGCACACCGGTGCCTTGGCCGCGGCCGGTACGGCGCGAGGCGGGAGCGGACTTCGAGGAGATCGGGCGCAGTCTGTCCCTCGTCGAGGAAGCGGGAGCACTCATCCACGGGGCCGCCGCGCAACTGCTCGGCATTCCCGCCGCAACCAGGTGTCCCACAGATTCCGGCGCCAGGCCATACCTCCTGAAGGGTGTCAATATTCCGATCAGGCTGCTGAGCTGGGCGTTTTCTGCGGATGGTGAGGCAGTCGGGGTGGCAGGGTGTGGTACTCGTTGAGTGGTCGGCCAAGTATCTCGCGGCGCCTGATCGTGGCGGCGGGCAGGGGGATGACGTTCGGGTCGTCGTCTGGGGCTCGTAGGTCGTGACTGTGGTGGGCTCGTCCGGCGTTGTAGTGCTCGGCGTGCTGGTTGAAGACCGTGCGCTGGTGTCGTTCGCCGGTGATGAGGGGGCGGTCGGTGCATTCGTTGCGGGTTGTGCGTATCCATCGTTCGGCGAACGCGTTGGATCGGAGTTGGGATGACGGCTGTGCCGTTGCCGGCGAAGACGGCGTCGAATGCGGTGGTGAACTTGCCGTCCCTGTCGCGAGTGAGAGGATCTCGGCGTCCTTGTCCCGGTCTGTCATCGGCAGCAGGCGAAGCATCGCGAACGCGTTCGACACACCCAGGTAAGCCAGTCGCAGCAGCACGATCGATCATCATGACGTGCTGACGGCAGCTGCGCGAGAGCGCCGGCTCAGACGACCGCGGCCAGATTTCGGGAAACCCGATGCACCAGCCCCTACCAGGGCGGATGAGGTTTCTGGCAAGGGCACAGTCGCAAGCCCACGATCACTGATCATGCCCCCATTCGGGCCATCGCAAAGCCCCAGGTCAGCCGCTATGCCGCAGCAATGACACCCTTCAGGTGTTGCTCAGGTCCTGGATGCGGGCTTGTAGCAGTGGAAGGATCTCGCTTGCGGCTCGTTCGACGGAGGTGGCGAGTACTTCGGCGTTGAGCTTGCGGTGTGGTACGTGAGCGAGTTTGTCGCGCAGTGCGATTGGGCCGCTGTATGCCTGTGCCACGGTGCCGTGAGATGCCTGTTTGAGCATTTCGCCGAAGGTGAGCATGCAGTAGGCCAGTGCGAGGAGGCGCTCGTTTCCTGGCTTGGGTGTTCCGTCGCGGAGGATTGAGCGGGCTTGGTCGAGTGCTGCCGTTGCATCGGTCAGGCGTAGCAGCTCCCGGTTTTCCCGGTCAGTGCGTGTGTTGGTCACGCCGCCCCGCGCAGGTCGTTCAGGGGTTCGGTTTCTTCGACTTCGACTCCGGGGCCGCGTGGGACGACTTCTACGAGGGCGCCGAGGATGCTGGAGAGGTCTGTTTCGAAGCTGGTGATGTCGAAGTAGGAGCGGTCGGCGTCCAGTGTGGCTACGAGTTCCCCGGGCTCGGTGCTCAGGGCGAAGGAGTGTAGGCCATGGCGGCGTCCGAGTTGGCGGATGGTCGTGGCGTTGGCGCGGAGCTTTGCGGTGGTGGCCGGCCTCACGGCTCATCCTCCTTGGCGCTTTCGGGCACCGGAATCGACAGGGGCCAGAATATAGGAGTGTGGTAGCAGGATGGGCCTGCTCGGGAGGGGGCTGGGAGCGGTGTCCTCTTGCTCCGTACGGCGGTGTACGACCCCGAGGCACGCTGCTACAGAGTGATACGGCTCGTCGCGGAGAGTTGCCACACCGCTGGGGGTCAAGGGGTCGCAGGTTCAAATCCTGTCGTCCCGACCAGCGTTTTTGCAGGTCGGAGGCCGTTTCCGCAGGTAGCGGAAGCGGCCTTTGTCGTTCCCGGACTGGGAGCGATGGGGAGCCCTCTGGGAGCCCTCGTGCTCCCAACTCGCAGACGGGTCAATCCCGTCCGGTTTGTGCGTCACCCGATCCGGTCGATCTGTCGCGCGGGTTTGCGCCGCTGTGTGCTGTCGTCAACCGTAGACCGCCAAGGTCACCCAGCTGGTATGGATGCTCTCGCCATCGAGAGGCATAAGAACCCCTTGACGGCTCCCGACCCCCTTCCGAGGTGGGAGCACGGCTCCCTGCTCCCCATGCGACGGGGGAGGTTTGGTCGCGTTGGCGGCATTGGGCGGTCGTAGCCGCAGGTCGTCGCCGTGTGGGCTCTCCGGTCGCCAGATGCTTGCCACATCAAGGCGGGGCAAAGCCCCTTGGCTTCCGGGCGGCAGACGGGGCACTCCCAGGGCGTGAGCGCCGTAGTCGGCTCTGTAGCGCTGTAGCGAGACATCCGGGAGGGGCTTCAGGGGAGCAGAAATAGTGTGCCAAGCGTCTTAATGAGGGGGCGGCGGCGTCAGGACGCTACGCTTGCCGGAAATCCCACCCTGTGGGTGCCGGAAACGGTGTCATCCTATGCGACCTGCGTGTATTCGTGGATGAGGCCGCCGAGTCGATCGCGACGAAGGACTCGAGTGTTGTCGGTAGCGGTGGGTGGTTCGGGCTCGGTGAGTAGGTCTGGCGCCCGTTGTCCGAGGGATCGGTGTGGCCGGTGTTGGTTGTAGTGATCTGTGTACTCACTGACGACGAGGCGTAGGTGGCGCTCTCCCGTGATCAGGATGCGGTCGGTTGCCTCGCGTCGACATGATCGGATCCAGCGTGTGCACGCCGATGGCCTGGAACACGGCGTCGAAATTGTCGGTGAAGTATGCGCCGCGATCCCGGATGAGGAACTTGATCGACTCGGCGTGGTCGCCGAGGTCCATGAGGTAGTTGCGGGCTTGCTGGGTGATCCAGGGGTCGGTCGGGTGTCGGGTTATGCCGGCGATGTGCACTCGCCGGGTGCCGTGGTTGATGAAGAACAGTACGAACCAGCGCCGCAGGAAGACCGTATCGATGTGGAACAGGTCGGTGGCTACGATTGCGGAAGCCTGGGCCTTGAGGAAAGCGGCCCAGGAGCAGTCCACACGCTGCGGCGATGGGTCGATCCCTGCTTGCTTCAGAATGGACCAGACGGTTGAGGCCGCGACGTCACGTCCAAGGCCGAGGAGCTCACCGTGGATGCGGCGGTATCCCCATCCCGGGTTCTCCCGCGCCAGACGCAGGATCAGTTGGCGCAGGGCCTCTGGTTTCGGTGGTCGGCCCGGACGACGGGAGGGGTAGGTCCATTTCCAGGCGATGAGCCGTGCGTGCCAGCGCAGGACCGACCGCGGAGAGACCAACAAGGCCAGTTGCGAACGCCGCTGCTTGCTGACGAGCCGGAGCAGTGCCGCCATGACGGCCCTGTCACTCCAGGAGAAGCGCGGCCGTGGCTGGGCACGGCGTGCGATCGTCAGTTGATGCCGAAGCATCAAGATCTCTGCGTCCTTCGAGGCATCCGAACGGGCGAGCAGGGCAAGCCATCGGAAGGCTTGGCAGGCGAGCAGGTAGATCAGCCGTATCACCACGGCCGGCATGCTGCCTCAGAACGGCAGTCTCTTCCTGAGGTCTACAGATCCGAACCAGCAGGTCAGCCCAGGTGACATAATTCCCGGCACCCACACGTCCACTGTGCGGTCGGATGCGCGGTTACGCCGGCGATGTGGAGGCGGCGTGTACCGTGCTCGAGGAAGACCAGAGCGTAGACCCGGCGAAGATCCACCAGGTCGATGTGCAGGAAGTCGCAGGCGATGATGGCTTCGGCCTGGGATGTCAGAAACTCGCGCCATGTCGGCCCGGCGCGGCGGGGAGCCGGGTCGACACCGGCGGCGGTCAAGATTTTCCAGACCGTGGAGGCGCCGATACTGTGGCCCAGCCGGGCGAGCTCCCCCTGGATCCTGCGGCAGCCCCAGCGCGGGTTCTCCCGCGCCAGCCGCAGCACCAACTCCTTCACGGCTTCCCCTGTCGCTGGCCGACCCGGCCTGCTTCGGCACGCGCTGTAGTCCCACCTGCGTCCAACAAGACGCCGATGCCAGCCGAGCAAGGTCCCCGGTGCCACGGGGAACACCTGCGCCCAGCGACACCGAGGTATCAGCGAAGACAATGCCGCAAACCACAAACGATCCGCCCACTCATACCGCACCGGACTCGAAAGTTGTCTACGCAGCACCGCGTTCTCATGCCGGAGCACGAGCAACTCAGCATCTCTGGCCATCCGCCGACGCAGCAGCACCGCTGGGACCGACAGAAGCTTCCGTGTGACCTGATACACCAGTGAGACGATCACCTGCTCATGGTCCCAACGAGCCCTCAGATCCCACCAGACCGCCTACGACCTGCAGCGACGCATTTCTGAACGGCGCAGGGTACAGACCTGCCGACGGGAACTCCTGGACCGCACCCTGATTTGGAACCATCGGCACCTGCTTCACATCTTGCGCGAGTTCGAGCAGTTCTACAACGCACACCGGCCGCACCAGGGCATCGCGAACGCCAGACCGCTGCACGCCTTACCCACGCCGATCGACGATCCTGAGCAGATCAGCCGTCTCGACATACGACGACGCGATCGACTCGGCGGGATCCTTCACGAATACCGACATGCTGCGTGACCCGCATGGATGACATTCTCGGCAAGGGCACCGCTAGAAGATGGTCCTGTTCTCCCCCAAGGGGCACCATGTGAGTTCGATAGCGAACTTTTCCCAGACGACTGAGAAGTTATCGAGCCAGAGGTAGCAGCTGATGTCGTCGCCCTTCCCGACGGCCACAGTCAATGTGTAGATTCCAGCACCTGCGCCGGTTTGGCGCAGGATGGGAGCAGTGGCCCAGAAATCGCTGCTGCCCACCCTGATGACAAGCCGTCCCTTTGCCCCGATGTTGTCGTTGGATCCCGTCCGGTCGAAGATTTCGATTGCACCGAATAAGATGCCGTCGGTGGGAGCCTTTGCCGTCCATGGCGTTGCTTGTTTCGGTTTCGTGCTCTGCTGACTCCAGTACTTTCGGTAGAAGTTCCCAAACAATTTGGTCGGTCCGGTCGCGGACAGCTCCCCCTGTACAGCGAGGGTTTTCCCAGATGCAACGGTGAGATTGCCGTTCGCCTGGATGGCGCCGTTGGCGGTGAGTGCACCGCTGGTAGTGAGTGTGCCCTTGACGGTGAGCGCATTGTTTGCGGTGAGCGTGCCCTGGACGGTGAGCGCATTGTTGGCGGTGAGCGTGCCCTCGACGGTGAGTTGGTCTTGGATCTTGATGGGGTTGGTGTTGTTCGCTGCTCTGATGAGGTTGGTTCTGAGGGTTTTGGTCGCAGTGACGGTGACGTCGTCTCGGATAGTGATGGGCTTCGTGTCGCCGCCGGCCGAGTTGATCCAGTTGACATTGAGCACGTGATCTTTGTCGACAGTGACGTCGTTCTCCGCCAGGATCGTGCCCTTGACGACGAGGTTGCCGTGGATGACGGTGCTGGTGGGGGTGATGGTGGCGCCGCGTAGGACGGTGGTGATCTCGAAGGAGCGGATGGCGATGCGGTATGTCTGCGCGGCGTTCATTTTCAGGCGCACATAGCGGGCGGTCTGCGCGATGGTGCCGCTGGTGTATTCCGGTCGACCCGCTGGGATGGTGGTGTGCTTGTGCCATTGGGTGCGGTCGGTGGAGTGCTGCAGGTCGCAGCTCGGGAGAGTGAAGCCGGTGGTTGCGCCGAAGTAGATTTCGATCTTGGTGATCTGGCGTTCGCTGCCGAGGTCGACCATGACCCAGTCGTCCACCTTGGGGTGGAGCGCGCTCCAGTAGTACGTGTTGCGGTTGCCGTCGGTCATGGAGGAGGGGAGGTGCTTTACGCCGTGCTCGTCGGTGCTGAAGCCGAGGTTGGTGGTGGCGGTACCTGGCCCGTTCCCGATGTCGAGGGTGCCGTTGACGGCGAGGTCGCGGGCGGCGAGGTCCTGGTTGGTCACGGTGACGGCGGTGGTGAGGGTTTGCAAGATGAGGGAGCGGCCGCTGCGGGTCTCGGCGGAGGCTTGCAGCATGAAGCCGGTGGTGCGGGTGAGTGCGGGGGAGCGCCAGGCGGTGTCACCGATGCTGAGGGCTTCGGACAGGTGGTCCCAGTACATGCGGTAGGTGGTTCCGCCTGAGGTCTCCCAGGTGAGCACCACGGCTTCGCCGTTCTCCACCGCGATGTGGTCGGGGGCGAGGTTGCGGAGGTAGAAGCCGGCGGGTCCCTTGTTCACCTCACGTGAGGTCGTCCGCTCGGGGTAGGGGCCCGTTGATGTCGGTGATGTCAGTTCGGTGATTGTGATCTGCGCTGTGCCGATCTCCTCGTTGACGTCGAAGTCGGCGATGTGCAGGGTGAGTCGCGTTCCGGCGAGGATCCGGACGGTGAGGTTCGGCTGGAAGCGGACGGCCAGGATGGTGTCTCCAGCCTCCAGCCGCTGTTCGACCGGCCAGGCGTCGGGCACGCCGGGGTTGTCGCTTTCAAGCCTGGCCGTGATCGTCTTGTCGGTCGTCAGGTCCTCTTCGCCAGGTCCGATCGGGATTCTGATGGTGATGCTGTCGCAGTACACATCGCCGGCGGCGGTCGCGGCGATCTCCAGCTTGCCCGGGCTGGGTTTGATCGGTGTGCTCACCGGGAGGAGCTTCGGCTCCAACGCGTAGGTCAGCAGGGGTGGTTCGGTGGCGGTGGCCATGGCTGGTGCTCCTTGCGAGTCAGTCGCGGCGCGGGCGCAGCTGGAGGTAGCCGGCGCGGGCGGTCGGTACGGCGTCGTCGAGGTGGGCGGAGCGGTCGGCGGGCAGGATCGGCAGGCGTGCCCAGCCGGTGCCGTCGGCGGTGTCGTAGGGCTCGGCCCAGGACCAGTCGCCGAACCAGGCGGCAGGCCGGGGCATGACGAGCCCGTTGTCGCCGGCGTCGGTGGTGGCGCTGAAGGTGCGGATGGCCACGGGGGCTGTGGCATCGGCGGTGAACCGCAGGCGCAGCTGCCTGGTGGGCACCGGTGCGGGCGGGATGTAGTGGATCTCGGTGCCGGCCGGGAAGCTGTCGAGGACGGTCCATTCCTGGCCGTCTTCGTCGAGGAATTCCACTTCACAGGCGGGTAGTTGGTTCTCGCCCAGTGCGTCGCCCGGGTAGAGGTCGATCCGGTGGACGTCGTGTACCTCTTCGAAGTCCAGGACGATCCAGTCGCCGCGGGTGGCGGACGCCCCGCTGAGGTACCAGGTCCCGAGGTCGCCGTCGAGGAGGTGGGCGAGGCCGTGCCCGGGGGACTCGCCGAGGGCGTCGGAGGCGGTGGCGCTCTGGTGGCCGGCGCTGGTGGGGGCGAGCAGGGGGTCGAGTCGGAAGGACGCCTCGATCCTGGCCAGTGCCTGCTGGACGAGGTCGGTGTCGAGCGCGAGGTCGGCCACGGGGAGGATGTCGGTGGTGGCGTGGATCGCCGTGTGTGGGTCGGCGAGCAGGGTGAGGCGGTGTACCTGCGACTCGCCGTTGGGCGTGGCCCGCAGGGCGAGGTCGGTGCCGGTGATGATCGGGTTCAGGTAGGGGTCGTGCGGCGGGTTCTTCTCGACGGTGTTGAGGACGCCGTAGTGCGTGTCGCCGCCCGGTCCGGTATCGCTCGCGTAGTAGCCGATGAGCCCGTCTTCGAGCAGGTCGGGTTTGCCAAGCCGCACCGGCCAGCGGTAGTCGGGGTAGTCCTCGTCGTTGGGGTCAAGGATCTGCTGCCAGCTGGGGTTGGTCAGCGGCGGGCCCTGGAGCTGGATGGCGAGTTCGGCGCGGATCAGGGCGAGGGGCCGCCCGATCAGGCGAGCCGGGCTGCGGTCGGCCTGCGCGCTGGGATCGGTGATGCTCTCCAGGCTGTCGTTGATGGTGGTCAGCAGGGCGTCGAACGAGGCCGGGCCGCTGGTGCGCAGGGCAACGACCATCGTGGACAACTCCGGGTAGGCGCCGGCGAAGTCCTCGGGGCGGGCGTACGGTGCGTGCGGCAGCATCGTCCAGGCGACGCGGGCACGGTCGCCGACCACGCGCAGTTCGCCGAGCGGGGAGCCGTCGGGCGCGTAGACGAGCAGGGTCTGGTCGAGGTAGTTGAGCATCAGCCAGCCGACGACCGGGGTCGCCGCGGGATCGTCGGCCGGTGGCAATCCGGCGTACCCGGCGCTGTCGGCTGCGCGGATCGGCGCCAGGTGGACCCGGGCCGGCTGCATGAGCCGCGGTGGTAGTTGGATGAAGCGGTGGTTGTTCGGCGGACGCTCCTCACCCTGCGGGACGTACAGCGGCTTACCGCGGTCGGGGAGCACGCTGGCGGCCGGGTAGGGCCACAGCGTTCCGGGGTCGTTGTTGGACATGAATGGGGCGGTGCGGCCGAAGCGGTCGATGATCTGGAGCCGGTGGAAGTAGAACTGGCCGGCACGTACCGGCTGGAAGCGTTCGTCGTTGGGCGGGTCGTCGGGCCGGCCGGGTGAGGGCACGCGCTGGGGGTCGCCGAGCAGCTGGGCGTCGGCGAGCGCGGCGGGCGGGATGAGCCTGGCGCCGCCGTCCTGGCGCAGCAGCCAGTCGTTGAAGCCGTCCAGGGTCTGGGACACGACGTCCAGGTCGGCGTAGATGCCGAGCAGGGTGTCCAGGCCCTCGGTCTCGGCGGTGGAGTACGTCTGCAGGTAGCGGCGCACCTGCTGGCGCAGCACGTAGGGGCTGGTGGGGGTGAGGTAGGAGCGGCCGGTGAAGGCGGGCCACTGGTTCTCCGCGCCGTCGTGGGCCAGCGCTCCCTGGCCGGTCCACTGGTAGGTGCTGCCGTCGAAGGTCCAGTTGTCCCCGGCCCCTGTACGGAACGGGGTGGGGCAGTAGCGGATCTCCCACTGCAGGTACATCGGATGCCATGGCTGCTGCCACACGCCGAGGTATGCGGGCGCCTGGCCCTCGATGGTGCCGGCACCGGACAGGGCGGCTTCGAGGGCGGTGGCGGTGCTCCCGTCGATCCTGGTGAACGCTGCCTTGTCCAGCAGCGCGAACTCGTCGAGGAGTGTTGCGCAGATCGCGGGCAGGTTGGCCAGGGTCGGCCTGGGTGCCGCCGGGTCGGGCAGGAACGGCGGGAGGCCGTCGATCGTGATCGAGGTGAGGAGGGCGGAGGGGAGGCGGCACGGCAGCGGGTCTTTGGGGTCGCGGCCGAGTGGCTGGCGGGTGCCGGAGCCCGCGATGGCGACGACCGGGTCGGCGGGGCTGTAGTAGGGGTCGCGGGCGGTGCGCTTGAGTTCGAGGTCGGTGGTGAGGCCGTGGGCTCGCGCGTAGGTGTCGATGGCGTCTTGCAGGGCCTCAGGGGTGTCGCCCATGGGCAGGGCGTCGCGGCCAACGGTCAGTTGGGTCATGCGGTCGAGGTATTCCTGGACCGTGTTGGCGATGGCGCCCTCGTTCTCGGGGTTGAGCTGCGCGTCGGCATCGTCGTTGAAGTCGTCCGGTCGGTCGTGGTGCGCTTCGGGCAGGTGCCGCAGCCACCACAGGTCCCACAGCCGCGCCCTGGTGCGGGCGAGCCGGTCGGCGAGGTCGTCGTACTCGCCCTGGGCGCAGTTGAGGTCGGCCAGCCAGGCGGGGACGGGTGAGGCGGGTTCGGCGTCGTCGCTGGGCCTCGGGACGATCTGCCAGAGGTAGCCGCCCTCGCTGCCGGCGTACCAGGCGCGGCGGGTGGCCTCGTCGAGTTCGACGGCGCCCTCGGGCAGGCCGTAGGTCTCGATGGTGCCGGTGAACAGCGCCTTGATGAGTTCCCCGTCGAGGTGGGAGCGGGTCTGCCGGCGGACCAGTTCGGCGGTGGCCTCGGCGGTGCTGTGGCCGATGGCGAGTTTGAGGTCGGCGGGGCTGGTGGGCTGGGTGGAGTGCATCGGGCGGTTGTGGCTCCAGGCGATGCCCAGGGAACTTCCGCAGTAGCGGGTGTGCCGGAGCGCCGATGTCGCGGATGGCGCGGTCCACTCCAGTGCGGCGAGCACCTCCTGGATGGTGGCGTCCTCGGGCAGCAGATCGGGGATGTCCTTGGCCCTGGTCAGGATGTCCGCGTCCGGGTCCGAGTACCAGCCGACGACGAGGTAGCTCAGCTCGTTGTCGGCGACGTGGCTGTCACCGGGGAGCTTGAGGTCGAGCAGGGTGTCGTGGAGGCAGAACACGTTCTTGTGGTAGGAGGCGAAGGCGGCGAAGGCCGGCAGGCCGGGCCCAACCGCGCTGAGGAACAGCGGGCGCCTGCCCTGGGGGTCTGGGTCCGTCCAGGGACGGTCGTTGCCGTCGGCGTCCTGGAGCGGGTGGCTGCGTCCGATCATGTCCGTGTGTGCGGCCACACTCTCGCCGCTCGGGGCGCGGTCGGTGAGGTAGGCGCTGGTGCCGTTGCCGAGGGCGCCTTCGTAGTCGCTGTTCTGCAGGTAGTCGCTGTGCACGACCCAGCCCACGGCCTGCCGCCGCCCGGCCTTGGTGGCGTAACGGACCACCAGCCAGCGGTTCGGCACGAGCGGGAAGGTCGTCTCGCCGGTGGCGGAGCGGTAGTGGCCGCGGGCAAGGACCTCCGGCAGCTCCCACTGGATGTGGACGCCGGTGCCCAGGCTTCCGTAGGTGGGGTTCGGGGGCTCGGCGTCGGCGGCCCGCTCCAGCATGAACCTGAAGGCCGGAGTCCAGGTGTGGTCGGCCGTCACGGTGGCGTTGACCACGAGGGTGTGCAGGCGGATCGGGACGATCAGCTCGCTGTCGGTGCCGGTGTTCAGGTCGGTCTCACGCACTGCAGCCTCCCGGGGTGTGCACCAGCTTCTGCTCGAGCGGCGAGTTGATCATTTCGATGGCGAACTCGCTGGCGGTCAGCCGCCGCGGGTGGTTCAGCGCCGTGGTGAGGGCTGTGACGATGCCGCCGTCCTCGAGCAGGTTTAGTACGCCGTGAGGGTTGGGCCGCAGGTGGCGGGTGAGGACGGTGCCGTCGGTAGGGAACGCCTCCCGTCCTTCGATGGGTGCGCCGAGGTCGCCGTCGTCGGGGACGAGAGCGCGCAGCGAGATCTTCCCCTCCGGCGTCGTACCGAAGTGGATGCCCTCGCCGGGCTCGCGGATCACGATCGTGTCGGGGACGTCCTCGAACAGCAGGAACAGGACGTCGGGAGCGGGGTGGTCGCGGCGCAGCTCGGCCAGCGGCCGGCCGTCGGCCGTGTAGCCGACGAGGTCGAACTCGGGCCAGGCGGGGACGAGCGCGGAGCGCAGCAGCAGCCCTGCAGCTGGTGTCGCGGTGGTGCGGCGGGCGCCGATGGCGGCGTGCAGGGTGGCGTCGAGCAGCTGGTCGAGGCCGGTGTGCAGGCCGACGCCTCGCGCCCCGTTGAGCAGGGCGTTGATCCAGCCGGGGTCGAGGCGGAACAGGCGCAGCGACTCGGGCGGCAGCATGCGCGGATCGGGCACGAGGTAGCCGAAGGGGATGCCGTGCAGCGCGGCGGCGCGATCCAGCCAGGCGGGCAGCCCGGCGGTGCGGCAGTCCGCGGTGCGCCGAAGGGCCGCCTGGCGGGCGCCGGTGCCGAGCAGCAGCCGCCGGTCGGCGCGGCTGAGCGGGGCGGGTGGCGGCTCGGTGGGCATCGGGGCGCGGGACTGCGGCGCGGCCAGGGCCCGGGGCAGGTCGCGGCTGTCGGCGGCGAGGGTGCGCAGCCAGCCCAGGTTCGGGCGTAGCTCGGTCTCGGTGTCCGCGTGGCTGCGGCCGGCCCTGGGAGTGGCGGTGCGGGCGCGAGCGGGGTCGGCGGCCAGCGCCATCAGAGCGACGGCCTGGTTGGACAGTTCACGGCGGGCGCGGACGAGGTCGGCGCTGTAGTCCGGGTCGGCGAGGGCGAGGGTGCGCCCCAGCGTCCAGGCGGTGGCGTAGCTGACGTCGTAGAGACCGTAGTCCTTGTCATAGATCAGGGCATGGTCGGCGGTGGTCTGAGTCCTCTGGTCCTCGTCGTAGCCGGCGGGCAGGTCCTGGGCGGTGACGGGGGTGCAGGGGCCGCGGTACCAGGCGTAGCTGAGTTCGCCGGACAGTAGCCGTTGCGGGAGTGGCACATAGCCCAGGCGCAGCCGTTCGCGGGCGTACTGCTCGTCGGCGTCGGAGCTGGTGCCCGGGTCGGTGGCCGGCTCCAGGCGCAGGGCGAGGCGTTCGGCATCGGCCGGGCTTTCGCCGGGACGCGGGGCGGCCAGTTGCCGCAGCAGGCTGTACGGGTCGAGGTGGCCGGTCGGGTCGTGGGTGAAGGACCAGGACCACAGGGCGGCGAGCCGGAGGTGGGTGGCGCACGCGGTGAACTCGCCCTTCAGCGGCGCGTCGTGGCCTTCGAGGGAGACCAGGTGGACGCTGCGCGGGCCGATCACGTCCAGGGGGAAGCGGTTGCCGGTGACGACGGCGAACGAGCCCGGGGTGAGCACCTCGCCGTCGGCGCGGGTGCGGGGCTCGTAGACGTCGCGAACGTGGGTGAGGTAGTCCAGCTCCTCCTCGCGCGGGATCAGGGCCCTGAACAGGTCGATGGGCACGTCGATGGTGCGGCAGGTGGAGTCCCGGGTCTTGGGGTCCAGGCCGCTCAGGCTGATGGCCGGCAGCTGCACGGCGGGGTCGCCCGGCTCGCAGAGCTCGGTGACGGTGCGGGAGGTCGCGATGCCGATGCCTTCAGGGTCGTCGGGCAGCTCACCGGCCTGGAACATCAGCAGAGCCATCCATGGCGCGCGCACGGCCCGCGAGGACCACCTGACCTCGCGCTCCCACGGCAGGATGGACCGGGTGAGGGTGATGTGCGGCAGGACTGTCCGGTAGTTGCCCGAGGAGGCACGCGGCGGGTACACCGCCTGCACGGAGGACTCGTCGAGGACGAACTGGACGGCCCGCACCTCGAGCTGGGCGTCGACGGGATCGATCCGCGCGCCCGGGGTGGTGATGTCGGCGCCGCCCTGCTTCAGCTCCTGCTTGGCGTGGACCTGGTATTTGCCGGCGGTCAGGCGGGGAGCCAGGTAGTCGTAGAACGTGATGTCCAGGTCGGGTCCGGTGGCCACGGAGGCTCCCTTGCTAGCGCGCGGTCGTGGTCAGGGGCGAGAAAACGAGGTAGTCGCGGGCCTTTTCCGCGTAGCGGGGCAGGGCCGTGCCGGATGCGCCCGGGGCCACGCCGAGGCGGTGCAGAGCGCGGTAGGCGCCGGTGCGGCGTGCCGTGGTGGACGTGTTCACGGTGTCGGCGATGATCTCGATGCTGCCGGGAGTCGGCAGGGGGAGGGAGCCCTGCTTGGCGCCGTTGCGCAGCGGCGTACGGCCTTCCGGGTCAACGCGGGTCACCTGGAGTGCGGCCGAGGTGACCGGTCCGATCTCGCCCGCGGTCTCGGGCGGCTTGACCTCGAACCGCAGCCCGGCCAACTGCCCGGGCAGCAGGGCCTCCTGGCCATCGTCGAGGGCGTCGTCCGGCTCGGCCAGGGGACGGCCCCACAAGGCGGCGGGCGCGCCGCGTTCGATCACCTCGACGGTCCAGTCGTCGTCCGAGATGACGTAGTCGGCGTCGCCGGCCTTGGTGACGGTGACGGCGAACTCGGAGGTGATCGCGCGGTCCTTGCGCATCGGCCGGATGCTGATCAGGCCATCCGGTCCGGTCGCGTAGTCGGTGTCCTGGTTGAGGTGGATCGCGGTCGCGGGGATGACCGTCTCGACGGTGAGGACGAGCCCGGCAGCGGCCACCAGAACCGGGTCGCCATCGGCGTGGCGGGCGGCGAGCTCGCCGGCGTCGACGTCGGCGAGCAGCCCCGCCACCGGGGTGATGCTGAGCGGCGCCGGGAACTGCTCGTGGACCTCGGGCCAGCGGGCGGCGTCCAGCTCCTGGCGCCTGGTACCGATGTCGAAGCTGAAGGAGACGAACCACACCTTCACGGTGACCCGACCGCCGAACGGAGGCGTCCACAGCGCCAGGTCGATACCGACCTCGATCGACACCCGGACCTTGACGAACCAGACCTTGATGGTGAACGCGACGCCAATGCCGATACCCAGGCGCGCGTCCAGGTAGAACGGCCGCCACTGGACCAACACGTCCAGGTAGGCAGTGAACCAGGCCGACAGCAGCCCGGAGGTGTAGCTCGCCGCGAGCCGCCCGCCGAACATGAGGGCATGCGGGGTGAGCGCGGTGTAGCCCTCGGCCTTCACCATGATCTTGCTGTCGGGCGACCAGGTGAAACCCAGCCGCGCGGGCGTCGGGTAGTGCGGGTACTGGGTGTCCAGCCTCTCCTCGAGCCTGGGGTGGTAGCCGCCGGCGCTGATGACGAAGTCGCCGGCGTGCTCGCCCGCAGTCCACAGGTAGATCGCGATGCCGCCGGTGAGCCGGCAGGCCGGATCGAAGACGAAGGAGCCATCCCCGACCGCCACGTCCAGGGACAGCAGCCCAAGGGACTGCTGGTAGGCGAGCCTGAGATCGACATCGATACGGGCGTGGACCTTCCTGCCAGGCTTGGTGTCGCGCGGGAAGGTCACCGACGTGCGGCCCAGCAGCATCACCTTCAGATCGTCGCCGAACTCCACCGCCGCCAGCGCGCGGGTCGCGATGAACTTGAACAGCGCGAACTCCACGCCCACCGCGGCCCAGAAACGCCCCTCCGCCGGAGACACCCACGCGGTCAGCTGCTCCAGGGCTTCTTGCGAACTCACCTCGGGAGCCCGCTCGGCCAGCCGCGCGATCAGCGGGAACTGCCCCAACTCCGCGATCGCCGGCAGCCGCAGGGTGCTGTTGACGCCGAACCCCCCGGAGACAGCGGTGAGCGTGAACGGCGGCGCCTCGAACAGCGCGGCCCCGCCCACGGCGGCGATCTCGCCGAACAGGAAGACCGACGACCAGCCGTCCAGGCTGCGGGCGTAGCTCCCGGAAGCCTGCAGGGCGAAAAACCCGGTCTCCACCACGACCATGCCCGCGATGTAGATCGCGAACGCATCGTCCTCGCGCACCACGAGCGCGCCAGTGACCTTCAACGGCGGCTGATCGACGCGCAGCCCCGCGCCCTGCAGCACCGGCTCGACGTCGAAGTCACTGTCGAGGCCGAGACCCAGGCCGATCGTATCGAGCTGAACGGGACCCACCGCCAAGGTTGCGTCGAAGGCGATGAACAGCAGACCGTTGCGATAGCCGAGGCTGACCTTGCGGATGCGGACCGGGCCGAACACCTGGTCGATCTCCCGCGAGGCCGCCGACCGCTCGCGCCTGAGCGCCACCCCCTCGGAGGCCGCGGTCAACGCACCGGCGCCAGCGGGCGACAGGACCGCGTGAGTACCGGCCTCCAAGGCTGTGATGGCCGCCGTGCCGCCGTTCGAGATCGGCAGGACGAGCGGGGCCTGAGGCTCGCCTCCGATGCTCAGCTCCACCTGGACGGCCAGTCCAGGACCGGCCTGCGGGTCGGTGGAGAAGCGCGGCAGCTTGCGGTCGGGCGAGGGGTCGACCTGTTCTGAAGCGGCATTGATCTCCTGGGCCCTGGCGGGCGTCCAGCCGGCCGGGGCGACGGTGAAGGCGATGCCGCCGAGGACGAGGTCCGCACTGGGCGGGATCGCCTCGCCGACGAGGGGCAGGTCGGAGGCGCGCGCACTGAGGCGAGCCCCCACCGCGGCAGCGGACAGGCGGCCACTGCCGGGAGCGGCGGCGGGGTACGAGGCGTACACCCACCCCGTGCGCTCGGTCGCCGTGGTGAGCAGGACCAGCTTGCTCGCGGTGTCGTAGCGGACGGACAGCGCCTGTAATTCGGGCCGCAGTACCTCGGGGAGCTCCGGCAGCTCGATGCCGAGTGCGGCCACGAGGTCGGTGAGGGGGAGGCTGGGCTCGGTGTCCCAGATGCCGGTGACAGTCGCGGCGCCACCATCCTCCCGGTAGTCGACGGTGAACTCCAGGACGCGGTGGCCGACTTCACCAGCCCCGGGAAGATCACCGTTTTCAGCGGCCTGGGTAGCGGGCCCAGGGATGGCGACACTGAGGGACCCGGTGACGTGCTTGTCGTAGCCGGAGCCGTTGCGGGTGAGTTCGGCGGTGAGGGTGAGTGTGGCCTGCGCATCGCCGAGCGGGAACGCGACGGTGCCACTCAGGTCGATCCGATCGTTCGCGCTGTCGTAGGCGACGCCGAGGTCAAGGAGCTCCAGTTGGGAGAGCAGGAACGGCGGTTCGATGTCGAACAGAGCGAAAAGCTCGGAGGGCCTGAGGTGTGAGACGTGGGCGTAAACCAGCCAGCCGTCGTCCTTCGCCCACGCGCCGCGGACGTTCAGGGGGGTCTCGCCGAGGGTCCACAGCGCATCCAGTGAGGCATCGGTCGTGGTTCCCTGTTTGTTCACCGACAGCACGACCTGTGACAGCGTGACGTCCGGGGTGATCTCCAGGACGTCGTCCAGGACGAGATCGATCCCGTATCCGGGCGAGCTGCCGCCGAACTCACCGCGTACGGACAGTTCGCTGACCGTCAGGTCGGTGGTGAGCGGGAACTCGGGGAAGTGCCTTTCCAGTAGTGGCTGTACGGCGACCGAGCGCAGCAGGGTGCCGCTGACCTGGACCTGGTTGCCGTGCCAGCTGATCTCGGTGCCGATGGCGATGTCATCGCCCAGGTCGACCGCGCCGCCGATCAGGCCCTGCAGTCGCGGGGAGATGCCGAAAGGCTGGATCGCACCGAACTCCGCGTGCACATCGTGCACGGTGAGCTGGTCAAAGATCTGCCAGGAGCCTTCGACATCGACGCGCAGCCACACGGACTGCACGTATCCGGTGGTGCGGACCTGGTCCGGCGCGGCGAAGGTGACGGCGAGATCGGTCAGCGTAAGCGCTCCCGCGACGGTGGCCAGGGCCGGCGGCAGGGCGAAAGTGGAGTGCTCGGTTTCCTTGGCGAACTGCTGGAGGTCACTGATCTTGGGCACCTGCACCGGGAGGAAGCTGCCGGACAAGCTCCACGCCTGGGAAGAGTTCAGCGGCAGGTAGCCCCACAGGTAGGGGCGGTGGCTGTCGCCGGAGGGGAAGTCCAGTTCCACACCGAACCCGACCCGGGCGACCAGGTCTGCGGTGGGTGCGGGTTCGACTCCGAAGACCAGGTGCACCGTGGAGATCCTCAGTTCGCCAAGGACCCGGCAGACCGGGAGCAGCGCCTCGGGCAGCTCGTCCTCTCCCAAGAGCGGGATGTCCACGCGGACGCCGACCACGTCGTCGCCGTCGGGGCTGACGATGAAGCTGACCGTGCCCGGGCCCGCCTGCCGATCCAGCAGTGCGATCTGGCCGGTGACTTGGAGGCGGTCGTGGTCGGCGGTGGCGTCCAGGACACGGAGCACGCCATCGGGCAGGTGCTCGGTGAACAGGTCTGCCGCTGATTCGAGTTGGAGGAACTGCGGCGTGATGACCAGCATGTCGTTCGCAAGAACGAGCTTTTCGCGCAGAGTACTGACCGGCAGCGTCATGACGGTCTCCTCAGTGGTACCACAGCTCGAAGCCGCCGGTGTCGTCCAGGATCAGGTGCCAGTCGGTGCCCTGTCCTTCGAAGTCCATCAGCTTGCGCCTCTTGGGCGAGGCACTGCTCGGGGCCGGCTTCGGCGCCTTGTCCGCCGCCGTTGGTGTCAGGCTCGTTCCCAGCGCACGGCGGGTCTGCTTCCAGACGACCTTGAAGTCGGTCCCCGCCGGGGTCCGGTCCTGCCAGTACGCGTAGTCGTGTTGGTGGGGCGGACGGCCCACACCGGTCGTGCCGGGCCGCGTGTCGGGAGGGTCGATGTCGGGCGGGGAAGTCCGATCCCACGTCGCCATGACCTTGTCCTCGAAATGGCTGGCCCTGGGGATGTGATAGTCCTTCAGTCCTGAGCTGACGAACATGCCGATGGGTTTGAGGAATGTGATCCATTCGGCCGACGTCGACGTGCCGCTGCCATGGTGCCCGACCTTCAGCCACCGGTTCTTCGCGTCCTTGACGAAGACGTCCTCGGTGGCCTGCCAGCCGCCGTCGGCCGCGGAGGCGTAGCGGTTCCGCAACAGGTCCTCGTTGACCATGACGGCGTCGGCCATCAGCCACACCTGCTGGTGCTTTCCGTCCGATCCGGGCTTCCCCTTGAGGACGAAGACCATGCTGCTGCCGTTCGCCCAGTCGGTCTTGGCGGTCTTCTCCCACACGTCGCGCGTCTTTTGGCGGTACTCGGTCAGCAGGGCCTCGACGTACCTTGAGATGATCCACGCCTCGGCCAAGCGCTTCAGGTCGTCGCCGGCCAGGTTCAACTGGAGCAGGGACATGCTGTCCAGAGGTCGTTTCTTCGCGCCAAGTGTGGTCCTGTTGTACTCGGCGACCTCGGCGTTGTACCGCTGCACCTGCGCGTTGTATGTCGCGACCTTCCCGTTGTAGTCCGCGGGATCGCTGCCACTGACCGGGGCCGGGTCGGGCAGCGGGACGCTGCCCGCCGCCAGCGTCCTGTTGTACTCATTGGCCCCATGGTTGCGGGGCGGGACGTGATCTGCGTTGTTCTTCCTGAGAAACTCGTTGCTTTTCTGGCGGCCATTCGTGATCTGGTCGCTGGCGTCCGCGATCTCCTTGTTCCGTTCCACTTCGCTCTTGCTCTTGAGGTGGGCGTCCGTGACGTGCTCGACCGCCTTGCTCTCCAGGTAGTCCTCGTACTCGTCGTCACCCATCTGCTGTGGCCGGGGCAGGCCGGCGATGTACCTCCTCAGTTCTTCCTTCCGCGGCTCCCCACCGGCTGTGACGTAGGTCTCGCCGAGCCTTCGCTGCCCCTCCTTCCGGAACCACGTCTGCTGTTTGTCCGCGCCCTCCTGGCTGTCCTTGGCCGACCGGATCAGCCAGCGCGGCGGCACCCTTCCGGCGTTCCGGGCTTCCTGCGCAGCCTTCGCCATCTCCGTCTCCCGCTCGGTCGGGGGAAACGTGTCCAGATATTGTTCGCCGAAGTGGTACCACCCCAGGTCCTCGAGCCGCTGGTCCAGGGCGGCACCGGCCAGGTTCTTCGACTCGGTTAGCCGCAGTTCCTTGATCTTGTCCTTGACGGCACCGATCTCCTTGAGAAGCGCCCGCAGAGCGGCGTCAGCCGGGAGGCTGCGCGGCGGGACCGTATCGCCGGGGTGCTTGAGCTTGTTACCGGCTTCAGGGGACCTGCTGCTGCCGGCGGCAGACCACTTGTCGGGCAGCGGCCCAAAGGGCTGGGAACTCACCAAGAAGAGGTTCGGCAGCTCCGCCGGCGCAGGAGGAACAGGGGCCGGCGTACCGAATGTCGGGGCCGGGAAGAGCGCCATCGGGTCCACCGGCGACTGAATCCGCACCGGCATCGCGTCCACCTTGTGGGGCGGGTGCTCGGCGCATGCAAGATCGGCTGGACTCGTCAGCAGCCTCCCGACGAAGCCTTTCCCGGTGCCGCCGGCGCCCCTGGCGCCCCTCGCGTTGCCCTCACGGTAATTGCTCGGGTCGCACGAGTACCACACGTTCTCGATCCCGTACTGGAGCTTTCCCGTGGGTTTCCCCTTGGGATCCAGGTGACAGAGCAGCTCTTCGAGATTCCGGTAGTGATCCTGGTCCGGATGGCTGATCAACAGATAGTTCAGAACGCCGCTGTTCTCCGCCAAGCGGGTTCCGATCTCATGGCGCAGGTGCGTCAGCAGGCGCTTCCTGTCATCACCACTGGCAGGCGCGCTCGGCCTACCGGGCGGCACGTCCCCACCGGCGAACGTGCCGCAGTCCAGGAGCACCGTCCGCTTGCTGGTCCTCGCACCTCCCGGCCCTGAATCGTAGAAGTGCAGGAATGTGCAGTCACCCTGGCCGACGTTGAAGAAGATCACTTCCACAGGCATGGGAACACTCTCCTGGAGTTCCGGTCCGACGAGCCGGGTACGCGCGGACGCACAGGCCGCCCCGGCGCGGAGGCGTCAACAGGGCTGATCAAAATGAGAGACACGGCGGGGCCGTCCCAATGGTGTCTACGGCTCACCCGACCCGGCGAAGCGACATCCCCGGACGGCCAAACCAGCGCGGTGTCCGGCCTTGGCGGCGATGCGGGACCGCCCACTAGGACGTCGGCCATTGCAGCGCCTCCCGAGTCAGTAGTCGGCGGAGGCGATGCTGCAGCACCCAACCCCAAGCGCAATGACGCTCATGCCACATTCGAAGGTATCGGGAATGTGCATCTTCTGATGGCATATCCGACGCGGTGTCCTGATCCATGTCAGCTGGTTCTGAAAACACCCTCTTGCGTAGGAGAGGGACTGCACTTCCACTCGCACTACCTCCCAGGCAGCAGACCCGAGCCGGCGATAGCCGCCGCAGGCCCCGGCTCGGGAATCGCCGAAGGACTCTGCGTGACCCTGCACTCCGCCAGCCCGGTTCTGAGCCTGTGGGTGCCGGAAACGGTGTCGCCCTATGCGACCTGCTTGTATTCGTGGATGAGGCCAC
>NZ_JAERRF010000050.1 GCF_016741875.1 Streptomyces coffeae | reverse complement strand
GCGCTCCGCGGGAAGTGCCGCGCGGCGCGGTCGTTCGCCCGCGGCTGCGTTGTGGCTGGCCTGGTCCGGCGGAGACCGGCGCGCGTGGTGGATGCGCACCGGCCGCCGCTTCGGGCCGTCGTGGACGGCACGGTCACCGCCCCTGGACGGTCACCGCCCCTGGACGGTCACCGCCCCTGGACGGTCACCGCCCCTGGATGTGGGCTCACAGCCCCTGGATGTGGGCGATCTTGCGCCCGGCCTTGAGGTAGACGGTGCCGGAGGCCGCGGTGAAGCCGGCCTCCGCCAGGGTCTCCGCGACCACCTCGGCCAGCGGCCGTACCGCCTGCGCCTCGGGCAGCACCACGGACTCCTGGCCGCCGTCGGTCTCGATGACCAGCCGCAGCCCGTTCTGCTTGGCGACCCGGCGGGCGGCCGACGCGCTGGGCTGGAACTCCAGGACCTTGCTCAGCACAGTCGCGACGGTCTCCGGACCGTGCTCGGCGGCGTCGACCACCGGCAGGGTGCCCACATCGGCGAAGCTCTTCTTGGAGAACTGGGCGACAAAGCCCGCCCGCGCCTTCATGGCCGCCTCGATGCCGTACAGCGCCGCGACGACCTCGCCCGCCAGGACCTTCTTCAGATCCATCGGATGCAGCGAACGGTCCTCCACCCGGGCGGTCGCGGCGGCGATCTCCGGGTCCGTCCACTCCGTCCACGCCTCCAGGTACGGCTTCATCAGCCGGTCCGGAATCGACATGATCTTGCCGAAGACATCGTCGGCGGTCGCGGTGAGCGCCACATAGTTGCCCTTGGACTTGGACATCTTGGCGCCGGTGCCGTCGGTGCCCTCGATCAGCGGCATGGTGACGACCAGCTGCGGGGTCTGCCCGCGCAGCTCCATCAGCTTCCGGCCCATCTGGAGGTTGAGCAGCTGGTCCGCGCCGCCGAGCTCGACATCGCATTCCAGCGCCACCGAGTCCAGCGCCTGGGCGATGGGGTACAGCAGCTCGGACATGGTCAGCCCGGAGCCCGCCGCCAGCCGGTTGCGGAAGTCTTCGCGCTGGAGCAGCTGGGAGACCGGCACCTGGGAGAGCAGCGTCAGCAGCTCCGGGAAGGTGTACGGCGCCAGCCACTCGCTGTTCTGCCGGAAGCCGACCTTCTCGAAGTCGAAGAACGGCCGCACCTGCTCCTGGTAGCCCGCGAGGTTCCGCGCGATGTCCTCGTCGGTCAGCGGCGGACGCTCCGCCGTACGGCCCGACGGGTCCCCGATCTTGGCCGTGAAGTCGCCGATCAGCAGGGTGACGTCATGGCCCATCCGCTGGAAGCGGCTGAGGATGATCATCGGCACGACGTGGCCGAGGTGCACATCGGCGGCGGTCGGGTCGATGCCCAGCTTGATTCCCAGCCCCTTGCCCTCGGCCCGACGCCGCTCGATGCGCTCGGTCAGCTCGGCCACGCCCGGCAGCACCTCGACCGTGCGGGACGCGATCAGCTCCGCCTGGTCCTTCGGCGACAGGTCCGTCAGATCCAGATAGCGCCGCGAGCCCGTCTCGTTCAGCAGCCGCTCGACGGTGCTGTCGGAGGAGAGGTCCTGGCTGAGGAGCTCGCTGGCGCGGGCGACGGATTCGCCGAGGCGTGTCATGAGGTTCCTGAGGTGAGTCATGGATGGACGGATGGGCGGGGACCAGTGTATTCGGCCGGTCACACCCCCTTGCTGACGGAGCTCATGTTGAAGTCCGGGATCCGCAGCGCGGGCATCGCGGCCCGGGTGAACCAGTCGCCCCACTCGCGCGGCAGCGTGATCTCGGTACGGCCCGCCTCGGTGGCGCGGGAGAGCAGATCCACCGGCGACTCGTTGAACCGGAAGTTGTTCACCTCGCCGATCACCTCGCCGTCCTCGACCAGATAGACCCCGTCCCGGGTGAGCCCGGTCAGCAGCAGGGTGGCCGGATCGACCTCGCGGATGTACCACAGACAGGTCAGCAGCAGGGCCGGGCCCTGGCCGCCGGTGGCCGCGACCATCTCCTCCAGTGAGCGGGTGCCCTCCGCCTCGAGGATCAGGTTGTCGATCGCCGGGGCCACCGGCAGCCCGGTGAGGCCGGCCGAGTGCCGGGTGGTGAGCAGCTGGTGCAGCACCCCGTCGCGCAGCCAGTCGGTGGCCGGCAGCCGCAGACCGTTGTCGAAGACCGACGCGTCGTCCCCCGAGGAGTGCGCGATCACGAACGGCGCCGCCTCGAGGCCCGGTGCGTGCGGATCGCTGCGCAGCGTCATGGGCAGCGGCGACAGCTTCTCCCCGATCCGGGTCCCGCCGCCGGGGCGGCTGAAGACGGTACGGCCCTCCGCCGCGTCCCGCGCCGCCGACGACCACATCTGATAGATCAGCAGATCGGCCACGGCGGACGGGGGCAGCAGCGTCTCGTAGCGGCCCGCCGGAAGCTCCACCCGCCGCTCGGCCCAGGCCAGCCGCCCGGCCAGCTCGGCGTCGATCGCGGCCGGGTCCACATCGGTGAAGTCACGGGTGGCGCGCCCGGCCCACGCCGAGCGCGGCCCGCCGCCGTCGGCGGCCGGGGACTTGGCGTTGATCTCCAGGGTGCCGGTCGGCTGGTCGTGGCGCAGCCGCAGCCCGGTGGAGGTGCCCAGATAGGTCGAGACGACCTCGTGGTGGGCGAAGCCGTACAGCTCCCGGCCGCCCGCCCGCGCCCGCGCGAAGGAGTCGCCAAGGGCGGGCGCGAAGGCCGCGAACACCTCGGAGGAGGTCTCGGCGGGGGACTCGGTGAAACCGGGGGAGTCCGGAAGCGAGGCGTCCGGCCCGACCAGCGGCTGGGCGTCCTCGGCCGGACCCGCCTCCCGGGCCGCCGCCTCGGCGGCCCGGACCAGCGGCTCCAGCTCCTCGGCGGTCACGGCGGACCGGGACACCACTCCCGAGGCGGTGCCCTTGGCGCCGTCCACGGTGGCCACCACGGTCAGCGAGCGGCCGCGGGTGACGCCGTTGGTGGTCAGAGCGTTGCCCGCCCAGCGCAGATGGGCCGTGGACGTCTCGTCCGCGATCACCACACAGCCGTCCGCGCGGGACAGCTCCAGGGCGCGTTCGACGATCTCGTGCGGCTTGGTCATCGCCCGGCCTCCTGGGTGGTGTTGAGGATGTTCACGCCGCGGAACAGCGCGGACGGGCAGCCGTGCGACACTGCCGCGACCTGCCCCGGCTGCGCCTTGCCGCAGTTGAAGGCGCCGTGCAGCTCATAGGTCTGCGGACCGCCGACGGCCGACATCGAGCCCCAGAAGTCGGTGGTGGTGGCCTGGTAGGCGAAGTCGCGCACCTGCCCGGCCACAGCGCCGTTCCGGATGCGATACGCCCGTTGCGCCGTGAACTGGAAGTTGTAGCGCTGCATATCGATCGACCATGAGCGATCGCCCACCAGATAGAGGCCGTTCTCGACATCGCCGATCAGATCCTCGGTCGACGGCCCGCCCTCGGCCGCCGGTTGCAGCGACACATTGGCCATCCGCTGCACCGGTACATGGCTCGGCGAGTCGGCGTACGCACAGCCGTTGGACCGCTCGAATCCGGTCAGCCGGGCGATCCGGCGGTCCATCTGATAGCCCACGAGCGTGCCGTTCCGCACCAGGTCCCAGGACTGCGCGGCCACCCCCTCGTCGTCGTAGCCGGTCGTGGCCAACCCGTGCTCGGCCGTTCGGTCACCGGTGACGTTCATGATCTCCGAGCCGTAGACCAGCTTGCCCAGCTGGTCGAAGGTGGCGAACGAGGTCCCCGCGTACGCCGCCTCGTAGCCCAGCGCCCGGTCCAGCTCGGTGGCGTGGCCGATGGACTCATGGATGGTCAGCCACAGATTGGACGGATCGATCACCAGGTCGTACGCCCCGGCCTCCACCGACGGCGCCCGCATCTTCTCGGCCAGCAGCGCGGGCATCTCGGCCAGCTCCGCGTCCCAGTCCCAGACACCGGCTCCGGCCCCGGCCCCGGTCAGATACTCCCAGCCGCGCCCCACCGGCGGGGCCGTGGTGCGCATCGAGTCGAACTCACCCGTCGTGGGATCCACCGCGAACGCGGTCAGCTGCGGATGCAGCCGCACCCGCTGCTGGGTGGTCGTGGTGCCCGCGGTGTCCGCGTAGAACTTGTTGTCCTGGATGGTCAGCAGACTCGCGTCGGCGTGCGCCACCCCCTCGGCCGCCAGCAGTCGCTCGCTCCACTCGGCCAGCAGGCCGGTCTTCTCCGCGTCCGGTACGTCGAAGGGGTTGACCTCGTAGGACGAGACCCAGGTCTTGTCCGCGTGCAGGGGCTCGTCCGCCAGCTCCACCCGCTCATCGGACCTGGCCGCCTCGATCACCTTGGCCGACAGCTTCGCCATCGCCACCGCCCGCGAGGCCACCCGCGCCGCCGCGTCCATGCTGAGATCCACCCCTGAGGCGAACCCCCAGGCCCCACCGTGCACCACCCGTACCGCGTACCCCACATCGGTGGTGTCCGAGGACCCCGAGGGCCTGGCATCCCGCAACCGCCACGAGGCGCTGCGCACCCGCTCGAACCGGAAGTCGGCATGCTCGGCCCCCAGCGCGCGGGCGCGGGCGAGGGCCGCGTCGGCGAGCGCCCTGAGCGGCAGCGCGAGGAATGACGGATCGATCTCGTGCGCCACGGGCGACTCCTCTTCGTCGGTGTACGTCCGGTGGGTCCGGTCGGTGTGTGTCCGTCGGCAGTGAACCATGCCTCTACGACATCGGGCGCGGTATTGGCACTGGAAGGCCGGGCCTCGGGGATCCTGGGCGGCGACACTGCTACGGCGGCAACCACTCTCGCCGGCGTGCCCTTCCGGATCACGAAGTCGCTCGCCGCAACCTACTGATCCACCGGGAACAGGTCTCCGTGTTGATCTCCTGAAATAGCTCTGGAGTGGAGATTTCAAAGAGGAACTGAAGCAGCAAATCCTCATGCTCTTCGGGGATGCCGATGGTCTCCAAAGAATGCACGACCTCTGCCCAGTCGATGAGTTCCTGTGCCGAGATGTCGCCCCGGATGAACTTTTCCAGAGCGGTGATCGCGATCTCCGGGCAGAGGCAAACCACATCGTTGACTTCACCGTGACTTGCCGACTGTGCGGCGGGGGCTAGATCATTTACGCGTCCGTTCAGGTGAAGCAGATCGAGAAGTTTTTGGTTGTCCTGTTGATGCACGCCGTCCCCTATGGCGAAGTGCTACGGAATTACTCGGGGCCAGCTCAGTGGCAACCGTGTCTCTATGAATCCGATCGCAGGCAATCGTGAACAGCGTCCCTCATGGAATTCGCCAGCGCGATGGCGTTCTCGCGATAGAATCCAGTTCGAATGTGAAAGGCTTCTTCTGACGGCAATGCCACGACCGCATGTGTAATGCTGGCATAAATAGTGTGGAGTTGTCTGAATGTAAAGGTGCATGAGCCTGATGTGTTGTCCGGCAAATATGCTACTTCTTGCGTGACATTCTCCAGTTCCCTTCTCGGGCTGCCTGTACAGAATTCTGTCATGGCATCCCCGCTGTGGGTCTCAATGGCGAGCGTGATGCACTCTCGGAGCAGAGCTGCCTGAGCGGGTGTAAGCGTCAATGACAGGCCTTCTGTGTCATGTGACTGAATGCGAATTTTTGCTCTCATTTTGCTTTGTATCTCCCTGAGTTGAAAAGATCTTCTGAATAGTGGTACGCGTGAATCCGGTACGCTGTCTCGACGATCAGGACGCCACGCCGACTGTCATACGCGACGTTTGAGCCTGTTTTAGTGTCCACGTGGGTGGTATTACCCTCGAAGGACGCCAGATATCGGGCCAACGCCTTCGGGTTCGAACCGATACCCGATATGGAGTGATCTGCCGCATTGGCTGAACCATCGTTCATGCGCTGAAAATCGTGGTCCACGCCTTCTGCGACTCGCGATCCGTATTGTTGGTCTATTTCATCGTATGTGTCGTCGTCGATGCCTGGCTTGCAGCCTTCCAGGCCGAGCGGGTCGGTCCAGGCAAGGGGGTTGGCGACGTAGATGTGGGGGTTGTCGGCCGGTGCGAGGCCCAATGGGTCAGGCGAGTTGTAGCGGGCGGTCTCGGGGTCGTAGTAGCGGAAGTAGTTGTAGTGCAGGCCCGTTTCCGGGTCTGCGTACTGGCCGGGGAATCGGAGAGGGCAGTCCACCGCCGAGGTCCCCGGCGGGGCGGGGAGGGGGGTGCCCCAGAGGGTGGTGCGGGGGTGCCAGGCCAGGGTGCCGTCGGGGGCGATGAGTTCGGTGGGGGTGCCGACCAGGTCCGTGACGATCGCGTGGAAGCGGGTGTCGTACTCGGTCCTGGCCAGCTTGGACGTCGTCGTCTGGGATATCGGACGGTGGGTCCCCGGAACGTAGTCCCACGTGGTGGTGTGTCCGTCGGATGTGGTCTGTTCGGCGAGGCGTGTGCCGTCCCAGGTGAAGTCGATCCGCTCCGCCACCGTGTCGTCCGCAGCCAGGCGTTGCTTGGCGGTGCGGCGGCCCAAGGGGTCGTAGGCGAAGCGCCAGCGCGCGCCGTCCGGGGTGGTGGCCTGGGTGAGGCGGTCCTCCGCGTTCCAGGTGTAGGTCCAGGTGCGGCGCTGGCCATTGAGGAGGCGGCGGGTGCGGCGGATCAGGCGGCCCTGGGCGTCGTGCTCGTACGTCGTGCGGTTGCTGTCGCCGCCTGCGGTGCGGATGAGGGTGCCGCTGAACTCACGCGGGCCGGGGGAGGGGTGCTTGGGAGCCTCGGCCGTGGTGAGGTTGCCCGCGGTGTCGTAGGCGTAGGTCTCGGTCCAGCCGTTCGCGTGGACGGCGGTGACCCGGCCGACCGGGTCGAGGTCGAAGCGGCGAGTACCGGACGTGAGTTCGCGGATCTCGGTGAGGTGGTCGTCCAGGCGGTAGCCGTACGCGCGGTGCTGGATGAGGGTGTCGGCCGGGCCGGTGACGGTCTGGCCCGTCATGCGGTCCAGTTCGTCCCAGGTCTGGGTGAGCGTCACATCGGCACCGAAGGCGCGGGACGTCTCGCGGCCCGACGCGTCATAGCCGAAGCGCAGGGTGTTGTCTGCCGTGGTGAGAGACGCAGGGCGGGATGCCGCGTCGTATGTCCACTGCGAGCGCACACCTGCCGGGGTCGTCCGCTCGGTGCGGTTGCCCCCAGCGTTGTACGCGTAGTTCGTGGTGCGGTCGTTGACCGTCTCGGTCAGGATCCGGCCGAGGACGTCGTAGGTGCGAGCCAGCTCCGTGTCCGGGTTCGTCGCCCGCGTCAGACGGCCCACGGTGTCGTAGGCGAAGGTCGTCTCGGTGCCGTCGTCGGCACGCGCGGAGACCGTACGGCCCAGCGCGTCCCGCTGGTAGTGCAGTCGCTCGCCCGCGCCATTGGTGCGGGCCGTGACGCGGCCCGCGGCGTCGTGTTCGTACGACAGGGCGCGGCCGTTGAAGTCGGTTTCGGAGGTGAGCCGCCCGGCCCCGTCGTAGGCATAGGTCCAGGTCAGGCCCTGGGGGTTGGTGACCTGGGTCAGCTGTAGCTGGGTGTCGTAGGTGAAGGCGTACTCCGCCCCGTCCGGCTCCGTCCGCGTCGCCGGGAGGTCGAAGTGGGTGTGGGTGTGGCGGGTGGTGTTGCCTGCCGGGTCGGTGTGTTCGAGGAGGTTGCCTTCGGCGTCCCAGTTCCAGGTTTCGCGGCTGCCGTCAGGCCGGGTGCGCCACGCGGGCTTGCCCTCGATCGTCCAGCCTTGGCGGGTGACATGACCCAGGGGGTCGGTGATGCGGGTGATGCGGCCGTGGGTGCCCCTGCGGACGGTGGTCGTGTTGCCCAGGGCGTCGGTGACCTCGACCGGCAGGCCCGCCTCGTTGCACGCGACGCGAGTGGTGTGGCCCAGCGGGTCGGTGATCGAGGAGAGGTTGCCGGACTCGTCATACGTGTAGTGGGTCTCCGCGCCCGATGGGTCCGTTGCCCTGGTGCGGTTGCCCCGCTCGTCGTACGCGTAGCGCCACACGGCGCCGTCCGGTTCACACACCTCCAGCGGCTGGCTGTGCGCGTTGTAGGTGGCGGTGGCCGCCGTTCCGTCGGGGCGGTCGATGCGTATGAGGTTGCTGGAGTCGTCGTACGCGTAGCGGGTGGTGTGGCCGAGTGGGTCGGTCACCGACAGCGGCAGGCGCCGGGTTTGGGGGTCCCATTCGGTGTGGGTGGTGTGGCCCAGGGCGTCGGTGCGGGCCACGGCACGGTAGGCGTCGTCGAAGACGTAGGTGATGCGGTGACCGAGGGAGTCGGTGTAGACGGTCGTGCGGGAGGCCGCGTCGTAGTGGAAGCGGCTGGCCATCATGTCGTCCGAGCCGATGGTGCGCAGCACGCGGCCGCGGTGGTCGTAGAAGTATCCGAAGCTGGTGCCGTTGCGGTCGGTCCAGGAGGTGATGCGGTGGTGGTCGTCGTAGGTGAACCGCATCGGTTCTTCGGCGGAGTTGAAGACCTCGGTGAGGTCCCCGGCGTCGTTGTAGCCGAAGGAGACCAGCGTGGTGCCCGTCTCGGTGTCGCCGATGCCCAGCAGGCGCAGCGCGGTGACACGCAGCAGTTCCGGGTCGGTGTCGATGGCGATGCGGTAGCCGCCGGAGTGCGCCACCTCGCGTGGGGTGCCGTCGGTGTCGTACGTGAAGATGAGGGACCGCCCGTTGCGGTCCTCGATCATCTTCAGGGGGAGTTCATTGCCCTCCACGCCCTCCAACGGCGCGAAGTGAAGGGTGCGGGCCTGCTCGGGGATCTCGATCCCCATGCTGCCGCCCACCGTGCCGTCCCAGCGCAGCGGCCAGCGCGGGCCGCGCGTCGGGTAGGTGTCCTCCTCGGGGCGGGGGATCGGGTAGCGCAGCACCATGCCGTCGGCCGCGACGAACGAGATCCCGTCCGCGTCCAGTTCCAGGCGCTGGTCGAGGGTGGCTGCCCAGGTGCGGCCGAACCAGCCGCCGCAGGTGTGTCCGGAGACGAAGGTGCGCTCCAGGACCAGCGGTAGCGCCCCGGGCAGGGACACGTCCGTGGCCGGCATGACCATCTCGCCGGTCGCGACGTCGACCGGGTCGTGCTCACAGTCCTTGTTGTGCCCCTCACGGTCGTGGCTGCCGGGGCGGTTCGCCCGCTCGTGTGCTTCGCCGTCCCGGCCGAGTGCTTTCCTCCGCATGGCCAGGCGCTGGGCGGCGCTCTGGCCCGTCTTCAGACTCTTGCGCAGCGCGCTCGCACCGCCGGTGGCCAGGGCGAGCAGCAGTGACGGGGTGATCTCGCCCGCCGCGCGTATCGGGTCCTTGGACCACATGTCCCAGTTGGTGACCGCCTTCGCGAACTCCTTCGGGTGCTGAGCCGCGTACATCGCGCCGTCCGCCACGCCGGCCAGCTGCATCGAGAAGCCGTTCAGGTCGCCCTTGACCAGCGAGGCGGGGAGCTCGGCCATACTGAGGATGCCGTGATGGGCCTTCCACAGCCCGTCCTTGAGGCTGTCCCCGAGCTTGTGCCAGTTGTTGGGCTTGTCCGGAGCCTTCTTCGCCGCGTCGTCGATCTTCTTCTTCGACGTATCGACGACCAGCTGAAGCTCCTCGATCAGCTTGTCCAGCCGCCCGACGCAGTCCTCCATCGCCGAGACACCGGGATCGGTCTCCGAGGGCCGCTCCGGTAACTGCTCGTCGTCGCGCTTGACCGCGTCGTTGTACGCCTCGACCTTCTTGTTGTGCGCCTCGGAGGCTGCCTGTGCCCGCTCCGCGGCCTCGATGATCGGCCCACACCGCTTCTGTGCCGAGCGCAGCTTCCTGGCGTACGCGGCCAGCGCGCTGGCCGCATGCGTGAACTCATCGTGACCCGTCGTCAGTTCCTTCGGAAGGCGGTCGACCGCCTTCCGGAACTCCCCCGCGCCCTGGCCCTGCCAATCCGTCAGCTCCAGCGGCCGCAGCTTGTCCTTGCCGTCCTGGAAGGCACCCGCATACGCCCGCAAGTCCAGCACCAAGTCATCAATGTCGTCCGGGTTTCCCGGGATCAAGTCCCTGGCCGTGGCGCCCGCCGGTATGCGTATCTGCGGGGTCCGCCCCGCGTCCGGATCCCCCATCAGGACTCATCCTCGTACTCACGCAGCAACTGGTCCGCAAACTTCTGCACGGCCGACGTCGTCTCACGCTTTTCCATCTCCGGTCTGCCCACGTTCTCCCAGGACCACTTGCCCGCAGCGCCCGACGGGAGCTTGGCCATGTTCTCGTCCGACGGCCAGAAGTCCTTCACCCGCAGTAGATCCGCCAGCATGTACCCGGCGATCGCCTCATACAGCCGCTCCACCACCACATCCGCGTGATCCGCGAGCTCGCCCATGCCAAAGCCCCACGCCTTGACGAACCCCTCGCCAGCCGTGAGGAGTTCGGGCGCGCCGCAATGCTTGAGATAGGCCGTCAGCGTCTCCTGCCCGTTCTTGACCGCCCGAGCCCCGACCACCGACTCCTCCAGCGGGACGATCACACTCTGCACCGAAGCTATCTCGATCTTGTAACCGTCGGCACCTTCGTTACCGCCGTACTTACCGTGCTCACCCCCCTCACTGGGCGCACGGTTCACATTCCTCGCGTCAGGATCGCCCACGGTCGTCCCCCTCCTCGTGAACCTCCGCCGCCTCGCGCAGCATCCCCGCGTCCAACAGGAAAGGTTGCTCACCCAACGGGTCCACGAACGCCCGCACACCCTCCGGCAACAGCTCCACCAGATCCTCGACCGTCGTCGACGCCCAAGAGCACGCACCCGCGAAACGAGCAAGACCCGGGATCGACGTGAACACCGGCACCAATGGGCCGGCCTCCGCCGTCTCCGAGACCAGGAAGCCGGGACTCTCCGGGCGCTGGAAGTACAGGCGCACCTCGCGCAGCGCCGCCCACTTCTCCCGCTCCGACATCCTCGCCGCGGTCTCCTGACGTACGAGATCCGCCAGGCTCTCTCTGCCGCCCTGACCGGGCGGCCGGTTGTTCCCTCCCCCAAACATGCGGGCCATCTTCACACACGTGACCGACACCTTCAGTAACTGACACACCGCGCTTCGCAACCGCCACTCGAAACAACAGTGGCCGCCCCGGTTGCCCAGGACGGCCTGTTCGGTGTGTCGGGGACAGGACGGTGTTACGCGCCGAACTCCCCAGCGCGGAGGCTGCCGATGAAGGCGCCCCACTCGGCTATGTGGAAAGCGAGCTGCGGCCCCTGCGCGTGCTTCGAGTCCCGTACATGGATGGCGACGGGGCCAGCGGCCACCTCGACGCACATGCCGCCCTCACTGCTGCTGTAGCTGCTCTTTACCCACATCAGCTCGGACGCGTCATCTCCGCTTTGCATGGTGTTCATAGTTCTCCCCGCAGCTTCTCGATGAACTCCAGCGACTCCCGTGGCCTGAGAGCCTGTGCCCTGATGATGCCGTAGCGTTGCTCGATTTCACGGACCGATTTTCGGTCCGTGAGCAACCTGCTGACGTTCTGGGCCTCAACGTAGGCCATGGTCTGCCGCCCCTGCGGTTCCAGCAGGGCGAAGGGGCCAGCCGTTCCGGCGTGATCCTCCAAGGTTGTGGGCATGACCTGGAGCTCCACGTTTCGCATCAGCCCGATGTGCAGCAGGTGTTCCAACTGCCCGCGCAGCACTTCAGTGCTGCCGTAGGGACGACGCAGCACCGCCTCTTCGGTCACAAAGCTCATGATGGGTGCGGGTCGACGGGTGAGGAGTTCCTGCCGGGCCAGCCGGGCCGCCACCCGCTGCTCGACGGTTTCCTCCTCCAGTAACGGCCGTTGCATGTTGAGTACGGCGCGGGCGTAGTCCTCGGTCTGGAGCAACCCGTTGACTACCAGGCACTCATACGCGTGGAACTCCGTCGCCTGTGCCTCCAGTCTCGCCGCCCCACGAAAGAACGCCGGAAGCCGCGCCTTGGACACCTCCTCCCGCGCCGCCCGCAGCACCCCGAACGCGTCCAGCACTTCGTCCGCCGCGTCCAGGAACTCCGGCTGTGGGACCCGCCGCCCCTGCTCCACCGAGGACACCTGCTCCTCGCTGTACCCGATGGCCTCGCCCAACTGCGCCTGCGTGAGCCCCGCCCGCTCGCGGAAGAGCTTCACCTGCTTGCCCAGGCACTTGAGGATGTCCGCCCCGTACTCGCCCTGCCCCTGTTGCCCCGGCCGTTCCGCCGCAGTCATGTCCCGCCACCTCCCGTGCACAAGAACGTCGTGCCTCCCCACCCGCGTTACGGCCATCACTCCCGTACGTACACGTTCAGTGCCCGTACAGCGACCCTGGGTACCCGCGAGCTGTCTGGCCAGGCTATGCACGCTTCGCCACGCTCGGTGACGTGAATGGCGAAAATCCCCCTGGCAATACGCTCGGCGGTGGCGCGCAACTCCCTGCCCCGCCCGGCACGTTCGAGATGTTCTTCACCTCTTCCCGGCATGGCGCCCGGCTCGCCCGGCGTCTGGTCGTCCGCAGGCTGGCGGAGTGGGGCATTCCGCGGGAGAGTGACGCCTCGCACGGCATCGCCCTGCTCGCGGGTGAGCTCACGGCGAATGCCGTGAGCCACGGGCATGTGCCTGGCCGGAACTTCCACCTCCGCCTGACCTGCCAGCCCCCGCCCGCGCCCGCGCCCGCGCCCGGAGAGCATCGATCCCCGGTCACTGCGCGTATCGAGGTGTCCGACGCGCGAGGTGAGCGGCGCCCCGAGCTCCGCGATCACACCGCCGAGGCAATGGCCCACCAGGAGGAGCACGGACGCGGGCTGCTGCTTGTGGACGCGCTCGCCTCCACATGGGGCGTGACGGACCGCACCGTCGGCAAGACGGTGTGGTGCGAGTACGCCGTGGAGCCCACTCGGCTCGGTGGCCCGCATGCGCGCCCCGAGGCGTGAGCTTGCGAAGGTGCGCACCGCGGGCGAGCGCAGGTGCGGTCAGTCATGTGAGTGACACGATGAGTGAAGAGGGCAGGCCGTGGCGCGCTCGCCGAGCAGGTCTTCCCGGACCGGCTTACCGCGGGCCTTCTGTAGGAAGTCGACAGTGTGTCCCACACGCCCCTGTGGGCGCTCGATTCCTCCCCGAAGGCCTTGGACCGATAGTTTGCGAGGGTAGGGGTCGGCACACACTGTGACGCCCGGCACGACATCGACAAGAGATCGACAAGAGAAGGTGGTCCCTTGAGCCGCTCGGTTCTCGTCACCGGAGGCAACCGCGGCATCGGCCTCGCCATCGCGCGTGCCTTCGCCGACGCAGGCGACAAGGTCGCCATCACCTACCGGTCCGGTGAGCCGCCGGCCGGATTCCTCGCGGTGAAGTGCGACATCACCGAGCCCGAGCAGGTCGAGCAGGCCTACAAGGAGATCGAGGAGAAGCACGGCCCGGTCGAGGTCCTGGTCGCCAACGCCGGTATCACCCGCGACCAGCTGCTGATGCGCATGACGGAGGAGGACTTCTCCGCCGTCCTGGACACCAACCTCACCGGCACCTTCCGCGTGGTCAAGCGGGCCAACCGCGGCATGCTGCGCGCCCGCAAGGGGCGCGTGGTGCTGATCTCCTCCGTCGTCGGCCTGCTGGGCGGCGCGGGGCAGGCCAATTACGCGGCCTCCAAGGCGGGCCTGGTGGGCTTCGCCCGCTCCCTCGCCCGTGAGCTGGGCTCGCGCAACATCACCTTCAACGTGGTCGCGCCTGGTTTCATCGACACGGACATGACGCGTGCGCTCAGCGACGAGCAGCGCGAAGGCATCCTGGAGCAGGTGCCGCTCGCGCGCTACGGGCAGCCCGAGGAGATCGCCGCGGCGGTCCGCTTCCTGGCCTCCGACGAGGCCGCGTACATCACTGGAGCCGTCATCCCTGTCGACGGCGGATTGGGCATGGGTCACTGAACGTCATGAGTGGAATTCTCGCCGGTAAGCGCATCCTGGTCACGGGCGTCATCACCGAGGCGTCCATCGCCTTCCACGCCGCCAAGCTGGCCCAGGAGGAGGGCGCCGAGGTCATCCTCACCGGCTTCGGCCGGGTCTCCCTCGTCGAGCGGATCGCCAAGCGGCTGCCCAAGCCCGCCCCGGTGATCGAGCTGGACGTGCAGAACCAGGAGCAGCTGGACGGGCTGGCCGACAAGGTGCGCGAGCACCTCGGCGAGGGCGTCGACCTCGACGGTGTGGTGCACTCCATCGCCTTCGGCCCCCAGGGCGCCTTCAACTTCCTCGAGGGCAGCTGGGAGGACGTCTCCACCGCGGTGCACGTCTCGGCGTACAGCCTCAAGGCGCTCACCATGGCCTGCCTGCCGGTCATGCCGCGCGGCGGCTCGATCGTCGGCCTGACCTTCGACGCGCAGTTCGCCTGGCCGAAGTACGACTGGATGGGTGTTGCCAAGGCCGCCCTGGAGTCGACCAACCGCTATCTCGCCCGCGACCTGGGCGAACAGAACGTGCGCTGCAACCTGGTCTCGGCCGGGCCCATCAAGTCCATGGCCGCGAAGTCCATCCCGGGCTTCGAGGAGCTGGCGGACGTGTGGAACCACCGGGCCCCGATCGGCTGGGACCTCACCGACCCGGAGCCCGCCGGGCGCGGCGTCGTCGCCCTGCTGTCGGACTGGTTCCCGCGCACCACGGGCGAGATCGTGCATGTCGACGGCGGCGTGCACATGATGGGCGCCTGAGCCCTTCCGCAGCCGCCACGAGCCCAACGGCCCGCCGCCCCGCCTCCCGCACCGCGCGGGGGCGGGGCGGCGGCCGTTGGGCCGTACGGACGCGTTAGCCCGATCGGGCCAGCCGGAGGGGCGTACGGGTGGTGTTCCGCGCAGTGTGGAGTACGTAAGACGACGTACGACGAACCGACTCGCGGAGCGACAGCACGGCCGAGGAGGTCCCGCCATGCGTACGACCCGGCGCGTCGCCGCCGCAGCCTTGATCGTCGCAATGGCCGGCTCCGCCGTCGCCGCGTCCCACTCCGCCGCCCAGGAGCGCCCCCGTCCCCGCACCGCCGCCTGCAACACCTGGGTGCGCGGTTCGCACGCCACCGCGAGCTGCTTCAACCCCAATCCGAAGGTGGACCGGGTGCAACTGCACGTCGAATGCGCCCGCTGGTGGGATCCGGACATGGACGCCCGCCCCATCGAGGTCGGCCCGGCGCAGCACGTACGGCTCGCCGAGCGGTGCTGGAAGGAGATCCGCAAGGCGTGGGTTAGCCACCGCTAGGCCCTGGCCGGTGGGTCTCAAGGCGCTCAGGGGGCTCCGGCCGGTGGGGTCAGCCGGCCCGCGACCCCGCGGCAGCCGAACGGGTGCAAGCTCGCCTCCGCCGCCGCCCGCTCGCCGTCCTGCTCCCGGATCGCCTCCACCATCCGAGCGTGGTCCACATGCAGCTCCGGCCGCATCGCGTCGCCCAGGTCCGCGCGGAGGAAGTCCCGCACCACCGCGCCCAGGTCCGCGTACAGCTCGGCCAGGACGTCGTTGTGTGAGGCCGCCACCACCGCCATGTGCAGGGTCACGTCCGCCTCGACGAACGCCTCCAGATCGCCGGAGTCCCAGGCCCGCTCCCGCCGGTCCAACTGGGCGTCCAGCCCCTTGAGGTCCTGCTCGGTACGGCGCTCCGCGGCCAGTTGCGCGGCCTTCGTCTCCAGGGCGCTGCGCAGCTCGGCCACATGCCGCGGATCGGCGGCGGCGAAGCGGCGGTGCATCACCCCGGCCAGTTCGCTGGTGGCCAGCACATAGGTGCCCGAGCCCTGCCGGATGTCCAGCAGGCCGTTGTGAGCCAGCGCCCGGACCGCCTCGCGCACGGTGTTGCGGGCCACACCCAGCTGTTCGACCAGCTCGGGTTCGGTGGGAATCCGCGAGCCCACCGGCCATTCGCCCGAGGTGATCTGGGCGCGCAGCTGGGCGATCACCTGGTCGGCGAGGACGGAGCGCTGGGGTGAGGTCAGCGGCATGACTCTCCTGTGCCTGGGGTGGGGAAGCGAGTACCTCCATGATGCCGTCCGGGCGTCACCGGGCGGCCACTATCAACTGGACAAGCATTCATCCCATCATTCTATGATGGTCGGCATGCCAGCACACGACGACCTCGCGACACTCGACGCTCCGGCCTCGCCCAGCGCCACCCGGGAGCCCGGATCCCGCCCCACCGGCTCTCCCTGGCGCGGACGTCTCCTGGTCGTCGGGATCCTGCTCGCCGCCCTCAACCTCCGGCCCGCCGTCACCAGCCTCGGCCCGCTGCTCGAGGAGGTCCGTGCCGACCTCGGGATGAGCGGCACCGTGGCCGGACTCCTCACCTCGGTCCCCGCGGTCTGCTTCGCGCTCTTCGGGCTCACCGCGCCCCGGCTGGCCCGCCGCTGGGGGCCCGGCGCCGTGGTCTGCGCCGGTCTCGCCGCCGTCACCGCGGGTCTGGCGCTACGGCCCTTCGCGGGCGGCACTCCGGCCTTCGTGGGGGCCAGCGCGCTCGCGCTGGCCGGTATAGCGGTCAGCAACGTGCTGATGCCCGTGATCGTCAAGCGCTGGTTCCCCCACCGGGTGGGCGCGATGACCGGTCTGTACTCCATGGGTCTTTCGCTCGGCACCGCGACCGCCGCGGCGGCCACCGTGCCCATGACCCGCGCGCTGGACGTCAGTTGGCGGGCCGGGCTCGGGGTGTGGGCGCTGCTCGCCGCCATCGCCCTGGTGCCCTGGCTGTTCCTCGCCCGCGACCGTACGAAGGACGCGGGGAAGGCCGGGGAGGAGCCGCGGTCCGGTGCGGACTCGGGTACGGGCTCGGGTAAGGACTTCGGTACGGACGAGCCCGGGGCGGCCGGGCGGGCGCGGCCCATCACCCGCAGCCCCATCGCCTGGTCGATGGCCGTCTTCTTCGGCCTCCAGGCCACCGCCGCGTACATCACCATGGGCTGGATGCCGCAGATCTTCCGGGACGCGGGTGTCTCCGCCTCCACCGCCGGGGTGCTGCTGGCCGTGATCATGGCCATGGGGGTGCCGCTGTCGTTCGTACTGCCGCCGATCGCGGCCCGGCTGCGCCACCAGGGCGTGCTGGTGGTGATCCTCGGTGTCTTCGGGCTGAGCGGCTACGCCGGGCTCTATCTGGCCCCGGCGGAGGGCGCCTGGCTCTGGGCCCTGCTGCTCGGCGTCGCCAACTGCACCTTCCCGCTCGCCCTCACCATGCTCGGTATGCGGGCGCGGACCAGTGCGGGGGTGGTCCGGCTGTCCGCCTTCACCCAGGGCACCGGTTATCTGCTGTCCATCCCGGGTCCGCTGCTGGTCGGCGCGCTCTACCAGCACAGCGGCGGCTGGGGACAGCCGATCGCGTTTATGGCCGCGCTGATGGTGCCGCAGATCGTGGCGGGTGTGTTCGCCGGGCGCAACCGCACCCTCGAGGACGAGATCTGACCGGCGCCGCCCGGAGCGTCCGCGCGATGCCCCCGGTCCCGGGGTTCCGGCCCGGGGGTGGGACACTCGGAGCATGCCTGTGCTCGATGAGAACCCCCAGAACGGCCAGAAGAAGCTGCTCGTCATCCTGGGCGTGATGCTCGGTATCACCGTGGTCATCGCTGTGGTCGCCACCTTCGTCTCGCCCTGACGGACGGGCCTTTGAAGCACGGACCGCCTTTGGGACACGGGCGGCGCCGGGGACGCGGGGGTGGGGCTGGCACCACCATCCCCTAGGGGGCCAGGGTCAGGGGTAAGTGGGTGGATCACCGGATGGGCGCGGCCGTACCCGCTCCGTAAGGTCGAAGCATCCGATGTACCGCCACCCGATCCGCGACCCGGAGGCGATCCCCATGTCCGCCCGCAGCCACCCCCGGCCCGTACCCCCGGTGCACAGCGGCGTGGAGATACGGCTGCCGTGGTGGGCGATCGCGCTTCCCGCCATCGCCTTCGCGGCGCTGCTGCTTCTGCTCGCGGGGCCCACCGATGCCCATGCCGCCACCGGCCCGGGCGCGGTCTCGCAGGTCCTGGGGCTGGTGCATCAGGTCGTCATGCGTCAGGGGGCATGATCGCCACGACCGCGGCGATCATCCGCGGCTGCCACCGGACCGTGGTTACTCACCTTTGATCAGGTCGTTCCCGCACCCTGCGCCTGGACCACCGTTTCATGCGAAGCTGGGACGCATGAGCGTCGATGTGCCCCGCAGGATTGTCCTTCTCCGACACGCCAAGGCCGATTGGCCCGAGGTGGCAGACCATGAGCGGCCGCTCGCAGAGCGCGGTCGCAAGGACGCCCCGATCGCCGGGCGCCGGCTCGCGGAAGCCGGTCTCACCCCCGAACTCACCCTCTGCTCCACCTCTGTACGCACCCGTGAAACCTGGAAGCTGGTCGTCCACGAGCTGCCCCAGCGCCCCAAGACCGTCTACGAGGAGCGGCTGTACGACGCCTCGCTCGGCGAGCTGCTGGCGGTGCTCAACGAGACCTCCGACGACATCAACGATCTGCTCGTCGTCGGGCACAACCCCGGGATGCACGCCCTCGCCGACGCCCTCGCGGGCGAGGCCGAGGAGGGCACCCGGGAGCGGATGTCCCGCTCCGGCTTCCCCACCTCCGGGTTCGCGGTGGTGACCTTCAGCGGTTCATGGAAGTCCGTCGAGCACGGAGTCGGCCGCCTCACCACCTTCTGGGCGCCCCACGAGTGAGCCACCACGAGTGAGCCACCACCGGCCCTCGCCCCGCCGTCGGAGGACGGGGCGAGGGCCGGTACGCGTCTGCCCCTGCCTGACGCCCCGGGGCCGGGCAGTGGGGCGGGTCAGTCCACGTGGGCGTCGGCCGCCTCGACCTCTTCGCGGGTCACGCCCAGCAGATACAGCACCGCGTCCAGGAACGGCACGTTCACCGCCGTGTGCGCGGCCTTCCGCACCACCGGCTTGGCGTTGAAGGCGACCCCGAGCCCGGCCGCGTTCAGCATGTCCAGATCGTTGGCACCGTCGCCGATCGCGACGGTCTGCACCAGCGGCACCCCGGCCTCGGCCGCGAAGCGCCGCAGCAGCCGCGCCTTGCCCGCCCGGTCCACCACCTCGCCGACCACCCGGCCGGTCAGCTTGCCGTCGACGACCTCCAGGGTGTTGGCGGAGGCGAAGTCCAGCCCCAGACGCTCCTTGAGATCGTCGGTGACCTGGGTGAAGCCACCGGAGACCACACCCACCTGGTAGCCGAGCCGCTTCAGGGTGCGGATCAGCGTACGGGCGCCGGGGGTGAGCCGGACCTCCGCGCGCACCTTGTCCACCACGGACTCGTCGATGCCCTTCAGCAGCGCCACACGTGCGTGCAGCGACTGCTCGAAGTCCAGCTCACCGCGCATCGCCCGAGCCGTGACCTCGGCGACCTCGGCCTCGCACCCCGCATGCGCCGCGAAGAGCTCGATCACCTCGTCCTGGATGAGGGTGGAGTCCACGTCCATGACCACCAGCCGCTGCGCCCGGCGCTGGAGCCCCGACGCCACGACGGCCACGTCGACGCCGATGTCCGCGGCCTCGGTGGCCAGCGCGGTGCGCAGCGGCTCCGTCTCGGCGCCGGACACCTCGAACTCCACAGCCGTCACGGGGTACTTCGCCAGCCGGAAGATCCGGTCGATATTGCCGCCGGTGCCGGTGATACGGGAGGCGATGGCGGCGGCGGCCTCGGCGGTCAGCGGATGGCCCAGCACGGTGACATGCGACCGGCCGGTGCCACGCGGGCGGTTGTCGCCCCGACCGGAGATGATCTCGGCCTGGAGCCGCATGGACTCGGCCCAGCTGTGCACGGTGGCCCGCAGATCCCCCTCCGTGCCGTCACCGGCGGTGGGGGCGGTCACCAGCACACACAGCACGATGCGGCCCCGGGTGACGACCTGCTCTATATCGACTATGTCCAGGTCGTAGGCGGCCAGGGTGTCGCAGAGCCCGGCGGTGATGCCGGGGCGGTCCTTGCCGAAGATCTTGACGAGGAGCGTGGGGACATCGTCGCCAGGAACGGCGGTGGCAGGTGGGATCTGCGATGTGCTCATGGTCCTCCCACCGTATCCGGCCGCGAGCCGGGCGCGCGCGGCGGCCCGCGTGCTGGACAGCCGCCCGGCGCCCAACGTTCACGCCCCGGCCGCCGCGATGTCACCACGGCTGCGCTGGGCTGCGCGGGCGCCGGTGCGGCAACCGTCGCTGCGGCCGTGCCGCGGTCGGCGTTGCCGGTGCCCAGGCCGACCCCGGGCTGCCTCCGCCATCGCCGGGGCCGGTGCCGCCATCCGGGCCTCCCGTGCGGCTTCCGTCGCCGACCCGCGGTCGCAGCTCGAGCTACCCAAGTCGTGGCCCGAGCTGACCGTGCCGCGGTCGTCGTAGGTGTGCGGTACCGCTCGCCGCCGCGGCGGCCCGTGCCGCATCTGCCGTAGCCCATGCCCGAGCTGCCGCTTGGCGCTTCCGCTGTCTGTGCCGTGACCGGGTGTCGTTCGCGCTGCCGTGCCGTGCCCCCGCTCGTGTCCCGCCATGGTCGTTGCCGGTGCCCGTATCGCGCCCGCCGTAGTCCATGCCCGAGCCGCCGCCCGCCCGCCGTTGTCACCGGTGTCCGCGCTTCGCGGCGTCGCCACCGCCACCGCCCCCGTCACCCCGCGCCATGCGCCGGGCCAGTGGGGTGGCCCATCGCCCCTCCGCGCCTGCGGCGCGGGTGATTGTCGCGCCGAGGGCGCCCGACACCGCGCCCCACGCCGCGCCCAGCAGCAGGGCCAGTGGCACGCTGCCATGCAGTTCCAGCCCGGCGCCGAAGGCATCGAAGCCGAACACCGACAGACTCGCTCCCGCCGACACCCTGGTCAGCCACACCAGCAGCGCCAGCACCGGCGCGGTCGCCAGCCCGAGCCGCAGGGCGCACACCCCGGCCGTCGTGCCGAGCGGCCGGGGGCGGGCGCCCTCGGTGGGCGTACGTACCGCCGTCAGCACCCCGGCCGCGAGCATCATCAGCACACTCGCGACCACCAGCAGCCACACCCGTCCGTCCAGTTCGGCCAGCCGCCCCACCGTGATCGGCTCATCGCCCTGCCCGGCCAGCAACGCGTCGAAGGGGGCGGGCAGCACCCGCGCGAGCGCCCCGGTCACACTGCCGTGCCAGGGCACGAAGAGCCCCAGCGCGGTGCCCAGCCATACCCCGTTCGGGGCGGTGAGCAGCGCCGTGCCGAGCACCAGCCGGGGATGGTCGTCACCGGCCGCCGCGTAGACCGCCGCCACGAGACCGGCGACCACCGCGAGCACCAGCACCCCGCACAGCGCGGACACAACGGGCCGGACCGTACGGTGCAGCGCCTCCGCGCCCGGCGGGAGCGGCGTACGGCGCGAGGCGAGCAGCGCGAGCAGCAGGACAGCCACGATCCATACGGCGCCGCCCAGCAGCGAGCGCCCGGCCTCGACGGTGAAGCCGACCGACGCCTTGGCGTCGATGAGTCCGGCCAGCCGGTCCGGCAGCAGTCCGGCGCCGATCTGCCCGAGATCGCCCAGTTCCTCGGGGAGCCGCTTCAGCAGCTCCTGCTCCGCACGCCTGCCGAGTTCGTCCAGACCGAGCGTCTCGCTGTCGATCGTGATCGTATCGTTGCCCACCCAGGTGAGGCCGGTGAGCAACAACAGGAAGACCAGGATCACCAGGCCCGCCCGCAGGGCGAGTTCGGCCCCCGGCAGAGTCGCCCCCGCCGAGCGAAGTGAACGCAGAAAAAGCCATCCCAACAGCAGCGCTCCGACCAGGCTCACCCCAAGTGGCGCGATATCGATGGCGCTATGAGCTTCGGCGCCTTTCAGCCCGAACGTCTCGATATCCCCGGACGGGGCCACGGTGCCGCCGAGCGCCAGCACCATCGCGGCGGCGGTCATGGGGCCGAGTGCCCCGGCCCCATCGGCGCCGATCAGATGCAGACCGAGCGCCGCGATTCCCGCCATCGCCAGAAAGGCCCAGCTCACCGCCGAGATGGCGGCGAGTGTCGCATGCCCCCAGGGCAGGCGGCCGCCGTCGCTCCCGCTCATGCCCTCGACTCCTGAACCATGCGAGTTGCCCGGATAATCCATCATCTGCACTATCCGTCAGCGCTTACCACTTTCCGAGGGCCTTTCGGATGAGTCGACGCTGCCCGAGGTGTGCTCGTGTCAAAACCCGACTTTCGGTCAAGGGACTGAGCCTGAAATAGTTCCTCACGATGTTCGCCATCCCTAGACTCCTTGTGCAGACTTCCTGCGCCTGGGGTAGCTCGGGGGACAAGTAGTGGGGCATGGAGTGCCGGAACTCGTATTGGAATTGAACGGACAGACCTGGACACTTGATCCGTCCAGGTCGTACAGCGTGGGGCGGGACCCACAGGGCGACATGGTGCTGGACGACGCGAGAGTCTCCTGGCGGCATGCCACCGTGCGGTGGGGCGGGCGCAGTTGGGTCATTGAGGACCACGGCAGTACCAACGGCACCTATGTGCAGGGCCAGCGCATTCAGCAGCTGGAGATCGGCCCCGGGTCGGCCGTCCATCTGGGCAACGCGACCGACGGTCCCCGGATGAGCCTCTCCGGTGGCGGGGCGGCCGCCGCCCCGGCGGGCGGCTCGGGCGCCTACGGCCAGCAGCAGGCCGCGATGGGCATGCCCCAGCAGGCCCAGCAGCCTCCGGCTCAGCAGCCGCAGCCTGGCCCCGGCTGGCCGCAGCAGGGCGGTCAGCAGCCGCCCCAGGGCTGGCAGCAGCCGCAGCAGCATCCTCAGGCTCCGCCGCAGCAGCAGCCGTTCATCCCGCAGCAGCAGGCCCCGCAGCAGGTGCCTCACCAGCAGGTACCGCCGCAGCAGCAGTCGGCCCCGCGGCCCCAGGCCCCGCAGGACGGCCTTGCGCAGCAGGCCCCCGGTTCCGGCCCCGCCGGTCCGGACGGCGCCGCGCCCGCTCAGGGCGACCGCAGCCCGACCACCTTCCACCAGGTGGCCGTCGGCCGGGTGATGCGCATCGGCCGTTCGCTGGAGAACGAACTGGTCGTCTCCGACCTCCAGGTCTCCCGTCACCACGCGGAGTTCCGGGCGCTGCCCGACGGCCGCTTCGAGATCCGCGACCTCGGCAGCCACAACGGCACCTACGTCAACGGCCAGCCGGTCCGGCAGCAGATCATCGGCCCGGCCGACACCGTCGGCGTCGGTCACTCCACCTTCCGGCTGGTCGGCGACCGCCTCGAGGAGTTTGTCGACACCGGTGCGGTCTCCTTCTCGGCCCGCCATCTGACGGTCACGGTCGACGGCGGCAAGCAGATCCTCAAGGACGTCTCCTTCGGCGTCCCCGAGAAGTCCCTCGTCGCGGTCATCGGCCCGTCCGGCTCCGGTAAGTCCACGCTGCTCAAGGCGCTCACCGGTTACCGCCCGGCCAACCAGGGTGATGTCCTCTACGACAACCGGAACCTCTACAAGCACTTCGCCGAGCTGCGGCAGCGCATCGGCCTGGTGCCGCAGGACGACATCCTGCACAAGGAGCTGACCGTCCAGAAGGCTCTGCGGTACGCGGCCAAGCTGCGGTTCCCCGGTGACACCGCGGAGGCCGAGCGCGAGGCCCGGATCGACGAGGTGCTGCGTGAGCTGAAGCTGGACATCCACCGGGACAAGAAGGTCACCTCGCTCTCCGGCGGTCAGCGCAAGCGGGTCTCGGTCGCGCTGGAGCTGCTCACCAAGCCGTCGCTGATCTTCCTGGACGAGCCCACCTCGGGCCTCGACCCGGGCATGGACCGCGATGTCATGCAGCTGCTGCGCGGTCTGGCCGATGACGGCCGCACCGTGCTGGTGGTCACCCACTCGGTCGCCGAGCTGGCGCTGTGCGACAAGCTTCTGGTGATGGCGCCGGGCGGTTCGGTCGCCTACTTCGGCCCGCCGGACGAGGCGCTCAACTTCTTCGGCTACGACACCTGGGCGGACGTCTTCTCCGCGTTCGAGAACTACCGCGACTACGACTGGGCGGGCCGCTGGCGCGGTTCGCAGCACTACCAGATGTACGCCGCGGATCTGGACTCGGTCGCCCCGCAGTCGGTCCATGTCCAGCCGCCGCCGACCCGGATGCAGAAGCCGCAGAGCTGGGGATCCCAGCTGTGGACCCTGATGCGCCGCTATCTGTCGGTAATCGCCTCCGACAAGGGCTTCATGGGGCTGATGGTGATCCTGCCCGCCGTGCTGGGTTCGGTGAGCGTGGTCATCCCCGCGAAGTTCGGCCTCCAGTTCGCGCCCAAGGGCTCGTTCAACCAGGCTGCCGGGACGATCCTGCTGATCCTCATGGTCGGCATGTGCTTCACCGGAGCGGCCAACTCCGTACGAGAACTGATCAAGGAACGGGTGATCTACGAACGGGAACGGGCGGTCGGCCTGTCCCGCTCCGCGTATCTGATGTCCAAGGTGATCGTGCTCGGCGTGATCACGGCCCTCCAGGGCGTCATCATCTGCGCGATCGGCCTCTCCACGCGCGAGCTGCCCGAAGAGGGGCTGCTGATGCCGCCGGCCGCCGAACTGTGCCTGGCCGTCATCGCGATCGGCTTCACCTCGATGATGTTCGGCCTGGTCATCTCCTCGCTGGTGAAGACCGCCGAGAAGACCATGCCGCTGTTGGTCATGTTCGCCATCGTCCAGGTGGTCTTCACCGGCGTGCTGTTCAAGATCTTCGATTCGCCGGGCGTCGAGCAGTTCGCCTGGCTGATGCCGTCCCGCTGGGCGGTCGGCGCGGCCGGAGCCACCCTGGACCTGGGCCCCGGCGCCGGTCACATGATGGCGCCGTGGGACAGCAAGAAGCCCAATGACCTGGACCCGCTGTGGGAGCACACCACCACGCAGTGGGGGATCGACATGGCCGTGCTGATCATCCTCGGTGTCCTCTGCGGCATCGCGGTCGCGCGGCTGCTGCGCCGCCACGAGCCGGAGGTCATGCGCAAGTAGCAGGGAGCCGCGGTCCGTACGACCGCGGCCCCGGTACCGCGCCCGGACATGTCCGAAGGGCGGCGGCACCCCTCGCACACAGAGGGTGCCGCCGCCCTTCGGCGTTTATGCGGGCGTTCATGCGCCGGACGTCATACGCCGGGCTCGGTACGTGCCGTCGGCTCAGTACGGGCCGTTGACGTTGTCCATGGAGCCGTACCGGTCGGCCGCGTAGTTGCAGGCGGCGGTGATGTTCGCGATCGGGTCGTAGACGTCCCAGGAGGTGCCTTCGACGTGGTACGCCTGGAAGGTCGGGGCTATCACCTGGAGCAGACCCTTGGAGGGCACGCCGTTGATGGCGTTGATGTCCCAGTTGTTGATGGCGCGCGGGTTACCACCGGACTCACGGATGATGTTGCGGTGGATGCCGTTGTAGCTGCCGGGGATGCCCTTCTCCTTCATGATGTCGAGGGACTCCCGGATCCACCCGTCGAGGTTGTTCGGGTACTCCTTCTTCTTCTCCTTGGCAGCCTCGGCGACCGGCTTGGCGCGCCCGGCGGAGCGGCTCGCGGCCTCCTTGGCCTCGCGCTCCTTGGCGGCCTTGGCCTCGGCGGCCTTCGCCTCCGCGGCCTTCGCGTCCGCAGCCTTCTTCTCGGCGGCCTTCTTCGCGGCAGCCGCCTCAGCCTTCTTCGCGGCCTCTTCCTCAGCCTTCTTCTCGGCGGCCGCGTCCTTGGCCTCCTTGGAGGCCAGCGCGGACTGCCTCTGGAGGGTGTCCTGCTGAGCCTTGTGCGAGTCCCAGGAAACCGACTTGGCCGGCAGGTCCTGAGCGGTCGTCGTAGCGTCGGCGTCGCCGCCGGGGACAACGGCGAAGGCGAGCGCTGCGGCACCCGCGGCGGCAATACCGGCGGCGGAGTACTTGTGCGTCTTGGTCAGTCGGTTGTAACCGGGGATGCTGGGGAGGGGCATGGCGGAGTAGACCTCTTCCAATCGCTTCGTGTCGCAGGCCGAATCGGCGCCTGGTGCGCCGTTTCTCGATCTACGGCGCCGCGCGACTGGGAAATTCTTAGCGGTCGCAAAAACTTGTGGCAAAGGTGTGACATACGATGCTCCTTAGTGGATACGTAGACCTTCCCTGCCGGGGTGAGCGGCCGTACTCCCCGCTCATGCCGCTTTAAAACATCCACTAACCTGGTTCGTAAGTGATATAAGTCCTGTGTCAGGGCTCACATTGCGGACCCTCTCATATGGCGCGGTGTGCCCGCGCAAATGCGCAGGGTGTTTGCTTTTTCCGACCGCATTTCAGCCCCTTCGGCGGCTTCCTGTGCGCCGTTCGCCCTAGGGTCGAGGTCTTGATCGATGGCCGACGACCGGCCGATACGGCCCCCGGCGAGCCGCCGGTACGGTGAGCCCCATGACTGACGGAGCGGGCGGTGGAGCCGGGGCGGGGCTGGCCTGTATCAGCAGTGCGCTGCTCGCCATGAGCAGGCACCTGGAAGTCCGAGATGTCCTAAAGACGATCGTTGTGTCTGCGCGTGAGCTACTGAATGCGGAGTACGCCGCCCTGGGGGTTCCGGACGACCATGGGGGTTTTGCCCAGTTCGTAGTAGATGGGGTCAGTGAGGAGCAGTGGAAGGCCATCGGGCCGCTGCCGCGCCAGCACGGGATCCTCGCCGCGATGCTCAAGGACGCCACCCCACAGCGGCTGGCCGATGTCCGTCGGGATCCGCGCTTTGAGGGCTGGCCCAGTGCGCATCCGGACATGTCGGACTTTATTGGACTTCCTATTGCGGATGGGGACGAAGTTCTCGGCGCGCTCTTTCTCGCGAACAAACGGTGTCCCAAGCCGGAAGGCAGCTGCGGTTTCACCGAGAGTGATGAGGAGCTGCTCGGCATCCTGGCCCAGCACGCCGCCATTGCGCTCACCAACGCACGCCTCTACGAGCGCAGCCGCGAGCTGACCATCGCCAGGGAGCGCGCCCGGCTCGCCCACGACCTGCACGACGCCGTCTCCCAGAAGCTCTTCTCGCTCCGGCTGACCGCCCAGGCCGCCACGGCCCTGGTCGACCGGGACCCGTTCCGCGCCAAGGAAGAGCTCCACCAGATCACGCTGCTCGCCGCCGAGGCCGCCGACGAGCTGCGCTCCGCCGTCGTGGAGCTGCGCCCCGCCGCCCTCGACGAGGACGGCTTGGTGGCCACCCTCCGTACCCAGGTGCAGGTGCTGGACCGCGCCCACTCCGCCTGTGTCACCTTCTCCTCACAGGGAGTGCGGGCGCTCCCCGCCGCCCAGGAGGAGGCGCTGCTGCGGGTGGCCCAGGAGGCCCTGCACAACGCGCTGCGCCACGGCGACGCCAAGAACGTCGGGGTCTCGCTCACCCGGCACGGCCAGGGCGCCCGGCTGCGGGTGAGCGACGACGGCAGCGGATTCGACCCCTCGGCCATCCGCCGCGCCGGACGTCATCTCGGCCTGGTGTCGATGCGCGACCGCGCCGCGGGGGTCGGCGGCACCATGACCGTGGACTCGGCGCCCGGCAGGGGCGCCGTGATCGAGATGGAGGTGCCCGGTGGCTGAGCCGGCACACACGATCCGAGTGCTGCTCGTCGACGACCACCAGGTGGTGCGGCGCGGGCTGCGCACCTTCCTCGAGGTGCAGGACGACATCGATGTGGTGGGCGAGGCGTCCAACGGGGAGGAGGGCATCGCCCGCGCCGAGGAGCTGCGCCCCGACATCGTCCTCATGGACGTGAAGATGCCCGGCGTCGACGGCATCCAGGCCCTGCGTACCCTGCGCGACCTCGACAACCCGGCCCGGGTGCTGGTCGTCACCAGCTTCACCGAGAAGCGCACCGTCGTACCCGCCCTGCGCGCGGGCGCTGCGGGCTATGTCTACAAGGACGTGGACCCCGAGGCGCTCGCGGGCGCCATCCGCTCCGTCCACGCCGGGCATGTGCTGCTCCAGCCCGAGGTGGCACTCGCCCTGCTCTCCCAGGAGGAGAACGGCGGCGGCCAGGGGCGCGGCGGGTCGCTCACCGAAAGGGAGCGCGAAGTGCTCGCGCTGATCGCGGATGGCCGGTCCAACCGGGAGATCGCTCGTGCGCTCGTCCTGTCCGAGAAAACCGTCAAGACGCATGTCTCCAACATCCTGATGAAACTGGACCTCGCCGACCGTACCCAGGCCGCGCTGTGGGCGGTTCGGCATGGGATCGGAGCATGAATAGATCATTTATGACTGAACTCAAAGCATCGGCTTACGCATTCAGACTGCTCCTGGGCTGATCTGACGCTGATACAGAAATGCCGTCGTTTGGTGCGGGATTCATACCGTCGTGTGTATGTCACCCGAACAGCGCAACTTGATCGGCCGCGCAACGTTCTCCACGGCGTACTGCGGAGTTCCACCGCGGTGACGCGCTTATGGAGGGTTTTACAACAGTGAAGAACATCAAGAAGCTCGCGGCCATCACCATCGCTGCCGGCGGTCTCGCCATGGCCGGTGCCGGTGTCGCCTCCGCCGACACCCCCCAGGCCGACGGCGGAGCTGCGATGTCCCCCGGAGTCGTCTCCGGCAACAATGTCCAGGCGCCGGTCCACGTCCCGGTGAACGTCTGCGGCAACACCATCACCGCCGTCGGGGCGATGAACGCCACCATGCCGAGCCCCTGCATGTGACCACGGTCCGCCGCGCCCGCGCGTGACGTACCACCGGCCGACCCCGGAGGCATCGCCTCCGGGGTCGGCCCCTTGTGCTTTCCGCTGGTGCTTCCGTGCCGGGCCGACCGCGGCGGTCAGGAACCGCCGCGCTCCCGCTCCTCCACATACGCGTTGTACGCGGCCACCTGCGCCCGCCGCGAGGTGCGCTCCACCGGCCGCAGCGCCTCGGCCCGCGCCGCCATCTCCGATGCGCTCACCGCCCCGCCGTGCTCCTGGCCGTCCCCGCCCGCCGCATACGCGATGCCGATCAGCGCCCCCACCCGCTGCGCCAGCTCCAGCACCCGGATCGCCCTCGGCGGATAGCCCGGCGCCAGCACCTCCCGCCCCCGCTGGGCCCGCGCCCGGTACGCCTCCAGAGCCGCCTGGGCGACCGGGCCCGCCCCGGCCACATTCAGCCGCGACAGCACCTCGGTGGCATCCCGCAGCGCCTCCGCGAGCTCCCGCTCGGCCTCGCCCAGCGACGGCACATCCGCGGGCGGCGCCTCCCGCACCGGCAGACAGTGCCAGACCACCTCGACATGCTGGTCGCCCTCGGGGCCCACCGCGGTCACCTCGGGCACCAGACCGAGCGCCACCCCGGTGGCGATCACCGCCTCGCCCGCGTCGAGCGCCTGGGCGTTGAATTCCGGCGGACCGCTCAGCCCCAGCGGATGCCCGGCTATCGGCAGCGCCACCCGCAGCCCCTTGGCCCCCAGCGCCCGCAGCCGCCCCAGCGCCAGTGTGAGACCGACCGCACCGGACTCCCCGGGAAGCCCGGTGACTCTGTGCGACGCGTCCTCGCCCGCGATCCGGTGCGCGGCCTCATCCGGTGAGACAAGTCCGGCAAGAAGGGCATTTCCCCAGGCCGCAAGGCGCCCTGAACGTGGTTCATCGAGCATGGCACCAGCCTAGGGACTGGTACCGACAATGCGTGGCGTAGGTTTTCCCTGGGGGCTGCGCCCACAGGCGTACGCGACACTCGATACTGCAATGGGAGACAACGCGCTCATGAGCGATGTTCTGGAGCTGGTGGACGTATCCGTGGTCCGCGACGGTCGGGCTCTGGTGGACGAGGTCTCCTGGTCGATCAAAGAGGGGGAGCGCTGGGTGATCCTCGGCCCCAACGGGGCCGGCAAGACCACTCTCCTCAACGTCGCCTCCAGCTACCTCTTCCCGAGCGCCGGCACCGCCACGATCCTCGGCGAGCGGCTCGGCGGCGTCGATGTCTTCGAACTGCGCCCGCGCATCGGCATGGCGGGCATCGCCATGGCCGAGAAGCTGCCGCGCAAGCAGACCGTCCTGGAGACCGTCCTCACCGCCGCCTATGGCATGACCGCCCACTGGCACGAGGACTACGACGCCATCGACGAGAGCCGCGCCCGCGCCTTCCTCGACCGGCTCGGCATGACCGAGTACCTCGACCGGAAGTTCGGCACCCTCTCCGAGGGCGAGCGCAAGCGCACACTGATCGCCCGCGCCATGATGACCGACCCCGAACTGCTGCTGCTCGACGAGCCCGCGGCCGGTCTCGACCTCGGCGGCCGGGAGGACCTCGTCCGCCGCCTCGGCCGGCTCGCCCGCGACCCGTACGCCCCCTCCATGATCATGGTGACCCACCATGTCGAGGAGATCCCCCCGGGCTTCACCCATGTGCTGATGATCCGCCAGGGCAAGGTGCTGACCGCGGGCCCCGTCGAGACCGAGCTGACCTCCCGCAACCTCTCGCGCTGCTTCGGCCTCCCGCTGGTCGTGGAGACCAACAGCGGCCGCTGGACCGCGCAGGGTCTGCCGCTGGCCTGATGTCCGCCCCCTGCGCCGGGTGTGCCTCCGGTAATTGATCTGTGCCCTGTCCCCGGTCGGGCCCGGCAACTACCATGAACGCGTGGATCCGTGGGTGTGGTGGCTGATCGCCGCCGTAGGTCTGGGCATTCCGCTCGTGCTGACCGCGATGCCCGAGTTCGGGATGGTCGCCGTCGGCGCGGTCGCCGGTGCCATCACCGATGCGCTCGGCGGTGGTCTGGTCCTCCAGGTCGTCGTGTTCTGCGCCGTTTCGGTCGCGCTGGTCGCCGTGGTGCGGCCGATGGCGGTCCGCAGCCGCCGTCAGCAGCCCGGACTGCGCAGCGGTGTCGATGCGCTGAAAGGCCGTCAGGCGGTGGTCCTGGAGCGCGTCGACAGCAGCGGCGACGGCCGGATCAAACTGGCCGGTGAAGTCTGGTCGGCCCGTTCGCTCGACCCCGACCAGACGTATGAACCCGGCCAGCAAGTCGATGTGGTGGAGATCGACGGTGCCACGGCCGTCGTCATGTAGCCGCCGTAGCCACCGGGTCCTGCCAAGAGCTGAGCGCCCCCCGGTTGAGCTGCGGACTCGACCGCCGATCTGACAGACTCCACCCTCGAGAACCACCAGACCTGATCATCCCGACCAACCAGTCACGCATGAAGGGCACGGGGAGCCGCTGTGGAACCGATCATCATCGTCCTGATCATCCTGGTGGTGCTCGTCTTCATCGCACTGATCAAGACGATCCAGGTCATCCCACAGGCCAGTGCCGCCATCGTCGAGCGCTTCGGACGCTACACCCGCACCCTCAACGCGGGCCTGAACATCGTCGTCCCGTTCATCGACTCCATCCGCAACCGGGTCGATCTGCGGGAACAGGTCGTGCCGTTCCCCCCGCAGCCGGTGATCACCCAGGACAACCTGGTCGTGAACATCGACACCGTCATCTACTACCAGGTGACCGACGCCCGCGCCGCCACCTATGAAGTGGCCAGCTATATCCAGGCGATCGAGCAGCTGACCGTCACCACCCTGCGGAACATCATCGGTGGCATGGACCTCGAGCGCACCCTGACCTCCCGTGAGGAGATCAACGCGGCGCTGCGCGGCGTCCTCGACGAGGCCACCGGCAAGTGGGGCATCCGCGTCAACCGCGTCGAGCTCAAGGCGATCGAGCCGCCGACCTCCATCCAGGACTCGATGGAGAAGCAGATGCGCGCCGACCGTGACAAGCGCGCCGCGATCCTCCAGGCCGAGGGTGTCCGGCAGTCCGAAATCCTGCGCGCCGAAGGTGAGAAGCAGTCCTCCATCCTCCGCGCCGAGGGTGAGGCCAAGGCCGCCGCACTGCGCGCCGAGGGCGAGGCCCAGGCGATCCGTACGGTCTTCGAGTCCATCCACGCGGGAGACCCGGACCAGAAGCTGCTCTCCTACCAGTACCTCCAGATGCTGCCGAAGATCGCCGAGGGCGACGCCAACAAGCTCTGGATCGTGCCCAGCGAGATCGGCGACGCGCTCAAGGGACTCGGCGGTGCCATCGGCAACTTCGGCCCGATGACCGGTGGTGGCAACGGTGGCGGTGCTTCCACCGCCACCGGCAAGGAGCCCGCCCCGCGCCGCGAGCAGCCCACGATCGAGTGAAACGCCGAGGGGCCAACCCACCGCCGCAAGCGATGAGTTGGCCCCGCGGCCCGCGATGGGCGTACGACCGCGGTGTGGACCCCGGCCACGTCAGGCGGGCAGCGCCAGCCACTCCGGCAGCCCGTCCCGCTCCGCCGCCCCCAGCGCCAGCAGCAGCGCATCCGAAGGCGTCGGCTCGAACGGGGCCTTGAGCAGCCGCATCCCCGCCTGCTCCGGAGTCCGGTCCGCCTTGCGGTGGTTGTCCTCGGCACACGAGGCCACCGTATTCAGCCAGGTGTCCCCACCTCCGCGCGACCGCGGCAGCACATGGTCCACGGTCGTCGCCCGGCGGCCGCAGTACGCGCACCGGTGCTGGTCCCGGACCAGCACCCCGCGCCGCGACCACGGCGCACGTCTTCGGAACGGCACCCGTACGTAGCGGCAGAGCCGGATCACCCGTGGAACCGGAAGATCGACATCAGCGGCCCTGAACCGCAGCCCGGGATGGGCGTGTTCGACGACGGCCTTGTCCTGGAGCACCAGCACCACGGCACGCCGCAGCGTCACCGTCGCCAGCGGCTCGAAGCTCGCGTTCAGAACCAGCGTCTCGCGCATCCCGACCACCCCCGCATCCCGGTGTCCCGGCCCGCCGCCGACATGGGCGGGCCGGGATCAACTCTGGCCGGGAGCACGGCCGAGGACAACGCAATTTCGCCGCGTCAGCCCGCGGCCGGCACCTCGTACTCACCGATCAACTGGGCCCGCCCCAGCGTGTGGAAGCGCAGATTGAAGCCGACCACCGCCGGCGACACCTCGGCGTCCGGCCCCAGCTTCTCGGAATCCACCGCGTAGACCGTGAACACATAGCGGTGCGGACCGTCCCCGGGCGGCGGCGCGGCCCCGCCGAAGTCCCGGGTGCCGTAGTCGTTGCGCACATGCACCGCACCCGCGGGCAGTCCCGGGAAGTCACCGTTGCCCGCACCGGCCGGCAGCTCGGTGATATGCGCCGGGATGTCGAAGAGCACCCAGTGCCAGAACCCGCTGCCCGTGGGCGCGTCCGGGTCGAAGCAGGTGACGGCGAAGCTCTTCGTCCCCTCCGGGAACCCCTCCCAGCGAAGGTGCGGAGAGGTGTTCCCCTTCGCCGCCAGCTGAGCCGGTTTGAGGGTGCCCTGTGGCTCCACATCGTCGCTCACCACCGTGAACGACGGCACCTGCGGATGGAAGTCGTGGGGGAGCGGGTGCCGCTTCTGCTCGGACACGTCGAAACCTCCTGAGAGTCGCGCTGGATCAGCTGCCCGGCCAGCCTAGGCCCTGTTCGGTGGGTCTTTGAGGAGCAGCCCGCGGCGTCTGGTGCGGTGACTCGCAAGGCGGAGGATCGCCCTCGTACTGGGCGTACTCGGGCGACTCCGACAACGCGGCCGGGGGCACCTCCCAGCGGTAGCCGGGGGCGCGGTGCCAGGCGTCGCGGGCCCGATAAGACCCGCCGGACAGGGCCTAACGAGATCGACACCCGCGAGGCTGGCACCATGGCGGCCATGACCGGCCCGACCCCCGCCCTCTCGCTGAACCTCGACGGTGTGTCCGACAAGGACGGCCTTCTCCTCCGCTGCGCCCAGGACCTGCGGTTCCCCGACTGGTTCGGGCACAACTGGGACGCACTCGCCGACTGCCTCACCGATCTGTCCTGGTGGGGCGAGGCCGGTGGCTTTCTGCTGCACGTCCGGGGCTGGTCGGCCTTCCGGGAGGCGGCTCCCGAAGCAGCCGCCATCGCCTCGGACATCCTGGCCGACACGGTGGCGTACTGGGCCGCCCGCGGCACCCCGATGACCGTGCACTGCGCCGACGCGCCCTGAGCACCGACGGCCCCGGCAAACGCGCGGGGCGCGCACCGAAACAGCTTCGGCGCACGCCCCACGACGGACAGACGGTCCGGAAGGACCCGACGGCTCAGAGCCAGCTGCGCTTGCCGCCGACCTCGGCGAGCCACTGGTTCAAGTAGGCGGACCAGTCGGTCTCCTGGAAGGACGACAGGTTCATCGTGAACGACCGGTAGGAGTCGCTGCCCTCGGTGAACAGCCCCGGCTTCTTGTCCATCTCCAGCACGACGTCCATCTCGCGGTCGTCAGCGACGAAGGACAGCTCCACCTGGTTCAGGCCCCGGTACTGCTCCGGCGCGTAGAACTCGATCTCCTGGTAGAACGGCAGCCGCTGACGGGTCCCGCGGATGTGACCGCGCTCCAGGTCGGCGCTCTTGAAGCGGAAGCCGAGGGCGCCGAAGGCGTCCAGGATCGCCTGCTGAGCCGGGAGCGGATGCACATTGACCGGGTCCAGGTCACCGGAGTCCACCGCACGCGCGATCTGGAGCTCGGTGGTCACACCCACGTTCATCCCTGACAGATGACGGCCCAGGAACATGGTCACCGGGGTCTCCCACGGGATCTCCAGGCCGAACTGCACCGTGTGCACGCCGCCGGCCTGGACCTCGAACGCCCCGCCCAGCTGCTGCCGGGTGAACTCGATGTCCTGCTTGTACTCCTGGTCGTTGCCCTCCACCTCGACCCGCGCCTGAAGGCCGACGGAGAGTCCCTCGATCTGCTGCGCGACCGAGCCGCCCTGGATCCGGACCTCGCCCTGCACGATGCCACCCGGAACGACGTTCTCCTCGGTCAGCACCGTCTCCACCGAGGCGCCACCGGCACCGAGACTCGCGAGCAGCTTCTTGAAGCCCATGTTCTCCCTCTCAAGGACACGACACCGTGCCCTCACTCGATCGCAGTCGATCCCTGTTGAACCCTAAGCACGCGAAACAGCCATGGGCGGTTCCGCGGGATCTACCCTTCCAGCGGACTGGTCCGGCTCCAACCACCGGTAGATATCTGTTCCACTACGCTCGGGCCGCGTGACAGCAGGACCTGACCGTATGCCGCTCAGCCGGAGCTTCTTCGACCGCCCCGTCCTCGAGGTCGCCCCGGACCTCCTCGGACGCGTCCTGGTACGGCGCACCCCCGACGGACCGATCGAGGTACGGCTGACCGAGGTCGAGGCATACGCGGGGTTCGCCGACCCCGGCTCGCACGCCTACAAGGGCCGCACCGAGCGCAATGCCGTGATGTTCGGACCCCCGGGTCATGCGTACGTCTACTTCACCTACGGCATGTGGCACTGCCTGAACCTGGTCTGCGGTCCGGAGGGCACCCCGAGCGGGGTGCTGCTGCGCGCGGGCGAGGTGCTGCACGGCCATGAGCGGGCGCATCAGCGACGGCCGAAGGCCCGTAACGACCAGGAACTGGCCAAGGGTCCGGCCCGGCTGGCCACCGCCCTCGGGGTCGACCGCCGGCTGGACGGCACGGATGTCTGCGCGGGTCCCGACGCCCCGATGGAGATCCTCAGCGGTCGGCCCGCCCGGCCCGAGCAGGTGCTGAGCGGACCCCGGACGGGCGTCGGCGGCGAGGGCGCCACCCACCCCTGGCGCTTCTGGATCGACGGCGAACCATCGGTCAGCCCGTACCGGGCCCACACCCCGCGTCGCCGGAGTCCGACGAGTCGTCAGGTGGGAACTTGACTCCGAACCGCCGGACGCCTAACGTAGCCCGAGCCGCTTGAGACGGGCAGCTCTGTCATCACGACCAGCGGGTCGGATCGGAGCAGCCCCGGAGCGGCCAACCACTACCGATGATTCCCATAACAGGGGTCTCTTTTCGCTGTGCGAAATTATGGCCTGGGACTCCGATTAGGAGCCCGAAGGGAAATCAGCTAAAGTAGTGGACACAGCGAAGGGAAGCGCCCGGAGAAACCG